>JAEUSY010000054.1 GCA_016788295.1 Flavobacteriales bacterium
ACGTGCGCGAGCCGGGCCTCGAAGTGCTTGCCCACGCTGTAGCTGTCCACCCAGGCCTGCTTGTCGGGCGCGAAGTCGCGCAGGTAGATGAGCAGGAAGCCGTAGAGCATGAAGGCCCCCATGGTGAGGAAGCCAATGGCGATGTTGCGTTGTCCGTTCATGGGGTGCGTTGTTGGAACGGAACAAAGTAAGTGAACACTAACATACTTGGACGGTGACGATCGTCACCTGGGCGGCAGTAAGGAAGGGGAACGGCCTTGGGCCAATGCGATGCAGCGGGTGTTCAGCGCGGCGCTGGTCTGATGGGGTCAGACATGGCGGCTCACCGCCACCCCACTGTCCCGCCGCACAACCACCACGTGCGCCCGAAGCCGATGTCGCGCAACACCTGCGCGGCCTGCGCACTGCGTCCGCCGCCTTTGGCGCACACGGTGATGATGCGCTCCCGGGGCGACCAGCTGCGCGCGCGTTCCAGCAATTCGGTGAGCGGGATGTTCACCGCCTCGGGCAGATGCCCGCTGGCATATTCCTCCGGGCTGCGCACATCCACCACGCGCACATCGCTGCGTCCCAACAAGGGCTTCAGGTCTTCCGGCTCCAGGCACTTGCGCTCGCTGGGCATGCGCAGCCATACCACGATGCCACTGAGCACCGTAACGGATCCGATGGCCAGGATGGAGGCCGTGATGCCGAAGCGGTCGGCGATGAGGCCGGTGAGCAGCGCGCCGATGGCATAGCCCAGGTCGCGCCACAGGCGGAACACGCCCACGGCTTCGCTGCGTTGCTGCGGATGCGTGTGTGCGGCGAGCACGGCCAGGAAGGTGGGGTAGACCAGTGCGGTGCCCAGACCGAGCGCGGCGCTGAGCGCGATGTACGCCGCTTGTGCGTGCACGAAGGGCAGTCCGAGGATGGCCACGCCTTGCAGCACCATGCCGATGATGAGCAACGAACGGCGGTTCACCAGATCGGCGAGCTTGCCGGTGAAGAGCTGGCCGAGGCCCCACACGGCGGGGTACACGGCGGCAATGAGGCCGATGCGTTCCTGGCCGAGCCCTTCGTTGAGCAGCAACACGGGCAGCAGGCCCCACAGCATGCCATCATTCAGGTTGTTCACCAGTCCGGCCTGCGTAACGCTGCCCAGCGTGCGGTGCGTGAGGCTGGTCTCCACGAACACGCGCTTCAGTTTGGGCAGTGCGCTTTGCGCGGCCTCGGCGGCCACGTGGTGCGTGGTGTCCTTCACCCACAGCACGGTCATCAACAGGCCGATCACCGCCAGCGCGATGCCCACCTGGAAGGGCACGGGGCGCGGTCCGTAGTGCGCGGCGAGGTAGCCGGTGAGGAAGGCCATGCCCCCCACGGCGAGGTATCCGGCGAACTCGTTGAGGCCCATGGCGAGGCCGCGGTCCTGCTCGCCCACGAGGTCCATCTTCATCACCACCGTGCTGCTCCACGCGAAGCCCTGGTGGATGCCCAGCAGGATGTTGGCCGCCACGATCCAAGCCCATGCATCCGCGTAGATGAGCATGAAGGGCACGGGCAGCGCGAGCACCCAGCCGGTGACGAGCAGCGCTTTGCGTCCGTAGCGCGCGGCGAGCCTTCCGGTGAAGTAGTTGGCCAGCGCCTTGCTGACCCCGAAGGCCATGATGAAGCTGAGCGCCGCCGCGTGCGAGGCGATGCCGAACTCCAGTTCGGCGAGCACCGGCAGCACCGTGCGTTCAATGCCCACCATGCCGCCCACGAAGGCATTGACGATGACGAGCAGCGTGAACTGCTTCCAGTTGGCGCGGAGGCCGAGGGTGGGGTTCATGGGCGGCGCGAACTTCCCGTGGTTCGTGCATCAGGGAAGGCCACCACAAAGCTCCCGCACCAGCGAAGGGGCGGATCTCTCAAATGATAAATAACGCCGTGCTCACTTCACGCTGGCGCGGATGCGACTGAGGCTCACCTGCGTGATGCCGAGGTACGAGGCGATGTACTTGAGGGGCACGTGCTGCAGCAGCGGTGTGGCCTGTTCCAGCTCGCGATAGCGTTCGGTGGCGGACCTCAGCTGCAGGCTCTCGGCGCGGTGGATGGCGGCCACGTACTCGCGCACGATCAATTGGTGGAAGAGCCGCTCGATCTCCGGATGCGCATCGAAGAGGGCGAAGAGCGCCTGAGCGGGGATGCTCGCCAGGCGGATGTCCGTTACGGCGTGGATGCCTTTGGTGGTGGGCTGCGCGGTGAAGAGGCTCTCGGCCCGGATGATCATGTTGCCATCGTAGGCGAAGTGCTCCGTTACGTCGCGGTCGTTCTTGCGGTAGAAGATGCGTGCGATGCCCTCCTCCACGAAGTAGAGGGTGCGGCAGGCGGTGCCCGGGCGCTGGATCAGCTTGTCCTTCGGGTGTTCCTGCACGCTGATGATCGTGCGCAGCGCATCCACATCGCTCGCGCTGAGCGGATGGATGCGTTGGAGGTGGTTGAGGATCTCCGTCATCGCGAGCCGTCATTACGCTTCAACTGAATACACACGAAGTCGCTCGCTGACGCCATATCGGGAACGAGCAGGGTGACCTGCTTCCAGTGGGCGCGGAGGCCGAGGGTGGTGATCATGGGGTGCGGATCAGATGATGCCTGTGGCGAGCAGCACGGCAATGGCGAGGATCAACACACCCACGATGAGCTGTACGCCGCGCATGGTCACCTTGGGGATGAGCTTCTTGCCCCACCACGCACCGATGAATGCCGCCAGCGTTGCGGCGGTCAACAAGGGCCATTGGTCCTGGATGCCGTTCATGGATCCGCCGCGCAGGTAGGTGGGGAGCCGCGTGAGGTCCACCAAACACGCAATGGCCACACCACTTGCGATAAAGGCTTCCTTGCCGAGACCACTACGCAGGAGGAACGCGCTGCGCAGTGCGCCCTGGTGTCCGCTCAGTCCGCCGAAGAAGCCGCTGATCAGTCCGCCGGGCACCATCCAGTTCGATGGGAGCGAGAGGGTGTTCAAGGTCTTCGAGAGCTCGAAAAGGCCGAACACGAGCATGAGCCCGGCAATGACGAGATCGAGCGGGTCCACGGGATGCAGCACACCTTGATACAATGCATCGCGCGTGCCGAGCAGGAGCATGAGCCGCGCGCCGAGGTAAGCGCCCAGGATGCCGGGCACACCGAAGCGCAGGACCGTGGACCACTGGATATCCTTCCACAGCAGCCCCAGTTTGAAGAGGTTGTTGAGCAGGTGCACCACGGCGGTGAGCAGGATGGCCACCTCCAGCGGGAAGAAGAGCGCGAAGACCGGCAGCAGCAGGGTGCCAAGCCCAAAGCCGCTGATCAGCGTAACAAGCGAGGCGGCGAGCGCAACTGCGGGGATGAGGAGGAGGGAGGCGTCCATCGGTCGCACCGGATGTGGGCCCTATCCGTACTTCACCACCATGGCCAGCTGCCCGGCGTGGTAGGCCGTGTGCGTCACGATGCGGCCTAGCGCTTCGGCCTTGGTCTTCCGCCCGAACTCCTTCGTTTCGATCACCGTGTCCCAGTCGGCATCGGGCGTAGCCTCGATGGCGCGGCGCACTGTATCAGCGCTTTCCTGAACATAGGCTTTCAGCGCGTCCAGGTCGGTCCACTCGCCGGTATCATGTCCCTTGGCCACGGTGCTGGCGTGCACGTTCACGCCTTGCAGCCCGAACACGTTCTTCGCGAAGAGCAGCTCCACGTCGCCGATGTGGCGGATGAGAAAGCCTGCGCTGTTGGGCGAGGGCACGAGCTTCTTCGTCAGGTCGGCCGCGGTGAGCGTGTCGAGCACCTTGGTGAAGCGGGTGCGGCCTTCGGTGAAGAGGTCGAGGAGGGAGGCGGTGCGGGGTTCCATGGCTTGAAGATATTACTCCTCGGTATCGTACTTCCACCGCTTCGCGATCCGCACCAGGTGCAGCATGATCGGCACTTCGATCAGTACGCCCACCACAGTGGTCAGTGCCGCACCGCTGTTCAGGCCGAAGAGCGCGATGGCCACCGCCACGGCGAGCTCGAAGAAGTTGCTGGCGCCGATCATGCTGGCCGGCGCGCAGGTGCGGTAGTCCAGCCCCAGCCAACGACCGCCCTTCCAGCTGAGGAAGAAGATGAAGTAGGTCTGCAGTGCGAGCGGGATGGCGATGAGCAGGATGTCGAAGGGGTTGTCGAGGATGCGCTGGCCTTGGAAGGCGAAGAGCAGTACCAGCGTTGCGAGCAGTGCGGTGATGGAGAGCGGCTTCAACGCAGGCAGGAAGCGGCGCTTGAACCACGCCTCGCCCTTGCTGCGCATCAGCCAGCGGTGCGTGAGGTAGCCTGCCACCAGCGGGATCACCACGAACACGATGACCGAGGTGCTGAGCACGCCCCAGGGAATGGCGATGCCCGTGATGCCCAGCAGCAGTTGCACGATGGGGATGAAGAGCACGAGCAGGAGCAGGTCGTTCACGCTCACCTGCACCAGCGTGTAGTTGGGGTCGCCGCCGCTGAGGTAGCTCCACACGAAGACCATGGCCGTGCAGGGGGCTGCGCCCAGGAGGATGGCCCCTGCGATGTATTCGTTCGCCAGTTCGGGCGTGATCCAGGCAGCGTAGAGCTTGGTGAAGAAGACCCACGCGAAGAAGGCCATGGTGAAGGGCTTGATGAGCCAGTTGACCACCACCGTGAGCCCGAGCCCTTTCAACTGCGGACCGATACGACGCACGCTGTCGAAGTCCACCTGCACCATCATGGGGTAGATCATCAGCCAGATGAGGATGGCCACCGGGATGTTCACCGTGTTGATCTCCAGGTCGGCGATCACCTGCATGCCGTTGCCGGCCAGCTTGCCCAGCGCGATGCCCGCGGCGATGCAGAGCAGCACCCAGGCGGTGAGGTACTTCTCGAAGAAGCCGATGGTGGGTAGGGAGTTGCTCATGGAATGGACTGCTCATTCACCACAGAGGCACAGAGGACACAGAGAGGTGGGTCAACAGCCGCTGCAGCTTGGGTGCTCCGTGACCTCTGTATCTCTGTGGTGAGTTTTCATCGCGCGGCCTGCTGCATAACGTACCATAGCTCCGCCGCGATCTGCAAGCAGCGTTCATCGTATCGCGCGGCTTCCTCCGGAGTGCCATCGGCCTCCTTGGGGTCGATGTAGGGCAGGCTCACGCGGTCCAGCGCGCCACGCACGATGGGGCAGTTGGTGTCGGCCTCCGAGCAGGTCATCACGGCGCAGAAGTCTTTCTGGGGGTTCGCTGGGTCATCGTACTTCTTGCTCCAGCATTGCTCGGGATTCCTTTCGTTGCTGAAGGACACCGCGTACACCGGATTCTTCCCATCCGGCTTCACCACGTGGAAGCCTGCGCGTTCCACCGCAGCCACCGCGCGTGGGTTGAAGGCCGTGGCCTCGGTGCCTCCGCTGTACATGCGCACATGGTCCTGGCCGATGCTCCATGCCGCGGTGGCCGCCCACAGCTGGCTCAGGTGACTGCGCCGGCTGTTGTGCGTGCAGATGAAGGTGAGGTCGGCGGTGGCACCGGCGGCCTTGCGCTCCTTCACGAAGGCGGCGATGAGGTCCAGGCTTTCCTTGCGTTCCGCGGGGATGGCGGCCACGGCGGGCAGAACGCGGTCGTTCACATAGCGTTGCAGGTCGGGATGCAGGGTGCGGTCCATGGGTGTGGAGGGCGTGAGCAGTGAGAGCAGCAGGGTGGGTATCAGCATGGCGTGCGGCTTATGTTGGTTCAGCAGCAGCCCGCACCCAGGTCGCAACCGGGCAGGGCATGCACACCTTCGGGGTTGGTCGCTTTGTCACTCCGGGCTTGACCCTCTTTGTCACTCCGGGCTTGACCCGGAGTCGCACCCACGCCACTGCCACAACAGTCCACGCTGCTCTTGCGCGCGAACACGGTGATGCTGTAGATGCCGGTGCCGCTGGCCTTGAAGGCGGCGAGCTCCTCCGCGTTGAGGTAGTTGCGGAGGATGTCATCGGGTACCACGATGGGCTTGCGCTTCTGCACCGTGATGTCGAGGAAGCCGAGGTCGCGGATGATGCCGAGGTACTCGCTCTCCTGCAGCGCTCCGCTCACGCAACCCGCGTACATCTCCGCTGCGCCTTGTATGGCGGGAGGCAGTTCGCCCACCAGCACCACATCGCTGATGCTGAAGTGCCCACCTGGCTTCAGCACGCGCAGCACCTCGCTCAGCGCCTGGCGCTTGTTGGGCACCAGGTTCAGCACGCAGTTGCTCACCACCACATCCACCATGCAGGCACTTAGTGGCAATGCTTCGATGTCGCCCTGCCGGAACTCCACGTTCTGGTAGTCCAGCTTGCGGGCGTTGTCCTTTGCCTTGGCGATCATCTCGGGGGTGAAGTCCACGCCGATCACGCGTCCGTCGGGACCGGTGGCCGCGCGGGCCACGAAGCAGTCGTTACCGGCGCCGCTGCCCAGGTCGAGCACGGTATCGCCGGGCTTGATCTGCGCGAACTCGGTGGGCAGTCCGCAGCCCAGGGAGAGGTCGGCGTCGGGATTGTAGCCTTCGAGCTTCGTGTAGTCGTCGCTCATGATGGTGGCCACTTCGGTACTGCATCCACCGGCGCCGCAGCAGCTGCTGGCATTGGTGGCCTTGTCCTGTTTGGCGATCTCCGCGTACTTGGCGCGGACGAGGTCCTTTGTTTCTTGTGCGGTGTTCATGGGGTTGTCTCTCCGGGCTTGACCCGGAGTCGCGTTGATGTTAGCAGCAGCTATCAATGGGTTTGTAAGCGGCGAAGAGCTTCGCGAAAGCGGCCTGTGCCTTGGCCCAGGCCTTCGGTTCAATGCAGTAGCACACGCTGGTGCCTTCCACGGTGCCGGTGATCAGGCCGGCGTCCTTCAGCTCGCGCAGGTGCTGGCTGATGGTGGCCTGTGCCAACCCCAGTTCCTCCACCAGACTGCCGCACACGCAGGCGTTCTGTTTCAGCAGGTGGTGCAGAATGGCAATGCGCGCGGGATGCCCCAGCACCTTGGCCCATGTGGCCAGCTGGTTCTGTTGCGCGGTAAAGAGGTCCGTTTTGGTAACACCCATGGGCTGTGCGAATAGATCGCAATATTACGATGAAGTGGACCTGCATCGTAATATGCCGATAAAAGGATCACCTCACACTTGGATGCCTGAGCAGGTCTCGGCACTGCGCCACCTGCCTCCACGGACCTTACCCAACCATCTCCCCAACGCCCCTTTGGTCCATTCCAACTTCCACATTCTACATTCTACATTCTTCATTCCCCATTCCCCACACCCCATAACATCCCCCCTCCACACCACCGCGCCTCTCCCTACTTCGGCGCATTCCGATAGATATACACGCCCACCAGCGCGAACAGGATATTGGGCATCCAAACGGCAATGAAGGGATTGAGCCCCGCATTGGTGGCGGCCACGGTGGCTAGGCGCATGGCGAAGATGTAGAGCAGGATCAGGAACACGCCCAGCGCCAGGTGCAGGCCGGTGCCGCCGCGCACCTTGCGACTGGCGATGCTGACACCGATGAGCGTGAACACGTAGGTGGCGAAGGGGTAGGCGGTGCGCTGGTGCTTCTCAATGAGGTAAGGCCCCACGGCGCTATCGCCCTGGGCCTGCTTGGCGTCGATGTAGTCGTTCAGTTCCTGCCAGCCCATGGACATGCTGGTCTCCCAGCGCTGGCCCATGTCCGAGGGTTTCAGGTTGATGAGGGTATCCAGGCTGCGGCCATGGGTAACGTGCTCGTCGGTGCCGTGCATGGTGCGCAGCACATAGTCGTGAATGGTCCAGCGATCGGTAAGGGTATCGTAGCTGGCGCGGTCGCTGGTGAGCTTGGCGGTAAGGGCGCCGTTCTCCCACTGCTCCAGGCTGAAGCGCTGGCCCATGCGGTGCTGTGCGTCGAACGACTCGAAGTAGGCAATGCAGCCCGGCGCTATCTCGCGGTGGATGTTGCGCGCGGCCACGAAGAAGGTGGCGCGGATGTGCGTTTCCTCGAAGGCCAGGCGCACCTTGTTGGCCGCGGGCAGCAGCTTGTGGTTCACCACCAACGAAAAGCCGGTGAGCATGGTGGCGGCCAGGAAGTAGGGCCACATGATGCGCGGAAAGCTGACGCCACTGCTGAGCATGGCCACGATCTCGGTGCGGTGCGCCAGCCTGCTGGTGAAGAGCAGCACCGCCAGGAAGATGAACAACCCGCTGAAGAGGTTGCTGTAGTAGATGATGAAGTTGAGGTAGTAGTCCCACACGATCTCGCCCGTGGTGGCCTTCATCTTGGCGAAGTCCTCGGTCTTCTCGCTGATGTCGAACACCACCGCGATCATCATGATGATGACCAGCAGGAAGGCGAAGGTCCCGAGGAACTGCCGGATGATGTAGCGGTCGAGGGTGCGGAACACGGGCGGACGGTTGGCGGGCTACAGGCGCGTCTTCAATTTCGGCAACAACGCGTTCTTCCAGCTGGTGAAGCTACCGTCCAGGATGCGTTCGCGGGCCTCCTTCATCAACGCCAGGTAGAAGCCCAGGTTGTGCAGGCTGGCGATCTGCTGGCCCAGCATCTCGTTGCTCTGGAACAGGTGGCGCACAAAGGCGCGGCTGTAGGCGGTGTCCACCCAGCTGTGCGCACCGGGGTCCAGGGGGCTGTGGTCGTCGGCCCATTGGCGGTTCTTGATGTTCACCACACCCTCGCGGGTAAAGAGCATGCCGTTGCGACCGTTGCGGGTGGGCATCACGCAATCGAACATGTCCACGCCGCGCGCCATGTTCTCCAGCAGGTTCCACGGGGTGCCCACGCCCATCAGGTAGCGGGGCTTGTCCTTCGGAAGGATGTCGCAGCACAGCTCGGCCATGGCGTACATCTCCTCTTCGGGCTCGCCCACGCTGAGGCCGCCGATGGCATTGCCCACGGCGCCCTTGGTGGCGATGTACTCGCTGCTCCGCTTGCGCAGTTCGGGGAAGGTGCTGCCCTGCACAATGGGGAAGAGCGCCTGCTCGTGGCCGTACTTGGGCTCGGTGCTGTTGAAGCGCGCGATGCAGCGGTCCAGCCAGCGGTGGGTCATGTGCATGCTCTTCTCGGCGTAGGCCATTTCGCACGGCCAGGGCGTACACTCGTCGAACGCCATGCAGATGTCGGCGCCGATACTGCGCTGGATGTCCATCACGCTCTCGGGGGTGAAGAGGTGGCGGCTGCCATCGATGTGGCTCTGGAACTTCACGCCCTCCTCGGTGATCTTGCGGATGTCGCTGAGGCTGTGCACCTGGAAACCGCCGCTGTCCGTGAGGATGGGGCGGTCCCACCCATTGAACTTGTGCAACCCGCCGGCATGCTCTAGCACGTCCACCCCAGGACGCAGGTACAGGTGGTAGGTGTTGCTGAGCATGATCGGCGCGTCCAGGTCGTTGCGCAGCTCGCGGGGGTGTACGGCCTTCACGGCGCCCAGTGTGCCCACGGGCATGAACACGGGGGTGCGCACAATGCCGTGGTCGGTATGGAGCTCGCCCGCCCGCGCCTGCGATCCGGGGTCGTTGCCGATCAGCTTGAATTCCATGGTTTTACAGGGCGGCAAAGGTAGGCGGGGCGCCCCCGGCGGACATCCACGCCGCCGGTGTTCATAACTGACCCGCCAAGTGCCCGGTGCCTGCTTGGCGGCCGGGTAGCTTCGCCGTCCATGGGGCAGTAGAGTCCCCGTTCCATTCGTAAATGTGGTCCATTGCATTTCAGGTCATGGTGGGAGCCTTGTTCGTGCTCCTGGTCTACCACGTGGCCATGTTCGCCCGGTTGGCCTTCCGCAAGCCGCAGGTGGAGCCCGATCGCGAGCGCCCCATCAGCGTGGTGATCTGTGCCCGCAACGAGGCCCGCACCCTGGAGGAACTGCTGCCCGTGCTGATGCGCCAGGACCACAAGGAGTACGAAGTGGTGGTGGTGAACGACCGCAGCGACGACGATACGTGGGAGATCCTGCAATGGATGAAGCCCCAGTACCCGCGCCTGCGGCCGGTGAACATACAGGCCGATGAGAAGTTCAACTACGGCAAGAAGATCGCCCTCGGTGTGGGCCTGCGCGCGGCCAAGTACCCCGATGTACTGCTGACCGATGCCGATTGCGTGCCCCCCGGTCCGGACTGGATCAGCACCATGGCCGCCGGCTTCCGCAACGGGCGCCAGATCGTGATCGGCCACAGCCCCTATGCGCCGCAGCCCGGCCTGGGCAACGTGCTGGAGCGCTACGATGGGGTGAGCAAGGCCATGCAGTACATGGGCTTCGCCATGGCGGGCCTGCCGTACATGGGCGTGGGCCGCAACCTGGGCTATACCAGCGAGCTCTTCTTCAACCTGAAAGGGCCGCGCCGCCACAGCAACCTCATGAGCGGCGACGACGACCTGTTCATCAACGAAGTGGCCCGTGGGCGCAACACGGCCGTGGTGGCCGATCCGCGCTCGTTCATGACCACCCGCCCATCGCCCGATCTGCTGGCGTGGGTACGCCGCAAACGCCGCCACTACACCACCGCGGTACATTACCGCTTCGGCCACCAGGTGCTGCTGATGCTGCTGCCCCTGGCGCGCATGGTGTTCTGGGCGGCCTTGGTGTACCTGCTGGTGCGTGCCCAGTGGCGCGAGGCCGCCATCGGACTGGCCGTTGAACTGGCCGTGCTGTTACCCATTACCACCATGGCCATGCGCAAGCTGCACGCCGGCGCACTGGCCTGGTTCGCATTACCCCTGGAATGGCTGTTCCTACTTTTGGATCCGTTGCTGTACACCAGCACGATCCTCGTCAAGCCCAAGCGATGGAAGTGAACCAGAACCTCAGCGAAAAGGCGCAGTACGACTACCTGCTCGTGCGCCGTGCCGTGGACAAGGGCGATCAGAAGGCCTACGCCGAACTGATGGGCCGCTACCGCGACAGCATCTACTTCATGTTGTTGAAGATGATCAACAACAAGGACGATGCGGAGGACCTGACCATCGAGGCCTTCGGCAAGGCCTTCCACCGGTTGAAGCAGTACACGCCCAACTACGCGTTCAGCACCTGGCTGTTCAAGATCGCGTCGAACAACTGCATCGACTGGATCCGCAAGCAGAAGAAGAAGACCTTCTCCATCGACAATCCCATTGGCACCGACGATGGCGATGAGATGACGATCGAGCTCAAGAGCGATGCGCTCCACCCGGAGGATATCGCCATCCGCGAGCAGAAGAACGCCATCATGCGCGAAGTGGTGGACAAGCTGAAGCCGCGCTACCGCACCCTGGTGGAACTGCGCTACTACAAGGAGTACAGCTACGAGGAGATCGCCGAGGAACTGGACCTGCCCCTGGGCACCGTAAAGGCCCAACTGTTCCGCGCCCGCGAGTTCCTGCTGAACCTGATGGAGGACCGCAAGGACCATATTTGAAGAGGATCGGTCGATCAGAAGATCGGACGATCAGATAATGGAATGCGCTCGCTGATCAGTACAGGTGTGTGAAAGATCGGTCAGCACATTTTATTGGGTCAGCATGGGGGTGTATCGCGTGGGCCATACCATGGAGTGCTACGCAAGCGAAGAGCACGCGGCAGCATAACCAGTAAGTGCCCTCATCCGCGTCAATCCTCTGATCATCTAATTTTCTGATCATCTGATCATGGACCTGCTCCTCAAGTACTTCCCCGAGCTCACGCTGGAACAGCGGGACCGCTTCACCCGCATGGGGCCGCTCTATGCCGAGTGGAACGAGCGTGTCAACCTAATCTCCCGCAAGGACTTCGAACACCTCTACGAGCGGCACATCCTGCACTCGTTGGGCATCGCCAAGGTGGTCCAGTTCAAGAAAGGCACGCGCATCGTGGACGTGGGCACCGGCGGCGGCTTCCCCTTGGTGCCCTTGGCGATCATGTTCCCCGACCGCACCTTCCACGGCATCGATGGCATCGGCAAGAAGATCGCCGCCGTGCAGGGTGTCATCCAAGGCCTCGGCATCACCAACTGCACCGCCGAACAGGTGCGCAGCGAGGACCACAAGCAGCGCTACGACTTCATGGTGAGCCGCGCCGTGACCACCCTGCCTGAGTTCCTGCGCATGACGAAGCACCTGGTGCCCAAGGGCGAGGGCAAGCTCTTCTACCTCAAAGGCGGCGAGCTCGCCGATGAACTGCTGCCCATCAAGCAGCGTTACCGCGTACACGAACTATCCGAGCACTTCGAGGAGGAGTTCTTCGCTACGAAGAAGGTGGTGGAGGTGGAGCTGTGAGGTGGTTATTCCACCATGAGCTTGCCCCCCGTCAACCACTTGCCCCCATCGGCCACGTGAACATAGTACATGCCCGCAGGCAGTTCATGCAACGCCAAGGTGTGCTCGCCATTGCCCGCGATGCGCTCGCGGCGCACCACCCGCCCATCAGTGGCCACAAGCGTTAGCTCGAACGGACCATTGGCAACGCCCGGTGGAAGTGTGAGTTGCACGGTGGTCTGGCCGTGCGCCGGGTTGGGCCAAATGCTGATCGCACCCAGCAGGTTGGTGGCCTGCTCGGCAATGCCCACGCTGTTGCAGCCGGGGATGATGCAGCCATCGGCATCCACCTTCACCACCCAGGTGTCTTGCGAATAGCCTGGAGGATTGCCCTGACCCACGGGGTTGTTGACTGATCCAGCTGCGATGAATCCGCCGTCTTGTGTTTGGATGACATCGTAGAATGTCCCTTGACCGGTGCTGATCAAGGTATCGACGTAGAAGTAGTAGTATTTCCATAGGCTATCTCCGGCGGCACTTGTCAATGCCAGAAGGCCTTTCTGAACCGTGGGGCCTGGCTGCTCGAAGCACCTGCCTGCTGCGATCACATTGCCATCCGGGCATTCTTGCAGGCTGTAGAACAAGTGGGAGTAAAGCTTGGGGCCGTATTCTTTTTCCCACATGATGGAGCCGTCGCTTGAATCGAGCTTGGCCAGATACGGCTGTGAGGAGGTGTAGCCGGCTGCATAGCTCCGAATGCCGCAAGCCAGCGCATGACCATCTGATCCTGTAGCGACTTGCGTAATTCCATCCGTGAAGGGACCTCCCCAACTCACGCGCCAGCGAAGTCCACCCGACCCATCTGTGCGTTGCACCGAGTAGTCTCCGTTATTTACCGTCATAAATCGAGTGCCACACATGAACAAATCGCCTCCGGGCAAGGTTGAAAAACTCGACAGGGCGCTGTACGGACTTCCGGGCCATGGATAAGTGGCGCGCCACAGTTCATTACCATCGAGATCCGTGCGAAGGGCGAACCCCAGCCAACTCGTGGCAGCGATAGGACCTGTAAAGCCAACGATAAGGAAGCCTTCATCCATGGTGCGCTTCGCTTGTTGGCCGCTCCAGAAATTACTGCCATTCGGATCGCCAAAGACTCTTGTCCAAAGGGTGTCTCCGTTGGCATCGAAGCGCATTAGATAGACTTCGCCGAGGCCGGTTGTGTCTTCGCTCGTTCCACCCGTGACATATCCATTGTTAGGAGCAGTGTCGCAGCAGTTACTCCAACCGGGAAATGCACTATGCCAAGGTCTCCAAGCGCGCTTTTCCCAAAGCCGGTCACCGTTTGGGTTGAGTCTTGTGAGGAGCACGGAGGAATGGAAAAAGGACTCACCTGGGGCGATGCTGTCATAATCGCTGCTCGCGGAAATCACCATGAAACCATCCGGCAAGGTTTCAATGCAAAATGCTGTTTGGGCGAAGCCCCACCCAAAGGCATCGTAGCGCTTGTTGAAGCCCTGGCCGAATGCCAGGGCTCCAACAAACAGGCTAGCGATGAATACAATGCAGCGCATGCGCTACTGCACCACCAGCTTTGTTTGCGCAGCTGGTGCGCCATCGATCCGCAGATCGAGCAGATACACTCCGCTGCCCAATCCCGTGAGGTCCACTAGGGTGATGCCTTGGCCGCTTTGGATTCGCTGGCTGCTGATGCTGCGTCCATGCAGGTCGAGTAGCCGGAGTTCGCCGGAGTTCGCTTCTGCCGAGCTCTCGAACACCACGTAGGCCTCATTCCGCGCTGGGTTCGGAAAGACCTCCAGCATCTCTTCCGCAGGCCATTGCACGGGCTGCACATGGCGCCCGCGGCCCGCGCTCTTCGGTCCGGTTTCCGGTAGCACGATCACTTCCTCGGGCAGATCTGCTCCCAGTGCGTGCAGCCAGGCATTGGCCCATGCGCTGCCCAGCATTTCGCGCTGCTGCCCCAAGTTGCTCAACCAATTGCGTAGGGCTTCATCGGGCTCAGCCCAGTTACCGGCCAGTTCCAGTTGCGCAAGATGCTTCAACAGGGTGTAGCGCTCCGGTGCATCGCTCGCGCTCTCTTCGGCCAGGGCCAGCGCCAGTAGCGCGCTGTAGTCGCCCTTGGCCAGGTGTACGCCGCTGGCGGCCAGCGCATGGTTGTCGGCAGGCAGCAGGGTGTGCAGCAGCAGCAGGCTGTCCAGCGCCTGGTCCAGGTTCAGGCTGTCCAGCCAGGTCATGCGGCCCAGGTCGTGGAGGGCCTCAGCCTTGTTGCCGCCGTGCTTGGCCATGCTGCTCTCCAGCAACGTAAGCACGTTCACGCCGGTCTGCGCGGCATGCACCATGCTGGCATAGCCGGTTGGCAGGCCATAGTCATCCACCATCAGCAGCACCTCGCTCTGCAGCGGGCTGTTGCTCAGCAAGGCTTGCGTGATGTGCCAGGCGCTCATGGCGGGGCTACGCTCGAAGGCGGCCTGCCACACCTCGGCGCTCACTTTGGGCGCCACGCTCTGCAAGGCATTGCGCACCTGCGCGCTGCTCTTGCTGGGGTCGCTCACATAGCCCAGCAGCGTGTAGGTGTCGCCATCGTCCTTGGTGGCATCGTAGGCATCCTTGCTGTTCTCGTACTCCTCGTGCTCGCCTTCGGCCATCAGGCGTTTCACTTCCTTGCCGCCATCGTCGAGCAAGCTGGGGCAGGCAACCGATTTGTTCGGCCAGAAGGCGTTCTGGTTAGACAGGACGATCTCAGCGCTCGCGCTGGAATAACTTGGCTTAGTTCGGTTTCCTGGGGTGGGTGTGTGATGGAAATAATCCACCACTGTCGCTGTCGCCTGCACATGCCAATCGGATTCCGCATCGTAGCTGCCCGGGTTCGCTTCGTGATCCACGCTGAAGCGGTTGCCGGCGGGGTTCTTCAACTGTGCAGGATCGCTGATAATCGTTATCGGCTCCCCCTGCATCCTTTGCACGCGCACGGGCCCGCCGGTGAGGGCCACATCGAAACTGTTGGCATCGGCCAAGCCGTAGTCGTTGCACTTCACCTCCAGTCCCAGGGCATCGTCGGTGCCGGCGTTCTGGCCCTGTATGATGCTGCCGGTGTAGAGGTTGTCGAAGGTGTTGTTGTAGAAGGTGTTGTAGTTGGTGCCGCTGTCCTTGATTATGAGGCCCACCTTGCGCGGCGATCCGGGCTGGTTGGTGAAGAAGCTGTTCTCCTGGATGCGATAGCCGGTGCATTCGTCGCTGTACACACCGTAGGTGGCACCCACGATGCCGGGGTTGAAGGGTGTGGGCACATCGAAGCTGCACCGCGTGATGCTGGCGTCCTGTATGCCTTCCATACGGATGCCGAAGTTGGTGCCGGTAAAGGTGGCGTTATCAACGCTGAAGGTGAGTTGCACCAAAGCCATTGCTGAATAGGCTGTCATTTCACTTTGGGTTTGTCGCTGATCTATTGCTAACCCTTATGCATTTGGGTTCTGAACGATTGCGATCGGGCGTTGGTATATCACTTCAATAGATGCAAGCTAAATTCTAGCCCCTCTTCATCCGACATCCGCGCTTTAAATGTACCACGCTTTATCGCCATGCCTATATGCTGCGCCAGTATCCGCTCGGTATCGCAGATGGTGCTAAGGCGGCGCGGGATTACAATGCCCGGGTCAGTTGACGGTGCCCAAGTTGAATGAACTCCTCATCGAGCTGTCAGGAACGACGAAGAAAGTGGTGGAGGTGGAGCTATAGCTCTTCGCATGAACGAGCAGGCTCAGCGTCCGCTATCCTGCTGTTGTTGCAAGCGTTCGCGATAGGCATCAAGTAGCGCTTTCTGACGGTCGGCCATGGAACGCGTGTATTCGATGTCCCACTCATAATTCTTGGTCTCGGCATTGAACCGTGCTATACCGAATGGCTCGCTCAGCACGCTGTAGTCCACGCCTGGCAGGCTGTCCATCAACACGATGTCGATGTGAATTCCAAAGCCATAGGCCCAATCTTCATCACTAGGCCCTTTCAGTTCCAACTGCACGGACTTCATCACCTTGCCCGGTGCACCATAACGGATCAAGTAGGTCTTCTGTGCAGTTAGGGTAACCTCATACCGGCCCCGCGCGGTGGTCACGATCGGCATGGGCGGTTCCTTTGCCCCCACTTCCTCTATTAGTACCGTAGGGAAGGGGATGGAGTCGCGTGTATTCATATCGCGTACCGTTCCGAACACCGCCATGCCCGGGGTTTGGGCCATCAGGGTCGCTACGGAAACCAAGGCCGCAAGGAAGAATGCAGCACGAAGGATGGACGTGTACGGCATCATGCGTTGGTGGATCGCTGTAGGATATGCAAGCCATGGTACAAGCCCTCGCCATCAGCGATCAGCTCCTCATGCGTACCGCTCTCCACCACCACGCCCTTGTCCAGCACCAGGATGCGGTCGGCATCGCGGATGGTGCTCAGGCGGTGCGCGATCACCAGGCTGGTGCGGCCTTTCATCAGTTGGTCCAGTGCCTCCTGCACCAAGCGTTCGCTCTCGCTGTCCAGTGCGCTGGTGGCCTCGTCCAGGATCAGGATCGCGGGGTCCTTCAGCACGGCGCGCGCAATGGCGATCCGTTGTCGCTGGCCGCCGCTCAGTTGCACGCCACGTTCGCCCACCACGGTGCCATACCCTTCCGGAAAGCTGCTGATGAAGCTGTGCGCGTTGGCCTTGCGCGCGGCCTCCTCCACCTCCTGCTGGGTGGCGTTGGGCTTGCCGTAGGCGATGTTCTCGCGGATGGTGCCCCCGAAGAGCAGCACTTCCTGCGGCACAATGGCCATGCGGTCGCGTAGTGCGGTAAGCGGGTAGTCGCGGGCATCCTTCCCATCGATCAGCACGGTGCCGTTCACCGGGTCGTGGAAACGAAGCACAATGGAGGCAATGGTGCTCTTGCCCGCGCCACTGGGGCCCACCAGCGCAATGCGTTGCCCCGGTTCGGCAGTGAACGTCACATCGCGCAGCACGGGCATATCGGGCCGCGAGGCATAGTGGAACGAGACGTGCTGGAACGCGATCCGCCCTTCGATGGGCAGTGGCGCGCCCTTGGGGCCGAGGTCGATGGCCTCACCGGGCTCATCGTGCAGGTCCATCAGTCGCTCGGTGGCGCCCACGGCCTTCAGTACGTTGGTGATGTATTCCGGTATGCTGCCGATGCTGGCCCCGATGAACACCGAGTACATGATGAAGGTGACCAGTTCGCCGGTGCTGAGCACACCTTCCTCCTTCAGATGCACACCGCGCCAGATCACCAGCACAATGGCCCCGAACATGCACAGGATGATGAAGCTGACGAATGCGCCGCGCCACCGTGCGCCCTTCATGGCCAGTCCGCGAGCGGCGGTGACACTGCGTCCGTAGCGCATGGCCTCCCACGCTTCGTTCGCAAAGGCCTTCACGCTCTGGATGCCTTGCAGCGTTTCGTCCACCACCACGTTGGTGTCGGCAATGCGGTCCTGCACCTCCTTGCTCAGCTTGCGGATGAAGCGCCCGAACAGCACGGCCACCACGGCCACCACGGGGATGCTGGCGAGCATGGTGAGGGTGAGCTGAGGTGAGAGCGCGGTGAGCAGTACCAGGCCCACGGTAACGATCACCAGTTGGCGCACCAGTTCGGCCAGGGTGGTGGTGAAGGTGTCCTGCAACAGGGCCACATCGGCACTGATGCGGCTGTTCAGTTCGCCCACGCGCCGGGTGGCGAAGAAGCTCATGGGCAGCTTCAGCAGATGCTCGTAGGTGTCCTGCCGCAATCGGGCCAGCATGTGTTCGGTAACGTAAGAGAAGAGGTAGATGCGCCCGAAGCCGAGCAGGGCCTGCAGCGCGAACACGCCCAGCAGCAGCAGCGCCACGGAATCGATGTTGGAGAGGTCGAGCAGGGCCTCGGCGTCGCGCGGCAGTTCGCCCTTGGTGGCGTCCACCAATTTGCCCATGAGGCCGGGGAATACCATGCTGAGCAGGCTGTTGCCCAGCAGCAGCAGCATGCCCACACCAAAGGTGACCCGGTAGGCACGCAGGTAGCGGAACAGCCGGAAGAACTTGCGGAGCGTGGCCTTGGTCAGCTTGGCCGGCTTGGCGTCGTCGTCGCGTGTCCTGTTTCTACGGCTCGCCATGTTGCGTTAAGGAACTGTGTGGAACACCCGTTGGACCCGGCATGACTTCATGACCACATGAGCACATGCCCACATGAGCACATGGGCACATGAACAAATGAGCACACGCGCATTTTCTATCCGTGGATCTTCGCCATCCGGTCGGCAATGTGGTCGAAGAGGTTCTTCAGCGGCTTCTCCACCATCATCTTGATGAAGGGGTTGATGTCGCCCTTGAACTCCTGCCATGCCGTGGTCACGCCGCCTTCCTCGTTCAGGAAAACGTCCAGCGTGAACGGGAAGGGACTGCGGTCGGTGGCCTTCATCACCACATGGCCGGGGGCCTCGCCGCCCACCAGTTCCAGCCCGATGGTGGCCGCGCCCTGCACCTTGAAGGAGCACGAGCGCCCGTCGCTCTTCCACTCGCTGATGCGGTCCTGCGGCAACAGCTGCTGGAAGTTGTTCATGTCCTGAAGGAAGGTGTACAGCTCTGCCGCCGGTTTGGCGATCTGCACCTGTTTGCTCTCGATGATGGTCATGCGCTACGCGATCTGTTCAAGCCACTTTTCACTACTCGTCCTGAGCCCGTCGAAGACCCAACTATTTGCCCTGAGCCTGTCGAAGGGCCCACTGTCCGTTCACACCTTGCTGGCCACGCCCCATCCTGCAGGGTCCTTGCGCCACTCGTTCAGCGGCAGCAGGTCCTTCTCGGTGATGTAGTCGCTGCGCAGGGCCTGGTCCAGCAGCACGCTGTAGTTGGTGAGCGAATGGAGGGACACCTTTTCCTTGGCGAAGGCCTTGGCGGCCTCGTCGAAACCGTAGGTGAAGATGCTCACCATGCCTTTCACTTCGCAGCCCGCATCGCGCAGGGCCTGCACGGCGTTCAGGCTGCTCTTGCCGGTGCTCACTAGGTCCTCCACCACCACCACGCTGCGGCCCACGGTAAGATCGCCCTCCACCTGGTTCTGCAGGCCGTGGCCTTTGGCATCGCTGCGCACGTAGATGAAGGGGAGCCCCATATCGTGCGCCACCAGCGCGCCGTGGGCAATGCCGCCCGTGGCCACGCCGGCGATCATGTCCGGCCGGCCGAACTCACTGTTGATCACATGCACGAACTGCTGGCGGATGAAGGTGCGCACCGCCGGGTAGGAGAGGGTCTTGCGGTTGTCGCAGTAGATCGGGCTTTTCCATCCAGAGGCCCAGGTGTAGGGCTTCTTCGGGCTAAGTTTGACGGCCTTGATCTGGAGGAGGAATTCAGCAACTTTGAGCGCGGGATCGAGCTGGGAAGGCATGGCACGAAGGTATGATGTTTACATGGAGGGAAGGCCGTTGGTGATCGCCGACGCACCGCCCGATGCCGCCCTGCCGGACCAGTGGCTGCTGCTGCGGATCGATGCACTGGCCGAACTACAGGAGGCCGTACGGTCCTTCGTGCAAACAACGGACATCCAGGGACTTTTCGTTCACGGCCTGCCGCTCAAGGACATCTGGGACGCCTTCCGCGCGGACTACGTTTTCGTTCAGGCAGCCGGTGGTGCCGTTACCGATGAAGAGGGCCGTTTGTTGGTGATCCGGCGCCTCGGTACCTGGGACCTGCCGAAGGGCAAAGTGGACCCCGGTGAAGGCATTCCGGAGGCAGCGCTGCGCGAAGTGAACGAAGAGTGCGGCCTGAACGAGCTGCGCATTACCGGTGAACTGCCCTGCACCTGGCACACCTACGAACGCAAAGGGCACCAGCACCTGAAACGCACGGACTGGTACCTCATGCGTGGCTCATCGGCAGAGGCCTTGGTGCCGCAGCATGAGGAGGATATTGAGGAGGTCCGTTGGATGACCACGGCCGAGGTGCAGGCCATGAAGGCGGATACCTACCCTTCGCTGTTGCCCGTAGTGCAGGCCTGGGAAGCCCGGCAGCACTGATCGATCAATCGTCCCAGACCTTGATGCGGCCGTCGCGTTCGGTGGCCACTTTCACCTGTTGGAACAAGGCACCCAGGCCTTTGCTTGGCAAGGGCGCGGGCGAGTGGGCCAGCACGCCATCGTTCAGCATGTAAAAGGTGGGCAGGCTGCGCAGGCGAAGGTCCTCGCGCAATTGCTGTTCGGCCTGTGCGTGCAACCAGATGAATTCCTGCCCCGGATGCGCCTTTCGGTAGCTGCGCAGTGCGGTCAGCGTGCTGTCCAGGCTGATGGCGATGATGCGCACGTGGTCCTTGTAGGTCTGGTGCAACTGTTCCAGTCCCGCGAACTCCAGTTCGCAATAGGTACACCAACTGGCGGTGATCACCACGCACACCGGACCGTTCAGCAGGCTGTCGAGGTCCACCCGTTGGCCGCGTTCGTTCTCCAGCAGCATTACGGGCATGCGGCTGCCGGACAGCATGGTGGTGCGGTCCCACAACATGTTCGCGGCCAAGCGTCGGTGCTCCGGGTAGGCCGATGAAGTGGACCACGTCGTCAGCATCTCTTTCACGGCGCCTTTGCTCAGGTACTTGGCGTGGAAGTTCAGGTAGAGCTGGTCCATGGCCACCAGTTCGCACAGGCGGTCGTTGTCCTTCAGGAAGTCGTGCTTGGCGAACAGGGCCTTCAGGCTGTCGGCATTGCGTTCGGCCATCGCCTTGTTCAACGCTGCATCGTGGTAGCGCACCACGAAGGCAGGGAGCAGATCAGCGAAGAAGCTGCGCAGGAAACGCACTTGCTCGGGGTCGTCGTAGTGGATGGGCCGCCCCTTGATCCAGCGCTCGTAGGTGGTCTTATCGTTCACGTGCGTGCCCTGGTGCAGGCCGGCCATGCTATTGTCCAGGTAATGCGCGAACCACGGGTCCTTCACTTCGGCATAGAAGCGCCGCAGCTTCAGCTCGAAACTGTCCGCACGGGCCTGGCTCAGCACCGGCGTTACAAAGAGCGTTGCGGGCCGCGCGGGTGCCGTGGTGTCAGGCGGTGCATCGCTGCTGCGGCGCACGCCCACGGCCTGCATGCCGGCGGCCTGGTCGGTGGCCAGGTCCTCGGCAATGAAGGCATCCACGCGCTCGTTCAGGTCGGTGGCCAGCGCGTTGATGTCCATGGCATCGAGGTCGCGGAATTCGAGGTCCACGCGGGTGGTGTTGCCCAGGCTGCGTGCGGTGCGTACGGTGGGCTGGGGGAACAGGATGTTCAACGTTGAACCGGGCCGTGCGAAGAGGTCGCCGCTCACATCGCCGATACGCAATTGAAGCTTGTTCACGCCTTGCACATCCGTGCTCAATGTGGCCGTGCCGTCATCACCGATCGGCATTTCGGCAATGCGCACCATGCGCAGGGTGTACAGGTCGTCGTAGCGATAAAGCCGTGCCACCTGTCCGCTATAGGCCGGCGCCTGCAACACGATCGTGAAGTTGCCGGCGCAGAGCGCAAGGGGCAGTGCGAACAGGGAGAGCAGCAGCAGGCGCCTCATCAGCGTGCAGGGCGAAGGTCCATGGGGACCAACGCCGAAACGTCGGCCTTATTGGCGATCAGTTCGCGCACAATGGTGCTGCTGATGTGCGCATGTTCGGGTGCCGATGGCAGGAAGATGGTCTCCACGCCGGCCAGTTGGCGGTTCATCAGTGCAATGCTCCGCTCGTAGCCATGGTCGGTGCTGTTGCGCAGGCCGCGCAGGATGAAGCGCGCGCCAACGGTCTTGCACAGTTCCACGGTAAGGCCCTCGAAGGTCACGGCCTCCACACGGTCATCGCCGGCGAACGCATCCCTGATCCACGCGATGCGCTGCTCGGGGTCGAACATGGTCTTTTTGGAGGTGTTCACGCCCATGCCCACGATCACTTTGCTGAACAGGGGCAGTGCACGCTGCACAATGGACACGTGCCCGATGGTGATCGGGTCGAAGGTGCCGGGGAATACCGCGATGGGGCTGCTCATGGGTTCGTGGTGCTGGCCGGTTCCGGTGGTGCGAAGAAGCTGAACTGCACCAGGCCGTATGACCGCGTGCGCTGGTAGCCGGGCAGGTGGCTCAGGTCGAGCTTCTCTTGGTGTTCCATGATCAGCGTTCCGTCCGTGCCCAACAGCCCGGCATTGAACACCAAGGTAGGTATCCGATCAATGCCTTCCATGTGGAACGGCGGATCGGCGAACACGATGTCGTACCGGCCGCGATGCGCGTTCAGGAAGGTGAACACGTCCTGCTTCACCATGCGCCAGTGCATTTCGTTCAGCTCGCGCGCCATGCGTTGCATGAAGTTGAAGAGCACGCGGTCCTGGTCCACCGAGATCACTTCCGCCGCACCGCGCGAAAGGAACTCGAGGGAGATGTTGCCCGTGCCGGCGAAGAGGTCGAGCACACGGATGCCGTCCAGCGCAATGCTGTGCTGCAACACGTTGAACAATCCCTCTTTCGCGAAATCGGTGGTGGGCCGTGCGGCGATCTCGCGCGGCGGATGCAGCCTGCGGTTGCGGTATTTGCCGCCTACGATACGCATGCGAACTGTTCCAACAGGGCCAACCAACGGTCGCCTTTCACGCCTTCGGTGGCGCCCAGGTCAGCGGGCAGGTCGTCCATGGCGGGGCGCATACGGTCCAGGAATCGCCCCAGCAGGTTGCGCTCGCCATCGGACAGGTGGGTGCCGCTCATGTGTACGGTGGTGCCTTTGGTGGAAAGGCTGCACTGTTCCAAGGCCAGCAGCGTGAAGTACAGCAGGTCCTGTCCGGTGCGTGCCGGAAAGGTGTTGCTCAGCAGCACGCGGCCATGGTCGGCAATGGCGATGTCCACGCGATCGGTGCTGCGGTGGACAAGCGCCACAGGGCCGTCATGGGAACGGGCAATGGCGCCGCGCACCATCAGGCCTTGCATGGGCAGCGCTCGGGCACTGGGCAGGCGCTCCAGCACGGCGCGTTCGGTCACATCATCGTGTACGTAGATGCACTTGGCGCCCAGGCTGCGCACGGGCTCATCGCGCATGGCACCGCTGGGCATGCCACCATGTACCAAGGCCAGGTGGGCCGCTTCGGTGCCGGGCTCAAGCACGCCCTCGGGTACCATGGTGCTCCATTCCGGAAGGGTGATGAAGGAAACGCTGACCGGATGAAGGGGCAGCGCCGGGTCGTGTAGCACATTCGCACCGGTGGACCAGTGCAGGGCGAGCAGTTCGCCGCGCTCGATGCCTTGTACCGCCCACGCCGTAACGCCTTGCGCGCACAGCACGCTCAGGTGGTGGGCCTTGGGCCGCCCGGGATCGTACCGGGATGCGGACAGACCGCCGCGTTCCATGGAATTACTCGCCTTTCCAGTTCCCCGCCGTGGAGGCCTTCTCCAAGCTGCCCACCATCAGCGTATCCGTGCCGGGGAACGGCTGGGGGTCCTTTGCAATGAACACAGGCACATTGCGTCCGCTGGAGCTGATGGCGCCGTTGCGCAGGATGAACGGCTTGCCCGAGGTGGGCACCGTGGTGAACTTGTCCGCGTCGAAGGGATACACACGACCTTCCGCTGCCTTCGCCGTACGGAACAACGAATCCAGCGCGGGGGCCATGATCGTGTCGCGCACGATGATCTTCAATGCAAGGGCTTCCTTTTCGGTGAGCGTGTCGGGCACCTGGCCGATGGACCGTACCATGGGGATGCTGCCGTTCTTCACGAAATCGCGCAGCACTTCGAGGTTGCCGGTGAAGGCACCGGTTGCCTGGCGGTAACCGATCTCGGCCGTGCGGATGTCCTTCAGGGCCTGGATCACAAGGCTGTCGTTCTTCTTGCGCTTCTCCTCGTTCTCCAGCACTTCGGCGATTGAGCGGTAGTTGCGGTAGCCCAGGAACAAGGCCACCACTGCGGATACCAGTCCGATGGCCAGTCCGGTGGAGCGACTGATGATGCCCATTTGGAGCAACAGGGCCACAACTCCGGCGAACAGGGCCAGTCCGGCGCCGAGCATCACCCAGGTGTTCTGGCCTTGCATGCCGCCTACCACCAGCAGTGCACCACCGAGCAGGATCAGGGCCAGTGGGAAGATGTAATTGGTCAGGTTCTTCATCGTTCTGAGGTGCCTTTCGCGTTCCGAGGCGGCCAAAAGTAAGAGTAATTTCACCCCTTCATCAGGGCGTTCCCTGCTCCCGTCCGCCCGTTCCCCGATCCCCGCGCCCTGCCATGTCCTCAGCCGCTGTCGAAAGCCTTGCCGATCGGCTGTTGCAGGCACTTGGGCACCCGCCCACCGAGGGCCAGCGTCGTGCTGCCGATGCCCTGCACCGCCTGCTGGCCACCGATAGGACGCAGGCCACATTGGTGCTGAAGGGCTATGCGGGAACGGGGAAGACCACTCTGGTAGGGGCCTTGGTGCGGGTGCTGGCCCAGCAGCGCAGGCGGGTGGTGTTGTTGGCGCCCACCGGCCGTGCGGCCAAGGTGCTGGGTGCCTACGCGCAGGCCTCTGCCAGCACCATCCACAGGCGCATCTACCGCGTGAGTGCCGATGAGGATGATGGTTGGGCCCGACCGGGACTGTCGCCCAACAAGGATGCCGGGGCCCTCTTCGTGGTGGACGAGGCATCGATGATCGGTAGCGGTGGAGGAGAGGGCGGCTTTGGTGATAGGGACCTGCTCCGCGACCTCTTCGAGCACGTGTTCTCCGCACCGGATTGCAAGCTCCTGCTCATCGGGGACCCCGCACAGTTGCCTCCCGTGGGTGCCGACCACAGTCCTGCGCTCGACGTCAAGGACCTACGTGCCTTGGGCCTTACTGCCGGTGTGGTGGAGCTCACCGATGTGGTGCGTCAGGCCGAGGCATCGGGTATCCTGGTGAACGCTACGGCATTGCGGGCCACCTTGCAGGAGGAGGAACCCATGCCCCGGTTCATGAGCGGGTATAAGGATGTGCTGCGGGTGGATGGCTACGACCTGCAGGACGCCTTGGAAACGGCCTATGCCCAGGACGGGGACGACGAGGTGTGCCTGGTGTGCCGCAGCAACAAACGGGCGTTCGAGTACAGCCAGCAAGTGCGGGCCCGTATCCATGGGTTCGAGGAGGAACTGTGTTCGGGCGACCGGATCATGGTGGTGAAGAACAACTATTTCTGGGCCGGTCGCAACGGTAAGGCCGAACTGATCGCCAACGGAGAGCCCATGCTCGTGGACCGTGTGCATGGCGTGGAGGAGCGCTTCGGCCTGCGCTTCGCCGACATCACAGCGCGCTGGTGGAACGGCCTGGAAGAACGCGAACTGGAGGTGAAGGTGATGCTCGATGTGTTGGCGGCCCCATCGCCCGCATTGCCGGCACCGCAACAGCGCCTCCTTCAACAATCGGTCATGGCCACGTTCCCGGTCTCATCAAAAGGGCAGCTCTACCGCATGCTGCGCGAGGACCCCTACGCGAACGCGTTGCAGGTGAAGTACGGTTATGCGGTTACCGCGCACAAGGCCCAAGGCGGCCAATGGAGCACGGTCTTCGTGGACCAGGGCTATGTCACCGAGGAGATGATCGACACCGAGTATGTGCGCTGGTTGTACACTGCTGTTACACGCGCCACGCAGCGTTTGTACCTCCTTAATTTCCACCCGCGCTTTTGGGGCGAAGGGGAGGAGTGATCACGCTCCGTAGTTCAGCGGGAGGAAAACGACCCCGGTGGGCGGGGCGGAGGTGGCCAGGCTGATGATGTGGTCGGTGCCGAGGCTCCACGTGCGCACATGGTAGCTGTCCGAGGCCATGCGCTTGAATTCGTCGTGCGCCAGTTCCACGGTCTGTTCGGGAGCGTTCACGCGCAGCACTTTCAGGTCGTCCATGATGCCTACGCCGCTGGCCTTCAACACGGCCTCCTTACGCGTCCAGAGCTCAAGGAAGCGTCGCTTTGGTTCCGGTGTTTCGCGGATGTCGGCCACCTCCTCCGATGTGAAATAGTGTTCGCCAACGGCCATGTGGTCCACACTACGCGCCATGGTCTCCACGTCAACCCCCAGCTCCGCACCTTCGCTCAATGCGATCAGGATGGCATCCTTGGTGTCACTGAAGTTGAAGTGGAGCCGCGTTTCCGCGATGTAGGGCTTGCCGTGCGGTCCGCGGGCAAATCGGATCGCTTCAGGGGATAGGTCCAACCGCTGACCAAGGACATGCCGCAGCAGCCCATGCCCGATAATGAAACGGTGCCGATCGTGATCGAACCGGAACCGCTCGGCACGCGCCAGTTCCTCTGCGTCCAGCAGGCCGAGCAGACGGTCCACGTGTTCTTCGTGTGCGCGCAGCTCCGTGAACCACAAGTGTACATGGTCCGGCCGCACAAGCCTTGTGGCAGCAGTAGGCCATTGAGCAAGCTCGGTATCGCCGCAGTACAAGGTCAAGCTCCGCCCTTCCATCGGGCTGCGAAGTAAGGACAACTAAGAGGTGGTCGCAATGCGCGCCAACCGTTCTTCGATCCGTGCGGCCAGTTCGGCCACGTGCGGTTCCTTGATCACGGAGTAATGATCGCCCGGCACGCGCTGTATATCCAACAGTTGCTTGGACAGCGTGGTCCAGCCAAGATCATCCGGGCCCCAGGCGTCCTTCGCCTTCAGGATGAGCATAGGGCCTTCATATCGCTGTGGCTTGTACGAGCGAATGGCGTTGTCATAAATGCCAATGATGTGATGATGATGGATCTTGGGCGGCATTCGTCGATCCATGCGGATGAAGGGTGCCGATGCTTTGAGCATCAATCCGTGCTTCAGGTTCGATCGCCAGTCGTGGTCACTGTCCAAGGCCTGCACATGCAGGTCCGGCGCGTAGGCGTCGATGAGCACCAGCAGTTTCACCTCGTGGCCTTGTGCTCGCAGTTGTTGCGCCATCTCGAACGCAATGATGCCACCGAAGGAATAGCCACACAGCACAATTTCCCCCTCGGCTCTGGCGGACCGCAGTTCATTCAGGTAGTGTTCCGCAATGTCCTCCACACGTTGCAGCGGAAGCTTCTTTTTATCCTTGCCCTGATGGATGAACGTGAAGAACGGTCGGTCGGGATCAAGGTGCTTCGGAAGCAGTTCGTTCGCTTCATCACCATGCACGCACACCACCGCAGGTCCTTTGCCCTCCGGCCGCAAGGGGCGGAGGTTCTTCCAACGGGAGCTGATTATTCGCGGCATACGGAATAGCGGTGCAAGCTATCCGGGTGCGCTGAAGCGGTGAATGTGGTGTCGACAGAAGGGCGAAGACCATCGACCAACCGCACTGGATGAACGAAGTTGGCCTCAGTGGCTCACGGCCTCAGCCTTCCCCACGGTGCTTCGGATACACTCCGAAAGTTCACGGGCTAAGGCTTGTACCTGCGGCTCTTCGATCATGGTATAGTGGTCGCCGGGCAGTACGCGGATATCGGCACCGTTCGTGGCCAGTTCGTTCCAGCCCATCTCGTTCGGCCCCCACGAATGTTCGGCCTTGAACACGGCCAACTTGCCTTTATAGGGCTTCGGCGTGTAGGCCATCGCGGCGCGGTCGTAGGTATCGATGATGTGGAAGTTCCGCAGGCGAGTGGGCACCGTGCCCCCATTGCGCAGGTATTGCGAAACGAGGCCGCGCATGATGCGTTTCTTCAGCGGGTCGTAGAACTTAAGATCGCTCTCGATGGCTTTACCATGCATGGCCGGTGCATAGGTGTCGAACACCACCACCAAGGGAACCTCGTCGCCCATGGCGGTTAGTTGTTGCGCCATTTCGTAGGCCACAATGCCACCGAACGAATAGCCGCAGAGCAGGTAGGGCCCCACAGGCCGCGCTTGCTTCAGTTCAGCGATGAAGTGCTTGGCGATGGATTCCACGGACGTGTAGCGGATCTCCTTGCCATCCTCGCCCTGGTGGAAGAAGGCATAGAACGGCGTGTCTGCGTCGAGGTACTTGGGCAGCGAGTGGCTGGCCTCATCGCCATGCACGCAGAACAGGGGGATGGAATTCCCGGTCGGACGGATGGCCGAGAGGTTCTGCCAGTTCTGGTCGGGTGCGTCGCCATGGAGCAACGCTGCGAACTGCGCAATGGTGGGTGCCTCGAAAAGGGCCTTCAACGGCAACGCCTTCTCGAACCGTTGTTCGATCTGGGCGAGCATTTGGATACCCATGATGGAGTGCCCGCCAAGGTCGAAGAAGTCGTCGTGGATACCGATGTCGGCAACACCCAATGCCTTGGACCAGATCTCCGCAAGTCCGACCTCTTCGGTGTTGCGCGGGGCCACGAACTGGGCGCGCATTTGGGCGCTGCGAAGCTCGGGCTTGGGCAGCAGTTTCTTATCCACCTTGCCGTTCGGGTTCAGCGGGAACGAAGGCAGGGCCACGAAGAACGAAGGCATCATGAATGAAGGGAGCGCCGATGCCAGATGTTTCCGCACGCCTTCCAGGAACTGTTCGCTCTGTGCGGTATCGCTTGTCGGGTCGAACCCGTCTGGCACCACATAGGCCACCAACTGTTGATCGCCGGGCATGTCGCGGCGAACCATCACCAGTCGGTCGCGCACCCCGCTGTAACCGCTGATCGCGTTCTCGATCTCACCCAGCTCGATGCGGAAGCCGCGCACCTTCACCTGGTCGTCGGCACGCCCCATGAACTCCAGCGTTCCGTCGGGCAGCCATTTCACCAGGTCGCCGCTTCGGTACATGCGAGCGTTGCCCCCCTTGAACGGGTCGGGCAGGAAACGCTCCTTGTTCAGGTCGGGACGTTCCCAATAGCCCAATGCAACGCCATCGCCGCCGCAATACAGTTCACCTTTCACACCTACCGGAACAGGCTTTTGTTGCTCGTCCAGCACGTAGAGGAAGGTGTTGTTGATGGGCTTGCCGATGGGCACCTGTTTGCCGATGTCATCCGCCGTATTGATCGGATGGAAACAGCTGAAGGTGGTGTTCTCCGTGGGGCCGTAGATATTGTTGAGCACGCCGGGTCCGAGCACGCTGAGCGCCTTGCGGATGTGCGGAAGGCTCATCACCTCACCACCGGTCAGAATGCACTTCAGGCCCTTCAGGCGGTCCACGTGTTCATCCACCAGAACATTGAAAAGGCCCGTAGTGATGAACATGATGTTCACGCCATAGCGTTCAATGGTCTCGGTCACTTCGGCCAGTGTCGGTTTGGACTGCGGTTGCAGCACCAGTCGACCACCGTTCAACAAGGCTCCCCACAGCTCGAACGTGCTGGCATCGAAGGACACGTTGCTCAGTTGTGTGATCACAGCGTCCGGTCCGAAGGGCGCGTAGTTCTGGTCGCGCACCAATCGTACAATGCCCCGGTGTGGCACCACCACCCCTTTCGGACGACCCGTGCTGCCGCTGGTGTACATGATGTAGGCCGCTGTTTCCGGCCCTTCGATCGGCGCATGGTCAGTGATCTTGGCATTGGGCATCTCAGTGCCATCAAGCAGGATCACGCGTGCATTATGCTTAGGCAGGGCCTTTTCCAAGGCCTTTTCGGTCAGTAGCAATTTGGCACGCGTGTCCTCGAACAACAGTTGGATGCGTTCGGCGGGATACGTGTGGTCGATGGGAACGAAAGCGGCACCGCAGCGCAGGATCGCGAGCTGTGCTTCCACCAGTCGGAAATTCCGTTCACTGCATAGCGCTACCAGGTCCCCGGGCTTCACGCCGTTCGCCTTGAGCAGGGCGGTCAGTGCCACAACGCGCTCCTGTAGTTGGGCATAGCTCACTTGCTGGTCGCGCTGTACAAGCGCTACGCGGTCGGGACCTTGGGCCACCACTTCGTCGAACAAGGTGTTCACCCCTTTGCTGTGCGGGTATGCAACAGCCTTGCCTTGCCATTCGGTCGGCACAGGCACCTTCTCGGTTCCCAAAGGCTCGTCGCCAATGAGCTCGACGATCGGTGCGTTCGGATGGCCGATCACCCGCTTGATCAGTACGATCAGTTGGTCCATCCATCCCCTCACGGTAGCCTCGCTGAAGAGGTCGGTGTTGTAGCTCCACTCGAGCGTCAGGTGTCCTTCGTTGCCTGTTGCGTTCAGGAACAGCTCGAAGTTCTCGAAGGCGCGCGGGTTGCTGATGAAGCGATGTTGCAGGCCATCGAAGCCAACGCCATCGTCCATGTTCATGTCGATATTGAATACCACCGGGCAGAGCGGTATGCGGCCCGGCTCGCGCGGTACGTTCAGCTTCCGCAGCAGCGTGCCGAAAGTGTACTTCTGGTTGTCGAAGGCATCGAGCACGCCGGTGCGACGGGCCTTCAGGTGCTCGATGAAGGCTTGCTCCTCATCGATGCGGCTGCGCAGGGCGAGCAGGTTCACGCAATGCCCCACCAGGTGCTTCATGCCCAGGTCGCTCTGGCCGGCGGCGGGCAGGCCCACCACGATGTCGCTGTCGCCGGTGAGCTTGTGCAGCAGCACCTCGAAGGTGGTCATCAGCGTGGTGACGAAGCTGGCGCCGCTGCGCGTGGCTACTTCCTTCAGGCCGCGCACCAGGTCCTGCGGGAGCAGCAGGTCGAGACGGTTCCCCTTGTAGGTCTTCTGCTTGGGCCGAGGGCGGTCGGTGGGCAGGTCGAGGCGCGGGATGGATCCTTTGTACAGGTCGAGCCAGTAGCGCTCCACGGTCGCATGTTCGGGGCTCTTGGCGAAGTCGATCGTCGCCAAGCTGTATTCGCTGAAGGTGCTCGCTTCGGGCAGCTTCGGTGCGCCACCGTTCTTCGCCGCATTGTACAGCGCACTGATCTCGGCCATCATGATGCCGAGGCTCCAGCCATCGCACACCACGTGGTGGCCGCACAACCGTAGCAGATGAGCGTCGCTCGCGACCTTGATCAGTTGCGCGCGGAAGAGCGGGCCGTTGCGCAGGTCGAAGGGCGTGGTCATGTCCTTCTGTGCGACGGTGTCGAGCTGCTTGGCGCGTTCAACGTCGCTCAGCGATGACAGGTCGCTGAAGGGCAGTTCGAAGTGCACTTCGTCGGTCACCAGCATGCGCGTGCCGCTGGCATTGAGCGTGGCCCGTAGCGATTCGTGGCGCTTCACCAGCTCGAGCATCGCACGCTCGATGGCGGCTTGGTCGAGCGTGCCTTTCAGTTCGAGCGAAACGCTCTCATTGTAGGCGCAACTTGCATCAACGCCCATCTCGGAGGCGGTGAGCACTTCGCGTTGCGCTTCCGTGGTGGGAATGGCGCGCTCGATGGCCGGCCCGGTGAAGGGGTCGAAATCAACGGCTACGAATCGGGGTTCTTGGATGAACTTCTCCATAATGCTCGATCAATTCTCGTCTTGTTCAACCATGAGGAACTTGCCTTGCCGTTTCGGATCGGGTACGAACCAAGCGGGTTCGCCTTTCGGCGTACGGCCCATGCGAGCACCTGGCACCGGTGGCTCCATGGCACTGATCACACGCTCGCTCAGCTTGCGCACGTGTCCGTTCAACACGCTGTTCACATAGGGGATCGGATAGGTCCGCTCCGGCATGAAGCCACTTTCGCGCAACTCCTTGCAGGTCTTCTCCACCGCGCTGATGATGAACTCGATGTCGGCCGTGCTATGGGCGGTGGTGATGAAGTGTGGGAAGTCCAGCACATGCACACCATGGTAGCGCATCAGCATGAAGAAGAGCTCGGTGTAGTTGACGCTCTCATCGTACTTGGTCTTGAAGGCGCTGCCGAAGTTCACCCAACGGTAGGGGAGCTGGTACTTGTCGAACAGCCCGTTCACGCGCGCCACCATGTCCTCGGTGATGGTGTTGAGTCGCTCTTGAAGCGCTGGACCTTCGTTCTTCATGTACACCAGCGCGGCCTTCATGGCGGCTAGGGTCAACGGGTGGCGCACGAATGTTCCGGCGAAGTACGTTACGCCGGCTGGCGGGACGCTTTCATCACCATATTGCCAATGACCGCCGTCGAGGGCGTCCATCCATTCGCTCTTGCCGATCATGGCGCCCACGGGCATTCCACCACCGATCACCTTGCCGTAGGTACCGATATCCGCTTGGATGCCGAAGAGCGCCTGCGTGCCGTTCGGGTGTGTGCGGAAGCCGGTGATCACCTCATCGAAGATCAGCGCGGTGCCGTTCTCCTGCGTGATGCGGCGCACCTCGCGGAGGAAGTCCACCGGACGGAATTCCATGCGACGGCTTTGCACCGGTTCCACCAGGATCGCAGCGGCTTCATGGCAGCGCTGCTTGATGATCTCGAGGCTCTCGGGCGTTCCGTAGTCCAGGACGAGCATGTTCTGCACGGCCTCGGGCATGATGCCGGGCGCACCGGGATAGCTCTTCTTGCTCTTGCTGCCGCGGATGATCACCTCGTCGTTGATGCCGTGGTAGCTGCCGCTGAAAGAGATGATGAGGCTGCGGCCGGTCACCGTGCGAGCCATGCGCATCGCGCCGAGCACCGCTTCTGAACCGGTGTTGCAGACCGCAGCGCGATCCGCGCCGGTGAGCTCGCAGAGCAGCTTCGAGACCTCCGCAGCGAGCGGGTGCATGGGACCGATCTCGATGCCTTGATCGAGTTGCTTGTGGCATGCTTCCTTGATGAAGTCAGGCATGTAGCCGAACATCGAGCTGCCGAAGCCGCTCAGGATATCCACGTACTCGTTGCCATCGATGTCCCAGAGGTGGCAGCCCACGCTCTTGTCCACCACAACTTGGTAGATGAGCTCCTTGGTCTGCGGCTTGAAACCGGTGACCACGCGCGGGTCGGCCATCGGCTTGCGGTTCTCCTGGGTGAAGGCCTTGCTCTTCGCGGTCTTGGCCACATAGCGCTTCACGAAGGCGTCGAACCATGCGCGCTGCTGCGGCGTCATGTCGTCCACCCTCTCCTTGCTGATGCGCGCTTGCGCACCGAAGACTTTCTTCAGCTCAGGGGCATCTTCCAGGGCATTCACCACAGGCGTTGCGGCGGCTGCGGGTCGACCATGGTCGACCCCAGCGTCCGCGCCACCGCCGTTCCAATGCGGCAGGATGTAGTCCGCCAGCTTGTCCAGGTTCGGGACCTCCTCGTTCAATTGACGGAACGAGATCTTCACGCCGAACTTCTTGCTTAAGGAGGTGGCGACCTGCGTGAGGAAGAGCGAATCGAGGCCCATCTCGAGGAAGGTCTCCTCGTTGCTGGCCTCCGCCAGTTCCAAGCCCGAGCTCTCTTCAAGGAGATGCTTGATCTGCGCGATCAGCGACTCCTTGGGCGTGAGGTTCGCATCACCGCTGTTGGGCACTGGCGCTTCGATCGTGGTGCTGGCGATCGCACGACCACCATCGGCCACCATCGCCACGGGATCTACCCAGTGACGGATGCGCTCGAATGCGTAGGTCGGCATGCTGATCCTGCGGCGCTCCTCGCGTTCGTAGAACTTGCTCCAATCGATGAGCACGGCGCTCTGCCATAGGCTGCCCACGGCCTTCAGCAGTTGCGTGAGCTCGTTGCCGTTGCCAGCGGAATCGCCCAGTGAGGGCACGGCCGCTTGTTTCTTGCTGTCGGTGCTTTGTTGGCGTGCTAGCGTGGTGGCGGTGGTGCGCGGGCCCACTTCGAGCATCACACGGTCCGCATCGTTCCAAGCGAACTTCACCGCTTGCGCGAAACGCACGGTGGCACGCAGGTGATCGCTCCAATACTTTGGTGAGGTGGCCTCCTCGTCCTTCAGCCATTCGGCGGTGACGGTG
>JAEUSY010000049.1 GCA_016788295.1 Flavobacteriales bacterium
GCCGGCGAGCTGGAAGGGGAGGACCTGCCCCTCGGCGACCGCAGCAACATGGGCTTCAAGGGCACCGTGGTGGCCAAGGGCCGCGGCGAGGGCATCGTGGTGGCCACCGGCATGCGCACCGAGATGGGCCGCATCGCCAAGTTGCTGGACCAGGGCACCACCGCAACACCGCTGCAGAAACGCATGGCCGCCTTCGGCAAGGTGGTGGCCATCGCCGTGCTCGCCATCTGCGCGGTGCTCTTCACCGTGGGCTGGCTGCGGGGCGGCGATCCCATGACGCTCCTGCTCACCTCCATCTCGCTGGCCGTCGCCGCCATCCCCGAGGCCCTTCCCGCGCTGATGTCGGTCTCGCTCGCGCTCTCCGCCGCGCGCATGGTGAAGCAGCAGGCCCTCGTGCGCCGCCTGGCCGCCGTGGAGACCCTGGGCTCCGTCACCGTGATCTGCACCGACAAGACCGGCACCCTCACCCGCAACCGCATGCGCGTGGAGGAGCTCGTGGTGCTCGACGAAGCCCAACGCGAGCGCCTGCTCCAGGCCATGTCCCTGAGCAACGACGTGCTGGCCGGCCCCGATGGTCCGGTGGGCGAAGGCACCGAGCTCGCGCTCTTCGAGCATGCCGAGGCGGCCGGTGTGCGGAAGGCCGAGGCGGAAGCGCAACTGCCCCGCGTGGCGGAAGTGCCCTTCGACGCCGTGCGCAAGTGCATGAGCACCGTTCATCGCAAGCCCGATGGCCGCCACCTGCTCTTCATCAAGGGCGCGCTGGAGTCCTTATGGGAACGGGTTCCCTCGCCCGATCCCCGCTGGCGTGCCGAGGCCGACCGCCTCGCGGCCGAGGGCCTGCGCGTGATGGCCATGGGCTGGCGCGAACTGGCGGACGGACCGCTGCCCGAGGACCCGCACGAACTGGAACGCGACATCACGCTGCTCGGCCTGGCCGGCATCCAGGACCCGCCGCGTGATGAGGTGCCGCAGGCCATCGCCGATTGCCAGGGCGCCGGCATCCGTACGGTGATGATCACCGGTGACCATCCCGTTACCGCGCGCACCATCGCCAGGCGTATCGGCCTGCTGAGCCCTGCGGAAGCGGACGACCCGCGCAGCGTGATCACCGGGGCTGAGCTTGCGAGGCTGAATGCCACCGCCCTGCGCGAACGGGTGGACCACCTGCGCGTCATCGCCCGCGTTTCGCCCGAGCAGAAGCTCGACATCGTGGCCGCCCTGCAGGAGCACGGGCACTTCGTGGCCATGACGGGCGATGGCGTGAACGATGCGCCGGCACTTAAGCGCGCCGACATCGGTGTGGCCATGGGCATCACCGGCACCGACGTGAGCCGCGAGGCGGCCGACATGGTGCTGCTCGACGACAACTTCGCTACGCTGGCCCATGCGGTGCGCGAAGGGCGCCGGGTGTTCGACAACATCCGGAAGTTCATCAAGTACACGCTCACCAGCAACGCCGGCGAGATCTGGGCCATCGTACTCGCGCCCCTGCTCGGCCTGCCCATCCCGCTGCTGCCCGTTCACATCCTGTGGATCAACCTGGTCACTGACGGACTGCCCGGCCTCTTCCTCTCGCAGGAGCCCGCCGAGCGTGATGTGATGCAGCGCAGGCCACGCCATCCCAAGGAGAGCATCTTCGCGCATGGCCTCGGCATCCACATCCTGTGGGTGGGCCTTCTCATGGGCGCGGTGACCCTGGTAGCACAGGCCTGGGCCATCCGCACCGGGCACGCGCACTGGCAGACCATCGCCTTCAACGTGCTTTGCCTCAGCCAGATGGGCCATGTGTGGGCCATCCGCACGGAGCGCTCGTTCTTCCGCACCAACTTCTTCTCCAATCCCGCGCTGCTCGCGGCCGTGGCGCTCACCTTCGGCCTTCAGGCCCTGGTCACCTTCGTGCCGGTGTTCCAGGAGATCTTCCGCACACAGGCGCTCACCCTGGAGGAGTTCCTCGTGGTCACCGCGCTGTCGTCCGTGGTCTTCATCGGGGTTGAGGTGGAGAAGCTGGTCTCCAGGCGGCACTAACGCACGACGACCACCCGTCGGCTGAGCACCGGGGCACGATCCCGCTCCACACGCAGCATGTAGGCCCCTGTGGGCCCGTCGAAGGACAGCTCAACGCAGTCGGACGAGGCACGCTCCGTGAGCACCACCCGGCCCATGGCATCCAGCAGCACCAGGTCCTCGCCGCCCCGGAGACCACCGACATGCAGCACGCCCGCATCCACAGGCACCGGCCATACGGTGATGCCAGTTGCCTCAACTTCGCCCACCTCGGTGGTGATCCCGAAGATGTCCTCGAAGGCCTGGGCGTACTCATCGGGCACGGCGCAGTTGCCGGTCGCGTCCCAGTTGATGCTCCAGGTCATGAGGCCGCGCAGGGTGGGGTAGGTGGCGACGCGTTGGTAACTGCCCGGCTGCGGGCCTGTTCCGCGCAGGTAGTCCACGGCCTGCTCCAGCACGGCGGGCGCTACATAGCCGCCCCCGGCCGCGAGCGGACAGGCGGGCAGGCCGATGGCCACCTTCTCCGGCGGCAGCGGGGCGAAGAAGCCGCCGTTGGTCTGGAAGCCCTGCAGCAGCGCCTCGGTCTGGCTCACGATGAAGTCGGCCGTGCCCTGGGTGTAGATGCCGCCGTCGATGCCGTACATGCTGCCGCTGTTGTACAGCTGCACCTGCAGGATGTCCAAGCGGTTCCGCAACGCATCGATGATCGGCAGGTAGGCGCCCCAGATGCCGCCGTACGCGCTCATGCCGCCCTGCACGTAGGCCGTCTCCGGCGCCATGGTGAGCATCATGGGCACGCCGTTCGTGGCCTCGTATTGATCGGCGATGCTGTTCACCGCGTCGATCAGGCGGATGATGCGGGCATCGGTGGGGTTGGCGATGGTGCCGCCGCTGATGGCCACCGACGCGCCCTCCAGGTCGATGTCGATGCCGTCGAATCCGTAGGTGGCCAGGATGCCCAGCATGCTGTTCACGAACTGGTCGCGCTCGACGTCGCTGTCCAGGTGCACGGTGGCGTTGGCCCCGCCGATGCTGATGAGCACCTTCTTCCCCTGGGCCTGCAACACGGCCACATCTGCGGTGAAGGTGGCGGGCGCGGTCTCGGCCGGTGCGAACTCCATGTCGTATGTGCTGCCAGCCGCCGGCACGGCGAAGCTCACCTCGATCACCGTGTAGCGCGGGTCCACCTGGCTCAGTTCCAGGTACGGCGCGTTGCCGTCGTTCCAGTTGTGCCAGTAGCCCACCAGGTCGGGGCCTTGGGCATGGAGGCTGATGGTCAGGCTGAACGCGGACAGGAGGGCGAAGGAGCGTGGGCGCATGGCGATCGGTTCGGCCCCAAGATGCGCGTTCACGGCGGAACGATGGTGGCGAGCGTCGTCGATCCTTGGGAGGCTGAGCGGGACGGGCGCGGCGCGTGCATCCTACCAGCGGTGGTCATAGGATAGTTAAGCGCTGGCGCGAGGCTGTCCTTGCGAGGCTCTGCGAAGTAATGCGAGTGCTTGCGTTCAACGTGTCGCAGCTAAACGCCGGCAGGAGGTCCGGGACCTGCCTCGAGGCTCCGAACATTCAAGTATACCGCTTCTCTTTTTAGAGCTGAGGGCCTGCTGGCGTTTAGGTGCTGTTATAGCACGTTATTCACTTTACATTCCATCCTCTCGATCAGAAAGCCAGTCTTTGTACTTCTGTTTCAATCTGTCACGTTGTTCCGTTGAATCCACAATCACATCAACTCCACCATCATAAGGAGCAATGATACATTTCCTTGAAGGACTGATAAACATGGCTCGAATTTGGTCATCGGCAATTGCCTTGAGAATTACATCTCTTTTCCCGCTTTTCCAATATTCCGTCATAACATATATGTCAAGACCAATTCCATTTTCATATTCTTCTGGCTTTTCCTTTTGCAAGTCAATAGTTAATACTTTTTCAAATTTGCCGAAATCTGTCAAAGAATGGTAATTATTGTTAGTGATGTCATTGGTATAAAGTCCAAAGGAAATTACCACCTCGGCTTCTTGGCCAATGAGATCATCAATCAATTCATTTTGTCTGTCAAGTATAATTTTGTATTCGTCTGCAGTATCAGGATATCTTTTTGACTCAGGCAAACTGTGAATTCGAAACCACCTGTCAGGATACACCCATTTCAATTCGTGATTGACTGGAAAAGTCTCCGGATAATTCTTGTTCCAATAGTCTATGAATCCTCGTTCAGTCATTTTTGAATGTACTATAACTAGAGGGGTGTTCCAGGTGTTCGGGTTATTTCGCCCGTAGGGGGTAGTACTATTCCACTATTCCAGCATGTAAACCCTGGATGAAGATCACAGGTCAAGGTCGTCCAATGGACTACGGATCTTGCCCAAGGCCTTGGTACTGACATGGGTGTATGTTTTGACAAGCTCAACATGAAGATCTCTCATCGTTCGCCGTAGCCTCGGCGAAGGCGAAGTCGTTTTGCTGCTCGAGTGACCGAGCAGGGTTTGAATGTAGCAAAGATCAGTGCCCTTCTCTAAAAGATGGGTTGCGAACGAATGCCGCAGCGTTTGGACGGTGGCTGGTTTGGCGATACCGGCCTTCTCCAAGGCTACCTCAAGCACCTTCTGCAGGCTGCTGGCACTGTATGCGCCACCGCCTTGCCCTTCGAAGAGCCGTTCACGCGGCTTGGCGTGCTCCGGATACCGCTTGAGCAGCTCCGCGGTACGGCGTCCACGCAGGGTCGTGCGGTCCTTGTTGCCCTTCGCGCCCCGGATCCGGGTCAAGCCCCGGTTGAAGAGCAGCTCTTCCAGGACCGGGGCGAGCACCTCGCTGCGCATGACCCGTTCATGAGATTCCTAAAGTACAACTTTATAAAACTCAAAACTGCCCGGACGCTCATCCGCCCTTCATCCAGGCCGCCAGCTCCATCGCTTTCACGCCATGGGCAAGGCTTTCCGGTGTTCGTCGGTCGCCCTTGCGGTGCAGGATGAAGCAGCGGGCGGGGCGTTCGAGCTTGCGCTTTTCTTCGAAGGCCTTCGTGAGCTGGGCCAGCGATGCGGCCATGCTGGGCACCGGGGTGCGGGTGGCCTTGCACTCGATCATGTCCACCCCGCCGTTGGGCGTGGGCACCAGAAAGTCCACCTCCAGCCCCTGCTGGTCGCGGAAGTGGTAGAGCTCGCGCCGGCGGCCACTGTTCACCTGGCGCTTGATGAGCTCCGTGGCCACGAAGCCCTCCCACAGCGCGCCCAGGAAGGGCGAACGCTCCAGCTCGGCCACCGTGGTGATGCCCAGCAGGTGGCAGGCCAGCCCGCTGTCGGCGAAGTACACCTTGGGCGACTTGATCAGGCGCTTGCCGAGGTTCTCGTAGAAGGGCGGCACGATGAGCAGCTGCTGGGTGGTCTCCAGCACGCCCAGCCACTGGTTGATGGTGGGCACGCTCACCCCCAGCGGCGCGGCGAGCTCGGTGCGGTTGAGCACCTGCCCGTGCCGCGTGGCCAGCAGGGCCATGAAGCGCCGGAAGGTGGCCAGGTCGCGCACGTTGGTCACGGCCCGCACATCGCGCTCCAGGTAGGTCTGCACGTAGCTGCTGAACCACAGCCCCGCGCCCTTGGGACGCGCCACGGCCTCGGGATAGCCGCCGTGCAGCAGCCCCACGCGCGGCGATTCCGTGATGGACAAGGGGTACAGCTGCAGCACCGCCGCGCGCCCGGCCATCGACTCGGTGACACCGCCCATCAGCGCGGCCTCCTGCGAGCCGGTGAGGAACCACTGCCCCGTGCGGCGCGGGTTACGGTCGATGCGCGAGCGCACGTAGGAGAACAGTTCGGGCACGTTCTGCACCTCGTCAAGGATGGCGGGCAGCTTCAGCTCATCCAGGAAGCCCTGCGGGTCAGCGCGCATGCGGGCGATCACATCGGGGTCCTCCAGCAGGGTGTACGAGGCCTTGGGGAAGAGCTTCCGCAGCAGCACGGTCTTGCCCGCGCGCCGCGGGCCGGTGAGCACCACGGCAGGGAAGGAGCGGGAGGCCTTCAACAGCACCTTCCCAAGGTCGCGATCGGTGTAGCGCATCGTTGAGAATTCTAAAGTACAACTTTAGGAAACTCAAAACAAGCAGGGGGGCTCCAGGGGGGCGATCACGCCTTCTCCGACCGCTCCGTCATCTTCGCTTCGCCGCCGAAGCCTTGGCGGAGCGCGGCCGGATCCCTTGTTCCAGGTGTTCGGTCATCTTCCTGATCCGGTCCTCCAACTGCTCGCTCGTCAGCTTCTCCCGCAGCCGGTCCACCAGGATGGGGAAGGCGAAGGGCGTGAAACGCCCCGGGTCCTTCAGCACGATGCGCTGGCGGCCGATGCGCTCCAGGGCCTCGCGCATGCGCGGCAGTTCCAGCTGCACATCGAAGGCCTCGTCGTAGGCCTGGCGCAGCAGCAGGTGATCGGGCTCGTGCTCGCGGAACACGTCGAAGAACAGGCTGCTGTTGGCGCGCATGTGCCGCTCCTTCAAGGGGCGCCCGGGCATGCCCTTGAACACCAGCCCCGCGATGCTGGCGATGTCGCGGAACTTGCGCTTCGCCATCTCGGTGGCGTTGAGGCTGCGCTGCAGGTCGCTCAGCAGGTCCTGCGGACTGAACAGGTCGTTGTCCAGCGCCTCCTCGATGGGGATGGGCTGGTCGCTGAGCAGCTCGAAGCCATAGTCGTTCATGGCGATGCTGAAGGTGATGGGCCGCAGCAGGCTCATGCGGAAGGCGAGCAGCGAGCCCATGGCCTCATGGACCAAGCGCCCCTCGAAGGGGTAGATGACCACGTGGTACCCTTCGCGGCTCTCGAAGCGTTCGATGAGCAGTTCGTCCTCGGTGGGCACGATGCTCGTTTCGCGCTGGCGCGCCAGGATGGGCTGCACCGCGGCCATCTCCGCGTTCCCTTCCCCCGCGGTGAGCTGGGCGCGCAGCACCTTGGCCATGTAGCTGGTCAGCGGCATGCGCCCGCCCTGCCAGCTGGGGATCTTGCCCTTCTGCTCGCGGCTCTTGCGCACCTGCGCCACCAGCCCCTGCACGCGCACGAACTCCAGGCTGCGGCCCGCGAACCAGAAGACATCGCCGGGCTTCAGCTGGTTGATGAACCATTCCTCCACCGTGCCGATGCGCCCGCCGCCGATAAGCTTGATGGCCATGCTCTCATTGCCCACGATGGTGCCGATGCTCAAGCGATGCCGCAGGGCCACGCGACGGGCGTGCACCTGGATCATTCCGTCCGCATCCACAGCAGCCTTGCGGAACTCCTCATACGCAGCCAGGCTCTTGCCACCGGTGGTGATGAAGGTGAGCAACCACTCCCATTCCGTAGGTGTGATGTCCTGGAAGCACCAGGTGGAGCGCACTTCGTGGTACACTGTGGTCGGGGAGAAGCCATCGCTCACCGCCAAGGTCATCAGGTATTGGGCCAGCACATCGAAGCAGCGGAAGAGCGGTTGGCGCGCCTCGATACTGCCTGCCTCAGCGGCCTGGCGCAGTGCGGAAGCCTCCACCAGCTCCAGGGCGTGGGTGGGTAGGAACCAGATGCGACTGACGGCGTCGGGGCGGTGGCCACTGCGCCCGGCGCGTTGCACGAAGCGGGCCACGCCCTTGGGCCCGCCCACCTGCACCACGGTCTCCACCGGCCGGAAGTCCACGCCCAGGTCAAGGCTACTGGTGCATACCACGGCCTTCAGGCGGCCTTCGTCCAAGGCCTTCTCCACCCACTCGCGCATGTCACGGTCCAGGCTGCCGTGGTGCAGGGCGATCGTGCCCGCCAGCTCCGGCGCGATGTCCAGCAGGTGGTGGTACCAGATCTCGCTCTGTGCGCGGGTGTTGGTGAAGATGAGCGTGCTCGTGCTCTGCTCGATGATGGGCAGCAGCCGGTGCGCCAGTTTCAGGCCCAGGTGACCGGCCCACGGGTAGCGTTCCACCTCCTCGGGGATGATGCTGCGGACCTCGATGGGCTTCTTGATCGTGGATCGCACCAGCACGGGAGGCTGGCGATACAGAGGTCGACCCATGGGGTCGACGGTACGGGGGCGGTCCGCGGCGAAGGCGCGTTGATCTGCTCCGTGCAGCACATCCATCGCCTCCTCCAGGTTCCCGATCGTCGCGCTGATCCCCCAGATGCCCAGCTGAGGGCGCAGGGCCTTCAGCCGGCTTAGCGCCAGCTCCACCTGTACACCGCGCTTGCTGCCAAGCAGTTCATGCCACTCATCGACGATGAACCAGTCGAGGTGCTTGAAGAGGTCCGCGTAGCCCTTGGTGGCCAGCAGCACGTGCAGGCTTTCGGGCGTGGTCACGAGCAACTGTGGAAGGGCCTTCTTCTGCGCAGCGCGTTCCTTGGTGGAGGTGTCGCCGGTGCGTGCGCCCACCTTCCAATCCAGCCCTACACCGTCGCACATCCGCTGGGCGCTCTCGGCGATCTCACCGGCCAGTGCACGCAGTGGGGTGATCCAGATCGCTTGAAGGCCGAGGACCTTCGTGCCACGCTTCTTGGCTTGTGCATGCATCGCAGCGTTCACCACGCCCCCCCATACCGCGTAGGTCTTTCCCGTTCCGGTGGGCGCGTTCAGCAGGCCGCTGTGTTGCTGCGCCATATGTGCCCACACCTCGCGCTGGAATGGTTGGGGCACCCATCCTTGAGCGGTGAACCAGCGGTCCACGGCAGCATGCGTCGGTGGCGCGGTCTTCCTCACTGCTTCAGGATGCGCACCGTTCGACCGCTGTCATCCAGCAGCAGCAGTACATACGTGCCGGAGGCAAGCCCATCGAGCGGAACACCTGCGCGATCACCGGTGAGCCGACCCGAACGTACGTTCCTTCCCATCGCGTCCACGAGCATGAAGGACAGGGGTGGGTCAAGACCATCAAGGATCACACCATCTTCCGCAGGGTTCGGCCAAACGTGGATCGATGCGGCCGGTGTCGGCTCCACCGCCGTGCTGATGTCCCCGCAGCTGAAGTCCTGAAAGAAATCCCAGATGATGGTGGTGGCGTTGAACGCGGCGCCGGTGGGCCAGCTATGGCCGCCGCCATCGATCTTGTAATGCACCACGCTGGCGCCACCGGTGCACGGGGCGTACACCTGCTGCTCCACACTGGCGTTGAACGGGGTGATGGTGGGCAGCGTGGCGCAGGCGAGGTTGTCCGTCCACAGGTCGAGCACGGCCTGCACGCCCAGCCCGCTGAAGATGCTGCCGTTGTAGCTGACGATCAGGTCCGAGGTGCCGTGGATCTGCAGCACGCCCGGTGTGTGCTGCGGTGCGCAGTCCCCGAAGGCCCCCGTGTTGATGGTGCCCGACACGGAAGCGATGGCCGCGAAGCACTTGGGGCTTTCGCAGCCCAGCTTGTGGCTCATGTAGCCGCCTGCGGAAAAGCCGGTGGCATAGATACGCGTGGTGTCGACGCTGAACTGGGCGATGAGCGTATCGCGCAGAGCGCCGATATAGCCCACGTCATCGGCGGTGCTGCCGCCGGGGAAGGGGGAGTTGGTGTTCCAGCCGTTGTTCACGCCGTTGGGGTAGGCCACGATGAAGCCTTCCTGCTCGGCGAGTTCGTTGAAGCCCGTGACGTTCAAGATGGCCTGTGCGCTCTGCGTGAAGCCGTGCATCACGAAGACCAGCGGCACCGGGGTGCCCGGCACATAGGCCGAAGGGACGTAGGTGATGTGGTTGCGGGTGATGCCGTTGTGCGTGATGGTGCCGTTCACCTGGGCGAGGGCCGTGGTGGCGAGCAGGAGCACAGCAGGGGCGAGGGTACGCAGGATCATGGGCGGTCGGTTCGTTGGTGATCACAGGTCATTCGGGGCGGTCGGAAGTGCGGCGGCCATTCGTTTCAGGGCATCCAAGGTATCGGCATCCTCGGGCTTCTTGTCCTTGCGCCACCGTGCGATGCGCGGGAAGCGCACCGCCACCCCGCTCTTGTGCCGCGTGCTCGTGCTGATGCCCTCGAAGGCGATCTCGAAGACCAGCTCGGCCTTCACCTGCCGCACCGGTCCGAAGCGTTCCAGTGTGTTCTTCTTCACGAAGGCATCCACTTCCTTCATCTCGGAATCGGTCAACCCGCTGTAGGCCTTGGCGAAGGTGACGAGCTGTCCCTCCTGCCACAGCCCGAAGGTGTGGTCGGTGTACAGGTCGGCACGGCGGCCGTGGCCTTGCATGCTGAAGGTGAGCACGGCATCGATACTCAGCGGGTCCACCTTCCATTTCCACCAATCACCCCGACGGCGGCCCACTTCATAGGTGCTACTACGGCGCTTGAGCATGAGGCCCTCGATGCTGGCGGTGCGGGCGTGCTCGCGGTGGGCCACGATCTCCTCCCACGTGGTGAATGCCAGGGTGGGCGAAAGGGTGAGCATCGGGTGCTGCGCGGCGGCCACGATGCGCTCGAGCAGTTGGCGCCGTTCGTTCAAGGGGCGCTGGCGGATGTCCGTGCCATCGTGCTCCATCAGGTCGTAGGCCATGAAGATCACCGGCACGTCGGCGAGCAGCTTCTTGCCTACACTCTTGCGCCCGATACGTTTCTGCATCTCAGCGAAGGGCAGGGGAGCGCCGTCCTTCCATGCCAGGAGCTCGCCGTCGAGCACGGTGCCATCGGGCAAGGCCTTCCGCAAGGCTTCCAGCTCCGGGTACTTGTCGGTGACGAGCTCCTCGCCGCGGCTCCACACGTAATGTTGGCCGCCGCGCACGATCAGCTGCCCGCGGATACCGTCCCACTTGTGCTCGACCTGCCATTCGCGTGGATCGCCCAGTGGCAGCAGGTCCTGCAAGCCCGCGCCAGCGGCCGTCCCCTCGGGGCCTTCGATGCCGTAGGCCAAATAGAAGGGGTAGGGGCGGCTGTGGTCATCCCCTTCGTTGGCGCCGAGCACCAGATCGTGAAAGGTGGTGTGGTGTGGGGCCCAGTCGCCCATCAATCGATGTGCGAGTACATCCTCGTCCACGCCGGTGGCCTTGCTCAAGCCTTTCACCATGATCTTCTGGCTCACCCCGATGCGGAAACCGCCGGTGATGATCTTGTTGAACACGAAGAGCTCCATGCCCTCCAGCCCGGCCCACACGGCCTTCACGCGGGTGGCCTTCTCCACTTCGGACAGGTCCTTCAGTTCCTCCACATACCGCACCCATTCCGCCAGCGAACGCTCCATGCGCTGCTCCAACTTTGCGATGTGCGTCACGGTCTCCGCGAAGTCGCCCACCACGTGGTAGCTGGCCTCGAACAGCCAGTCGGGAATGCCGCTCACCTCCGCGGCCCATTGGCGCAATTGTGTGCTCGTCACCGGACGCTTGGGCCGCCGCCCGCTCAGCAACGCGATCACCCACAGTTTGTCGGCATCCGCGGCCTCGCGGAAATACACGGCCAGTGCCTCCACCTTGGCGTTCGTGGCCGTAGTGGCGTCCAACGCGTCGAACAACGTGGCTTCGGGGGTCATGACGCGTTCGTTTCGGGTCGACCCTCCCGGCTCAAGGCCGGGATGACCGGGTCGACGCTACGGGTGCCTTCGGTACCGTCGGCACCCGCCTCACCCGCGAACTCCGTGGATTCCGCTGTTGCATCATACCCTACACTGCGCAGGTACTGGCTGAACAGGTCCGTATACCCGTGGGTGGCGATGACACGTTCGGCGCCGCTCTCCTTCACCGCCAGCAGCAACGCCTCCCAATCGGCGTGGTCGCTCAGCACGAAGCCCCGGTCGATGTTGCTGCGGCGCCGCCATCCGCGCAGCTGCATCCACCCGCTGGCCATGGCGCTGCGGTAGGGCTTCATGCGGTTCATCCACGGGGTGTCCAAGGCTGAACCGGGGGTGATGACCAAGGCGTTGCGGAAACGCTCCTTGGGCGTGTCCTTCGTGATGTGCTCCCAGGGCGGCAATTCCAACCCGCAGTCCTGCAGCACGGTGTTCATGTTGGCCACCGCGCCATGCACCAGGATGGGACCGATGCTGGGGTCCACGCCGGTCATCACGCGTTGCGCCTTGCCCAGGCTGTAGGCGCTGATCACGGAGCACACGCCGTTGGCCGCATTGCCGCGCCACCACGCATCGATCTCGGCGAACACCTCCACAGGTTCCTTCCAGCGGTAGATGGGCAGCCCGAAGGTGCATTCGGTGATGAGGGTGTGGCAGCGCACGGGTTCGAAGGCATCGCTGATGCCGTCCAACTGCCGCTTGTAATCGCCGGTGGCAACCCAAACCTCGTCTTGGTATTCCACCCGCACTTGGGCGCTGCCGGGGATGTGCCCTGCGGGATGCAGGCTGAAGCGTACGCCGTTGATCGTTACTGGTTTGCCGTATCCGAGGCCCTCAACGCTAAGGTCGGCACCGATGCGTGCGTGCATCAAGGCCTTGGTGACAGGCGTGGCCAAGTAATGACCGCTGCCACCGCGCGCATGGTCGCTGTGTGCGTGTGTGATGATGGCGCGGTCAACGCCTCGCCACGGGTCGATGTATACATCGGCGATGGGGCAGTGAATGCCACGCGGGGTGAATGCCAGTAAAGGCGTCAAACGCATGTCCACAAGTTATCCGATGAACCGATCGACCAAAGGTCCTGGTCCATGACGAACAACTTCACGCTCGGAAAGTTTCCGAGAGATCTAGTTGAAAATGGGGGATGATAACCGCCTAGCTGGCGGCCCAGATCAGCAGGACAATGGTCCCGAGGATCATCAGCGCGAACAACACAGGACCTCCGATCTCGTTCTGTTCGGCCTCTTCCGGGAAATGCCCTTCAAAATGATGGTCGCTCATGGCTGGTCTGATTCGATGGGCAAATATAAACGGCTACTTGGTCACGCTCGATGAGCATGACTTTGATGAACCTCGAGTATCAACAACCATCAGTTCAAGCTGAAAGTGGGTTGGCGAAGCACCATGCGTGCGATGACAGCGCTTTCGTTGGCGCGCATTCGCCTGATCATGGCGATAACGTGTTCGTCCAGTTCCCGGTCGCTCAGCTTGGCCAGATCGCGGTAGACCGGCAGGCTGCTCTTGCTCTTGAGGATGAGGGATATTTTGTAGGATCGTGACATGGTCCTTGTTGAATAGACGTCCTCTATGGGCAAATGGATGCCTGCGAACAGGTGACCGATCGACGGAGATCGGCGAACGGTCGGAAACGGCATTCGGAACGGGCGGAAAAGAAGAGGAACGGCTGCCAACTAGCAACTTGATGATAGTAGGAACAGGCATTACCCGTTTTTTTCGGGTCAAGGAACAAAGGCGGCGTTACTTGGCATGCTCAATGGATCGCTCAACTCGGTCTGGTGCTTTGACCGTCTCAGGACGGGCTATCCCAGAAAGGGAGGCCTCATAACAAGACCTGACGCTCCTGCGCATCGTGGGGCTTTTTCATTCCCGCTCTCGCTCAAGCTGCGCTTGGCTTTACTAAGTCAGGATTGCCCGAGGACGGGCTATCCTGGAGGGGGAGGCCTCATAACAAGCCCTGACGCTGCTACGCATCGTGAGGCTTTTTCATTCCCGACCTCACTCAAGCTGCGCTTGGCTCGATCGGGAATAAAAAAGCCCCGGCGACTTCGTCGCCAGGGCTTGGTCTGGTCGGGGTGAGAGGATTCGAACCTCCGACCTCGTCGTCCCGAACGACGCGCGCTAACCGGGCTGCGCTACACCCCGAACTCGCCCCTTGTAGCTCGGGTATCCGCTGCAAGGGGCGGCAAATATAGGAGGGATTCCGAGGCTAGGCGTCGAACTTGTATCCGATGCCCTTGATGGTCTTGATCCGGTCGTCGCCGATCTTCTCGCGCAGCTTTCGGATATGCACATCGATGGTGCGATCGCCCACGAAGAGCTCATTGCCCCAGATCTGATTGTAGATCTCTTCGCGCTTGAAGACCTTGCCGGGCTTGCTCATGAGCAGGACAAGCAGTTCGAACTCCTTTTTCGGGAGTTGCATCTCCTTGTCGCCCATGTATACGAGCACTTTCTCCAGATCGACCTTGATCCCGTTCGACTCCATGATCTGACCCTCGGGACGATCTGAACTGCTGCGCTTCAACAAGGCCTTCACCTTGCTGATGAAAACCTTAGGGCGTACCGGCTTGGTGATGTAATCGTCCGCACCTGCGTCGAAACCTGCGATCTGTGAATAATCCTCACCACGTGCCGAGAGGAAGGTGATGAGCGTTTGCTTGAACTCGGGCTGCTGGCGCAATTGGTTGCACACCTCTACACCATCCATGCCGGGCATCATAATGTCCAGAACGATCAGGTCCGGGCGGTTGAGCTTCGCCGCTTTCAGGGCATCGCGGCCGTTCAGTGCTGTAAAGACCTGATAACCTTCACGCTCGAGGTTGTACTTGAGCAGCTCGACGATATCGGGTTCGTCATCCACCAACAACACCTTCTGCACGATTGCTCCGCTCATTGGGTCTTTCCTGTGTGTTGGCGCAAAGGTGATGGAAGGCTGTCCTTCGGGGTGTTAAGGCTTGGTCAAATATAGGTTAAGGCCCCGCCAGGCACATGTGTTCTAATTGATGCCTCGTTTTACTTTTGGCTCGCATCGGTGAACTGGATCGGATCATACCCTGTGCTTCGCACTTTGAAGAACAGGGAATGACATACGGACTTATTCTAGCGGGAGTAGCTCAGTTGGTAGAGCATCAGCTTCCCAAGCTGAAAGTCGCGGGTTCGAATCCCGTCTCCCGCTCAAGATAAAAGGTGATCGAAAGGCTTGCCTCGTTGTGTTCCACGACGGTCGGTCAGTGGCCATCGGAGTTGCTTAGTTGGTAGTCCGCCCCACGGCGCATCCCAAGCTGGATCTCGCGGGTCCGGATCTCGTCTCCCGCTCGGAATTGAAGAAAGACGGCCATTTGGCCGTCTTTCTTCATGGTGGTTAAGATGACACCTGCTTGTTCACATATGAGGGTTGATCGCGAATAGACCGTTGGCACTTGTGCAACGAACCAGGGTGCTATGTTCGGCCCGTCGTGGCAAAGAGATCAACGAGTGTTCGCACTGTTCGCGTGGCGGAGCTGTTCGCGGGTGTTGGTGGTTTTCGCCTTGGTCTCGAACGTGCTTCGGGTTCCGATGCCGCTTATCAAGTGGTGTTCAGCAACCAATGGGAACCCGGCAAACGCGTACAGCATGCATCGAATATCTATGTATCGCGTTTCGGCAATGAGCACCATGTGAATACGGACATTGCGACGGTGCCCACGCGAGCGATCCCTGACCATGATCTGCTGGTCGGGGGCTTCCCCTGCCAGGACTACTCCGTTGCTAGCACCCTGCGGAACTCGAAAGGGCTGGTCGGGAAGAAGGGTGTGCTCTGGTGGCAGATCCACCGAATACTGAAAGAGAAGGAGCGTCCGCCCAAGTACCTGCTCCTCGAGAATGTGGACCGGCTGTTAAGCTCACCCGTGGCCCAACGTGGGCGCGATCTGGCGGTGATGCTGAGGTCGCTTGATCTACTGGGCTATGCCGTGGAATGGCGGGTGGTGAACGCGGCCGAGCATGGCATGCCTCAGCGCAGACGCCGCGTGTTCATCGTGGGCTACCGGAAGGGAACACCGGAGCACAAGGCGATCAAGCGTTCCACACCGTCCGATTGGTGCACAGTGGACGGCCCCATGGCCATTGCGCTTCCCTGTAAAACCGATGGTGGTTTTGTACAGTTCAGCATTGAACAGGACCTTGAGGTGCTTTCCAATGAGTTCGGCCAGCGTAAAGGCACCAGTCCTTTTGGGAACACCGGCATCATGATCGGTGGCCAGGTATTCACAGGACGTACCAAGGCCGTACACGATGGAGAGCCGGTCACCCTGGGCAGCGTGCTTCAGCCCGAGAAGGATGTGCCGGAGGAGTTCTACATCAAGCGTGGCGAACTGAAGCAGTGGAAGTACCTGAAAGGGGCGAAGAAGGAGGCCCGCGTCTCACAAGGATCAGGTCACACGTATGCCTATTCGGAGGGGGCCATGAGCTTCCCCGATCCGTTGGACCGCCCCAGTCGCACCATCATTACCGGTGAAGGTGGGCGTGCGGCATCTCGCTTCAAACACGTGGTGTGCGTGGATGGTAAACGATACCGGCGCCTGACACCCGTTGAGCTCGAGCGCCTGAACATGTTCCCGGATGACCACACCGCCGGCGTGAGCGATACCTGGCGGGCGTTCTTCATGGGCAATGCACTGGTGGTCGGCATCGTTGAACGTATTGGCCGGGAACTTCTGCGGTGGTCACCAGAGCGGTGAACGAACCGCATCGCCGTTCCTTTGTTGCCTACTGGACATGCGAAACGCTCCTCCTGCTTTTTCATTCATAATGCCCTTGCTGCTCAGCTCTGTTGGGCTGATCGCTTGTGGCGCCAAGAACCAACAGCCAACATCATCCATCCCCATGGACCAGACCAGCCCCACCCCGCAGCAGACCGATACCATTACCCTTGGCGCCGGCTGTTTCTGGTGTGTGGAGGCGGTGTTCCAAGAGCTGAAAGGCGTGGTCTCCGTGACCTCCGGTTACATGGGCGGGCATGTGAAGAACCCATCCTACAAAGAGGTCTGCAATGGCACCACCGGCCACGCGGAGGTGGCCCAGGTAGTGTATGACCCAAAGGTGATCACCGTGGATGAGATACTGGAGGTCTTCTGGCAGACCCATGACCCCACAACGCTGAACAGGCAAGGGGCCGATGTGGGTACCCAGTATCGTAGTGCCATATTCTTCCACAACGAGATGCAGCGTTCGCGAGCCCAGTTCTACAAGGAAAAACTGGACAAGAGCGGGGCCTTCAGGGCACCCATCGTAACGGAGATCACCCCTTCGAGCGCGTTCTATGTCGCGGAGAACTACCACCAGGACTATTACGCGCAGAACGGCGAACAAGGGTATTGCCAAATGGTGATCAGGCCCAAGCTCGAGAAATTCCGGAAGGTGTTCGCGGACAAGCTCAGGAAATGACCAAGGTGACCCAGATCACCGGAGCACCGGATAGCGCTTTGGTACTTTTGACGCCATGTTCAAGAAAGGGAGCAAGGCATATAGCATCGCCCATAAGAAGTGTCCGTTCTGTCACGAGGGAGCCTTCTTCGTGGACGACAACGCCTACAACCTTTCAAAGGCTGGCGATCTGCTGGATGAATGTCCTGTATGCCACCGGAAGTACGAGCCCGAGCCCGGCTTCTATTATGGCGGCATGTATGTGAGCTACGCATTGGCCGTTGCCTTGTTCGTAACCATCTACGTGGCTGTTCAAGTGTTGTATCCTGAGTCCCCGCTCTGGTTGTACGTCGTTCTCATCCTCGGTGGCCTTGTCGTATTCGGCCCTTGGATGTATGCGCTCTCCAAGATGATCTGGGCCAACCTGTTCTTCAAGTACACCGGTGTTGAACTTACCCCGGCTGAACGGGAGAAAGCCGCACAGCGGGCTGCACGACGCACTGCGCAATAGAAGCCATCTCAAATAATCCTTCGGGCTGCGCGGACGCCTCTTTCGGCCATCCTGCGTTGCTCAACCCTTACAGAGCGTCCAGCTATGCGCGGGTTTCGCGCCTTGGCTGGCCGCAATATGCATCCGGCTCGCTTCCAAAAGCTTCTAAGCCTACTGAAGACCAGTTCCCTCCGGAGAACCCATATCGTCCATGGGGTCGTGTGCAACGTAAATGACCTGGCCGGGAATAGTGGCCGCGTTGAAGCTGACGTCCGTGTAATTCAAGTTGCCAATGGTCTCCATGATCATTTCCGGATCAGCACGCAGGGCCGCAGGAGGTCCGAGGTCCGTTCCCTTTACTGGCCACTCCAACAGAAATAGCAGGTAGGGATAGCGCAAACCACGACGCATCAGGTTGAAGTAGCTCTTCTTGTCAGCGATGGTATTGAATCGATGTACCATCAAGGCCATGTCGGCCTCTTCAGGCATCAGACCAGGATCGCCAACAGGTACCAGCCGGATACGCAGGCGATCGTCGGTGATGCCCTTGGCCTTCTTCAACTCTTCCAAGCGCTGTGCTTGATCAGGTTCATTCACCACGGCGATCACATCGGCACCTGCATCCAGCAGCTTGGACGTGAAGTAGCCATCTTCAGCGAAGAGGTCGGCCACCACACGGTTGCGCAGGTCACCGCCCATCATCCCGATCATGCCTTCGGGGTGTTGCCATTGATCGCGCTCCTTCCATGGGTCCATGGGTGCAGGGGCGGTCTTGGTGTCATTGTTGGTCACGGTCGTGGTGGCCGGACCATCGTTGTTGCAGGCGATGAGCGCAAGAGCCAGAAAGGCGAGATAGGAGCGTGCCATAGCGTTTTATAGGTTGGTAAAAGTAGGCGAGGCGTGAATTCCCAGGGTTTCGAGTGTATCATATTCCATGGAAAATAGATGCACTGTACATTTGCGGCATGCCTGCACTGGACAAGGAACTGAAAAGCCGCTTCGAGAACGAACAGCACAAGGCCATGCTGAACATCATGTTCACGGCCAACTGGTTCAAGAGCAGGCAGGTCGGCCTCTTCAAACCGTTCGGTATCAGCCCACAGCAGTACAACATCCTTCGCATACTGCGCGGGGCGAAGGACCGCATGAACATGCAGAACGTGAAAGAGCGCATGATCGACCGCGCACCGAACGCCACACGCCTTACCGACAAGTTGATCGCCAAGGGACTGGTGGAGCGCGAACGCTGCGAAGAGGACCGCCGTGTGGTGTATGTGCGGATCAGCCCGAAAGGCATCGAACTATTGGCCAAGATCGATGAACTGAACAAGGAGAACATGCGTGATCTGGTGAAAAAGTTGACCACTGCGGATGCTTCCCTGATGAACGACGTGCTGGACCGCATCCGTGGCTGAACCAACAGGAGGTCCGCGTGTTGTTCAGCGGACATGACAACAACCAGCGCTCCCACCTTGGCCGTGAACGAACGAAGTGCACTTCCCCTTCATCCCATCATTGGTGCGCGTTTCAGCCCACGTGCGTTCAGCGAGCGTGATGTGACGGACGACGAGCTACGGCTTGTGCTGGAAGCGGCGCGTTGGGCACCCAGCAGCATGAACGAACAGCCGTGGCGCTTTCTGGTGGTGCGGCGTGGGGGTGAAGGATATGCCGAAATGCTGTCCTGCATTGCGCCGAGCAATGCCGTTTGGGCGGACAAGGCCCCCGTGTTGATCCTGAACATGGTACACCGCCAATTCGCACGGAACGGCCACGAGAACTACCATGCGCGGCACGATCTGGGCCTCGCCTTGGGCCAGTTCACAGCACAGGCCACGGCATTGGGCATGGGCCTGCATCTGTTGGGGGGCTTCGATGCGCAGGCCACGCGATCCGTTTTCGGTATCCCGGACGTTTACGACCTGGTATGCATCACCGTGCTCGGTTTTCCGGGAGACCCTGACTCCTTGCCGGACAACCTCAGGACACGGGAACTGAACCATTCGCCCAGAAAGCCCTTGGAGGACCTGGTCCACTTCGGCGGCTTCAACGGCTGAGTTCGCTCACTTTGTTTTCGTGGACCGAGGGATGCTGCGTTCCCAGAGCAGGGTGCCCTTTGAATCGAACACGCGGATGAGCATCACTCGCTCCTTCAACGTACCGCTGAAAGAGAGCGTGGCGAAGTTCCGTTCCTCCACAACGGTGCCTTCCACGCGGTTGGTGTTCGTCTCCTTGGCCTTGTACACACCGCTCGTCAGGGGTGAAACCGTAAGGTCATAGACAACTCTTCCGTCCTTGAGCCTCACCTCGCTGAGCTCCGTGAAATGCCTGTCGCCAGTGAGAAAGATCACGCCGTGGATGCCTTCCTCCTCAATGCGACGCAGCAGTTCGGCACGTTCCTGCGGCATGGTGGCGTAGTTCTCGTAAACGGCCGCATCGTTGAGCACCTGGCTTCCAATGGCCACCAGCTTGAAGGGAGCGCTACTCGCCTTGAGCGCACGGATCAACCAATCCAATTGTTCGTTGCCGAGCAGGGCAGGGGTACTGTTCATTAAGTTGCCCGGTACGCGAAAGGTGCGGTCATCCATCAGGAACAGGTCCACATCCACATGGTTGACCATGGTGGTGGTGCCGTTCACGCCGGGTACGCCACATGTGGGGTTGGGCCAGAACAGGTCGAACATCTCGCGGGCCAAGGCGCTTTGGACAAAGCTGCCGTCGGCATCGTTCGGTCCGAAATCGTGGTCGTCCCAGATGGCATAATGATGTGTGCTTCGGAGCAGGCGTTGCAGTTCGGGGGTGCTGCGGGCGTGGGTATACCGGTGCAGGTAACCGCTGCGACTTCCCCAATCGGGCTCACGCAGATAGATGTTGTCGCCAAGCCACAGCATCACATCGGGCTTCTTGTCCGCAATGGCATCGAAGATCACGTACTCGCCACCGTATGCCCTGCCGGGCCTGTCGTATGCCGGTTCATTGATGTAAGCGCAACTACCGATGGCCATGGTGAAGGGAGGCGGATCGGTACGGTGGCGCCACAATGGTTGGGTGTGGAAGGTGAGGGGCTGCCCCACGTCAACCACCTTGTCATTCACGATCGGGCGATAGCCGTAGGTGGTGCCCGGTACCACCGGAGCCATGGTGAAGTCCATGGCATGGGCCTTTGCAGCATCCGATGTCTGTTCAGCCGTGGTCAGCACACTGTCAGGCCGGTCCATTGCCCAATATTCCAAGCGCGCCGTGCAGGGCCCTTTGCATTGCATCCAGATCGTAGCCTCCAGCAGATCGCTGTGGCCCGGCATAGGGCCGTTGATCGTGCTTTGCCCAAAGAGGAACAAGGGAAGGAGGGCGGAGATCAGCAGCGTTGATCGCATGGCAGTGGTTCGTAAAGTCGGACGCAATTTACCGGCACCTGACATCGCACGAGCCACTGAAAGGCTGAAGCAGGTAGATTTGGCCGGCCCCACTACCCAAAGGGCGGTTATTAGAACGATGTTCAATCCCATTCAGGCCTGGCTGGACATGAAGGCCAGTCTACCCGCACTGCCGATCGAGAGCATCGGCATCAAGTACATCTACCCCATCTTCCTGGTCCTGATCATCCTGGAGTACCTGCGCGCCAAGGAGTTGTTCGATCTCAAGGAGAGCCTCAGCGGTTTCGTGATCGGCCTGGGGGCAACGGTGATCCGCGTGATCACCAACGTGTTCGAGATCACCCTGTACATGTTCCTGTTCTGGTGGGCCGCTGACTGGCGGCAGGAGCATCTGGGCTACACCAGCCTGGGCTATGCGTGGTACATCTGGGTGGCCTGCATCGTTCTGGACGACCACAACTTCTACTGGCACCATCGCCTTGCACATAATGTGCGTGTGCTCTGGGCCGCCCACTTGCCCCACCACAGCGGCCGCAAGTACAACCTCACCATCAGCATCCGCAACGGTTGGTTCATCACGCTCATCAAACCCATCTACTGGCTATGGATGCCGCTGCTGGGCTTCGAGCCGATCATGATCGCCACCTGCCTCATCGCGAACGCATTCTACCAGTTCACGCTACACTCGCAACTGCTGCCTTCGTACGGATGGATCGAGAACATCTTCAACTCATCCTACATCCACGTGGTGCATCACAGCAGCAACACCGAGTACTTGGACCGCAACCATGGCGGCATCTTCACCTTTTGGGACCGTATGTACGGTACCTGGCAAGCACCCATCAAAGGGGTGGTACCCAAGTTCGGCATCAGCCACGACCCGAACACGAACAACCCGATCACCCACAACCTGTTCGAGTTCAAGGAGATCTGGCACGATGTGAAACGTGCGCCCACGTTGAAGGCCAAGCTGATGTACATCTTCGGGCCTCCGGGCTGGAGCCACGATGGAAGCACCAAGACCAGCCGCGAATTGCAGGAGGAGCTACGGGCTTCTGGACAATTCGGCAAAGCGAGCGTGGAGCCCGTTGCTCAACGCGCCTGACGCAACAGCATTAACGAAGAAAGCCGGGAGCGATCCCGGCTTTCTTCATTTCAGGTGGTAGGACCTACCGGCCGAACAAGCGTCCGAGCCCGAAGCCTTTCTTCTTCTTTTCCTGCTGTTCGTTCTTCTCGTTGGAGCGCTCCACTTCGCCGAAAAGCTCCTTGGTCATCTTGGCGTAATCGGGCTGTGAAGGGTTGCTATTGCGCTCCTGTTGCGGACGTTCGGTGCGCGGACGATCCGAGCGCTGTTGGGGTGCACGATCGTTGCGGTTGCGATCGCGACCATCGCGCTGCTGAGCGGGCCTATCGTTGCGGTGGCCGGCGTTGTGTTCGTTGCGCTGGCGCTGCGGACGTTGCTCGCTTCCCTGCTGACCACGGCTGCCATCGCGACCACCGCCTTGGCGCGGTCCACGCTGGCCAGCGGGTGCACCTCCTTCACGACGTTGACCTTGACCTTGACCTTGTCCTTGGCCTTGTCCTTGACCGCGCTGTTGGATGCCACGCCCTGGGCCACGTGGCTGGCGCGGTTCACGCACTTCGGGCTCCGCCTTCTTGGGACCACCGACCATCATGAACTCGTGGGTCTCCACTACCGGGATATCTCGCTTGATCAAGCGAACGATGTCGCGGATGAACGCCTTTTCCTCGTGGTCGCAGAAGCTGAGCGCACGGCCCGAGGCACCGGCACGACCTGTGCGGCCAATGCGGTGTACGTAGGTCTCCGGGATGTTGGGAATATCGAAGTTGATGACGTGCGTAAGACCATCGATGTCGATGCCACGTGCAGCAATGTCCGTGGCCACCAAGGCGCGCAACTTGCCATCCTTGAACGCTTTAAGGGCGTTCTGGCGAGCGCTCTGGCTCTTGTTTCCGTGGATGGCCTCCGCTGCGAAGCCGCTCTGCGTAAGCATTTTGGCCACCTTGTTGGCACCATGCTTGGTGCGCGTGAAGATGAGGGCCTCGCGAATGGAGTCGCCCTGTAGCAGATGCACAAGCAGCTTGTTCTTGTCCGTGCGGTCAACGTAGTACAGGTGCTGGTCGATGGTCTCGGCCGTGCTGCTTACGGGAGCCACTTCCACCTTGATGGGATCGGTGAGGATGCTGTTCGCCAGCTTGGCGATCTCGGGTGGCATGGTGGCGCTGAAGAAAAGGGTCTGGCGCTTCGCAGGCAGCTTGGCGATCACCTTCTTCACGTCGTGGATGAAACCCATGTCGAGCATGCGGTCGGCCTCATCGAGCACGAAGATCTCCAGCCCGTTGAGGTGGATGAAGCCCTGGCCCATCAGGTCGAGCAGGCGGCCCGGTGTGGCGATCACAATGTCCACACCGCGATGCAAGGCATCTGTCTGGGGTTTCTGTCCCACACCCCCGAAGATCACTGTGTGCTTCAGGCCCAGATTGCGACCGTAGGCGGAGAAGCTGTCGCCGATCTGGATGGCCAGTTCGCGGGTCGGGGTTAGGATCAATGAACGGATGGCGCGCTTGGGCCCTTGTGTTCCGCGGGCATGCAGTTCCTGAAGGATGGGGATGGCGAAAGCAGCGGTCTTGCCGGTGCCGGTCTGCGCGCAGCCAAGCAGGTCGCGTCCCTTGATCAGGTGCGGTATGGCCTGCTCCTGGATGGGCGTGGGGTGGGTGTAGCCTTCGGTCTGAAGGGCTTTCAAAATGGGCTCGATGAGCCCCAGGTCGTTGAACGTGGTACGTTCCATGGTCATGTGCGCGGGGTTCCCCGTGCGGATGTAGTTCGGTGCGCCCAAGCCATTGACCCTGGTGCACACCCGTTAAGGTGTTTGTTTGTTCGCCCCTTCGATCGGGTCCGGCGTGCAATGATCCGCTGGGGATGGCGCCTGGACTGGTCTTCCGCTGGACCTTTCGGTCTCTGGTAGCGGGGAAAGTTGGGCGCTCGGGGCATGTCCACCTCCCGGCGGACGGCGCAAATGTAGGTTAAAATCCCTTGGTCCTCAGAAACTTCAGTATCCGAGCACCACCAAGCGCTGTGCATCGATGGTACGATCACCTGCGATAAGCTTACAGATATAGGTCCCTGCGGCCAGCTCTGAAAGGTCCAATTGGAAGCTGCCCTGTTGGCCTTGTACCGCACGTTGAAACACCACCTCGCCGAGTGCGCTGAAGAGCACCAAACTCGCGGTATCAGTGGTGCCCACCGAAACCCAGACCTGACCTGCCGTAGGGTTGGGGAGCAACCGCAACATGGGTTCAGTTCCGTTCAATTCAATCGTGCTTGTGCTGTTACCATTGCTCACGGTGATCCTCAGGTCATCAAAGCGGAAGCCGGGATAGTTGCCGCCAAAGTCACTGCGCAGTTCGAACCGGAGCCTAAAGGGTCCTCCAACGAAGGCCCCGAGGTCGATCTCCTCGTGCACCCAGTTGGGCTGTTGGCCATCGTACACCGGCTGGCCTTCATCCTGGTAGATGGAACCAGGCCGTGTGTAGCGCCCACAGAGCGGTGTCCAGTTGACGCCATCCGCAGAGCCCAAGACCTGCACTTGGTCGTAGTAGGCTTCCATATCCCATTTGGCCATGAAGTTGAGCACGGCAGCCGAAGCGTTGGTCAGGTCCACTGGTTGGGTGCGTGTGATCCGCTGGGTGACCGCATCACTGTAGTTCCCGTTGGGTGGGTTGCTGATGCACGATGGAGCGCTTGTGAACGAGCTCGTGGAGATCCCCCAGCCCGTACCCTGCCAACCGCTCATGGAATTGCCCTGATCAACAAGCACCACCACTGGGGCACCTGCGGTCCGCGTGATGGTATCCCGCCACGTGTACAGGCCATTGTTCAACGAAAGCACATAGCGGAACGCGGCGCCGGAAGAGAGCCCAGGAGACAAGGTGATGGCGATCGAATCCGTGCGCACCTCCAATAGCTCGAGGTCGGTGTAGGTGATGGGAGCACCAACGGAGGAAACGTTCTCCAAGCCTTCCACGGCGACAGTCAATGGTCCTGGCTCCTGGCCGAGGCGTTGTGTGTTGAACCGGACATACCCTTCATTGCCAGCGATAATGGGGGAGGTGCGATCATCCACCTGGCCATGGACGGCGGCCAGATGTGCCAGCCGCTTGTTCTGTCCCACGTTCACCTGGCAGATCTCAGTAATGCGCCAATCGGGTGGCCAGAACCCTTCGTCCTGTTGTCCGGCCTCGGGTGTCATGGAAAAGATCTTGTCCTTAGTCGTTTGCTCACCGTACATCCAATCATCCGACCCTCCGTTCACCACGTAGTTCACGGTCTGGTCGGCGGTGCCGAAACGGTATCGGTTCTCCTTGGTAAGTACCACGCCCTGCTCCACGAACATGGCCGAATCGGGCGTGTAGAAGGAGGGCTGGTATCCCCAAGGGTAGATCAGCAGGTTGCCGAAGGTGTGGTAGTTGAGCGCCATACGGAACTGGCGCGCATTGCAGAGGTCGCGCATGGCCTGGGTCTCGGGCTCGCTGAAGGCTGAAGGTCCCCTGTACACATCGGATCCGGTAATAGGCGATGATCCGGAGTCATCGGTGCCCCAGCCTTGGCCGTAGTTGCGGTTCAGGTCCACTCCGAACGTGCCGTCCCCGTTCACTCTACGGTTCTTGCGCCACATGCCTCCACCCTCGGGCGCGGTGGTCTGGTTATACACATAGCCATCGGGGTTCACACAGGGCACGAAGTACAGCTCAAGGTTGTTGAGAAGATAGGTCACCTCTTCATCCGTTCCATAGCTCTCCAGCAGATGCCACATGTAGAAGATCAACTGGGAAAGGGAGGCCGGCTCCCGAGCATGGTGCAACGCATCGTAGAGCACCTCGGGCTTCTCTTGGTCCACATCGGGCGCGTTGGAAATGCGCACCATGTAAAGCGATCGTCCTTCGTGGGTGGTGCCGATGGCCTGTTTGGCGCTGATCAGCCCGGGGAATAAGGCGTGCATGGCATCGAGGTTGGCAATGAGCTCTTCCCATGTGAAGTAACCGCCCATGCTGCCCAACTGGAAGTTCTCGGGAACAGCCACGGTGCCGGGTGCATGGCACAGCTCACGGCTTGACCTTGGCTGCGCTGCAGCACCTCCAGTATTGCGCGACCGGTAGTAACTCGCGACATCCGGGATCAACACCTCGCAAGTGAATCCGGCGGAACGTGCAACCGCTATCTCCGCGTGGGAGAGGTCTGTAGTGATGTACGCGCCCACTTTCACCTCGCCATGGTCCACCGCAAGGCCCAGCGCTGCGAGATCAGCGAGGGTGCCTGCCCGACCGTCGGTCCAAACACGCACCCGGGCATATCCATCTGCCTGCTGTGCAAAGGCGGACACAAAGAGGAACACGAACGCGAGCGTGGAGAGGAGGCGGTACTGCATGGCGAGGTATTCACGCCGAAGCTAAGGAACTGCCTAACGGGGAAGAGCACGCCGCTGGGTGCGTGGGTTGGATGCCCAAGAACAGGACGACCACATCTCTCCGGATGTAAAACGAACGCCCCACGATGGCAGGCATCGTGGGGCGCTAGCGTTCGAGGGGTACTATCAGTGCTTGGCAGCGCCCAGGATCTCGCGAATACCGCCCAAGCTGCTCAACACACCGGTGGCCTCGTAAGGCATGAACACCGTGCGGTTGCCATCGCTGGATGAGGTCATCTGCTCCAAGGCCTGGATGTACTTCATGGCGATGAGGTAGTTGGCGGGGTCGGCCTTGCTGCCCTGAATGGCGGCGGTAACCAGCTTGATGGCCTCGGCCTCACCCTGTGCAATGCGGATGCGGCTCTGGGCCTCACCTTCAGCGCGCAGGATCTGGGCCTGCTTTTCACCCTCGGCCTGGCTCACCGCTGCATCGCGCACGCCTTCTGCCTGTAGGATGGCGGCTCGCTTGCTGCCCTCCGCATCGATGATCTGGGCGCGTTTGTCACGCTCAGCACGCATCTGCTTCTCCATGGCCTCACGGATATCACGCGGAGGATTGATGTCCTGCAGTTCCACGCGGTTCACCTTAACACCCCACTTATTGCTGGCCTCATCCAAGATCTGACGCAGCTTCATGTTGATGGTGTCACGGCTGGTCAAGGTCTCGTCCAGGTCCAGTTCGCCGATCACGTTACGCAATGTGGTCTGCGTGAGCTTCTCAATGGCCAGTGGCAGGTTCTCGATCTCGTACATGGCCTTCACAGGGTCCATCACCTGGAAGTAGAGCAGCGCATTGATCTCCGTCATCACGTTGTCCTTGGTGATCACGTTCTGGCGCGGGAAATCGTACACCGTCTCGCGGAGGTCGATGCGCTCCTTCTTCACGAACTGCACGTATTTGTTGCCATCAGGCAGATCGCGGGTGAAGCGGAAAACGATCTCACGGGGTTTGTCGAAAACGGGTATGATCACATTAAAACCAGCGGTAAGCGTGGTACGATACTTACCGAGGCGTTCGATCACCATGGCTTCGCTTTGTTGCACGATGCGCACACCCTTCGCGATCATGAAGATCACGAGGGCTGCCAATAGAATGAGAACGATCGTTCCGGCTGACATGGGGTTACGGGTTAGAGGGTTGAGGGCTTGTTGGGTTCGTTGTTCAGTCCTTGTGGAGCGGCTTCACGATGAGCGTGTTGCTCTCCACGCGCACTACTTCGATGATATCACCAATACGCAGGGCGGTATCGTTCACACATTCGGCCCGCCAGTCATCACCGGCCGCAGCCACGCGTCCCAAACGGAGCGCCGGGTCGAATTCCTGGGTCACCTTGCCGCGTTGACCGACCAGGGCGTCCACGTTGGTCTTTACATCAGGGCCTTTCCACATCCGCTTCATCAGAATTGGACGAATGGTGAAGAAGGAGAGGAGCGAGAATGCACTGAAGGCGATGAGCTGGACACTTGAATTCAGTCCGATCGCCGCGGTAAAGCTGGCCCCCGCTGCCCCGACACCGAGGCACAAGAGGAAGAAGCCCGGCACGAAGATCTCGGCGATGAAGAGCAGGATCGCTGCCGCTGCCCACCAATGCCATTGAAAGAAGTCCATCATCATAGCGTGATCTTTAGTTCGCTGCCGAAGATAGAGGCGCGTTCCGATCCGGCACCGGCGCCTCGGATGAACGGCTGCACGTCCGGAACAGCGGTCGCGGAGGCACGCCTGCCGAACGGTCCGCTCGGGGTACTTTCGCCCCATGCTCGGCAAGCTACTGGCCATGCTGCGTTCGCCCCAAGGACGTGATGGGCTGCTGACCTACCTCACGGAAGGCTTGGCGTTGCTCGGCATGGTGCTCACCTATCGCCTGGCCGCCATGGAAAGCAAGGAGGACCTGGACCTCTACGTGATCGCCCGGCGTACCATCTCCTTCCTTTTCCCGGTTATCCTCCTGGGGGCCATGGTGGGCATTACCCGTTTTGCGGCCATGAGCGCGGCCCCGGAAATGGCCCGACGCTACCTGAAAGGAGCACTGTCCTACGTGTTGCCGCTGGGGCTTACGCTTTGGGCATTTACCGCGCTGTTCGCCCGCCCCCTTTCATGGACCATATTCGGTTCGCACGAACAGGCGCCGTTGATGGCACCTGTTGGCCTGATGACGCTCGGGATCGCGCTGCACGGCGTGGCGTACGGCTACCTGCGTGGGCGTGGTGCCACGGTGGTCGCGAATGCGCTGCAGCTTACGGTGCTCGCCTTGGCTCCCTGTGGGGCGTTCCTGCTGTTCTCCGAAATGAGCGCTGTGCTCTGGTTCACCGGTGCGGCCTGGGCCATTTCGGCCCTGCTGTCGGTGTGGCGTGGCATGTTCGGTACAACGCCCGGCGGTTCTAAGCGTGAAGGTGCAGAGCTATTGCGCTACGGCCTTCCGCGAGTGCCCGGAGATGTGGCTTTGGGCGCTTTGCTCACCATTCCAGGATACGTGGCCTTGCGCACCCACGGCCTCGACCTGAGTGGCGAAGTGGGCTTCGGTGCCACACTGCTGAACATCGCGGCCGCTGTGTTCTCTCCCGTGGCCTTGTTGCTGCTCCCATCGGCCGCAGCCCAGCTGGCCGCAGGCGACCATGCCGGTCTCGCCGAACGCGTGCGTCACATGTCGCGGATCATCCTCTTGGCCTCCGTTGCGCTCATGGCCGGTTTCGAATTGCTGGCCACGCCCGTCCTGGCCATCTACCTGGGGCCCACGGGCGAACAGTACGTGCCCATGTCGCGGCTCATTTTCCTTGGTGCCCTGCCGTTCGCCTATTTCAACGGCATGCGTAGTGTGCTTGATGCCTACTTCCGCACCCCGCGCAATGGCGTGAACCTCACCAAAGCCTTCCTGCTACTTCTTCTGGGCAGCATGTTCCACTTGCTGGTGCCCACGCCGTGGTATACCATGGGCATCGTGCTGCTGGTCTCGTTGCTCTACCTGGGTTGGGCCACCTGGCGTGATGTCCGCTTCGTGACCAGCGAGCTGGACCGGCTGGCTGCACAGGGCGAACACGTGCTGCAACTGGTGGTGGTGATCCCCGACAAGGAGGAAGGGACCATGTACACCAAGGCCAAGAAAGAGGCCGCTGCGTTGGCCGCCCATGGCGCACAGGTAACGCTGTTCCATCTGGAGGACCGTTCGTCGCCCTGGAGGCTTTGGCGTTCGCGTGCCAAGTTGAAGCGCTTGCTGCAGCGCACGCGTCCAGATGTGGTGCACGTGCATTACGGTTCTGTGGCCGGTCTGTTCACCGTACTTGCCAGTGCGGTTCCTGTTGTGGTCACCTTTGTGGGTGATGACCTTGACCGCCGTTCGGTGCCCGGTATCATGCGCCCATGGCTGGGCAAACTGTTCTCGCAATTGTCAGCATTCTTCGCAGCAGGCATTATCTGCCGCGACGAGGCTGTCCGTTCGATGCTCTGGTGGCGGAGTTCCGAGGCCTTTGTGCTGAAGGACGGCCACAAGGGTAATAAAGTGGACCTCACACTGGCGCACCTGCGTTCGGTGGCCATGCACAAACCCACCGGGGCATGAAGTTGCTCATGCTCGCTGCGGCCTCCTCGGTGCATACCGTTCGCTGGGCGAATGCCTTTGCGGACAGAGGTCTCGATGTCCATTTGGCCAGCCTGCACGCACCACACTCGCAGATGGACCACCGCGTGAAGGTGCATCGCCTCCCTTACCTGAAAGGCCTGGGATACGTGGTGAACGGACCGCTGTTGACCAGACTTCTGCGCAAGCTGAAGCCTACTGTGGTGAATGCACATTACGCCACGGGATATGGAACACTGGCCCGCTGGTGCGCACCGGTCCGAGTGGTGCTGAACGTTTGGGGAAGTGATGTTTTCGATTTTCCGGAGAAGAGCCCTCTGCACAAGCGATCGCTGGTCGGCAACCTGATGCATGCGGCCCATATCGTAAGCACCAGTGAAGCCATGGCGGTGCGTGTGCGGAGCCTTTTGCCGCAACCGAGACCGTTGACCGTGGTTCCCTTCGGTGTGGATACGGACACGTTCATTCCAAGGCCTGACGATGAGCTCCGCACCAGTATGACCTTCGGCACCGTGAAAGCGCTGGAGCAGGTCTATGGCATCGACCTATTGATCGAGGCCTTTGCATTGGTAGTGGCTCAACGCCCTTCGCTTGATCTACGTCTTCGTATCGTGGGCAAGGGTGGCCAACAAGCAGCACTGCATCGGTTGGCGAAGAGCAGCGGAGTTGCGGACAAGGTCACCTTCGTGGGTGCCGTACCGCATGATCGTGTGCCCGACGAGCTGCGCAAAATGGATGTGTTCGTGGCGCTCAGCCGGGCCGAGAGCTTCGGTGTGGCCGTGATCGAGGCCAGTGCATGCGGCTTGCCCGTTGTGGTGAGCAACGTGGGCGGGTTGCCCGAAGTGGTGCGTCATGGGGTCACGGGGCTTGTGGTCCCTGCGTCCAATGCCTTCGAGGCATCGGTCCAGATGCTCCGACTTTGCGATGCTGCGGAATTGAGGGTTCAACTGGGCAGCAACGGCCGCGATATGGTCCGTGCGGAGTACGCTTGGCCCGTTTGTGTGGACCGTATGATCAAAGTCCTTCAGAACAACGTGAGGTAGAACCGGTTCCGATGAAGGTCATCTTTCTCACCCAGTACTTCCCGCCTGAAACGGGGGCTCCGCAGAACCGGCTGTTCGCCACGGCGCAGGCCTTGGTGGCGAACGGAGCGGAGGTCACCGTGCTTACCGCCATGCCCAACTACCCCGATATGCGTATCCACGCGGACTACCGGGGCAAGTGGCACGCGCGTTCGGTGGAAGGCGGAATGACGGTACATCGCGTGTGGCTGTTGGTGTCGCAGAGCAGAAGCATCTTCTGGCGGCTCTGCAATTACTTCTCGTTCGTGATCACCGCCTTCGTGGTCGGTTTGTTCAAGCTGCGGCGCAGCGATATACTGTTCGTGGAATCGCCACCCTTATTCCTAGGCATTACTGCCATGTGGCTGGCGCGCGCCAAAGGCGCCAAGCTGGTCTTCAACGTGAGCGACCTCTGGCCGGAGAGCGCCGTGCAGCTTGGTATGGTCACCAACAAGACCATGATCAGCGCCAGCACCTGGCTCGAAGAGCGATGCTACGAGCGCTCAGCGCTCATCACCGGCCAGACCATGGGCATCGTTGCCGACATCAAGAGGCGCTTGCCGCACAAGGAAGTGCTGTGGTTGCCCAACGGCGTGGACCTGGATGCCATCGCACAAGCTGAGCAGAGCGGCGACCCGGCCGAGGCGCGTGCCAAAGCAGGCATTGCTCCGGGCGATCTGGTGCTCACCTACGCCGGCATCATTGGCCATGCTCAAGGGTTGGAAGTGGTGTTGCAAGCGGCCTTGCTATTGAAACATCGGAAGGACATCCATTTCCTGCTTATCGGTGATGGACCGGAGAAGGAGATGCTGCTTCGGTTGAAGAAAGAGCTGGGCGTTGAACAGGTGCGCTTTGTGGACCGCATGCCACGTAAAGACCTGTTGGCATTGCTGCGCGCCACCGATGCCGTGGTGGTCCCCCTGCGGCGCAACGACCTCTTCAAGGGTGCCATTCCCAGCAAGATCTTCGAGGCATTGGCGCTTTCAAAACCCTTATTGCTGGGTGTGGAAGGTGAGGCGAAGGACCTCTTCATCGTTGAAGGTGGCGCTGGCCTGGGTTTCATTCCAGAGGACCCTCGTTCGTTGGCGGACCAGGTGCTCGCGCTGGATGCCGATCGTTCCGCATTGCAGCGCATGGGTGAAGCAGGACGGAAATACGTACTGGAGAAATTCGATCGCAGGAAGATCAGTGTCCGGTTGTGGGAGGCATTGGTGCGGATCACCCAACAGCAGGGTTCATGAGCATGCCAACGTTACAAGGAAGTGTGCAAGCTGCCTGGCGCGGACTTGTTATCGCGCATGGTCCGTTGGCCGCTGCTGGCATGGTGGGTCTTTCGGTGGCACTATCGCTTTCGGCCAACCTGGTGCCCTTGTTCCTGGTACTTTTCCTCGTGGGAATGGTGGTCCGGTATCGCACGGTCATGGGCCTGTCCACAGGGTTTTCGTGGCAAACTCCCTGGCCTTGGATGGTGCTGCTGTTCCTGTGGCACATGGTGGGAATGGCTTGGACGGAAGACATGGATTTCGGCCTCTTCGACCTGCAGATCAAAGCACCCTTGTTGGCTGCTGGCGTGCTTGCCCTACTGATGCCGACCGAAGTACGCATTGAGCGCAGTTCCATCCTTTTGATGAGCGCACTGGCCAACGCATTGGCCGTATTGGTCTGTCTGATCTCGGCCGTGTTACGCATTGGCATCGGTACTGAGTTCGCCCCGGCACAAGAGGTATTCAGTACCCGCTTCTCGTACTTCATTCACCCCAGTTATTTCGCCATGTACCTGGCCATTTCGCTGGCCGCCTGGCTGCTCACGGACCTTCACGCCCGGGTGCCGCTGGTGTGGGACCGTATTGTTTCAGTGCTGCTCGTGTTGGGTATTGTGCTCTGCGGTAGCAAAATGGGCTGGATCATGTTGGGGCTTCTGCTACCGGCGGCTCTGGTGTTGCGTTGGCGTGATACCGTGGTGCGTCGCCATGTGCTGGGCATGATGCTCGTTTCAACGCTCGGCCTTGTGGCGTTATTGGCCGGCAGTTCCTACGCCCGTGAACGTGTGCAAGAGGCCCTTCATGCGGCCGTAAACGACGAAGTGGATGCCAATGCCAGCACCAGTTCGGCCGTGCGACGGCTCACATGGTCGGCCGCACAGGAGCTCATCACCGAAGCACCATGGACCGGCACAGGCACCGGCGACATCAAGAACGAACTGATGCGCCTGTACCGCGAAAGAGGGCAGGAGTGGGCCTTGGAGCACCGGTTGAACGCGCACAGCCAATTCCTGCAAACAGCGGCCTGCCTGGGCATTGGTGCGTTGGTGGCGCTTGTATTGATGCTCCTGGCGCCGCTTTTCTCCCGCCCCCATCGTCGCGACCCTCTGGTCTGGGTCTTTCTTATCGGCAGCGCCATCAACTGGAGCGTGGAGAGCATGCTGGAAGTGCAGGCCGGGGTGGTGTACTTCTCGGTGATGGCCCTCTGGGTGTTCTGGACCCATGATGAACCCCGAACTTCGTCCACTACTTCCAAAGCGCTCCGAGCGTCATGAGCACGACCCCGATCCCCTTCAGCCCGCCCCGCATTGATGACCGCACGGTGAAAGCCGTGGAAGAGGCCTTGCGCAGCGGATGGATCACCACGGGCCCGCGCACCAAGGAGTTCGAGCGAAAATTGGCCGACTATTGCGGTGTGGAGCGTGTGATCGCCCTGAACAGCTGGACGAACGCATGCGAACTGGTGCTGCGTTGGTTCGGTGTAGGCCCCGGCGACGAGGTGATCGTGCCTGCCTATACCTATTGCGCCACGGCCAACATTGTGATGCACGTAGGCGCAAAGCCCGTGCTGGTCGACGTGCTTGACGACTTCACCATGGACCCGGCGCAGCTTCTATTGCGCATGACCGAACGGACCAAGGTGATCATGCCTGTTGATATCGGCGGATTACCTGCCCATGTGGAACAGATCATGTCGATCGCTTCGCAGGCCCGCTCGTTCTTCAAGCCATCGAATGAGGTCCAAACCATGCTCGGTCGTCCGCTGGTGCTCTCCGACGCTGCGCACTCTTTCGGTGCACGCATAGGTGGCAAGGCCGTGGGCGCGCAGGCCGATATCACCGGCTTCAGTTTCCATGCAGTGAAGAACCTCACCACGGCCGAGGGCGGTGCGTTGGCCTTCAACCTCCCCAAGCCTTTCGATCACGAAGAGCTGTACCGCCTCTTCAACACCATGAGCCTGCACGGCCAGAGCAAGGACGCCTTGGCCAAGACACAACCCGGAGCGTGGCGTTACGATGTGGCTTTTCCGGGGTGGAAGTGCAACATGACCGATCTACAGGCCGCCATCGGGCTCGTGGAATTGGAACGGTACGATACGGATACACTAGTCCGACGTCGCGCTATTTGTTATCGCTATAACGAGGCCTTCGCCAAGGACCCACGATTCGTGGTCCCTGAGTTCTACGACGGATACCGAACGAGCAGCTACCACTTGTACATGTTGCGGATCGCGGGTTCCACCGAGGAACAGCGCGATGCGATCATCACGGCCATCGCGCAGCATGGCGTCAGTGTGAACGTGCATTTCATCCCACTGCCGATGCTGAGCTTCTACATGGGCCAGGGATACGCCATGCGGGATTATCCGAACACCTACCTCCAATACAGCCACGAGATCAGTCTGCCGGTCTACTACGACCTCACCGATGCGCAGGTGGACCGCGTGATCAATGTGGTGAAGGCCGCTGTGGAAGAGGTGATGAGCGCCTGATGAAACGGCTGTTCGACATTGCTGCCTCGTTGCTTGCCTTGGGCCTGTTGTCGCCTTTGTTGCTGGTATTGGCCGCAGCGGTGGCGATCACCTCTCCGGGTGGCGCGTTCTTCAGGCAAGTTCGCGTGGGGCGCAATGGAAGGCCGTTCGAACTGCTGAAGTTCCGCAGCATGCGCCCGGGTAGTGAGGCCCGTGGACAGATCACCGTGGGCGAGCGCGATCCGCGGATAACAGGGGTGGGGCATTTCCTGCGCCGCACCAAGATGGATGAACTTCCACAGCTCATCAACATCCTGAAAGGCGACATGAGCGTGGTGGGCCCTCGACCCGAAGTACCGAAGTATGTGGCCCTGTACACACCGGAACAGCGCGCGGTGCTCTCCGTTCGCCCCGGATTATCGAGCCTGGCCAGCATTGCCTACATCAATGAGAACGAGGTGCTGGGACGAAGCAAAGACCCTGAACGCACCTATGTGGAAGAGGTGATGCCCGCTAAGCTCGCATTGGACCTGCAGTATGTGCGCGAACAGAGCTTATGGCTCGACCTGTCCATCATTGTGCGCACAGCGTTGCGACTTTTCGGCCGATGACGAGCGGTTTGCCTGCCGATGCCCGGGCCGCAGTTTGGATCGGGGCCTTGGTCCTCGCGATCACCGCGTTCTTCTCGTTGGGCGTGCATCATGCGGATGAGCACTACCAGATCCTTGAATTCGCGGGTTGGAAGCTCGGCATTACGCCGGCAAGTGAACTGCCCTGGGAATTCGGCGAGCGGATGCGACCGGCCTTGCAACCAGCGATCGTGGTGGCCGTACATCGTTCGCTTGCCTTGCTCGGCGAACCGGACCCGTTCACTGTTTCGCTGATCGTACGCCTACTCACAGCCGTTCTGTCGTTCACGGCAGCGGTGCTCCTACTTAAGGGCAAGCTGCGGATCGACCCGGTGATGCAGCGTGGGCATTGGCTGCGTCTGTACCTCTTCCTGGCCTTCTTCCTCTGGTTCAGTGTGTATTGCGGTGTCCGGTTCTCATCCGAGGGTCTATCGGGAGCGCTTTTTTCCATCGGATTTGTAGGCGTAGCCTTTTCCCTAGGACCACGCTCACGCCTTGTCCTGTTTGGTTCCGGAGTAGTTCTTGGCCTTGCTGTTGTGGCACGTTTCCAAGTGGGCCTAATGGTCGCAGGACTGTTGATATGGGCTGTGCTTGTTAAGCAGCTGCGATGGGACCGAACAGCAGCGCTCCTCCTCGGCATCTTCGTCAGCCTTGGCGCTGGCTTCGTCCTGGACAGATGGTTCTACGGTGAATGGGTGTTCACCATCTGGAACTACGTTGACCTCAATATCATACAGGGAAAGGCCGATTCATTCGGTATCGAGCCTTGGTGGTATTACTTCACAACCCTCGTTGAACGCGCATTGCCTCCCTTCAGCCTGTTTTTCCTAATTGGGCCGATGATCCTGTTCGTTGTTGGCCGCCGTGATGCACTCACATGGGCCGTGGTCCCGTTCCTGCTGGCGCATCTGCTCGTCAGCCACAAGGAACTGCGCTTCATCTTCCCGATCATTCCATTGCTACCCGCCCTCGTTGTGGGTGGCCTTTCCAAAGCGGAAGAGCGTGAATGGCTTCGTTGGTTGAGCGATCGGGTTGCTCGTTCGTTCCGAATGTTCTTCCTGGTGGTGCATGTGCCGCTATTGCTCGTGATCATGTTCAAGCCCGCACAGGATGATGTCGGCTTTTACCGGGAGTTGTACCGACTTGCGCATCCCGGCGACCTTATTCTCCATGACAACGATGACCCGTTCAAGCAGGGCCTTCCCGTTTGGTACATACGGCCACGAGGAGTTCGTGTAGGATCTGTTCAAAGCACGGATCTGCGCACTGAAGGGCGCCTGCTGTTCGTATCGCGGTCGCGTGACCAAGCATTCCCTTCGGGCATGCGGACAGAGTTGCTCTACAGCGCTTTCCCGGACTGGCTGTTGCGAATGAACGTGGGAGGGTGGGCTGATCGCACTGCGGTATGGCGTATTTGGGAGATCAACAGCTACAAGCCTGCGTCGCCCATTGGAGCGGATGTTCCCTCCGATCATCCGAAGCCTTAGTCGAAGGATGCCCCTTTCAACCTAGGCACGACCGATCATCACCATGCGGTCGGTCCTACCGTGAAGGTCAAACATCAACATTGCCGAGCAGGTCGCGCAACTCCCCGAGCTCTGCGGCACGTTCATCATCGCCCTGCTTCTGGTAGCTGTTGGCAAGGTTGTTCAGTTGCCTGCGGATGATATCCCGGTTGGTGCATGGCGAATAGAACGAAGGCCGCGGCTCGATCTTCAGCTTTTCCAGGAACTCGTTGATCTCGTTACGCCCAAGAATATCACCCTGGCTGAAGGCATTGATGTAGAACAGCACGTTCTCATCCGCATGTTGCGCACTATCAATTCCGCCCATGCTATCCTCGTCCAAATAGGCCAGCACGAAGTGGTTCGGCAGGTTCACACCTTTCAGTGGGAGGCCCAGGTCCTCGGCCAATACTTGGTAGATGATGGCCAGCGACAACGGATTTCCCGTGCGACTATCAAGCACATCGTTGATGTAGCTGTTCTGCGGGGCGTGGTAGTTGCGCTTGTTGCCCTTGAACCCGTGTACCTGAAAGAAGATGTGATTGAACACACGCACCTTCTCGAAGGCGGTGAGGTGATCGTTCAGTTCCAGCCAGATGTCCTGGCGTATCGCAGCGAGCCGGGCTTTCACCTTCTGTTCGTCCAGATCGGGATAGCGGTACCGGCTCACGATCAATGCGCCCTCCAGCAGGTCATCACAACCCTTATCGCGCCATGTGATCAGGCGTTCCCTTACACCGGCAAGGTGGATGGTCTGCAGGATGTCCTCGATGCGGTTCCGGAACAGGTCGCCCAGGTCATCGAGCTCCCAAGCACGCTCCAGCACCGGAACGACCGGTCCGCCGAGGGAAACAATACGCTCGCGCACCTGGAGATAAACACCCTCATCGGGGTCATCGATCAAGGTGATCAAAGCGCGGATCTCGGTATCGCTCATGGATCGTGCGCGCATGCTCCAGTGCATGAACGGAAGCGAAAGTATCGGGGTGTCAATGTTCCCTTGGGCCACCGCTCCGCCATGTTTCCACACTGCACCTGTTGATGGGACCGCTCGCGGACGAAGTGAACAATAGGCTGTTGAGGAGTGCGCTACGAAGGCTGTAGGTCCGAACTTCGCTCCCTCAGCGATGAAACTGCCCATCAACGTAGGCTATGTCTCCGTGGACGACCCCAACGATCGTCGTTCTTGGTCAGGCACCAACTACTTCCTGTTGCGTGCACTACAAGAACAGGTGGCCTTTGTGAAGGTCATCGGGCCACTACGCCCACAACCTGAGCTGTTCCTGTGCCAGTCCATCAACCAGGTAATGCTCCGGAGCGCGGGTAAGCGCTTCAACTACCGCGATTCATTCGTGATGGCGAAGGCTTACGCCCGTGCGCTGGGACCTCAGTTGCACGATGTTGATCTCATCATTGCCCCTGCCGGTCTGGCCACCACCGCGTTACTGCGCACAAAGGCACCGATCATACATATCAACGATCGCTGCATTGCTGGTGCTTTGGGTTACCACCGCATTCTGAATGATCTGGCCGCTTTCTCCAAACAGGAGTCGTTGGCACTTGAACAACAGGCCCTGAAGAATGCAGCGCTCACAGTTTACGCTTCGCAGTGGGCGGCCGATGCGGCAGTGCATGCCGCGCCCGAGCAGGCGCACAAAGTGAGGGTGGTGCCCTTTGGAGCCAACTTGGAAAACATGCCACCGCCACCCGCAGCACGGAGCTTTCCTGCCGAGCGGATCAAGCTGCTCTTCCTCGGTGTGAACTGGGAGGACAAAGGAGGACCAATAGCACTGGAGGCCTTGCAGGAATTGAAGCGCAGGGGAGTGACCGCACAGCTGGTGGTGTGCGGATGTACGCCCCCCTCATCGGTCACGGACGCGGACATGCTCTGCGAAGGCTTCCTGGACAAGAACGATCCGGCCCAGGCCAAGCGCTTGGAGGAACATCTGCGCACGGCCGATATACTGTTGCTTCCCACGCGCTTCGAGGCCTATGGCATTGTTTGCTGTGAAGCTGCAGCATACGGATTGCCTGTGCTTGCCACACGCACAGGAGGCATTCCTACCATCGTGCAGGATGGTATCACAGGTCATCTTTTCGAGATGAACGAGGATGGCGTTGCTTATGCCGAGCGCGTGCAGCAATTGGTGAAGGCGCCCGATACCTGGCAGACCATGCGCACTTTGGCCCGTAAGCGGTTCGAGGAAGTGCTGAACTGGACCGCCTTCACACGAGAGCTGCTCCAACTGGCTCAGGAAGCACTATCGGTCAATAAAGCGCGATAGGCTGCGCGAAAACGATCAATGCCGAACTCTTTTTGCGCCTCGGTCAGTGATGCTTGGCGCATACGTATGAACCGATCCCGATCAGCGACGATGGACAGGATCCCATGTTCCATCTCAGTGAGTACGACCTCCTCCTGAGCGGATGTCGTGATAAGGGCCAGATCATTGCTGAGCCGTGCGGGTACATCGCCCACCGGTGTGCTCACCACAAGCAAGCCATGCGCCATGGCCTCCATGATCACCATGGGAAAGCCTTCCCGCTCAGAAGTGAGCACCAGCATATCGTGGTCGCTGTAGATCGCGGCAATAGCGTCCGGGTCGTTGATCTTCCCTCGGAAATCCACATGCGCATGACCTTGAACATGATCCGCGCCTACCACTGTAAATCGGAACCGTCCGGGCGCAGTGCGCTCCAAGTGGTCGGTAAGAGCAAGGAAGAGCAGTAGGCGTTTCTCTGGCGAATGGCGGCCAACGAACAACACCCCCGGTCGTTGGTGCAGGCGCACTTCCCCAAAACGATGTACTGCATTGGTGAGCAAGAGAAGCTTACCATACTGGCTACGTGGTATGTTGTTGGCGAACAGGAGCCGCTCGTACTGTTCCCGCGAATGCGAACTAATGAACACATAGGCATTTACGCGAGCGAAATACCTGAGCCAGTACTTGTGCTGCTGATTGCCGTTCGGTTGGTAGAGGAAGGCATGCACCAGGTAGGTGGTACGCACGTGCTCATTGATCAGCGGCAGCAGCTCGAAAAACTGTGATGCATTAGAGGCGAACAGCTGGGCGGCCGGGCGCTGGTTGAGAAGCGCTGCCAACCGTTTCAGCGTCCTCTTGCGCCAGAGCGGATGGTTCAGCAGGTGATGAAGTTCCAGAAGGCAGGCGTGCTTCGCGAAATTCTCCCGAAATGCGTGATCGGTGGAACGTCCGGTTATCACCACCAATGGACGCTGGTCAGCAACGGTGGCTAGAATATCGGCATGCACCTGTTCCGCTCCACCGGTGTTGAGGTAGGGGAACACGAACATGAGGTGGCCCCGCCATTCGTTCTCGACCTTGGTCAGGGCCCATGCTTCGTTGACAATGCGCCCATGTGAGTAAGTGAGCAGTCTTTTGAGGTCACGCAGGAAGGGCAACAACAATTCGTTCTTGACATAGCGCGCCAGCGTTCGTGCCTGCGCGTTGATCACGGCCGATTGAAGCCTGCTGAACCGACCGTTGCTCCATTCACGCCAGAGAAAGCGCCACCGCGTATTCAATAGACGGAGCTCATATGGCCGATCCTTTTTCGCCCCGCCCATGATACTGCCGGAATGAACCCGGTATTGCAAGAGCATGTCGGGCAGCTTGGCGATCCTAAGCCCACGGGACAACATGCGCAACCAGAGGTCCCAATCCTCGGCGCCCTTTTGGGCCGGTGAATACCGGAGGTCGGCCAGTGCGCTGCGCCGGATCATCACCGATGGATGGGCGATGCAATTGGTGCGGGGCATCATGGCCCGAATGGCCTGCTCATCCAAGGTCGCCTGGTCCACATCCCATTTCCCGGTGACCTCGCCATCGGAATTAATTGTTTCGACGCAAGTGGCCAGCACGACCAGTTCGGGGTGCGCGTCGAGGTGCGCCACTTGTTGTGCCAGCCGATCGGGGTGCATCAGATCATCGGCGTCCATCCGCGCGATGTAGGTGCCGCGAGCTGCTTCGATGCCTTCGTTGAGCGTGGCGATCAATCCCTTGTTCCGCTCGTGAGCGACCACACGGAGCCTTGGGTCGGTGTAGGAACTTAGGATGGCCAGGCTTCCATCAGTGGAGCCATCGTCCATGGCCAGTATCTCAAAGTCGCTGAAACGCTGATGCAGAATGCTGTCCAAGGTGGCCCGCAGGAAGGGTGCTGCATTGTACACCGGCAGCAGCACGGTAACACGGGGTATGTGTTCCGATCCGCTCATTGTTGGTCACCGGACACAAGGTGCTTGTAGGCGCTGATGTACTGCCCTGCAATGTGGCGCCAAGTGAACCGCTCTCGCCAAGCCTGGTGGCCGGCTTGTGCGGCCTCTTTGCGTTTGGCAGGGTCGTGCAGGATCTCCTCCAACATGCGCGCACCGGCCGCAATATCAGGACGCTCTCGCTGCTGCGCATCCCGGTGTCCGGGCATTGTCCAGCCGCCGTTGCTCCACGCCACGATCTCCGCAGCATTACCGGCCCGCGAGCTCAGGAAGGGCACACCCGCCGCCATGGCCTCGAACAGCACGATCGGTGAGCATTCCACATTGCTTGGGAACAAGAAGAGGTCAGCCTGCTTCAAGGCATCCACCGTGCGTGCGCGATCCAGTTCGAGGAACACGATGCGCTTTCGTTTCAGCAAGGCGCTCAACCGCAGGAGGAAGTAGGAGAAGTGGCGCTGATAGATCCGTTCCAAGGCCACATTGCCATTGCCGATAAGCGCCAGCACGGATCTGCCCGTGCGCGCTTTCACGAACAACTGAATGGCCTCGCGATGGCCCTTGATCCCCGTGTAGCTGCCCAAGTGCATGACCAAGGGCTGGGCTGGTTCGATGCCGAGCGAACTCCGCAGATCGAACTCGGGTGTCCGGTCGAACTCCTCTTCCGCAGCCCCGTTGGGTATCACCGTGTGGTTGGTGATAGCGTGCGCCTTGGCGAATTCAATGTCCTGGTAGTGGTGGGAGAGGAACAAGTTGAGGTCCATATCGCCCAGCCACCGCGGCATCTGCCCATAATACCCGGCCCAGCGCGGATCATGCAGCGCAGAGAACCCGGTAGGCACGAAAACTTTCTTACCGGGTAGCGACCCCAAGTGCGGTAATGCGATGTCCGATGCCCACTGTTGTGCTGCGAAGAAGGTGATGATGTCGGCCTTGCTTTCGCGCAGTGCTTGCAGGTAGGGTACCGTATCACCGACAATACCATCCACATGGTTCCCGCTCAATTGGAAACCGCGAATGTCAACGCCGTTCAGTCGGTCGGACTTTCGATCGGGATGCGCTTTAGTGAACACCGTTACGTGATGCCCCATCCGAACCATGCGCTCGCTGAGCTGCTTCACCACCTCGGGCATTCCACCCAGTGCGGGTGCATAGCTCTCCACGCAGTGGACGATGTTCAGCGGACGGTCCATGTGGGCGGCAGGGCAAGGGAAGCGGACCGTTCGGCACCATTGAACCAACGCGCAGGAGCGATCACCACCTTGTTCGGCGATGGGTTCAACCATGCGCCCCACCAACTGAAGCTGCTGTTGGCGATGATGTGGTGGTGGCAGTGCTTCATGAGGTAAATATCCCAATGCGCGGCAGTACCCACATTGTGGGCCACCACGGTGTGGGGGTGGGGCAAGGCCAGATGCGCGGCAACGAGCTCGGGTTCATCGCAGAATACGAAAAAGTGCTCCACGCCGTACTTCTCCACCAGTTCGAGCGCCCATTCACGCTGCTTTGCCGGGTCCACCACTCCATGCCAAGCGGCAGAGCGTTCGTTGGTGCGGTAATCGCCAAGGCGCACGTGCAGGCTTGCGCTCACTTGTGCACCGATCTTCCCCAACACCTCTGCGTTGCGTCCTTCCACCGGCTCGCGTGGTTGGAACAGGTGTCCGCGCAATTGGTCGGCCACGTTCAGAAAGTAACGTTCATCCTGCCAGTAGCCTTCGAGGTATGCCGGGGCGTTCAATGCCTTGAACCGTGCAAGGTCATCGTCTCCTTGTTCCATCAGTACGTTCCACTTACCGATGCCCAGAGAAAGTCGTGCGGTCCATCGAGCCAGCCGGTCATCGAGGCTTCGTCTCGCTTCCTTCACCTGAGCCTCGCAAGCCAGCATGAGCGGTGCATTGAACACATCGAGCGCCAGGTCGCGCGGGGTCCAGTCCATGTTGGCCGGACGGTGTTCGAGGTAGCTGGTATCCACCAGCAGCGTTGAGCCCGTGCGCTCGGCCAAGGCATGCCCTGCGGCATATTGGAACAGCTGATTGCCCAGTCCGCCCTTGAGCCTGGTGATCACGGTCCGCTCCACCTGTGCAGGCATGCGATCAGGCCTTTGTGGCAATGAGTCCGCAATAGGGCGAAAGGCTTGGCGAACCTTCTTTCATGTGCGCAAGACGGGGCTTCAGAATACCCAGCAGTTTGGCGCCGATGCGATGGCCCAAGCTATCCGGCTCAGGGTCGCTCCAAAAATCGAACTGACCGAACCACCCGGCCCACTGCACGATGAAGCCCTGCTCTCGCAGCAACTCGGCCCACGCGTGTGGTTCCATGGCGTCCAGGTTGTGGCGACGCAGATTGGTGCTGTCCAGCCAGCGATGGAACAGCTGCTGCACACCACCCTTGAAGTTCGGTGTTTCGATCACCAGCATGCCACCCGGAGAGACGAGTTCCGCATGCTTCAACAACACGGAACGCCAGTCGGTGAAATGTTCAATGAAGCCGAAGGAGCTCACCAGATCGTACTGGCGGTCCACCTCCATTTTCAGGAAATCCGTTCGTCGGAATTCGCCGGTGGAAAGCCCTGTGGCCTTCAGCGCTTCTGCCATGTTTTCCACGCCGGGCGTAAGGTCCACGCCGTGGACGGTGTAGCCCAATTGACCAAGCACTGCGAGGTAGCGGCCGGGAAAACAGCCCACCTCCAACGCATGTTGCTCGCTCTTGGCCTTCGGTACACGTGCCTCGAGCCACTGGCGAAGGGCATCCTCGGGCGGCGCGATCGCAGGACGCATGCCGGAGTAGCTCGCATCCCAATACGATTGGTCCACCAGTAGGTCGTTCTTCTTGCTCATAGCGCCATGCAAGTGGCTTGTGGGACCAATAACACATCGGGCACACGGTCGCGAGAAATGCCTTTGTTGCTCGGGCTCAATAGCAGTGCGTTCTCGATCACCACGTTGTATGGCTGGTTCGCGCTGGGGCGCACGCCCACGTCCAATCGGATATCCTGATCCACCAAGCCGGGGTTCATGATCTCGAAGCGTACACCGTTGCTACCAACAACCTCGGTATTGACGCCAGGCATGGTGTGGCTTTGGAAGGCAAAGAGCTTGGTGCCTTCCAAGGTGTAGCACGCCACGTCGGCATGCCATCCGGGACGGTAACGTCCTTCGGCCCACGAGATATCAATGCGCATCAAACTGCCCGCCACCCATTCGCCCGAGGGGTCCAGCGGAACGGCCGAAATGCGGAAACCGTCCATTTCGGTGTCCTTGCCAACGCCGAAGTAAAGGGGCAGCACATCGTTGGTCGGTCCATCGGCGAGCACACGCCCCCGGTCCAGCAGAAGGCACCGGTCGCAGAAGGAGCGGATGGCGCCCATGTTGTGGCTCACGAACAGGATGGTGCGTCCGTGCCCGGTGCTGATATCGCGCATCTTTCCCAGGCACTTGCGTTGGAACTGCGCATCGCCCACGGCCAGCACTTCATCCACGATCAGGATCTCGGGCTCCAGATGTGCGGCCACGGCAAAGGCCAGGCGCACGTACATGCCACTGCTGTAGCGCTTCACCGGAGTGTCCAGGAATCGCTCCACTTCGGCGAACTCCACGATCTCGTCGAACTTGGAACGGATCTCCGCCCGCCCCATACCGAGTATGGCGCCGTTGAGGAATATGTTCTCGCGCCCGGTCAGTTCCGGGTGGAAGCCCGTGCCTACTTCCAGCAGACTGGCCACGCGACCATCAATGGTAATGCGGCCTTGGGTAGGGTCCACGATCCGGCTCAGGACTTTCAGTAAGGTGCTCTTTCCCGCACCATTGCGGCCGATAACGCCCAGACGATCACCCGCGTTCACGGTGAAGTTCACATCGTTCAGCGCCATGAACTCATCCCGCGTAACGGATGCCGCGGGGCCACGTCGGAACAGTGAACGGGCCTTGTTCGTCAGCACATCGCGCAGGGCCGTGTAGCGTTCGGCCTGCTGGTGGCGCAGCTCATAACGCTTGCTCAGGTGCTCTACGGTGATGATCGGCGTGCCCATGGTTCAGATCACATCGGCAAAGCCGCGTTCAGTATTGCGGAAGTACCGTATACCCACCACCAACAACAGCAGGCTGATGCCTACGGAAAGCAGGAACCCAGGCAGGTGGATGGGCACCTCATCGCCGAGAATGCACCAACGGAAGCCATCGATGACACCCACCATGGGATTCATGGCGTAGAGGAACTTGATGGCCTGCGGGATGCGGTCGCTGTTCAGGATATCGCTGCTGGAAAAGGCTACAGGAGATACGTACAGGCCGAATTGCACAATGAAGGGAACGATGTAGCGGAAGTCGCGGTACTTCACGTTCAGCGCCGCGATCAACAGGCCCGAGCCGAGCGCGGTGATCAGGGCCAGCAACAGGAAGAGGGGCAGGGCCAGCAACTGAACACCCGGAACGAATCGGTAGCCGATCATCAGAACGACCAGTATGGCGAACGAGATCAGAAAGTCGATGAGGCAGACGATCACCGTGCTCGCCGGAACGATCAGACGTGGGAAATAGACCTTGGTGAGCAGGTTGCTGTTGGCAATGAGGCTGTTGGCGCTTTCGCTGAAGGCCGTGCTGAAGAAGGTCCACGGCAGAGTGGCCGCCCCCACGAGCAATAGCCTTGGCACATTACCGGGCACCGAGCTCTCAAAAAGCCAACCGAGAAAGGCCATGACGCCCAAGGTGAGCAGGGGGCGAAGCACGCTCCACAGCACGCCGATCACGGTCTGCTTGTAGCGCACCAGAATATCGCGCCAGGCCAGGAACACGAACAGGCCCCGATAGCCCCACAGGTCGCGCCAATAGCGGCGGTCGGCGGTGCCTGGCTCTATCACAGTGCGATACTGGCTCATGTTCGGTACGGTGGAGTGCAGCCGTAATGCGTGCAAACATACCGCGCAGGCAGCGGGCACCAAGCCCGGGCCCTGTTCACCGGAGCAACCATACGGCCAACACGGCCGAGAGGATCAGGGAAACCATATAGAGGCTGCACAGCGCAATAGCCTTCAGAAGCTGCCGACCAAGCGTTGCACGGTACACGTTCCGCAATGCCATCCACAGGTACCACACCGTATAAAGCAGGAAGAAAGAGATGAGCGCCTGGTTGATACGGACCAGGCCCCAGGTGATGAACATCCGGGAGAGCAGCCCATAGATGGAGAAGGCCAGGAACACGAAGGCGTGGAAGTGCGCGCTGAAAATGAAGGGCTGGACGTAGGAGGCCCCGCGCTTGCGATGCAGCACATGCACCAGCACTGCGAACAACGGCAGGAACAGGAAAAAGAGCTTGGGCAGGATGGATGTGAAGAAGTGGTCCCAGAACACTTGGTCCTGCAATTCCTCCACCGCTGTGCGCCCATCGGTACCGGCACCGGACCAACCAATGACCAGGAAGAACAGGATGCTCAGGAAGATGAACATCCGGAGCGGTGGTATGTAGCGGGCACGGCGCCCCGCCATGAACTCCAGGGTGAGGAAGCCTGGCCTGAGCATCAGCGGCACCACACTGCGGATGATCTTGGAGTCGAAGGTGAAGTAGTCGCCGAGGAACTGCTCTACGAATGAGCGTAATGTGCCGTCACCGAACACCTCCTGTCCACAGGTGGAACAGAAGTGATCGGTGCTTCGCAGCGCAGCGTTGCAATTGGGACAAACGGTGTCTGGCATGTTCCGGGCGGGTCCAATGATAAGACGTAGGCCAATAGATTTGGCCACCAACATGGCCAGGCTGCTCACATCATTGCTCCGAACACTGGTGGTAGCCACTGCGCTGCTACTGGCCGCAGGCGTGAAGGCCCAAACCCCAACCCCGGCCCCGCCCGCACCAAAGACCCAGCCCGCTCCTGTTTCACCCAAGATGGAAACCCCGCCTTCCACGCAAGAGTTGGATACCGGCGAGAGCCTTACCTACATGGGCCGAAAGTTGTGGTTCGAGATGAAGCGCCGACTGAACCTAACGACCGAAGAAGAGGAAAAGGCGCAGAAGGCCGAAGAACGCAATGTGCGCCTGAAGCTCGGGGGCATTCAAGTACAAGGCACAGCGCCCGCAACAACAGGAAAGTGATCTAGGCCGTGGCCCGCTCCAAGGCCTCAATGATCATGCGGTCGATGGCCGCATGATGGTCCTTGCTGTACTCTTTGCGAAGGCGATTGGCCACCACGGTGCAAACAGTGCAGATCCGGTGACCGAGCATGCCACCGAGACCGTAAAGCGCGCTGGTCTCCATTTCAAAGTTTGTTGCCCGAAGTCCCTCGTGCTCGAATGCGCTCAATCGTTCGTTCAGCCCATCAACCGAGGGCAACAGGCGCAGTTGTCTGCCTTGTGGTCCATAGAATCCGCCAGCAGTAATGGTAATTCCCGTGTGGTTGCCATGACCGAGCAGTTCCACCAATTTACGATCGCCGGCGGCCACATAGGGCAGGGGCAGGTTGTCAGGCCACTCGGTTTGGGCCAGCAGTTCGTTCAACAGGCGCAGTTCGGCATCGGTGCTCTCGTAGGCGTAGTAGTGCAGCACATTGTCCAGTCCTACGCCGTAGGTGCTCACTATGCGGCTGTCCACGGGGATGTCCTCGTGCAATGCACCACAGGTGCCCAGGCGGATGATCCGCAATGCCCGGTGTTCCTTGCGCGGGCTGCGTTTCTCGAGGTCGATGTTGGCGAGCGCATCCAGCTCATTCAGCACGATGTCGATGTTATCCGTGCCAATGCCTGTGCTCAGTGCGGTCACATGAGTGCCCCGGTATACACCGGTGTGGGCCACGAACTCCCTGTTCTGTACACGGTGCTCAACCCGCTCAAAGTGCCTGCTGATGCGTTCCACACGGCCTTGGTCGCCCACCACGAACACCAGATCACCGAGCTGCTCAGGGCGCAATGCCAGATGGTACACGGAGCCATCGGGATTAAGGACCAGTTCGCTGGGCTCCAGCACGGTGCCGGGCTCGGTATGGGTTATCGCATGCATGATGTCGCGAATATCGGGCTCAACGTCGGCTCTCGCACGCTTCGGTGGTCACGAACCTGCCGTTCACGTAACGTACGACCCCAGTGTACAGGGTGCGTTCCAGGAGCTGGGGTGGTTCATCGCTCGTCCACTCGTCGTAATAGGCATAATGGAAGGAGGCCGTGGCCGGGTCCAACTCGAAAAGCTCCACATCGAAGAAGCGTCCCTCGTAGTCGTGAACCCCCAGAATGTGCACGGTGGTCCCTTTGAGCCGCAGGCCTATTGCGCTATACGCACAGCAGGTGGAGCAGGTGGTCACACGTTCGACGGTGAAGTAAGTACTGTCGTCGAGCTGAATGATGTCGTCCCAAGATCCGATCCCCGAAGCTACGATCTCCACTGTTCCACCATCCAAGGTCGATCCATCTTCTGTCTCAGCGTCCAGTGTGTTCGGTTGACCAGCCCACACCGACCCTTTAGTCCGCATATATAGCAGGGTGTAGTTGGCCCGGAATGTGCCACCCGTGTTCTCCGGCAAATGGAAATGGGCAAGGCGACCATCGGGCGATAGGGTCATCCCGATCCTTCCCCGGAATTCCTTCTCCAGATCAATGATCACCGACCTCGGATCGCTCAGCAGGACCCTTAGGCGTTCCATGATGCGCGTGCCGAGGGCTTCGATTGTATCCGTAGCCCCCGGTTCATCCGAAAATGGGCTCAGCGTATCGTAGCGTGCAAGTTCCGTTTGTAGGGTCTTGATGGTCTTTCGCATGGCGGCCGGGGGCTGGGCCTGCACAGAACCGCAATACAGCACAAGAAGGATCAGTAGCGCGCGAACGATCATGAAAGGACCAGCGTGGACAATACCTCACGCCATGGTGCAGGAACGGCGATCGTTCGCTCCGTGGTATAGTCGAAGCACACCATCACACTGCGTCCTACGGCACAAATGCCGGGCGACTTACCACCTGTGCGATGGATCCGGTAGGAGAGGTCGAAGCTCTTGTTCCTCACGGCGCTGCACCAGGCCTCTGCTTCAATGGTGTCGTTGAGGCGCACAGGCATCTTGTAGTCCACTTCGTTGCGTGCCAGGATAAGGCCTTGCGCTTTCCAGTCGTGGTCCTTGGGGATGAAGCGTTCCAGGAAGCGCATCCTCGCCAGTTCGAACCAGTGCAGGTACACTCCATTGTGCACGTGGTGGGCCATGTCCACATCGGCAAAACGCACCTGTATGGGTACCGTAGTGGAGCGCTCGTTCAACATGGGTGCGAAGGACAGGGTTCCGTGGTTGACCAAGTAGGCCGCCAATAACTTGCGCTCGGCCGGTCCTTAGGTGATCGGGTTCAACATCACACTGAACACCGTGATGCTGTTGGGGTCGCGGTCGTAGAAGAGCTTATCCAAGGCCTCCAGCACGTTCTTGGCGCGGAAGTACGAGGTCTGCAGGCTGTTGTCGCCACGCGCGCTCCACTGAATGGTGTAGCTGCTGGTGCGCTCCTTGTAGGTCCGCACATAGTCCAGCATGGCCTTCAGCGCATCCAATTTGTCCACGCCTTCGGTGGTGTGGAAGAGGAAGCTCTGGTTGTGCCTCGGGTTAAGCGTGATCACACGCAGCTTCGTGTGTTTGCCTTCTTCGTCATAATTGAACATCAGGCTATCGGCGCCCATGCCGATGTAGCCTCCGATCTCCTTCTGGAGGCGGGCGATCTCCAAGTTGCGGTCCCTGGTCATGTGCTGGTCCCGCTGTCGCCCTGTGTTCAGGCCTTTTCCGGCGGGGAGTCAAAGCTACTGAACGCCGAATTATGGCTCCGGTATTCGGGCACCAGGCGCTTCAATACCTTCACCATGGAAGCTCCATCGCCTTGGTGGATCAACTGCTCCAGTTCCTTGAGCCCGTTGCGCAGGGCCTCCGGATCGTTGTCACGCACTTTGCCGATCAGTATCCGAGGGTGGTGCGTGGGCAGGGTGTTCTCTGCCGTGGCGAGCAGTTCCTCGTACAATTTCTCCCCCGGACGAAGACCCGTAAAGGCCACTTCGATGTCACGTCCCGGTTCAAGCCCGCTCAGCCTGATCATCTTGTCGGCCAGTTCAGCGATCCGCACCGGTTCACCCATGTCGAACACATAGATCTCTCCGCCCTTGCCCATGGTGGCTGCTTCAAGCACCAAGCGACAGGCCTCTGGAATGGTCATGAAGAAGCGTGTCACTTCGGGGTGGGTTACCGTGACCGGTCCGCCCGCTGCGATCTGCTTGCGGAACAAGGGGATGACCGATCCGCTGCTACCGAGCACGTTGCCAAAGCGGGTGGTAACGAAGGCCGTGGCACACCCCGCGCGCAGGCTGCTGACCACCTGCTCGGCCACGCGTTTGCTGGCTCCCATCACGCTAGTGGGGTTCACGGCCTTATCAGTGCTGATCAGCACGAACCGCTCGGCACCATGTGCACACGCCAGTTCGGCCACGGTGCGGGTGCCAAGTATGTTGGTGTGTACAGCCTCGCCGGGCTGGGCTTCCATTAGGGGCACGTGCTTGTATGCCGCCGCATGGAACACCACTTGGGGTAGGTGTGCGGCGAAAACGGTCTTCATCCGCTCCCTGTCGCGCACATCGGCGATCAACACACGCAGCTGTTCACCGGCACCCTTGCCGCGGAGCTCCATTTCCACATCATATAGGCCCGACTCGGCCACGTCAACCAGAACAAGCTCAGCCGCGCCCAACTGGGCCAACTGGCGGGCCAGCTCACTGCCTATGGAACCTGCCGCACCGGTAACGAGCACACGCTTGCCAGCGAACAGGGCACGCACATCGGCCTGGTCCAAATGGATGACAGGGCGCCCCAAAAGGTCCTCGATACGCACCTCCTGGATCTGGCCTGCGCTGAGCTGACCGTTGATCCAGTCGCTCACCGGCGGAATGGTGAGCACACGCACCTTGGCGGCCATACAGGCATCCACTACTCGCCTGCGGTTCTCAGGGTCGGGTCGTTGGATGGCAATGATCACCTGGTCCACGTCACCTTCGGCCAACAAGGCCTCCAAGCGCGTCGTGGGCTGCACCATCACCCCTTCCAGGCTCTTTCCGGTGCGGCGTTCGTCGTCATCCACGAAGGCCAGCACTTTGTACTTCGCCGAGCCTTCGCGCTCCAACGTGCGCTTGGTGATCAGCCCGGCCTCTCCGGCCCCATGGATGACCACCGTGACCACGTTCTTTCCAGCGCCCTTGCTGCGCAGGTAACGTAGCTTGAAAGCGATGCGCGAGGCGATGAGCAACATGGCCGTACCCAGGAAATCGATCACGATGACCGAAGTGGGCAGGAAGTAGAGTTGGTCGACGGTCCAATAGCGCACCGCACTGGCCACCCCAAAGGCGAACGAGCCGCCCAGCACCGTCAGGAAGATCTTCCGGGCATCGTCGGTGTTGGTGTGGCGCACCATTACGCGCTGCGTGCCAGCGACCAGGAACGAACCCAGCCGAATGGCCAGGAACAGGGGCAGCACGGGCAATAGCAGCGCCACTTCATGCGCCGGCACCTGGAAGTTGAACCGCAGGAGATAGGCCGCCGCCAGCGCGATCAGGCATTGTACCAGATCGATCACCAACACACCCCAGCGGGGGAACAGTCGCTGTTTGGCCATAAGTGCCGCAAAGTTGTGAAGTTCGGGATGCGACCGGCACCTTGGTGCATTTTCACAGCGGCTTACTTTGGCAGCCACATTCGTTGGCCCTGGCCCAGCATGCCCCGGATCCACCTCATCGTACCGCACCGTCCCGATCGCTCGCCGAGCCAGCGCTACCGGCTCGAACAGTTCATCGGGCATTTCGAGGCGAACGGATATTCCGTGGTGTATGCCAACCTACTGGGCCGTTTGGGCGACCGTGTGTTGTACAGCAGGGGGCGCCTGTTCCTGAAACTGCTCTTGCTGGTGAAGGCTTTCTTCCGGCGCCTGCGCGATGTGTGGCGGGTGAAAAAGGACGACATTGTGATCATCCACCGCGAGGCCTTCCTTACCCGCGGGACCTTCTTCGAGAAAGCCCTTCGGAGCCGCACCCGGCACCTGGTCTTCGATTTCGATGATGCCATCTGGCACATGGATGTGAGCGAGGCCAACAAGCGCTTAAGCTGGCTGAAGGACCCGTCCAAAACAGATCGCATCATCGCCATGGCCGATCTGGTGATCGCCGGCAACGACTACCTGGCCGAGCATGCCCGGGCCTTCAATAGCAAGGTGGTGGTCATTCCAACGGTGATCGATACTGCGCGCTACAGGCCCATGCACCGGCCCCGTGCGGATGGTCGCATCACCATCGGCTGGACCGGCAGTCTTACCAGCGTGGCCCATTTGGCCTTGGCGGTGCCCACGCTCCGGAAGGTCCAGCAGCGTTTTGGTGAACGGGTCGTGTTCCGGGTGATCAGTGATCGCGTGTTCGAGGCCGAAGGACTGCACGTGGAGAACGTACGGTGGAACAGTGCGACCGAAGTAGAGGACCTGGCACCCATCGACATTGGCATCATGCCCTTGCCGGACAATGAATGGAGCCGTGGCAAATGTGGGTTCAAGGGCCTGCAATACATGGGCATGGGCAAGGCCGTGGTGCTTGCTGACATAGGCGTGAACAAGGTGATCGTTCAGCACGGCGTGAACGGTCTGTTGGCTGCAACCTCCATCGACATTGAGACCCACCTCGTTCACTTGGTGGAGGATGCCGAACTTCGCACCCGCTTGGGCGCCGAGGCAAGGCGTACAGTTGAAGATCGATATTCCGTGAACGCTTGGAAGGACGTGTACATCCGACACTTCCAGGAGCTCACTCAACATTAGAAACCGACCGAACATGTCCGACCTTAAGAAGACCGCGCTCACCCACGTTCATGAAGCCTTGGGAGCCAAGATGGTACCCTTTGCCGGCTACCTGATGCCTGTGCAATACACCGGTGTTATCGATGAGCACAATACGGTCCGCAACGCCGTTGGCATGTTCGATGTTAGCCACATGGGCGAGTTCCTGGTGCGCGGTCCTGGTGCTTTGGACCTTATCCAGAAGGTGACCAGCAATGATGCATCGAAGCTCACGGTGGGCAAAGTGCAGTACAGCTGCCTGCCGAACGGCAAGGGAGGTATCGTTGATGATCTGCTGGTGTACCGCATGCAGCACGGCGATGACCACCATTATGTGCTCGTGGTGAACGCCAGTAACATCGACAAGGACTGGGCGTGGATCAATTCCCAGAACACGTTCGATGCGCAGTTGGAGAACATCAGCGACCACATGAGCCTGGTGGCCGTGCAGGGTCCCAAGGCCACGGACACATTGAAGGGGTTCTTCACGGAGGACATCGGTGCAATGCCCTATTACACGGCCATGTACGCGGAAATGAAAGGCGTTGGCCTCGTGTTGATCTCCACCACGGGCTACACCGGCGCCGGAGGCTATGAAGTGTACATGCCCAATGCGCTGGCCGAGAAGGCATGGAATGCCATCATGGAGGCCGGAAAACCGCACGGCATCAAACCGACCGGACTGGCCTGCCGCGATACGCTTCGCTTGGAAATGGGCTTCTGCCTCTACGGCAACGATATCGATGACACCACCTCGCCGATCGAGGCGGGCCTGGGCTGGATCACCAAGTTCACCAAGGACTTTGTAGATTCATCCACCTTGAAGGCACAGAAAGACAACGGTACGGCCCGCAAACTGGTGGGCTTCGAACTGCTTGATCGCGGCATTCCCCGTCACGACCATGCAGTGCTCGATGCCGCCGGTAACGTGGTGGGCAAGGTGACCTCGGGCACACAGAGCCCAACCTTGCAGAAGCCCATCGGCATGGCCTACGTGCCGACCGCCATGGCAGCTGAGGGTAGCGACCTGTGGGTGGATATCCGCGGCAAGGCACTGAAAGGCAAGGTGGTAAAACTGCCCTTCTTGAAACAAGCGTGATCCATGGAGCAGGTCAGCCGCAACGCCGATTATCCCTACAGGGTGGAGGTCTGCTTCATGCCGGGCCAGTACCCGCTCTATGCCCAGGACATGGGCATCGTAGTGGTGATCGATGTGTTGCGTGCGACCAGCGCCATGGTGGCCGCCTTCGAGCACGGTGTGGACCGCATCATACCAGTGAGCACCATTGAAGAGGCCCGGCAATATATCGGGCGGCCTGGTTACATCGCTGCCGCAGAGCGCAACGGAGAGGTCGTGGATGGCTTTGCGTTCGGCAATTCGCCGCTGGCCTACGTGGGCCAGGACCTCAGTGGTCAGACCATCGTAATGACCACCACCAATGGCACCAAGGCGATCAACCTCGCCAAGAACGCTCGCACGTTGGTGATCGGCTCGTTCCTGAACCTCTCGGCGTTGAGCGAGTGGCTTGTCAAACAGAACGACAACATCCTGCTGCTGTGTTCAGGGTGGAAGGACAAATTCAACCTGGAGGATTCGGTGTTCGCAGGCGCCGTTATGGACCGCCTGTTGGAAAGCGGTAAGTTCGGGGTGGAAGAGGATTCGAGCATCGCGGCCAAGTACATGTACATGGCGGCGCGTGATAACTTCATGAGCATACTGAAGGCCGCACCGCGCCGTCGCCGCATTGAGCAACTGCATTTGTTGCCCGACGTAAAGTACTGCCTGACCCCCGACCAAAGCACCAAGATCCCCGTTTTGCGGGAGGGTGAGCTTGTCTGCATGTCATGAACCGAACGGGGGCATTGGCGCTGCGTACGGCGGTGGTGGGCATCGGCCTGCTGCTGTTGCTCGCTGTTTCGCCTGTTGAAGTCGTGGAGCCTGCCAATGCCTGGGGCTTCTACGGCCACAAACGCATCAATCGGATGGCCTGCTTCACGCTGCCTCCGGAGATGTTCCCCTTCTTCAAGCGCCACATCGATTTCATCAGCGATCATGCCGTGGATCCCGATCGTAGACGCTATGCGGTGGAAGGGGAGGCCCAGCGCCACTACATCGACATCGATCATTATGCCCATCACGGTCACGATCCTTTCGAGTTCGTTCCGCGCCGTTGGAAGGACGCGGTGGCCAAGCTTACCGAGGATACCCTGCAGGCCTACGGCATCGTGCCCTGGCACATCGAGGTCATGTACTTCAGGTTGGTACAGGCCTTCCAGCGTGGCGATGTGGACCGCATCCTTCGCAATGCCACCGAGTTGGGCCATTACATCGGCGATGCGCATGTGCCACTGCACACCACCGAGAACTACAATGGCCAGCTCACCAACCAGCATGGTATTCATGCCTTCTGGGAATCGCGCATACCCGAACTGAGCGCCGAGAACTATGACCACTTGGTGGGGCGTGCGCTGTACATCACCAAGCCGCTTGATGCCGCGTGGGAGGCTGTACATGCCAGCCATCTGCTGGTGGACAGTGTGCTTGGCATCGAGCGGGAACTGAGCCTTTCATATCCCGAGGACCGGAAATATGTCTTCGAGGACCGCGGCCGCTCGGGCATGCGCATGTATTCGCGCGAGTTCACCGCCGCCTACGAAGAGGCCATGAAAGGCATGGTGGAACGTCGCATGAACGCATCCATCATTTCACTGGGTTCGTTCTGGTATTCGGCCTGGGTGGATGCCGGACAGCCGGACCTTTCACGTATCGAGCAAAAGGAGGTCAGCGACAGCTTGAAGGCCGTGCTCAAGGCAGAGGAAGAGCTGTTCAAGCTGGGGCGTGGTCATGGCCGCGACCACCCTGAGTAAGTCCACTTAGGACTTGGCCGCCTCAGCCTTCCGACGGGCGACAGGATCTTCGGGCATGGTGCCGAAGATGTGGTCCCAGAACGGCGAGCTCACACCGAACGCTCCAGTATCACCCACATAATGATGCAGGTTGTGGTGCTTCCAGATCGCGCCAAGGAAATTCTTGGGCGGGTTGTAGACGTGGATGGCATAGTGCGCCAGCAGGTAGGTGGCATAGCCCACCATGAAGCCGCCACCGAAAGCCAACCCAGGCATTCCCATCGCCAGGATGTAAAGACCAATGAACATGGCCGCTACAAGAGCGCTCATGAGGGGAGGCAGTGCCAGCCGCTTCTTGTCGCGCGGGTGGTCGTGATGCACACCGTGGAAGATGTACTGGATACGCGCCTTGCGGGGGCTGTCCGTTTCCATGTGATAGAAATATCGATGCACCAGGTATTCCACCAAGGTGAAGAAGAACATGCCCACAACGAACAGCACCAGCGAGGTGACCACAGGCTGCTCGAAGCGGGTCAGGGATAACAACAGCGCGGCTGCACCGGTGCCATAGAAAATGGTCAGGGGAAAGGCGATGTGCGTCTTGGTCATCGCCTCAAGCACCGGGCTCTTGAAAATCCGACCACTATCATTGATGTTCTTAACAGCCATGGACCAATTCTTCGTTTTACGGCCGCAAAAGTAACGTGGACCGATCACCTGACCACAATGGATCCACCAAGCATATCGGGCGTTGGTGGTGTTGCCATACATTTGCGGCCTCCTGAATAAGGAGCATTCGGGCTATTAGCTCAGCTGGTTCAGAGCACTACCTCGACAAGGTAGGGGTCGCTGGTTCGAATCCGGCATGGCCCACACATCCCGCCCCAACAGGCGGGATGTTCCATTTCCAGGGATAGGGATATGGGTCTAGGACAACGGTACATCAATTCGCTCATTGGCATCTTCTCCAGGCGAACTTCAACTTGCGTTCTCCGTGATCGTGCCATCTTCGCGACTGGTTTGTCCAATCAATCAAAGCGAAATGAAACGACCCTTACTCGCCTTTTTAGCCCTCACTGGTCTGCTGGCATCGGCCAATGCCCAAGAGGACATTGATGCAAAGGCCCGCGAAGCGGCAGCTGAAAAAGCCCGCGCACGCCACGTATCCGATTCCACCGATGGTAAGTGGATCAAGAGCGGCGTGTTCAACATCAACATGACACAGGTGAACCTGACCAACTGGGCCGCTGGTGGTTTCAGTTCCGTTAGTGGTCTCGCCATGTTCAACGGAACCGCCAACTGGAAGAAAGGCCGGAAGGCTTGGGACAACAGCCTGATCCTGGCTTTCGGGGGTCAGCACATCCATGATGGAACCGACCCACAGAAGACCGACGACCGTATTGAACTGAACACGAAATACGGCTACGAACTGCACAAGGCTTGGTACCTGGCCGCTGTGTTCCAGTTCAAGACCCAGTTCACCGAGGGTTTTAATCCTGAAGGCTTCCGCATCTCGAACCTGATGGCCCCTGCGTACACCTTGGCGGGTCTCGGTTTCGACTACAAACCTTCGGATAAGTTCACCCTCTTCGTTTCACCGGTCACGGCCCGTTTGGTGATCGTGAACGACGAAACGCTGTGGTATGGGTCCACTGACCCTGAGCTCCGCGTGTACGGCGTGAAGAATGGCGAGACCACGGCACTGGAGCTCGGGGGCTATGCCCGTCTGCAATACACCACACAATTGGCCGAGAACATCACGTTCATGACCCGTGCGGACGCGTTCAGCAACTACCTGCGGAACCCCGAGAATATCGATGTGACCTGGGAGACCTTGTTCACGTTCAAGGTGAACAGCTGGTTCGCGGCCACCCTGAACACGGTGTTGCTGTACGACCACGACACCAAGTTCCTCCGCTTCGACGATGCCAACCAGCCCTACTTGGGACCGGCCACGCAGTTCAAGGAGTCCTTGGGCATCGGCCTCACCTTCAAGATCTGATCGCGTTAAATGTTCATGGAAAGGGCTGCTTCGGCGGCCCTTTTCATTTTACAGGGAACCGACCAAGTCCAGCGAACGGTTCAACCAGACCGAATTGCACGGGGTTCTCCCGTCGCACCCTGATCGTAATGCGGTCAACGAACAAAGGTCCGCGGTCACGGACATGGATATAGGTCTTCAATCGCACAGGGCCCTTGACCTTGCCAGCATCCCCAAGGCGCGTGGCCACCACAATGCTGGCCGAACGCTGACCGGGTAACAGGCCGGCCACATCCCCCCCCCGATAGAACACCGTGCTGTCACCAACAAAAAGGTGGGCGATAAGCCCGGCATCGCGCACGGGAGCAGGCGACCAAACATCGGTCACGACCTCGATCTGTTGCTGTGGATGGGTGACCAGGGTATCGAAAAGAGCCTCGAACGCTACGCCGAACTCGCGGCCGGTGAGGTCCCAGGAGAATACTCCACTGTCGCGCTCCACCACGGGAATATCGGTGTGCACATCCCACCCGGAAGGCCATCGGGTGGAGGGAGAGGCCTCGGCCAATACGGAGCGGTCATCCATGGTAAGGTACCCCGGCACTTTGGAGAACAGTGCCCACTGTCCCTCATTCATATCGCGCCGCTTGATCAAGTAGGGAAAGTGCGTCTGAACCCGGGCCGTTCGCTCCGGCACCGCGCCATTGCTCTGCCCCAGGAACACGTACTGTCCTTGCCAATTCCTCAACAGGCTGTCCAATTGATCATCGCCCAAGCCTTGCAGTTGCACCATGGGCAACTGCTCCTGCGATATGGCCAGGTGCTCGGTGTAGAAGCGGACCATGTGGTCTGGAGCGTCCATCAGCACGGCCACCTCTGCCTGCCCCAGTTCGCTGGCAGCGCGAGCTCCGTTCTTCACGAAGGCCTCGTACTTGGAGGCGTACATCAGGTCGAAATGGCGCCGTTCATTCACCAAGGTCATCACCGCGGTGAACGCCAATACCCCGGTTATCCCCTTTGTCCAGAAACGCGGTAGTCGCCTCAAGCCACCAAGCACAAGGAGCGCGAGGTACGGAAAGGAGAAGAGCAGCACCGAGTGTTGGATGACCGGGGCACGCCAGATGGAATAGCCGAGACCGATGGCCATGGGTAATAGCCCCCACAAAGGCAGGAACCAATTCGCAGGGTCGGCACCGTTCCGGTCCTTCAGTCTTCCAAATACTGATAGCACGGCCAGCAGCCCAAGCAGACCGGCCAACGCCCATGAACCATGGGCCACCCACCATAGGTGCTCCAATACCCAGGTACCCGTGGGAGGGGCCAACCATTCCGACAGGCCACCCAGCCCTAATTGGATGATGAAAATGGGCAGGTTGGGCAGGTACAGAAAAGCTGCAATGCCACAGGCCATGAGGTAGGCCTTCCTTTGGTCGCGCGCTACCATCATCATACCTGTAGCGGCCATCAGCGCGGCCAACATCAAGGCGAAGTGGTGCGTATAGGCACTGAGCACCATGGCGAACGCAGCACCGACCAAGGCCTTCTTGTTGTTGAAAGCCAGATAGCGCGTTAGCTGGTCGGCAAGCAGGGCCGTGGTGAAGAGTCCTGCCGAATAGGGCCGCGCGATCTGACCATAGAGCACGCTGTATTGCAAAGTCCCCAGCAGTGCGGTGAGCAGCAGGGCTGGGGCTGGTCCGGTCCATGCCAAGGCAAAGCGATAGAGCAGCAACATGGCCAGAAGGCTCATCACGATGAACGGAAGCTTCACATCAGCCTCGTTCCGTCCGAACACCTTCGTCCATACCCATTCGAACACCTGTACGCCGGGGGGGTGTGTGTCCAATTCGGCCACGCCGGTGCTGATGGTCTCGCCCAACGAGGGGTAGATCCGCACGAGGGCGCTCAGCTCATCGTGGGTGTAGGCCAGTTCAGGAAGGTTCCAGAAGCGAAGTACTGCGGCGAGCGCGAGCAGGATCAGAAAGGTGGAGCGCATCCATGGCTCACCGGGCAGGGATGCCTTACCGTATCGTGCGATGTATTGCCGCCAATGCATGCTCTATCCTTCGCGCTCCATGTCGCGCTTCACATCCTTGGCTTTCAGGCTTTCACGCTTATCGAAGGTCTTCTTGCCCTTGGCCAGCGCGATCTCCATCTTAGCGAAGCCATTGACCGCGAAGAAGAGCCGCACGGGGACGATGGTCATGCCCGCATCCTTCAACTTCCGCTTCAGCTTGTCCAATTCCTTGCGCTGCAGCAGGAGCTTGCGGTCGCGCTTGGGCTCATGCACGTAATGCACGTTGGTGCCATAGGGGTTGATCTGCATGTTGCGCACCACGAGCTCGTCGCCGATGAACGCACAGAACGCTTCGCTGATGCTGGCCCCGCCTGCCCGTATGCTCTTGATCTCGGACCCCATCAGCACCATGCCGCACGTGTAGGAGTCCAGAAGATGATACTCGTACTCGGCTTTTCGGTTCTTGACCTCGATGGGGCTGGTGGCCATGGGCTAAAGGACTGCGCCCGAAAATGCGGGCAAGGCGCGAAGCTACGGGCGATGCACCACCTGAGGAGGCTCGATGTTGTATTCAACCCAAAGCGACGTCCAGCACCATCATCACGATGAAGCCTCCGATGAAACCCAACGTGGCAATGTCGGTGTACTTGTCGAGCTGCGTTTCGGGGATCACTTCCTCCACCACTACGTAGATCATGGCACCAGCGGCGAAGGCCAATGCATAGGGCAGCAGTGGTTGCATGTGCATTACGGCCACCGCACCCACCACTCCGGCCACCGGTTCCACAATCGCGCTGAGCTGGCCATACCAGAAGCTGCGGAACCTGCTCAGGCCTTGGCGGCGTAGCGGCATGCTCACTGCGAAACCTTCGGGAAAGTTCTGGAGCCCGATACCTATGGCCAGGGCCACGGCACCACCAATGCTGGCCTCGGGCATTCCGGCCGCCACACCTCCGAACAGTACACCCACCGCCAATCCCTCGGGAATGTTATGCAGGGTGATGGCCAATACGAGCAAGGTCGTCTTATGCCACTGAGTTGCCGGACCTTCCGTTCGTGCGGGATCGAAGTTGATATGCAGGTGTGGCAGGGCCTTGTCCAAGCCGAACAGGAAAAGCGCACCTGCCGCGAACCCTAAGGCCGGCGCCAACCAAGGGATGTTGCCCATGCGCTCGCTCATTTCGATACTGGGTGCCAACAGGCTCCAAAAGCTGGCGGCCACCATCACACCACCGGTGAAGCCGAGCATGCCGTCCAACCACTTGCGAGATGCATGGCCCACAACGAACACTAACGCTGAGCCTGCTGCCGTGACCAACCAGGTGAAGGTGGTCGCGATGAACGCCCCGGTCACAGGGTCGATCCGTTCGAAGAAACCCAATATGGCTTCCATGTTCAGAGAGGCTTTACGGTAAGGTTCCGGCTCACTTGTTCGTTCAAGAGCAGACCGTTGCGGAATCGGCTGCTCACCTCTACCGAGTTGTCGTACTCGAACCTGCGATTCACGGTCAACTGGGTGCCCAGCTTCAGCCCAAGGCCATCGAGCAGCTTGAGGAAGGCGGGAGAGGAGTCCTTCACCCCGACAATATGGACCAGGGTGTCCTTGGGCACTTCGGCGAGAGGCAATGCTCCGGCCATATCGATCATGCGACCGTCCTTGTCTGGTATGGGGTCGCCATGAGGATCGAACTTGGGGTGGTCCATGAACTTGTCCAACCGATCATGAAGCTCGTCGGAGTCGATGTGCTCCAATTGCTCGGCCAGGTCGTGCACCTCGTCCCAACGAAAGTTCAAGTGGTTCACAAGGAAGGTTTCCCAGAGCCGATGCCTGCGAATGACCCGTGTGGCGATCCGGTTGCCGGGCTCTGTGAGGAGCACCCCGTGGTAGGGTTTGTGGTCCACCAATCCCTTCTCACTAAGGCGCTTCACCATCTCGGTGACCGAGGAGGCCTTGGTGCGCAACTGTGCCGCTATGGCAGTGGTGCTTCCCCCATGTTCCCCTTGTTCGGTAATGGTGAAGATGGCCTTGAGACAATTCTCCTCAGAACGCGTGTATGTCATTGCAGCACAGGAGTATGAGACAAATGTAAGATATAATTTAGCTATACCTAAATATGGGTGTAGTTTTGCCGCAGGACGTGATCGATATGTGGAGGGCGCTCATCATCAGCCTTTTGTGTAGTAGTGCCCTACAGGCTCTCGTGGCACAGCCTTGTGTTGTAATAGGCGTCGTCCGCGATGCGAATTCACCCTTGCCGGGTGTCAATGTGGCACTGATCGGTTCAATGAATGGTTCCTCTACCGACGCCCAAGGAAGGTTCAAATTGGCCATCGCGCAGACAGGGCCTCAAGTGATCCGGTTCTCGTTCCTGGGATACGGAACTGTGGAACGGACCTTCATGTCAGAACCCGGCCAGACCTTCGACCTGGGCACCATCACGCTGACCCGGAACGCCACCGAACTGGGCGAAGTGGTCGTGAGCGGAACGCTCAGCGCCGTTAGTCGCGATGCGAGCCCGATACCCGTGGAAGTGATCACCCCGATGCTCTTTCGGCGCAACCCTGAGCCCAGCCTGATAGGCTCCATCGGCATGGTGAACGGCGTGCGCCCACAGATCAACTGTAGTGTGTGCAACACGGGCGACATCCACATCAACGGCATGGAAGGACCCTATACAATGGTGCTGATCGACGGCATGCCCATCGTGAGCTCATTGGGTACGGTGTACGGTCTGAGCGGGATCCCGACCAGCCTGATCGAACGCGTGGAAGTGGTGAAAGGTCCCGGTAGTGCACTCTACGGAAGTGAGGCCATGGGGGGCATCATCAACGTCATTACAAAAGATCCTGTGCTGGCACCCCGACTCGCGCTTGACCTTTCAGGCACCACCTGGAGCGAATACAACGCCGACCTGGGGATCAAGCTGGGCAACGATCGGTTCAGCGACCTGATCGGGGTGAACGTGTTCTCGTACGGAGACCCGCGCGATGACAACGGCGATGGATTCACGGACCTTACCCTGCAGCAACGCGTCTCGGTGTTCAACAAGCTCGCCTTGCGAAGGCCGGGGAGAAAGCCCGCCAGCCTTGCCACGCGCTACTTGACCGAGGACCGGTGGGGAGGGCAGATGAACTGGACGCCGGAATTCGCAGGAGGCGACAGCATTTATGGAGAGAGCATCAGTACCCACCGCTGGGAGGCGATCGGGCAATACCAATTGAACGTGCCGGGTACCGCCATGGTCCAGTTCAGCGCCATTGGCCACCATCAGCGCTCGTTCTATGGCCTGACGCCATACAACGCGGACCAGGCCGTGTACTTTGGCCAGATATATTGGAACCGGAAGCTCGGTCCGCGCTCGAATTTCCTTGCAGGGTTGGCTTACCGGTACAGCATCTACGACGACAACACGCCAGCCACCGAGGTGCGGAACGGACCCGAGGCTACCACGAACGCCCCGGAGATCAGACCCTTGCCGGGGCTCTTCCTTCAGGAGGACTGGATGCTGACCGAAGCGCATGAGTTGTTGATGGGCTACCGATTGGACCACGACCAAGACCATGGGCTGGTGCATTCGCCTCGCCTGGCGTACAAATGGGCGCCCAGTGGCCGGTGGACCCTACGGGTAAGCTTCGGTAGCGGGTTCAGGGTGGTCAACCTCTTCACTGAGGAACACGCGGCACTTACCGGCTCGCGCATCGTTGTTGTGGCCGAGGACCTTCTCCCCGAACGATCGTGGAACGGAACGCTGAACCTGGTCCGTAAGTGGTCGAACGAGAAACGGTTCATTGGTCTCGATGCTTCGTTGTTCCACACATGGTTCAGCAACCGGATCATACCGGACTACGCAACGGACCCCGACCTGATCATCTACACCAACCTCAGTGGATACGGCGTGGCGCAAGGAGCAGCCCTGCAACTGGAGACCCGCTGGGGCAAAGGCTTCAAGGCCTTGGCTGGTGTTACATGGATGAACGTCTACACCGTTGAGCTCGGCGTTCAACAGGAACAGCTGTTCGCGCCGCAATGGCAGGGAACCTTCACCCTCAGCCAGGAACTTCCGCATCGGTTCACCGTGGACCTTACCGGTCAATGGTACGGCCCCATGCTACTGCCCGTGGTGCCGAACGATCCGCGACCGGAATACTCGCCATGGTACGCCTTGGTGAACGTGCAGGCCCGCCATCGGTTCAGCGACCGGTTCGAGGTGTACGGCGGTGTCCGCAACCTGCTCGACTTCGTGCCCCAAGACCCCTTGCTGCGACCATTCGACCCCTTCGATCGTACGGTGAACGACCCCGTGGGCAATCCCTATGGGCACAGCTTCGACGCGAGTTACATGTATGCACCGCTTCAAGGCGTTCGAGGTTTCATGGGCATTCGCGTAACGCTCGAATAGGCGCGGCTACCTTTGGCGCCGATGTACAAGTTGCTACGACCGTTGCTCTTCAGGCTACCACCAGAACGGGCGCACCACCTCACCTTCAATTTGCTGGAATGGGCGGCCAATGTCCCCGGGGCATTGGCGCTTGTAAGGGGGAGCAAACCATCAAATAAGGCGGCCATCTCGGTCATGGGCCTCGACTTTCCATCGCCCGTGGGACTTGCCGCCGGCATGGACAAGGACGCAAAGCACGTGGACGCCCTGAGCGCGCTCGGCTTCGGTTTCATTGAGATCGGTACGCTGACCCCTGTGGCCCAACCCGGCAACGAGCAGCCACGCCTCTTCCGTTTGCCATCAGACCACGCGCTCATCAATCGCATGGGCTTCAACAATGGCGGCGTGCAAGCCGCTGTTGCACGTTTGCGTAAGCGGAAGACGGGCATCATCGTGGGTGGCAACATCGGGAAGAACAAGGTGACCCCGAATGAGCAGGCCTTGGACGATTATGTGAAGTGCTTCGAGGCGCTGTACCCCGTGGTGGACTACTTCGTGGTGAACGTGAGCAGTCCGAATACACCGGGTCTTCGCGCCTTGCAGGACAAAGGGCCATTGTTGGCGATCCTATCGCAATTGAGCGCCCTGAACACAAAGCGCACCAGTAAGGAGGGGGCCCGCAAGCCCATCCTCCTGAAGATCGCGCCGGACCTCACCAATGACCAGTTGGATGATGTGGTATCCGTAGTGAAGGAAAGTGGCATTGCCGGTGTGATCGCCACCAACACCACCATTTCGCGCGATGCACTGACCACTCCAAGGAGCGAGGTGGAAGCCATAGGGGCAGGCGGTGTGAGCGGTGCACCGGTCCGCAAGCGCAGTACCGAAGTGGTGAGTTATCTTCGGGAACGACTGCCGAGACCGATCGTGATCATCGGAGTAGGAGGCATCGATTCCGCGGAAGCGGCCCTGGAGAAACTGAAAGCCGGTGCCGATCTCGTACAGGTATACACAGGCCTCATCTATGAAGGTCCTTCGCTTATTCGGCGCATCAATCATGCATACGCACAATGGAAGGGCTGAAACTCATCGAGTGCCCCAGGGATGCCATGCAGGGCATCACCACCTTCATTCCGACAGACCTGAAGGTGAAGTACCTCAACGAACTGCTGAAGGTCGGCTTCGACACGATCGACATTGGCAGCTTCGTCAGCCCCAAGGCCATTCCGCAATTGGCCGATACGGCAGAGGTACTTTCCCGTATCGACCGCTCGGGATCGAAGAGCAAGCTGCTGGTGATCGTGGCCAACGAGCGCGGTGCCGAGGAAGCCGTGAAGCAGGAAAGCGTCACCTACCTGGGCTATCCGTTCAGCATCAGCGAGACTTTCCAGCAACGCAACACCAACACAAGCATCGAAGGCAGTTGGGAGCGCACCTCACGAATCGCGGAATTCGCCCGGGCCAACGGCAAGGAACTGGTGGTCTACATCAGCATGGCGTTCGGAAACCCTTATGGCGATCCATGGAACGCGCAAGTGGCGCTGCACTGGACCGAGCGCTTGGTGAAGGAGTTGGGCGTGCGCATCATCGCCCTTAGCGATACGGTAGGCGTTGCCCGACCGGAGGACATTACATCCATGTTCAGCGCGTTGATCCCCGCCTTGCCAAATGTGGAGTTCGGCGCACACCTGCACTGTTCACCGGACAACTGGAAGATGAAGACCCAGGCCGCGTGGGATGGTGGTTGTCGCCGGTTCGATGGGGCGATCAAGGGCTACGGCGGCTGCCCCATGGCCGAGGATGAACTGGTGGGCAACCTGCAAACGGAATTGTTCGTGCGCTCCTTGGAGGAACGCGGCATGAACACTGCACTGGACCTCGCGCAATTGGATAGATGCGTGGCCGAGGCTGCGGGAGTGTTCCCGGCGTGAAGGACCTTCGCTTGTGATCAGACCTTCTGGAGTTCCAAAATGGTGATCTCCGGCGGCATGCCGACCCGCCCTGGGAAACCGATGAAGCCAAAGCCTCGGTTAACGTAGAGCTGTTGATCCCCCTCGGCATAGAGGCCTGCCCAATGCTGATAGACCCATTGTGCCGGGCTGTAAGTGGTGTTGCCCAGTTTCACACCCAACTGGGCACCGTGCGTGTGGCCGCTCAACGTAAGGTCGATACCCGAGCCTTGCACTTGATGTGTCCAGTGTGTGGGATCGTGGCTCAACAGGATCCGATACGGCAGACCCTCTGAACCAGCAATGGTCTTGGCCAGGTCCCCGTATTGCTGGAACCGGTGCCCCCAGTTCTGCACGCCGAGCAATCCGATACGCTCGCCTCCGATCTCCAGTTGTTCGTGCTCATCCAACAAGAGCCGGAAGCCCATTTCGGCATGTATGGCCTTCAGGCGTTCGAGGTTGGCAGCTTTGGCCCCTTGGCTTTCCCACTTGGGGTAATCACTGTAGTCGTGGTTGCCCAGGATCGAAAACTTACCCAAACGCGCTTCCAGACCACGCAGGACCTCCACGAATGGCTCCGCTTCCTCCGCATAGTCGTTCACCAGGTCCCCGGTGAACACGATCAGGTCGGGCTTCTCGGCATTGATCAACTCCACACCGTGACGCACAATGCTCAGATCGCCTCCGTAGCTGCCCAAGTGCATGTCGCTTATCTGGACGACACGCAGCCCATTAAATGCGGCGGGTAACTTGGAACTGCGCACCGGGACACGGGCCAGGTTGAAGTTGCGCCTTCCCTTGGTAACGCCATAAAGTACCCCGGTGAACGGGATCGCGGCCACGATCAATCCCAGTTGGCTCAGGAACCGCATGCGGTCGATGCCTTCGCCCGAAGCGTCCATGCTGCCGGGCAGCAGTTTGGACCACCCCAAGCGTCCTACATGCAAAAGGTCATCAAGGCCGTGGAAGATGACCATGACCAGTTTTGGTAGGAAGAACAGGAGGAAGAGCGCCACCAGCGAGAACATGAAACTGTGGTCACGACGCACTTTCGCATCCTGCATACTGATCATGGACCAGACGAGCACCCCAAGGATCCCAATGGAAACGATCCAATACAGGAAGCGGATGATCCGCCGGATGGTCAATGAATGGTTGGCAAGGGCCGTGTTGAGACCTTTGTAGGCATAGAGGTCGATAAGCACCAACAGGACCAGGAAAATACCGAAGTTGCGCAGTGCGGTGGGGGACATGGTTGGCGAAATTAGCCCCATGGACCAGGGCAGATCTTTTTCGTGACCTACTTTAACACCAGATAATGAGCACGGTTCACAAGCGCTGGATCCTCGGGTCGATAGCCTGCACAGTAACTCTTATGCTGTGCGGTCAACCAACATGGCGGCGCTCCTACGGCGCATTGGACGACGAGCAGGCACAGTCGGTCAGGCGCATTGATGACAATGACTTCTTGCTCGCAGGGACCTCAGGCAGTTTCGGTTCCGGTTCCTCAGATATTTACCTGTTGCTGATCAATGAGATCGGCGTCATGCAATGGTCGCGCACCATCGGAGGACCGGGTGTGGAGAGGCTGGGAGAGATGCGAGTTGGTGATGATGGTGCGGTCTGGTTGGCCGGCTACACGAACAGCTCGGGCGCAGGTGGTTACGATGGTCAGCTAATGAAGGTCGGACCAGATGGGGAGGTCCTTCTGCAACGTGAATTGGGGGGAGCCGATTGGGACTTCTTTAACGACTTGAGGATCTTGCCGGACGGAGGGTTGTTGGTGGCCGGTGAAACGTTCAGCTTCGATCGACCTGCTGGTGTGGCCTGGCTGGTCCGCTACAACGCATTGGGCGATACTTTATGGACTCGCTTTCTCGATGTCGGCCCTGGAAGCAAGGCGCTCGCCGTGGCACTGACCTCCGACGGCGGAGCCATCATAAGTGGTTCAGTCCCCAGCAATGCTGGCGACCTTAACGCCTTTCTCTGCAAGACCGATGGAGAAGGCAATATGCAGTGGAGCATGCAATACGGTGGGGAAGGAGATGATATCGGCCAGGACGTGCTTCAGTGTGCTGATGGTGGTTACTCCTTCATTGGAAGCACCACCAGTTACTCGCAGTGGACAGAGGCCTATCATGTTCGAACAGATGAACAAGGGAATATGGTCTGGGCCAGGAACTGGGGACAGATAAACGATCAGGAAGCGCGCGAACACGAACTGCTTGATGATGGCGGCTTCATTTCCATCGGCTACACAAAGACCTCCGGTGGCGGTGGTCGTGACATGTTCCTTATGCGGAGCGCACCAGATGGCGATTTCGTCTTTGGCCGCACGTACGGTGGCGGGAGCGATGATGAAGGTTCTTCCCTGGTGGTATTACCTGATGGATTCCTGAGCGCAGGCTTCAGCAGGTCATATGGCGCTGGCGGGAGCGATGTTTTTGTTGTACGCGCTGGACTGGACGGCACAACCGAGACCGAGGACGTGACCTCGAGTTTCGACGCTCTGAACATCGACCAGCAAGGCTACAGTGGAACATTCCTGTTCCCCAATCCCACAACTGGTATGGTACGGTTCGAGGCCATTGGCACTGAGCGACTGATACGTTTGTATGACGTATCGGGTCGAACCATTCAGGAAATTGCAGTCCGACCCGGCCAACAAGAAGTTGACATCGACGTTCCAAGCGGCATCTATCTGCTTTCGATCGGGTCCTCTGGCGCCATCCGCTTAATCGTTGAGCGACCATGATCGGTGCGAAGTCTGACAAAGGCCAAGGCATTCCTATCCTCACCGGCCACATCCTTTTCCTCGGTCTTGCCGTCCTTTCGCTGTTGCACTGGAAGGCGCGTGTGATCCACGTCGATTCGGCGTACCAGATCTTCAAGTGGGTGCAGTTGGGCGGTGTGGAGGTGGAGGCCTATCGGTTCGCGGCGGTCTTGCCACAATTGCTGGTGAAGGCGTTGAAACCGCTGGGCCTTTCGCTGGAGCAGCTATTGCAGGTGGCTTCGCTGGGCCATGTGCTTGTGCCATATGCAATCTTCATTGTCATCGCCCACGGGATCAAGCGTCCCTTGATCGCAGCGGGTACCGCATTGGCAGCGGTCCTGTGCACACGGCTCACGTTCTACGGCATCGTCCTGGAGGCCAACTACCTGCTCTGCTACCCCTTCCTCTTGGCCGCTTTGCTCGATGTTCCAGATTCCGCAGATAAGCCCTGGTGGCGACTTCCGACTTTGTTCTTCGCACTTTTCCTCGTGGTCACCGTGCACCCGGTCGGCGTGCTGATCGCGCTCTTCGTTCTGGCCTATTTCTTCCTCCATCGTCCAGAGGACCGGAGAACACAGATCATTCTGCTCATTTCCGCATTGGCCTGGGGCCTATTCGGCCGGTTGCTTTTCCCGCCATCGGGCTACGAGGCTGGACTTTACCAGGCCACCACACAAGGCGCACCCACATTGTTGCAGGGTACAGAGCAGCCGGCGCTGGGCTTCCTGATCGGGCATACCTGGGCGTACACCACGCACTACGTTCCCTTATGGGCGCTGCTCATCGTGCTGTGCGTTTCCTTGTTCCGTACTAAACAATACAAGACCCTGCTGCTTGTACTGGCCGGAACGGGCGGCTATGTGGTGCTGAACGTGGTGACCTACCACAGTGGGGAAACCGCCATGATGATGGAAAAGAACTTCCTGCCGCTAGCCACCTTGGTCGCGCTGCCCCTGTTGCATCAATTGGCGAGTTGGGCGAGCAGACCACGCACCATCCTGTTGTTCGGTCTGTTGGTGGTCGCCTTCCTACAATTCAGGGGCATCTCGTTCGCATCACGCCCGGCCACGGAACGCTTGGTCTTGCTGGAGAAGGTTGTGGAACAAGTGCGTGCGCAACAGGTTCGGAAAGCCGCTGTGCACGCTGAGGAGCTTGATCGCGCTGGGCTGTACATCCTATGGGCACTCCCTTATGAGACCTTGCTCATCAGTGCGTTGGACGGTCCGCGAGAGTGTCTCACGGTGGTCGCCATGCCCGATGAGGGAGTGGACGTACTTCCGAAAGGGTTGAAATTCCCGGCAATGAACGACGATTGTCCAGCAACTACGCTCGATCAACGCTATTTCAATTTGCCGGAAGGGCCTTATGTCCTAATTTCCGACCTGTACCGATCGGAGCAGCCATGAACCAGGACCCCGTTTTCCTGCGCATTATCCTCGCCACCCACATGGTGAGCGGAGGAGTGGCTTTGGTGGTGGCGCCGCTGGCCATGCTTGTGGCCAAGGGCGGCAATGCGCATCGCCTATGGGGCAAGGTCTTCTTTTATGCCATGGCCATCGTGGCCATTACGGCCATCATCGCCGGCATCATGCGCCCCAACGTGTTGATGGCCATGGTCGCGGTCTTCAGCTTCCACATGATCGCTTCGGGCTACCGCGCCTTGCACTTGAAAAAGCTACACCAGGGCCTGCGTCCGACACGGACCGACCTGATCATCCATGGCACCGCAGGCGTGGTCAATGGTGGCCTTTTCCTGTGGGGACTTGCGCATCTGCTGATGGGCCACCGCGATTCCGGCAGCATCATCTTCCTGATCTTCGGTGCCATCGGTCTCACCTTCGTTTGGCGCGACCTGCAGCGGTTCTACCAGCGCACGCACGACAAACGCGAATGGCTCTACGCGCACATGACAGGCTTCCTCGGCGGCTACATTGCCACGGTGTCCGCGTTCAGTGCCGTGAACCTTGAGATGATCAAGCCCACGTGGCTCCAATGGCTGTGGCCCACAATTATTGGTTCTCCGCTGATCGCCTTTTGGGTGCGCAATTACAAGCAGCGATTTGCCAACGGACGCCGCACACGCGACCTATTCGATATCCGCATCCGCTGACCCTCCCGTTTCCCATGTGGGGAATGATCGCTGTTCATCATGTCCCACGTTGATCGAGGTCGTGCATCTTTGCCCGGCATGTCGGAACAACGCCCCTTGCGGATACTCGTGCTCTACACCGAACTGGCACCTTACGTACTTGCCGGTCTGGAACGTGCTGTGCGTGAACATGGCGTGAAGGTGGATTTGGTCCGCTGGCCGGTGAACAGCGAGGCCCCCTTCAAGCTCAGGGTGTCCGAAGGGATCACCCTGCACGAACGCCGCGCACTCTCCACCGCCGAGCTGATCGCACTGGCCGAACGCGTTCAACCCGACCTCACATTGTGTACGGGCTGGATCGACAAAGGCTATCTGCGTGTATGCCGTCATCTTCGGGGCCGAGGCCATCGGGTGGTGATGTGCAGCGATACCGCCTGGCGTGGTGATCTGCGCCAATGGGTGGCCGCCCTGGTGGCGCGTTTTTCATTCGGTCGACTGTTCTCGCACGCATGGGTCACCGGCTACCGGCAGCGTACCTATGCCTTGCGCTTGGGCTTCAGACCAGATCGTGTGCGCACCGGTTTCTATGCGGCCGATACCTCGCTATTCCTACCCATCGGCGAGCGGTTATTGCGTTCGCGGACCGATGCCTGGCCACATCGCTTCCTCTGTGTGGCGCGCTACATACCGGCCAAGTGCCACCAGTTGCTGTGTGATGCGTTTGCCGAGCTAAGCGCGAACGGCATGGCAGGCGATTGGGAGCTTTGGTGCGTGGGCACGGGTGAACTGTTCGAAAAAGTGAGCTCGTCCGTCACCGGTTCGCACCCCCGGATCAAGCACATGGGCTTCAAGCAGGCCGCGGAAATGGAAACCATTCTGGACCAGAGCGGTGTGTTCGTTCTGGCCAGTAACTATGAGCCATGGGGCGTGGTGGTGCAGGAACATGCTTGCGCTGCATTGCCCTTGGTGCTCAGCGATCAGGTGCGGGCCGCAGAGCGCTTCCTGGAACCCGGTCGCAATGGACTCCAATTCAAAGCGGATGACAAGGAATCCTTGCTGAACGCACTCCGGACCATAGTTGCCGGCACCGATGGCCAACTTCGCGAAATGGGCAGGCGCAGTCACGAACTGGGTTCCGCATGGGGGCCATCGGAATGGGCAACGACATTGGTCCAATTGGCACAGGAGCGACCATGAGCAAGCCGCAAGTGATCGTGTTCGTGGACTGGTACAAGCCCGGATACAAGGGTGGCGGACCAGTGCGCAGCATGATGAACCTGGTCGATCACATTGGCGACCATGTGGACCTTTGGTTCGTGACCAGCGATACCGACTACACAGCGGATGCCCCATATCCCGGCATTGTTCCAGACATATGGACACCGTTGCCGAGTGGCGAAATGGTCTGGTATGCTTCTGCGAAAGGCCGGTCGCGCGCCAACTGGGCGAAGTTGTTGGCGGAGCGCAAGTGGGATGCCGTGTACATCAACGGCATGTTCTCGTGGTGGTATTCGATCATGCCTTTGGCCGTGCTGCGCGGAACCACGCAACGGCGCATCGTGGCCGCCAGGGGGATGCTGCTACCCGGTCCCATGGGACAAGGCGGACTGAAGAAGCGCACATTCCTCACTTTAGCTCGCGCTGCGGGTCTGTACAGAGGGGTCGAGTTCCAATCAACCAGTGCCGATGAGACCTTGAGCATTCAACACTGGATCGGTAAAAGCCCTCCCATCCACCTCGTACCGAACCTGCCTCGGAAGCTCGAAGCGACTACGAGACCCGCACGCACGAAGCAGCCAGGAAGCGTGCGGTTGGTGAACGTGGTGCGGATCGCCACGGAGAAGAACATCCACCTCATTATCGAGAGCCTGCATGGTCTGCGTGGCGAGGTGACCTTCGACCTGTTCGGCCCCGTACACCATGTCGATTACTGGGCCATGTGCCAGCTGGCCATCGCACAATTACCGCCCAACGTACACTTCGCCTACTACGGGCCTCTACCTTCCGAAGCAGTGCCTGCAACGCTTGCCGGGAACTACCATGCGCTCTTCATGCCCAACGAGGGCGATAACTTCGGCCACACCATGCTCGAAGCCATGTGTACCGGACTTCCCTTGCTGATAAGCGACCGCACACCGTGGCGCCACCTGGAGCAACAGCATGTGGGCTGGGACCTGCCCTTGAACGAGCTTTCTGCCTTTACCCGCACCATCCAGCGCCTTATCGACATGGACCAGACCGAGTTCGATCAGTGGTCAGAAGGGGCGTTCCAATACGGCAGGCGGCAGGCGGAAGACCCCAACGCCGTGGCGCTCAACCTTCATTTGTTCCGCGCATGAGCACCACACGCGCCACTGTGGACCTGAGCCGCTTCAACAACTCCGCGGACTTCGACCCCGGTGCGGGCATCGTGAAGCGCACGCTGTGGTACTTCACCAATGCCCTGTTCTTCCTGAACCCGTTGTTCCCGTTCCGCTCGCCGAAACCAGCGCTGCTCCGGCTCTTCGGCGCCAAGGTGGGCAGTGGCGTGGTCATCCATCCCGGCGTCAACATCAAGTTCCCGTGGAAGCTCCGTATCGGTGACCATAGCTGGGTCGGCCAGCGCGCATGGCTCGATAACCTGGACACGCTGACCATTGGCAGTAACGTGGTCATTAGCCAGGGCGCCATGATCATCCAAGGCAGCCACGACTACAAGAAGATCGATTACCCCACCTACACGAAACCGGTCGTGCTCGAGGATGGCAGTTGGGTGGGGGCAGGAGCCATAGTTACCCTGGGCGTCACCCTCAAGAGCCACAGTGTCCTTGCCGTGGGCAGCGTGGCCACCAAGGACCTGGAGGCATACATGATCTATCAGGGAAATCCGGCGGTGGCGGTGAGGGAAAGGATGATCCAATGAAAATCTCCCTCATCACCGTCTGCCGCAACGTCGCCCCGGTCATTGCCGAGACGCTGGATAGCGTGTTCGCGCAAACGTACCCCGACATCGAGCTGATCGTGATCGATGGTGCCAGCACCGATGGCACGGTGGAGATACTGGAACGCTACAAGGCACTTCCGCAGGGTCTCCCGACGAAGGAGGGGACACTGAGCGATCCAGTCGCAGGGTCCCTTGCAGGAGACCCTGCGGAGGAAGCTGAACGATATCGCGCGTCATCCCGCAAACGCGGCATCGACATCCTCGTTAGCGAGCCGGACAAGGGCATCTACGACGCCATGAACAAGGGGCTTGCGCGCGCCACTGGCGATATCATCGGTTTCGTGAACGCCGGCGACCTGTTGATGACCCCAAACGTCGTGGCCGATATCGTGTCCGCTTTTCAACGGTCGCACGCCGAGGCTGTTTATGGCGATATCATCATGGTGGATGAGCGCGACATCTTCAAAGTACACCGCACCTGGCTCAGCGGCACCTACCACCGGGAGAACTTCCGCAAGGGCTGGATGCCACCGCACGTGGGCACTTTCATTCGCAAGAGCGTGTACGACCGGCACGGCCATTTCAACACCGCTCTGCGTATTGGGGCGGACTATGAGATCCTGTTACGTTTCCTGTACAAGCATCACGTACACACCATCCATTTGCGCGAGGTGCTCGTCCGGTTCAGGCTGGGGGGCATGAGCAACGGTAGCGTTCGCCACATCCTTCGGGCCAACCGCGAGGTGCGCCGCTCGTGGGCGCTGAACGGGCTCAAAGCGCCACCATTGCTCGTTACCCGCAAGCTGTGGAGCAAGGTAATGCAGTTCTTTCATTGAGCATGGTGCTGCGTCATTAGCCGGAAGCCCGACCCGCACTTACTTTGGGCTCATGATGTTTCGTCAGGCGCTATTGTTGTCCATCGTTGTCTTGCTCGCTGCCTGCCAGGAAAAGCGAGTGACCACCAAGCCCACCGTGGGACCGATCACTGCTGCGGTCTATGCATCGGGGGTGGTGAAGGCCCGCGACCAATACCAGGCCTTTGCAGCATTGAACGGCCTGGTGGCCCATGTGCACGTTGCCGCTGGTGATAGCGTCCGCAAGGGCGATGCCCTCTTCACCATTGATGACCGCGCCTCGAACCTGGGCAGCGAGCGTGCTGAGCTGACGGTGGACCTCATGCGACAGAACGCCGGTCCTGATTCACCGGTTTTGGCGCAATTGCGCTTGGCTATGGACCAAGCCCGCACGCGGATGAGCAACGATAGCCTGATGCTGGCGCGCCAACGTGCTTTGTGGGACAAGCAGGTGGGTAGTAAGGTGGAGCTCGATAACCGCGAACTGGCCTACACCAGTTCGCGCAACGCATTCGGGTCGGCGGTGAAAGCCTACGACGAAACGAGGACCCGGCTGCGCAACGAACTGCGTGTGGCCGAGAATGAACTGGCCCTGCGCCGTGCTGCAGAGGGGGACCACACCGTGCGCAGCCTGATCGATGGGCGGGTGTACGACGTGCTGATCGAGCGCGGTGAACTGGCCACCACTCAACGACCGCTGGCCATTGTCGGTCGCTACGATTCGTTCCTGATCGAACTGCAGGTGGACGAGTTCGACATTGTGCGCGTGCTACCCGGACAGAACGTGTGGGTGACCATGGACAGCTACAAACAGCGGGCGTTCGAGGCCACGGTGACCCGCGTGGACCCGTTGATGAACGAACGTACGCGCACCTTCACGGTCGAGGCCGTCTTCGTTGAGCCGCCGCCCGTGCTCTACCCGAACCTCACCCTGGAGGCCAACATCGTTATCGAGCGCAAGGAGAGCGCACTGACCGTTCCTGCCGAATACCTCGTGCAGGATCGATACGTTCTCGTGGCTTCCGATGAGCGTCGGGAAGTGGTCATCGGACTCCGCGACCTTCAACGCGTGGAAGTGCTGAAAGGCCTGGATACCACGGTCACGCTCTACCATCCCTGACCGGCCATGGCGTTCCGGCTGCTCCTCGGGATATCATCAACGCTGCTGCGGGCCAGGTTGCGCCAGAGCATCGTGGCCGCCGTGGGGGTCACCTTCAGCATCGCCATGTACATCGCCCTCAGCGGTTTCATGAACGGGTTGAACTCGTTGTTGGACGGTCTTATCCTGAACCGCACACCGCATATCAGGCTGTACAACGAGATACGCCCGGCGGACCAACAACCCTTGGAGCGTGCCTTCGAGTTGCACAGTGCAGCAGGCAACGGGACCGTGCATCACTTCATCAATCGCGTGAAGCCGAAAGGAGAGGAGGCTCGCGTGCGCAACGCCCTGGGCATCATGGACGCCCTGCGCAAGGACCCGCGCGTGTTGGGCATTGCCCCGAAAGTGGCCGCGCAGGTCATGTTCAACGTGGGCACCATTGAAGTGAACGGGGCCGTGAACGGGATCGACCCCAAGGAGGAGGACCGGCTACTCCATTTCAGCGACTACCTGGTGAAGGGTACCGTGGCACAGCTGGCCAGCACCAACAACGGCATTGTGCTGGGCAAAGGACTGGCGGACAAGATGCAGGTGGGCATCGGCGATGTGGTGCAGGTCACTTCCATCCAAGGCGATCGCACCATGCTGAAGGTGGTGGGCTTCTACCAGAGCGGCATGGCCGATTTCGACAACGTGCAGTGCTTTGCCACGGTGTCCACGGTGCAGAACCTCCTGGTGAAACCGCGGAATTACATCACCGACATACAGGTACGCCTGCACGATCTGGCGCAAGCACCGGCCATGGCACGCGAGTATGCCGCTCGTTTCGGCGTGGATGCCATCGACATTCAAACGGCCAACGCCCAGTTCGAGACCGGTAGTGCGGTCCGCAACATCATCTCCTATGTCGTCAGCATCGTATTGCTGGTCGTTGCGGGCTTCGGTATCTACAACATCTTGAACATGCTTATCTACGAGAAGCTGGACAGCATCGCCATCCTGAAGGCCACCGGCTTCAGTGGGGGGGATGTGCGCACCATATTCATCAACCTTTCGCTCATCATCGGGATCTGTGGCGGGCTGGTGGGGCTCCTTTTGGGCTGGCTATTGCAGTTGGCCATCGATCGTATTCCCTTCAAGTTCGACGCACTGCCCACCGTGACCACCTATCCTGTGGACTACGACCCGTTGTACCCCACCATCGGTATCCTGTTCGCGCTGGCCACCACCTTCATAGCGGGTTGGTTCCCGGCACGCAAGGCCAGCCAGGTGGACCCTGTTGAGATCATCCGAGGAAAATGAGCAACGGTGATCCGGTAATCGAGACCCGCAAGGTCAGCAAGTACTTCCACGACCCGGTAACGGCGCAGGTGCTGAAGGAAGTGGACCTTGTGGTGAAGCGCGGAGAGTACGCGAGCATTGTGGGCAAGAGCGGCTGCGGCAAGAGCACGCTCATGTACATCCTCAGCACCATGGACACCGACTACGAGGGTGAACTCTACCTCGATGGCGAGCGTGTCACAGGCCTGTCGCACGATCGATTGAGCCGGATCCGCAACGAGAAGATCGGCTTCGTGTTCCAGTTCCATTACCTGATCTCGGAGTTCAGTGTCTTGGACAACATCATCCTTCCAGGCCTGAAACTTGGCCGTTTCGAGCGCCCCGAATTGGAGGAACGGGCCATGGGCCACCTGCGCACCATGGGCATCGAACATCAGGCACGTAACATGGCCAACCAGATCAGCGGGGGCGAAAAGCAGCGTGTGGCCATTGCACGGGCGCTCATCAACGATCCGCTCATCCTCATGTGCGATGAGCCCACCGGCAACCTCGACAGCCGCAACAGCGCCATCGTGGAGGAGATCTTCAAGCGCATCGCAGCAGAACACCATCGCAGCCTTTTGGTGGTCACGCATGATGACGAACTGGCTGCCCGCACGGACCGCATCATCACCATGGATGATGGCCGCATCGTGGCGCTGTGACCCAACCATCGGAATGGTCATTGAGCGGACGAGAAAGGGATTCGTCGAAGAAAAACGTGCTTTCGTCTTGACAAAAGTTTGAAACGGGGACATCTTGCGTCACTCTTCAGGGACAACGACCGCAACCCGCTAAACGCAAACGAACCCCATGTGGCCTGTACAAACCCTGACCCTTCTGCTGTGCCTCACCGACGAGGAGCAACTCTTCGCCCAGCAATTGCCGACCATCCCCGACGCGGTGCGAACGGAAGTTGCAGCGCCCACCGAGACACCGGCCAACGAAGAGACCGCCTGCGAACCCTGGCCACAGGCCTGATGCGTTTTTGATCCGGTCACTGACCGACCGTAGCTGCACCCCGGCCCTTTGCCCGAAGGCCGGGGTGCTCTGCGTTCAGGGGCATTACTGTTCCGCGTTTGCGGGATCATGCTTTCTTTGAAGACCAACCATTACCCACACATGTTCTCTTTCCACAACTACCGCCTTGGTCTGTTGGGGTGCGCATTCGCAGCGTGCCTTGGCTCAGAACAGCTTCTTGCCCAATCGAAGACCGAGCGCGCGGAAGTGAGCTGGGGTGATGCACGGGACATGAAGAAGCACGGTGCCTTCGGTGATGTCAGGCACAACACGGCCGACAAGGTCTTCATGATCGTGTATCGAAAGGGCGAGCCCTGGCTCCAGGTATGCAACACCGACCTGGTGATGATCGGCGAAATGGCGCTTCCGCTCAAGATGGGACGCGTGGAGCACGACTGGGAGAAGTTGATGTTCCTGAAGGATAGGATCATCCTGTTCACCTCCGTCTATAAAAAGGACAAGAAGACGACCACCCTATATGCCCGGTCATACGATGCCTCGGACCTGAGCACCATCAGGCCGACAGAAGAACTCCTGGTCATCCAAGGTGAATCAAAAAAAGACCGGGGCGGATTCCGGATCGAGACCGAAGCGGACAGTAGCGGGTTCATGGTATGGGCGATCGGTGCCGGCCAGGGAGAGCATATGACGGTGATGAGCGATGTGAAGCACTATTCGCCCGAGATCGAACTGCTGCGTGAAGGTGAGGAGTGGTACGAACGACCATATCCGGCCGATGAGTATGACATTGAATCCTCCTATGTGGATAACGATGGCACGCGTTTCTGGGTGGTGCGCAAATACCCCGAGAAGAAGGAGACGAAGCAACGCAAACGGGAAGGCAAACCGACCTACAACATGGTATTGGTGGTCTACGACAAGGGCGTGGGCAAGCCGAAGCTGTACACTTTGGATGCAGGCGACCGCTTCCTACAGGACCTGCAAATGGTATTGGACGAGGACCGCAACGAGATCGTGTGCGCCGGTTTCTATGGCAACAAGGGTTCATGGAGCGTACGGGGAGCCTACGTCATGAAGCTCGACCGCACCACAAGGGCCATCAAACACCAGAACTACAAGGAGTTCGATCGCGACTTCATCACCGCGTACATGACCGAGAAGGAAGAACGGAAGGCGACCAAACAGGCCGAGAAAAAAGGCGAGGAGCTAGAGATGTATGAGTACGATCTGGACGATATCGTGCTGCGCGATGACGGAGGGGCCGTGCTAGTAGGAGAGATGTACAATTTCTACATCACCACCACCACCTCAACGGATTCCCAAGGCAGGATGGTCACAAGGTCCGTGTACCACTACGTGTACAACGATATAATCGCCATAAGCATCGATCCGAAGGGCGATATCGATTGGGCCGTGAAGATCCCCAAGCGTCAACATACCACGAACGACGGCGGCTACTACAGTTCCTACGGGATGGTCGTGAAGGGCGAGAAGATCTACTTCGTGTTCAACGACAACGGAAAGAACCTCTTCGTGAAGGACGGGGACAAGATCGAACAGTTCGACCTGAAGGGAAAGGAGGCGCTGATCACCTTGGTCACGGTGGATGTTTCCGGGAGGGTGTTCCGGGAAGCCCTTTTGGCACCGGACAAACGCGATGCGATACTGCGCCCCAAGGAATGTGTGCAGATGGAGGACGACCGCATGTTCATCTACGCGGAACGGAAGAAGGAGTACCGTTTCGGCACGATCGCCTTCAAATAGCGCGGGAACCCTGAGATAGATCAGGTCCTGTCCCGTTGCGAGAGAGGTACTTTGTGTTGGTCCTAGTAAGGGACTGCCCATCCGCCATGGAACCCGTAGCGCACAAACGCAGCGTACTGAAAGCTGCCCGCACCCATCTGGAGAACTCCGCCGCCGAACTGCGTGAGCGTATCACTGAGCTCAAGGCCGTGACCATCGGCGACGAGAACGCCGAGAGCGCCAGCCAGACCGAGAGCACACGTGGCTCCGATGTGGAACTGATGAACTCCTTGGGCGAGCAATTGGTGCATGTGCAACAGGAACTGGAGCGCATGAAGGCCGTGGAGGAGGCCGGGCCGATGAACACCGTTCAATATGGCGCCGTGGTGCATACCGACCAACGCAATTTCCTCATTGCCACCAGTATCGATGAGTTCGATGCGGGCGGTTTCCGCTACCTCGGGGTAACGCCCAAGGCACCGGTGATCCAGGCCCTTTACGGCAAGAAGATGGGGGAGCAGGCCACCATCAACGGCGTTACCTACGCCATCATGTCCATCTTCTGACCCTTCGTTCCATTTCCTTTGCAGGTGCAGGGTACACTAAGGCCCTGGACCAACATGGAATTGTATGACATCAGTGTCGGGGCGCGCGTGAAGCACCCGACCATGGGCGTTGGCGTGGTGTATGACCTTGATGCACGCACCGTCCACGTGTTCTTCAAGGACCAAGGCGAACAGGCCATCAGCCGCAGCTTCGAAGGGTTGGTGGTGATCGCACCCGGTGTTGAGATCGGCCAGGAACCGCTGGACCTCGAGCACGTGCGCGATGCCATCCGCGAGGTGCTGGAGGAGATGCAAATGCCCCAGCGCCCCGTTACCATGCACCCGCGCTACGAAGGCGGCATGCTGGAGATCAAGCCCAAGGATCCTTCGCTCAAGAGCAAGGAGGTACCGGTCGAGGACTTCTTCCACAAGATCGTCATGATCCGCGACCGTTTCAGGGTGCTGGAGCAGAAGATCAACGCGCACGATAAACTGAGCGAACAGGATAAGGTGGAACTACAGCAGTACATCACCCGCTGCTACGGTTCGCTCACCACCTTCAACATCCTCTTCGAGGACAAGGAGGACCATTTCGTGGGGCAGAAGGGCGATGCTTGAGCCATGAACTCATCCATGGTTTGTCTGGCGCTCCTTGCTGGGTGTTGGATCACTGGTTGTTCCCCCACTAAGACAGAGAAGGGAACCTCAACTGCTATGCCAGCCAATACCGAACTGTTCGGTCATCGTTTCCGGATCAAGGCAGATGTGGATGGCGACGGGTTGGCGGACACCTTGACCGAAGTGTACCATTCCCGCAGTCTGGGGCGCGAGGTGGCGAAGTACATACAGGACATGCCGTATGACAGCCTGGTGGCCCGCACCTATGATCTGCAAGCGTTGGTGTTGATCCGCCATTCGAACGGCCATGTGGATACGCTGAGTGATCGTGGCTCCGGTTTCGGACTGGCCTTGCTGGTGAACGAAGGCGACCTGGACGGTGATGGAGGGGACGAGATCGGCTACGTGCTGGACAATGCGGACTGGTCGAACACCAACACCTACCGCGTGGCCACCTGGAAAAAGGGAGGCATGCTAGTGATGTTCACCTTCCCGATCTGGGATTGGCAATTACCCGACCTGCCCGACACCGAGCGGGAGTACGGGCTTATCGGGCAGACCGGTCGCAAGGTGCATGCCCCCATGGACAGCATGCCCGTGGTCGATCTGGTGATCCCCTTGCGGCCGGGTGCTGCGATGGTGATGGGCAATGTCGGGGACGCCACCTTGGACACCATGGAAGTGCGTTTCGCCGAAGGGGACTCCGTGCGATACATACGTCCCGTCGTTGGGCCTTGACTTTTCCACCATCCGTTGCAATGCCTGGCGATAGCCTTACTTTCGTGCCGTTGCTCCGTTCTTTCTCAGCCGTGTGCTGATCATCGTACAGCCCACACAGGCCATAAGTCTCAGAACCAACATTTCTTGCTCAGGGTCGGAAGATCCAAAGGGCAAAGGCGGGCCGCGCATCACCTTCGGGCGATGATCCTTCGGGACAACGCGGATTACTGACCCCTTTCTGTCCGATCCGCTCATGTGATCCATGGGTTCTTTGTACTTCGGTCCTGTGTGGGCTTTTTTTGTCCTGCCGTGAACCATTCCCCCGCTGCCACCGACCCACTGAACACACTTCCCGGCCACGTACTGCCGGTGATGGAGGCCTTCTACACCGTGCAGGGCGAAGGCCTTTTCACCGGGCAGGCCGCATACTTCATCCGCCTGGCGGGTTGCGATGTGGGCTGCACCTGGTGCGATGTGAAGGCGAGTTGGGATATGGACCAACATCCACGTTACACGGTGGAAGAACTGGTGAAGGAGGCCGAACGCTATCCGGCCCGTATCGCCGTTATCACCGGCGGCGAACCCTTGATGCACGACCTTGGACCACTGACGACGGAACTGCGCAAGGCCGGCTTCCGAACACACATCGAGACCAGTGGCACGCAACCCATTTCGGGTGATTGGCACCATATCTGCTTCAGCCCGAAGAAGTTCAAAGCACCATTACCGGAGATCTATCCGGCGGCGCACGAACTGAAGGTCATCGTCTTCAACAAGCACGATCTGCAATGGGCCGAGGAACACGCAGCGCGGGTAGCATCCGGATGCGTGCTATTCCTACAGCCCGAATGGGAGAAACGCAACGCCATGATGCCCCTGATCGTGGAACATGTGCGCACACATCCCCGTTGGAGGATCTCGCTTCAGACCCACAAGTACCTGGATATCCCATGACCGGTATTCGTCCCCGATCTATTCGTGGTCCCTTTCATGCGCTCCGGCCCTTCCTTTCAATGGTCGCCGTGCTGATCATTTGGAGCGCTTCAGCGCAGCCGGGCGGATACTCCACCACCGACAAGAAGGCGATCAAGCAATACGAGAGCGGGGTGGAGTGCATGCGCCAACAACGCGCAGCCTGCGCCAAGAGCGAGTTCACCAAGGCCGCTGCTGCTGACGACCGCTTCGTGGAACCACGCATCATGTTGGCCGAGATCGCCGAGCAGGAAGGGGATGATACCGCTGCGATGAAGTACTACCGCGAGGTGATGAGCATTGCGCCGCGCTTCTTCCCCGTGGCCCAGTTGCACCTGGCCGACCTCGAGTTCCGCAACGGACAATACGCTGAGGCCGAGCGGAACTACAAAGGCTATTTGGAGAAGGAACAGGAACCGCAGCGTAAGGCGCGGGCAAGGCTCGGGATCGAGAACTGTGCGTTCGCTTCGCGGGCCATACAACAACCCGTTCCCTTCGAGCCCAAGAACCTGGGCCCCGCAGTGAACAGTTCCGATCCGGAATACTATCCGTGCATCACGGCCGATGATGCCACACTGATCTACACCCGTCGTGTGAAGGCCCCGGAGATCCCCATCTATGGCATGCAGGAGGACTTCTACGTGAGCAACCGGGGAACAGATGGAGAGTGGCAGCCCGCAAGGACCATACCCACGGTGAGCACTTCCGCATACAACGAAGGCGCGGGCACCCTTACGCCGGACGGGCGCTTCATCATCTTCACCAAATGTGCGCTGGAGGATGGATCGTATGGCGGTGTCCTGCGCGGCCTTGGGAGCTGCGACCTGTTCATTAGCCGCAGGGTGGGCGAGCGCTGGAGCCCGCCGGAGAACCTTGGTCCGCCGGTGAACAGCATGAACTGGGAAAGTCAGCCCAGCATGGCCAGCGATGGACGCACGCTCTATTTTGTTCGTGGTCGTCGCACCGGTAACGGCGTCAGCGACATGGATATCTACACCACCGCATTGCAGGCCGATGGCACATGGAGCAAGCCCGAGAAGCTGGGCCCCAACGTGAATACGCCCTATCAGGAAGAGAGCGTGCAGATACACCCCGATGGCCGCACGCTGTATTTCAGCAGCAACGGACATCCCGGCTTTGGAGGGCTCGACATCTTCGTGAGCCGCATGCAGGACGACGGCACCTGGGGGAAGGCCCTGAACCTGGGCTATCCGATCAATAGCGGCGCCGATGAGAACAGCCTGTTGGTGGGTGCGGACGGACGTATCGCCTACTTCGCTAGCGACCGGCCCGGCGGCTTGGGCGACCTCGATCTGTACAGCTTCGAACTGTATCCCGAAGCACGACCGCTGGCAGTTGGTTTCATCCGGGGTAAGGTGACCGACCGCACCAACGGACAGCCCGTGGAGGCCGACGTGGAACTGCTGGACCTCACCACCGGCAAATTGGCCACCGCTGCCTACAGCGACCCCAAGACCGGGGAATTCCTCGTCTGCCTACCCACCGGACGTAGCTATGCACTGAACACTGGTGCGGAAGGCTATCTGTTCTTCTCGGAGAACTACGATGTGGCGGCCAACGCACCCAAGGAAGGCATCACACTGGATGTTCGGTTGAGCCCGCTCACCGCAGGCAGCTGCATCACCCTCCGCAACATCTTCTTCAATACGGCGAGCTATGAGCTTCTTCCCGCCTCGAACGCGGAATTGGACAAGCTCGTGCAGCTGCTGAGAAGCAACCCAACGCTTCGTATCGAACTTGGTGGACACACCGACAACGTGGGCAACGATGCCGCCAACCAGAAACTGAGCGAACAACGGGCCAATGCCGTGCGCGACCATGTGGAGAGCAAAGGCATCGACGGGGCGCGGGTCACGGCGAAAGGCTACGGCGAGACCGTTCCTGTGGCCACCAACGACACCGAAGAGGGCAGGGCACAGAACCGGCGTACCGAAGTGCGCGTGTTGTAGATCAGGACCCTGAAAGCTCTGTAGCCCGCGCACTGGCCGCTATAATGGCGCGCTCCAGCACCTCCTGTAGACCGCCCTGTGCCATCACCTTGAAGGCAGCCTCGGTGGTGCCTCCCTTGCTCATCACGGCCTTGATCAATTCCTCGGGCGTGCGGTCCGCGTGTTCCATCAAGTGGAAACTGCCCAGCATGGTCTGCTTCACCAACGCACTGGCCACATGCGATTCCAGTCCAAGGCGAATGCCGGTCTCCACCATCACGCGCACGAACTCGAAGAAGTAGGCCGGACCACTGCCGCTCAGCGCGGTCACAGGGTCCAGCATGGCCTCATCCGCCAGGTGCATGGCGCGACCTGTGCAGTTCAACAATTGCTCCACCATCAAGGTCTGCCGCATGCTCAGTTCGGTACCCGTAGCATAGGCCGTTATGCCCATACCTATCTGCGCGGGCGAGTTGGGCATGGCGCGCACAACGGTGTCGTGACGAAGGTTCTCGCGCATGCGCTGTAGGGTGATGCCTGCCATGATGGATAGAACCACCTGCTCCGGGCGCAGCACAGCAGCTAACGCAGGCGCAATGGTGCCGAAGTCCTGGGGTTTCACGGCCACGATCACGAGATCACTCGTTGACACGCGCTCATCCACAATGTCGGTCACCTGTCCGAACCGTTCCAGTTCAGCCCGGCGGCCACCACCGCGGATAACAAGTAGGAGGTCATCAGCCTTTACCAGACCGTATTTGCGAAAACTGCGGGCATAGGCGGTGCCCATGTTGCCACAGCCGACAATGGAGATACGCATGCCGCAAAGGACGCGATCATTTTGCCAGCACCTTCAGGCCGACAATGGACATGATCAACGTGGACAGGAAGAAGATGCGCCAACCATCGGCCGGTTCCTTGAACAGTGTGACACCCACGATGACAGTGCCTGCCGCGCCGATGCCTGTCCACACCGCGTAGGCCGTTCCCACCGGAAGGGTCTGCACGGCCTTGTAGAGCAGCGCCATGCTGATGGAGAGGCAAACGATGAAGCCGACCAGCCACCACATGGCCTCGGTGCCTTCGCTCTGTTTGGCCTTTCCCAGGCACGAAGCAAAGCCGACCTCGAACAGCCCGGCGATCACCAGCAATAACCAGTTCATGGGCCGAAGCTACCACGTATGGGACAGGAGCGTCCTGTTCAGAAGCCCACTTGCATGCGGAGCGCAGCGCCCATGCCGCGCATGCTGTCATCCACAAGACCCATCACCTGCGATATGGAAAGGTCGGCGCTGAAATTGGTGCCAACGCAGATCTGGCCGGCCACACCGAAACGCCAACCACCTGTGCCACCAGCGGCCACATTGGTCGAAACGCGCGCAACATCGCCCATGCGCCGCGCCATGGTGAAGGTGAGCTGGGGCGCATAGCCGGGCAGGTACTGCTGGTCGATCCGCAAGCCTCCCTGCCAGCGTTCCTCGGGCGAAGTACACAAGGCCAGCGAGGCGCGGAAGGGCAACGCACGCGTGAAGGCGGTGTGGGTGGGACGGACCCCGAACGTATCCAGCAACTGCGCCTCGCCGAGCACCACAGCATCCAGATCGAAGACATCGGCCACGGTGATGCCGTTGTAGGCCACCGTGGTATCCTGGTCCACGCGCAACGAGCGGTCGTTCCAACGAATGAAGCCGAGATCGCTCACCGAGGCCATCAACCACAATGGCCCCGGCACCGATCCGAGCTGCCAGCTCCATGTCCCGGAGACGGACATCCCGGTGCCGTTCCATGCGCCAAGCCCGCTGGTCGCCGTGTCGCTCTGCCAATAACGTGCATTCATTCCCACATCAAGCATACGGCCATCAGCCGCGGTATACAGGCCGGCCTGTTCAATATCACTTGCGTTAAGGAGCTGGCCTTTCACCAGTGCCACCCGCAGCGATCGGCCATTGCGGTGGTCCACAAGACCGGCGTAGAACGATTGGAACCGGATGTTCTCATGCGCCGAGCTCGATAGGTCGGCCGTGCGTTCAGCATAGTCGGCATTGCCGAAGAAGGTTAGCGCATAGAGGTCGCGCGAGTAGCGGATGCCTAGCAGCTCGGTGTGTTCAAGGCCTGCGGTCGGTCGCCATGTGCCCTCAGGCCCGCCCAACAGCTTTCCGGTCCATGAGAGACCTCCGCGTAATTCGTATCCGAAGCGATTACCGAACTGGCTGGTTCCCCAGGAACGCTCACGTAATGGGCGGTCCAGATCGCGGCCCAGCCAAAGGCCGAGCATCATTTCATTGCGGATGGCGCTGGCGTTCTGATCGCCAATGGCCTGCACCGTGATCCATTGATCCCTCGTCCGCATGGCACCAAGCTCCAGCACTGGATCGGGTGCCAGCACGGGTACTTGTGCAACCGCCGGGCAAGCACAAGCCACGCAAAGAGCAACGACCAAGGACCTATTCATCACCGTTCACGACGTAGTTGAAGGACCCGGTGATCTGCACCTGCAATGCGTAGGTGTCAAGAATGCGCAGGTGCATCGATTGGGTGCTGGTGCTGAGGACCACCCGCGACCGCAACCGCGTTCCTTGATAGAGCAGGTCCACTTGGTGCGGTGCCAGATAGGCGGTAAGCACACTCGAAGCAGGGGAGGTGACCAACCCGTTCGCTCCCAGCGGCCCGGCAGGAATGATGCCTTGCACAGGCACTTCGCTAAGCACATTCCCTGCGGCATCCACAATGGCCAATTGGAACTGGCCCACCAGGGGGAAACCGTTCGTGGTAAAGAGCTTCAGAGTGCCTTCGCGCAGCCCGTGTCCCTCGGCCGTCCCGGGCAGATCGGGCGTGGAGAAGGTTTCCAGTGTCAGGCCTTGAGCCCTTATCCGCAGTGGCACCTCCAATTCCAGCGAAGCCTTGATCTTGCTCTCGTAGTACAGGAAATCGTTGCCGCTGCTCACATCGCCCAAAGGGTTCAGGCGCATATCCATGGCGTAGGACACCTGGTCCGGCATGTTCTCAATGAACTGGTCGATGTTGCTGTTCGCGTTGTTCAGCGTGTTCTGATAGATGCTTGGAACAAAGCCATTGCCCAGGTCCAACGCGCGGTTCAGGTTGATGGGACCGTTCATGATGGCGTGCGTCAGGTCCACCGTAACCCCGGTGCGCGTGTTCACCGCTTGGAAACTCCGCATGGCAACCTGGATGTCCACGCCGATGCCGTTCTCCACACGAAGGCGCAGTGTGGCCTCATCCAGGTCCAGCGTGCCGGCAATGATCGAGTTGAAAAGACCGAGGTCCGAGACATCCGGACCCACCTCCACCGTGCGCGCACCGAAATAGCCTTTCGCATACTGTGGCACCAGACCGCTGTATTTCGCTTCCAGGATCACACTGTCCTGATCGGTCACGGTGGCGCCTTGGCCATTGGGGTCGAGTTGAGCGCCCAGGATGGTCTGTATGGTGTTCACTTGGTTGAACTGGGGGCCGCGCAGATCGAAGGAGCTACCGGCCAGGTCGCGCATATCGGTGCTGTAGGCCGGCGATTGGGGCGAGCCTGCACCTACGGTGGTGCTCAAAAGAGAACTTCCGTTCGCAAGCACAACGCCGGGCAGTTCCAGTTGACCAATGACCGCACTGGCCACCATGTTCTTCATGCGCAGGTCCAATCGTCCTTCGCGCAGCACCAGTCTCCTCAGTGCCACATCGCCAAGATCAAAGCGCTGCACATCGTTCTGGCTGAAGAAGTTGATACCGGGCGGGAAATTCAACGGACCGGTGACAGGCAGGGCATAGGGGTAGATGAACGACGTGTCCGGTGCTGACAGCAGCGTGTCCAGGTCCACGGTGAACAGGTCGCTCCGGTAGATCAGCGTCACGGCCCCCTCACTGTCCGCGGTGATCAGCGAATCGGCCACCAGATCACGAATGGTAAGGGTACTGGTGACCAACGGTGCCAACACGTCCACATCCCACCTTGGGCGGTCACCTTCTTTGCGACATGCCGTAAAAAGCAGCGTTGCCACAAGGAGCCGGGAGGCAACCCGAACGAGGGTGGTTACGTTCACCATATAGAGCGGCAAAATACAGCCCGGTTGACACTGGTCGTGTCACACATTAGGGCGTGAACGTATTATTGCCAACGAGGAGGCCCTCAGGTGAACATGCTTTGGTCCCGACATATCCTGCTGCCGTGGCTGCTTTCGTCGGTATCCATGTACGTCGTCTCCTATTTGTGGCATGGTCTGGCGCTTACCGATCTACAGGAATTGAAAATTCCATTGGGTCTGTATCTGGCGTTGGCCGGCATGGTCTATCTCGTCATCGGCTTGGCGCTCACCATTGGTACGCACAAGGCTGTTCAATACGAATACTTGTCCCTTAAGGGTCCTTTCCCGCTAACGGCCGCATTACTCGGGGCCGCATTGGGCTTCTTTGTCTACCTTGTGATCTTCGTTCTTGGCATGACCTTCACCAAGCACGGCATGATGCACGTGGTGGCGGACATCGTGTGGCAGATGTTCGAACAGGGCATTGGCGGTCTGGCCGTCAGCTTGGGCATCATTTGGGACATGCACAAGCGGTTCCTGGAACAGGAGCGGGCCAATTGATCGTTAGCTGCGGTACTTGCCTTTCCAGAGCTTTTCCAACAGGGCGGCATGTTCCTGCTCCCGTGGGTTCTTCCCGGGCTCGTAGAACCGGGTGCCGCTCAGTTGCGCAGGCAGGAACTCCTGGTCGATGAAGTTGCCCTCGCCATCATGGCTGTACTGGTACTCTTTACCATAGCCTATTTCTTTCATCAGCTTCGTGGGGGCGTTCCGTAACGGGATAGGCACGGCCAGATCGCCGGTCTCTCGCACCTTGGCCTGTGCAGCACCAATGGCCATGTAGCTGGCATTGCTCTTGGGCGAGCAAGCGAGGTAGACCGCGCATTGGCTCAGGATGATGCGGCTCTCGGGCCAGCCGATCATCTGTGCGGCCTGCATGGTGGTGGTGGCCATCAACAGGGCGTTCGGGTTGGCATTGCCAATGTCCTCGCTGGCCAGGATCAGCATGCGCCGGGCAATGAACAAGGGATCCTCGCCTCCTTCCACCATGCGCGCCAACCAGTAAACGGCCGCGTTGGGATCGCTGCCACGCATGCTCTTGATGAAGGCGCTCACGATGTCGTAATGCTGTTCCCCTTGCTTGTCGTAGCGGGCGGCGTTGGTCTGCACTACCTGGTGCACCAGTTCATCGGATATGACCACTTCGGCCGTGCTTGACGCCTTCACGCACAGTTCGAAGGTGTTCAGCAGCCTGCGCGCATCACCACCGCTCGAACGCATCAGGGCATCGGTCTGCTTCAGCGTGATGGAGCGTGTGCGGAGCTGCTCATCACCAGCCATGGCCCGGTGCATCAATTGCAGCAGTTCTTCTTCCGTGAGCGGTTGAAGGATATAGACCTGGCAGCGCGAGAGCAACGCACCGATCACCTCGAAACTGGGGTTCTCGGTGGTGGCGCCAATAAGGGTGATCGTGCCTTTCTCCACTGCACCCAAAAGGCTGTCCTGCTGCGCCTTGCTGAAGCGGTGGATCTCGTCGATGAAGAGCACAGCGCTCCGCGAGAAGAGTCCACTGCCACCTGCCTTTTCGATCACTTCGCGCACATCCTTCACCCCGCTGCTGATAGCGCTCAGGGTGAAGAAGGGGCGTTTGAGGTCCTGGGCGATCAAGCGCGCCAAGGTGGTCTTACCAACGCCCGGAGGCCCCCAGAGGATCATGCTGGGCAGCATCCCGCCAGCCAGTGCTTTCCGAAGAACCCCGTCCGGGCCGATCAGGTGTTGCTGGCCCACCACCTCGTCCAAGGTGTTGGGCCGCATGCGTTCGGCTAAGGGGGAGAACTGATCCATGGCAAGCTGGCCCGCGAAGGTAGGTCCAGCCCAATGGCCGCGCTTATCAGCACGACCTTATGGCAATGCTCAAGGATGCAGGAAGAGCAGAAGACCCAGGACCACAAGCCCCCAGAGCTCGATGTCGCGCAATTCGTGCTTGCAACGGAGTATGAAAGCGTTGCGCTCGTCGGCTGAGCGCAGGAGAAGGTTAACGGTCTTCATGTGCGGCTGGCTATCTCGTCCAAGTAGCCCGGTCGTCTGAAGCAGAACGGCCGCAAAGTAGTTCGAGCCCGATCCACCTGTCAAGCCCCGTCTTCGGAATAGCCGCATTCGACCGACCAATTCAGCCGCTCGTCGACAACAATGAGATCTCTTGTGTAGCCACTACATTGGGCGATGCTCAGCGGCTGCCGGTTCCATCTGTTCAAAACTTTTTGCCGGAAAATTTGGCAAACCCGGAGCCGGTCGCTTATTTGCACGTCATCAAGCTGACAGTATTTACGTCAAGCAAAGCCAGTGAGCCACCTGCAGATCGGCGATAAAGCCCCAGCACTAAAAGGTAACGATCAGGATGGACGTCCGATCGACCTGAAGGCGTATGCCGGCAGGAAGGTGGTGCTCTATTTCTATCCCAAGGACGACACTCCGGGCTGCACTGCTGAGGCATGCAGCCTGCGTGATGCGCACGAAGAACTACGCGATCAAGGCTATGATGTCATCGGCGTTAGTCCGGACACCGAGGCCAAGCACCGCAAGTTCGCCGATAAGTATGCGCTGCCCTTCCGGCTGCTGGCGGATACCGAACGCGCCACTATAACCGCATACGGTGTATGGGGGCCGAAGAAGTTCATGGGACGTAGCTTCGACGGCGTATTACGCACCACCTTTCTCATTGACGAGAAGGGATGCATCGAGCGCATCATTTCCGATGTTCGGACTAAGGACCACGCAGCACAGGTGATGAACGGCTGAGGTCCGGGGAACACATTCAACCGCAACCAACAAACACACATACGACATGGCCGCAGAGATCAACAAGGAGAAGCTGAAAGCCCTTCAGCTCACCATGGACAAGATGGAAAAGACCTTCGGCAAGGGGGCCATCATGCGCATGGGCGATGATGCCATCGAACAAGTGGAGGTCATCTCGTCCGGTTCCATCGGGCTCGACCTCGCCTTGGGCGTGGGAGGCTATCCCAAGGGACGTGTGATCGAGATCTATGGTCCCGAATCATCGGGTAAGACCACTTTGGCCATCCATGCCATTGCCGAGGTACAGAAGAAGGGTGGCATTGCCGCCATCATCGATGCGGAACATGCCTTCGACCGCTTCTATGCCGAAGCCTTGGGCGTGGATACCGAGAACCTGCTGATCAGCCAGCCCGACAACGGCGAACAAGCGCTGGAGATCGCCGACAACCTGATCCGTTCCGGCGCCATCGACCTGCTGGTAGTGGATAGCGTGGCCGCACTGACGCCCCGCGCCGAGATCGAGGGTGAAATGGGGGATAGCGCCGTGGGCATGCAGGCCCGTCTGATGAGCAAGGCCCTGCGCAAGCTCACCAGCACCATCGGAAAGACCGGCTGCTGCTGCATCTTCATCAACCAGTTGCGCGAGAAGATCGGTGTGATGTTCGGCAACCCCGAGACCACCACGGGCGGTAATGCGCTCAAGTTCTACGCGACCATCCGCCTCGACATCCGTCGCGCCACACAGATCAAGGAAGGGGAGAACGCCATCGGTAATCGCACCAAAGTGAAAGTGGTGAAGAACAAGGTCGCTCCTCCGTTCCGCAAGGCCGAGTTCGACATCATGTTCGGCAAGGGCATCAGCAAGACCGGCGAGATCATCGACATGGGTGTGGAACTGGGCATCGTGAAGAAGAGCGGAAGCTGGTTCAGCTACGAGGACAACAAGCTGGGACAGGGCCGCGACATGGTGCGCCAACTGCTCGACGACAACACCGAGCTCTGCGATGAGCTCGAACAAAGGATCAAGGAAGCGGTAGCCAAGACCGAAGCTCCGGTCACGGCCTGATCACCATCACCCGCTACTTTTGGAGGCCCTGGTTCGGAGTTACCCAGGGCCTCCGCCTTTTTTTACATGATCCTGAAGAACCTATCGATCTCCCTTTGCGCTGTGTTGATCGGCGTGGCCTGCAACACCGGTGCCCCTGCCGATGATGCGCAACAGGTGTCCGATCCCGTGCAGGCCGCCATCATCGCGCTTGAGAAGAAGATCCTGGCCGACCCGAAGAACGCCGAGCTCTATGCCGAACGCGCCAAACTGAATGAGCACCGAGACAGTGTTGAATTGGCCGAAAAGGACTGGCAGCGTGCCATTGCAGTGGCGCCTTCGAACCCACGCTGGCACATCGGGCTGGGCGATCTGTACTACCGCAAGATCCGCGTGGATGAGGCCGATGCCCAGTTCCGCGAGGCCATTGCCGTGGATGCCACCAATGTGGAAGCCCGTTTGAAACGTAGCGAGATCATGCTGCTGCAGCGCAAATACACCGATGCCATGGCCATGGCCAATGAGGCCCTGCGGCTCGACATGCAGAACCCTCGCGGGTACTTCCTGAAAGGCTGGATCCACATGGAAGCGGGCGATACGGCCTTGGCGATCAGCAGCTACCGTACGGCCATAGAACAGGACCCTGCGCAGTACGAAGCCTTCATTGCACTCGGCCTTCTGCACGCCGCCAAGCGCGACCCACTGGCGCTGGAGTATTACAACAGCGCGATCGACCTGAAGCCGAAAAGCGTGGAGGCCTGGTATAACAAAGGCATGTATGCGCAGGAGAACGGGCAGGACAGTCTCGCGATGGACTGCTACGCGCACATCAAGGAGATCGACCCGCGCAACGCCACGGCTTGGTATAACACGGGTTATATCCTGCTCGAGCACCAGGGCCGCTATGCCGATGCCCGGGAGCAGTTCAGCAAGGCGATCCAGCTGATGCCCACCTATGTGCAGGCCTATTACAACCGCGGATTGTGCTACGAACGCGAGCAACGATTGGACAGTGCGCTCATCGATTACCAGCGTGCCATCGCACTCGCTCCGGACATGACGCTTGCTGCCGAGGGCTTGGGTCGACTACAGGATAAAGGCCTGAAAGTACTTCGTCCTCAGTGAGCCCGAACAGTGCGCTGATCGGAAGGGCTCCAGTACATGCTGCTCCGGCCCAGGACCACGAACCTGCGGATCAAAAAACCGTCCGTCGTTCGTACCCGAATGGTCCAAGTACCCGGCCGTAGACGGTTCAGGTCCAGTCGGTCAAGCTTGTCGCTATCCAGTTCACGCACCACCTTGCCACGGGCGTTCAGCACGTCCACGCCCAAGGTGCCTGCAGGCAGCGTCAGTTCAACCACGCCCGGGACCGATGTCGGTACCAGTTGGATGGAGGCCACATCAGCGGTACGCGCTGTTCGTTTGGTCCCTGCCATGGCCAGATCACCGTATTGCGCCACAGCCGAGCTCAGCGAAAAGACCATGAACAGACCAACAACAAGATCGCGCGCTTGGAACATGGACCCTCATACGCAGTGGTTCCAAATGGGGTTCCGAAGGGTGCGGAAATTAGGAACGCAAGCAGGTCGTAGTACGGACCTCGGAGGTGGTGGAGCTGAAGGGAGTCGAACCCTCGACCTCGTCATTGCGAACGACGCGCTCTGGCCAGCTGAGCTACAGCCCCGGGGGATGCGAAATTGGGGAAATTCCATCCATGCCTGTTCGACCCGAACTTGATCGGCGATCTTTGGAGCATGAGCACGGACCAGATCAACATCCAGGACCCCGAGATAGCGGAAGCACTTAGGACCACCTTCAGGGACATCTACGAGCCGGAAGCGCAGGCCGCAGTACTTGCAGTGTCCAAGGTGGTCAAGCTGAAAGCGGGAGAGGCGTGGATGGACATCGGCGCTTACATCAAGGCCATACCATTGGTGTTGGAAGGTCAATTGAAGCTGTTGCGCGAAGGTCCCGATGGCGATGAGATGCTCCTTTACTTCGTTGGCCCCGGCGAAACATGCGCCATGAGCCTTACGTGTTGCAGCGGGGACGCACGCAGCACGATCAAAGTGGTGGCCGAGGAGGACACCACCTTGCTGGCCGTGCCCGTTCGCTACATGGACCAATGGACCGAGCAGTTCCGTTCTTGGAAAAGCTTCGTGATGTTGACCTACCAGCGCCGCTTCGACGAACTGTTGCGCACCATTGATGGCATCGCCTTCCAGAACCTCGATGCGCGCATCCTCGATCTGTTGCGCGAGCGGTCGCGTCTCACCGGTACCAACGTGATCACAACCACCCACCAGGAGATCGCCCAGGAACTGCACTCGTCCCGCGAGGTGATCTCCCGGCTCCTGAAACGCATGGAGCGGGGTGGTATGGTGAAGCTCGGCAGGCAGCGGGTGGAACTGGTGAAGACCGGCGCCTGAGCGGTCCATGTGACTGCGATCACTGAACTCGCTGCTCCGCTGGGCGGACCTTTGTGCCAGAAAAACAACCACTCACATGGATCTGAGAACACTAGTAAGCACGCCCGGAGCAACCATCGTTGATGTCCGCAGCCCGATGGAATTCATGGGAGGGCATGTGGCCAACTCGATCAACATACCGCTGAACGAGATCCCTGCACGTATCGATGAGCTCCGTGGTTTCTCTGCACCCTTGATCCTTTGCTGTGCCAGTGGCAACCGCAGTGGACAGGCCGCCTATTTCCTGGAACAACATGGCTTCGACCAGGTCTACAACGGCGGTGGCTGGATGCAGGTGAACGCCGCGACCGCCAAGTAGGACGGATCCGACCTGATAACGAATCGCACCATGCAACAACGACACTTCTTCTCCGCATTCGTACTGGGTATCCTTACCCTTACCGCGTGCTCCCAGGCCAACACGGACCAGCCCGCCAACGCAGGCACCGAACAAGCCACCCAAAAGACCACGGTGAACCTCACCCCACAGGCTTTCAAACAGGCGGTGGACAGGCAGGAAGCCCTGTTGGTGGATGTGCGCACTCCGGCCGAATATGCCAGTGGCCATCTGGCAGGCAGCATCAACGTGGACTGGACCGCCAGCGGCTACGAGGCCGAGTTTGCCAAGCTGCCCAAGGACAAGCCCTTGCTGCTTTACTGTCGTTCCGGTGGTCGTAGTGGTCAGGCCTTGGAATACCTGCAGGCCAAAGGCTACCGGGTACAGCACATGGAAGGCGGCATCGGCGCATGGATGAACGCCGGATTACCGGTCACCAAATAACACGCACATGAGCACGAGCTTTCAGGAACTGATCAATGGCGACAAGCCGGTCCTGGTCGACTTCTACGCCGACTGGTGCGGTCCCTGCCGTTACCAATCACCCATCATTGCCCAAGTGGCCGAACAAGTGGGGGAGATGGCCCGCGTGATCAAGGTGGATGTGGACCGCAACCCGTCCGCCGCCCAACAATTCGGCATCCGTGGCATTCCTGCCCTGCTGATCTTCCGCCATGGCAAGGTGGTCTGGCGCGCCAGTGGCGTGCGACAAGCAAATGAGCTGATCCAGCAGCTACGAACGGCAGCCGCTTAAGCAAAGCAGGTTGATATTGCAGAAGCCCCGACCATCAGGCCGGGGCTTCTGCGTTCTTGGTCGATCGGGGATCAGTCGTCGTTACCGATGTTCAGACCGATCGTAAGGCCGTACGTGATGTAGCGGCTATCGATCTCGCTTAAAATGATCACGTCCTCGTTGAAAACCCTGCTCAGGCCGAAGCTTACGCTGGGCTCCAGGGTGAACAGGCCCATATCGAAGCCCAAGGCCGCATCAATGTTGAACGAACCCGAGTTGAAGTCGTCCTTGCCGAAGCTGAGGTCGCCATCATTCACGCTCATCACCACATCGTAGGTGGGTCCGATGGCGAACCGCATATCGAACTGGTAGCTGTCGATGATGCGGTAACCGGCCATGGCCTTCAGGCGGAAATTGGTGCGTGCAACACCGTCCTCGAACGTGATCGAGTCACCGGTGCTCAGGATCGTCTTGTTCCGACCGATGAACGCACCGGGCTGGAAGTAGAACCTGTCTCCAATGCGCAGGTCGGCACCCAACTGCCAACCAGCAGCGCCCTGGTACTTGATGCCCTCGGGCGGCGAGGTCATGTTCTGGTAGGTAAGACCGATCTGGGGGTTCACCTGGAATTGGGCACTGGCGGTGCTCAGCACGGTACCGAGTGCAACAAGGGAAAGCAGCTTCTTCATGGTTCAGTCCTTGGTTTCGGACCAAAGAAAGCCAAATGCCGTGCCAGATCAATTTTCATCCTTCCTTGCATTCAACCCAAGTTGCCTACTTTCAGGCCTCGCATCAACGCTCCCCTTAGCCCATGAAACCACGCTACGCCGGTCTTCTCCTGTTCGCATCGCTCACCATCCGGTCCGCTACGGCACAGGACTGTGGCAACGGACGCTACACCACCGAGTTATTCTCCGGAGTTACCGTTACCACGGGAGTGGCCTATGGCAGCAACACGGGTGTATCGGGTGGCACACAGACCTTGTACATGGATGTGTATGAACCTACCGGAGATACACAACAAGATCGGCCTGTGGTATTGGCCGCGTTCGGGGGCTCGTTCGTAACGGGATCACGTGCTGATATGGCCGACTTCTGCACGGCGCTGGCCAAACGCGGTTACGTGGCCATAGCCCCCGACTACCGCATCGGTTTTTTCCTGCCCAACCAACTGAGCACCACGCAGGCGGTAATGCGTGGAGCGCACGACATGAAAGCGTGCATCCGTTATCTGCGGAAGTCGGTGGCCGAGCTGGGCGATCCCTATCGTATCGATGTGGACCGCATCATAGCAGGTGGTGTTTCCGCCGGGGCCATCAGCGCACTTCATGCCACCTACCTCAATGAAGATGAAGAGATCCCTCAGATACTAGCTTCACAGAGCGTGGCCTTGGGCGGTGCAGAGGGCACAAGTGGCAATGCCGGATACTCCAGCGAGGTGCTGGCCTGCTACAGCCTTAGCGGTGCCATCGGCGATACGGCCTGGGTGGTGGCCAATGACAAGCCGTTGTGCAGTGTGCATGAAGTAGGTGATGCCGTAGTGCCATGCTACACCCAGGAGGTCTCGGTGATCGGCATCCCCACAGGGCTGGTCGCCTCGGGCAGCAACGACATCCACATCCGGCTGCAGAATCTGGACATTCCCAACTGCTTCCTGCGCTATGCCGGCAACGGGCACGTGGGCTACCTGAGCTCGGACCCCATTGCATCGCTCGGATTCGTGTTCGACTTCCTCGCCGACAAGGTCTGCTCCGGCGACCTTGATTGCGGCACAGTGATCGCCTCAACGAACGAGATCAGCGCCATGGAACGGCTTCCCATTGCACCCAACCCGACAACGGGTGTTGTTCGTGTGGAGATCGAAGCACCGGCTTTCGTGCGGGTATTCGATGCCAGTGGCCGCGAGGTGATGGGCCAACAGGCGAACACCGGAACGCTCACCATGGACCTCACGGACCTGCAGGATGGCGTATACACGGTGCGCGTTGAAGGTGCCCGCATGCAAGTTGCCCAAGTGGTGAAAGCAGCCTGGTGATAAAAGCAGCTCACCGCAGGGCACATGAAGGTGGTGGTGATCGGTGGTGGTGCGGCGGGCTTTTTCGCGGCCATTCAGGCGAATCAGGCTGCCCCACTTGCCGATGTCGTCATACTGGAGCGGAGCGATAAGCTGCTGAGCAAGGTGCGCATCAGCGGTGGCGGAAGGTGCAATGTCACGCACCACTGCTTTGTACCGCGCCAACTAGCAGCCCAATACCCGCGTGGCGAGCGCTTCCTACGCAAGGCTTTCACCCGGTTCGGGGCGTCGGATACCGTGGCCTGGTTCGCTGCACGTGGGGTGCAACTGAAGACCGAGGCCGATGGACGCATGTTCCCGGTCACCGACTCGTCGTCCACGGTCATCGACTGCTTCTTGGAGGCAACACGTACGCTTGGTATATCGATACGAATGCGCACGGATGTCGCCAGCATTGCACACAGCAAGGCTGAACAGTTCCTCCTAAAGCTGGATAATGGCGAACACCTGCGCGCGGACAAGGTCATCGTCACCATTGGTGGGCAGCCCAAGGCCGATGGCTATTCGTTGCTGAGCGCTACCGGTCACACCATTGTTGCACCGGCGCCATCACTGTTCACTTTCAACATGCCCGACGAACCGGTGCGCGAACTGATGGGCGTTACCGTGCCCAGTGTGCGGGCCATGATCGCGGGCACCGACCTGGAAAGCACCGGACCGCTGCTGATCACGCATTGGGGCATGAGCGGCCCGGCCATCCTGCGCCTGAGCGCGTGGGGTGCACGTGTCGTGAAGGCCATGGGCTACCAGTTCACCTTGCGCGTCGATTGGTCGAACGGGGCAGGAGAGGGAGGGGTGCGTAACGTGCTTGACGAGCAACGTTCGGAACATCCGCGCAAACGCATGGGCACCGACCCTGTTCTGGGCCTGCCCAGACGCCTCTGGGACCACCTCTTGAACAAGGCCGAGATCCCATCGGATAAGCCCTGGTCAGAACTTGGCAGCAGGCAGGGAAATCGGTTGACCGACCTGCTCACGAACGACCGCTATGCCGTGCGTGGCAAGACAACCTTCAAGGAGGAATTCGTGACGGCAGGCGGGGTATCACTGGACGAGGTGGACCCCAACACAATGGAAAGCCGCAAGGTGCCCGGGCTCTATTTCGCCGGCGAGGTGCTGGACATTGATGGCATCACCGGCGGATTCAACTTCCAGGCGGCCTGGACCACTGGTTTCCTGGCAGGCAGCGCCGTCGTGCTCAACGCACCACGCGAAACGTAGAGCGCTCTGCACCGCGCTCCACCGTGATCAGGTAGGCGCCCTCACCAAGCGGTAGCGGCACTTCGGTGGCATCTGGGCCCACCGTTATCTGTTGCAGCGTACGCCCTGCCAGATCACGCACCACAATGTTCGCGGTTCCCGTGCTCTGCGAACGCATATGGAGGATGTCGGCCGACCACCAGTTCCGTTCAGTTGTGCGCACATGGTCGATCACATTGGCCGTAGGCCCCCAAATGGACTGCACCCACTGCGGGTTGTCGATGTAGGGATTGCGATTGCCTTGTATGGCGAACACGGAATTGTTGCGGGCCACCTCCTTGGGGCTCACGGGGTCCTGCAAATGCCAATCGATCAGCATCGCCTCGGCCCATGGCAGGAACTCGCCATTGGCCATCATGGGGCAGCTCCACGTGGTGAGGTTGGGCAGGTAGCGTGTAAGCATGTAGAAGTAGCCACGTGCCAGATCGCCCTTGTACGCATCAATCGGCTCGAACACGGTGCCCGAACAACCGGGATAACTGCACGGCCCCAGTTTGCTGCCATTGTTACTGGTCCACGTTGGGGCCGTCACCTGCCCATAGGGCCAGTTGGCGCGCTTCTGGTTCACCCAGGCATCCGTTGGGTAGAGGTGGAACAGTTCCGTGTTCATGGGCAGGGCCCCACTGAACCAGCTCTGCGGGAAGGAGTGCTCACGATTGAAGCAGTCGCCCTCGCTGTTGTAGGTGCCGCACTGGTCAGAAACGAACTGGAACGAGTAGGGGGGCGTACCTCCCGGAACGTCAGAGTACATGTCCCACACCGTACCATCCGGCTTACGGTCGGTCTCATAGAACGCTTCCCACAGCATGCTGTATGTGATCACGGTGTGGTCGTTGATGATCTCGTACAGGGCTTGCCGCAATGCAGGACCGCTCAATCCTTGCGCTGGATCGTAATACCCGGCCGGCGGTTGGGCCTGGGCCGAGCCTACCAACATTAGGCAGGCGAACACCACACTTCTGTACATGCCGCCAAATGTACACCGGGCCTCAACGCCCCAAGGAACGGCCCGGAACGAACAAGGGGACCTTGCGGGTCCCCTTGTTGAATGTGAGAGCGGTAACGCTTACTTCACCTTGTTCACGATGGCCGTGAAGGCGGTGGCATCGCTGTAGGCGATCTCGGCCAGTGCCTTGCGGTCCAGACCGATGTTGGCCTTCTTCAGACCGGCGATGAACACGCTGTAGCTCATGTCGTTCAGACGGCAGGCCGCGTTGATACGCTGGATCCACAGGCCGCGGAACTCGCGTTTCTTCAGCTTGCGACCGTCGTAGGCGTGCTGGAGGCCTTTCTCTACCGTGTTCTTGGCAACGGTGTAAACATTCTTGCGGCGACCGAAGTTGCCTTTCGCCATATCAAGGACCTTCTTACGCTTGGCCCTGCTGGCTACTTTATTCTTACTGCGTGGCATGTTCCACTTGGTTTTTGGGCGTGAGCGTTCCGCCTTTCGACGAACTCTTTGGTGCTTGCACGTCCTGGTTAACGCTACCTATTGATACCCGGAGCGGTTGGGTTGTTTACTTCAGCAGATCAAGGATCGCCTTCTTGTCGCGGTCGTGGACCAGCGCCATTTTGGTGAGGGCGCGTTTACGCTTGGTCTCCTTCTTGGTGAGGATGTGGCGCTTGAACGCGTGCTTGCGCTTGATCTCGCCGGTGCCGGTCAGCTTGAACCGCTTCTTGGCTCCGGACTTGGTCTTCATTTTAGGCATTGCTGTCGTCTTTGTCGTTGTCGTTGTCATTCCGGGCTTGCCCGGGATCGCCTTGTCTGTTCCTCTTCAAGATCCTGTTGGACGCGTCATGACGCGTCCCTACTTTTTCTTTTTCGGGATCAGGTACATGATCATGCGTTTGCCTTCCAGCTTCGGCATGCTCTCCACCAATCCGATGTCCTCCAGGTCCTGTGCGAACTTCAGCAGCAGAATCTCACCGCGTTCCTTGAACACGATGCTGCGGCCGCGGAAGAACACAAAGGCCTTCACCTTGTGCCCTTCGGTAAGGAAGGCCCGTGCATGCTTCAGCTTGAAGTTGACGTCGTGTTCGTCCGTGTTGGGGCCGAACCGGATCTCCTTCATTTCAACCGTGGCCTGCTTGGCCTTGATCTCCTTCTGCTTCTTCTTGAGATCGTAGAGGAACTTCTTGTAATCCGTGATCCGGCATACCGGCGGCACGGCCGTGGGGCTGATCTCCACCAGGTCCAGCCCTAGGTCCTCGGCCATGCGCAAGGCTTGGCTGAAGGGGTAAACACCTTGTTCGATGCCCTCGCCGACAACGCGCACTTCGCTTACACCGTAGATCTTGTTGTTGATCCGGTGCGGGTCTTCCTTGATCACACGACCACGGAAGGGACGACGCGGGCCCGCGCCACCAGCGCCGGGTGGTCGGGGTCCAGGGGGACGATTGAAGGGAGGTCCTGCCACTTAGGATTGATTGGTTCCAGTACTGATCAAAGGCTGCCCAGCTGCTCGCGTACCCGTGCATTCACCAGTTCGGCGAAAGCTTGCGGGGCCATGGTGCCCAGGTCTCCCTGGCCATGTTCCCGCACCGATACGTTGCCGTCCGCGGCCTCCTTTTCCCCGACAACGAGCATGAACGGTGTTTTGGCCATCTCCGCATCACGGATCTTGCGGCCAATTTTCTCGTTCCGTTCGTCAACGGAGGCGCGAATATCGCAACTTTTCAACACACGGGCGATCTCGTTGCACGCATCCACGTATTTGTCGCTGATCGGCAGCAGGATGGCCTGGTCCGGGGTCAGCCACAAGGGGAAGCGGCCGGCGGTGTGCTCGATCACCACGGCCACAAAGCGCTCCAAGCTTCCGAAGGGTGCCCTGTGGATCATCACGGGACGGTGCTTCAGGTTGTCGCTGCCCACGTATTCCAGTTCGAAACGCTCCGGCAGGTTATAGTCCACCTGAATGGTACCCAGCTGCCAACGGCGTCCGAGAGCGTCCTTCACCATGAAGTCCAGCTTGGGGCCGTAGAAGGCCGCCTCGCCGTATTCCACCACGGTCTTCAGGCCCTTCTCGGCGGCGGCCTCGATGATGGCGCTCTCGGCCTTCTCCCAGTTCTCGTCGCTGCCGATGTACTTGCTGCGGTCCTCCTTGTCGCGCAGGCTCACCTGGGCCTCGTAGTCCTTCAGGTCAAGTGCCTTGAAGACCAACAGCACCAGGTCGATCACCTTCATGAACTCCTCCTTCACCTGGTCCGGGCGGCAGAAGAGGTGGGCGTCGTCCTGCGTAAAGCCACGCACCCGGGTAAGGCCGTGCAGCTCGCCGCTCTGCTCGTAACGATATACCGTGCCGAACTCGGCATAGCGGATCGGCAGGTCCTTGTAACTGCGGGGACGGCTCTTGAAGATCTCGCAGTGGTGCGGGCAGTTCATCGGCTTCAGCAGGAACTCCTCGCCCTCATGCGGGGTGAAGATGGGCTGGAAGCTGTCCTTGCCGTATTTCTCGTAGTGCCCGCTGGTGATGTAGAGGTCCTTGTGGGCGATGTGCGGCGTGGCCACCTGCTCGTAGCCGCTCTCTTCCTGGGCCTTCTTCATGAAGTTCACCAAGCGCTCGCGCAGGGCGGTACCCTTGGGCAGCCACAGCGGCAGGCCGGCACCCACCTTCTCGCTGAAGGTGAACAGGTCCAGCTCCTTGCCCAGCTTGCGGTGGTCGCGTTTCTTGGCCTCTTCCAGCAGCACCAGGTACTCGTCCAGCTCCTTCTGCTTGGGGAAGGTGATGGCGTAGAGGCGCGTTAGCTGTTTGCGCTTCTCGTCGCCACGCCAGTACGCACCGGCCACGCTCATCACCTTGGCGGCCTTGATGAAGGAGGTGTCCGGGATGTGCGGTCCGCGGCACAGATCGGTGAAGTTGCCCTGGCTGTAGAAGGTGATGTCGCCATCGTTCAACCCTTCCAGCAGTTCCAACTTGTATTCGTCGCCCTTTTCGGTGAAGTAGGCAATGGCCTCGTCCTTGGGCACCTCGCGGCGCTCATAGACGCTCTTCCTGCCGGCCAGTTCCTTCATCTTGGCCTCAATGGCCGCGAAGTCGCCTTCGCCTATGGTGCGGTCGCCGAGGTCGATGTCATAGTAGAAACCGTTCTCGATGGGCGGGCCGATACCGAACTTGGTGCCGGGGTACAGCGCTTCAATGGCCTCGGCCATCAGGTGGGCGCTGCTGTGCCACATGGTCGACTTCCCTTCGGTGTCGTTCCAAGTGAGCAGGGCCAGGGTGCAATCGCCGGGCAGGGGGCGGGAGGCATCGCGTACCTCGCCGTTCACTTTGGCCGCCAGCACGTTGCGGGCAAGGCCTTCGCTGATGCTCTTGGCCACGTCCATGGCCGTGGTGCCGGCATCATAGTTCCGGACGGATCCGTCCGGAAGGGTCACGTTGATCTTCATGTGCATTGGCCGAACCCCTACGAACGGGCCGGCAACAGGGCCGCAAAGGTAACGGAACCCCTTGAAACGGCTGATGCCCAAGTGGAAATACTCCCTTTACACGGACTTAATGCCGTGTTGCGGAACCCACCATTGATCACTCGCAGAACACCAGCAGCGATTCCTGCACGCTGTTGTCGCCGGCATCCAGCGCCTGCTGCCAAGCCTGGCAGGCCTCCATGCGGTGGCCCAAGCGGTGGTGGGCCAGGGCCAGCTGGCCGTGCACCATGTCCAAGGACGGATCCAGGGCAATGGCCTGTTCCAGATCGGCAATGGCGGCCACGTTCTGGCCCAGCGCGATCAGGATGATGCCCCGGTCCACCAGACCGAGCACGTTGTATGGTGCTATGTGTATCAATCGGTCATAATGGGCCTTGGCCGTGATCAGATCGCCCGCACCAAAGGACAGTTCGCCCAGGAGCAGCAACGCATGTTCGGCCACGGGACCATCGCCGCGAAGGGCCAGTACTTGCTCCAGGTCCTGTTGGGCCATGGTGCTCCAACCCATGGCCATACAGGCCTCGGCATGGCGGATCAGCACATTGCCATCGTTGGGGGCCAGGCGCAGGGCACGGCCCAGGTCGTTCACAGCGGCCTCGGCATCACCGGCCTGCAACCGGCTCACGCCGCGGTAATACCAGGCCTTGGCATTGTCCGGCTCGGCAACCACCACCTGGCTGAAGGCCGCCTGGGCCGCAGTGTGGTCGGCAGCGCGCAGGGCGGTGAGGCCGGCGAGCATACCATTACCTGCATCGTCGGATTGACCGAACAGGGCAGGGGTGCTCAGCACGGCGGCGAGGATCAGACTTTTCTTCATGGCGCCGTTCTTACGTGATCGGCCCGCAACATGTTCGCATGGGGTGGTGGAAAAGTCGCGGCGAGCACCCCTCATAGGGCCATGGGCACGGCCGCTACTTTCGTCGCGCATCCCATCCCAACCACCATGCTGCTCAATAGTGAACCCTTGTCGGAGGAATTCGGCTACCTCGTCCTGCGGGTCTCTGCGGGCGGCACCATGCTGTGGCAGCACGGCTGGCCCAAACTGATGTCCTTCGGCGAACGCATGGACGGCTTCGCTGACCCCTTCGGCCTGGGCGGGGCGTTCTCCCTCGCGCTCATCGTGTTCGCCGAGGTGGTGTGTTCGGCCTTGGTGATCCTGGGGCTGTGGACGCGCGCTGCACTGGTCCCGCTCATCATCGGCATGGCCGTCATCGTGTTCATGGTGAAGGGCGATGCCTCGTTCTCCGAGAAGGAACTGGCCATGGTCTACCTCTTCGCTTTTGTCACGTTGCTCTTCACAGGCAGCGGGCGTTTCGCCATCGACCGCATCTCGTTCAGCTAGGTCGCTGGAACGGGACCAACGTTCAAAGCTCGCTCACAGGTCGAACGGTTCGCGTTATTGTCCGTTCACGCGAACGGAACACTGGCAGGCAGGCCCTTCCGGAGCAAGCGGTCCAGCGCCACATGCTGCTCGCGAGCCATACGGAAGTGCAAGTGTGTGCCTTGATTTGTGCGCACGCGAAAGTCCACGGAAATGGCCGGGCCCACTGGGCTTAGCTTGACTTCCGCGATGGTGCTCCAGGCCAGCGGAATGGCCAGCGCTTCCAGCCGGTTGCGAAAGCGGAACACCAATCCGCCCTTGCGCAGTTCCAGTGAAGAGAAGCGCCGGTCCTCCAAGCGGTCCACCATCTCCAGCAGTTCGGCCGGACCATCGATCAACTCGAAGCGCTGCGATCCCGTGCCTCCCATGCGGATGGACGTCCAGAAGCCGATGGCCCCGCCGCAGATGCCGTTCACGGCGCGTTCCACCTTGGGGTCGTTATAGCTCACGTTGAAAATGCGCATTGCTCGTTGAACAGCCCATGGTGATGCTTGTTCGTGGCAACAGCGCGTACCTTCACCTCCCAACCCTGAGAACATGCTGGACAACCTCCTTCCGCTGCTGAAAGAAAAGGTCGGTGCTGACCTGATGAACAAGGTGGGCCTCGATGCCTCCAAGACCGATGGCGCCCTTAACGCGGCGTCCTCCACCGTTTCTGAACTGCTCGGTGGCAAGGGCATCGACATGGGCACCGTGCTCAACCTCTTCTCCAATAGTGCCAACACCGCCGGCGCCAACGACCTGCTGGGCCAGTTGGGCCAGAACTACCTGGGCAAGCTCACCGGCCAGGTGGGCCTCGATGCCGCCAAGGCCAACAGCGTGAAGGACCTGGTGATGCCCGCGCTCACCAACCTGCTTAGCGATAAGATCGGCGGCAATGCCGGTGCGCTCCAAGGCCTGCTCGGCAACCTGGGCAGTGGCGGAGACATCGCCGACATGGCCAAGGGCATGCTCGGCAAGCTGTTCAAGTAGGCCAGATCCCGGTGGGACCTGCTCAGGAAGGGGCCTTGCGGCCCCTTCTTCGCACGGAGATGCGCCGGGCAGCGGGGTTGCCCGAACCACCGATCAACGCCGATGGACACGATTGCTGATGCACCTCATGATGGGCATGATCCGTGTACCTCCGTGATTACCGCATTCATCTTCATCAGTAGCACCTCGCCGCTACTTTTGGACCCATCACCATGAGCTCCATCACCGACTTCCAGTCCACCATCAGCGCGGGCAACACCTTCAAGGGCGACAGCATCCTGCTGGGCGGGGCGCTGTACAACGGCGAAGTGCCCGCCGGCTGCCAGGTGCGCGTACCCCTGCGCACCATGAACCGCCACGGCCTCATCTGCGGCGCCACCGGCAGCGGCAAGACCAAGACCCTGCAGGTCCTGGCCGAGCAGCTCGCGCTCAAAGGTGTGCCCTCGCTGCTCATGGACGTGAAGGGCGATCTCAGCGGTATTGCGGCGCCTGGCACCACCAACGAGAAGATCGAAGCACGCCATGCCAAGGTGGGCGAGCCGTACGTGCCCCAGGGCATGCCCGTGGAACTGCTCAGCCTCAGCAAGGAGCCCGGCGCCCGCCTGCGCGCCACCGTCAGCGAGTTCGGCCCCGTGCTGCTGGGCCGCATCCTGGAGCTGAACGACACCCAGCAGAGCGTGCTCGCCCTGGTGTTCAAATACTGCGACGACAACGGCCTGCCGCTGTTGGACCTGAAGGACCTGCGCCGCGTGCTGCAGTTCGTGACCAACGAAGGCAAGGCCGAGATCCAGAAACACTACGGCTCGGTGAGCGGCGCCACCGTCAACATCATCCTGCGCAAGCTCATCGAGATCGAGCAGCAGGGCGCCGACGCGTTCTTCGGCGAACGCTCCTTCGACGTCAACGACCTGCTGCAAGTTCGTGATGGCAAGGGCGTGGTTCACATTGTCCGCCTCACCGACATCCAGGACCGCCCTCGCCTCTTCAGCACCTTCATGCTGTGCCTGCTGGCAGAGATCTACAACACCTTCCCTGAGGTGGGCGACCCCGAGAAGCCCAAGCTGGTGCTCTTCATCGATGAGGCCCACCTCATCTTTAGCACCGCCTCCAAGGCGCTCTTGGAGCAGATCGAGACCATCATCAAGCTGATCCGCTCCAAGGGGGTGGGGGTGTACTTCTGCACGCAGGACCCCAGCGATGTGCCCGAAGGCGTGCTGGGCCAGCTGGGCCTCAAGGTGCAGCACGCGCTGCGCGCCTTCACCGCCAAGGACCGCACCACTATAAAGAAGACCGCGCAGAACTACCCCATTACACCCTTCTACAATGTGGAGGAACTGATCACCTCCCTGGGCATCGGCGAGGCACTTGTAACGGCGCTCAGCGAGAAAGGCACGCCCACACCGCTGGCCCATACACTGCTGCGCGCCCCCGCCAGCCGCATGGATGTGCTGAGCCAGCTGGAGATCGATGGCCTCGTGGCCCGCTCCGAACTGGTGCGCACCTACAACGAGGTGTTGGACCGCGAGAGCGCCTTCGAGATGCTGGAAAAGCGCATGCAGGATAGCACCACCGCCGAGGCGGAAGAGGAGAAGAAACCCACCACCCGCAAGACCACCCCGGCCCCCAAGGAAGTGAGCACCATCGAAAAGATGTCCAAGAACACCATGTTGCGCCAGGTGGGCAATACCCTTATGCGCGAATTGGCGCGCGGCCTTCTCGGGGTGCTGGGGCTGAAGAGCACGACCCGGCGGCGGCGGTAGGAGGGGCGATCATAGATCGCTTGAGCTGCTCGGTACGTTACGCGTTGTGCAACGTTACCGCGAGTTGCAAACTCGTGGGAGTGAGGTGGCTTACACAGGGCGAGCTTTAGAGGACGCGCATGGGCCACGAAGTGATCGCGCCCAATTGGAGGTCAGGCGGCCAAGGACCATTCAACCGCCATACGCACGTAGCCACGGCCCCAGGCCTCGTGCGGGGTTTGGCGGCGGCCCGCGTGCTCAAAGCGGGTCTTGTTCAGTGCCTGGCGCCATCCAAGGGCCGTTCGCAGGTGGCCGAACCTTCGGTGGCCGGTTCGCTGGTCGTAGAACGTGCGGAAGTACAAAACAGCGGCTTTTTGTTGGTATTCGCCTACCACATAGCCGTCATCGATCACGGCCGCGTAGCTGTCGCGATCTCCTTTGTAGGTGTCGCGCAGGTACACCTTATCGTAGTTCTTCAGGTGGAACTCGCGCAGCGCGTTGCGCAGGTCACCCTCCCGCAGGTAGCGCTTGATGTAGCGGTCCATGACATGCTGTTGAAAAAAGGAGGCCGGGCCTTCGGCATCCACCTGCAGCGCGCAAATGCCCGTGGTGGTGGCGTACCAGAGCAACGGATAGATGGTGATGCGGCCATCGGTGGCGGTGATCACATACACCCATTGCAGGCCCTTGCGCGTGGTGAAATGGCCACTACGCCGCTCCAACCGGTCATTGCCCACCTTGGGGCAGCTGCGCGCCAGCTCGGCGTGCTTTTCCTCCACGTGCCGCAAGAGCTGACCCACGTCCTTGCGGGCGGCAGCGGCCACCTGGCAGGGGGACATGTGGGAGCGGATCATGGCGAAGGTGCATGGGTTCGCGGTTTGAACGAAAGGGTGCCGGGATGGGTTGCAAGGCGTTCCCATGGGCAGGTGTAGGCCCGCCCGATCAAACCACTACGCATCATAGGTGTCCACCTGCCATGATGCGTTCTTGTGCCTTGTGCGTGCTCCTGGGGGCTGCCGTGCCCTGCGTGGCACAACAACCGAACATCCTGCTGGTGATCGCAGACGACCTTGGCCTTGACCCTGTGCCCGGCTATCTGCCCGGTCCGGAGAAGGCTGCCATGCCCAACCTGCAGGCACTGATGGCGCAGGGGCTCACCTTCGACAATGTGTGGGTGGACCCCTTGTGCTCGCCCACGCGCAGTACCATCATCACCGGGCGTTACGGTTCGCGCACCGGTGTGCTAAACCCCGGCGACCTTTCGTTGCTGCCCACCACCGAGGTCACCCTGCACCGCTACCTCACCGACCTGGGCAGCGGGTATGCCTCGTGCATCATCGGCAAGTGGCACCTGGGCGGCACCCCGCCGGATCCCACATACCCGAACACCATGGGCGTGCCGCACTTCGCTGGACTGCTCAGCGGGGCGGTGGCCGACTACAGCAACTGGCAGCTCACCGTGGATGGCGCCGTGTCGCAGAGCACCGACTACATTACCACGGCACTTACCGACAGGGCCATTGCCTGGATCGATCAGCAGACCAGCCCATGGTTCTGCTGGCTGGCCTACACCGCGCCACATACCCCGTTGCATCTACCACCTGCCGCACTGCACCAACAAGGCGCATTGCCGGACGATGCGGAAAGCATCGCGGCGGATCCGTTGCCGTACTTCCTGGCCATGGTGGAGAGCGTGGACCACGAGCTGGGCCGGGTGCTGGCCTCGCTGACGCCCGAGGAACGGGCCAACACGGTGGTGATCTTCATTGGCGACAATGGCACCAGTGGCAACGTGATCCAACAACCCTACATACCTCAGCACGCCAAGGGCAGCCTTTATGAAGGTGGGGTACACGTGCCTCTGGTCGTGGCCGGACCAGTGGTAACGCGTGCCGGTCAGCGCGAACCGGCATTGGTGAACAGCACCGACCTTTTCTGCACCATTGTGGAGCTTTCCGGCAACGCCCTGCCCAGCTACGAGGACAGCCGCAGTCTGGTGCCACTTCTGGCCCAGCCGGGCCTCAGCGTGCGAAGTTGCCTGATGGCCTATGTGTCGCAGGGCACCGTTAGCGGCCACGCCATCCGCGACGAGCGCTGGAAACTGATCATACCGGACACGGGTGCCGAGCGCTTTTTCGATCTGCAGACCGACCCGTGGGAAAGCACCGAGCTACTGGCCACCGGACTCAACACCGCTCAGCAGCAGGCCTACGAGCAGTTGCAGAACGCCTGCCAGCAACCCACCGGATTTGTGGCCCCGGCCTCCGCGCAGCACTTCGCCTTACTGCCGGACCTGGCCACGAGCGGTCTGTTGGTGCAGGCGCCACTCGCAGCCCCAGTCCAGGTACACCTGTACAATGCCACCGGCGCCTTGGTGCGCACCCGGACTGTCACCGCCGTACTCGATATCGCCGACCTGCGGCCAGGGCTCTATCTGGCGCACCTTGCCCAAGGCGACCGTGCCCAGGTGCTACGCTTCGTGAAGCCTTAGGTGGGGCAGGGGGCTCGCATCCAGAAAACGGTTGAACTTCGGTGGACTGAGCGGTTATGTCGACCGACATCAGGGCAATGTCGGGCAGCATCGTTGCAATGTCGCCCGACAACGGAGCAATGTCGCCCGACAATGGAGCAATGCCACGCAACAAGGGAACAATGTCGCCCGGCAACGGAGCTATGCTGCGCAGCATCGAAACCATGTCACACAGCATCGGACCAATGTTGCCCAACATCGTAGCAATGTCGCCCGACATTGGAGCGATGTTGCCTGTAATTCCGGGCTGTTGGACGCCGGTGTAGGTTGGCCCGATGCCTTGTTAACCGAGGTTTTTGGTGGCAACGAGCGTGTCTGGCAAGCAGATCCGGAGAACTGAGCTGGTGGGGGGGCTTGTTGTATCTGCTTCAATCAGACCCTAGAACGGTGGCAGGGGAAGGCCCTTCTTGGGTCAAGTGCTTCGGACATGTCCGTTTACCCTTCGGACCTGCAACCTGCGGAAAGCCAACCAAAGAGTTTGGACACGCTCATTGGTCGCGTTCGTGCCGTGCCCGCATCACGGAGTCTATCTCGTTGCTTATTCGTTCCCGTTCGGCCGGGTCGTTGGAGATGTCAAGCTTGATGAAGTAAGGCGCTAGTTCGGGGTCATTGCGGTGGTAGAATGCTGATAATGCGCCACTTGGAAGTGCCAATAGCACGGTCACCACATCTAAGAGAGGCACGGCGCGGAACAGGATACCACGCGTATACCTCGAGAGGGACGAACGTGAGTTGCGCAGGATCAAGGCTGTTATGATCGTAGCTGACAAAGCCGGTAACGCCAGTGAAAGGAATATGCCGCTCATGGGCCATAGCTGAAGCTTGAAAAGTATCCCGATGCAGGCGATGCTGAAGGAAAGCCCGCTTAGAATGCTCATGGGGATGATCTGCTCCTTTCTCTCCGGTGTAACGAACAACCACCAAAACAGGAGGAAGTTGAGCTGCGCAAGAAGCGAAAGCCCTAGGATGAGCAGCAGGCTGGAAAAGGGAAGACGCAAAAGCTTAAGCACCACACTGATCGCGACGATGATCCAAAGGAAGCGCTCTATTTTTCCCATGCTTGGTGTCCAATTTAATGGATCCGGAAGAACGACATCCCAACGGTGTTTCACATCACTAAGGTCTCCTCGCCTCCTTAGGTGAACCCTTTCGGGCTCAGGTGATCATTGCCTGGGCAAGTGGCACGGCAGATGGACAGGTCGTACCAGGTCACCATAGACCACGTATTGAAGGCGCAGTTCTTCATCGCGCTTCCTAAGGGTCTGTTCATCGTAGGTGTGCCAACGCCCCCAAGGCAGTTTCCGGAGCTTGTATCGTCCGCCCTTGACGGCCTGCAGGTAGTAGGCTTGGTCGGCAACGCTCCAAAGAACAAGCCTTCCATCCATTCTGATGACAGAGCTGGCCCCATCGCTCACGACCTGCAAGAAACCGATACGCTTACCCGATGGGCACCATTGTTCATGGATGGCTGTACGGTTGCTCGCAGCGTCGCGGGCAGCCAACCGGCCATCCGGATAGTACCAGCGACGTTCAAAGCGGTCATGGGTATCCGTTCCGTACGAATGGACGATACGCTGTTCCTTATCCAGCACCCAGCACTGGCCCGGACCGCCTCCGCCGAAGATCCGAGCGAAGGTCTCCGCTACGTAATACGACCCGTGGCAGAACGCCGTCAGGCGGCCATGGTCGTTATACCAATAGGTCCACTGGGACGAGTCAGGGAAATAGTCCACCACTTCCGTGACCCTCTGTTGCACGTCGAGGGTGTACCATGCTCCTGACCGTCGGCCTTGGGTGTATGGGCCCACGCTGGCCACCGTGCTGTCACCATGGGTATGGTACACCACGCCAGTTAGGTTAGCGTACTCCGGTTTCAACCCGGATCCGCTCATCACCTCGTTCACTTGATGGGTGCTCCAGCCGCAGGACAGGGCCGCCATGGCCTGTTCCGCAGAAGGCGCCCACTTGCGGTCTTGCGGCACTTCCGGGGCTTGAGCAAGGACAGTGATGGGGAAGGGGAGGAGGAGCCACCAGCGCATACCGCATAGGAACGTAGTGGTGGTCCGGTTCGTGTGTGATACTGGGGCAGCATGAACCAATTTGGGCAGCGGACCTACCAAGAAAAGCGAAGGCCTCCGGAACATCCGAAGGCCTTCGCTACATGTGTTCGTCCCGTTCAGAATCCCCCCACACCCGGCCCCGCCGCCACCCCTTGGTTCAGGTGCGCGGCCAGTGCGGCCTCGTTGGGGATCAGCACACGGCGCGCCTTGCTACCCTCGAAGGCACCGAGGATGCCGGCGGCCTCCAGTTGGTCCACAATGCGGCCGGCGCGGTTGTAGCCGAGCTTCAGTTTGCGCTGGATGAGGCTGGTGCTGCCTTGTTGCGTTTGCACCACCAGGCGGGCGGCCTCCTCGAACATGCTGTCGCGGTCGCCATCGTCCAGGTCCACGCCGCCTTCGCCGTCCTCGGTGGGCACTTCGGGCAGCAGCAGGGCATCGGGGTAGCCGCGCTGGTTGCCGATGAAGTCGCAGATCTTGTCCACCTCGGGGGTGTCCACGAAGGCGCACTGGATGCGGATGAGGTCGTTGCCGGTGCTCAGGAGCATGTCGCCGCGACCGATCAGTTGGTCGGCACCGCCGGCATCGAGGATGGTTCGGCTGTCGATCTTGCTCGTGACGCGGAAGGCGATGCGTGCAGGGAAGTTGGCCTTGATGGTGCCCGTGATGATGTTGACACTGGGGCGCTGCGTGGCGATGATCAAGTGGATGCCGATGGCGCGCGCCAGCTGGGCCAGACGGGCAATGGGCGTTTCCACTTCGCGGCCCGCCGTCATGATCAGGTCCGCGAACTCGTCCACCACCAGCACGATGTAGGGGAGGTAGCGGTGGCCGTTCTCAGGGTTGAGGCGACGGCTGATGAACTTGGCGTTGTACTCCTTGATGTTGCGGCACTGCGCATCCTTCAGCAGCTCGTAGCGCTCGTCCATCTCGATGCACAGGCTGTTCAGCGTGGCCACCACCTTCTTGGTGTCGGTAATGATGGCCTCACCCTCGCCGGGAAGCTTGGCCAGGAAGTGCCGCTCGATCTTGTTGAAGAGGGTGAGCTCCACCTTCTTCGGGTCCACCAGCACGAACTTGATCTGGCTGGGGTGCTTCTTGTAGAGCAGGCTGACAAGGATGGCGTTGAGGCCAACGGACTTGCCCTGACCCGTGGCACCGGCCATCAGCAGGTGGGGCATCTTGGCGAGGTCGGTCACGAAGGTCTCGTTACTGATGGTCTTGCCCAGCACAATGGGCAGGTCCATGCTGCTGTTCTGGAACTTCTCGCTGGCCACCACGGCACGCATGCCCACCACCTGGGGCTTGCTGTTGGGCACTTCGATACCGATGGTGCCCTTGCCCGGAATGGGGGCGATGATGCGGATCCCGAGGGCGGCGAGGCTGAGGGCGATGTCGTCCTCCAGGTTCTTGATCTTGCTGATGCGCACCCCGGCCTTCGGGATGATCTCGTACAGCGTTACCGTGGGGCCGATGGTGGCCTTGATCTTGTCGATACCGATGTTGTAGTGGCCCAGGGTCTCTACAATACGGTCCTTGTTCATCTCCAGCTCCTCCTTGGTCACGGTCACCTCGCCGGTGCCGTGGTCCACCAGCAGGTCCAGCGGGGGCAGTTCGTAGCTGCTCAGGTCCAGCTTGGGATCGTACTCGCCGAACTCCTGCAGCTTGGCCTCGATCTCGTCCTCGCTCAGCACCGCTTCTTCCGGGGCGGCCACCTGTACGTCCATGCCGTTCAGGTTGCCATTGAGGCCGTCCATGGGCGATAGGACAGGGGAGAGGATGGGGTCCTGCACTTCCAACGGGGCGGAGTCCAGTTCCAGCTCCGCGATGGGCGCCAGTTCCATTTCCGCCACTTCGGGCTCTTCCACATCCTCGGTCTCTTCGGCCAGCTCTTCTTCTTCGACCTCCAGCTCTTCGTCCAACTCCGGTTCCTCGTTCTCGTCGAGATCTTCTTCCTCCGCAGCGGCAACGGGTGTTACGGCGACGGCAGCGGCAGCAGCGGCGGTGGTCTTTAGGCGCACCCCTGTGGCGGGCACCACTTCGGGCGCATCGTCCTCGTCCTCATCGGCCGTGGCACTGGCGCGCAGGTTGCGCATGCGCTCAAAGACATCCTCCAACCACTGGAAGCTGAGGTTGAAGGTGTACACTACGAAGGCGCCGGCCGCGAACACGATGAGCGCCCCGGCCCCGAAGTTGCCGAGCAGGGTGGTGAGGTGTTTGGTGATGGAGAAGCCTACGCCACCGCCCAGGAACATGTACTCGCCGCGGAAGAAGAAGCCCAGCAGTGCGGGCAGCCACACCATGGTCATGGCGGTCCAGCCGAGGGTGCGGCGTGCGGGCAGCAGCCAGGTGCCCAATAGGATGCGGATGCCGCCCAGGAAGCTCCACAGCGGCAGCGCGAAGGCGGCCACGCCGAACCAGGTGTAGATGAAGCGATGCGCAGTGATGGCGCCGATCTTGCCCAGCCAGTTCTCGGCGCGGATGTCGGTGCGGAAAACGTCCACCCACGTGCGGGCCATTAGGTCCTGGTCCTCGCGCCAGGTGAACAGGTAGCTGGTGAAGGCCACCAGCAGGTACGCGCTGAGCAGCACTAGGAAAAGCCCGAAGACCTTGTGCGTGCGCTCGTCGCCCACGAAGGTCTTGAAGCGTGCCCAACGTCCCTCACCGGCAGGTGCCGATGAAGCGCGGCGACGCTTTTTCGGGGCTTCTTCTTCGGTGCGGTCCTCCCGCAGGCGGTTGCTCTTTTCCTTGGCCAAGGTGCAATGGGGCTAATGCCCGCGTGCGCGGGGCGATCAAAAGTATCCGGGGGGCTAGCGGAGAACGGCCCGGCCCACCGCGCTATTATCAACAGCAGCGTGGTGGTAAGCGCGGCACACGCGGCGCGATCGGCCACAAAAGGAACGCCCCGGAGGTTGTCCGGGGGCGTGGTATTGGCATTGGTCGTGGCCGTTCACATCGAGAAGGTGCCGAGCACCTCGGCCAGCTCGTTGTTGAGCACGTTGGGCGGCACGGCCTGGTATTCCTGTTTCACATCGAACTTGGTCCGGTCCACCTTGCCGGGGGTTACGGTGATAGCCTCCAAGCGCATGCGCATGCCGTATTGGAGCACGTCGTAGCGCATCAACACGCCGGGCACTTCGGCAAAGGGGCCGAACCAGTTGGGGTTCTTCAGGGCAATGCGGTCGGTGTACCACACTTCCACCTCGGCATCGTTCAGGTCCTCGAACACGGCTACGGCCTTGCGGCAGGGGTAGCCCGCAATGGTATCCACCTCCTGGGTGAAGAGCATGATGGGCTTTGCCTGTTGCTGGGTGAACAGGGGCAGGTCCACGGGCAGGATGTGCGCCACGATCTTCTTGCTCATCAGGCTCAGGTGGTAGTCCATGGCCTGCTCGCTGTTGTTGGTGACCAGCGTGGTACGGAAGATGCCCATGCCGGCGCTCAGTTCGGCCACCTGACGGTCGTCCGAGAAGCTCAGCACGGTGCGTTCGGGCAGCATGCCGGCCATGATGCCGTTGGGGTCGTACTCGGGAAAGGTCATCGCGTACTCGATCACACCCTCGTCGATGCGCGAGTTGAGCAGTCCGGCGTTGCAGCCACCAAGGAGCAGGGCCGCGCAGGCACTTGCAACGATGGACAGGGAATGGGATCGGTTCATCGGTCGAATAAGCTTGAAGGTGACCGTTCTACGCAGGTTGGTCGGGCAGCGTTTCAGGTTCGTCGGTAAGGGGCCTTGGGGGCCTCGCACTACCTTTGGCCGCCCCCCAACGGGCATGCATGGAATTACGACTGATCGAAGCGGCCTCTGAGATCGGGGCCGGTACACGGGGCACCAGCATGGGCATGTCGGCCCTGCGCGTGGCCGCCTGGAAACTGGGCAGCGAGCTTTTCGGCCATGCCGAGGAGAGCATCCTGCGCGACGAGAACGATGTGCTCTACGAGGACGACATCTCGCCCAATGCCCACCACATCGACGGACTGATCCGCTTTGAGAGCGACCTTGCCTACGAGGTATATAAGTACCTCAGGAATAATGTTTTTCCTATCGTTGTCGGAGGTGATCATTCAATTGCCATCGGATCCGTTTCGGGCACCAAAATGGCCTTCCCCGACCAGCGCGTGGGGGTGGTGTGGATCGATGCCCATGCCGACCTGCATACCCCTTGGACCACCCCCAGCGGCAACGTGCACGGCATGCCCCTGGCCCTGCTGATGCAGATCGAGAAGAAGGGCAAGAACCGTCCGCAGGTGTACACCATGGACACGTGGGACCGCCTCCGCAAGATCGGGGTGAGCGGACCCAAGATGCTGCCCTCGGACCTTGTCTTCATCGCCCTGCGCGACTACGAGCCCGAAGAGGAGGCCATTATCAAGGAACTGGGCATCAAGGTGATCACCGTGGCCGATCTGCGGAAGAAAGGCGCCGCCGCCGTGGTGAGCGAGACCCTGGCCCACCTCAGCCTCTGCGAACGCCTGCACATCAGTTTCGATGTGGACAGCCTGGACCCCAGCATTTCCGTGGGCACCGGCACCCCCGTGCCCGATGGACTGTGGGCCGATGAAGCGTCCACATTGCTGCAAGGCTTCTGCGCCGACCCACGCACGGCCACGCTCGATGTTGTGGAGATCAACCCCGCGCTCGATACCGGCAATGCCATGGCCGAAGCCGTGCTCAAGATCCTGGAACCCTTGTTCCCCATCCTTAGAGCGAGGTGAGCACATGGGCACATGCCCACATGAGCATATGCTCGCATGACGCACCAGTCCGCCTCCGCCGTCATCCTCGTCCGTCCTACGGGCTTTGGCTACGACCCTGAAACGGCCGAGAGCAACGCCTTCCAGCACGCCCGCCACGACCCCGAAGTACAGCGCAAGGCTGCCGAGGAGTTCGATGCGCTATTGGATGCCCTGCGCCATGCCGGGGTGTCCGCAACCGTGCTAGACCCCACCGACCCAGCTGCGCCCAATAGCGTGTTCCCCAACAACTGGTTCAGCACGCATGCCGATGGCACCGTGGTGCTGTACCCCATGTGCTCGGCCAGTCGCCGGGTGGAGCGCGACCCGCACCTGCGGCAACGGCTGGAGCAGGAGGGGAGGCATGTGCGCCAGGTGCTGGACCTCAGCCGATGGGAGGATCGCAACCTCTTCCTCGAAGGCACCGGCAGCCTGGTTCTGGACAGGGTACACCACCTCGCGTTCGCGTGCATATCGCCCCGCACCAGCGAGCCTGCCCTCAACGCGTGGTGCGAGTACCTGGGCTATACGCCCATGCCCTTCCTGGCCACCATGGACGGCACCCTTGCCGGACAGCCCGTGTACCACACCAATGTGGTAATGAGCATTGGTGAACAGTTCGCGGTGGTCTGCCTGGAGGCCATGCCATACCCCGCGGAACGCGATGAACTGCGCAAGGCGCTGGAAGAGGTCGGCAAGGAGCTCATCCCCATCACCCTGCACCAGATGAACCACTTCGTGGGCAACCTGCTGCAGCTTCGGAGCAGGAACGGACGTCCCGATGGACTTTGCATCCTCCTCTCAGAGACCGCCTTCCAGGCCCTGCGGCCCGAACAGCGCCTGGCCCTGCAACGCCACGGACAGTTGGTACCGGTGCCCGTGCCCACCATAGAGGCCGTGGGCGGCGGCAGTGTGCGGTGCATGCTCGCGGAGGATCTGCTGGGTGGGCAGTAGGGGTGAGCGTTGGTCCCGGAAACTGGGAGCGGACCGCTCACATCTGTTTCCTTTGCAGCCCATGTTCCAGGACAGACTCCGTTCCCAGCTCGTTCCAGCGCTGCAAAGCGCCTTCAAGGACCTCTTCGGCCATGATCTTGATGCCAGGGCCATCGGCTTCCAGCAGACGCGACCGGAGTTCGAGGGCGATGTCACGATCAATGTGTTCCCCTTCCTGAAGCTCAGCGGCAAGAGCCCCGAGCAGACCGCCCAGGCCATTGGTGAGCACCTGCAGGCCCACCTGCCCGTGGTGGAGCGCTTCAACGTGGTGAAGGGTTTCCTCAACATTGTGATCGCCGATGCCTACTGGCTGGGCTTCCTGAACGAGGCCGTGGAAAAGGACTTCCTCGCCTTTGCCGCCACGGGCAAGAAGGTGATGGTGGAGTACGCCAGCCCCAACACCAACAAGCCGCTGCATCTGGGGCACCTGCGCAACATCTTCCTCGGTTACAGCGTGAGCCGCATCATGAAGGCAGCGGGCGACGAGGTGATCAAGGTGCAGGTGATCAACGACCGCGGCATCCACATCTGCAAGAGCATGCTGGCCTGGCAGCGCTTCGGGAATGGAGAAACGCCGCAGAGCAGCGGGCTGAAAGGAGACAAGCTCGTGGGGAAGTACTACGTGGCGTTCGATAAGGAGCTCAAGCGGCAGGTGGAGGAGCAAGTGGCGGGCGGCAAGCCGAAGGAGGTCGCGGAGAAGGAGGCGCCGATCCTGCTCGAGGCGCAGGAGATGCTCCGCAAGTGGGAAGCGAACGATCCCGAGGTGCGCGCGCTCTGGTCGACCATGAACGGCTGGTGCTACGCGGGCTTCGATGCCACCTACGCCCGCGCCGGCGTCGACTTCGACAAGAACTACTACGAGAGCCAGACCTACGTGCTGGGCAAGAACGACGTGCTCGAAGGCCTGAAAAAGGGCGTGTTCTACGAGAAGGAGGGCGCCGTGTGGGTGGACAACACCCAAGAGGGCCTGGATGAGAAGGTGCTGCTCCGGCGCGACGGCACCAGCGTGTACATGACGCAGGACATCGGCACGGCCATCAAGCGTTTCGAGGAATTCCCGGGACTGAGCAAGCTCATCTACACGGTGGGCAACGAGCAGGATTACCATTTCAAGGTCCTGTTCATCATCCTCAAGAAGCTCGGCTTCGCCTGGGCCGATGAGCTCTTCCACCTCAGCTACGGCATGGTGGACCTGCCCAGCGGCAAGATGAAGAGCCGCGAAGGCACCGTGGTGGATGCCGACGACATCATGGATGAGGTGGTGACCGAGGCGCGGCGCACCGGCGAGGAGCTCAGCAAGCTCGAAGGCTTCAGCGAGCAGGAGAAGGCCGCGCTCTATGAGATGATCGGCCTGGCCGCGCTCAAGTATTTCCTGCTGAAGGTGGATCCCAAGAAGCGCATGCTCTTCGATCCCGCCGCCAGCATCGACCTGCAAGGGCATACCGGGCCGTTCATCCAGTACACGTATGCCAGGATCAGGAGCTTGCTGCGGAAAGCGGGGGTTGAAGGTCCTTCATCGTTGGTCGAAGGCTCGTCCGACCAACGAACGGCGATGAACGCGGGGCTCCTCCCCGAGGAACGCACCGTGCTCAAGCTGCTCCATCACTTCCCCGCCGTGCTGAACGAGGCCGGAGCCAGACTCGACCCTTCCGCACTCGCGAATCACACCTACGAGCTGGTGAAGGCCTACAATGGCTTCTACCAGGCCATCCCGGTGATGAAGGAAGAGGACGCCGGAAAACGCGCCTTCCGCTTAGCGTTCAGCGCGGCCGTGGCAGATGCCACGAAGAAGGCCATGTGGTGCCTCGGCATCGAAGTGCCCGAGCGGATGTGATTATGGACCGGTCGGTCACCATCGCTTGCTGTTTTGCACTATTCATGGGGTGTGCACGCAACCAGCCCCAACAGAATGGCCGGGTTGACGATATGCATTGGTTGAAGCTTGGTTCGCTCTTTTGCGAGTTTCCTTCGACCTATGAGATCTATTGGCCCGATACGGTTTTAGAAGGAGTATCCGGATATGTAGTCCGCGGTGATACCTGTTTCTTCGAGTTCGCAGGCGATGGAGCCATCGGCCTTGAGAGCATCGCAGGGCAATTGGCGAACGCGCGGTTCAACGGAGCCGTGGATACGCTGGAGTGCGGGGAATTCGTCGTCATCTACAACTGGCATGAGCAGGAAGGGTTGTTCGCATTTGAGGGTAACGTTGTTCCGATCGATACTGCGGCGCATCGTCTGTTCTCAATTCGGAACGGATGGTATTGGTTGCTTGGAAGGGTGTCGTCCTGCCCTGGATCTCATATCTCGCGATCTTAGCTGGATTCGATTCGAGCCTTTATCAAGGAAGGGGTCGTGATCCAATAACCCCTGATGTGACCGATGCTTGATTGGCTGGCTGAATTCCTGGTGGAGGTGCTCATCCGTTGGTTGCTCGCCTACCCCGGTGCGTTGATTTGGTGGCTTTTCATCGGGTGCAAGGGGAGCATTCATGCTATCGTGATCAAGCAAGACTGGTGGCAGCTCAGCACGATTGCGGTACTCGCATTCGTGGTCGTCTTTGCCACACTTGACAGGATCTTCGCCTAGCGATACGCCGCCTAGAACTTCGGGCAGGGCACAATCTTGTGCTTGCGCTTCTTCACCTGCTTGGGCCATTCGTAGATCAGGGAGATCTCGTGGGCGCCCGCGCTGCGCATGGTGAGCTTGCTGATGGTGATGTCGTAGCTGTACACGAAGCGCAGCTGGTTCTCGGTCTGGTAGCCGATCATGAGGACGACCGCTTCATTGTTGCCGTATCCCGGCTTGTAGGCCTTGACGATGGGAAGCCCTCGGTACCACAGCCCGGCCGTGAATTGATGGTGATCGGCGTAGGCGCCCAGATCGAGCTGGTCCCACTTGCCTTGCATCTTGTAATGCGTGGCGAGTGTCATGCGCGTCTCGCTCTTCGCCACGGTGCGTTGACCATCGATGGGGAAGCGGTAGCCCGCGTGCACGCTCATGCGCCGCTCCAGCGGAGCCTGGCCATCGACCATGAGGCTCATGTTGGGCTTGTTCAGGTGATTGACGCTCACGCCGGCCCAGAGCGATTCGCTGTAGTACATCAAGCCGCCAGCGAGGTCCAGGTAATTGGTGCGCGGCACGAGGTTGGGCTCGATGGTCTGCGGCGCGTTGTCCCGGATGACCTGATCGGCGAACAGGTATCCGTCCGGATTCACCCCGCGCATGGTGTAGCCCAGTCGCACCCCGCCGCGTATGGCCCGCTTGTAGTTGATGCGCGCCTCGTAGCTGTAGCTCATGCCGAGGGTGGTGCTCGTCAGCCCGCTGCTGCCCGCCTTGTCGCGCAGCACCATGGCGCCCATGCCGACCGGGGCCGTGCTGAATCGATGGTCATATGCGGCCATGTAGGTTTCGTAGCCGGGCTGCACGCCGGGCCATTGCAAGCGGTAGTTCAGCGCGATGCGGTCCTGATGGGTGTTGCCGGTGAGCGCAGGATTCAAGTATTGCGCGGCGGCGTACCACTGCGAGAACTGCGGATCCTGCGCGCTGGCGGTGAGCGCAAGGAGCAGGAGCGGAAGCAGCAGGGAACGGGTCCTCATCGGAACAGGGTGAGGTCGGTTAAGAGCTGCTTTTCCTTGCCATCCACGAAGCGCACCCAGGTCTGCACCACGTACACGTCCTGCGGGCTGAGCTGGCCTTTGTACTGCCCGTCCCAGCCGTAGCGCACGTCCTCGCTCTCGAAGACCAATTCGCCCCAGCGGTTGAAGACGCGCATGCGGAAGTCCTTGACGTAGCGGACGAAGGCGTAGAACACGTCGTTGTTGAGCGCGTTGGGGTCGTAGTAGCCGCCATTGCCGTTGCCGGTCGGCGTGAAGGCGGTGGGGATCACGATGTCGTGCACCGGCGTGATCGTGATCACGGCCTCGGCCTCATCGCTGCAGCCATGCACATCGGTCACTTCCAGCGCGACCTCGAAGGTGCCCACATCCCCGTACACGTAGGTGGGGTTCATGGCGCCGCTGGTGCCGCCATCGCCGAAGGTCCAGCTCCACGTGGCGATGCTGCCCTGGCTCTGGTCGGTGAAGCTCACCTCGGCGTTGTCGGCCGTGGTATTGTACGTGCTCGCGCTGAAGGCCGCGGTGGGCGGGAGCCAAGCGTTGATGACGCCGTTGGTGGCGCTGCTGCTCGTGCAGCCGGCTGGCGTGCTCACGGTGAGGCTCACGTTGTAGGTGCCGGCCTGGTACACGAGGATCGGCTGCGGTGATACGCTCGTGCTTCCGTTGCCCAGATTCCATTGGTAGCTGAGGTTGGGTCCCAGCTGCAAATCGGGGAAGGTGACCGTGAGCGGGGCGCAGCCCTGCGCGATGATCGGGGGCAGATCGATCGCCGGCGGCGTTTCCACGATCAAGGCGACACTGTCCGTGCGCGTGTTGCCGCATTGATCGGTGACGATCACATGGAGCGTCTGGCTCTGCGTGAAGGGCACATTGTACGGGCCGCTTCCGGTGCTGCCCAACTCGGGCCAGATGATGGTGTAGGTTCCGGGATAGTTGCCAAGCTGAGCGCCGACGGTGGCAGGGGCGCCGCCCGGGCAGATCGTGGTATCGCCGTAGGCGGTCAGCGTCGCCGTCGAGAGGTTGAGCACGGTGACCGGGTAGAACTGCGCAGGGGCGACGCAGCCGTTCTGGTCGCTCACGCTCAATTGCACATTCTGCGATTGCGTGAAGCTCGCTGCGATCGGGTTGCCCGTGCCGAGCGGTCCCCAGTTGTACGTGAGGGTCCCGGTTCCGCCAGTCGCTTGCGCGGTGAGCACCACCGGCGCGTTCACGCACACCGTATCGGGCACCACGGCCATGAAGCTCAACGGCGCTGGCTCGTTGATCAGGCTGTCGGCCTGCGCCGTGCATCCGTTGGCGTCGGTGATGGTCACGCTGATCGCGCCGGCCTGAAGCGCGGTGATGGCGGGCGTCATCTGGCCTCCGCTCCAGGCGTAGGTGTACTGCGGTGTGCCTCCCGCCACGAGGACGTAGGCCGTGCCGTTATTGCCGCCGTTGCAGGTCACGTTGGTCGTGTTGAACGATGTGATCGTGAGCGGCGCAGGCTCGGTGATGACGGCCGTAAGACTCGTATCGCAGCCCAGCGAGTCGGTGATGGTGAGCGTGTACGCGCCAGGGCCGAGATCGATGGCCGTTGGGGCGACCTGTGCCATCGGATCATTCCATGCATAGCTGTTGCCCGCCACATCAGGCGCGAAGACGATGCTGCCGTTGCCGTTCCCGTTGCAGTCCACGTTCGAGGGCGTCAAGCCGGCGCCGATGAAGGCATTGCTCAGGCTGATGACCACGGTGTCGCTGGCCGCCGGGCAGAGGGTGTTCCCAACGGACATGAGCACCAGCGCGACCCCGCCATTGGCGATCTCTCCATTGCTCGGCATGTACTGCGCGGCCATGCCGTTGCTCAGCCAGGTTCCGTTGCCGCCGCTCCAGACGCCGCCCGTGGCATTCACCACGCTGCC
>JAEUSY010000056.1 GCA_016788295.1 Flavobacteriales bacterium
ATGGTCCCACTGCTTGATGTAGTGGAACATGTTGTCGTACCAGTAGCCGTGCGGGATGCCGGCCTCGGCGAAGAGCTTCACCGTGGCGCGGGCCACGGCCTCGCTGGGCAGCAGCAGGTGGAAGAAGGTGGCGCTGTCGCCAGCCTCGTCCGTGTGGCGGCGGAATTGCAGGCCGGGGATCCTGCCAAGGCGCTCCTGGATGATGGCCTTGTGGGTGCGCTGTTGGGCGAGGATGTAGGGCAGCTTGCGCGTCTGGGCCAGGCCGATGGCGGCGTTGATCTCGCCGATGCGGAAGTTTGTGCCCATAATGGGGTGCTGCTCCATGCCGCGGTTGTTGCCGATGTGGTCGTGACCGTGGTCGGCGAACTGCTGCGCGGTGTCCCACAGCTGATGGTCGTCGGTGATGACCACGCCGCCCTCGCCGCAGGTGTTGATCTTGAAGAAGTCGTAGCTGAAGCTGCCCATGCGGCCGAAGGTGCCGAGCATGCGCCCCTTGTAGCTGCCGCCCAGGGCCTGCGCGCTGTCCTCGATCAGTTGGATGTTGTGCTCCTTGCATACGGCCAGGATGCCGTCCAGGTCGGCCGCGGCGCCGCACATGTGTACGAGCAGCACGGCCTTGGTCCGGGGTGTGATGACGGCGCGGATGCCCTCGGCGCTCATGCACAGGGTATCGTCGATCTCGGCGAAGACGGGCAGGGCGCCGGCGAGCATCACGGCCTCGATGGTGGCGATGTAGGTGAAGGGCGGCACGATGACGTGATCGCCGTAGCCCACGCCGCAGGCCGCCAGCATGGTGCTCACGGCCGTGCTGCCGCTGCTGACGGCCAACCCGTACTTCGCGCCGCAGAACCTGGCCACCTCCGCCTCGAAATCCTTGGCCTTCCAATGGCCCTGGCGTTGCGCATCGTGGTTGAAGCGGAACAGCACGCCCGTGTTGAGGACGTCCATCACTTCCTTCTTCTCCTCTTCTCCGAAAAGTTCCGTGCCGGGCATGGGGTGCGGTATTGTTCGGCGTAAAAGTAGTGGGCGGGCGCCTGATCCCTGACGAACATGAGGGTGCTGCCCACGCACGGCAGGTACCTTCAACGATGATGGAATTACGCCCTACCAAGGGCATCAAACACCATTGAACATGGGACAATTGCACGGGAAAGTGGCCTTGGTGACCGGGGCTGGATCGGGTATCGGGGAGGCCTGTGCCATCCACTTCGCCAAAGCGGGCGCGCGCGTGGTGATCAGCGACCTGGACCTGGATGGCGCCAAGCGCGTGCTGGTCGAAGTGAAGAAGAACGGCGGCGAAGGCATCGCGGTACAGACCGATGTGGCCTCTGCGGAAGCGAACGAGCACTTGGTGGCCGAGACCCTGAAGGCCTTCGGTCGGCTGGACATCGCCGTGATCAACGCCGGCATCGGTGGGCCCGCGGCCCTGACGGGCGATTACCCGCTGGAAGGCTGGCACCAGGTGATCAACGTGAACCTCAACGGCGTGTTCTACGGCATGCGCTACCAAATCCCCGCCATGCTGAAGAGCGGCGGCGGTAGCAGCATCAACATGAGCTCCATCCTGGGCCAGGTGGGCTTTGCCACGGCCAGCGCCTATGTGGCCGCCAAACACGGTATGGTAGGCCTCAGCAAGAACGCCGCAATGGAGTATGCGGCTCAAGGCATTCGTGTGAACAGCGTGGGACCGGGTTTCATCCGCACACCCCTGCTCACCAAACACCTCACCGAAGAGCAGCTCTCGGGTATTGCGGCGATGCATCCGATCGGCAGGCTGGGCACATCGGAGGAAGTGGCCGAACTGGTCCTTTGGCTCGCGAGCGAGAAGGCGAGCTTCGTCACCGGGGCTTACTACGCGGTGGATGGTGGCTACCTGACGCGCTGAGACCTGAAGAACTGAGTCTCATAGAAGGCAGCAGTTCACTCAGTCCCGGGCTGAGTATTGAGGTCAGGTCCAAACCGCTCGCATTCCTCCCTGAACTAGAACGCCCCGCATCTTTCCGATGCGGGGCGCTCATTGAACAGGTCCTATCAGGCCTTCTCAGCCACTTTGGGGGCAGCGCTCAGGATCTCGGCGCTGGCTCCTTCCTTGTACTTATCGAAGTTCGTTACGAACTGCTTGGCGAGCTTGTCGGCCGTGCGATCGTACTCGGCCTTGTCGGCCCAGGTCCCACGGGGATCCAGGATCTCAGCAGGCACATTGGGGCAGCTCGTGGGGTAGCTCACGCCGAATACGGGGTGCTCTTTGTACTCCACGTTGTCCAGTTCACCACGCAGGGCAGCGGTGATCATGGCGCGGGTGAACTTCAGCTTCATGCGCTCGCCGGTGCCGTATGCGCCGCCGCTCCAGCCGGTGTTCACCAGCCAAACACGTACGTCATGCTGCTTCATTTTCTCACCCAGCATGTCGGCATACTTGGTGGGGTGAAGGGGCAGGAACGCCTTGCCGAAGCAGGCCGAGAACGTGCTCTGGGGCTCGGTAACACCCGTTTCAGTGCCCGCCACCTTCGCGGTGTAGCCGCTGATGAAGTGGTACATGGCCTGGCCCGGGCTCAGCTTGCTGATCGGGGGAAGCACGCCATACGCATCACAGGTAAGGAAGAAGATGTTACGGGGGTGCGTTCCCACGCTGGGCACAGCGATGTTGTCGATGTGATCGATGGGGTAGCTCACACGGGTATTCTCCGTCTTCGAGCCGTCCTTGAAATCGACCTTGGTGGTGCCCTCCTCGAACACGATGTTCTCCAGAATGGCGCCGAACTTCACGGCATCCCAGATCTGAGGCTCCTTCTCGGCGCTCAGGTCGATGCACTTGGCATAGCAACCGCCCTCGAAGTTGAACACACCCTTATCGCTCCAGCCGTGCTCGTCATCGCCGATCAGCTTGCGATCGGGGTCTGCGCTGAGGGTGGTCTTGCCAGTACCGCTGAGACCGAAGAACACGGCGGTATCCCCATCATGACCGATGTTGGCGCTGCAGTGCATGCTGAGCACTCCGCGCTCCTGGGGAAGCACGTAGTTCAGCACGGTGAAGATGCCCTTCTTAATCTCGCCGGTGTAGCCTGTGCCGCCGATCAAGATCATCTTCTTGGTGAAGTTGATCACGGCGAAGTTGTGCTGGCGGGTACCATCAATCGTGGGGTCGGCATGGAAACCGGGCGCGTTGATGATGTGCCACTCAGGCTCAAAGTTCTCCAGCTCGGCCTTGGTGGGGCGCAGGAACATGTTGCCGGCGAACTGGGCGCTCCAAGGCTGTTCGGCCACCACGCGGATGTTCAGCTTGTAGGTGGGGTCGGCGCATGCATAGGCGTCCTTGATGTACACATCGCGGTTCATCAGGTAGGCGCTCATACGGGCGTGCAGTGAGTCGAACTTCGAAGGCTCGAAGGGGAAGTTGACGTCGCCCCACCATACGGTGTTCTCTGTCTTCGCGTCCTTCACGCAGAACTTGTCCTTCGGGCTGCGGCCGGTGAACTCGCCGGTCTCGATGGCCAGGGCGCCGCTGTCCGCGAAGACGCCTTCGCCGTTGAGGATGGAATGTTCGACCAGTTCGGCCGGTTCGAGGTTCCAGTAGGCATCGCCCACATTGCCAAGACCGATCTTCGACAGGTCGGCGTTCTTCGGTTTAGTACCGAACTCGTTCATGATCCTTAAGGTTGTGAATGGGAGCGCAAAAGTACAGGGTGTGGACAAGCCGGAACTAACGACGATCAGTCCGGTTCAAGGCGGTTATCAACAGCGCCGCCCAGCCCACCATGAAGAGCAGTCCGCCCAGCGGAGTGATGGGGCCCACGACCGCACCGAGCCCCGGAACCCCAAGCAATTCCCTGGTGCTCAGCAAGTAAAGCGACCCCGAAAAGAGTACGACACCGCCAAGGAATGCCCAAGAGGCCCAGTGCAAAGCCCGCTCGCTGATCCGACCGGCGAAGGCGGTCAGCAGCAGGATCCCAAGAGCATGGATGAACTGGTATTCCACCCCGGTGCGCCATTGGGCCAATGCCTCTGGCGATAATCGGGCCTTCAATCCGTGTGCCCCGAAGGCACCGAAGGCAACAGCGATGAGCATAAGGCCCGAGGCCACAGCGATCCACTTGCGTTCCATGGTGCAAAGGTGCTGAAAGACGAAGCCCCCGGCCTATGCCGGGGGCTTCGTTGTGTCGTGGAGACCAGGCTTATTTCTTGCCCATTTTCTCCATTTCCTTCTCGAAGGTCTCCTTGAACTTCTCGTAGTCGTAGTCGATGCGGAGACGCTCGTCCGTGCTGAGGCGCTCGTTGTAGGCGGCCAGCAGTTCCTGGGCGCTGAGCTCGATGGCCACGTAGCACTTGTAGTTGCCCGAGCTGTTCACCTTCATCATCTTCTCACAGATGGTCTTGGTGCCGGTCAGCTTCTGGTCCACCACTTCGCGGGCCAGAGCCTCGTAACGCTCGCCCACTTCCTCGCGGTTGTTCATCTCGCGGCTGTTCACGTAGTTGTCGATCACGGCTTTCACCTGCGTGTTGATCGAAGCGGCGAGGTCGGCGCGGGCGTTGCTCATGGCCTTCTTCTTGGCCGTGGCCTGGTCCATGCTCTCACCCAGAGCATTGGCGCGGAACACCTTGTTGTCGGTGAAGTATTCAGGACCGGAGCAAAGCACCTTCACTTCCGTCTCACCATCGGGGGGTGCGGCGGCAGCGGCGGCTTTCTTCTTGCTCTTGCAGGCGGTCATGGCACCGGACAGCATCAGCGCGGTCATCAGCACCGTGATGGTACGGGAGGTGTTCAGGGTTTTCATGGGTTTGTGGACGTTGATGTTGTCTCTGGTTCTGTGCTTTCCAATTGCGTGCCAAACTACGCAAAGCCGCGTCAATGCTATTGAAGGGCGTTCATTACGGCGGGCACAAGGTCCTTGCGCACCTCTTGTACCGCTTTTTTGTAGGCATCCATACCGGCCTTGTCGTAGGCCAACTGCACGCCTTTGATGGCCTGTTTGCCGCCCTCGTGCACCACATCACCGCTCTTGCGATCGCGGAAGCTGAAGGTCACATCGAGGAAGGCCGTGAAGAATCCGTTGGACTCTCCCCCCTGCCGTGTACTGGATGTCAGCGTCAACTGCATATCGCTGTCGCTCTCCCTGTCCACGAAGCGGAACCCGTTCCTGGTCATTTCCTCCCGAATGGCGGTCGCCACACCGGCGTCACCCACGGGCTGCCCCAAGTTGGTCTCATTGGACCGCATGAACACCTTAGGCATTTGTAGCGCGATGGCCGCACGCTTCTCCGGTACGGTAAGGCTGGCGAGAAGGGCCTTCACCAAGGCGGGCTCCAGTTCTTTGCTGGCCAGGCCCACCACATCCAAACGCACCACCACCTCCTGGCCATTGGCGCGGGGATCGATACGCTGCACGGTGGTGCGCAAACGCCCTTCGGCATCGGTGCTCTTCATTTCGGTGACCTTGCCCGTGCTTCCGGGGTACTCGATCACCAAGGGCAATTGCACCAGGTCGCGCAGGCCATTGCCATTGCGGTATTGGGCGCTCACCAGCAGTTCACGACGGAAATGGTTGCCGTAGTTCAGCTCGCAGCGTTCGGGGAGTATGGCCAATTGAACACCGCTGGACAACTTCTGCAGGTCGTTGTACAGTTCGTTCACCAGAGGGACCTGACGTCCCTCCAGATCGACCACATCGTTCTCGCCCCAGTACTCCTTCATGGCGATCAGCGCTCGCAGGTCGTTGTCGAACGCACTTCGCAGATCACCAGAAGCAAGGGCCGCTTTGGAGCGACCATGCAGGTCCAGAGCGCTGGCAATTGAGCGAGCCTTGCGCTCGGCCTTGATGCGAGCATGTTCGGCCTTCGAAAGGCGGTAGTAGGTGTAGTACTCCGTACCGTTCTCCCAAGTGCCCACCAGCTCAAAGCCCTCGATCTGTTCGCGGGTGCTGGTGCGGATGGTGCTGCTAAAGGTCTCGTCGAAACTGGTGCGTCGGTCCAAGGTCTGCAACAGGCTGTTGCCTTCAACCACCACACTGATCTCGCTGGCCAGATCATTGAGCGCGTTCTTCTTGGCCGTCTCCTGGAAATCGGACCGGGCCTTGCTGGCCAGGCCGATGCCGATGTAGTAGCTGCTGCTCACCGGACGGCTCCGCACCCATTCGGGCTTCGATGATTCTGGATCGGGCACAGGCGGGTTGACCACTTGCTGATGGCCCTTGCACGCAGCCAATGTGACCATTGACGCGAACAGTAGGTAGCGGATCATGGTAGCTTGGCGCTTAGCTCCTGTTGGATCACTGTGGCCACGGAGGCGGAGGCACCGCGCAACACATCGTTGCTCAATGTGGCCAGTGACTTCATCTCTCGCGGAGCGGATAGCAATGAACGCAGATCACGACGGGCCTTGTCCGTGGGGTCCACAACCCCATTGCGGTTGGGGAACAGGTTGTCCCGGTTGCCATCGTAGGTGGCGTAATACACATGGTCCTCGGCCTGGCGTTCCACCACCTTGCTCACCAACACCTCTCCGGTCTCCAGCGACACCAAGCGGTAGCTGAAGGTGATGAACACCTTGTTCTCCTGGTAGTATTCGCTGTAACGAACTGGCTTGTAGTTGGTCACGAAGTACTTCTCGCCTGTCTCCTTATTGACCTGCTGAACACGGTAGGCTTCGAAGCCATCCTTCGTGCTGCGACGCAACTGCCCCGCCTCTTCTCGGTGGTCGGTCACCTGTCCGATGAGCACGGCCTGGGCTCCCATAAGGTTGCCCACGCGCACGGCGGTCTGCTCGTCCACCACGCCGCTCAGGCTCAAGCGCTGTTCCTCCAGAATTCGCTCCAAGTTCTCCCGGTCCACCACCTTTAGGAATGGGTCCTTGGTCTCGGTCAGCGAGGTCATAGCGTAGGCTTGAACCTTGGCTGCCACTTCCTTTCGACCAGCGGCGGCCGTGAAAGGGAGCACGGCAATGGTGTACTGGCCCTTGGTCAGCGCCTCACTACGGAGGGTGGAAGCATCCTTGTAGGCGGGATCTTTTTGGACAACGCGGTCCAATTCATCGTATGCCTTACGGAACCGACCGGCCTCAAGGTCCGTCTTGCCAGCGCGGTAGAGGGGCTCCAGATAGGCGATGCTCTGCAAGCTGCTGGCATCCTTGTAGTTGGGTTCCAGCTTCGCGATCTTGGCGAAGGTGGTCTCTGCAGCCTTGAAGTCCTGGCGCTCCAGTTGTGCCTGGCCTTCGGTATAGAGTTCCACCAGGTACTCGCCCTTTACCCGCTCGAAATCAGAACGATAATGGTCGGGTACTTCCAATTGCACACCAAGTCGTTGTACGCGCTCCTGGTAGTTCTTGGCATCCTGATAGGCGGCCACGGCCTCTCCTTTGGAAGAGCCCATGCTCACCGCACGGAAGAAGGTGCTTAGCTTATCGTCCAGGAATCGTTGACCGGTCTTCTTCAGGCCGATCTTGGCGTCCACGTTCTTGGGGTTGCGTTGAACGGCCTGCAGGTACATGTCGGCCGCTTCGGCATATAGGCCCGCTTGGTCCAGCTTCTCCCCTTTCTTGGAGAACGACTTGGAGCCGCTGCACGCCACTAGGAGCAGACACGCTGCGCTGGCGATGATGATGTGTGCGGTGGGCCTCATGACGAATGCGTTTCGTTGCGTGGTGGGTCGCTTAGCGCGTCCGGATGTACTCGTTCAGGTCGTCCATGCTGGAATCGAACGTGAAGGAGTCGCTGACTTTGTAGTAGTTGCTCAGGTCGTAGGTATGGTCGTAGGCGAACTTGGCGAACTCCAGTTTGGTGTCCTCGAAGCTGAACAGGGCCATGATATCTTTCACTTGGTCCACTGTAAGGCAACGGTCACCTGCGATCTGCTTGGCCAGGGTCTTCTTGGTATCCTCGAAGCTCTTGGCCTCTATGCTCTTCTTCACGTCGGCGAACTCGCTGGGGTTCATGGGCCAGGGGCAACCGATCTTGCCCGAGTAGCCCGGCATGCGGTACACATCGGGTTCCTTCACCGGGGCAGGTGCTGGGGCAGGACGACCACCAACATCAGCAGGTTTCACCGTGGTAGTGGCCGTGGTACCACCCGTGGTGGTCGTGGTGGTGGTCGTACGGGTCGTGGTCGTGGTCATGGTCGGATCGGTAACGCTCACGTTCATGTTGATACCAACACCGTTCACACCCATGTTGATGTTCACGTTCTCACCAGTACCGGTTCCCATGCCCTCCTCTTCCTCAACAACAACCGTGGTCACCTGCTGAACGCCGCCAACGGCTACCGTTTGTTGCACACCTTGGGTATTGGTGGTGGTCGTCGTGGTGGCGCCCGTGGTCATCACCGGCTGGTCCTCTACGAAGGTGGTCGGTTTCGGCTTCTCGGGCTCAGACTTAGCGGCCGTACCCAAGGCGGCTTCGCCCGTGGAACGCAGAACGCGCTCACCTTTCTTGTTCGTGGTGATCATCACCGTGTACTCCATGCCCAAGGGGAAATAGCCTGGCTTTTTCAACTGGGGAATGGAGGCGTCCTCGAAACGCACGATCACCACGGGCGACTCGTTGCGGATCCCAGTGGCCACCACCCGTGTGGCCGGGGTGCTGTTCTTCACGTCCCCATCGATCAGGAGAGTGAACTTGGTCCCATCGTCCGTGAAGAACACGAGATCGGCGGTCTGTGCCTGAAGGCCTGTAACGGCAAGGGCCAGCATGGCGGCAAAGGAGAAGAGTCGAAGCATGGCGCGTTTTTAAGGTTTGCGAAGTTAGACGATGGCAGGCGGCAGGCAAGCGCTGTGCCAAAGCACGGCGGCCCCGGTGAACACGGAGTTCCACACCCAACGGGATCAGGAAGACTCCCTGTTCTTCCCCCATGGCTTCGCATCTTCGCAGCGCCTTCCACGCGCCATTGCCCGGAACGGCACCTCCCATGCGCAACATCCTCATCCTTGGTGCAGGCCGATCGGCATCATCGCTCATCCATTACCTGATCACCCATGCCGACCAACAGGAATGGCGGATCACCGTGGCCGACAAGGACGGTGCCAGCGCCTCCCGCATGGTGCATGAAGGGCCCGAAGTGGCCACTGGGCTAGCGTTGGACGCCACCGACGCCGAAGCACGCTCTGCAGCAATAGCGCAGCACGACCTGGTGATCAGCATGCTGCCGGCCTTCATGCACATGGACGTGCTGAAGGACTGCTTGCGGTTGAAGAAACACGTGATAACCCCGAGCTATGTGCCCGATGCGCTGTGGGCCATGGATGCCGAATTCAAGGCCAAAGGGTTGATCGTGCTGAACGAGATGGGTCTCGACCCGGGTATCGACCACATGAGCGCCATGCGCATTCTGGACCGCATCCGCCACGAAGGCGGGCGCATGGAGGCCTTCGAGAGTTATTGCGGTGGTCTGGTGGCGCCCGAGAGCGACGACAATCCGTGGGGCTACAAGTTCAGTTGGAACCCACGCAACGTGATACTTGCCGGGCAGGGAGGCTCGGCGAAATATATCCGTGATGGGGTGACCAAGTACATCCCCTATCACAAGCTCTTCCAGCAGACCGTTCGCATCGAAGTACCCGATCTGGGCGGCTTTGACGGCTATGCCAATCGCGATTCGCTGAAGTACCGTAAGGCCTACGGGATCGAGGAGATCCCCACGCTGGTGCGCGGCACGCTGCGGAAGGCCGGATATTGCGCCGCTTGGGATGCCTTTGTGCAATTGGGCTGCACCGACGATGGTTTCGCCATGGAACTGGGCGCGAACGCCACGTGGCGCGATTACCTGGAGGCCTTCCTCCCGCACAACGCAACGCTTGATACACGCGCCAACCTGGCCAACTACCTGGGCCTGCCCAGTGGAGGGGAAGTGATGCAGAAGCTGGATTGGCTGGGCCTCTTTGGCAACGACCCCATCGGCGTGCAAGGGGGTTCACCGGCCGCAACGTTGCAAAGCCTGCTGGAAAGAAAGTGGAAGTTGGGCCCCGACGACAAGGACCTGGTGGTGATGTGGCATCGGTTCCGCTACACTGTGGAAGGCCAGCATCAGGAGATCCATGCTTCGCTGGGCGTGGTGGGCCAGGACCAGGTGCATACCGCCATGGCACGTACCGTGGGCCTGCCGATCGCCATGGCCTGCAAGTTGGTGCTGAATGGCAAACTCGATGATCGTGGTGTGCTGCTGCCCCTGAAGCCCGTGATCTACGACCCCATCCTCAACGAACTGGAGCGCTTCGGTGTGGTGTTCCGCGAGGAGGAAGTGGAATAAGGCGAGCGCTCAGAAGTTCAGCATCAGGTCGCTGATGAGCGCGCGGTACTGCGGCGTGTAGTCGAAGGGACCTGAGGCCTCAATGGTCAGTTCCTCTTCGTGAACGGGCCTCCCGCTCCTGTCCAATTCCAACAGTACCCGTTTCGGTGGGCGATGCGCCACGTAACGCACCACGCAACGCCGAGCAGGCTGCAGGCCGATCCGTGCGGCCTCACGCAGGAACTCCTTCTCCCTGTTCAGCGGAATGATAACTGCGAAACGGCCATCGGCAGCGAGCATCCTGTCCACGGCATCGACCAGCTCGGGGAACACCAGTTCATCGCTGTGCTTGGCCAGCCCGATGCGTGCATCCGGCGAAGCGGAATAGCCAGCGTAGTAGGGCGGATTGCAGATGATCAGGTCGAACGACCCACTGGCGCTCATGCGCCGCACATCCATGCGATGCACGCGCACACGGTCGGCCCAGGGACTGCCCGCAGCGTTCTCTGCTGCCTGCGCCGCGGAATCATCGTCGATCTCTACCGCGTCCACCGTGGCCGTTGCGTTCCGCTGTGCGGCGATCAACGCCAGCACGCCAGTTCCTGTGCCGATATCCAGGATGCGCTTCGCCCCTTGATGGTCCACCCAGGCACCGAAGAGCACACCGTCGGTACCCACTTTCAGGGCACAGCGGTCCTGGTGGATCGTGAACTGCTTGAAGCGGAAGGATGGCTTGGGCATACGGTCACTCGCCGCGGTAGAGGTCGATCAGGCCTGGTGGCGTGCGCACCAACAGCGACCGGGTCTCCGGATCGATGCCCAGTATCATTTCCTCGGCCAGCGGTACCATTACTTCCTGCTCGCCATGGAGCATCACCAGCACCGGGTTCTTCGCGGAACCTTCAATGCCAGTCACTTCGCCAAGGTCACCGTGCTCCTCATCGCGCACGATCATGCCGATGAACTCCTCCGGGTCCCAGCTCTCATCGCTTCCATCAGCCAGCAGACCGGGCGGCGCGTACAGGTCGCGACCCACCAGAATGGACGCGCTCTGCGGATCGGCGAACTCATCGAACTTCACCAGCACATCGCGCCCCTTATCGTGCAATTGCGTGAAGAAGAAGGGCACCTTCTGGCCTTCAATGTCCACGAAGAAGCACCCGGCATGTACCAGATCGTCCAGGTCGCAATCCTCCAAATGCACCGTCAGCTCGCCCCGGTGCCCCCAGGGCTTTCCGAGCTTGCCAATGCGGTGCAGGCTTTCCAGGTCCATGGTGGCAAGTTAATGTGATGGCCGTGCGGAACGAAAAAGCCCGCACCAATGGTGCGGGCTTTTCATGGGGGCTGTCGAATTACTCGGCGGCAGGAGCCTCACCTTCAGCGGCAGGAGCCTCTTCGGTGGCGGCTTCAGCGGGCGGAGCAGAGGCTGCGGCCAACTTGGCGCTGATCGCAGCGGCCTTCTCGGCGGCCTTCTTGTTCTCAGCAGCGATACGGGCCTTCTCGGCGTCGGTCTTGCCTTCGGCGAGCTTGCTGCGCTTGGCCTCGATCTTGGTCGTCTTCTCGTTCTTCCAGATGTCGAAACGACGCTCGGCCTCTTCCTGGCTGAAGGCGCCCTTCTTCACCCCGTTGAGGAGGTGGTTCCTGTAAACCACACCGGTGTAGCTCAGGATCGCGCGGCAGGTGTCGCTGGGCTGGGCACCTTTCTGGAGCCAGTCGAGACACTTGTCGTTGTCGATCTCGATGAACGCGGGGTTCTGGTTGGGGTCGTAAGCACCGATCCGTTCGATGTATTTCCCGTCGCGGGGTGCACGGGAATCGGCCACCACAACGTGGTAGTAGGGCCGGCCTTTTTTGCCTTTACGCTGAAGGCGGATGCGAGTTGGCATGTCGCGTTTTGAGTTGGTTGTCCCGGAATTGGGGGTGCAAATATGCGGAACTATCCCCGAACGGCCAAGCTTTCCACCTACCGGCCTGCAAACCGCGGTAACGGCGAACTTCGCGGCGATGCGTTCACTCCTGCCCCTCGCCTTCCTGCTGGCCAGTTGTTCCACCGCCCAAGAAGTGCGGCTCCCCGACCTTATTCCGCTGCCAGCGCAATACCAGCTGGACAAAGGAACGCTGGACCTGGGTTGCCCCTGGAAAGTGGAAGTGAGCAACGAGCGCTACCGACCGCTGGCCGAACTGATCGAACAAGAGATCGCGCCACTGCACCCGTCATCGGACGTGAATTGCCTGGTACCCATGACCATTGCCATGCAGGTGATCACACCCGACACACTACTGCCCCCGGAATGGTATGCATTGGGCGTGATGACGGACGGGATCGTGATCTCGGCCACCACTGAGGCCGGCCTCTTCCGGGGCAGCCGAACGCTGGTCCAGTTGCTCGAGCAGGGCCGCGAGACCGGCACCCTCCCCTGCCTCAGCATCACTGACTGGCCGCGCTTCCCATGGCGGGGCATGCACCTCGACGCCTGCCGCCACTTCTGGTCGGTGGAGTTCACCAAGAAGTACATCGACCTGCTGGCGCGTTACAAGATGAACAGCTTCCACTGGCACCTCACCGAGGACCAGGGCTGGCGCATCGAGATCAAGAAGTACCCCAAGCTCACCGAGGTGGGCGCGTGGCGCAAGGGCAGTCAGGTGGGTCCCTACGCCAGACTTGAGCATGACACCATTCCCTACGGCGGCTTCTACACGCAGGAGCAGATCCGGGAGGTGGTGGCCTATGCACAGGCCCGGCACATCAACGTGGTGCCCGAGATCGAGATGCCCGGTCACGCCATGGCGGCGCTGGCGGCCTACCCGCGCCTGGGCTGCACCGGTGGGCCCTACGAGGTGCAGCGCGGCTGGGGCGTGTTCGAGGACGTGTTCTGCGCAGGCAACGACAGCGTGTTCACCGTGCTGGAGGATGTGCTCACCGAGGTGATGGCCCTCTTCCCCAGCGAGATGATCCACATTGGCGGTGACGAATGCCCCAAGGAAGCCTGGAAGGCCTGTGCGAAATGCCAGGCGCGCATGAAGTCCGAAGGCTTGAAGGACGAGCACGAACTGCAGAGCTACTTCATCCAGCGCATCGAGCAGTTCGTGAACAGCAAGGGCCGGAAGCTCATCGGCTGGGACGAGATCCTCGAAGGGGGGCTGGCGCCCAACGCGGCCGTGATGAGCTGGCGTGGAACGGAAGGTGGCATTGCGGCCGCGCGCAGCGGGCATTACGCCGTGATGAGCCCCGGCAGCCACTGCTACTTCGACCACTACCAGGGCGACCCCGCGAACGAGCCGCTGGCCTTCGGCGGCTACACCACCGTGCAGAAGGTGTACAGCTACGAGCCCATCCCTTCTGAGCTGAAGCCCGAAGAGCAGAAGTACATCCTCGGCGCGCAGGGCAACGTGTGGACGGAGTACATCCTCACCCCCGAGCATGTGGAGTACATGGCCGTGCCACGCATGCTGGCCCTGGCGGAAGTGCTGTGGACACCGAAAGAGAAGCGTGATGAGGCGGATTTCCTTAGGCGGTTGACGGTCGAGTTCTCAATGCTTCAAGAAATGAAGGTCAACTCTAGTCATAGCTTGTACCAAGCGACCATTCTTTCCACTCAAGGGCCTACTCCCGGTGTGATCAAAGTCAGCATTCTCACCTCTTCCGGAGGGAAAATCGTTACACGGCCTTGGGAAGGTAGTCCCTGGCTCGCATATGTGCATCCGTTCTTAATCGATGGGGACTACCGCGTAGAGGCACGCACAGAGAACGATCCCGCGCTCGGACCTGTTTCTGCACGTAGTTTCCATTTCAACAAAGCCACCGCCCGCCCGATCACCATCAGCATACCTCCCAACGAGCGCTACAACGAAGGCGGTGCGTTCACTTTGGTGGATGGCATCACCGCGCAGGAGAAGCGCGTGAGCACCGAATGGCTGGGCTGGAAGGAGGGTGTCACCATCACTGTGGACCTGGGCAGCGTGCAGGACGTGCGCACCGTGAGCATCGGCGCGCTGAACGAGACGCACAGCTGGATCCATTTGCCCGAACGCGTGGACTTCAGCACCAGCACTGACGGCAAGACATTCGTGCCGGTCGGTTCCTCCGAAGTGAATGCGGGTCCAGGCCGCAACGCGTTCAGCCTTGGCAAGGTCGGTAAGGCACGCTACTTACGTATCACCGTGAAACACATCGGCAAGATCCCCGAGGGCCTCCCCGGCGCGGGCAACCCGGCGTGGCTGTTCCTCGACGAGATCGAAGTGCGGTAGACGAACCATATTCGTTCCACCATGGCGAAAGGGATCAGCGTACCGGAATACAGGTCTTTCCTTGCGGAGATGCGTGGGCGCATCGATGCAGCGCGCAGTCAGGCTCTGCGCGCAGTGAACCACGAATTGGTATTCCTCTACTGGGATATCGGCAAAGGCATTCTGGAGAAACAACGCAAACTAGGCTGGGGCGATGGCGTGGTGGAGCGCCTTTCGCGAGACCTGAGCAAGCACTACCCGGGCACCTTCGGGTTCTCATCGCGCAACCTCTGGGACATGCGCCGATTCTTCGAAGCATGGGCCTCGCCGCCAATTCTGCGACAGGCTGTCGCAGAATTACAGAAGCCTTCGCGGAAGGAGATCATCACGGGGAAGAGACCGGGGAAAAACCCAGCAAATACAAGGGTTTCAAAGCCGATCGAAATTCTGCGACAGGCTGTCGCAGAAATTCCGTGGAGCCATCATCTGCTGCTACTGAACAAGCTCGACGATGTGCATCAGCGCATCTGGTACATGCGGGCATGCGCGCACTTCGGATGGAGCCGCAATGTGCTACTGAACCAGATACTCGCCGATGCCTACGGCCGGAGCCATAACCGCACGAACAACTTCGCCAAGGCCCTCCCTGCAGCGTTCGCCCAGCAAGCACAGGAAGCCATCAAGAGCAGTTACAACCTCGATTTCCTCGGTGTGGCCAAGGTGATGGACGAGCGTGAACTGGAGGAGCGGCTGGTGGAGCGCGTGCGCGACTTCATCCTTGAGCTCGGCTACGGCTTCTGCTTCGTGGGCCAGCAGCACAAGCTGACCTTGGGAAGAAAGGACTACCGCGTGGACCTGCTCTTCTACCACCGCTTCCTGCGCACGCTGGTGGCCATCGACCTAAAGTTGAACGAATTCGAGCCTGAGCATGCCGGCAAAATGGACTTCTACCTGAACGTGCTGGATGCGAAGGAGCGCGCGCCGGACGATAACGCATCCATCGGCATCATCCTCTGCGCCGAGAAGGATGAGATGGTGGTGGAATTCTCGCTGCACCGAAAACAGAACGCCATTGGTGTGGCCAGCTACCAACTCTTTAGCGACCTGCCCAAGGAACTGCGAGGCAAGCTGCCCAGTGCCAAGGAATTGAAGGATGTACTGGCACGTGCATTGGCCAGCGAGAACCCTGTCAAGGCCACATCAAGCAAGACCAAGAAACGGTAACTCCATGAGAGCACTGCTCACCATCGCCCTGGTCGCCATCGGCCTCGCGGCATGCGCCCAGAACACCATCTACAGCCACGCCATCGGCAACTGGCGCAATGGGCCCGTGGTGTACATCACACCGCTGATCGAGGCCTCTGAGGCCATGACCAAGGCGCAACTGTTGGAACGGTTCAGGGCCGAGTACCCGGAACTGAAGAACATACCCGCCAGCGACCTGGACGTGCTGCTCTTCGGTACGCGGGAGGAAGGCGACGACAGCCGACGCACACTACAGTCCAAGTACGGCGTGCGCAAGCTGCAAGTGGTGATGCTCGAAAAGCCCAAGGACCCGGCCATCACCGTTCCTGCGGACCATCACTGAACACCGCGCCACATTCGCCACCCGACCACCTTGAACGGCATGATGCGACCGTTGCTGCTGGCCCTGCTGTTGTGCAGTGCAGCTTTGGCCCAGGCCCAACTGGGCGATGTGCCTTCAGGCTTCACCCACGCGGACACCCTTCGCGGAAGTGTTGGTCCATACCGCGCTTGGTGGAACGTGGTAGGGTATGATGTGAGCGTAAGGCCCTATTTCGGGACACGAACCATTAGCGGCACCACCCAGATCGCGTTCGATGCCATGGCCGATGGCCAACGAATGCAGATCGACCTGCAACAACCACTGGTGGTGGACAGCATCCTCACCGATATGGCAGACTTCAAGGACGGCGCGATATCCGTGAGCTACAAGGCCGTTCCGTTCGTCCGTGAGGGAAACGTGGTTTGGGTGGACCTACCACAGGCCATGCGCACCGGCGAAGCCACCACCATCACGATCCACTACCATGGCGTTCCGCGTGCGGCGATAAATCCACCTTGGGATGGCGGCTGGATCTGGAAGAAGGATGCGCAAGGCAACCCGTGGGTGAGCGTGGCCTGCCAAGGCCTAGGCGCCAGTGTTTGGTACCCCTGCAAGGACCACCAGAGCGATGAACCGGAGGAGGGTGCCACCCTGCGCATCATCGTGCCGGACAGCCTGCAGGGCATCGGCAACGGACGTCTGCGCGGCACCTGGCCCAACGGCGATGGCACCACCACCTGGGAATGGCAGGTGAGCAGTCCCATCAACACGTACAACCTCATCCCCTACATCGGCAAATACGCCCATTGGAACGAGGTGTACGCCGGTGCCGATGGCCCGCTCCAATGCGACTACTGGGTGCTCGCCAGCAACGAGGCCAAGGCGCGGGAGCAGTTCAAGCAGGTGCCTGAGATGCTAGGATGCTTCGAGGAATGGCTGGGGCCCTACCCCTTCTACCGGGATGGCTACAAGCTGGTGGAATCCCCGCACCTGGGCATGGAACACCAGAGCGCGATCGCTTACGGCAACGGCTTCGTTAACGGCTACCGCGGCACCGACCTGAGCGGTTCGGGGCATGGCCTGAAGTGGGATTACATCATCATCCACGAGAGCGGGCACGAGTGGTTCGGCAACAGCATCACCACGGCCGACATCGCCGACATGTGGGTGCATGAGGGCTTTACGGACTACACGGAGACCCTCTACACCGAGTGTCAGCAAGGCACCGAAGCGGCCGAGAACTACCTCGTGGGCTTGCGCCGCAACATCCGCAACGACAGGCCGATCATTGGCCCCTACGGCGTTAACCAGGAAGGCAGCGGCGACATGTACTACAAGGGCGCCAACCTCATCCACATGGTCCGGCACATCGTGGGCGACAGCACCTTCAAGGCGATGCTGCTGGAGATGGGGCGACAGTTCAGCCACAGCGTTGTTACCAGCAACCAGATCGAGTCGTTCATGATCGGTTTCGATGCACGAACGCGCGAACGCCTGAACACCCACCTCTTCGACCAATACCTGCGCGACACCCGCATACCTGTGCTGGAGCACGCCGTGAAGAAGAAAAGGCTGTGGGTGCGCTGGACCAATTGCAACGACAGCCTGCGCATGCCCGTGCGCATCAACGTGGACGCAACGCCTGCCACCGTGAATTGTACCACACAATGGACGGCCTTGGACCGCCGGGTCGGCAAACGCACGCCCATCGCTGTGGACCGCGCGTGGTACGTGGGTTCACGAAGGGTATCACCATCGAAAGTGCGCAAGCCGGGCGAGCGTCCCCGCAACTCCTTCGAGCTCTCCTTCTGAAAGGAACGGACGCGTGGGCTTGCGATACCGCAGAACGCCTGTCCTTGGCTGATGCTCAGCCCTTGCTCGCTGCCGTACTTTCCGCAGCCATGGCCCTTAGCAGACCAGCGGCCGCCATGCCGCGCACCTTGTCGCGCAACAAGGGCGTCCACCCGAGCACCAGACCCTGTATGCCCAAAGCCTGTCGGCTCCACTTCCACATGGAAAAGCGATCGTGCTGTGTGTGGATCAGTCCGTCCTTTATCGTGAAGCGCGAGTCGATCACGTTGTGGACCTTCCTGCCGGTGCGCGAGAAAGTGTAGAATGCCTCCCACCGCACATGGCCGCCCTTCTGGTCCTCGTGCAGCACCGTGAAACTGATGCAGAGATCGGTATCGTTGCTCAGCAACATCTTCCAAATGGCACGCACCTGCGCGGCATCCAGATCGGGGAACACCGGGTCGCTGAACCGGGCCTCTGGGTGGTAGCACGCGCCCATCAATCCCCAGTCGCGTTGGGCGAAACCGGTGTAAAAGGCATGGAGAACGGACATATCAATGCGCGCTTCAAGATGGCCTGTCGGAAGGAACTGTTCGTCAAATTATGCAAAATGACAGACTCGTCAAGAACAAGCATAGGCAAGGGTGCGTTCCTCACTCAAACAGATACTGCCATGAGCAAGCGAATGATCTGGATGGCGTTGACCCTGGTGCTGTGCACAACATCATGTACCACGGTGCGTCAGGGAACCGTTGGCGTTAAACAGCGCTTTGGAAAGCTTGACGATCGCATCATCACGGCCGGGCTCGTTGGCCTGAACCCATTCACTACCAAGGTGGTCAAAGTGCCTGTGCAAACCGTGAACCGTGAGGTTCAAATGGCCTTGCCAAGCAAGGAAGGACTGAACGTCCAGTGCGATATCAGCATTCTCTACCGGATCATTCCTGATCAAGTACCAGCGATCATCGAGACCATTGGTCCCAATTATGAGAATGCGTTGATCGTGAGCGTCTTTCGCAGTGCTGCATCGGATATCTGTGCCCGCTACTACGCCAAGGACATGCACAGCGCACAACGGGCTGCCATCGAGAACGAGATCGCCGCGCACATGAACAAACTGCTCGAGCCGCGCGGGTTCGTGATCGAGAGCGTGCTGATGAAGAGCATCCAGTTGCCTCCCGGTCTGGCCAAGGCCATCGAGGACAAGCTGGAGTCCGAGCAGCGGGCGCAGCAGATGGAGTTCGAGCTGCAGCGGGAGCGCAAGGAGGCCGAACGGCGTGTGATCGAGGCGGAAGGCATCCGCGATGCGCAGAAAGTGCTTAGCGAAGGGCTAAACGAGAACATCATCCGCTACCAGAGCATCGAAGCGTTCAAGTCGCTGGCCAGCTCGCCGAACGCCAAGGTGATCATCACGGACGGCACCACGCCCTTCATGATCGAAGGACAGTAACACCGTTCGCTGCACGGCGCATGCCTTACTTTGGCGGGACCTTCAGGAACAATACTGAAGGTCCCGTTGCATTTCGGACCATGAGCGCACTTCCGGAGCATCATTACCGGCTCACCCTCGACTGGACCGGCAACCTCGGTGCGGGTACCAGCACCTATGAGGGCTACTCCCGTGAACACGTGGTGCGCATTTCCGGCAAGCCCGACCTGGTGGGCAGCGCCGACCCGATGTTCCGGGGTGATGCCGCGCTGCATAACCCAGAGGACCTGCTCCTGGCCGCCCTGAGCCAGTGCCACCTGCTCACCTACCTGGCGCTCTGTGCCAGGGCCCGCATCAATGTGTTGAGCTACCTCGACAGCGCTGAAGGAACCCTGGTGCTGACCAAGGATGGTGGAGGACATTTCACAGGGGTGGTGCTTCGACCAGAGGTCGTGGTCTCGGACGCCTCCATGGTGGACAAGGCCCGCCTCTTCCACGGGGAAGTACACAAGTACTGCTTCATTGCACGGAGCGTGAATTTTCCGGTGCGGTGCGAGGCGGTGGTGAGGGTGCATTACTGACACATTGCTCTTGATCGTATAGGCAAGCTGCTGCCTATGGCCACTCGTATTATAGAGGCACAACGAAGCTGGTGGGTTGCACGGTGCAATCTACTGGCTGACCGCTCCACTGCCGACCAGCACTTTTGAAGGACCTGGTATTATATTCGAAGGTCTCAAAAACCACTACCCCATGATACGATCGAGGTGGATGGGTATTCTCTCACTGTTGTGCTTCGTCGCTCAGGTCGTGAGTGCACAAGCACCTCAAATGATAGCTGACATTGTACCGGGGCCGTCGAGTTCATGGCCAATGAGACCAACATTGCTCAACGGTTCGATACTCTTCATGGCGAGCACCCCACAAACGGGGAGAGAGCTGTGGCGAACTGATGGCACAATAGAAGGCACCGAGTTGGTTAAGGATATCTGGCCCGGGCCAATGCCATCCTCCGCATATGCTTTAACGGTTGTCAATGGGGTCCTGTACTTCGCCGCAGAGGATAGCCTTCATGGCTATGAGCTGTGGAAAAGCGACGGTACCGAGGCTGGAACAACAATGATCAAGGATATCAACCCAGTGACCAACAATGGCATTTATCCGGGGCGGATCACAGGGCTCGATGGTATTGTCTATTTCCGGACCAGTGATCTTGTGACTGGCGAGGAACTGTGGCGCACAGATGGAACGGAAGTAGGGGCATGGCTGGTGAAGGACATCAACCCTGGTCCTGCAAGTAGTAGTGTAAGCCACCTCATCGCCATGAATGGGCAGTTGCTATTCTGGGCTGAGGACACCTCTAACGGATGGGCGTTGTGGCGAAGTGATGGAAGTACAGATGGCACCTACGTTGTGAAAGACATTGATATCGGCAACACACCATCCGTGCTTCAGGCGTTCTATGAGATCGAAGGCATAGCATATTTCTACGCTTCTGATACGATCAATGGCGGCGAACTATGGCGGACAGATGGCACTGAAAACGGCACTTGGATGGTAAAGGATATTAATCCAGGTCCTGATGATTCATGGATAGCGGAAATGCGGGTGTTGAATGACGTGGTCATATTTAGTGCGTTAAGCCCTGACGTGGGCCGTGAGTTGTGGGTAAGCGATGGCACGGAAGAAGGCACTTCCATGATCATTGATTTGAACCCAGGTCAAGGGAATGGTCCATTTCCATTGTTCAATCCTGTTGCTCTTAACGAATGGCTGTATTTCGTCGGTCAAGATGAATCCGCCGGAATAGTAATTGGGATATACAGGACGGATGGGATCAATACCCAATTAGTGTCCGATTCCATCCGAGGGATCAGCTCACTTCATGTCGCTTGTGATGGGATCTTCTTTGAGGGCGGCGATGGTTTAAGCGGGTGGGAGTTGTGGCGGGTGAACAGTGCAGGTACCGGTATCTATCAGGTGGCTGATATCAACCCAGGAGAATACTCATCATATCCGTCCGACCTGACCAGTGTAGAAGATAGATTGTACTTCAGTGCAGGCACAAACCTCTACGGCACTGAACTCTGGTACTATCAATGCTCATTCGTCCAGATCGAAGACCGTACAGCCCCTACAATGCTATCGATAAGCCCTGTGCCTACTGCAGATCTGGTGAGGGTGCTACTACCTTATGATGGACAGAACTGGGACATAACTATTAGCGATGCTGTTGGTCGCATTGTACACCTGCAAGATCACACAGGGAGAATACTCTTATTGGACGCCAGCAACTGGGACACAGGAAGCTATATGGTCCTTGCTCGGAACGGCAAACATTCCCTTTGGGGTAGGATAGTTCGGGATTGACCCTTTAGTTGTTTTAGTCTTTGGTCAAACTTGCATTAATACATTCAGAGATTCGCTGAAGATCTTTGGTTTCAATCTTCTATCATGATGGAAAGAGTGGATGCCTCGGGTCGTGAACATCAGGTGCGGTGCGAGGCGGTGGTGAGGGTGCATTAAAAGCACAGTTCTCGCACCCCGCCCCCCCCGATCGATCGTGGAAAACTGATCCCGTCCGCCCCACCCCTACCCGGTAACTTCGTGGCCCTTCCGCCATGCAGTTCAGTCACCTCCACGTCCATACCCAGTTCTCGCTCCTCGACGGGGCGGCCAGCATCCCCTCGCTCTTCAAGAAGGCCGCCAAGGACGGCCATCCCGCGCTCGCCATCACCGACCATGGCAACATGTTCGGGGCCTTCAAGTTCGTGGCCGAGGCAGGCAAGCACAAGAACGACGATGGTAGCCTGAAGGTGAAGCCCATCGTGGGCTGCGAGTTCTACGTGGTGAACGACCGGCACAAGAAGACCTTTACCCGCGACGACAAGGACAAGCGGTTCCACCAGCTGATGCTGGCCAAGAACGCGGAGGGCTACAAGAACCTCAGCAAACTGTGTTCGCTGGGCTTCATGGACGGCTTCTACAGCAAGTACCCGCGGATCGACAAGGAACTGATCCTACAATACCACGAAGGGCTGATCGCCACTACCTGCTGCCTTGGCGCCAGCGTGCCGCAGGCCATCATGCGTGCCGGCAATGGCGACCTCAGCGCGGCCGAGGCCGAGTTCAAGTGGTGGCTGGACCTCTTCGGTGAAGACTATTACATCGAACTGCAGCGCCACGGCATTCCCGAGCAGGACCAAGTGAACGCCGTGCTGGTGCAATGGGCGCGGAAGTACAACGTGCCCATCATCGCCAGCAACGACAGCCACTACACCGACCGCGAAGACAGCAACGCGCACGACATCCTGCTCTGCATCAACACCGGCGAGAAGCAGAGCACGCCCATCGCCACGGACGAGGACACCTCCACCAAGGACAAGCGCTTCGGCTTCCCCAACGACCAGTTCTTCTTCAAGACCCAGGCCCAAATGGCCGAGACCTTCAGCGACCTGCCGGAGGCCTTGGACAACACCGGCCTGATCGTGGACAAGGTGGAGACCCTGAAGCTGAAGAAGGACATCCTGCTGCCCAACTACCAACTGCCCGAGGGTTTCACCGACCAGGACGAGTACCTCCAGCACTTAACGTACCAAGGGGCCATCAAGCGGTACATCAACGACGGTGTGTCGGGCATCGATTCGCTCGACCCCAAGATCAAGGAGCGGCTGGACTTCGAGCTCTTCGTGATCCGCACCATGGGCTTCGCGGGCTACTTCCTCATCGTGCAGGACTTCATCAACCACGGTCGGCAGATCGGCGTGCTGATCGGTCCGGGCCGTGGCAGTGCGGCGGGCAGCGCGGTGGCCTATTGCATCGGCATCACCAACATCGACCCCATCAAGTACGACCTGCTGTTCGAGCGATTCCTGAACCCGGACCGCAAGAGCATGCCCGATATCGATACGGACTTCGATGACGAAGGGCGCCAGCGCGTGATCGACTACGTGGTGGAGAAATATGGCCAGAACCAGGTGGCGCAGATCGTCACGTATGGCAGCATGGCCGCCAAGAGCAGCATCCGGGATGTGGCGCGTGTGATGGACCTGCCCCTACAAGAGGCCGACCGCCTCGCCAAGCTGGTGCCTGAACGACCGGGTATTGAACTGGGCCGACTGCTGCGCGCGCCCATGGACGGCGAAGGCAGCCTGAAGCAGAAAGAGAACTTGGGTGCCGAAGAGATCGCCCTGGTAAAGCAACTGCGCGAAGTGCTGGAGAGCGGCGAGCTCACAAGCGATGTGCTCAACGCCGCCGAAAAGCTCGAGGGATCCGTGCGGGGCACCGGCGTACACGCGGCGGGCATCATCATCGCCCCCAAGGACCTTACCGAGATCCTGCCGGTATGCACCAGCAAGGAATCCACCCTGCTGCTGACGCAGTACGACGGCAAGGTGGTGGAGGACGCGGGCGTGATCAAGATGGACTTCCTGGGGCTGAAGACCCTGACCATCATCCGCGATGCGCTGCGCATGATAAAGGCCAACCATGGGGTGGACATCGACATCGATGGCATCCCGCTGGACGACCCGAAGACCTACGCCCTTTATCAGCGCGCCGAGACCAACGGCACCTTCCAGTTCGAAAGCGCGGGCATGCAGAAGTACCTGCGCGAACTGAAGGCTGACCAGTTCGGCGACCTCATCGCCATGAACGCCCTGTACCGCCCGGGGCCGCTGGAATACATCCCCACCTTCATCAAGCGCAAGCACGGTCTGGAGAAGATCGTGTACGACCTCCCCGAGATGGAGGACCTGCTGAAGGAGACCTACGGCGTTACCGTGTACCAGGAACAGGTGATGCTGCTGAGCCAGAAGCTGGCAGGCTTCACCAAGGGCGATGCCGACGTGCTGCGGAAGGCAATGGGCAAAAAGGACCGCGCCACGCTGGACAAGATGAAGGGCAAGTTCCTTGAGGGAACGGCCGAGCGCGGCTTCGATGCCAAGGTGTGCGACAAGATCTGGACAGACTGGGAGGCCTTCGCGCAATACGCCTTCAACAAGTCGCACTCCACCTGCTACGCCTTCGTGGCCTACCAGACCGCATGGCTCAAGGCGAACTACCCCAGCGAATACATGGCCAGCGTGCTCACCCACTCGGGCGGGCAGATCGACAAGATCACCTTCTTCATGGAGGAATGCCGGCGCATGGGCATCTCTGTGCTGGGTCCCGATGTGAACGAGAGCCAGCTGCAGTTCAGCGTGAACAAGGCGGGCCAGATCCGCTTCGGGCTGGGCGCCGTGAAGGGCGTGGGCGAAGCGGCGGTGGAGGCCATTGTGGCCGACCGACAGGCCAACGGACCCTACAAGGACATCTATGACCTGATGCGCAGGGTGAACCTGCGCGCCGCCAACCGGAAAGCGCTGGAAAGCCTGGCCTATGCCGGTGCCTTCGATGGTTTCCCCAAGACCCACCGCGCGCACTTCTTCCACAGCGCTGGCGAAGGCAAGCCCACCTTCATTGAAACGTTGGTGCGCTACGGACAACAAAGCCAGGATGGCGCCGACAGTGCCCAGGTGAACATGTTCGGCGAGGCGGACGATGCGGCAGGGATCCCAGAGCCTACCCTGCCCGCCATTGACCCGTGGAGCGCACTGGAGCAATTGCACTACGAGAAAGAGGTGATCGGCTTCTACCTCAGTGGACACCCGCTGGACGACCACCGGTTGGAGATCAAATACCTCTGCAACACCACCTTGCCCGACCTGAAGGAACTGGACAAGTTGGCCGGTCGCGACCTCACTTTCGCGGGCATTGTCACCAAGGCCGAGCACCGCATTGCCAAGAGCGGCAAACCCTTCGGCAGCCTCAGCTTGGAGGACCACAACGGCACGCACGAGTTCATGTTCTTCAGCGAGGACTACATGAAGTTCAAGCTCTACCTGCAGACCGGCGCACTGTTGCTGGTGAAGGGACGTGCCGCCGCCCGCACCTGGGGCCGCGACGAAGGGCAGATGGAACTGAAGATCCACAACATCGACCTACTGGGCGATGCCCGTGAGAAGTACATCACCAAGTTGAACCTGCGCCTGGAGGCCGAACGGATCAATGACAGCTTGGCCCGAGAACTTGGACAGCTATTGAAGGCCTCGCCGGGCAAATGCCGGGTGAACTTCCAGATCGTAAGCCCGGTGGAGAATATGGCGATCGAAGCGCCCAGCAAGGGTTTAAGCGTGGCCGTGAGCGAGGAGCTGATCAGGTCGCTCGATGCCTTGAGCGATGTCACATACACTCTCAACTGAGCCCCCCTTGTGAAATGCGAAAGGCCCGCAGATCCGTGTGATCTGCAGGCCTTTCACGCTACTGTTGCATTAATCCAGCACACAACGCACGCAGAACCCGTTCTGCTTCGGAAAATCATCACGCACGATACCTCCGGAGGACGTGATCATGGTGCGGAACAGGGCTTCCGCTCCATTGTCGGTGGAGCTCCACCAGTACCCTGCTGTTGAGATCCCCGAGAAACCGCCGCCGATACCTGAGCGTTGACCGCTACCCCTGAGCCCAAGGCCGGTCTCATCGGTAGCCCCGGTGTTCGGGCTGTTCCACGTCTGCAAGCTTTTCATCTTACCGCCGACATTCTGCGCCGCACCGCGAATGAAACCCATGCCATCCAGCTCGCTCGCGGGCATACCCAGGGCGCTTTCAAGGTCCTTCCATTCGAGGTCCGTGGCCACATGCCAGCCCAATGGGCAAAGACCGCGCGCATCGCTGGCTGCGAACCAGTTGTAGCGCTTGCCGGTGGTGGCATCGTTGCTCGCCGAGTTGTTATAACTGCAGACCGCGCCGGAAGTGGTGGCGATCCATGTCGAAGCATCACTCACTGCTGCAACAGCATCGCCGTTCGCGTACTTGGTGGTGCGCAGTTCCTCTGCGGACCAGCAGACCCCGTCCACCTCCACCGCACGATAGACGTTCCCGTCCAGATCGGTCATGGTCGGCGCCTGGCGGCAAGCGGCTCCGGCGAGGAGCGCGAACGTGTGGGTGATGGATGCATCTGGTGCTTCCGTGATCACAGCGCTCTTCACAAGTCCAGCGGCAGCACCGTATCCGATGTAACGCAGCTCATCGCCCGGAGCCCAGGCCCATCCGGCTCCGCCTCCTTTCGGATATCCAGCAACGCCCTCGTAGTGCAGCTGGACCGGTGCGGATGACGTGGCTTCATTGCTGATCAAACGCAAGGCCTGCCTTTGCGCTCCTTGGGTAACAGTGACCAGGAGCATCTGCTCGCCCCCACCATGAAGTCGCATGCGATGCGCTCCAGCTGGAAGTACACGTGCGAAATGAGCCAGATCGCGCCCAGCAACGTCGTGAACGGACACCGTTGCGGGGCCGCTCATGAGCGTTGTAAAGGTGATCATAGCCTCATCGCCGTATGGATTAGGCGCGGCCTGCATGCGGAACTCGGCTCCGCCGGGATCGGAAATGCCCACGGTCCCGAGGAAGAGGACATTGTTGGGGGCAACGATCAGTGTATCGGCACCTTGGGTGACATTGCGCACCCATACGCTGTCCAAGGGCCAATTGGAACCATTGAGCGTGGCGTTGAAGGTGAGGGTGATGCTCTGTGCCGATAGCTGTGCCGAGGCGAGCATCGCGGTGGCGAAAAGGGTATTGAATCGCATGGTCCAGGTTGTGTTGGTTCGTTCTTGGTTTTGGTCCAGGTCTGCTTTGCATGTCAGCGGGGCGCATCGGTGGTGGGCTCCGTCGTGTTCCGGCCCAGGAGGCGCATGAGCAGGTCATGGTGCATGGCTTCGTCCATGGTCTTCCGGCCGTTCACGAGCGTGATCGTTCGGATGAGTAGTTCGGGACACTCATCCTGCATGAGCAGATACTGGTCCAACAGCACCACGGAGCCACCATCCGAACCGCCATGCACCGAATGCAGCATGGTCTCGTTCTCGAGAAGACCTTTCAACCGATATGGCCGAGGCTCGTCAACCGGCGTGGCGTAAATGCCGCCAGGGCCTTTGATGGGCTGGTTGAGCCAGGTTCGCACAGGGCCTGTGATCGTGGGCTGCCGATCGATAAGCACGAGACCGTGACCCCGAACGAATTGGATCTCTAGGCCCTCCCAAGAGAGGCCGTGGCACCACCAACGTGGATCCATGGGGGGTGGACTTCCTTGCTCCATGCTTCCGGACAGGCTCACTGGCCTTGGCAACAAAGGTCCCGGGCGTCGATCTCCTGAGGAAGCGTGGTATCACCCGTTCAACAGAACAGGTGAAAACACCTGGTGCCGGGAAGGTGCATCCGCCGGAGATTTGTTCCGATCAGATAGCCATGGACCTCACCTACCTACAGCGCATGTGCAAAGGCGACAGCCAGCGCATGAGCCGATACATCGGTCTCTACCTCCAGGAAGCCCCCGCCCTGTTCGATCAATTGGAAGAGGCCCTGCGCTCGGGCAATGGAGAAACCCTGGCGACCTGCGCGCACACCCTTCGACCGCAGGCGAGGTACATGGGCGGCACCGGTCTGTTCAGCATGCTCACCACCCTCGAGATCCGCGCGCGTGCCCGTGGTGCGGAGGCGTGCGCCGACCTGGTGGCGGAGGCCTGCGCGGAGAACGTGAGGCTGATGGATTCCTTGCGCAGTTGGAAAGCACCCGTATAATGACAAGCTCCGGGAATGCCGAACTTTAGACGATGATCCGTCTCGCTCTTGCCGACGACCAGGTGCTCTTTCGCCGCGGCCTTTCCATGCTACTGGCCGACATGACCGATGTGCGCATCGTGCTGGAGTGCGCCAATGGCGAGGAACTGCTGACCGGCCTGCGGAACGACCCGGTGGACATTGTACTGCTCGACCTGGAGATGCCCGTGATGAGCGGCATGGACGCGATGAAGCACATGCGCTCAGAGTTCCCGGATGTGAAGGTGATCGTGCTGAGCATGCACAGTGAAGAGAAGTTCATCGTGCACCTGATGGAGCTGGGTGCGAACGGCTACGTCCTGAAAACGGCGGAGCCCGACGAGATCGAGAACGCCATTCGCGCTGTAGCCTGCACAGGGTACCACTTCTCGGACATGGTGAGCCGTGTGCTGCTGCACGGGCTGGTGAAGAAGGAGAAGTTGAAACCCTCCTTCGATGACATCGACCCCTTGAGCGCGCGCGAACAAGAGGTGCTCCGCCTGATCTGCCAGGAGCTCACCACCACGGAGATAGCGGGCAAGCTCTACTTGAGCCCACGAACGGTGGAAGGGCACCGCAACAACATCCTGCTGAAGACCGGCGCGCGTAATACCGCGGGCCTCGTGGTGTACGCCATGACCAAGGGTATCTATTCCCCATGATGGAGCGATGGCGCATCAACGGGAGATGGTTGATAGCGAAGGGGTTCGTGATCGGCTTGCTCGCGGCCTGCGAACGGGCCCCATCCGTTCACCGCGAACAGGTGGATGATGGGTTGCGTGGCATCCAGGTGATCCCGCGTAACACGGAGGCGCGCATCACCGCCAGGGCGTTCAGGCTTGCCGACATGCCTCGCGAAGAGTTGAAGTCTCCCCATCGCACCGAGTTGCCGGCAAAGTCCAAAGCCCTGGCGCCACCTGCGGACATCACGGCCATCGTGAAAGGGGGAGGCGTAGGGGCCGGACCTTTCAGTTCGGTAGTTACGAAGCAGAGGCTGCGACAGCGCTCCATCCCCCTGGGCCTGCTGCGTCGTTCCCCGGTGAAGGAGCCCAAGGTGCGCGAGCACAACCCTGATTGCTTTTCCTGCTTCTCGAAGAACCAAGGTCTGCCGCACGATGTGGTGCACGCCATGCAGCAGGACCGCGACGGCAACATATGGTTCGCAACAGGCGCCGGGGTGTCGCGCTACGACGGGCATGCGTTCACCCACTTCGGCGAAGAGGAAGGTCTTCCTGCCACCGCCATATGGAGCCTTCTCGAGGACGGTTCAGGCCGAATTTGGTTCGGCGGATATGGCGGCGGGCTGGGTTTTATCGACGGGGAACGGGTCACGCTCCTCAGCGACAGCCTCGAACACCTTGAACATGGCATCACCAGCATGATCCAGGACAAGGAGGGCCGCTTGTGGTTCGGCCTCGATGGAGGAGGGCTTGCCATGGTGAGCGATGGGACGCTCACCGTTCATGAGTTCCACCAAGCCCCGGCCGCAGCACAGGTGCTCAGCTTGTTCGGGCACAAGGATGGGAGCATCTGGTTCGGCACGCGTGGCAACGGCGCAGCCCGGTTCGACGGGACTTCCTTCCAGTGGCACCACCTGCCCAGCGATACGGTGCGCAGCATCTTTAGCGATGACGAAGATGGACTCTGGTTCTGCACGAACAACGGCATCGTGCACCGGAAGGATGGTCGATATGTCCACTACGGCGGATCACAAGGCTTGCCATCGGATGTGATCCGTCGCGGTCTGGCTGCGCCGGATGGTAGCGCTTGGTTCGCTTCGCACGACCAAGGCATCCTCAAACTGGGCAATGGCCGTATCAGCCAGTACACCGAGGGGAACGGTCTGCCCACCAACGATATCCGGTCCTTGCTGCTGGACGACAGCGGCACCCTGTGGGTGGGCACAGGAGGCGATGGTGCCTGCCGCTACGATGGTCACCGTTTCAGGCATTTCACCGGGTCGAGCGGGTTGCCAGGCCCCCACATGAAGAGCCTTCTTACGGATGGCTCCGATGCGCTGTGGATGGGCAGCTTTGAGAACGGCCTGATCAAAATGGAGAGGGACCAGTTACGCGTTTTCGCTCCAGGACGCGGCCTGCCCGAGGCCCCTATTGTCGGACTGGCCAAGGACCTCAAGGGGCGCTTGTGGTGCGCGATGGGGGCTTCAGGTGTCGCGGTGATCGAAGGGGCCGATGTCGTTCAGGTCGATACCCGGAACGGTCTTCCATCGGACCATGTCGACGGGCTGGCGGTGGATGGGCAAGGCAACGTCTGGCTGGCCACACGATCCGGCGTGGTACACATCACCGATGATAGCCTGCGCACCATCACCCTGGCAGGTCTGCCATCCCCTCAGAAGATCCGGTTCATCCACGCGGCGCCTTCCGGTAGAGTGTGGTTCTCGATCCATGAACAGGGCGTTGCCGTTCTCCACGACGGCAACTGGCAGTTGATCGGACCATCGGAGGGCCTGCCGCATCGCACGGTCACCTGCGTGCTGGAGGATCCGCGCGGCTGGACCTGGATCGGCACACATGCTGGCCTGCTTGTGCTCACGACGAAGGGCGCCCGCCACGTCACCAGCAAAGAAGGGCTCTGCAGCGACCAGGTGAGCAGCATCATGGAGGATGCCCTTGGTAACATCGTTTACGGTACACGTTCCGGTATGGGGCGCATCCTGATCGATGCCGCTGCGGACACCGGCCGATGGCACATCGAGAACCATGGCTTCAATGATGGCTTCCACGGCGGCGGTGTCAACGATGGACAGACGATGGCCCTGGCCGGTGATGGTACCATCTGGATCGCCACCAACACCGACCTCACTGCCTTCACGCCGGCTGCGCTGCCACTCGGCGGACCGCCGGCCATTCGCCTGGATGGGATCGAGCTGTTCAATGAACAAGTGGACTGGACCGATCTTGAGGACCAGGGGCGCGACCGTGTCACCCTGGCCAACGGCATCCAGCTCAGGGACGTGAAGCACACCGGGATCGCGCCATGGAGCCGGTCGCCCATTACACCGGCGTTCCGCCACGACAACAACTACATCACCTTCCGCTTCACCGGGGTGAGCGTGGATCGACCCGCCGACATCCGTTACCGCTGGAAGTTGGAGGGCCTTGATAACGGATGGAGTGCGCCATCGGTGGAGAACCGTGCGCAGTATGGCAACCTGGCTCCGGGCGGATACGTGTTCCTGGTGGAGGCCTTGAACGGTCATGGTCTGGCGAGCGGGACGCTCCGGTATCCGTTCTCCATACGTCCGCATTGGTCATCCACCTGGTGGGCATACACCACCTATGCGCTGCTCTCGGCATTGCTGGTGCTCGCCTACGTGCGCTGGCGCACCGCTTCGCTCCATGAACGCCAGGCGGCGCTTCAGGCAGAGGTGGCGCGCGCCACGTACAGCATGCGCCAGCAGATGGAGCGGGCCGAACTTAGCGAGAAGCACAAGCAGCAGTTCCTGGCCAACATGAGCCACGAGATACGCACGCCAATGAACGCGATCATGGGCATGGCCGGCATACTGAAGCGCAACCCGCACTCGCGCGAGCAACAGAGCTACCTGGATGCCATCGCCACCAGCAGCGAGAACCTGTTGGTGATCCTCAACGACATCCTGGATATCAGCAAGCTCGAAGCGGGCCGGATCGCGTTCGAACGGATCCCCTTCGCGCCACGCGCTGTAATGGACAATGTGTGTGAGATCATTCGCTTCAGGGCCGAAGAAAAGAACCTCGCGTTGAACCTGCATCTGGACCCGGCCATACCGGAACTGCTCCTGGGGGACCCCACCCGGTTGAACCAGATCGTGCTCAACCTGGCGGGCAATGCGGTGAAGTTCACTGAGAAGGGTGCCATCGACATCCATGTCGCGTGGCGCCCGCCGCGCGCAGATCGATCGGAACCTGGAGCGCTCGTGGTGGATGTGCGCGATTCGGGGATCGGCATTCCGGCGGACAGGCTCGATCGCATCTTCGAGGAGTTCACCCAGGCCTACAGCGATACGACCCGCAAATACGGCGGCACCGGCCTGGGGCTCACCATCAGCAAGCGGCTTGTGGAGATGCAGGGCGGCAGCATCACGGTGAAAAGCGAACCGGGCAAGGGCAGCCTGTTCACGGTCAGCATTCCGTATGAGGTATCGGCCAAGGACCCCGGGACCCCGTCGACACCAGAGGCCGGAGTTTCAGCAAGGAGTGACGGGGCCATCGCGGAACTGCATGATCTGCGGATACTGCTCGTCGAGGACAACGCATTCAATGCGATGGTGGCGCAGGACGAATTGGTCGATGCGATCCCCGGTGTGCTGGTCGAGGTTGCCGCGAACGGGCGCATCGCCGTGGAGATGGCACGGACCAACACATACGATGTGATCCTCATGGACGTGCAGATGCCGGAGCTGAACGGCTACGATGCCACCACGGCGATCCGCGCATTACCGGGCGACAAGGCGCGCACACCGATCGTGGCCATGACAGCGAACGTGCTGAGGGAGGAGATCGAGCACTGCGTGGAAGCGGGCATGGACGGGTACATCCCCAAACCGTTCACTCGAGATGAGTTAATGAAAGGCATCTTGTCGGTGATGAACGTCAGAACGACCTGACTAAAAGCTACTTCTGCCAAGAAGAAGCCATCGTCAGGTTGGATTCCTGACTGATCGTCAGCCCAACGGCTCCGGCAAGGTCTTCGTCCGTTCCGCGATAGATTTGCACCTTCATACTCCAATTCAAACCAACCGCGCGCAAGCGCAAACGCAAGAACATGGCACTCGAATTCACCGACAGCAATTTTGATGAGCTCGTACTGAAGAGCGACAAACCCGTACTCGTGGACTTTTGGGCGGAATGGTGCGGCCCCTGCCGCATGGTGGGACCCGTGGTGGAGGAACTGAGCAAGGAGTATGAAGGCAAGGCAGTTGTGGGCAAACTGAACGTGGACCACAACGCGCAGATCAGCATGAAGTACGGCATCCGCAGCATCCCCACGCTGCTGGTGTTCAAGAACGGCGAGATCGTGGACCGCGCTGTGGGCGCCATGCCCAAGAGCGAGCTGGCCAAGAAGCTGGACGGCCAACTGGCCTGATCGGCCATCATTTCATCCCGAGAGCCCGGAGCGATCCGGGCTTTCGTTTTTTCCGGCACCTCCATTCCCGTGCGGATCCTCCCGACATTTGTACGATGCCCATCGAGCAGAAACATATCCAGGCCCTGAGCGCATTGGAGTTCAAGGCCCGGCAGGTGGTTGAGGGCTTTCTGGCCGGCCTGCACAAGAGCCCCTTCCATGGGTTCAGCGTGGAGTTCGCCGAGCACCGGGCGTACAACCCCGGCGAAAGCACGCGACACATCGACTGGAAGCTCTACGCCCGCACCGACAAGCTCTTCATTAAACGCTACGAGGAAGAGACCAACCTGCGCTGCGAACTGGTGGTGGATACTTCCAGCTCCATGTATTTCCCGGAAAAGGAAGCGCGCAGCGAATTCAACAAGGTGGAGTTCGCCGTGCATGCCGCAGCGGCTTTCATCCAGCTGTTGCGCAAACAGCGCGATGCCGTGGGACTCACCGTGTTCAGTGACCAGGTGACCGTGGCCGAGGCTGCGCGCAGCAACGCCGTACACCTGCGCCATCTCACCCAGCATCTGGAAGGCCTACTGGCCACCAACGCCCCTGCCCGGGGCAAAGGCACCAGCGTGGTGGAGGCCCTGCACGACATAGCTCGAAGAGCGCACCGCCGCAGCTTGGTGGTGGTGCTCAGCGACATGTTCGACAGCGCCGATCGCGAGGATGCCGTGTTCGATGCCCTGCAACATCTGCGCTTCAACAAGCACGACATCATCCTCTTCCACGTGGTGGACCGGCGCCACGAACTGGACCTTGACCTGCAGGACCGTCCCTACACCTTCGTGGATGTGGAAAGCGGCCAGGAAGTGAAGGCCCACCCAAGCGAAGTGCGCGAGGCTTACAAGGCCGCCGTGGCCGAACGCTGGCACCGCCTTAAGCTCAAGTGCGGCCAGTACCGCATCGACCTCGTGGAGGCCGACATCAACGCCGGGTTCGGGCCAGTGCTATTGGAGTTCCTGACCAAGCGGGCGCGGATGTATTGACCCGCTCGTGGTCGGTCGGGCCTGTCGGGCTACTGCCGATCTTTGCGCCCGTTCCCGAACAGACCGCGGTCCATCGCGGTTCGTTCATCAGTTCGCCCACTCACAACACCGAACAGGCCACGCGCCTGAACCATGGCATCCATCGAACATCTCGGCGAGCACGCTTGGGCCGGCACCCTTGGCCACGTGTTCACCTCCCTTTCCCTCACCGGCGCCCTGCTGGCCTTGGTGGCCTATTTCCTGGCCACCCAACGCAAGGACACCAACTGGCTTTCACTGGGCCGACTGGCCTTCAGGCTGCACACCGCTGCCGTGCTGGGCATCGTGGTGCTGCTCTTCATCATGCTGTTCAACCACTGGTTCGAGTTCGACTACGTGTGGAAGCACAGCAACCGGGCCATGCCCATGAAGTACATCCTCTCCTGCTTCTGGGAGGGGCAGGAAGGCTCGTTCCTGCTTTGGACCTTTTGGCATGTGCTCATCGGCAACATCCTGATCGCCCGTGCGAAGGACTGGGAGGCCCCGGTGATGACGGTGTTCGCGCTGGTGCAGGTGTTCCTCGCAGTAATGATCCTGGGGTTGTACATCGGCGATGTGCGCATTGGCAGCAGCCCCTTCCTCCTGATCCGGGAAGTGAGCGACAACATCGGTCTGCCCTGGACCGCCCTGCCCGACTACCTGACGCGCATTCCCGAGTTCGCCGATGGTCGCGGCCTCAACCCACTGCTGCAGAACTACTGGATGGTGATCCACCCGCCCACCCTGTTCCTGGGCTTCGCAGCCACCTTGGTACCCTTCGCGTACGCCATTTCCGGGCTATGGACCGATCGCAAGCGCGAATGGATGGAGCCGGCACTGTCGTGGACCTTCTTCGGTGTGATGGTGCTGGGAACGGGCATCCTGATGGGCGGTGCATGGGCCTACGAGGCCTTGAGCTTCGGTGGCTTCTGGGCCTGGGACCCGGTTGAGAACGCGTCGCTGGTGCCGTGGCTGACACTCGTGGGCGCCGGCCACCTCATGCTCGTGAACAAGCGCAAGGAGACCTCGCTCTTCAGCGCGTTGCTGCTCACCCTGGTCACCTTCATCCTGGTGCTGTACAGCACCTTCCTCACGCGCAGTGGCGTGCTGGGCGATACCAGCGTACACAGCTTCACCGGTGATGGCATGCTGCCGGGCCTGCTCATCTTCCTGCTCTTCTTCATCGGGCTCAGCATCTTCCTGTTGATCCCGGACAAGGGTCAGCGCCGCTTCTATGGGCTGATCTCCCTGGCACTGTTGGCCATTGGTGTGCTGCTGGAAATGCAGGTGGCGGCCATCATCCTTTACGGTGCCATTTCGCTGGGCATGTTGCTGAAAGCCTACCTGCGCGGTTTCAACAGCAAGGGACCCGAAGAGGCCCTTTGGTCGCGGGAGTTCTGGCTCTTCATCGGTTCGTTGGTGCTGCTGATCAGCGCGGTACAGATCACCTTCAGCACGAGCATCCCCGTGGTGAACCTGCTGCTTGAGCCCTTCGGCAACCTCTTCTCCAAGCTGGCCGAACAGACAGGCAGCACCTTCTTCAGCGGCTTGGCCGAAGCGCGATTTGCCCCGCCCGGCGATGCCATACAGCACTACAACAAATGGCAACTGCCGTTCGCGTTCATCACCGCCATGCTGGTCTCCTTCACGCAATACCTGCGCTGGAAGGACAGCGACATGAAGAAGTTCCGCCAGCAGATCCTGGTCTCGTTCATTGTTGCGGTGATGATCACCGCGCTGGCCGTGTGGGCGCTGGACTACAAGTTGGCCGAGCTGCACTGGGGTGCCCTGCTCTTCGCCACGGTGTTCGCTGCGGTGGCCAATGCAGCGTACATCAAAGTGGTGTTGAAAGGCAGTTTGAAGAACGCCGGACCCTCCGTGGCGCACGTAGGCTTCGCGATGGTGCTGCTGGGCGCCTTGGTGAGCACCAGCAGGCAGAACGAGGTGAGCCGCAACACCCGCAACATGGACCTGCGGTTCCTGAACGAAGCCTTCAACAACAACGCGGACATCCTCCTCTACAAGGGGGACACCGTGCTGATGGGCGACCACTATGTGCACTACCGCCAGAAGCGACAGGACGGGGCGAACCTGGTCTACGACATGGACTATTTCGCTGTGGCACCGCGCGACTACCGGACCGGCGATACCGTGCGTGTGGGCGACATGCTCTTCCGTGCGCGCAACGACCACCGCGCCACCAAGTTCTTCCTGCAGGACCAACCGGAACACTGGGATGCCTTGGAAGGATTCAGCCTGCGCGCCCTCTGGCACGCCACCGAGTGGACACCATCGCGTGCCGGTGAACCGGTCTTTGCACTGGCCCCCTTCGTGCAGATCAACCCGCGCTTCGGCAACGTGGCCGAGCCCAGCACACGCCACTGGCTACAACGCGACCTGTACACCCATGTGCGCTACGCCGACCTGGCCATGGCCAGCGACACCGCCGACGATGCCTGGATGCCCGACAGGCTCTACGAAAAGCAGGAAGGCGATACCATCATCACCCCCACCGCCATTGTGATCATTGACAGCGTGTACACCGTACGCGACAGCGTGACGCTGAAGATGCTCGGCGACCGGTTCCAGGTGTACGCGGCCAAGTTGCGCGTGCGCGACCTCTACCAGCGCGACCGTTGGTTCGATGCGCGCCCCATGGTGATCTACAGCAACGGCGAAGTGGTGGCCGGTAAGGCAGCAGAGATCGCCCCGCTGCGCATCAAGTACGGACTTGCCAGTGTTGACCAGGCCAATGCCCCTGCAGTGGAAGGCAGCAGGCCCGCTGGCCCGATCAAGGTGGGCATGAACGTGGCCGAGGCCGAGTTCGTGGTGATGCAGGCCATCGTGTTCCCGGGCATCAATATCCTGTGGATCGGGTGCGTGCTGCTGGCCTTGGGCAGCGGCATGGCGGTTTGGCAGCGGGTGCGCAGAAAGCCTGCAAAAGACCTCTGAGCGGAACCGCTCTGAAGGAACTGCGATAAGATCAACCCGACCTTTGCACCATGTCCTCCTCCCCTCGCATACTGCTCATCGGCACCGGCCGAATGGCCTATCAACTCGGTCACTCCCTGCTGCAGCAAAAGGCTGACCTGGTGGGCGTGGCCGGGCGCAACACCACGGCCCTGAAAGCCCTCGCGCGCTTCCTTGACCGCCGCGCCTATGCCTTGAACGACCCACTGCCCAAGGCCGACCTGATCCTGCTCGCCGTGAGCGACGATGCCATTGCCGAAGTGGCCGCCGCATTGCCGACCACCGATGCCGTGGTGGCGCACACCGCGGGTGCCAAGGACATGGACGTGTTGGCGCCCCACGCACACCGAGGGGTGTTGTGGCCCATCCAGAGCCTGAGCCACGGCGCACCGGTGGACATGCGCGAGGTGCCGATCGTGGTGGACGGCAACGATGAACGAGCGCTCGGCATGCTGGACGAGCTGGCGCGCCGACTGAGCGACAGTGTGCTACAATTGCCTCATGCACGCAGGCAGCACATCCATTTGGCCGCAGTACTGGCGAGCAACTTCCCGGTATTTTTGCTGGGTGAGGCGCGCCGCCTGTTGCGCGAGCAGCAGCTGCCGCCCGACCTGTTGATGCCCCTGTGGCGCATGACCGCCGCCAAGGCTGCGGCCATTGGTCCGGCAGAAGCACTTACCGGCCCGGCACGGCGTGGTGATCTGGAGACCATCCAAAAGCACCTCGATCTGTTAACACCCGAGTCCGATCTTCGCCGCGCTTACGACCTGCTGAGCGAGCTGATCCTGCACGCCCACGGCCACCGCGAGCCCTCCGGCAAATGACCGACAAGACCTACAAGGAAAAGCTTGCCGCGCTGGACACCTTCCTGTTCGATGTGGACGGAGTGTTCACCGACAACCGCGTGCTGCTCTATCCCGGTATCGACCCGGTGCGCACCTTCTACACCCGCGATGCCTATGCCGTGCAACATGCGGTGAAGGAAGGCCTGCGGATCATCATCATCACCGGGGGGCGCTCGCAAGGTGTGCTGGACAGCTTCAACCGGCTGGGGGTGAATGAAGTGTACATGGCCACCTCCAACAAGCTGGAACTGTTCGAGCGGTTGGTAAAGGATGGATTGGAACCTTCCACCACCTCCTATATGGGCGACGACATCCCCGATATGCGGGTGATGCAGCGTGTGGCCTTCCCCTGCTGTCCGGCCGATGCCGCCGAGGAGATCAAAGGCATCAGCGCCCTCGTGAGCCGCCATGCCGGAGGCGCAGGTTGCGTGCGCGACCTGCTTGAACAGACGCTGAAGGTGAAGGGCAAGTGGATGACCGATGGCGCGCATACCTGGTGAACCATGCTGGCCTTCCTACGCCTCACCCGTCCGGTCAACCTGCTGATCATCGCCATCACCATGGTGCTCATGCGCTACGGGGTGATCACGGGTATCATGGAACGCGGCATCGCCAAGTTCATCGCGGAACTGGATGTTCCAGTGACGCGCGCTGAGCTTGCACTACCTGACGGATTCGGACCACAACTGCCGCTGTACCTGTTCATCCTGTTGGTGCTCAGCACCGTGCTGATCGCTGCTGGTGGCAACGTGATAAACGACTACTTCGATACCCGCATAGACCGGGTGAACAAGCCGGACGACGTGATCGTGGGGCGCAGTGTGAAACGCAGGGTGGCCATGACCGGGCACCTCACCCTAAGTGGCCTGGGTCTGTTGATCGGCGTGTTCGTGGCGTGGCGTGCAGGCATGCCCCAGTGGGCCCTGATCCCGGCCTTCAGCATTGGCGCGCTCTGGACCTACAGCACCACCTTCAAGCGCCAACTGATCATCGGCAATGGACTGGTGGCCACGCTCACGGCGCTGGTGCCACTTACTGTTGGCCTGTACGAACTGCCCCTGCTGAAACGCGCATTCGCCACACCACAAGTGGTAGCCTTGCCCGATGGCACGCAGTACGAAATGGAGCCCGTGCTACCGGAGTTCTGGTATTGGATCCTGGGCTACGCGGCCTTCGCGTTCATGAGCACACTGGTGCGCGAACTGCAGAAGGACATGGCCGACGTGAAAGGCGACGAAGCGGAAGGTTGTCGCACCATCCCGATCGTGTGGGGCATGCGCTGGGCGAAGGGGATCGCCCTCTTCCACTTCGCTATCATCATCATCGGGCTGTTGCTCGTGCGCGCCTGGTTGCCGGATCATCGCCTGACATATTGGTATATCGGCATCGGCATCATCGGGCCGCTGCTGCTTTCGGCCGGTTTCACCTACATCGCCGTTTCGCGCAGGGAACATGTAACGGCCGGGAACATCATGAAGCTCGCCATGCTCATGGCCATCGGATACACCCTCATCATTCCCGCGTTGCCATGAGCCAACCTCCCTTGTACCCTTGGCGACTGGTGCTGGCATCCGCTTCACCTCGGCGCAGGCAGCTTCTTCAGGGGCTCGACCTTCCGGTGGAGATCACCAGCGTGGACGTGGACGAGACCCCGCCCACCGGTGTACCCGACGACCAAGTGGCCGAGCTGATCGCCGTATGCAAGGCCGATGCGTGGGCCGGCACCCTTCAACCCGACCAGGTACTGATCACCGCCGACACCACCGTGGTGCTCGAAGGCCACCTGCTGAACAAGCCCGAGAACGCCGCCGATGCGCGCCGCATGCTGGGATTGCTCTCTGGTAATACGCACCGCGTGGTCACCGGGGTGTGCATGCGCTCACCGCACCACCGCATCCAGTTCGCCGATGTGGCCCACGTGCGCTTCGCCACTTTGAGCGAGGCCGAGATCGCCTACTACGTGGACCGTTATGCGCCCATGGACAAGGCCGGTGCCTACGGTGTGCAGGACTGGATCGGCTATGTGGGCGTGGAACGGATCGAAGGCAGCTTCTACACCGTGATGGGGCTGCCCATGCACCGCATCCACGCAGCACTGCGCCAGTGGCCCTTGCCGGCCTGACCTGCAGCTATCAGCGCAGCAGCGTCACCGTGCCGTTCAGGTCGTAGCGCTTGCCATCGGCACCGTTCGCCTTCAGCACATAGAAGTAGGTGCCATCGGGCACGTTCTCGCCGGACGGCGTGCGGCCATCCCACTCCTGCCCCACGCGTTGTATGCGGCCCACCAGCTGGCCCCAGCGGTTCATGATCTCCATGTCCACCGAGGTGATGCCCACATAGATCAGGCCGAAGAGGTCGTTGTGCCCATCGCCATTGGGGCTGAAGACATTGGGCACCGTTAGCTCACTGGCCTCCACAGGCTCGCCGAGCACCGTGATGGTGGACTGCGCGGTGACCGAGCAACCCGAAGCCGTGACCGTGAGCACCACTGGGTACACGCCGGGCGAGAGGTAGGTGTGCGATGGTGATGTCGCGCTACTGCCCTGGCCATCGCCAAAAGTCCATGCGTGTTCGGCACCGGAGGGCGTGCTCTGGCTTTGGAACGAGACCGGCAACGGCGCCGTGCCGCTGGTTACCGAACTGGTGAAAGCGGCATCAACGTCCACCTCGGTGACCACGACCTGCGCCACATCGGTGCCGCATCCGTTATCGACCGTAACGCTGTACGTACCGCCAGCGCTTACCGTGATGGAGGCCGTGGTGGCCCCATTGCTCCACAAGTAGGAAGGACCGCCTGTGGCCGTGAGCACCGTGCTCTCACCGGGGCAAATGGTGGTATTCCCGGTAATGCCCGCCACCGGACCCGGCAGCTCGGTCACGTCCACAGAGGCACTGGCCGTACCGCAGGAATTCGTGCCCACCACGGAATACGTACCTGGCTCGGTGACCGTGATGGATACCGAAGTGGCCGAGGTGCTCCACACGAACGTATCCGCACCGCTGGCCGTGAGCAAACTGCTGCCACCTGGACAAATGGCCAACTGGCCGAAGATGGCCACCGTGGGGCCGGGCGAAGAAGCGACGTCAACCGAGGCCGTGGCACTTCCACAAGCTCCAGTGCCCAACACCGAATAGCTGCCGGGCTGCGTTACCGTGATGCTCGTGGTGGTCTGCTGCGTGTTCCAGAAGTAGCTATCGGCCCCGCTGGCAGTGAGCACCAGGCTCTCTCCCGGACAAATGGCCAAGGGTCCGTTGGCGGTGATGGTCACCACCGGGGCGTTGCCCGTGGGCAGGCTGATGGTCGCACAAACGGGATCGGCGCACTGGCCCTGTCCACACACCTGCAGCACCACATTGCCCACATCACCGGGCCCCGGGGTGTACGTGGTGGTGGCCTCATTGGGGTCACTGAAGGTGCCCGTACCGCCCGTCCACTGTAATTGGGAGATATCGCCCTGTGTGATCGCGGCCAACGTTACGGTGCCGCCATCGCACAGGCTACCGGCCACTTGCTGCACCTCCACGGACAAAGGGATCACAGGGGCTTGGCAACCGGTGTTCACGTAAGTGGCCACAGGCACGCCCGGCCAGGAGAATTCCGCCGTGGCGCCATCGTTGATCGCAGAGGTTCCGCCATACAGGCCGTTGACGTTCACCAGCAACTGCCGGTCGTAGGTGGCCGAATCGGAACAACTGGTGGGCAGATAGGTAAGGATCAACGTACGCAATGACTCACCGCCACTGGGCGCCGAAACCTCGGTATTGCCGTTGTTCTGGTTGGCGAAATGGCCGGCCGTGTTGCCCGCTGCTTGGAACACGATGTACAGGGTATCGCCCAGGTTGGCGAACGAATTGGCCGCCGTGCACATGGCCGAACTGGTCACCATCAACACGGGACTGCCCGGCGGGATGATGCCTTGGGGTGGTTCCAGCAGCCAGCCGCAGCTTTCGATGGTGGCGTTCAGCTCGGCGGTCACCTGGGCGGTCACTGCGTTCTGCTCAAGCCCGCGCCAGCTGTTGTTCGGCCAATCGGCCTCGATGTCCGTGATCGCCGTGGACTGTGGTCCCGTGCGGAAACGTACCATTTCGTTCTGTCCTTCGGAACTGCCGGGGCACAGGTCCGAGGGGTTGCAGGCATCCACCAGAATGCTTTCGATCTCCAGGCATTTGGTAGGCACTTGCGCCCAGGCCTGTGCGGCGAAAAGGAAAGCGACCGGGAGAACGAGGCGTTGCAGATCCATGGAGGGCTCGGACAAATGGGGCGCAAAGATCGTATGTCCTGAGCCTCAGTATGTGACCCTTGTGTAAATACCCCGGAACAAGCACGATGTTGACCACGATCAAGCCCGGAAAATATCCCTTCAAGACCTTTGCGCCTACCTTCATCTCCACAACCAGTAACAGCACGCCATGAAACGCTTCACCCTGCTAACCGCCTCCCTGGCTTCCGGGCTTCTTGGCCTGGCCCAATGGCAGTTCAACCCGCAGATCGGGCTCACCTTCCAGAACCTGACCGACGCACCGCAGAACGCTGAGTACAAGGCGAAGGCCGGGTGGATCCTGGGCATGGATGCTCGCGTGGGCGAGACCTTTTACCTGCAGCCCGGCCTCTTTTTCGCCCGCAATGCCACCACCATTACCACCACGGTGCCCTCCACCGACCCGAACAACCCCGGCACGGTGACCTCCACCACCATCGAGGACGATCTGATCCGGTCGTATGCCAAGCTGCGCCTCATGGGCGGTTGGAAGCTGATCAATGGCGATGCGTTCAAGCTCCGCCTGGCCGTTGGCCCCAGCTACGACTTCCTGTTGAGCGTGGACAACAAGAACGACAAGGTCGATCTCGACGAGGCCGACTTCACCAGCGGTTCCTTCAACCTGGATGCGGCGGTGGGCCTCGACATCGCCTTCTTCACCGTGGAACCCGGGATCTCGTTCGGCTTAAGCCAGGTCTACGCGGACAACATCCGCACGCAGGAGATCGACTCCAAGTACCTCACCTTCAGCCTCACTGTGGGCCTTGTCTTCGGCAAGGGCAGGTAATCTCCACACCCTAGTATTTGCGGCCCGGTCCATTGGATCGGGCCGTTCCTTTTTCAGTTGGCCAGGCTGCTCTTGCCCCAGAAGAAACAACGCGCCGGATCATCCAGGCCGGTCCTTGCGGGTTCGCGATGCTCGGCGCGCACGGTGTGCCCGCGGTCATCCAGCCCGGCAGCGTCCTGTTCCAGCGCATTGTGGAAACCGAGCAGCATGCTGAACACAACGCTGCGCAAAGGGCCTTGGACCAGTTCGATCATAGGCTTTTCGAACGTTCCCAATAGGCGTCCATTTCGGCCAGGGTCATCTCGCCCAGCTTCCGGCCGTCCTTGCGGCTTTCCTGCTCCAGGTACTGGAACCGGCGGATGAACTTGCGGTTGGTGCGCTCCAGGGCCTCATCGGGGTCTATGCCGAGGAAACGGGCGTAGTTGACCATGCTGAAGAGCACATCGCCCAGCTCATCGGCTTGCTTGTCGGTGCCGGCATCCACTTCGCGCTTCAGTTCCCCGAGCTCCTCGTGCACCTTCTCCCACACCTGCTCCCGATTGTCCCAATCGAAGCCCACGCCGCGCGCCTTGTCCTGCACTCGGATGGCCTTCACCATGGAGGGCAGACCTTTGGGTACACCTTCGAGCACGCTCTTCTCCACAGCCCCGCTCTTGGCCTTTTCAGCCAACTTGATCTTTTCCCAGTTCGCCTTCACCTCCTGCTCGTCCTTCACCTTCACATCGCCATAGATGTGCGGGTGGCGGTGGATGAGCTTGTCGCAGATGCCGTTGAGCACATCGGTGATGTCGAACGCGCCCTGCTCACTGCCGATCTTGGCGTAGAACACCATATGCAGGATCAGGTCGCCCAGTTCCTTCTTCACTTCCTGCAGGTCGTTCTCCAGAATGGCGTCGCCCAGCTCGTAGGTCTCCTCAATGGTGAGGGGCCGCAGCGTCTCCATGGTCTGTTTCATATCCCATGGACATTGGGCACGCAGCTCGTCCATGATGGTGAGCAGCCGGAGGAAAGCAACAGCGCGGGGATCCATGGCGCGAAGATCGGTGGTGTGTTCCGCATGCCGACCGCGACCGGTGAAGTCGATCGGATCCCTTATTCGATCAAGCAGTGAAAAGGGCTTGGGCCTGAAGAGCTTTTAACTTGGCCCAGTTCTCCATGGAGCAGCCCATCATTCTGACCAATTCACGTGCTGACCTGCTGGCGCTCTACCACCGGCGCGATGTGCTTAGCCCGTGGCGCCACCCAGGCGTCAGGTGGTATTGGAACGTGCTCGGTGGATCCATCGTTGTTGCAGCGTTGCTGACCCTCTTTTCATACCTGTTCTTTTCAGCAGCTTGGCTCATTGTGCTGGCCACCCTGCTGGTCCTAGGCACTTCGGCACTGCTGATCCATTCCATCATACCGGTACTGAAGGCCAGGTATGTCGTACACCGCTGGGCCACCATGGCCGAGAAGGCCGGTGCGGGCAAGCTTTGGCTGAACGACGATGGATACATCCTGCACTTCGATGGGGCTGAACACCATGTGCGTTGGGGGGCCGTGCTACGGGTGTCCATACACGACGACCACCTGACCATCACCACCAACGAGGACCGTATCTTCATGCGCAGCAGCATGCGACCCGAAGAATACGAGCACTTGTGCACGGTGCTGCGCAGCAAGGTGGCCGTTCAGGAAGACTGAACACAGGCCCACTGATCACCCCGATACGCACCCGGCCATCCCCTACATTCGCGGCATGAACCCGCCCGTTATCCTGTTCTTTGGTCGCAACCCTGCCATGATGTCCATTGTGGACCTGCAACTGAAGGCAGCAGGCATTGAGGCCACCGGATACATGGACGAGGATGCGCTGGTGAAGGCCATGGATGCGAGCCCGGTACACATGCTGGTGATCGGTGGAGGCGTGGAAGAAGGGCCCCGTGCACGACTTAAAGCGATCTGTGAAGCGCGCGGGATCCTGGCGCTGGAGCACAGTGGCGGACCGCAGCACCTGCCCGATACCATCAAGGAGGCCATCGGGTGAACCGAAAGCGCCACTCATACTTCGCGCAACAAGGCCCCGTTATCTTAGCCGACCTTCGGCATGCATAGGCTTTTCCTGACCTTCTTCCTGCACCTGGCCATAGCGGCCGCTGCCCTTGCGCAGACCACGGCCACACTGCGCGGACAGGTGCGCGATGAACAAGGCAACCCGCTGCCGGGCGCAAGCATCTCCCTGATCACCGAAAAGAAGGGGGCCATTTGCGACGACCAGGGACGCTATGCCATTGAGGTCCCCGCTGGGCGTCCGGTACTTGTGCAGATCAGTTTCGTGGGCACCCTGCCCTACGAAGAGACCGTGCAATTGGAGCCGGGCAGCGTGCGCGAACTGAACGTGAAACTGCGGTTCAAGACATTGAAGATCGTGGATGTGGAAGGGCAGCAGCAGCGGCGCCAGACCGAGACCGGCGTGCAGCCCCTCGACCCGCGCCGCACACGCTTCTCACCCACCCCACAAGGCGGTGTGGAATCGCTGTTGTACGGCCAGATGGGCGTGACCATGCGCAACGAACTGAGCGCCGGCTACACCGTGCGGGGTGGCAACTACGACGAGAACCTGGTTTACGTGAACGACATGGAGGTGTACCGCCCCTTCCTGGTGCGCAGCGGCCAGCAGGAAGGCCTCAGCTTCCCGAACCCCGACATGATCGAGCGCATCGAGTTCAGCGCCGGTGGTTTCGAGGCCCGCTATGGCGACAAGATGAGCAGCGTGCTCGACATCCGTTACAAGCGCCCCAAGGAGTTCGCGGGTAGCGCCATGGTAAGCCTGCTCGGTGCCGCATTCCACCTGGAAAGTCCCATGCTCAACAAGCGGCTGCGCCAGGTCACCGGTTTCCGCTACCGCACCAACCAGTTCATCCTGCAAGGCCAGGACGTGCAGGGCGAATACCGCCCCTCATACACCGACCTGCAGACCTACTGGACCTACGACCTCACCGACCGCACGGAGCTGAGCTTCCTCGGCCTGTACTCCAGCAACATCTACCGCGTGGTGCCCCAGAACCGCGAGACCGAGTTCGGGCCCTTCAACATGCCGCTACAGTTCACCGTGTACTTCGATGGCCAGGAGCGCACCGCCTTCCAGACCTGGACCGGCGCCATCGGCCTGAACCACCAGGCGCGCAAGGACCTGTTGCTGAAGTTCATGGCCAGCGCCTACAGCACCCATGAGACCGAGCGCTTCACCGTGCAGGGGCAGTATTTCCTGGACGAACTGGACCGCGACCTGAGCAGCGACACCTTCGGCGAGGCCATCCGCAACCTGGGCGTGGGCACCTACCTGGACCATGCACGCAACACGCTCGATGCCCGCGTGGTCACCTTCGCCCACAAAGGCTTCCTCGAGCGCGACAACCGCTTTCTGCAGTGGGGCGCCGATGTGCGCACAGAGGTCATCAACGACCAGCTCTCTGAATGGACCCTGATCGACTCCGCGGACTACAGCATCCCCCTGAACCAGGGCGAGGACCTGCTGCTGAACCAGACCCTCAAGAGCCGCATCGACCTGCAGACCGTACGCACCTCGGCCTATGTGCAGAACACCTGGCGCTGGGACAACGGGCAGGGCCGCTGGTGGTCGCTGGTGGCGGGATTGCGCGGCCAGTACTGGTCGTACAACCAACAAACGGTGATCAGCCCCCGCGCCCGCCTGACCTACCACCCCGCGTGGAAGTCCGTGCAGGAGAACGGCGACACCGTGGACAACGACTTCAACTTCTGGGCGGCCACCGGCTACTATTACCAGCCCCCCTTCTACCGCGAGATGCGCCGCCTCGATGGCACCTTGAACCCCGACATCCGCGCCCAGCGCAGCATCCACTTCCTGCTGGGCATGGACCGCAAACTGACCATCTGGGACCGCCCCTTCAAGTTCACCACGGAGGCGTATTACAAGTACATGGACGACCTGATCCCCTACGAGGTGGACAATGTGCGGATCCGGTACTACGGCACCAACAACGCCAAGGGCTATGCCGTGGGCATGGACTTCAAGCTGGGCGGCCAGTTCATTGATGGCATTGACAGTTGGATGAGCCTGGGGGTGATGAGCGTGCAGGAGAACCTGCTGGACGACTTCTACTACCTGCGCTTCAACGCGGCGGGCGACACCATACGTCCGGGCTACACCTTCGACCAGGTGGCCGTGGACAGCGCCCGCGTGGAACCGGGATGGATCCCCCGCCCCACCGACCAGCGTGTCACCTTCTCCATGTTCTTCCAGGACGAAATGGCGAGCAACCCCACCTACAAAGTGCACCTCAACCTGGTGTTCGCCACCGGCCTCCCCTTCGGTCCGCCCAATGCCGAACGGTATGCCGATACGCTGCGCACCAACGTGTACCACCGCATCGACATCGGGTTCAGCAAACAACTGCTGGGGGCCAAGGGCCAGGAGAAGACCAACTTCCTGAAGAACATCCACGACATGTGGGTGAGCATCGAGGTCTTCAACCTGCTCAACATCAACAACACCATCAACCACACGTGGGTAACGGATGTGAGCGGCAACCAGTACGCCATACCCAACTACCTCACGCCGCGGCGCTTCAACCTCAAGTTCATTGCGTGGTTCTAAGCGGCCGTCCGCATTGACCGGCCATTGCTTATGGCCTAATTTCGCGGGATCCAGCGGCCATTGCCCCCACCCATGACCCCACGCACGGCGTTCCTCCTGCTCGCACTTTTCACGCTCACGGCCTGCTCAACGCACCGCTATGTGGCCGCCTCGCACCCCAACGGCAAGCCCGAGGTGGTGGTGTATATGAAGGGCAAGGGCGAAGAGGCCGTGAAGGTGATGGAGAAGGTGTACTACGCCAACGGCCAGCTGGAATACGTGGGCCACTTCCTGAACGGCGTGGAGAACGGCGAGTGGACCTACTATTACGAGAACGGCACCAAGAAGTACATCGAGAACTGGCAGAACGGCGTGGAACACGGCATCCATCTCGACTTCTCGCCCGATGGCCAGGTGACCCGTGAACTGCATTACGAGCAAGGCAGGCTGGTGAAGGAGGTGGACCGGATCCGCAAGTAGGCCCCATGTTGCGCCTGCCCCGCTGGCACAGCCCCATCGACCGCTTTTCGATCATTGTCGCGTTCATCGCGCTTCTCCTCTTCGTGCTTGAACAGGTGAACGGGCGCTTCTGGCTGAACGACCTGCGCGTGTACTACGATGCCGCCCTGGCCATGCGCAATGGCTCGGCCGTGTATGGCGAAGCCTTCGGCCTCAGCTCCGGGTTCTACAAATACGCGCCGGTGGTGGCCCTGCTGTTCACACCGTACACCCTCCTGCCCTTCGGCGCGGCGGCCGTGGTCCATTTCGTGCTGATGGTGGTCGCCTTCGTGGCCGCTGTGCGCCTGGCCGACACGTTGCTGCGCGACCATCTGCTTCCGGGACTTCAACCTGCGTTCACGCCGCTGCTCATCACCTTTTTGGTGGTGGTGGTACACCTGCACCGCGAACTGCACCTGGGCAACGTGAACGTGCTGCTGCTGTGCCTGCTCCTCTTCACGCTGCACCAACTGGTGCGCGGCAAGGCCCTGCTGGCCGGGGCCCTCTTCGGCCTCGCACTGCTCGTGAAACCCCACTTCATGGTGCTCGTGCCGCTGCTGGTGCTGCACGGCCAATGGCGCACCCTGCTCGCCACTGCGGCCACCGTGGCTCTGGGGCTGGTGCTGCCCGCCCTGTTCACGGGCTGGGGCGCCAACCTGCTGCTGCACCGCGAATGGTTGGACCAGATGGCGCGCCACAACGCGGCCTTGATCTACCTGGGCGGCAGCGCCTACGAGAACGTGAACACCGTGTACTCGCTGCTGCACCGCACCCTGCTGGGCAGGCTGGGCGCACCGGGCACCAACACCGAGGCCCTGATCATCCTCGCCTTCATCGCGCTGGCCGTTGGCGCCTTGGTGCTACACGACCTGCGGAAACACGCCAGCGGCCCCCAACGCCGCCGCGCCCTGGTGTTCCACTTCCTGCTCCTGCTGGCGCTGGTACCCAGCCTCACGCTCACCGATTCGGAACACTTCATCCTCGCCCTGCCCTTGGTGCTCTATGTGGCCTTGCAGCCAAGCGCAGGTGCCCCGCGCTGGCTGCTGGCCGCGGCCATACCGGCGTACCTGCTGTATGGTGGCAACTGGGAGGATGCGCTTGGCCCGCTCAGCGAACGGATGATCCACTACGGCGTGCTGGGCATGGGCAACCTGCTCATCATCGCCTTGGCCGTGGCCCTCTACCTTCGATCGCACCTTTCCGATCCACACGTGTCAAACCCCGCATGAGGACCCTCGCCATCGCCCTGCTGCTCGCCGCCACGGCCGCAAATGCACAACAGACCTACTACCCACCGCTCGTGGGCAACACCTGGCAGACCGTGGACCCCGCCGCCCTGGGCTGGTGTACCGACCAGCTGCCGGAGCTCTATGGCTTCCTGCAGCAGAGCAACACCAAGGCCTTCATTGTGCTGAAGGATGGCCACATAGCCATCGAGCAATACTTCGGCACCTTCACGCAGGACAGTAGTTGGTACTGGGCCAGTGCAGGCAAGAGCCTTACCGCCTTCATGGTGGGCATGGCACAACAGCAGGGTTACCTGGACATCAACGAGCCCAGCAGCAACTACCTCGGGACAGGCTGGACCAGTTGCACACCCGAACAGGAGGCCGCCATCACCATACGCGACCAAATGCAGATGACCACGGGCCTCGACGATACCGATGGCCAGTTCGACTGCACCGACCCGGCCTGCCTCACCTACCTCACCGACCCCGGCACACGCTGGTCGTACTACAACGCGCCCTACACCCTGCTCGATGGCGTGCTGGAAGGCGCCACCGGCCAGACCCTGAACAGCTACGTGTTCAGCAACCTCACCACCGCCACAGGCATCACCGGCCTCTTTGTGCAGACCGCGGACAACAACGTGTTCTTCAGCAAGGCCCGCAGCATGGCCCGTTTCGGCCTGCTGGCCTCAGGCGGAGGCAGCTGGAACGGCACGCCCATCCTTACCGACAATGCCTACTTCACCGCCATGACCACCCCTTCGCAGGCGCTCAACCCGGCCTATGGCTACCTGTGGTGGCTCAACGGGCAGCAGAGCTACCTGCTGCCGGGCGTACAGATCCAGCTGCCCGGGCCACTGATGCCCGATGCGCCGCAGGATACGTACAGCGCCATGGGCAAGAACGGCCAGATCTGCAACGTATCGCCCGCCACGGGCCTAGTGGTGGTGCGCATGGGTAACCTGCCCGATGGGCTCTTTGTCCCCAACGTGTACAACAACGAGCTCTGGCAGCACCTCAACGCCGTGATCTGCCTGCCTACAGCGGTTAATGCCCCCCACCGCGCAAATGGCTTGGCCATCCACCCAAACCCGGCCACGGACCGGATCACGGTGAGCATGGCTGGCGCCGTGCCCCAGCGCATCACGGTATGGGGCGCCGATGGCCGCGAATGCCTTTCCGTGCAGCGGTCGGGCCAGGTGGATACCGCGTCCCTACCGCCGGGCACCTACATGGTGGAGGCCACTGGCGCGGATGGTGCCGTGGTGCGCAGCAAGCTCGTTGTTGAACGGTGAACGAGCTCGACCTGTCGAACTAGACCGGAACGAGACCATGTACCGTAGGCATACCCTTGGTGCGATCGAGTATTATCTTGGCTCGAAAGGAACTCCATGGGAATGCTGGGCAGTGCGGCGTTGAGGTGCAGGGTCCCCTGCGGGAGACCCTCATATGTTCGCACCGTGAACCGTGGGCAAGCACCTGTAAGGAAGGAGCATGAGAGTTTGTGGAGACCCTAAGCAGTTCATTGAACATGCTGATCTGCAGAGAGCGCCTCATGCTTCTCCTTGCTCTTTAG
>JAEUSY010000026.1 GCA_016788295.1 Flavobacteriales bacterium
CCGGTGTCGAACACAAAGTCGGGCCAAGGACCTGTTTTGACCATTACATCTCTTGTGGCGATCCCATCTTCTACGTAGAGTCGGTAGCCATCAATGGTGCCTGGAGGTGGTACGGTGCCGATGCCCACTTTGCCATGGATCGATATTCGAATACGCTCAACATCATTGGTGATGATAGAGAGTGGGTGGGAGGTCTTCGTGCCAAGCACGGGTTCTTCCTCCGGACAAAGCAGTGCGAACGAGTTACCACGGGTTTCCCAGTAAGGCCAATACTCCAACTGACGACAGGGGCCGGAAACAGGAGGAAGAACAGGGAACCCACTGCGCAACACGCCATTGCCGTCGAGGTATACGGGCCCGCTATGCAATAACGGGCTGGATACTTTGAGGTCTCCTGTGGAAAGCAGCCTTAAACGTTCCTGCCCATTGCTCTTGAACACCACATCCTGCGCGTCGGCAGTTCCGATGTAGTGGGTGGCCGGGATGGTGCCCGTGTTCCCGTTCATGGTCCAGTCGCTGCGCTCGGGTTGGGTTAGCAGCAGCTTCTGCGAAACCGCCTCGCAGCCATTGGCATCGGTAACCAGCACGGAGTAGGTGAGCGCTCCTAAGGCGCTGCGGTCCTGTGTGGTGGGTCCGTCGTCCCAGGTGTAGCTATAGGGTGGCACACCGTCGGTAACGGTCACATCAATACTGCCATTGAAACAGTTGTAACAGCTGATGTTGTTGCCATCGGGATATTTGAAAGGTTCGGCCCGGAGCGTGAGCTGACCTGGTTCTACAAGGGTAATGTCCAAAGTGGCGCTGAGCCCGTTCGCATCGGCAACCTTCAAGGAATAGTAGCCGGATGCCAGGTCCGCGACATCCTCGGTGTTGGAACCGTTGGACCAGAAGTAGGCGTAAGGTGGGGTGCCGCCACTAACGGTCGCATCAATGCTGCCGTCCTTCTTGCCGAAGCACGAGATGTTGAACCCGTTGTAGTTGGATGCGGAAAGGTTAACGGTAAGCTGTGCAGAGGTGCCCATGGCCAGTAGGGTGGCGAACACGCCCAAGGCAAGGCGTTCAGCGCTTAGCGGCGTGCGGCGTGCGGCGTGCGGCGTGCGGCGTGCTTGATCGTTTGCATAGGAACGAATTTGAAGCTTATGGCGGGCATTTCCAAATGACGATCGTCAGGTTTGTTGTGCTCCCTGTCCGCGCGGTATGGGTGCCAGTCCATTCCGGGTCATCACATTGTGGGTCGCCGTTCGTCGTTCTTCCATCGGTAGTTTCAGCTTCCACAGTGGTTCCTCCGGCCGCCCCCTCCCTTGCCTCGCATGCACGGTCCATTGTTCCACTGTCCCGCTCCGTTGTTCGGCTTGTCGCATCCATTTCTTCCCTCGCCGCCAGACAAGATCTCCTCGCACCTGCAATCACGTCAGTTCACGCGGCGTGAACGCGGGTATGCGCGTCGTGTTCCAAGGTTGCCGCCTCGTGTGTTCGGCCACACACCTGACAAGATCTCGGTGCAGCTGCAATTGTTTCAGGCGCACAGGTCATTTCCGGGTTTAACGCATCGTGTGTTTCCCTCGCCGCCCTCTTGGATCCCGCGATCGGCGCGGATCACTGACTATCTTTGAAAGACAATTAGCCTTCGTTACACCACTGCGCAACCCATGAGCACCAAGGAACTGAAGGAAAAAATGCTGGCGCGGATAAAGGATATTCCTGATCAGGCCCCCCCGAGCATGGTGCAGCACGTGCTTGACGCCATTGAAGAACTGGCCAAGGGAGAGAAGATCTCCATGGACCGGATGGCCCGCTTCCTGCGCAACATGGAGGAGGACAAGGAACTACTGCAGCGGCTGGCCCAATGATCGGGCGTGATGAGGCGCTGTTCTATCATCGCGAACTGGTGCGCCGGTTCGGTGGTGCCGATGGTGTTCGTGATGAGGGCGTGTTGGACGCCAGCCTGAACAGACCATACGCTACATTCGGAGGAGAGGATCTGTTCCCTGGCCCGGAGGATAAAGCGGCTGCCCTTATGCACGGCATTATCACGGGGCACCCGTTCATTGATGGCAACAAACGCACCGGCTATGCCTTGGCTCGCTTGATCCTGCAGGATGAGGGCCTTGATATCCAAGCATCACAAGAGGAGAAATACGACCTCGTGATCCGCGTGGCCACCGGTGAACTGGACGTGGATGGCGTGCGCCGCTGGTTGCAGGAGCGCGTGGTTCCCCTACGGTGATCCAAGCACATCCCGTGCCCTGAGGCTCTCGAAGGGCACTCTCAATCCAGCTTCAACACCGCCAGGAAAGCCTGCTGCGGCACTTCCACGGAGCCTACCTGACGCATGCGCTTCTTGCCCTCCTTCTGCTTTTCGAGCAGTTTGCGCTTGCGGCTGATGTCACCACCGTAGCACTTCGCTGTTACGTCCTTGCGCAGGGCCTTCACCGTTTCGCGCGCCACGATCTTGGCACCGATGGCGGCTTGGATGGGGATGTCGAATTGCTGGCGGGGCAATAGCTCCTTCAGCTTGCTGCACATGCGCTTGCCCAGGTCGTGGGCGTGGTCGCGGTGGATCAGTGCGCTGAGCGCATCCACCTTCTCACCGTTCAGCAGGATGTCCAGCTTGATCAGGTCGCTCTCTTTGAAGCCGATGGGGTGGTAGTCGAAGCTCGCGTAGCCACGGCTGATGCTCTTGAGCTTGTCGTAGAAGTCGAAGACCACTTCGCCCAAGGGCAGCTCGAAGCTCAGCTCCACGCGGTCGGTGGTGAGGTAGGTCTGCCCGATGAGGATGCCGCGCTTGGCGATGCACAGCGTCATGATGGCGCCCGTGTACTCGGCCTTGGTGATCACCTGCGCCTTGATGTAGGGCTCCTCGATCTTGTCGATGTGCATCACCTCGGGCAGCTCGCTGGGGTTGTGCACGTCGAGCACCTCGCCGTTGGTCTTGGTCACCACATAACCCACGTTGGGCACAGTGGTGATCACCGTCATGTTGAACTCGCGTTCCAGGCGTTCCTGGATGATCTCCATATGCAGCAGGCCCAGGAATCCGCATCGGAAACCGAAGCCCAGTGCGGCGCTGCTCTCGGGTGTCCAGGTGAGGCTGGCATCGTTCAGCTGCAGCTTTTCCATGGCATCGCGGAGCTCCTCGTACTCGTCGGTATCCACAGGGAAGATGCCCGCCCACACCATGGGCTTCACGTCCTCGAAACCGTGGATGGCCTCGGCGCACATGCGGTCCTTGTGGGTGATGGTGTCGCCCACCTTCACCTCGCTGGCTGTCTTGATGCCGCTGATGATGTAACCCACATCGCCGGCGCGCACCTCGGGCCGTGGACTGATCTCCATCTTCAGGATGCCCACCTCGTCGGCGTTGTACTCCACGCCGGTGTTGAAGAACTTCACCCGGTCGCCTTTCTTCAGCACGCCGTTCTTCACCCGGAAATAGGCGATGATGCCGCGGAAGGGGTTGAAGACGCTGTCGAAGATGAGGGCCTGCAGGGGTGCATTGGGATCGCCCTTGGGAGCGGGGATGCGTTCCACCACGGCCTCCAGCACCTTGTCCACACCCAGGCCGGTCTTGCCGCTGGCGCTAAGGATGTCCTCGTGCTTGCAGCCCAGCAGGTCCACGATCTGGTCCTTCACCTCCTCGGGGTTGGCGCTGGGCAGGTCCATTTTATTGAGGATGGGGATGATCTCCAGGTCGTGCTCCAGAGCGAGGTAGAGGTTGCTGATGGTCTGTGCCTGGATGCCCTGGGTTGCGTCCACGATGAGCAGGGCGCCCTCGCAGGCGGCGATGCTCCGGCTCACTTCGTAGCTGAAGTCCACGTGACCCGGCGTATCGATCAGGTTCAGCACGTACTTCTTCCCGTTCAGGGAATAGTCCATCTGGATGGCCTTGCTCTTGATGGTGATGCCGCGCTCGCGCTCCAGGTCCATGTCGTCCAGGTTCTGGGCCTGCATGTCGCGGTCGGCAATGGTGCCGGTCATCTGCAGAAGGCGGTCGGCCAGGGTGCTTTTACCGTGGTCGATGTGGGCGATGATGCAGAAGTTGCGGATGTGTTCCATGGGTCTCTACGGGCGGGCCACCCCCAAGGGCAGGGGTTTTCCAAAGGAGCGCAAAAGTAGCCGATCGGACGGCGCGGCCGGAGGTTGCCGTAACTTGCAAAGGCGCACGGGATCGGGGCTTCAGGCAACTATTCCCGCGCCGATCGCATCATATCCCACGGACGCCATGACGGACGAACAACTGGTGAACGGCTGCTTGAAGGGCGACCCCATCGCACAAAAGGCGCTGTATCAGCAGTTTGCAAGGAAGATGATGAGCATCTGTATGCGCTACGCGAACAACAGGGACCAAGCCCAGGACATGCTCCAGGACGGCTTCGTGAAGGTGTTCCAGAAGGTGGACCACTTCCGGGGTGATGGTCCGCTGGGCGGTTGGATCGCGCGCACCATGGTGAACACGGCCTTGGACCACATCCGTCGCAACAAGCCTTACGACCACAGTCTGGACCTTACCGAGGCCGAGCACCTGCACCAGGAGGATGAGCAAGTGCTCTCTTCCATGAGCACCGATGAGCTGATGGCCTTGATCCAGGCGCTGCCGGTGGGCTACCGAACGGTGTTCAACCTCTTCGTCATCGAAGGCTACGCTCATAAGGAGATCGCCGATATGCTGGGCATTTCGGAGAACACCTCGAAATCACAGTTCATGAAGGCGCGGGGCTACCTGCGCAAGCTGCTGCCTGCAACGGTGGCGGCCAGTTATGGAATGGACCATGAAGGATAACCTACAGCACCTGTTCCGCGACCGGTTCCAGGGCCATGAGGCGCCGGTGGACCCAAGTGCGTGGCAGGCCATACAGGGCCAGCTGGCCGCATCGGCCCCCGCAGCCGACGGCTTGAACGACCTGTTCCGCGAGCGCTTCTCGGGCCACGAGATGGAAGTGGACCCTTCGGTATGGCAAGGGGTGAGCAGCCAGTTGGGCCACACGGCCGCCGCAGGGGCGGGGGCCAGCGCCACGGTGTGGGGTTGGGTGGCCGCCGCCACGGGCGCAGTGGTGATCACTGCCGCTGCACTGCTTTGGGCCAATGACGAGCCCGCCCAGATGACCGCCGCCTTGCCTCAGGCCCAAGTGATCGAGGAACCGGTACAGGTGGATGCAGCGCCGAAAGGCGAGAACGGAACGACCACGGGACCTGCGGCCATTGCTCCACAAACACCTGCACAGAGCGGACCTGAGGTTGTCGCTACCAACAGTGCCTTGGCACAGCGGGCGACCGGGGTCGATGGAGAAGGTCCTAGTGTAGACCGGACCTCTACAGCTTCTTCTTCGAAACCGGCCTCGCCAACGATGATGAATGTTGAGCCCGCCACAGGGCCGCAATTGGTGAACGGCACGGACAAGGTGGAGCGCATCCTTCAGGCCCTGGCTGAGCAAGCCAAGGTGGAGGCGCCCGAACTACAGGTCGCTCCACCGGTGCAACCTGCTGCCAATGAACCGGAAGAATCCATCCCCTTTGATGTTGAACGACCCAGTTCGGATATGCCCAAGTTGTTCATTCCCAACGTGTTCACCCCGAACAACGATGGCGTGAACGATACGTTCAAGGTGGAGGGAGAAGGCTTTGCGCGGGTGCTTGTGAAGGTGTTCGCCATGAAGAACAACCAACTGGTGTTCAGCACCAGCAACGGCGAAGCATGGACCGGAGCCAATTGTGAGGATGGCATTTATCTCGTTGCGGTCGAGGCGCTAACGCACGATGGCCGGTCGGTGACCGAAGGCAAGGTGGTTTGGCTGAACCCCCCCATGACGCGTTAAGCTCCCTGCCAAGCGAGAAATGTAGATTTGGCGGCCTTGCTCAGGTGAATGTCTTTTTGTGCGCCTTGAGCAATTGATGGTCGGTACCAAGGATAGAACGATGCGAATGAACATGTTGAAGCAGTTTTTGGTAGGCCTTGGATTGGCCGCCTCCATGGGTTTGAACGCCCAGGTGTACACGATGGCCGATGGCAGTGTGACCGCTTGCGGCGGTGCATTCGTGGACAGCGGAGGTGAGGGAGCCAGCGGATATCAGAACAACGAGAACTACACCACCACGATCTGCCCTGATGGTAGCGGAGGACCTGCGATCTCGCTTCAGTTCATCACCTTCACGCTGAGCACTGCCGGTTCAGAACCAGGTGATGTCTTGTTCATTTACGATGGTCCGGATATTTCCTACCCGCTGATCGGGCAATGGACCGGCACCGATTCGCCCGGAATCATCTCCGCTTCATTCACCAATCCTACTGGCTGTCTGACCTTGGTATTCGTGAGCAATGAAACGGGTACGGGTGTTTTCTCCTCACTGCTTACGTGTTACCAGCCTTGCCAGCCCCCCTTGGCCGAAGCCACGGTGGGCGAGGCCATTCCGGCCCTGATCTGCCAGAACGAGGTGATCACCTTCAACGCTTCGGCATCCTCTGCGGCATCCGGCTTCAGCATTGTGGAGTATGCGTGGGATTTCGATGACGGCACGACGGACAACACCTCGGGCTCCATTGTGCAACACTCGTTCCCCACGCCCGGCGAGTATGTGGTACAAGTAACGGTGACCGACGATAACGGTTGCCAGAGCAACAACCTTGTGGACCTTCAGTTGCTGGTCAGCACTACGCCCATTTTCGCAGGCACCACGCCCAGCACGGTGATCTGCCAGGGCGACGTTGTGAACCTAACGGGCGTGGCCACGCCGGTCACCTGGTCGGCCATACCCGAAGCCAATTTCGGCGATGGAATCTATCTGCCTGACCAACAGGGTGTGCCGTTCAACAGTACGCTCACGTTCGAAGGGTTTTCTCCTGGCGCTACGTTGACCGACATTGCCGATCTTACCTCGGTCTGTGTATCCATGGAGCACAGCTTCATGGGCGATCTGGTCATTTACCTCACTTGTCCCAATGGCCAGTCGGTCACCTTCCACCAGCAGGGGGGGGCTGGGACTTTCATCGGCGGTGCATTGGATGGTGAGACAGTTCCTCCCAGTCCGGGGGAATGCTGGGATTACTGCTTCAGCCCGTTCGCAACGAATGGCACGTGGGAAGATAACGCCGGTGGCACTATCCCTGCGGGTACCTATGAGAGCGTGCAACCCATGAGCCAACTGGTGGGGTGCCCCCTTAACGGCACGTGGACCTTTACTGTGGTGGACCAATGGAGCATAGACGACGGTTTCCTTTGCTCATGGGAGTTGAACTTCAACCCTTCGTTGTACCCTGACCTCACCGAGTACACCCCAGCGCTGGGCCTTTCTTCCTTGGATTCGACCTATTGGACCGGGACCGGGTTTGTGCCTGGCGCCACTCCTGCCACTGGTGTTGCCGCTCCTTCAGAGCCGGGTGTGTACCCTTACATTTTCACGGTAACGGACAACTTTGGTTGTTCTTACGATACGACCATCACCATCACGGTGAATCCTTCACCGCAGGCGCCAATACTGATCACTGGTGACAACCTGATCTGCGAGGATGGTATTGCCTACCTGAACGCACCTGCCGGTTTTGATACCTACCTCTGGTCGCCGAACGGTGCTGTTGGTTCGAACGTGAACGTGGGTGCTGGCACCTACACCGTCACCGTGGCCTATGGCAATTGTCCGTTGACATCAGACCCCTTCACGGTTAACCTATCGCCCAACCCGGACCCGGTGATCACGGGCCTTGATTTCAGTTGTGGCGGAGTGCCGGTTGTCCTTTCCACCACGGAGACCTATCCGAACTACCTCTGGTCCACCAATGCCACCTCGTCCACCATCAACGCCACTACGGGCACCTACACAGTAACCGTTACCAGCGCCGATGGATGCACAGGGATTTCCGACCCTTTCAGCGTGGTAGTGGCAAATAACCCAACTGCTGCCTTTGTGTATGATCCGCTTACGCCTGTGCCCATGGGGACCACGGTCGCCTTTACGGACCAGAGCAATGGAAATGGCAGTCCGCTGGATACATGGACCTGGAGTTTTGGTGATGAAGGAGCCACCAGTGGATCACAATCGCCTGCCTACACATACGAGGACCCAGGCACCTACGAGATCACACTTACGGTCGTGAATGATGCTGGCTGCATGGATGAGGTGACCACCTACATCGTGGTGTTCCCGCCGGAGATCAATATCCCGAACGTGTTCACGCCCAACGGCGACGGCAACAACGAGACCTTCAACATCACGAACATCGAGTTCTGGAACAACACCGTGAAGATCTTCAACCGGTGGGGTCAGGTGGTATACGAGGCGAAGAACTACCGCAGTCAGTGGAAGGGCAAGGACAACTCGGGCAACGATCTGTCCGATGGGACCTACTACTACGAGGTGGTGCTGAGCAACAACAAGGCCTACACGGGCCACGTAACGCTGCTTCGCTAAGGCAAAGGGCCCTGTGGCCGAGAAAAGGCCGATCCGCAGTAAGTTTGGGACATGTTCCGAACCGACTGTAAGAATTACGTTCTGACCATCGCTCTGTTGGGCGCCGGATCGGCGTTCGCACAACAAGTGGTGCTACCCGAAGCTGAGTACAACGCGGCCAAGTTGAGCGGCACGCTGCCCCAAGGCGCGCGTCCGTTCAGCCCTGCGCCCGACCCCGATGCCTTGCCGCCCCTGCCCGATGGCCAGCGCGGTGGTGGGCCAGGGAACGATTGCGACTGTTGGATCGAGCCCGATGGCAGCTACACGCTGGCCATGCAACCAAACGATGACGGCTCATCGGCGCAGATCACCCTGCCGTTCCAGTTCAACCTCTACGGCGACACTTACAATACGGTGTTCATCAACAACAACGGGAACATCTCGTTCGTGCAGGCCTTCGGCACCTTCAGCAGCACGGGCTTCCCCAACAACACCAACCGTATGGTGGCGCCCTTCTGGGCCGATGTGGACACGCGCGGCAATGGTGGCCAGGTGTGGTACAAGGTGACCCCCACCGCCATGTATGTGAACTGGGTGGGTGTGGGCTATTTCAGCCAACAGACCGATAAGCGCAACTGGTTCCAGTTGATCATCACAAATGGTAGTGATCCGGTGATCGGCCAGGACAAGAACGTGAGCTTCTGCTACATGGACATGCAGTGGACCACGGGCAGCGCTTCAGGTGGTGTAGGCGGATTCGGAGGTACGGCTGCTACGGTGGGTGCCAACCGCGCCAATAACACAGGCGATTTTATCCAGTTCGGTCGCTTTGATCAAGCCGGAACGGCGTACGACGGCCCCTTTGGTGCCAATGATGGCGTGAGCTGGTTGGACTTCAAGAACTTCGTGTTCACCACCATTACCGTAACGCAGAACATTCCGCCCATTGCGGCCGGTCTGTACATCTGCGATACGCTGCGGGCCTGCATCGGCCAGACCTCCCAATTGGAGGTGACCTTCCTAAGCCCCGAGAGCGGTCAGACCACCACGGCAACCAGCACGGCACCTACATTAAGCAACTGGTCCGAGGTCAGTAACGTGTCCGGCATTGCGGCTTCCGTAACGGGCGAGTTCACGCCAGGCCTGAGCGATGAAGGCTTCCATTCGGTGATCTTCCAAGGAACGGATGACGGTTCGCCCAACCTGACCACCACGGTGAGCATCATCATCGAGGTGATCCCACCACCTGCTGCGCCCCCTGGTATCGTGGGCAATTCCGCCATCTGCACAGGCGGCAGTGTAACGCTCACTGCAACGGGCCCCTTCTCGAATTTCGTATGGAGCAACGGGCAGAGCGGTCCCTCCATTACCGTTACCCAGCCCGGCACCTTCACCGTGACAGGTGGCGTTGGTCTCTGCCAGTTGACCTCGGACCCCTTCACCGTTGGTCTTGTGACGCCTCCACCCTTGGCCATTACCGGTCCTGCGACCTATTGCGGTACCCCGTTACCTGAGCTGGTGGCCTCGCCCGGCTACGATGCCTATTCATGGAGCAATGGGGGAACCAACGATACCATCCAAGTGGGTGCTGGCACTTACACGGTCACTGGCACCTACCAAGGTTGCCAGAACATATCGTCCCCCTTCACACTTACCCTGGTGGATCCCGGCCCACCCACGGTCACAGGGCCCACGCAATACTGCGAAGGCGGCACCGCTACCCTCACCACGAATGCGACCCCATACCAGAGCATTCAATGGAGCACCGGGCAGACCACGCCCAGCATCACGGTCATCGCAGGTACCTACACGGTCACGGCCACGATCCTGAACTGCACCTACACCTCACAATCCTTCACCGTGCAGGAGGTCGTGCTGCCACCGGTAACCGTGAGCGGCGATGCGTTCTATTGCCAGGACGGCATTGCCACCATCAGTGCCACGCCAGGGTTCGATACCTATGTGTGGAACAACAACTCGGTGGGGCAGACCATCAACGTTACCGCTGGCAGCTACTTCGTAGCGGCGAGCATTGGGCCTTGCACCACCTTCAGTACCACCTTCGCGGTGGCTGAGGCACCCAACCCCTTACCGGTGATAACGGGTCCATCGTTCAGCTGCGGAGGCACACCGGTCGTGCTATCCACTACAGAGCCTTTCAGCACCTACGCATGGTCCACGGGCTCCACCATGCAGACCACCGCGGCCGGTACCGGTGCGCACACGGTAACGGTAACTGATGCACAAGGCTGTTCGGGTACTTCGGCCCCCTTCAACGTGCTGGTGGTGAACGACCCCACAGCGGCTTTCACGTACTCACCGCTGTCGCCACAGCCGACCAGTACCACCATCAATTTCACCAACGAGAGCACCGGCAACGGAAGCTCGTTCACCAGTGCGTGGACCTTCGGAGAGGAAGGTGCCGGTAGCGCACAGACCTCGCCGTCCTACACCTACGATCTGCCCGGGTCGTTCTTGGTCACATTGATCGTGACCACACCCAATGGCTGTGTGGATACGGCCACCACCATCATCACCATTTTCCCGCCGGAAGTGGACATCCCCAATGTGTTCTCGCCCAATGGCGATGGTCACAATGATGTGTTCGATATCGAGAACATCGAGTACTTCAGCAGTGAGCTGCGGATCTTCAACCGGTGGGGCCAGGTGGTGTACGAGGCAAAGAACTACCGTAACCAGTGGAAGGGCACGCACCAGGGATCAGGTGACCCCGTGGCCGATGGTACGTACTACTATGAGCTGGTGCTAAACAACAACAAGACCTACACAGGTCATGTGACCGTTCTGCGATAAGAACGAAAGGACCTGAATGAAAGGCCCGGCAACAGAGCCGGGCCTTTCTACTTTTGACGCCCCAAGAACAGCCCAGAGTATGAAGGTGATCGAGCATCTGAGGAACGCGAAAGAGCCCTTGTTCTCCTTCGAGATCTTACCGCCGCTGAAGGGCAAGGACATTCGTTCCATCTATGAGGGCATCGACCCCCTGCTGTCATACAAACCCAGCTTCATCAACGTCACTTACCACCGCGAGGAGGTCATTTACAAGGATCGTGGGCACGGGTTGTTGCAGCGGGTAAGCCTGCGCAAGCGGCCGGGCACCATCGGTATCTGTGCCACCATCAAGGCCAAATACGACATCGACACGGTGCCGCATCTGATCTGTGGTGGTTTTAGTCGAGAAGAGACCGAGGATGCGCTGATCGAGATCAATTTCCTGGGTATCGACAATGTGCTGGCCTTACGTGGCGATGCCATCAAGAACGAGCCCCAGTTCATTGCCGAGCGCGACGGCCATCCACATGCCGTGGACCTTATCCGCCAGATCGATGGGCTGAACAAGGGGAAGTACCTGCACGACGAGGAACTGGAGGCGGCGCCCACCGACCTCTGCGTGGGCGCGGCTTGTTATCCGGAGAAACACCCCGAGGCGCTCAACCTCAATGTGGATATCGCCTACCTGAAACAAAAGGTGGACGCAGGTGCTGAATACCTGGTCACCCAGATGTTCTTCGACAACACCAAGTACTTCCACTTCGTGGACCTGTGCCGCGAGGCGGGGATCACGGTCCCCATCATTCCGGGCCTGAAGCCCATCACCACGATCAAGCACACGCAATTCCTGCCCAAGACCTTCCGCGTTGATCTGCCGGATGAATTGGCCGACCGCTTGGTGAAATGCCGCACCGATGCCGAAGTGAAGAAGGTGGGCGTGGAGTGGACCATCGGACAGGCCCGCGAACTGAAGGCGAAGGGAGTGCCCTGCCTGCACTTTTATACCATGGGCCGCAGTGAGGCCGTGCGCACCGTGCTCGAGCACGTGTTCTGAGCATACGCCGATCGCCGCCCTAACTTTGGGGTATGCGATACGCTCTTCTCGTTCTGTTGGCCGTGTTGGTCGTTCCACGGGTAAATGCCCAGGTCCTGTTCGACAAGGCCACATTGGAAGAGATCGTGGCCAGCGAGGCACGTGGTCATGCGCCACAAGGACGTTCATCCATCGGTCCCGTTCGCCAATACGATGTCAAGTACCATCGCTTGGAGCTTGCCGTGGATCCGGCGGTTCGTGCGATAAACGGCCAAGTGATGCACGTGTTCCAGACGCTGGCGCCCTTGCAGGAGGTGGTGTTCGATCTGCACAACGATCTAGTGGTATCCGGGGTGTTGCGCAATGGCGTGCCTCAGTCGTTCACGCACCAGGACCATCTGCTTATTGTTACGCTGCCCGAGGAATTGGCAGCAGGGGCCTTGGATTCGCTCACTATCGCTTACGGAGGTGTTCCGCCAGAGACGGGCTTCGGTTCGTTCGTGCAGGCCACCCATGCCGATGCCCCCATCATATGGACCTTGAGCGAGCCCTTTGGTGCACGTGATTGGTGGCCTTGCAAGCAGGACCTCAACGACAAGGCCGATTCGCTGGATGTCCTTGTAACGGTACCCGAAGGACAACGTGTGGCAGGCAATGGTCTCTTGGTCGAGGAGGCCCCGGTGGGCAATGGCCTGGTGCGTCATCATTGGCGGCACCGCTATCCCATCAACTATTATCTGGTCGCCTTCGCTGTGACCAACTATGCCGTGTACAGCGACATGGTGCCCTTGCCGGAGGGGACTGTGGAGGTGCTCAACTACGTATATCCCGAGGTGCTCATCGATTCGCAACAAGCATCACTGCAACTGATCGGGCAGATGCAGTTGTTCAACGAACTGTTCGGCACCTATCCGTTCCTCAGCGAAAAGTATGGCCACGCGCAGTTCAGTTGGGGGGGCGGCATGGAGCATCAGACCATGAGCTTCATGAACAGCCTTTCCTATGAACTGATGGCGCACGAACTGGCCCACCAGTGGTTCGGGAACAAGGTCACTTGCGGTAGTTGGGAGGACATCTGGTTGAACGAGGGATTCGCCACCTACCTCAGCGGCCTTTGCTACGAGTTCCTTGTGCCGCAGTACTGGATGCCGTTCAAACGTGGTCGGCGCGACTTTGTGGTAAGCCAGCCTGGAGGCAGTGTGCTGTGCACTGACACCACTAATGTAGGGCGGATATTCAGTGGTCGATTGTCCTATGCCAAGGGGGCCTACGTGCTGCACATGTTGCGTTGGGTCTGCGGAGATAGTGCCTTCTTCGCCGGGTGTCGCAATTACCTCAGCGACCCGGAACTGGCGCATGGCAGCGCGCTCACCCCACAACTTGTGGCCCATCTGGAGGCATCAAGCGGGTTGGACCTCACCGGCTTCATGGCCGATTGGTATGTGGGCGAGGGTCATCCGATCTATCAGGTCAATTGGTCGCAGAACAGTGCGGGGCAGGCCTCGGTGCTCATCGAGCAATCCACTTCGCACCCCAGCGTGGACTTTTTCGAGATGCCTGTTCCGGTGCGGTTCAAGAACGCGGAGATGGATACCACGGTGGTGTTCGATCACGCCTTTAGTGGCCAACTGTTCACGGTGGACCTGCCGTTTCAAGCGGACAGTGCACTGCTAGACCCCGACCTCTGGTTATTGCAAGGGCAAAGCATTGTTACGCGAGTAGCCGAGGACATGCAACGGGGGCCCGCCATCGGTTTGTTCCCCAACCCAACGAAGGAGTCCGTAACGTTACTCTTGCCCGTTTCGATCCAAGGCACAGTTGATCTCCGGATCACTGATGCATTGGGTCGTACGGTAAGCATTGAACGTTTTCCGGGCTCAATGGGAAAACGGGTCCTGCATGTACAGCACCTTGTGCCAGGCCAATACTGGGTCGCCGTGACCACTTCCGGTTCACGTACGGTGCTTCCCTTCGTGAAGGATTAGGGCGATAGGGCTCAACGCCCAGCCATCATGCGCTCGACGTACTTGCCGAGCACATCGAATTCCAAGTTCACGCGGTGGCCGACCCGCAGATCCTTGAACACCGTGTTCTCGAAGGTGTAAGGAATGATGGCCACGCTGAAGCGAAGGTCATCAAGCTCTGCAATGGTGAGGCTTACGCCGTTCAGGCAGATACTGCCTTTGTGAACGAGCAAGTGGCGCTGTTCAGGCGTGCGGAAGGTGAAGCGCCAACTGCCCGCTAGGTCTTCCACGGACAGGCATTCAGTAACAGTGTCCACATGGCCTTGTACCATGTGTCCGTCCAAGCGATCGCCAATGCGCAGGCTTCGCTCCAGGTCCACGCCCGCGCCGGGTGCAAGGTCGCCGAGGTTGGTGCGCTCCAGTGTCTCCTGCACGGCCGTTACCGCGTACGTATCATTATCAAGGGCTACCACGGTCAGGCATACGCCATTGTGGGCCACGCTCTGGTCAATGCGCAGCTCGGGTGTCATCCGGGCGCGTAGTGTGAAATGCCTGTTGGTGCCTTCGTCGCGCACCGACACCACGGTGCCTACTTCCTCCACAATGCCGGTGAACATCAGTTGACGTTGTTCGATGCGCCACTGCCCAGGATGTGCACGTACCCTTGCAACAGCTTGAATTGTGGACCGGTCAGTCGACCAAAGGTCACATTGCACACATAATAATAGACCCCGTCGGGAACGGGCTGGTCGCTCTCCAAGTAGGTGCCTTTCCAATCGATGTCCGGATCGTTGGAGCGGAACACCACCTGTCCCCAGCGATTGAAGATCTGTAGATCGATCTCCAGCACGCCGCGGTAGGGGAGGAAGGGCCCGAACAGGTCGTTCTGTCCATCGCCGTTCGGGGTGAACACGTTGGGCAGTGTGTATTCGGGGCAGTTATCCCCGCAAACGGCTGTTACGAATGCACTCTCGTTTCCCACACTATCCACGGCAGTCACCTGATAGCAACCCGAGACGCTGGATCCGTTCGCGTGCGTGAACACGGTATCATCGGCACTGGTCAACGTGGCGATCAGCACAAAAGGAGCGTTCAGCGAATCGGCATAGTAGACGTGGTACAGCTCGGTATCGTCCGCACAGCTGTTGTTGGGGTTGTTCCAGGTTAGGGTGTTCAGCGGCACCTCGCAATCGTTGTCGATGGAGACCGTGGGTGCGCAGGGCGGGGTGAGGTCCACCGGAGAGCCGCACACTTCCTGGCTGAAGTTGATCAGCGGTGCAACGATGTCCGGATCACTATAGGCTCCTGTGCTTCTCACCAGATAGCAATAAGTGGTGCCGTTCTCCAGACCGGTTTCCGTGAAGCTGTCCGAGGTGCTTGTACCGATCAAGGTCCAGGTGCCTGCGATATCGCGGTATACCTCGTACAGACTATTGTTCCAAGGCGTGTTCAGGGTCCATTGCACCGTGATCTGCTCGTCGTTGGGCAATGTGCTGATGAACACCGATGAGGCCGGGCTGCTGGACCCGATCAGTTCGTTGCCACCAGCACCATAAAGCTCCACACGGTAAACATGGGGCTGGTCGCGAGTGTTCAGGTCCGTGTCCAGATAGGAAGTGTCCGGGTGTGCCAGGAAAGGGTGGATGCTACTGGTCCAAAGCAATGTGTTGGCCGTTGTAAGACCGTTGCCTCTGTACAGCTTGAACTGATATGGTCCGGGACGCGCAATCGTATCCAATGCATAGGCATTGCTCCAGCGCACCGTGTCGATGCCCGTGGTTGCATCGGTCTCGCCCACGCTTACGTGCGTGATCACCGGCACTTGGCGGTCCAGCACGGCACAGAACTCCACACTGGCATAGCTCTGTGCGCCATCGGCAAAAGTGGCCACCACCATGTAGCAGTACTGGTTGCCGATGATCAGTCCATTGTTGTCAAGGAAACTGGTACTGCCTAGCCCGTTGGTAGTGCCCACTTGCACATAGCCCGTGTAGCCTGGAACGCCCGTCTCACAATTATCAGGAGTGAATCCGTACAGACCACTGCGCCGGTAGATGCGGTAGCCGGTCGCATTGCTGCAAATGCTCTGGGACCAGTTGAGCTGAATGGCATCGCCGATCGGAGTTGCAGAGGGATCCAAAGGTGCGGGTGCCACAACAGTGATGTTCATGGTGCGGTAGTCATACAACTGCACCTGGTCATTATCGCGTGCACTGAACACCACTTGGTACGGCTGCAAGCGCACATGGCTACAGTTGGTGCCCCAGTTGAACGTGCCGGTAACGCTTTGTGCAGGCGTTGGGCTATTGAACACGGCCGGCGAGCTGGCGACTTCGAAGGGCTGCCCTAATGCGTTCAGTGTTACCTGCTGGCCGGCATCGGGATCACTGGCCTGGACCTGGAAGGAGAGGAAGGTGCCTGCGGTTACACAGGTGTCCTCCAATGCGGCTATCACTGGTGGATTATTGGAACAGGCGATCACGGTCACCTGCATGTCACGGGTCACCCAGCCCACATTGCGCCACTCGCCGTTCACCCTGCGCCACTCGCGCACAATGAAGGCGATGTTGTACTCACCCGCCAATGTGGGGGCGTTCCAAGTGATGGTGCCGGTGGTTGGGTTGATGCTATAGTTGGGTCCAGGGTAGGAGTAGCCTGCAATGGGAGCACAGTTCAGGCCCAGGCACACGGCAGGTTGGAACGAAAGGCTGTCCCCATCGGGGTCCACGGCCACCGGATTGTGTATCCACAATCGATTGATGCAGGCGTTCTGGATGGGTGAATTGAGAAAGCGCACCGAGCAGTTTCCGCCCGTGATCGGAGAGATCACCAACTGCGTTTTTACGCAGAAGGACTGGGCAATGGAGTTCGGCACATTGATCACTCCACCATTACGGTTCTGGTCATCGAACTGCAGGGTGAACACGCCGGGGCCTGTATACAGGTGGGTTGCCACATAGGTACTGCGGCGAAGGTCTTGGCCGGGGAAATTCTCGATGGTGGTGCGGGCCACAGTGTCCAACGGCGAACCATCACCCCAGTCCAGCACAAGTTCGGGCCTATCGGCCGGGGCGCTCAGCTTGGTGTGCGTAATGATCGTGGCCTCGTAGGTGAACCCAGAGACCTGGCAGATGATGATCTCGCCCGCCCGGTTGTGCGTGCCCAGTGCTACAGGCAGAAGCCCCAGCACCATGAGTGCGAACAGGAGAGGACGGAGAAGGGCCATGGGTGTGTACAAAGTTCGGTGATCCTGCGGTGGAACGTGCACCCGGTCCCGGGAATTGCGGACCCTTGGCCGGTCGGCATCCACCGTTGCCCGGTCCGGGGCCATAGGTCCGGCCAACCGTTCATCCTGTGCGTGGCACCGCTCATCACGTCAGGGGTATCCGGCTGTAACTGTGCGCCTCAATGGGCCGTCCCATGGCAACAAGGACCACAAAAAACAACCGCCATGAAAACCCGGATCAACCGCCTGCTCGTCGTTTTCGCCTCCGTGCTCACCCTGGGTTATGTCCGTGCTTCAGGCCCCGAAGGCCATGCAGCCGCGAACACTGCCAGTGCCCCCCCGGTGGTAACCGCCACCGCTTCTACCGCTGCCCTGGACCGCGCCTTGGACCATCAGCTGAGCCGCCACCTCTCCTTCCCAGTGCTGGCCAAAGAGCACATGCTGGGCGAGGTCTTTGTCAGCTTCGTCATCGACAAGGAGGGCAAGGTCGAGGTGGTGCACTGCGCTTCCGACAACGATGCCCTGAAGGCCTACGTGCTGCGCAAGCTCTCGCGGGTCGATATCGGTGAGAACCCCGATGGCATGTGGAAGACCACCCATTTGCACATCGTCTTCCGTCCCGAGAAAGCGTGAGCGTTGCTCTGAACTCCTGTCGCAAAAGGGCCCCGGTAACGGGGCTTTTTGCTTTTTTCGCCGGCCCCTGTAACTCCGGGCACCCCGGACCGTCCTACGGATACAACAGCATTGCCATGAGAACGCTGCTCCTCACCCTCGGCCTTCTGGCCACCTTCGCCGTCTTCGCACAGCCCGACACCTTGGCAATGCCGGTGCCGCCTGCGGTCCCCGAAGCCCCTGTGCCTCCTGTTCCACCCGCAGCAACGCAAGGTCGCTCGGTTGTTTCGGTCCAAGTGAATTCCGATGGCACCTCCGTGCAGGTGCAGGAGGAGGATACCACGAAGGGCAAGGAGCCCTTTACCATTACCACCAAGCGCAAGGTCATCACCATTCTCACCGAGGACCGTGAGCAGCCCAGCGACAGCGCCAAGATGGCCGAACGCATGAAGGAACTACGCACGGAGCGCCGCAATGTGTTCACCTACTGGAGCGGGCTCGATCTGGGCGTGAACACCCTGCTGGGTCCCGATGGGAATGCCGACCTGGATAAGGATGCCGAGTTCATGGAGATCGACAATGGGCGGTCGCGCTTTTTCACCATCAATTTCATGGAGCAGAAGATCGAGTTCGGAAGCTCCAATGTGGGCCTGCTCACTGGCCTGGGCTGGGAGTTCGTGAACTACCACCTGAAGAACAACGTGCAGCTGCAGTACAATGCCGATTCGGTCTACGGCGTGGTGATCGACAGCCCCGAGTACAGCAAGAACAAGCTGCGCCAGACCGGTTTCCGTGTACCGTTGATGATCGAGTTCAATACCAAGCGCGCCCCCTTGCCCACAGAGGAGCAATTGCGGGCCAAGAAGGGGTTCTCCTATGACCGTAAGGGCAATTTCCATGTGGCCTTGGGCGTGGTGGGCAGCTGGTACTACGAGACGATGTACAAGCAGAAGTACCGCAAGGACGGCGAGGACCAGAAGGACCGCTATTCCGGCGACTACCACCTGTTGCCCGTACGAGCGGCCTTGAGCGCTCGCATCGGCTACGGGGCGCTCAACCTCTTCGGGGAGTACTCACTGACCCCCTTGTTCAAGGATGGTAAAGGCCCGGTGCTCACGCCCTTCAACGTGGGCCTCACCTTGGTCGGGTTCAACTAGCACCTTCGCCCGCTGGGGCGTACATGGCGCTACGAGGGGTTGTTACCCGGCATGCCGCGGGGATGTGCACCGGAAGGTGGCGCTCCCCGCGGTCGCATTTGGGGCCCGGCGGTCGGCCGCAGAAGCCTATTTTTGCGGGCCTTGCCATTTGGCATGGCCATTCAAAAGCCCCTTCGCACATGGGTCGTATTTTCGAGAAACGCAAGCACAAGATCTTCGCACGCAACGCGAAGTTGAGCAAGCTCTTCACGCGCATCGGTAAAGAGATCGCCATGGCCGTGAAGGCCGGTGGTCCCAACCCCGAAGCCAACTCGCGCCTGAAGGTGGCCATACAGAACGCGAGGGGTATGAACATGCCCAAGGACAACGTGGATCGCGCCATCAAGAAGGCCGCGGGTGGCGAGGAGGCGGATTACCACGAGGTGACCTACGAAGGATATGCGCCGGGTGGCGTGGCGGTTTTCGTTGATGCCGCCACGAACAACGTGAACCGCACCGTGGGCAATGTGCGCAGCTACTACAGCAAGTGTGGAGGAAACCTGGGAACGAGTGGTTCATTGGGTCACATGTTCGAGCGCAAGGCCGAGTTTGTGATCGACATCGCCGCACTCAAAGGCCGCGACCTTGATGAGTTTGAGATGGAAGTGATCGATGGCGGTGCCGATGACGTGGTGCGTGACGAGGATGGTCTGGTCATTTATGCGCCGTTCCAGTCGTTCGGGCAGATGCAGCAGAAGCTGGAGGCCCTTGGTGTGGAGGTGAAGAGCTCTGAACTGAAGCGTTTCCCGCTGGTTACCACTCCTGCCGATATCGAAACCGCTCGCGCCGTACTGAAGCTGGTGGACATGCTGGAGGAGGACGACGACGTGAACGCCGTTTACCACAACATGGACCTCACCGAGGAGGTGGAGGCCGAACTGGAGAAAGGGTAGTCTAAACCCGCGGGCTTTTCCGAGCTGTCTGCGCTTTTCAGCGTGTGCGGAAGCGGATGTGGTACAGGGTGCCCTCCTGGCTGCTGCTGTCCACCGTCATGCGCCCGTTCAATTGGTCCACCAAGCTTTCGATCAGCGTAGTGCCCAGTGTGGTGCCATCGGCCTGCAGCTTGTCCACGGGCATGCCCACTCCATTGTCGCTCAGCATCAGGTCATAGGCATGGCCGTCCACATGGTGCAGTGAAAGCTTCACCAAGCCTTCCTTGCGCCCTGTGAAGGCGTGCTTCAGGGAGTTGGTAATGATCTCGTTGAGCAAGAGGCCCAAAGGCACCATGGTGGTCAGGTCGAAGGCCAGTCCCGGGTCGATCTCGGTCTCGTAGCCAATGCTGTCGCTCACATCGTTCAATCGCACCAGGTCCGAGAACAGGTCTTGGATGTACTGGCCCACGTCCACGGTGGCCAGCTCATCACCCTTGTACAGTTTCTCGTGGATCAGGGCCATGGCGTTCACACGGTTCTGGCTCTGGTCAAAGGCCTCTTGCAAGCGTTCGTCCGTGAATGTGCCGGCCTGAAGGCGTAAAAGACTGGCGATCACCTGTAGGTTGTTCTTCACGCGGTGATGCATCTCCTTGATCAGCATCTGGATGCGTTCGTTGGCCTGCTCCAACTTGTTCTTCTCAGCCTGCAGAGCACTGGTCTGCTCATCGTCCCGAAGACGCGCGGCCTTCAGGTTCTCCTTCATGCGGGCCAGTGCCAGGCCCAGCACGTCCTGTGTGCCGCGTACGTTCACCGGTGTGTCGTAGTCGCCCCGCCCGATCGCTTCAGCGCTATTGGCCAGCGAACGGATGTTCAGGATCATCTCGTTGAAGGAGCGTGCCATTTCGCCGATCTCGTCCTCGCTGGTCACAGGTACTTCGGCGCTGACGTCACCGGCTGCGAGGGATCGGGCCGCCTGGCCTACTTCGGTCACTGTGTTGCGCACACCTCGAAGGATCATTATGCCCATGATGCTGACCGCGCCAACGACCCCGATCAGAGCGGCCAGCACTATGAACAAGCGGATCTGGGCATCGCGCGAGTTCTGGGCAGTGCCCTGTACGATCAGGTCGAGCGAGCGGTCCTCCACCTGCTTCAACTTGTCCATGGCCCGAAGGGATAGGTCCCACCACTCGCGCGGTGCAATGCTCATGGGACCCAAGGTGCCATGCTCCTTCACGGTGCCCGTGATGCTGCGCATGAAGTTCACGTCGGGCCCTTGGAACAACTCGCGGTGCAGGGCCAGTACTTCGGGTGGCGCATCACGCTCGAACAACAGCATATTGGTCTCGTACTGGGCCACCTGCCCCGCAAGCTCGTCCAGTTCATCGCCGCTCAATCGTTGGTCCGAGAATCCGATACTGATGAGGTCGCGCACTTCGCTGAGCGCCTCCTTGGCATTGAGCAGACGCAGGTGGGCGTACATACGGTCCTTGGTCTCGGGGTCCAAGGCCAGTTTGCCACTGCGGCCCAGCACGTCCATTACGGTTCGAGACATCTGGCGGTAACGCAAGGCCACCTCGCCGGGGCTCACGGTCCGGTCACGAACACGGCCCCGCAGCAGGTCAAGTCCGTCGAAGGCCAAACGGTCGACCGGCATGGGGCGCAAGGGACGTGCAGGGTCTTGCAGAGCGGCCAAGGCGCCATCGGTCCGGGCCTGTTGGACATCCAACTTGATGGCGTTCACAGGACGGCCAGTGAGGTAGCCTACCGAAAGGGCCGCTTCCTTCTGCACCTCGTGGGCCACATTGGCATACATGCCGATCAGGCCGGCCTGCCCGTTGATGTAGTCCATCACCCGCCGCCGTTTCAGGCTGCCATCCACCTGTTTGCCGATGAGCAGCACCATACCGAGCACGGGTATGCCCAGGGTGATCATGAACTTGACCCGGACGGGAAGGTCCGCGAAGCGCCGCTGCATGGCCCGCAAAGTACGCAAGTGCCATGCTCGGTGCACGCCCGTTAACTTCGGCGCCGCCCGACAGGGCCCCACGAGTCATGAAGGACCATTTCGAGGCGCTGGACGCCCGTATTGCACAGGCCATGGAAGGTGGCGGTGCCGAACGTATCGCCGCGCAGCACAAGAAGGGCAAGCTCACCGCCCGCGAGCGCGTCAACCTGCTGCTCGATGAAGGCAGCTTCCAGGAGATCGGTCAGTTGGTCACACACCGCAGCACCAATTTCGGGCTTGATAAGCAGAAGTTCCTGGGTGATGGCGTGATCACTGGTTACGGTACCATCGATGGGCGATTGGTCTATGTGTTCTCGCAGGACTTCACGGTGCTGGGCGGCTCGCTGGCCGAGGCCCATGCCCAGAAGATCTGTCGCGTTATGGACCTGGCCATCCAGAACGGTGCGCCCGTGATCGGCCTCAACGACAGTGGTGGCGCACGCATCCAGGAAGGGGTGGTCTCGCTGGGTGGTTACGCAGACATCTTCTACCGGAATGTGCGAGCGAGCGGCGTGGTGCCGCAGATCAGTGCGATCCTCGGTCCCTGCGCTGGTGGCGCTGTTTACAGCCCGGCCCTCACCGACTTCGTACTTATGGCCGAAGGCACCAGCTACATGTTCGTTACTGGCCCCAACGTGGTGAAGACCGTGACCCACGAGGAGGTGAGCAGCGAGGACCTTGGTGGTGCCACCACGCACGCCAGCAAGAGCGGTGTGGCGCACTTCACGGCGGCGAACGAGATCGAAGCGATCCGTCAGCTAAGACAATTGGTGGGTTACATCCCCGGCAATTGCGAGGAGGAACCGCCTGTTCTGCCTTACACGCCGGGAGATGAATTGCGTCCGGAACTGGACACCATCATTCCCGAGAATCCCAATCAGCCCTACGACATCCGCCATGTGATGAACGCGGTGATCGATCCGGACAGCAGCATGGAGGTACACGCCGAGTACGCCCGCAACATGGTGATCGGCTTTGCCCGCGTGGGTGGCCGCACCGTAGGCTGTGTAGCCAACCAGCCTGCCGTGCTCGCCGGGGTGCTCGACATTGATGCCAGTACCAAGGCCGCCCGTTTCGTGCGCTTCTGCGATGCCTTCAACATTCCGCTGATCACGTTCGTGGATGTGCCCGGCTTCCTGCCCGGTACCGATCAGGAGTGGCGCGGCATCATCAACCACGGCGCCAAGCTGCTTTATGCGTTCAGTGAGGCCACGGTGCCGCGGATCACCATCATCACACGCAAGGCATATGGTGGCGCGTATGATGTGATGAACAGCAAGCACATCGGTTGCGACATGAACTTCGCATGGCCCAGCGCCGAGATCGCTGTAATGGGGGCGAAGGGCGCCGCTGAGATCATCTTCAAAGGCGAGATCGCCAAGGCCGAGGATCCAGCTGCCAAGTGGCAGGAGAAAGAGGCCCAGTACAAGGAGCAATTTGCGAACCCTTACGAGGCCGCTGCCCGTGGTTACGTGGATGAAGTGATCCGCCCCAGCCAGACGCGTCTGAAAGTGATGGCCGCGCTGGACATGTTGCGCAACAAGGTGGACAAACTACCGCGCAAAAAGCACGGCAACATCCCCTTGTAAGCGTGCTGTTCCGTCGGATCCTGTTCCTGACCTTGCTGGCTTGTTCGCAGGCCGTGGCACAGGTACCCAAGGTCCAAGTGGATTCGGTGCTCGCCTTGCGCGATGATACCGCCAAGGTGCTCGCGCTGTCGGACCTCTGCTTCGCTTACCGCCGGGTGGATGGTGATTCTGCCCTGCATTTCGGTCGTTCGGCCGCAGCACTGGCACAACGGCTCAAGTACCCACGGGGCGAGGCACAGGCCTTCAACGATATGGCCATCATCCATATCGACCGCAGCGATTTCAGCTCGGCCGATAGTGCGCTGCATCGAGCGTTGGACATCCGGCGCGTGCTGAAGGATTCCGCAGGGATCGGGGCGGTGTACAACAAGCTCGGCAACATGCATCAGGCGCAATCACGCTTCGAGGAGGCGCTTGCCGAGAACTTCGAGGCCCTGCGCATTTTCGAGCGCATCGGTCCGAAGACCAAGGAGGCGTTGATCCTCAACAACATCGCCATCCTGCAGAACAACCTCAGGCGCCATGCCGACGCCCTTACCACCCAGGAACGCGCGGTGGAACTGTTCACCGCGATCGGCGATTCCAGTGGCCTGGCCACCTCCTGGGGCAACATGGCCAATTCCTACCTGGCCCTGGGAGACACCGCACGCGCCATCAACCACTATGAGGCGGCGGCGCGATCGTTCCGCCAGCGAGATATGCAACGCGAACTGGGCGTGCAGTTGCACAACCTCGCCGGTGTAGTGCTGGAACAAGGCGATCGGGAACGGGCCGAGAATTTGTACCGCGAAGCGCTCGCCATCCGGGAACGCGGCGGGGAAAAGAAGGCCATAGCGTCATCGATGATCGGCCTTGGAAAGACCTTGATGAAGGCCGGGAAATGGACCGCCGCACTGCCGTTGCAACGCCGTGCGCTGGCCATGAGCCGCGAGGTTCATGCCCAGAATGAACGAATGCAGGCCTTGCTCGATATCGCGTTGATCCATGCGCGGCTGAACAATGGGGACAGCAGCTACTGGTACCACGATCAATATGTGGTCCTGAAGGATTCACTCTTCAACGAGGACCTGTCGGCGCAAGTGGCCGAGATGCAGGAGCGCTACCAGGCGGAGAAGCGGGAACGTGAGCTGCAAGAGCAGCGTGTGCAGATCGCTGAGCTCGCGCAGGAGTCGGCTCGCCGCCGGTTCTGGCTTGTGCTGGCTACAGCAGGCGTGGGTGTTATCCTACTGGCGGCCTTGCTCCTGGTGCAGGTCCAACGCCGCCGCGCACGTGCGGCTCGTGATGCGGCCATCATTCGAGAACGCGAAGCAGGGTTGAAGGCCGTGATCGATGCCACGGAGGAAGAGCGTAGACGTCTTGCACGCGAGTTGCACGATGGTGTAGGCCAGCAGCTGGGCGGCCTCAAGCACAGGCTGGAGCATCTACGCGGCATTGCTGATGCCCCCGGCCTGCAGGATACGATCATCATTGTGGACGATACGGCCCGGGAAGTGCGCGATATGGCCCACCAACTGATGCCCAAGACCCTGAGCCGACTGGGGTTGGTACCCGCCGTGGAGGACCTGTTGCACAAGGCGTTCAATGGCACCATGACCAAAGTGGAGCTGGACCATGTGGGACTGGAGAGCGGTGTGCCGGACAATGTGGCCACAGGGCTCTATCGTATCGTGCAGGAACTGGTGGGCAACGTCATCAAGCACGCCCAAGCCACAACGGTGGAAGTGCAGTTGATGAGGAACAAAGGCCATTTGGTGTTGATCGTGCACGACAATGGCAAAGGACTCATGCACAAAGGGGGCACAAGAGGGCTGGGTTTGTTGAACATCGCCGATCGCGCCCGTGCCTTGGATGGCACGTTCACCATTGAAGGTGAGGCAGGTCAGGGTACGATAGCCACCATTCGCGTTCCTTTGCCGGAGTAGGATCGGTCCATGAGCCTGGCAAAGGTCATTCGAGTGTTGTTGGTTGATGATCATCGCATCATCACCGATGGATTACGGATCCTGCTTGACGGAGCGCCGGACATGGAGTGTGTGGGAACCTGCGCCGATGGTGCCGAGGCGATCGAGAGCATCACCCACTTGGCCGTTGATGTGGTGCTGATGGACATCGACATGCCGGTGATGGATGGCATTGCCGCCACCGAGCGCATCAAGCACGACCGCCCCGCCGTGAAGGTCATCATCCTCAGCATGCACGATGAGCCCGCCGTGGTGAAACGTGTGATGGAGCTCGGTGCCGATGGCTATCTGGTGAAGAACTGTGGAAGGGAGGAATTGGTCTATGCCATACGTGCCGTGCATGCTGGTCAGCGTCATTTCACGAGCAGTGTTGTGGATGGCCTGGTGAAGCAGCGGCATTCCATGGACTCGGCCAAGGATGTTCTGAAGGACCTGAGCGAGCGGGAAGTGGAAGTACTTGCCGCTTTGGCCGAAGGACTGGGCAACAAAGAGATCGGCGACCGCCTGTTCATCAGTCCGCGCACGGTGGACACGCACCGTACCAACCTTATGAAGAAGTTGGACATCCACAACCTGGCCGGCCTGGTCCGCGTGGCGATCAAGGCCGGGTTGGTCCGCTGAGGCGATCGTTAACCTTCGTGAACGGAACCGCTCTTGGGGCGAAGCACCCGCGCCGGGGCACTACCTTGGGGCGTTCAAAACCAACTGATCCCACCTATGATACTCAAGCTTGCTTCCATTGCCGCTTTCGGCCTGCTCGCCACAGTGGCCCACGATCCGCTACCCGACCTTCAACTGGGTACCGTCCTGCCTAAGGCCGAGCACAAGATGAAGGACGTTTCCGGCAAGGCCATCTCCCTGAAGGAACTGGTAGGCGGCTCGGGCCTGCTGGTGGTATTCTCCTGCAACACCTGCCCCTTTGTGGTGGGTTCAGAAGGCAGTGAAGGTTGGGAAGGTCGCTACCCCGAATTGGCTGCTTATGCTCAACGTTACGGTGTAGGCGTTGCCTTCGTGAACAGCAACGAGGCCAAGAGGGACAATGGCGATTCATTCGCCGACATGCAGGCCCGTTACAAGGAAAAGGGATACAGCGGAGCCTATCTGCTGGATGAGAAGCATGTGGTGGCCGATGCTTTCGGTGCACGCACCACCCCGCATGTGTTCCTGTTCGATAAGAACATGAAGCTTGTGTACAAGGGCGCCATCGACGATAACGTGGCAAGCGCCGCCGAAGTAAAGGAGCGCTGGTTGCATAACGCCATTGAGAACCTGGCCAGTGGCAAGGCCATCGAGCCCGCGCTCACACGGAATGTCGGCTGCAGCATCAAGCGAGTGGCCCAGGAACACAAGCACTGATCTGTACCAACACGTGACGCGCCGTGCCTGCCAAGGCGCGGCGCGTTGCATTTGCGCCCAATGGGCTTTGAACACGGCAGGCCCCGATGGGCCGTGGGCATGTGCCTTGCCTGTTGAAAACAAACGCCCGCACTGCCGCAGGGCAAGATGTTCCTTTGCAACAAACACGGATGGAATGAACGTATTGCTGATCGGTAGTGGAGGTCGTGAGCACGCCATGGCCTGGAAGATCGCACAGAGCTCCCTGCTCGATGCGCTCTGGGTGGCACCGGGGAACCCGGGCACGGTGCGCCACGGCCGCAATGCCGAGGTGGACATCAACGATCACAAGGCCCTGCGCAAGTTCCTGCTCGAGAAGGATATTCGCATTGTGGTGGTGGGCCCTGAGGGGCCTCTGGTAGATGGCCTGCACGACCGCATTGCCGATGACCCACAACTCTTTGGTAAGGTGACCGTGATCGGGCCGCGTAAAATGGCCGCACAGCTCGAAGGCAGCAAGGACTTCGCGAAGGAGTTCATGTTCCGCCACAACATCCCCACAGCAGCGCACCGCACCTTCGTGAAAGGCCAATTGCAGGATGCGTTGGACCACATTGGCCGCATGCAACCCCCTTACGTGATCAAAGCCGATGGCCTCGCAGCGGGCAAGGGCGTGGTGATCACCAGCGACAAGAAGGAGGCCGCATCGGTGCTGAAGGGCATGCTCGATGGCAGCAGCTTCGGTGAGGCCGGCGAACGCGTGGTGATCGAGCAATTCCTCAATGGCGTGGAACTGAGCGCGTTCCTGATCACCGATGGCGAGGCGTTCAAGATGCTTCCCGCCGCCAAGGACTACAAGCGGGTGGGCAATGGCGATACCGGTCCCAACACCGGAGGCATGGGCGCGGTATCACCAGTATCCTTCGCCGATAAGGAGTTCATGCAGAAGGTGCACGACCGCATTGCTGCACCCACCATCCGGGGTCTGCGCAAGGATGGCATTGCGTATAACGGATTCCTGTTCATGGGGCTCATGAACGTGAACGGCGAACCCTATGTGATCGAGTACAATGTGCGCATGGGCGATCCCGAGACCGAGGCCGTACTGCCCCGCTTGCGCAGCGACCTGCTTGACCTGTTCGAGGGCATTGCCACGGGCACGCTCAGCGAACGCCATGTTGATGTGGACGACCGAACGGCAGTGACCATCGTGCTGGCCTCGGAAGGGTATCCGGGCAAGGTGACCACGGGTCGGCCCATCGGCGGTTTGGAACTGGTGCGCGAGGCCTATGTGTTCCAGGCCGGCACGGCGGAGAAGAACGGCCAGCTGATCACGGCCGGTGGGCGCGTGCTAACGGTAACGGCTTTCGGCAAGGACCTGGAACAGGCCATTGCGGCTGCTTATCGCAGCGCCATGTTGATCGACTTCGAAGGGAAGGTAATGCGGACCGATATCGGCCACGATCTGGTACGTATGCGTCCCAGCAAGGCCGGGGCACAGCAACAGGCCTAGTGCGAACGCCTCAGGCGATCGTACCGTCCTGCTTCGCCTTGCGGTTGTACTTGCCCTGCAGGTTCAACCAGTAGAGCATACCAACGAACAACAGCACAGAAATGCCAATGCTGGGCAACCATCCCAGGGCGCTGAGGATCTGGAAGGTCCACTCCAGGAAATGTCCGATGGCGAATGAGATCTGTTGCATCGTGCGTAAGCTTGGGGCCCGGCAAAGATAGCGCCCACCATTCACTCAGCACACCATGCTCGTAGGCCTGTACCGCAGCAACCAGCCCGCCGTGCTCCTCACCTTATTGGTGCTGGTGCCCGGGCTGTTCCTGGGCGATCTGGCAGGCCCTGTGGTGGCACCAAGTGGCTCCATGGTGTTGTTCGAGCGGCTGCTCTCGGCATTGGGACCGAAGGCCTGGGTGCATGGCCTCTTCGCCATGGGGCTCATGTTGCTCATGGCAGTTCAGCTTACCGGGCTCGTGAACAACGCCGATCTGGCCGACCGCCGCAACCACCTGCCGGCCTTCCTCTTCCCCGTTCTGCTGGCCCTGTTCGTGCGGTCGGCATTGCTTGATCCCGCGCTGGTTGGCATGCCATTGGTGATCTGGGCCATGCGCAGGGCGTGGTCCATTAACAACAACGGTCCGGCGTTGTCGCCCCTGTTCGATGCGGGTTTCCTGCTGGGTCTGGCCGCTTTGTTCTACCTGCCGTATGCATTCCTGGTGGTGGTGCTTTGGGCCTCCATCTCGGTGATCCGCCCGTTCCAATTGCGTGAGTACATCGTGCCCGTGCTGGGTTTGGCCGTGGTGCTGTACCTCACATGGGGTGTGCTCCACCTGAACGGGGCCACGCCCTGGCGCCCCTTGCTCACCATTGCTGATCAAGCCGGTTCGGTCCCCCTTGCGCCCCGCTCGGGCTTGTTCCGGGGGGCGCTCTATGTGGTGCTGGTTCCTGTTCTCCTCGTGGCCCTATTGGATTTCGCGGTCAGCTACCAGCGTGGGGTAATGCAGGTGAAGAACCTGCGCTCCTCGTTCCTGGCGTGGGGCGCGGCCCTTACGGTGATCATCCTTGGCGTGTACCTGCTGAACAACGCCTTTCCGCCGGTGCTCTTGGCCGCGCCGCTCGCCGTTCTGTGTGTTCATGCCTTCATGGGCGGGAATCGAAAGGCCCTGCGTGGCGCTGCGGCATGGGCCCTGCTGGCCATGGCGCTGTGGGCACAGTGGGGCTAGTTGTGCGGTGCCCGTCCCGCTGGCATCGGCTACCTTCGCGGCGCGTAACGGGCAACCATGCCATACGCCAACAGCATGAAGTTCGGAGTGGTCACCTTCCCGGGTTCCAATTGCGATGAGGACATGATCAATGTCCTGGAGTCGCTCACCACCAGACCGGTTGAGCGTCTCTGGCACAAGGAGCACGATCTTCGCGGTGTGGACATGGTGGTGCTTCCGGGCGGGTTCTCCTATGGTGATTACCTGCGCAGCGGTGCCATCGCGCGCTTTTCGCCCATCATGCAGGAAGTGGCGGCCCATGCCAAGAAGGGTGGCCTGGTGTTCGGGGTGTGCAACGGCTTTCAAGTGTTGTGCGAGGCCGGCCTCGTACCAGGCGCCTTGTTGCATAACGAGGGCCAGAAGTTCATCTCGAAGAACGTGTTCATCCGCCGCAGCACGGCCAACACCGCCCTAACGAACGCGGTGCCCGACAAGGCCCTGAAGATCCCCATTGCCCACGGCGAAGGCCGCTACCATGCCGATGCTGATACGCTGAAGGCCCTGAAGGACAACAATCAGGTGCTTTTCCGCTATTGCGATGCCGAGGGACGGATCACCGACACCGCCAACCCGAACGGTAGCCGCGATAACATTGCCGGCGTATGCAACGCGGGCCGCAATGTGTTCGGCATGATGCCCCACCCGGAGCGTGCCTGCGATGCGCGCCTGGGCAATACCGACGGTCGTTCGTTGTTCGAATCGCTGCTCAAGGGCGTGCTTGCCTGAGCGGTCTTGGGCTATGGCGCCAACGGCCTGAAGAGGACCTTGATCGTCCCGCTGCGCGCGAGGTCCACTGTCAATTGAGCGGTTTCGCCGCGTGCACCTTTCCATCCGGCCCACTCGTGGTCAGGCGCTGGTTCGGCCGTAAGGTTCATGGCCACGCCCTCGAAGCACCGCACTACATGGCGTCCCGGCGGCATTGGTAGTCCCTCCAATAACAGACGGCCGCGCTCGGCGGGTGGTGCCTCGATCACCACTTCACGCACACGTCGTCCAGTACGTTCCGCCAAGTGCGCAAACAGGTGTTCCGGCCGTTCCTTGGTGAACTGTGCTAATTGTTCCAGCGCTGCGGGAGGTTCCGGCCGAACGAGGGTATTGCTCCAACGTGCGTGATCAGCCTCCAATGCTGCGGCGTTGACGCGGTGGATGCTGTCGGCCAGTTGTTGTAAGGATCGTGTGTTAAAGGCTGTGGCCTGCAATGCGGTGATGCGGGCCAACAGGCGCTGTTGCAGCATGGGATGCGACAGCAGTTGCGGAACGAAAGGCGTTTCGGCCACCGATGCAGCACACATCCGCTCCACGCTGTTCTCATGTGCCGGGGCCCAGAGGTCCATGTCGAACAGCACCCACCGCCACCGCCCGCCAAGCTGTTTGGGCCTGAAGCAACGCACGTTCAGGTCATGGTCCGCGCGGCCGGTGTACAGGTCTATGCAGGCCAGGTCGATCAGGCTGTTCAGGTCGATCCGCACGGCAAGGCTGTCCGGGTCTGCACCGCTCGTCAATGCCTGCTCGGCAAGTAGGAAACGCGCGTTACTGCCGGAACGGGCCACGAACGCCGGACCCTCCAGCACATCCACGGCCTCGGCACCGCTGCGTTGCTTCAACCATTCGGCATCCTTGGGTGGCATGCGCCGGTAGAGCCCCCAAGGTTCACCGTTGAGCAGCACCTCCACGGGTTCCGAAGGTTGCACCTCCACGTTCAATCCGTATTGGTGGACAACGGTCTCCATCAGCATGTTGCGCAGGAACGCCAATGGACCGGCATCCGCACGCAGCATCAGTTCATCGCATGTTGTGCCATCAGCGAACGTGAAGGCCTTTGCCGCGCTGCCATCACCGTCACGCGCGTAGACCTTGAGCGATCGTTTGGCCAGACCGCGCGAACCGCTGCCGCTCACGCGAATGCCCACCGGTGATGCGGGTTCGCCATTCTCCTGCAACCAGCCAGCGCGTTCCCAGGCACGGCCACTGCGCGTATGGTTGGCAAAGCTGCCGTGGGTCATGATCCCTGTGGAGTCGCTCCACAGGTCTTGTGGGTCGAGCACCAAGGACAGTGAGCGCGTTACAGGTGTCGCGCCGGGTAGTGTAACGCAGACCTCCGGACTTGGCCAGGCGTTCGGTGCGAAGGCCATGGCGCGCAGCACCGTTCCACGAGGAAGCAGCAATGGAGCCTCGTAGATGTGGCCGTTGCTCGTGGAAGGGGGCGTGGCATCGGTGGTGTAGCGGATCACGCTAGGTTCTGGCGCGATAAGCGTCACCTCAACCTGTTCGGAGATCGTTACTTCAACGAAGTTCACCGCGGGTGCTGCCGTCCATGTGCGGATAACGGTAAGCTGGTCCTTATCGCAGCGCGTTCCCGGGCTGGGCTGTACAAAGAAGCTCCATGCCTTGCTGCCATCGGGTAGGCGGCCCATGCTCGCGTCGGTGGGCAGTTCGGGGTAGGTGAAGAGGTCGAGTATGGTGTATCCGTCGGCGGCGATCAACAGCACGGTACCGCCGGTCCGCTCCAACGAGAAGCCCAGATGTTCGGGCCCTTCATCCGTTCGGCCATCACAATACAACAGCACGAAGCCCTTGGCCGCAATGCGTATCGGTGCGTCGATCACATGCTGCCGACCGTTGATCGCGATGCGCATACCGACAAGGTCCGCAGCCACAGTGCCAGCGTTGTACAGCTCGATCCAATCGGGTGTGGCGCCATTGGCCGTGCGGAGCGTGGTGCGGTTGGAGGCCTGCAGTTCATTGATCACCAACTGCGGCTTCGCAACAGCCGACAAGGCCGTCAACAACAGGCTGATGAACGCAATGATCCGCACCGGCCGAAATTAGGGGGTGCGCTGCACTTGGAGCGAGTAGTCGTTCAGCAGCCTGGACCGCTTCTCAGAGCGCGTTCCGTGTGACCCAGTACCGCCACGCCACGATCAGCTTCTGGGTTTTGGTGAGACGCGTCAGGTCCTTGTTCCAGAGCCTTGGCAACACCCATTTGTTCACCTGGGCAAGCACACGGAAGATCGTTCTGCCCATGGTCAGTGGTGTTGTAGTCCGCATTCTTCGTCCCTCCATTCAAGCTCTATGGTCGCGTGGTGTATTCCCAGCGCCTTAAGCTCGTCGCGGGCCTTGCATTTTACAGCAAGCGCTTCACGGTGGTCCACGTTATCCACCACTATGTGCACGGTGTGAACAACAAAACTGCCATCCAAGGTCCAGGTATGCTGGTCGTGCAGGTCGATCACATTTGGAATGGCCATCAGGCGTGCACGCACCTGGTGCATATCCAGTCCCGGTGGGATCTCCTGCATGAGGATGCCTGTGCCTTTGCGTAAGGTGCCGATGGCGTTGATGAGGATGTACACGCTGATGCAGACACTGAGCAGCGGGTCCACGATGGCCCAGCCGGTGAAGTGGATGATGATGCCACCCACGAGCACGGCCGCCCAGCCAAGCACATCCTCCAACAGATGCAGGTAGGCGCCCCGTTCGTTCAAGGTGTTGCCGCCATGCAGCTTCCAGGCCGCAAGTCCGTTCATGGCCAGCCCGAAAAGTGCGAAGCCGATCATGCCCAATGAATGCGGCAATTCGGGCGCCCACAACTCAGGCACGCTCATGGTGAGCATGAAAAGCGCGCCGATGATGAGCACCACGCTGGTGAGCCATCCACCAAGCATACTGTAGCGCCCATAGCCATAGCTGTAATGCGCGTCGCGTCCTTTCATGGCCACGCGCTGCAGGTACCACGCTGTTCCCAATACCAGGCAGTCGCCTGCATCGTGCAATGCATCGGTGAGCACGGCGATACTGCCGGTCCACAGGCCGCCCGCCACTTCCACCAGCGTGAAGGCGAGATTGATCAGGAAGGCAACGCCCAGCGCCCGAGCACCAGCGGCATGCACGTGGCCGTGTGGATGCTCGTGGTGGTGGTGACCGGCATGGGCATGCGCGTGGTCGTGGGCCATGGGGACGAAGGTAGGCGGGGTGCCGCTCACCCCACGATCACGCGGCCCGTCTTCTTCGCGAGCTTCTTCTTGGCGTCGTTCAGCTGCATGATCTCCTGCAGCAGCGCCATCACGGTGAGGTCGTCGGCGCTCACCAACTTCTGCTGCCGCTCGATCAGCATGCGGTCCACGCGTCGCTCTTTCAGGATGTCCACGGCCTCTTCCAGCGCATCGAGGAGCTGCTCGTTCTCGCGCTTCACATGGATCTTGTGCCGTTCTTTCCAGTTGGGGCTCAGCACGTGTTTCTCAGTAAGCAGGTCGATGGCCGTGCGGCGCCAGTGGTCGTGCTCGTGACCGATGTATCGGGCGGCGTCAACGGCCTGGCCGAGGTTGCTGGTGTGGCGGTAGTCCAGGTAGATCTCGCGGAAGATCGGCTCATCGAAGAGGATGTCGTCCAGCGCCAGCAGTTCGAACATCAGTTCGGCCACGCTGGTCTCGTCCTCGGCGGTGCTGCCATCCTCGTGCTGGAAAGGCACCATCAGGCGCTCGTGCCCATAGCTCAGCAGCATGCGCAACAGGTCGCGCTCCTGGGGTGTGGTGCCCAGGTCCTCCACGGTGGGCTGTGGCGGCGCGATCTCCGGTGCCACCTGCTCTTCCGGAACGAACTCATCGCCGCCCAGTTTCTTGCGGTACTGTTTGCGCAGCACCTTGTTGGTCTCGCTGATCAGTGCCTGTTCGGGCACTTGCAACAAGCGGCTGCACTGTTGCAGGTACAGCGAGCGCAATACCATGTCGGGCACCAAGGCGATGCTCTCCACGATATCGTGGATGGCCGCGGCCTTCTTCACAGGGTCGTCCCCCACGTCCTGCATCAGCAGCGTGGCCTTGAATACCAGGAAGTCTTGTGCGGTCTTCGTAAGGTGGTCGGTCACCTCGCTGCTGCTGTGGCTCTTCGCGAAGCTGTCGGGGTCCTCGCCCTCGGGGAAGGTCACCACCTTCACGTTGAGGCCTTCCTTCAGCACCAGGTCGATCCCGCGCAGGCTGGCCTTCATGCCGGCCGCATCGCCATCGTACAGGATGCACACCGTGGGGGCGTAGCGCTTGATCAGGCGCACCTGGTCCTCGGTGAGGCTGGTGCCACTGCTGGCCACCACGTTGGTGATGCCCGCCTGGTGCAGGCTGATCACGTCGGTGTAGCCCTCCACCAGGTAGCAGAGCTGCTGCTCCACAATAGCCTTCTTCGCGTGGTAGATGCCGTAGAGCGAGCGGCTCTTGATGTAGAGGACGCTTTCCGGGCTGTTGAAGTATTTCGGGAGTTTCTTGTCGCTCTTCAGCGTGCGTGCACCGAAGGCGATGGGCTGTCCGCTGAGGCCGAACACCGGGAAGGTGACACGGCCCGCGAAGAAGTCCCACGGCGTGCCATCGTCGCGGCGCTTGATCCACCCGGCCTTCTCCAGCACCTCGGGGTTGAAGCCGTTGGCCAGGGCGGCGTTCGCGAAGGCGGCGCCGAACTCGGGCACGTAGCCCAGTTGGAAGGCCTTGATGGTGGCATCCGAAAAGCCGCGCTCGTGAAAGTAGGAGAGGCCGATACGCTTGCCTTCATCGGTGTTCCACAGCTGGTCCACGCTCCAGTTGAGCGCCCACTGCTGCACCACGGCGAGGCTTTCGCGCTCGCTCTGTTCCAGTTGCTGTTCCGGGCTCTGCTCTTCCTCGGGCAGGTCGATCTGGTAGCGCTTGGCCAACCACCGGATCGCCTCCACGTAGCTCAGGTGCTCGTGTTTCTGCAGGAAGCTGATGGAGTCGCCGCTCTCGCCACAACCGAAGCATTTGTAGATGCCGAGGTTGGGGCTCACGTTGAAGCTGGGCGTCTTCTCGTTGTGGAAGGGGCACAGGCCCAAGTAACGAGGCCCCTTGCGTTTCAGCGCCACGAACTCGCCCACCACCTCCTCCACGCGGGCGGCTTCCTTTACCTGCTGTATGGCGTGCGGGGCGATCATGGTCCGTGGAGCGGGACGCGAATTTACCGTGGCCAAGAGCCGCCACCGCCGGTGTTGATGCTTCCTGATAATGCCTCTGGAAGGCACTGCTGAGCCTCAGCCGATTACCACGATCAGCTCAGCGATCTAACACTGATCCCACGATCGAATGAACAAAAAGGAATCAGTGTTTCGCCACGCCCGAACTGTCATACACCACGCGCTTCACCTCCTTGCCCGTGGGGTCGAAGAACACCCACTCGCCCACGGTGATGCCTTGCCAGTATTGGCCCGTGTAGTAGGGCATGCTGTTCGGATGGAACACTTCCGAGGGCCCTTCCTCTTTGCCGTTCACGTAGGCCACCCGGCTGCGGATGCCGCCATCAGGGAAGTACGATAGCCAGGTCCCGGTGCGCGCGCCGTTGGTCATCATGCCCTCCATGCGGCCTCCATCCTTGGTGTGGATCACCTGCGGGCCATTGGCAGCGGTGCTTGCCGTAGGCGTTTCGGTGCTGTCTGTCGCGACAATGGTGGCCTGTGGGGTCTCCGGGTTGTTGGTGCAAGCCGTTGCCAGGGCTGCGATCAACAGGGTGGCGAAGGGGGGGCGCATGTACCTGGTCATTTGGTACGCTCAACGGTCAACTGCACCAGTCCTTCCAGTCCATCGCGTGCATCGTTCCTGGGGAAGGTGTGCAGCACAGCGAGTGCTTCGTCGCGGTAGGCCAGCATCCGTTCGCGGGCGTGCTGTATGCCACCAGCGCGGGTCACCATGTCGATCAGTTTCGCCACGGCCTTGCTGTCCTCGTTCTTGTTCTTCACGGTGTTCACCATCCAGCGCCGGTCGCTGGCATCCACATGTTGCAGGGCATGGATCAGCGGCAGCGTGAGCTTCTTTTCCTTGATGTCGAGGCCACTGGGCTTGCCGGTGCCATCGCCGTTGCCGTAGTCGAACAGGTCGTCCTTGATCTGGAAGGCGATACCAGTGAGCTCACCGAATTTGCGCATGCGGTCCACCTCATCGGCCGGACGGCCTGCGGCACTGGCCCCGCTGGCACAGCAGGCGGCGATCAGGCTGGCGGTCTTCTGGCGGATAATGGTGAAGTAGACCTCCTCGCTGAAATTGAGGTTGCGGCTCTTCTCCAATTGAAGCAGTTCGCCCTCGCTCATTTCACGCACCGCGTGGCTTACGATGCGCAGCAGCTCGAACTCGCCCTTGTCGATGGCCAGTAGCAGGCCGCGGCTCAGCAGGTAGTCGCCCACCAGCACGGCGATCTTGTTCTTCCACAGTGCGTTGATGCTGAAAAAGCCGCGACGCATGGGGCTGCCGTCCACCACGTCGTCGTGCACCAGTGTGGCCGTGTGCAGCAGTTCGATCAGGCTGGCGGCCGTGAAGGCGCTCTCGTTCACCGGACCGAACTGGCGCGCACTGAGCAGCGTGAACATGGGCCGCATCTGCTTGCCCTTGCGCTTCACGATGTAGTGCATGATGCGGTCCAGCAGGGCGGCACGGCTGCGCATGGCCTCGCGGAAGTGCGGCTCGAAGGCCTGCATCTCGGCAGCTATGGGACGCTGTATCTCGTCGATGGATAGCATCGGGGCGCCTAAGTTCGGCAGGAATGGGCTTTCATTTCCGGAACACACAACCCGGCACGCTGTTCTGCGTCCATTGGATGGCATTTGCCCGCCGCCTACCTTCGCTGAGCATGCAATTCCGCACATCCGTTCTTCGCCCGGTGCTCACCGCAGTGCTGGCGACCGTGGCCCTCGCCACGTATGCCCAACCCAAGCCCAAGCCGAAGGTGGTGCTCTACAAGGACCGGATAGCGGCCCAGTTCGATACGGTGGACTGCGTGAAGAACGTGGTGAAGATCAACCCGCTGCTGTTCTTCCGCGGCGAAGTGCCCATCTATTACGAACGTGCGCTCACGCCATGGCTCAGCCTTGAGGTTGGCCTCGGGGTCACCTTGCGCGATTACCTGAACATGTCGTTCAATGGCGGCAATGATGCCGATGACTTCGGTGCAGGCACTACCATTGTACCCAACCCCAGTTTCCACATCGCCGCCCGCCTCTACCTGGGCGATGACCTGGAGCCGCAGGGCTGGTACCTGCAACCCGAGTTCGCACACCTCATCTACACCAAGGACATCGGTGTGAAGGGGAACGACGGCCTCTTCACCGGTGAGGAATTGCGCGATGAACGCACCTACAATGATCTGCGCTTCCTGGCCGGATACCAGATGTTGGGCATGAGCAGCAACTGGCTCCTCGACTTCTACGGTGGACTGGGCTTCCGTTCGCGCAACAGCATCATTGTGAGCGAGATCCTCGATCTGTCCTCGCAGCAGTACACCTACACGGTGACCGAAGAGTCCGACAACGTGCCGGTGTTCTACCTGGGCATGAAGATCGGCCTGGGCTGGTGATCGTCGCGGCCAAGCCACTCGCCACTCGCCACTCGCTTACTCGCCACTCGCCCGCTCACTTCATCACCCGTTCCCCGTCCTTCAACGCCGGCTCGTTCTTGTTGGCCAGCTGCCCGCAGGCCGCATCGATATCGCGCCCACGGCTGCGACGGATCCGCGCAATGATGCCCTTCTTGTCCAGGTATTGCTGGAAGGCCTCGGCGTCTTGTGCTTCCGTGCGACCGAATCCGCCCTCGTCAATGGGGTTGTATTCGATCAGGTTCACCTTGGCGTGTACATCGCTGGCATAGCGCACCAACTCCTGCGCATCGGCCAATGAATCGTTGAAGCCGCGCAGCAGAATGTACTCGAAGGTGACCGGTTGGCGCGTGACCCGGGTGTAGTAGCGGAGCGCCTCTTTGAGTTCGGCCAGGCTGTTCTGCTCGTTGATGGGCATGATCCGGTCGCGCTTCGCATCATTGGCCGCGTGCAGGCTCAGCGCTAGGTTGAACTTGGTGCCATCATCGGCCAGCTTGCGGATCATCTTCGCGATGCCTGCCGTGCTCACCGTGATGCGTTTGGCGCCCATGCCCAGCCCGTCTTCGGCGGTAATGCGCTCTGCGCTGCGCAGCGTGTTGGCGTAGTTGAGCAAAGGCTCGCCCATGCCCATGTACACAATGTTCGTGAGCCCCTGCTGGTAGTACTGCTGTGCCAACTGATCGATCAGCACCACCTGGTCCACGATCTCGCCGGCGCTGAGGTTGCGGATGCGTTTGAGCTTGCCCGTTGCGCAGAAGCTGCACGTAAGGCTGCACCCGATCTGGCTGCTGATGCAGGCCGTAAGGCGCGTGGGCGTGGGGATCAGCACACCCTCCACCACATGACCGTCGTAGGTCCTGAAGGCGCACTTCACGGTGCCATCAGCGCTGCGCTGTTCTTCAGCAAGAACGAGCGGACGCAATACGCAACGCTCTGCCAATGCTGCCCGGAAGGTCTTGGGCAGGTCGCTCATGTCGTCCCAAGCGCGCGCCTTCTTCTTCCACAGCCACTCCCAGAGCTGCTTGGCACGGTAGGGCTTCTCGCCCAGCTCGGCCACCAAGGCTTTCACCTCGTCCAGGGAGAGGTCGCGGATGTCAGTGGGCTGGGACATGGCCGCACAAAGGTCGGGCATCCCGGCTCAGTAGCCACAGGCCTCCCAGCTTCCCTTCTCAATGAAGCAGCCAAAGTCATCATGAACGCAAGGCTCGTACACCGTCCGGTATTCGATGATCGGGAACAGCACGAAGGCCTTGGCGGTCGTAAGAGCGCCATAGCCACAACCAGTTGCTCCTTCTGGCCGGAAGTACTGGTTCACCAGGAGCATTCCTTGCAGCTTTTCCTCCTGAGGCACAGCCTTGGTCCCTGCGAATGACAGGGCAAAGAACAAGCCTCCCAAGGAAGTCGTGAGGATGATCGGCAGGGCAAGGAGCAGACCAAGCAGGACGGGACCCAAGGAGTTGAGCCAGGCGGGTCGGAGCCGATCGAAAAGGGCGAGATAGCAGCACCACATGACACTGGCCACGAACACCACTACATCCGTCCAGAACCCATAAAGCGAGACCGGTGTGAACAAAACCGCCAATTGCCACAGGCCTAAGCCGAGTAGGAACCACACCTGGGAGAGCAGCTTCATTGCGACAGGAACGTGAAGGCGTTGTGGAAAGTCTATCCCTGTGCCCCCAACACTACCTCCGCCACCCTCAGGTCAAAAGGCGTGGTCACTTTGATGTTCTGTTCTTCGCCTTCCACCAAATGCACGTCCATGCCGAGCCGCTCCACCAGTGTGGCCTCGTCGGTGAAGGCGGGGTCGTAGGGCAGTTCGAAGGCGCGGCGCAGCAGCGGCACGCGGAAACATTGCGGGGTCTGCACGGCGCGCAGGCGGCTGCGATCGATGGCCTGGGAGCCTTCCTCTGTGAGCTCGCGCACTGACGAGGCAATGGGCACCACGGGAATGGCCGCGCCATGTTCTTCGGCAGCCGCAAAGCAGCGAGCGATCAGCGCTGTGCCCACCAGCGGCCGCACGCCATCATGCACGGCGACCAGCCCTTCGTGGGTCACGGCGTTCAGCCCTTCCAGGGTGCTGTGGAAGCGTTCGGCCCCGCCACTAACGAGCGTATGCGGCACGGTGAAGCCATGCGCTGCGCACAGGCCCTGCCAGGTGGCATGGTGGTCCTTGGGCAGCACTACCACCAATTGCATGGCGGCATCGTAGCGATGGAAGGCCTCGATGGTCCACATCAGCAGCGGCCACCCCTTCAGCAGCAGGAACTGCTTGGGCACGGCGGCCCCCATGCGTTTGCCGGAGCCGCCGGCGACAATGATGGTGGATCGTTCCATGGGTTCTCACCGCAGACCTGCCTGCCGGTAAGCAGGGGCGCGGAGGCGCAAAGGAACGCAGAGGCGCTCAAAACAAAGGGCCGCTTGCTCAGCGGCCCTCTGCGTCTTGGCGTCTTTGCGGTGAAGCGGTCAGATGATCAGCATCGCATCCCCATAGCTGAAGAAGCGGTACTTGTCCTTGATGGCCACCTTGTAGGCCTCCCACACATGCTCGTATCCACCGAAGGCGGCCACCTGCATCAGCAGCGTGCTCTCGGGCATGTGGAAGTTGGTGATCATGCTGTCGGCAATGCTGAAGTCGTGCGGCGGGAAGATGAACTTGTTGGTCCACCCGTTGAACGGCTTCATGTGGTTCTCCGTGCTCACGCTGCTCTCAATGGCACGCATGGTGGTGGTACCCACACAGCACACGCGCTTCCTGTTGTCCTTGGCGCGGTTCACGATCTCGCAGGCCTCCTTGGTAATTATGGCCTGCTCGCTGTCCATCTTGTGCTTGGTGAGGTCCTCCACCTCCACGGGGCGGAAGCTGCCCAGGCCCACGTGCAGGGTCACTTCGGCGAAGTTGATGCCCTTCAGTTCCATACGCTTCATCAGCTCGCGGCTGAAGTGCAGGCCGGCGGTGGGTGCCGCAACGGCGCCTTCCTCCTTGGCGTAGATGGTTTGGTAACGCTCGGCGTCGCTGGGCTCGGTCTCGCGCTTGATGTAGCGGGGCAGCGGTGTTTCACCCATCTCAGTGATGGTCTGCTTGAACTCCTCGTAGGTGCCGTCGAAGAGGAAGCGCAGCGTGCGGCCGCGGCTGGTGGTGTTGTCGATCACCTCGGCGACCAGCTCATCATCCTTGCCGAAATAAAGCTTGTTACCGATGCGGATCTTGCGGGCCGGGTCCACGATCACGTCCCACAGCAGGCTGTCGCGGTTCAGTTCGCGCAGCATGAACACTTCGATCTTGGCGCCTGTCTTCTCCTTGTTGCCCCACATCCGCGCAGGGAACACCTTGGTGTTGTTCAGGATGAAGGTGTCCCCTTCGTTGAAGTAGTCGAGGACGTTCTTGAATTTCTTGTGCTCGATCTTGCCCGTTTTGCGGTCCAGCACCATCAGCTTGCTGCCGTCGCGGTCCTTGGTGGGGTAGAGGGCGATCTGCTCCTTCGGGAGGTCGAACTTGAATGCGGTGAGTTTCATGTTTGCTGTGCGGGCTTACGGGCCCGATCCGAGTAAAATGGGGGCCGAAGATAGGGTGATCGTTAAGCGAACGTCAAAGCCCTGCGACACCTTCGACACCAGGGGTTTTTCGGCGTCCGAAAACGCAGGCTCGTCGCCACGTTATCAGCTTTGGTCGGGCCGGGGCGCAATGCGCTGTGCCCACGCCAAAGGGTTGTCGGCATCCTCCACCCGGTACGGACCGATGGCGGTGCGGCGTAGGGCGCTCAGGTGCGCACCACTGCCCAGCACCTGCCCGATGTCGTGCGCCAGGCTGCGGATGTAGGTGCCTTTGCTCACGTGTACTTCGAAATCCACTTCGGCACCACGTATGGCCGTTACTTCCAGCGACGATATCAGCACCTTCAGCGGCGGCATGTCCACCAGGTGCGCGCGTTCCTCATCGCGTGCCAGCCAGTAGGCCCGTTCGCCCTCGAAGCGCTTGGCGGAGTAGATCGGTGGGCGCTGCATCACTTCGCCATGGAACTGCGCGAAGGCTCCGCGTATGGCGGCCTCGTCCAGGTGTTCCCAGGGGCCGAAGGGCACGGGCGTGGTCTCCAGGTCGTAGCTGGGCGTTATGGCGCCGAGGGTGATGGTGCCGGTGTACACCTTCTCCAGCCCGGTGATCAAGGGCAGCTGCTTGGTGCGCGGTCCGTAGGCCATGATCAGCAGTCCGCTGGCCAAGGGGTCCAGTGTGCCGGCGTGGCCCACCTTGAAGTTCTTGCGCTGCACAACACTGCGCATGGCGCCACGGATCTTCTTCACCGCATCGAAGCTGGTCCAGTTCAGTGGTTTGTCCACCAGGATCACCCCGCCTTCCTCGGGGCTGAACACGTGGTCCGCGCTGGTGATGCCCTCTTCTGCCGTCATGCCCGGTACGGTGTGTTCAGAGCATCTGCATGGGCACGTCCAGCAGGTACAGTGCGATGATGGTGCCGCCCACCGCGATGCGGTACCATCCAAAGGCCTTGAACCCGTATTGGCTGAGGAAGGCAATGAAGGAGCGGATGGCGATGATGGCCACCACGAAGGCCACCACGTTGCCCACAGCGAAGAGCTGCAGGTGTTCGCTGGTAAGCTCGCCACCGTCCTTGATGTAGTCGTACAAGCTCTTCACAGTGGCGCCGAACATGGTGGGCACCGCCAGAAAGAAGCTGAACTCGGCCGCGTGCTTGCGGGTAAGGCCCTGCGTCATGCCGCCGATTATGGTGGCCGCCGAGCGGGAAACACCGGGCACCATGGCCAGGCATTGCCACACGCCGATGATGGCGGCCTTGCCGTAGGTCATGGGCTGTTCGCCGGTATCGGTGCCGCCGGGCGCCCACCGGTCGATGAACAGGAAAACGATGCCGCCCACGAAGAGCATGATGCCCACCACAAGCACGTTCTCCAGCAGCATGTCCACCTGGTCCTTGAAGAGCAGGCCGAATATGACCGCGGGCAGGAAGCCCACGAAGAGCTTGGTGTAGAAGTCGATGCTCTGGAAGAAGCGTTTCCAGTAGAGCGCGATCACCGAAAGGATGGCGCCGAACTGGATGGCCACCGTGAAGAGCTTCACGAACTCGTCCTGCTGGATCCCCATCATGGTGGACCCGATGATCATGTGGCCCGTGCTGGAGACCGGCAGGTACTCGGTGATGCCCTCGATGACCGCGAGGATGATCGCTTGCAGGAGGGTCATTGCGCCCCGTTGCCCTTGTCGCGCTTCAGGATGGCGAAGGCGATGAACAGGTAACCGGTCAGCACCACGATGGGTGCCACGGTGATCCGGCGGGGACTGAAGATGGCGCTCTCATCGAAGGCGTTGGGGTCGCCGTTGCCGCCACCGGCCATCAGCAGGAAACCCACCACCACCACGGCCAGGCCGATGAGCAACAGCTTGTAGTTCGTGCCGGTGAAGGGCAGGTCGTTGAAGTGGTTCTGCTTGGCCATCAGCTCCAGTGTAGGTCCTCGGAATTCATGCGAAGGTAGCGGCCCACGGCGAACCAGGTGGACGCCAGTGAGATCAGCAGGCCCAGCGCCAGCACCCCCACGAAGAGCAGTCCCAGCCGGAACGCGTCGGTGAAGGCCAGCAGGTCGGGCATGTAGCGTTGTGCCAATTGCAGCAGTCCCACGAGCAGGCCGATGGCAAGCACGCCGCCCAGCAACCCTTGCCACAGGCTCTGCCCCATGAACGGCCGTTTGATGAACCACTGCGTGGCCCCCACCAGGTGCATGGTGCGGATCAGGAAGCGCTTGCTGTAGATGGCCAGGCGAATTGTGTTGTTGATGAGCGCGATGGCGATGATGAGCAGCAGCGCCGTGAAGCCGAGCACGATCAGCGTGAGCTTGCCCATGTTGGCATCGATGTTCTCCACCACGGCGGCGTTGTAGGCCACTTCCTCCACGCGGCGGTCCTGCTTCATGTGCTCCACGATCCACTTCAAACTGTCCGGCCGGGCATAGCGCGCGTCCAGGTCCAGTTCAACCGAAGCGAGCAGCGGGTTGCTGCCCAGCACGCCCAGGAAATCCTCGCCGAGGTCCTGCTTCAAGCGTTCGGCGGCCTCTTCAGCGGTCACGTAGCGCGTTTCCCGGGTGAAGGGCTCGGTGTCCATCTCCTTGCGGAACTGCATCACGTCCACCTCCTTCAGGTCGCGCTTCAAAAAGAGCTCCACCCGCACGTTCTCGCGGAAATAGCGCTCCAGGGCCTGCGCGTTCAGCACCAGGAAACCCAGCACGCCCAGCATGAACAGCACCAGCGCGATGCCGATCACCGTGCTCACACTGGCGGTGCGGGTGCGGGCCTTGTAATGGCGGTCTACTCCCATGGCGGGCAAATGTAGGGTCGGCCAAGGCACGCCCTCTACATTTGCCGGTCGCATACGAACACCATGCAGTACGAGCACCAGCGCATAGAAGAGAAGTGGCAGGCCAAGTGGAAGGCGGACAAGACCTACCGGGTCCTGAACGCAACGGACCGCCCCAAGTATTACGTGCTCGACATGTTCCCCTACCCCAGCGGGGCCGGCCTGCACGTGGGGCACCCGCTCGGCTACATCGCCAGCGACATCGTGGCCCGCTACAAGCGGCACAGCGGTTTCAATGTACTGCACCCCATGGGCTACGACAGCTTCGGCCTGCCCGCCGAACAGTACGCCATCCAGACCGGCCAGCACCCCGCTCAAACTACCAAGACCAACATTGAAGGTGGCTTTGACAAAGAAGGAAGACCGGTTGCTGGATACAGGAACCAGCTGGATCGAATGGGCTTCAGTTTCGACTGGGACCGCGAGGTGCGCACCAGCGACCCGGCCTTCTACAAGTGGACCCAGTGGATCTTCCTGCAGCTCTTCGACAGCTGGTACGATGCCGCGCAGCAGAAGGCCCGTCCCATCAGCGAACTGATCGCCTGCTTCGAGGAGAAAGGCAGCGCCGGGCAGGACACCAGTGTGCTCACCGGCGACATCGAGCAGTTCGTGGGCGGCTTCTCCGCAGCGGAATGGAGGTCCTTCGATGAGCGCACCCGGCAGATGGTGCTGCAGCATTTCCGGCTGGCCTACCTCAGCGACGCCTGGGTGAACTGGTGCCCCGCACTGGGCACCGTGCTTGCCAACGACGAGGTGAAGGACGGCGTGAGCGAGCGCGGCGGCCACCCCGTGGAGCGCAAGCGCATGAAGCAGTGGAGCCTGCGCATCACGGCCTATGCCCAGCGCCTGCTCGACGGACTGGATGCGCTCGACTGGAGCGAGAGCATCAAGGAGGCCCAGCGCAACTGGATCGGCCGCAGCGAAGGCGCCACCGTACGTTTCCCCATCGGGGAGGATTTCATCGAGGTGTTCACCACGCGCCCCGACACGCTCTTCGGCGTCAGCTTCATCACCCTCGCCCCGGAGCATGTGCTGGTGGGCAAGTTCACCACGCCCGACCGCAGGGCCGAGGTGGAGGCCTACGTGAACAGCGCCAAGAACCGCAGCGAGCGCGAACGCCAGGCCGAGGTGGACAAGGTGAGCGGCGTGTTCACCGGCAGCTACGCCAAGCACCCCTTCACCGGCGCCGAGGTGCCCGTGTGGGTGGGCGATTACGTGCTGGCCGGATATGGTACCGGCGCCGTGATGGCCGTGCCCGGCGGCGACCAGCGCGACTGGCGCTTCGCGAAGCACTTCGGCCTGCCCATCATCGCGGTGACCGAGGGCGCCGACACCGAGAAGGAGGCCGATGAGCGCAAGGACGCCACCATCTGCAGCAAGGGTTTCCTTCAGGGCTTGAAGGTGCCGCAGGCCATCACCCGCGCCATCCAGGAGCTGGAGAAGCTCGGCGCTGGCGAAGGCAAGATCAACTTCCGCCTGCGCGATGCCGCCTTCGGACGCCAGCGCTACTGGGGCGAACCGATCCCCATCTACTACCAGGACGGCATCCCGTACCCGCTGCCCGAGAGCGAGCTGCCGCTGAAGCTGCCCGAGGTGGACAAGTTCCTGCCCACCGAGGACGGCGAACCGCCGCTGGCCCGCGCGGCGAACTGGAGCTACAACGGCCATCCGCTGGAGACCACCACCATGCCCGGCTGGGCCGGCAGCAGCTGGTACTTCTTGCGCTACATGGACCCGCACAACGCGGAGCGCTTCGCCTCACCCGAGGCCATCCAGTACTGGCAGCAGGTGGACCTCTACGTGGGCGGCAGCGAGCACGCCACCGGCCACCTGCTCTACTTCCGCTTCTGGACCAAGTTCCTCTTCGACCGCTTCTGGATCACCTTCGATGAGCCCGCGAGGAAGCTGGTGAACCAAGGGATGATACAGGGGGTATCGAGGTTCGCGGAAGAGATCCGCATCGAAGCTTCATTGAAGGCCAAGTTCGATTCACGAGAGCTAGTGCTTAAGGTAATGGACACCTCAGGCGTCCTGAACCAAATAGAGATACCTCCACACTCTGACGCTACTGGCTATCACATCTACTGCAGCTCCGGTACGCCTCTTCAGTTCGAGTTCGTGGACAAGGCAACTGGAGCAAGAATCACTACGGTACGCTCTCATCATCATGCCAACATCCGATTCGTAACCGAGGAGAGTGTTGATGGCAGGAATGTGCACCATATCGACATTGACTCTTGGCTGAAGGAAGAGCCGGTCTATCACCCAATTGTGATCACTGATGTTCCCGAGCGAGCAATATGGGATTATCGGATGGGTACGTGGTCTTCATTGACTACGGAACGGTCATTGACTTCCCGCCCTCTTTGGGTGGTACGACCCGAGGTCGAGAAGATGTCCAAGTCGAAGTTCAACGTGGTGAACCCCGACGACATCATCGCCAAGTACGGCGCGGACACGCTGCGGCTGTACGAGATGTTCCTCGGCCCTTTGGAGCAGAGCAAGCCCTGGGACACCAACGGCATCGAGGGCACCTTCCGCTTCCTGCGGAAGTTCTGGAATCTCTTTCACGCCAACGAGGCATCAGCCCATACCGGATCATCTTCCAATGCACCGGCACCGTCGACCCTCCGGGTCGACTCGCTGCACGTGACCGATGACGCCCCGACCAAAGCCGAACTGAAGATCCTGCACGCCACCCTGAAGAAGGTGACCGAGGACATCGAGAAAATGAGCTTCAACACCAGCGTGGCGCAATTCATGATCGCCGCGAACGAGTTGGGCAGCCTGAAGTGCAACAAGCGCGCGGTGCTGGAGCCGATGGTGATCGCGCTGGCACCTTTCGCGCCGCACATCGCCGAGGAGCTGTGGGAGAAGCTGGGTCACGCCACGAGCGTCACCACCGCCCCCTGGCCGAAGTGGAGCGCAGAGCACCTGGTGGAGGACAGCTTCAGCTACCCGATCAGCTTCAATGGCAAGACCCGCCTGCAATTGGAGTTCCCCATTGCGCTGGACGCCAAGAGCGTTGAGGAACAGGTGCTTGCCAACCCCGAGGTGCAGGCCCGACTGGAAGGAAAGGCCCCCAAGAAGGTGATCGTGGTGCCCAAGCGCATCGTGAACATCGTGGTCTGATGGACGCGCTGCTGGCTTGTGGCTGTTGGCTGTCAGCCCCTTATCGCAAAGCGAAAGGGGCTCCCCCAAGCTTGGTGGCTGAGGGCCCGGAGGCTCTCGAAGGGCCGAAGCGCACCCACCACCCAGCAGCCCACCACCCAGCAGCGTATTGGCACCCTGTTTGCATGCCCCGGGGCATGGCACGCACTACCACCATCCTGTTGGCCGGTCTCAGCCTGCTCACCATGGGCTTCGCGCAGACCGAACGACCCACGCTCAGCACCGAGGGTAACCCCGCGCCACCCGTGCGCGAGACCTACCCGCTGCGTACCCTTCAGCACAACGCCTTCAAACCCGGAGAAAAGCTCACCTACGTGGTCCACTACGGATGGGTGAACGCCGGTGAGGCCGTGGTGGAACTGAAGGAAAGCCCCCGCGACATCAATGGTCGCAAGGTGTGGCATGCCGTGGGGCGCGGTCGCAGCCTGGGCGCCTTCAACACCTTCTACAAGGTGGACGACCGGTACGAGAGCTTCTTCGATGCACAGGGCGTGTTCCCCTGGGTGTTCATCCGCCGCGTGAGCGAGGGTGGCTACGAGTTCAGCCAGGACTATGCCTACCGTCAGCAGTACCGCGAGGTGCTTACACAGGAGAAGAAGACCCATGCCGTGCCCGGCAGCGTGCAGGACATGCTCAGCGCCTTTTACTATGCCCGCACGCTGGACCTCAGCAACGCCAAGGTGGGCGATGTCTTCGTGATCGACACCTTCCTGGATAACGAGCTGTGGCCTTTGCGCATGCGCTACATGGGCAAGGAGACCGTGAAGCTGCGCAACGGGAAATTCCGCTGTATGAAGTTCCAGCCCGTGGTGCAGGAAGGTCGGGTCTTCAAGGGCAACGACGACCTTAACGTGTGGATCACCGACGATGGCAACCGCATCCCGGTGCTCGCGCAGGCCAAGGTGCTTGTGGGTTCCATCAAAATGGAGCTTACCGCCTACGAAGGCCTGGTACACCCGATCGCCAAGCTCTAATTGCGGTTTTCCACGGCGCACCTGTGGTAATCCCTACAACACCCCGGACATTCGTTCGGGGTGTTGTGCTTTCTTGCCCTCCATGAAGCGCTGGGTGAAGTGGTCGGCCTTGGCAGTACCCGTTGTGGCCATTGGTTATGTGTGGATCGGTGTGGACGTTCGGCCGCATGTGGAGTACGTGCCCGAGGAAGTGGTGGAGGAGGTGGACAGCACCCTCCTACCTCCCGATGTCTACGGCATCCCCATGTCCGGATTCACGCTGGTGGAAGGCAAGGTGAAGCCCGGCGCCACCTTCGGCGACCTGTTGGCCGAACATGGTGTGCCCATGACCACCGTGCACGCGTTGGTTGATGAGGCGGCCCCACAATTCGATGTGCGACGCCTGCGCAGTGGCCATCCCTACGCGTTCATCTTCCCTGCGGACAGTGCGCACAAGCCGTCGTACTTCGTGTACGAGGCCGACCGGGTGGAGTACGTGGTGTTCGGTCTGCAGGACGGAGAGCTTTCGGTGCGTACCGGTAAGCGGCCTGTGAAGACCACCGAGCACCAGATCGCCTGCACGGTGACGGGAGCCCTGTACAACGATCTCGCGCGCGCCGGTGCCGACCCCGCATTGGCCATGCACCTGGCAGAGGTCTTTGCCTGGACGGTGGACTTCTACCGGATCCAGAAGAACGATGTGTTCACCGTGGTGTACAGCGAGGAGACCGTTGATGGGCACCGCCACGGCTCACCACGCATTTTGGCGGCACGCTACAACAGTGGTGGCCGCATCAAGGAGGCCTTCCGCTTCGGCGAGGGTAAGGCCGTGCAGTACTACGATGCGGAGGGCAACAGCCAGCGAAAAGCCTTCCTGAAGGCACCGCTGAAATTCAGTCGCATCTCATCCGGCTTCAGTGGTCGCCGGTTGCACCCGGTGCAGAAGGTGATGAAGGCCCACCTGGGCACTGACTATGCCGCACCGTACGGCACGCCCATTCTGGCGGTGGGCGATGGCGTGGTGGAAAAGGCAGGGCGTACCGGCGGCAACGGCAACTTCGTGAAGATCCGGCACAACGGTACTTACAGCACGCAATACCTGCACATGCGTAAGATCCTGGTGAGGCAGGGACAGCGCGTGAGCCAGGGCGATGTGATCGGTGAGGTGGGCAGCACCGGTCTGGCCACCGGTCCGCATGTATGCTTCCGTTTCTGGAAGAACGGCGTGCAGGTGGACCACCGCAAAGAGGAGTTCCCGAGCGCCGAACCGGTGGCCAAGGAGCAACGCGCCTCCTTCGATCGGTTGCGCGATTCGTTGGGGACCAAGCTGGATGAGGCCGAACTGGCCCTTGCCCAAGGCCGCTTGGTCAACTTCTAATCTGCGGCCAAAGCACGGATGCTTAAGTAGGTATGGGTGCCTCCCATGCTCACCTGCGTGGCTTGCAACAGGGCCTTGGCCAGCACATCGTGCGGCATGGGCTTGTAGCGCGCGGGCAGCAAAGGAGCAAGTAGCTTTCCCAAGGCGATGCCGATGCGCTCGCCGGTGCGTTTCTCCACGCGCGGACCGGTCAGTATGGACGGATGGAACACGTGCAGCACCGGAAGGGCGAGGGCTTTCAGTTCCTGCTCCATTTCACCCTTCACGCGGTTGTAGAACACCCGAGAGCCGGCATCCGCACCAATGGCGCTCACAACGCAAAACACCGGAACGCCTAGTGCTTTGGCCCAACGGCCCAGACCCACCACAAGGTCCTTGTCCACGTGGATGAACTTCTGTTGATCGCCACCCACATTGCCAATGGTGGTGCCCAGGCAGCAGAGCACAGCATCCACGCGCTCGTTGCGCAGGGCCTGCAATAGGTCATTGTGAGTCCATTCGGTCAGCTTCGGGTGGGTGATGCCCAAGGGTCGCCGCGCCACCACGATCACGTTGGAGAAACGGGCATCCTTCAGTGCGAACTGAAGGGCCGTGCTGCCGATGAGGCCGGTGGCCCCGGCGATCAGGAGGGTCTTGGACATGACCGAAAGGTAGTCGCCTTGACAAGTCTGGATGATCGTATTATGTTTGCATTATAAACAAGTTTACAATGAACAGCGAATTGACCCCACAAGAGAGTCTACGCCTTATTGAAGGCATGATCGGACAGGCGCGCCGCAGCTTCAGTCGCATGAGCTTCTACTTCCTGCTCTGGGGTGTGCTTCTGATAGCCGCCATGGTGGCTACCTACCTGCTTCGCTACAACACCACCGGATGGCAGCATGGTGCGCCATGGGGCGTGGCAGGTGTGCTGGGCGGACTCATTAGCGCCATCCACGGGGCCCGGGAGGGCAAGAGGGAGCAGGTGAGCAATCCCATGGACACCACCATCGGCTGGCTGTGGGGCTCCTTCGTGATCACCATGCTGCTGCTCATCGCCTTCACCGTCACCGGCCGTGCCGATACCACCATTGTCGTGACCATGCTCACTGGTCTGCCCACCTTCATCACGGGACAGATCATGCGCTTCAGGCCCCTGCAGCTGGGCGGCATCATCTTCTGGGTTGCGGGGGGGGCCATGATGCTCTTGAACAGCGCCCTGGCCACATTGGTGCTCTACTGCACCGCGATGGTCCTGGGCTACATCCTGCCGGGCATCCTGCTCAAACACCACGAGGATGGGCTTCGCGCCGCTTGACCCCGTACTGCACAACCAGCTGCGGCTGGCGGTGGTGAGCCTGCTGATCGCAGTGGACGAGGCGGATTTCAACCATTTGCTCGACCGCACGGGTGCCACGCGCGGCAACCTCAGCGTGCAGCTCTCCAAGTTGAAGGAGGCGGGTTATGTGGAGATCATCAAGGGCTACAAGGACAACTACCCCAACACACGCTGCCGGTTGACCAAGGCGGGGATCGCGGCGTTCGATGCGTACGTCCGGGCCATCAAGGGGTATCTCGGTCCATGAAGCCCATTTCGTCGGATCCAAAGTGCTCTTGGTCGGATCGTTGAAACCGGGGATCGTGTGCGCCGTTCACAGGGTCATCCAATCCGAAAACCATGGAACCGAAACACCGCACCCTCCTCCAGGCCGCTGTGCTGCTGGCCTTGCTCGCCGTGATCGTGTACAACTACGAACCGCCTGTCGATCAGCTTTCGGCCACGACCGCGCAAAGCATCAGGTGAGCCTTGGCGTTCTTCACCGCTTGATGAAGATGTAGCCGCCTTTCTCGGCACCCCACACCTGTTCTCCGGCAGCGTTCCAGCCGCGGTCCCAGCTGACCATGCGGTCGCGCCGCAGAACAACCTCGCTGGTGGTGTATGAGGCGTTGTTCCGCGTGCTGGGGCATTCGCGTTCGCGTGTGCTGCCCTCGTAAACGGTACCCCGTCGTACCAGCGTGATGTCGCAGCCATCAAGCGCTTCTAGCGAGTCCATGGGGAGTTGTTCCAGCTTCACCAGGTCCGCATAAGCACCATACCATCCCGCTCCGCCCTTCAAGGTGAGAATGGTGCTGGTGAAGGTGCTGTCGTTCACCTGTTTAACATGATAGACGCGCTGTCGGTAGGGTTTGGCCTTGCTGCTGGCCATGGCCTGTTCCACATAGAACCACGCGCCATCCTTGCGTTTGGGCCAAATGCGCACCATCTCCAGCTCGATCTCGTAGTAGCTGGTGTCTGTCTTTGCCTGCTCGGCGCTGGTGTAGGAACCGGCCAAGGCGTAGGCCAGCTCCTCCAGCTCACGCGTGCGTTGGGCGTTTGAGCATAGGGGAAGCAGGAACAGCGTAAGCAGGAAAACTCTGGGCATGGTGCGGGGAAGTTAACCTTCGGCCTCCACCCACATCCCGTGCTCCTTGATCAACCCGATAAGCTCGTCCACCGCGTGTTCGCTGGGCACGTTGCGCTTCACCACTTCCTTCTCGCGGTACAGGGTGATCACACCCGGACCGGTGCCCACGTACCCGAAGTCGGCATCGGCCATCTCGCCCGGGCCGTTCACGATGCAACCCATGATGCCGATCTTGACACCCTTCAGGTGGCTGGTCCGTGCGCGGATCTTGGCCGTGGTCTCCTGCAGGTCGAAGAGCGTACGGCCGCAGCTGGGGCAGCTGATGTACTCGGTCTTGCTGGTGCGGGTGCGCGTGGCCTGCAGGATGCCGAAGGCGGTGCGGCACACCAGGTCCTCGCGGCCACCCTGCTCGTCGGCGATGAAGACGCCATCGCCCAGACCGTCGATCAGCAGCGGACCCATGTCGGTGCTGCTGTGCAGGACCAGCGTATCGTTCGTGATCGCGCCATAGGCCCGGCCGATGATCACCGGCACCGGACAATCCTGCGCGATCAGTTCGAAGAACAGGCGTCGCTGTTCGGCCATGCCGTGCGCGTTGTGCGTGTCGATCAAAAGAACGGCCGTGGGGTCGGCTTTCAGCGCGGTGAGGTAGGCCTCGTCCAGGTCGGCCAACGTGGTGTACACCAGATTGAACTGGGGATGACGTTCCGCGCCGCCGAGGTATTCCCGCTTGTTCAGGAACGGGTAGTGACGATCCTTCTCCGTGTTGCCGAGCCAGGTGGCGTGCTCCTGCACGATGCCCAGTGTGCCGGGGATCTCGAAGTCGATGGTGTTCTTGCCGATGAAGGCGTAGTCGCAGGCCTGGTCGGTGATGTTCCACTTGTCCAGCGGCACACTGTAGCGGTAGCCCCAGGCAAAGAGCGTAGCGGGGGTGATCTCCTTGCGGTTGCTCAGGTCGGCCATCACAACGGGCACATGCCGCGCACCGATGTTGAGCACCTCGCGGCTTGTGCGACGGGAATAAGAGAAGGGGGAAATGCCCCTCACCCCCGACCCCTCTCCCGAGGAGAGGGGAGGGATGGGCGCGTGGTTGTTGCGGTCGTTGTAGCGGTCCACCAGCGCGCGGGCCACGGGGATCTCGAACTCGGGGTCCTCCGTGAGGCTCACACGCACCGTGTCGCCGATGCCATCCTCCAGCAGCGCTCCGATCCCTGCCGCGCTCTTCACGCGACCGTCCTCGCCGTCGCCGGCCTCGGTCACGCCCAGGTGCAGCGGGTAGTCCCAGCCCTCGCTCATCATGCGGTGCACCAGCAGGCGATAGGCCTGCACCATCACCTGCACGTTGCTGGCCTTCATGCTCAGCACGATCTCGTGGTAGTTCTCGTCGCGGCAGATGCGCAGGAACTCGAAGGCGCTTTCCACCATGCCCTCGGGCGTGTCGCCGTAGCGGTTCAGGATGCGGTCGCTGAGGCTGCCGTGGTTGGTGCCGATGCGCATGGCAGTGCCGTGCTCCTTGCAGATGCGCACCAGCGGGGTGAAGCGTTCGCGGATGCGCTCCAGTTCCTCGGCGTACTCCGCATCGGTGTACTCACGCACATCGAACTTCTTCTTGTCGGCGTAGTTGCCGGGGTTCACGCGCACCTTCTCCACGATGCGGGCGGCCACCTCGGCGGCGTTGGGCGTGAAGTGGATGTCGGCCACCAAGGGGGCGCTGAAGCCCGCCGCGCGGATCTGCTTCTTGATCTCCGCGAGGTTCTCCGCGTCCTTCTTGCTGGGGGCGGTGATGCGCACCAGCTCGCAGCCCGCCTCGATCATACGGATGCTCTGGGCCACGGTGGCCGCGGTATCCATCGTGTCCGTGGTGGTCATGCTCTGCACCCGGATGGGGTTGTGACCGCCGATGCCGATGTCGCCGATGCGCACGGCGCGGGTCTTCCAGCGCTCATAGTGGGTGAGGCTGGGGCAGTACTGGCTGGGGACGAGGAGGGTGGAGGACATGTGCCGGTGGCCGCTGGTGTGCCGCGGCGAAGATATCGGGGAACACCCGGGCGGGGGGCTTGGTTCAGTCCTTGATGGGAACGGCAGGACCGCTCGTCCCCTTGCCCTCCACAAAGGTCCAGCCCGCGTTCTCCACCACGGCCTTCAGGATCACCAGGAAATCCCCTTGTTGCTCCTCGGCTTTCCGGAACAAGCCGCTGGCCGGGATCTTCGCCTGGATGCGCTGCTTGGCCTGGGCGTTCATGCGGGTATGGTCGGCGGCGCTGAAGGCATTGAAGGTGCCTTCCTCCAGATCGTAGTACTTCACATCGTGCTCCAAGGAAAGGAGCTTGGCCTTCCCCATGCCCGTGAAGCGAACGGTGCGCGTGGCCTCATCGAATTCAAGGCCCATGCCCTCCAGGTCGTAGCCCACCGAGGCCCTGGCCTTCACCAGCAGCATGGCCTGCTTGCGGTTCCAGGGGAGTTCCTTGGTCCAGTCGAACCACGCGGCGTTGGCGTCGCTGAAGGTGATCACCTCGCTGAAGTCCCCTTCCACCGTCACCAACTTCAATACCGGCCGCACCCGCTCCAGCAATACCGTGGCTTCGACCTGTTCCGTGCTGGCCTCGGGTCGATAGACCTCGCGGGTGATGAAGAACACCAACAGGCCCACGCCGAGCAGTAACAGCAGTCCTTTTGTACGGTCCATGGGTCGAAGTTCGTCAACCTTGGGTCAACGGATCGGGCTCCACCACCTCGCGTGCATCGCGCTTCCGCTGCAACCAGCCGTTCACGAAGAGGGAGAGCAGGATGAGGGCGATGCCCACGTAAGAGCCGGTGGACAACTTTTCCTCGGCGCCCCAGATGAGAAGGGCGATGAGGATGGTATACACCGGCTCCAAGTTCACGGTGAGCATGACCGTGAAGGGTGAAAGTTGGCGCATGACCGCAATGCCCGCCACGAAGGCGAAGGAAGTGCATACGAAGCCGAGCAGCAGCTGGTAGATGATGTCGCTGGTGGGTAGTTCCCAGAGCGGCGGGGGAATATCACCCTGCACGGCGAGCCACCCGCCGATCACCAGCACCACCGCGCTCATCTCGTAGAAACCAATGCGGATCGCATTGTCGCGTTGCACCAGCTTCGCGTTGATCACGTTGAACCAGGCGCTGAGCAGCGCGCTCAGGGTGGCCACGGCAATACCCAGGCGATACTTGGTCTCCAGCCCGAAAATGAGGAACAACGCGGCCACCACCACCGTGCCGAGCACCACTTCGTAGGCCCTGATCTTCCGCTTGAACCAGAAAGGTTCCAGTAGCGCGGTGAACACTGTGCTGGTGCTGAGGCAGGCCGCCGCCAGACTGGCCGTGCTGATCTTGATGGCGCCGTAGAATGTGATCCAGTGCCCGGTGATGATGACGCCTGTGAGCAGGTAGTGCTTCAGATCGGGCGTGCGGGGCGAAATGGTGTGGCGCATCCACCATGCGGCCAGGGCCAGGCCCAACATGCCGATCACGGTGCGCGTGTACACCAGGTGCAATGTGCTCTGCTGGATGAGCTTGCCGAAGATGCCCGTGAACCCCCAGATGAACACCACGAGGTGCAGGAGCAACAGGGCGTTCCGGCGGGCTTGCATGGCGTTGGGCGCGCCAAGTTAGGCCGCAGTGCTCAGCGGATGGCGTCGAGCTTCTCGCGCAGCGAGCGCACCAGGGTCTCCTGGCGGGTAATGGCCTCCTGTTTCAGCAGCTCGTCGTCGTTGTGCTTCTTCACCTGAAGCTCCAGCTCCTCGCCCTTCTTCACCATGTTGCGCTCGGTCTCCAGTGCCTTGCGCTCGGCATCCTGGGCCTTGGTCTGCTGTTTCAGCAGTTCGTTCAGTTCCTTGGTGCCGGCATCGCTGGGCGTTTGCGCCACTTCAAGGCGCTTGGCCTCTATGCGCGGGGCCAGTTCATCCATGCTGGCGCGTGCTTTCTGCTGGTCGGTAACGGCCTCGGCAGCGCGTTGGCGGCTTTTCTCGATGCTGCTTTTCGCGCGCTCTCGCTCGCGTTGCAGGTTGCTAAGCTCGGTGCGCAACTGGGTCAGTCCTTTCTCGGCCGTGGTGATCTCTTGTTGTGCGAGTTGGCGACGCAGCGCCGTGGAGTGCTGTTGCACAAAGGCTCGAGCGGCTTCGTAGGCCCGTTCGTTGGTGGTGGGGCCTACATAGCCAGCTGTGGTCAGTATGGCCACATGAGCGGTAAGGAGCGGACTGTTCTTGCGCTGTTCGGCCTTCACCAGTATGCGCACGGTGTCCGGGCTTACCTGGGGGAGCAGGGCGCCCGCAGCGATCACCTCCTTCTTCACGCTCACGCTCGCGCTCATCTTCTTCAGCTCATCACGCCAGTAGCTCTCCACGTATTTCACATCGGTGCCCTCGAACACGAAGCTGAACGTGGGGTGTACGCCGTTGCTAAAGGCAAAGGAGGAAGGCGTTACGCTGGTCTGCGCGAACGTGGGTGCGATGCACAGGAAAAGGGACGTGGCCAGGAGCGTGTTCCGTAGAGTGGTCATGGGCGTTCGGTGCTTGCAATGGCCGTGCCGTTCATTCCTCATCGTCGTCATCCACCTGCGACACGCCGCCGCTCACGGCGAATTTCATTACGTCGGTGGCGCGGGCATCGAGCGGGGTCACGTTGTCCTTGGGCACGATCACCAGGTTGCCGCTCCAGGCAAAGGCATGCGGCAGGTACACGGCCACCATGTCGCTGCCCAGACCGATGTGGCTGAGATCCTCCTGCGTGATAAAGCCCACCCGACGCACGTCCATGCCGCTGCCCAGTTTCACCAGAACGGGCCGGTCGAACTTCTTCTTGTTGCCCACGAAGGCTGCCACCATGTCCTTCAGTGCGCCATACAGTGTCTTCAGGAAGGGGATCCGTTGCAGCAGGTCCTCGCCGATCTCAGCCAGCGGTTGAAAGAGGATGGTGCTGCCCAGCCAGCCCGCCACGGTGACGATGGCCAGCAAGGTCAACAGCCCCAGCCCGGGGAATTCGAGCTTGATGATGCCGTCCAGGAAGGCCAGTACCTGGAACAGGGCCCAGATGGTGATGGTGATGGGCACCAGCAGCAACAGACCCCGGAGGAAATACCCGAGCACTGTGGTGTGGATACGGCGCGTGGTCTCGCTCATGGGTGTAAAGTGCGGCAAAGCTAGGTCGCCCAAGGGCCGGGCCGCTTCAGCCCAGTTGCTCGCGTACCTTCTTCGGCAGCGTGGCCAACACCAGCGCATGGCTGTGCTCGGCAAGTTCCAGCAGCAAACGGTCCGGTACGCTGCCATCGGTGAGCACCGTGTTCCAATGGCGCTTGTTCATGTGGTAGCCGGGCGTGATGCCCGCATGGCGTTCCCGAAGTTCCACCGCCCGTTCTGGATCGCACTTGAGGTTCACGCTTTCGAAAAGATCCACGTCCATCAGGGCGAAGATCTTTCCCCCCACGCGGAAGGCCAGCACATCCGGACCGAACGGCAGGTCCTCGCTGAAGCCGGCGAGACGGGCACAATGCTCACGGAATTCCGCTAGGTTCATGGGAGCAGCGCGTACAGCACGGGCCTGCTCGGTGCGGCATCGTTCATCAGGTGGGGCAGTTGCAGTTCCAGGAGGAAATCGCCGTCGCGCACATCGGGCGGCACCAGCAGTAGTTCGGTGATGGTGCGTTCCAGGTCCACGGTGTTGGGGAAGTCCCAGAACGCGTGGTGCGCGGCCAGTACGCCGCCATCTTCTTCGCGGTCCACGCTGGGCAGGTCCAGCAGCAGGTGTTTCACGCCGATGCTGCGGAGCCAGGCGCATGCAGTGCTTTGCAGGTAGCAGGGGTTGGTGCCGCTCCAGTCGCGGTGGTCGCGGTCCTGCTCGTTGGGCAGGGTGCGCACGATCAGTGCTTCGGGCGGACGTTCATTCACCACGTTGCGCAGCTGCTCAAGGGTGATCACGTGGTCCACCTTGGCATCGGGTGCGCGGCGCGTCTCGGGCAACAGGCTCACCAGTTGGGCGGTGAAGAAGTAGCGTTTCAGCAGGTTGCCCACCGGATGGATCTCAGGGCTGATGTGCCCCACGCTCTCGGTGTGCGTGCCGTGTCCGTGCGGGTTGAACTGGATGTTCCGGAAGTTCACCGGTGCGCCCTCTTTCACGGCATAGATGGTGTCGCCATTGCGCACGGGCTCCATGCGCACCGGGTCCACCCACCAGGCACGCAGTTGGCCCTCGCCATTGTGCAACGGCAGCGACAGGTCGATGGGTTTCGACAGGTCCACGCGGAAGGTGCGTCCCTTATGGCTGATCTCGGCGATCATCGGTGACGAACAGGTCGGCTGCAATGTGGTCGGCGAAATGGCGTCCCGCTTTGCTCAAAACTAAGCGCCCGTCCGTCACCAACAGGTGCCCGCGTTGCATGTGCTGCTCGGCGGCCTTGCGGTTCTGTGTGAGGGCGTCCAATTCAAGCTGATCGATCCGTACGCCCGCGATGGTACGTAGGCCGGTGAGCAAAAGTTCGTTGGTGCGCTGCGCAGGGGTTAGTTTCTCGTGCTCCCAATAGGGCTGGTCGGCACTGATCGAAGCGATGTAGCGCGCATTGTGGGCCAGGTTCCAACGGCGTTCGCTGCCGTTGAAGGAATGCGCCGAAGGGCCGATGCCGAGGTAGGGCACTCCCTGCCAATAGCTGGTGTTGTGGCGTGAGAAGTGGCCGGGCAGCCCGAAGTTGCTGATCTCGTAATGGACAAGCCCCGCCGCTTCCATGCGCTCCATCAAACGGTCGAACTGGGCGCTCTGGGCATCGTCGCCGGGCATGTTCACCATGCGTTTGACCACTTGATGGGCAAGGGCGGTGCGTGGTTCCACGGTAAGGCAATAGGCGCTCAGGTGCGGCATGCCGTTGTCGAGTGCAATGGTCAGCTGTTCGTCCCACTCGGCCAACGACATCTCCGGCAGACCATAGATCAGGTCGATGGTCCAGCTGGTGAACCCGGCCTTGGCGATCAGGTCGATGCTCCGAAGGGCCTGTTCCGCGTTGTGGGCACGACCCATCCACTGTAGTCGTTCCTCGCGGAAGCTTTGCGTGCCGAGGCTCAACCGCGTGATGCCGAGTTCCTTCCAAGCAGCAAGTCGTTCCGGCGAAATGTCATCCGGATTGCTCTCAAGCGTCACCTCCGCGTTCGCGGCCACGTGGAACAAGGACCGGCACTGCTCCAGAAAGGCGCTGATCTCTGCAGGTGCCAGCAGGCTGGGTGTGCCGCCGCCGAAGTAGATGGTATCCACGCTGCCCTGCACTTCCGTGGCACGCTGACTCAGTTCGCGGTGCATGGCGCCGAGCATGGCCTCGCGTTGTTTCTGCGAGGTGCTGAAGTGGAAGTCGCAATAGGTGCAGGCTTTCCGGCAGAAGGGGATATGGAGGTAGATGCCGGGCATGGACAAGTCTCAAGTATCAAGACACAAGGTTTAAGACACAAGGATGAAGGAGGGGGTATTGGCTTGAACGGTTTGGTGTGACAAGCCGGGTGGCGGCAGCAGGCGGAACTTCTTCAATCCCAACTTGGGTCTTGCATCTTGCCACTTTGGTCTTGAGACTTGAGTCTTGAATTTTGAGTCTTTTGCTTCACTCGCTCACCAACGCTTGGCCCAACACGCCCCGCTTCAGCGTGATGCGGAAGGTGGTGCCCTTGCCCGGTGCGCTGCGCAGTACGAAGATCTGCCCGCCGTGGTATTGTTCGATGATGCGCTTGCTCAGTGAAAGGCCCAGTCCCCAGCCGCGTTTCTTGGTGGTGAAGCCGGGGCGGAACACGGTGGACTGCTGTGCTGCGGGAATGCCTTTGCCGGTGTCGGTCACGTCCACATGCACTTCGCTGTCCTCGTTGTGCAGCTCAACAGTGATCGATCCGCTGCCCTCCATGGCATCAATGGCGTTGCGGATCAGGTTCTCGATCACCCAGCTGAACAGGGCGCGGTTCAGGGGCACCTGCAGTTCGGTGTCAGCCGGCGCCAGCACCTCGATCTTCACACGTCCCGGTAACCGCGGCCGCAGGTAAAGCACGGTGGCGCGCAGGGTGTGGTAGAGCTTTTCGGGCTCCAGTGCCGGTGCCGATCCGATCTTGCTGAAGCGTTCGGTGATCACTTCCAGCCGGTCCAGGTCCTTGCGCATCTCGGTGAGCGCCTCGGGGTCGGTGCCTTGTGCCTTCAGCAGTTCCATCCAGGCCATGAGGGAGCTGAGCGGCGTGCCCAGTTGGTGAGCGGTCTCCTTGGCCATACCCACCCACACCTGGTTCTGCTCGGCATTGCGGAAGATGCTGAAGAGCGCGTAGGCCACCAGCAGGAAGAGCCCGAGGATGATGAGCTGCACATAGGGGAAGTAACGCAGCTGCGTGATCACCAGCGATTCCTCGTAGAAGATGTAGTGCCTGCCCTTGCCTGGTAGCTGGATGGCGATGGGTGCATTGGCCTGGGCCATCACTGTGATGCGTTGTAGCATTGCGCTGCTGTCCGCTGCCACCTCCGGCTCAATGTTGCTGTGCTCGATCACCACCCGCTGTGTGCTGTCGGTGTAGATAACGGGCACGGCGGCGGTGCTCATCACGGTCTCCGAAATGAACGACCGGATGATCCCGTCCATCACCTCCTGTAGTTCGGTAAAGACACGCGAGTCCTTGTAGTAGAGGTATTGTTTCTGGTCGCCGAACACGGCGATCTCTATCGGTGCGCGCAAGGCGGCCATGGTGTCGCGCTCGGCCTTCAGTTTGGCGGGATCGGCGGCAATGCGTTCGTCCAGGTTGCGGTGGAACTTCACGTCGCCCTTGGCATCGGCAATGATCACGGGTACCGTGGTGTTGTCGCTCACCACTTTCAGGTAGAAGGAGAGGTCAGAGCTGCCATCGCTCACCAGCCGCAGCATGGCCTCGGCCCACAGTTCCACTTTCTTGCGCTCCTCCTCGCGCAACCGCTCGAAGAGCATCTCGGTGTAGTTGACCAGTTCGGCGCGGTTCTGCACGGCCTCGGCCCACAATTGCACCTTGCGGCGTTCTTCTGCGCGAATGCGCTCCACCATGCGGTTGCTGTACCACAGGGAGGCCCCCACGATGAGCATGGCCACCGCGGCCAGCACCAGTTTCCAGCGTTGTTTGCGTGAGTAGAGGTCCAAAGCGGTGTGAAGTTCGCCAATGCGCGGATAAGGCGCTCAGTCCTCAACTATTATGCGCTCCTGTTCCTCTTTGGGCGGCGGGTCCTTGATCAGGCGGCCCAAGCCCTTTTTCGGTGCCCGTTCGGGTGTCTTCGCGGCCGCGCTATCGGCATCCTCCCACTCGATCTGGAACACCGGCGCCGTGGTGTCCGTGGGCCTGGTGGTGGTGGTACCGCCGCTACGGAAGATGTTCAGCTCTTCGCGCAGGATGCTGCGGAGCTCTTCCTTTTCCTGTTGGATCTGCTTCTTTCGGCGTGCAGCGGCCATGGCCCCGTCGTTGGCGAACTTGGGGTCGCTGGCGGTTCCGTACATGTGCAGGAAGATGCGCATGCCGGTGCCGTCATCGGCAATGGGGCCGAACTCATCCTGTGCGGGTTTGCCCATGCGGAACAGGTCGCTCAGCCTGAAGCTCAGATGGTGATCGATGCGGTCATCGAACCAGTGCGTGCCGCTGAGCTCGATGTCCATGGCCGAGCTTTTCACTTCCATCACCGGGATGTGCACGGCCCCATCGCGGATCTCCACCTGGTTCTCCAGCCGGGCGAAGCGCACATCGGACAAGCGATCACGCAGTTCCTTGATGTTCACGAAAGGCGCCACCAGCTTGTCCCGCAGGTGGTCGGCCACGGCGATCAGTGGTGCATGGCCTTTGATGGCACCGTTCACCACCGCGATGTCGATCACACACACCATGCGGTCGGTGTCCAGCTTGAGATCTGGCGAGAGCGGTGCCTGCAGGGCCACCTGTGCGCGCGTGCGACCGCTGAGGTGCTTGTGGCCGATGAAGTCCTGCCCGAAATCGCGGAACTCGGCGAAGAGTTGTTTCACATCGATCTCCTGGAAGGTGGCGTGGATCGAAAGCGGGTAGGCCTTCGCGTTGGCGCCGCCGCGGGCATCCAGCTCCAGGTCACCCAGAACTGCGCCCGATGCGGTGTTGAGCGAAATGGGCGCGATCACTAGCCGCTGGTCCTGCATGCGGATGGTGGCGTTGATGTCCGTGGCCTTGAAATCCTCGAAGACGAGTTGCTCGATCCGTGCCCGCAGGTCGATGCTGATGAGGTTGGGCAAGGTGAGGCGGTAACCCTCGCCCTGGTCCTTCGCATCGTCGCCATCGCGCAGCAGCGCGCCCAGGTCAATGTGTTCTGAACGTGCCTTGGCCTCGATCAGCAGCCGTTGGTCATCGAAGAGCAGGTAGGGCATCAGGTTGCGGAGCGTGCCGCTCAGCTCCAACGGCTGGTCCATGAGCCGTGCGGTGAGGCCTTGCACGGTGGCATCGTTACCGTTCAGCGCCAGGTCGGCGTTGAGGCCTGTTGCGCGGTGGCGCATGCCTTTCAACTTCAAGGTGGCACCGCGCAGGCTGGCGGTCCCGTTCAACCGCAATGCGCGCAGGTCGGCGGCCTTCACATCGCCCACATCGCGGAGCTTGCCGTCGGCCTTCACGTTCAGCGTAAGGCGCCCTTCCACTTGCTCCAGGGTGTCCACTTGGGCGAAGCGCAGCAGGTCTGCAAGGTCCAGGTCCGCCTGTAGGTCGGCCTTCACCACGGTGTTCACCAGGCCATTGCTCTGCCAATCGGCGCGCAGGGTGCCACTTCCCGTTTTCGCTGTAAGGCCCTTGATCACCAGCTTGCGGGGTGTGCCATCGGGCGTAAGGTCCAAGGCCAGCTCGCCGAAGATGTCGCTGAAGGTGGCGCCACTGTTGCGCTCTTTCATGCGGCCATGGCTCACCTGCACACCAATGGAGAGCGCCGGGCCCTTGCCTTCTATGGGGCCTGCATAGCGCAGCGCCAGGTCCACTTCGCCATCCATGCCGTAGCGTTGGAATCGGGCGGCCAGGTCATCGGGTAGCAGGCGCACGGCATCACCCAGATCAAGGCCCAGCCCTTTGGCACGCAGGTCGAGCTCGTTGCCGTTCTTGGGCCCTGGCACCAGGTCCATGGATACTTCCAAAGGCACATTGTTGGAGATCAGTTCGCCCTTGGTGATGTGCAGGCCGCCGTCGGCACCACCGTATTGAAGTGCGAAACGCAGCTGGGCTTGCCGGTCCTGCAGAATGATGTGGCCGTCCTGCTGCCATTCGCGCAGATCGAGGTCGCCCTTGAGGTTGATCCTGTTCTCCGCATCGCTGAATCGGCCGCTGAGGGCCAGTACCTTGCTGAAAGATCGGATCTGCAGGCCCGAACGTGCATCGCGATAGCGCAGTCGCAATCCATCAAAGCTCACGGCCTCCAGCTCCAAGGGTGATGAGGCGGTGCTGGTGGTGTCCGTTTTCCAGATGATATAATTCTCGCGGCCCTCGCCATCAAGTCCGGGATAGAGCTTCACGGTCTTGCCATGGATGCCCTGCACGATGTAGTTGCCCTTGAAGAGGTCCCACAGGCTGAACTCCAGGTACAGGTCCTGCGCATGCAACAACGTGTCGGCCTCGGCCCCATCGGATCGCACTTCGCGGGCCAGCACATTGGTAAGGTGCATGCTGGCATTCGGGAAGCGCGCGATCAGCGTGAGGTCCATCCCGCTCACACTGATCGGTGCGTTCAGCTGCTCGTTGATGGCGCCCACAAGACTGGCCTTCACCTCGGCATCGTACACTTTGGCCAGCACCACCAGCGTGCCGAAGGCGAGCACGAGCACGGAGGCCACGACAATGAGCGCGGTGCGAAGGCGGCGGAACATGGACGGAGGTGCAAGGTACCGGGGCACCATTGCAGCTAACGGCAATTCCCGTGCAGTTCGTTCACACCCCGGTGTTATTCCGGGCGTGGCGCTATTTGCGCTTGGTCAGGAACAGCACCTCTTTCTCGGTAAGGTGCCGCCATTTCCCGCGTGGCAGGTCCTTCTTGGTGAGCCCGGCGAAGACCACACGGTCCAGTTTCACCACTTCGTAGCCGAGCGCGGCGAACATGCGGCGCACAATGCGGTTGCGGCCCATGTGCAGCTTCAGGCCCACTTCCTTACGGTTGGAGCCTTGCACGAAGGTGGCCTCGTCGGCCTGCGCGGGACCATCGTCCAGCATCACGTTCTCCACTAACTGCTCCAAGTGCGCCTTGGTCACCGCCTTGTCCAGCGTTACGTGGTAGATCTTCTCGGCCCCGTGGCTGGGGTGCGTGAGCTTCTTGGCCAGGTCGCCATCGTTGGTCATCAGAAGCACACCCGTGGTGTTGCGGTCCAAGCGGCCCACGGGGTAAAGCCTTTCGGTGCAGGCATCGTCGATCAGTGCCATCACCGTGCGGCGGTCGCGCGGATCATCGGTGGTGGTGATGAAGTCCTTGGGCTTGTTGAGCAGCACGTAGCGTTTCTGCTCCGAGCTGAGGCGCTGGCCACCGTAGTGAACGCGGTCGCCGGGCATCACCTTGAAGCCCATCTCTGTGATGATCTTGCCGTTCACGCTTACCACACCGGCCTTGATCAGGTCGTCGGCCTCGCGGCGGCTGGCCACACCGGCATGGGCCAGGTAGCGGTTCAGGCGCATGGAGCCATCGTTGTCCTCCTCGGCCTTGCGTCCGCGGCGGCTCATGCGGTCGGGTCCGCGGCCAATGGTGCGTTTCACAGAGGCATCGCGCGTGCGTTCGGCGGGTGCCCATGGGCGCTTGCCTCCGGGGCGTTCGCTGCGCCCTTCGCGGAACGGGCGTTCGCCTTCTCCGCCCTCTCGCCGTGCGCCACCCGGTCGTGCACTGCGTGCTCCCGGACGATCGCCATATCCCTCGGATCGTGGGCCGGAGCGGGAACCGCCGGGACCACCCGAACCGCGGGGACGTTCATCGCGGTCGCGTGCCGGACGCTCGGCATAATTTCCTCCCGGACGTGCACCACGGGCGGCAGGGCCTGCGCCTTCGCCACCGCTGCGCTGATCGCGACCTGCGCCGGGCGGACGTTTGCCGGCGCGCTTGGAGGTGGGTGCGCCACGTTGCGGGCGACCACCCTGCGGGGCGTCACTGTCCGCGTTCCGTGCACCATCGCGTTCGGCCCGTGGCGGGCGTTTGCCAGCACGTTTCGAAGGGCCTTTGGCGGGACGAGCGGGGCCTTTGCCGGTCTTGCGTGGGCCTTTGTTGCGGTCAGTACGGTCGGTCATGTAGGGTGGGATAGAACGCGTCGCGAATGTGGTGAATGTAGGGCTTGCCCGATGGGTGCAGGATAACGCTGATGATATCGAACCGCAATCCCAGCTCGCAGCCGGTCTCCTGCACGTATGCATTGGCGGCCTTGATCAGGTGGCCCCGCTTGCCCTTCTTTACGGCCTCTTCGGGCTGGCCGTACTGCTCGCTGCTGCGGGTCTTCACTTCCACCACCACCAGCTCGGGTCCTTTGCGGGCAATGATGTCCAGCTCGTGCTTGCCGTGCTTCCAATTGCGCTCAAGCACCTCATAGCCAGCCTCTTCCATGAAGCGGCATGCGAGTTGCTCGCCCGTGGCGCCCGTCTGGTTGTGCTCGGCCATGTGTTGAAAGATGCAGAGCGTAACCCTGTGCGGGCAGCTCCGTTGAAGGCCTAAAATTGAGGAACTTTCCGTCCACACCCTCGGAACAGATCGTGAACATGCGCCCTATTCTCCGTTCCATAAGCCTGCTGGCCCTCTCTGTGATGGTGAGCGCTTCGGCCCTTTTCGCCCAACCCTTCGAGGGCATCATCGAGTTCACCAAGACCACCGGTCCGGTGATCACCACCTACCGCTATTATGTGAAGGGTGAGCGCATCCGCATTGAGGAGATCAGCGCACGCGGCGAGGTGCAGGGCATCATGTTGGTGGACACCCGCGACAAGACCGTTACGGCCATCAGCCCCGAGCGCAAGCTCTACATGGATGTGCCCAACATGCGCCTGCCCAAGGATGTGGAGGTGCAGGTGCAAAAGACCGCCGACCTCAAGGAGATCGCTGGATACAAGTGCGAGAAATGGCTGGTGAAGAGCCCCAAGGAGGATCGCCAGATCACCTACTGGGTGGCCGCCGACGAGTTCTCGTTCTTCATTCCGCTGTTGGAGACCCTGAACCGGAAGGATGAGCAGGCCGTGTTTTTCCTGCAAGTGAAGGACAACAAAGGCGTGTTCCCTATGCTGGGTATCGAACAGAAGATGGACGGCGCCGAAGTGAGCCGCCTGGAAGTGACCAAGGTGACCAAGGGCGTTCAGAAGCCTGCACTTTTCGAGATCCCCGCCGGCTACAATAAGTTCGAGCGGAACTGATCGGCATAGCGCCAACATTCCAGATCCCCACCAGTAGGTCAACCCACCGGGTCGACCTACGTGTTTTTGGAAGGTCCAATTCCTGTCAAGCGCCGTTCCGGTCGACGTACGCGATCGACGCACCTTCAGGAGCAACGCTGAGCTTCACCTTCGCACCCAGCGCCAAGGCCCGGTTGTCATCGATGTGCCCCGCCGGGAAGCCGTAGCACACCGGGTAGTTGGTGTCGCCCAGTGCATCGGCGATGATCCGCTCGGCGCTTTTCCCGAAGGGGTCGTCGGGATTCTTGTCGCGCATGTCGCTCATGCCGCCCACGATCAACCCTGCCAAGCCCTTGAACCAGCCTGCCAGCCGCAGGTTCTGCACCATGCGGTCCACGTGGTAGAGCAGCTCGTCCAGGTCCTCGATGAACAGGATCTTGCCCGTGGGGTCGATGTCGTAGGGCGTGCCGCGGAGGGCGTAGAGCAGGGAGAGGTTACCGCCAACTAATTCGCCAATGCACGTTCCTTCGCGCTGAGTAACGAGTGGCGAGTGGCGAGTGGCGAGTGAATGCCCGGCAGAACTCGCCACTCGCCACTCGTCACTCGCCACTCGAATTTCCTCCCCGAACAGCGCTCTCCGCAAACTCTCCCTGCTCTCCCCCGTCTTTGCCCCGATATTGAAGGGCATCTGCGCGTGCAAACTGGCCACGCCCAGGTTGTGCAACGCGTTGTGCAGCACGGTGACGTCGCTGAAGCCCACGATCCACTTGGGGTCCTGGCGCAGCACGCCGAGGTCCAGGTGATCCAACAGGTGTACGGTGCCGTAGCCGCCACGGGCGCACCAGATGGCGCGGACGGTGGGGTCGTTGAGCGCGGCTTGCAGGTCGGCGGTGCGCTCTTCGGCGGTACCCGCCTGCTGAAAGTGCTTGCGCCCGATCCCTGCGCCGAGCTTCACCTTCAGGCCCCAGCTTTCCACCAGAGCGATCCCGTCCTGCAGCTCCGCTACGGTAATGGCGCGGGCGGTGGGCACAATGGCGATGGTGTCACCGGATCTAAGTGGTGGTGGAACAAGGATGGACATGGGACGAAGGTCAGGTCGGAATGCCACCGGGCCAAATGCTGCACGCATCGTCCCTGAGCGGGGTCACGGTCGTATCATGGAACGGATCCGTGTGGTCGGTCGGTCTCTGGGCTGGACCAGCGGCCGCTCCTGCGAACGATCCGAGAGGTCCGGGATAGGGTCCAGGTGACACCTGAGTTCAACATGTCGTACCGCACGACCCCCAATGACTTGCTCCAGAAGACCCTGCTGATGGTGCGACCGTCCGATGAGTGCTGGCGGTATTCGTCCGAAGTGGTGTCCGGCATGATGATGACCACGTCCGTCAAGTTCAGTCCGTCAATGAAAACGGTCCGCATTGGCAGACCATCAAGCTCGGTCATACGCGTGCCGAGGAAGCCGTATGTGAATGCGTGATCGCAGCTGATGTTGAGGCTGAGGATACTGGCCTCTTCCGTTGTGGTGGTCTCGGCGGCGATGAACGTGCTCCAGGGCACTCCCGGACGTGAGGAACAGTGGTCCTCACAAAGAACCTGCTCAATGTGCTCGGACCTTTCATCGTGGACCTGGTCATAGACCTTGAACCCGGTGATCACGCGCTGATCCCTGGAGCCTTCGGAGGAGGTGAAGACAAGCGTGTCGCCGCCAGCATAGGGATGTCCGGCCGGTTCAGCCGATCCACCGTTGGTTGAGCAATTGGTGAACGCGAAAGATCCCAACGTGATGATGGCGCAGCGCAAGGCTCTCATGGGCATGAACACGACTCCAAGATACCCGATCCGGCTCCATCGCAGATCGCGTTCAAATGGAAGTGCACTTAAGCGCCAGGTGCATGGTGCTGGCAAAGGTCCATCCTTTCGCTGGGCCAACACCCTGCCCCGTACTTTCGCGCATCGAAGTGACCCGACCCGTGAAGGAAATCGCCCGCCATACCGTCACCGCCGCACTGCCCTACGCCAATGGGCCGCTGCACATCGGCCACATCGCCGGGGCCTACCTGCCCGCCGACATCTACGTGCGCAACCTGCGCCAGCGCGGCAAGGAGGTGCTCTTCATCTGCGGTAGCGACGAGCACGGCGCGGCCATCACCATCCGCGCGATGAAGGAGGGCACCACGCCCCGCGCCATCGTGGACACCTACCACGCGCTGATGGGCCAGGCCTTCCAGGACTTCGGCATCCACTTCGACATCTACGACCGCACCAGCAGCGAGCTGCACCGCGAGACCTCGCAGGGCTTCTTCCTGAAACTGCTGGAGAACGGCGCCTTCAGCGTGCAGGAGGAGCAGCAGTATTTCGATGAGGAGGCCAGGCAGTTCTTGGCCGACCGCTACATCATGGGCACCTGCCCGAAGTGCGGCAACACCGATGCCTATGGCGACCAGTGCGAGAAGTGCGGCAGCGCGCTCAGCCCCAAGGACCTGATCGAGCCGCGCAGCACGCTCAGCGGATCGAAGCCCGTGCTAAAGAGTACCAAGCACTGGTACCTGAAGATGGACGAGGCCCAGCAATGGGTGGAGCAGTGGATGAACACCGGCGTGCTTGATGGCGTGCAACACCACGACCCGAAGGAGTGGAAGGCCAGCGTGCTCGGCCAGTGCAATAGCTGGTTGAAGGATGGCCTGCGTCCCCGTGCCATGACACGCGACCTGGACTGGGGCGTTCCCGTGCCGCTGGAAGGCGCTGAGGGAAAAGTGCTTTATGTGTGGTTGGATGCGCCCATCGGATACATCAGCGCCACGAAGCGTTGGGCCCAAGAGCACAACACCGATTGGGAGAAATGGTGGAAGGCCGATGATACGCGGCTGATCCACTTCATCGGCAAGGACAACATCGTTTTCCACGCCATCATCTTCCCGATCCTGCTGAAGCTGCACGGCGGCTACGTGCTGCCGCAGAACGTGCCGGCAAACGAGTTCCTCAATCTCGAAGGGCGGAAGATCAGCACCAGCCGCAACTGGGCCGTCTGGCTGCACGAGTACCTCGAGCGCTGGCCCGGGCGGCAGGACGAGTTACGCTACTTCCTGGCCACCATCATCCCCGAGCAGAAGGACAGCGAGTTCACGTGGAAGGATTTCCAGGAGAAGAACAATAGCGAGCTGGTGAGCATCGTAGGCAACTTCGTGCAGCGCGTGTTCGTGCTGTGCCACAAGTACTACGAAGGCAAGGCACCGGCGGCCGGGGAGAAGGTGGATGTGGACCTGGCCCTCTGGAGCAGCGTACACAGCAGCGTGGAAGAGGTGGCCAGGCACATCGACGATTTCCGATTGCGCGATGCCCTGAGCAGCGCCATGAACGTGGCCCGTGCCGGCAACAAGTACCTCAGCGACAACGAGCCCTGGAAGCTGGAGAAGACCGATCCCGAGCGCACGCGCACCATCCTGGCCAACAGCCTGAACATCGCGGCCACGCTGAGCATCGTCCTGGAGCCCTTCCTGCCGCACACCACGGCCAAGCTGCGCCGCATGCTGGGAGTCGGCACTTTGCCTTGGGACAATGCCTTCCGCAGTGACCTGATCGGTGCCGGTCAGGAACTGGGTAAGCCCGAGCACCTCTTCAAGCCGATCACCGATGCGGAGATCCAGCCGGAGATCGAGCGCTTGCATGCGAACGCACCGCAGGAAGTCGCACCTGCTCCCGTCCCCGTTTCAACCGCTCCTGCGGCGAAACCCAACATCTCGTTCGACGATTTCGCCAAGCTCGATCTACGCGTGGGCACCATCACCGCTGCGGAGCGTGTGCCCAAGGCCGACAAGCTCCTGAAGCTCACCATCGACCTGGGTGAGCCGCAACCGCGCACCGTGGTGAGCGGTATCGCTATGCACTACCAGCCGGAGCAGTTGCCCGGTCAGCAGGTGGTGCTGGTGGCCAATCTGGAACCCCGCAAGATGCGTGGTGTGGAGAGCCAGGGCATGGTGCTGATGGCCGAGGATGCCAGTGGCAAGCTGGTGTTCGTGCAGCCGAAGGAGATGATCGGTCCGGGCGGGGAGGTGCGTTGACGGTCCATGACTACCTTTACGGGTATGCCTGCCGAAAAGACCAAGCTGGATATCGTCAAGAAAGTTCTTGCCTTGAAGGACGAGGTGGCGCTCGCTAACCTGCATGCTTACTTGGTGGCGGAGCCCGCTGAGCCATGGGGCGATCTCACCGCCGATATCCGGGCCTCTTTACAATTGAGCCTGGAACAGTTGGATCGGGGTGAAGGGCGTTCGCACGAGGAGGTCATGGCCAATGCTCGCAAATGGTCAAAAGGGTCCGCTGGTCGCCGGAAGCCGAATCGCGCTTCATCGAAGTGATCGGCTACCTCCGGTCGGAATGGTCGGAACGTGATGCCACGCGCTTCATTCAGCGCACGGATGCTACGGTGCGCATGCTGATGCGGTTCCCCGGTATTTCCCGAAAAGGTCGGAAGGGGACTCGCGAAGTATTGGTCACAAAGCACAACATCCTGTGCTTCCGGATCAAAGGTGATGAGCTACAGGTGGTGGGCTTCTGGGACACGCGGCAACATCCGCGTACACGCAGGACCACGAACCCTTAGGTGAGCAGCCTAAGCTTCAGCCTCCTCGCTCTTACCTTCGCCCGCCTTCTTCTCGCCGAGGTATTTCGGGAGGTCCATGCCGGCCATATCGAAGAGGTCCTTCAGGGGCGGAACGCTCTTGTACAGCCCGCTGATGAAGCCTGCGGTGCTGCCTTTTCCGTCGCCCTGTTGTCCGCCTTCCCAAACGGTAACGCTGTCGATCTTGATGTTCTTGATCGCTTCGGTCTGTAGGCGTACCAGCTCGGGCAGCTTGTCGGCCACCAGCAGCAGCACGGCATCCTTGGGGTTGTCGCCGGCGCTCTTCACAATGCGCTCCAGACCTTCCGCCTGCTTGGTGAGGATCTCCTTCAAGCCACGTGCTTCGGCCTCCATCTTGGCGTAGAGCGCATCGGCTTCGCCCTTGGCTTTCTCGCGCAATTGCTCGGCCTCGGCCTGAGCCTGGATGATGGCCTTCTGTTTGTCGATCTCGGCGCTCACCACCACACTGGCTGTCTGCGAGGCGCGTTCGCGTTCGGCGCGGGCCACTTCGGCCTTGCGTTCGGCGTCGTAGGCTTCTTCCAGGGCGCGTGCGCTCTGCACCTTTTCGGCAGCGGTGGCGCGGCGCAACGCTTCAGCCTCCCGCTCGCGGCGCTGGGCCTCCGAATCAGCGATCTGGATGCGTGACTGGTTCTCGCCCTGCACGGCGGTGGCGTTCGCTTCGGCGCTCTTGATACGCGTATCGCGCTCGGCCTCCACCTTACCGATGCTCTCATCACGCTTCGCTCCGGCGATCAGGATCTCCTTGTCTTTCAACGTGAGCGCAACACCGGTGTCGCGGTCGCGGACAAGGGCGGCCACGTTCAGGTCGCGGTCCTTCTCGGCGCTCGTTTTACCGATGTCGCCCATGCGCTCCATGTCGGCCACGCGCACCTTGGCCTCGTTGATGGCCTTGGCCGCAGCTTCCTTGCCCAAAGCTTCAATGTAACCGCTCTCGTCCTTGATGTCGGTCACGTTAACGTTGATCAACTTGAGGCCGATCTTGCTCAACTCGCTCTCCACGCTGCCGGCCACGTTGGTGAGGAACTTGTCGCGGTTGCTGTTGATCTCCTCGATGTCCATCATGGCCACCACCAAACGCATCTGGCCCAGGATGATGTCCGTGGCCAGTGAGTGCACGGCGTTCTGCTGTAGGCCGAGCAGGCGTTCCGCAGCGTTCTCCATTACGCCCGGCTCGGTGCTGATGCCCACGGTGAATTTGCTGGGCACATCCACGCGGATGTTCTGCTTGCTGAGCGCACCCACGAGGTTCACCTCAATGCCGATGGGCGTGAGGTCGAGGAAGGCGTAGTCCTGGAACACCGGCCAGATGAAGGCCGCGCCGCCGTGGATGCATTTGGCGGTCTTCTGCCCATCGGGGCCGGAGCCCACCTTACCGTACACCACCAGGATGCGGTCGCTTGGGCAGCGCTTGTAGCGGCTGAGCAGCGAAACGAAGAGGACGAAAATGAAGAGGACCGCGGCCGCGATCACGATCAGGAAGAAGGGCATGTGCTAGTGACTTAGAGGGTGCGGGAGACCAAGAGGATACGATCGTTGATGACCGAGGTAACGGTGACCATGGTGCCCGTGGCGATGGGCGAAGGGTCGTCGGTCATGGCGTCAAGGTCCCGAAGGTTGCCTTGCACGCGCACACTGATCTTGCCCATACCACTGCGTGCCGCGGGGATGAGCAGGTAGGTGGTGCCGGTGAGCCCCACAGTGCGTTGCGTTTCCAGCGTGCCGCTGTGCTTCAAGGTGGCCGCCTTGTTCATCAGCCAGACCATGAGCGCCACCATGAGCAACCCCACCACGGTGCCGATGGCCACCGAACCCATTTCGCCAAGCCCGTTCTGTTGACAGGCCAGGCCGGTCCACGCGAACATGGTAAAGAAGGTGACCAGGTTGCGGATGGTGAAGTAGCTGTTCCCTTCGCCGTGGTCCGCGTGTACGGAGGCATCCGCATCGCCCATGGAGCCGTCGTTATCGGCCCCGATCATGGCGAGCACGGTCTGCAGGATGAACAGCAGCGAAAAGAACAGGGCTATGGCCCAAAGGACTTTCTCGAACAGGGTAAGGGCTTCCCACCAGACGCTCATCGGATCCACATTGTTCCGCCAATGTAAGCGGAACGCCAGAATTCTCCAGAGCGCACTGACCCGACCACATACGCGTGATGTTGCCGAAGCACACGGTGCAATTCAGGAGAGCGCTTCGATAGTGACCTGGACATTCCCACTAACGGAATGAGAGGTCGAGGGATATCGTGACAGCCCAAGTTAGCGATCCGCTGGACGGAACACCCGGATCACGGGATCCACTTGATGCCGGAGAAATCCGGTTTCCGCTTCTCCAGGAATGCGTTGCGTCCCTCCTTTGCCTCATCGGTCATGTAGGCCAGGCGGGTGGCCTCCCCGGCGAACACTTGTTGGCCCACCATGCCATCGTCCGTGAGGTTGAAGGCGAACTTGAGCATCTTGATGGAGGTCGGCGATTTGGCAAGGATCTCCTGCGCCCATTCCCACGCCGTGGCCTCCAGTTCGGCGTGCGGCACCACCGCGTTCACCATGCCCATTTCGTACGCGCGCTGCGCATCGATGTCGCGGCCCAGGAAGAAGATCTCCCGTGCACGTTTCTGCCCCACCATCTTGGCGAGGTAGGCGCTGCCATAGCCACCGTCGAAGCTGGTCACGTCGGCATCGGTCTGCTTGAACACCGCGTGTTCCTTGCTGGCCAATGTGAGGTCGCACACCACGTGCAGGCTGTGCCCACCACCCACGCACCAGCCGGGCACCACGGCGATCACCACCTTGGGCATGAAGCGGATCAGCCGTTGCACTTCCAGGATGTTGAGGCGCGGCATGCCATTGTCGTCCACGTAGCCTTGGTGTCCGCGTGCCCGCTGGTCGCCACCACTGCAGAAGGCCCAGCCCCCATCCTTGCTGCTGGGGCCTTCGGCGCTGAAGAGCACCACGCCGATGCTGGTGTCCTGGTGCGCATCGTGGAAGGCTTGCAGGAGCTCGCCCACCGTGTGTGGCCTGAAGGCATTTCGCACCTCGGGCCGGTTGAAGGCGATGCGGGCCACCCCGCCGCTCTTACGATAGGTGATGTCCTCGAACTCGCGCACGGTCTTCCATTGTGGTGGCGGAACGGCGCTTTTCATACGGGCCTTGGTCATGGCTGTGTGCTTGGGGTCGGCAAATATCGGCATGCCCCCCTGCGCTGCATGCTTTTCACAATGTTCAAGCGAGCGGTTGCTGGCTCGTGCGCTGTGCAAATGACGATCGCCATGTGATGGTCGCTGGGAACATGCGATATTCGGGGTATGCAAAAGCGTGAGACGCCCTTGCGCATCCTTGTCGCCGATCCCTTGGAACTGGTCTCCGATGGTTTGCGCGTCCGCTTGGTCGACCGGGACGATATGCACGTGGTGGCCCATGCGAGCACAGGCAACAGGGTGTTGGAGCTTCTGGCCACGGACCCGATCGATCTCGTACTGCTGGAGGTCTCGTTGCCGGGCAAGGACGGAATAGATACGGCCCGCGCCATCCGCAAGCAGTTCCCGCTGGTGCGCGTGTTGGCCCATTCCTCCCTCACGGAGATCGAGTATGTGAACAGTATGCTCATTGAAGGGGCCTGTGGTTACTTGGTGAAGGGTGGTCCGCGCGAAGAGTTGTTGCTCGCCATCCGGACCGTGATGAGCGGGAAACGTTTCCTGAGCGAAGCGGCCCAACGCAGCGTGGATGCAGGCTATGCCTATACCGAGAAACGCATGGACGGAGAGTACATCGGCCTTACCGCCCGCGAACGCGAGATCATCAGGCTGGTGGCCTTGGAGCGCACCAATGGCGAGATCGCTGCGGCCTTGTTCATCAGTGAGGATACCGTGAAGACGCACAGGAAGCACCTGATGACGAAACTGAACGTGCGAAGTGTAGCGGGGCTGGTGAAGTATGCCATCGACCGGCGCTGGGTCTGAACAGGCCGGTGCACCATTTCCCCCACATGTGGGTATTGCAGGCGGCCGGGCGCTGTCCGGACTTTTGGTGCGGATATCAAGACGATCAGCACCATGGAAAAGCGCGTTCACCTCACCTTCGAAGCGGCCCTGCTCGTGGCCCTCTTCGCCCTCTTCGGTCTTTCTCTTTTCGCGTCACCAACAGGCGCGGTCGTAAAGGATGAGATCCTGATCACAGGAAGGTTGCTCGCCGAGGACCGGCACATGGATGATGCGGTACTTGTGGTGGAACTGGAAGGCGACCGGTGCCTCTTTGCTGAACTCTACGATAACGGTCAGTTCTTCTTCCGGCTACCGGTTGGTGCCAAGGCCACCTTGTTGTTCATGAAGCCCGGCCACCTGCCAAAGGAGGTGACCGTGGATACCCGCAACGCGTTGAACACCCCCAAGGCGGTGAAGGAGAACCGCAAAGTGAAGTTCGAGGTGGTGTTGGAGTCCGAGGAGCAGCGGCCCGGGCGGCGGTATGATGGACCCGTGGGCTCGATCCGCTTCGTCAATGGCAGCGGCACCATGAAGGTGATGCACGACCTGCGGGTGGTGGCCGATGACGCACTTTAGATGGTGACGCTGGCACAGATGCGTTGATGAACGCAGAAGGGGCCCCGCAAGGCCCCTTCGCTATTGAGATCGATGCCGTTATTTACTTGAACGCCTGGATACCGGTCACATCCGCGCCCGTGATCAGCAGGTGGATGTCGTGGGTGCCTTCGTAGGTCACCACGCTTTCGAGGTTCATCATGTGGCGCATGATGGGATACTCGTTGGTGATGCCCATGCCGCCGAGGATCTGGCGGGCCTCGCGGGCCACGTTCAGGGCCAGGGCCACGTTGTTGCGCTTGGCGATGCTGATCTGCTGCGTGGTGGCGCGGCCTTCGTTACGCAGCGTTCCCAAACGCCAAGTGAGCAGCTGTGCCTTGGTGATCTCGGTGATCATTTCGGCGAGCTTCTTCTGCGTGAGCTGGAAGGCGCCGATGGGCTTGCCGAACTGGATGCGCTGCTGGCTGTAACGCAGGGCGGTATCGTAGCACTCCATGGCCACGCCCAAGGTGCCCCAAGCAATGCCGTAGCGGGCGCTGTCGAGGCAGCTCATGGGAGCACCCAAGCCGTTGCGGCCAGGCAGCAGGTTGCCTTTGGGCACTTTCACGTTGTCGAACACCAACTCGCCGGTGGGGCTGGCGCGCAGGCTCAGCTTGCCGTGCGTGGTGGGGGTGGTGAAGCCCTCCATGCCACGCTCCACAATGAGGCCATGGATGCGGCCTTCGGTGTTCTCGGCCTTGGCCCACACCACCGCCAGGTCGGCGAAGGGAGCGTTGCTGATCCACATCTTAGCGCCGTTCAGCAGGTAGTGGTCGCCCATGTCCTTGAAGGTGGTGACCATGCCGCTGGGGTTGCTGCCGAAGTCGGGTTCGGTGAGGCCGAAGCAGCCGATCTTCTTGCCCTGCACCATGTCGGGCAGCCACTTCTTCTTCTGCTCCTCGCTACCGTATTTCCAGATGGGGTACATGGCGAGCGAGCCCTGCACGCTGCACAGGCTGCGCAGGCCACTGTCGCAACGCTCGATCTCCTGCATGATCAGGCCATAGCTGATCTGGTCCAGACCGGGGCCGCCATATTCCTCGGGCACAAAGGGTCCGAATGCACCGATCTCGGCCAGTCCGGGAATGATGTCCTTGCTGAACTCCGCCTTTTCGAAGCGCTCCTCGATGATGGGCTTGAGGTGCGTGCTCACATGCTTCCGCGCTGTTTCGCGGATGAGCTTCTGTTCGTCGGTGAGCAACTCATCCACCAGGTAGTGGTCGTGGCTTTGGAACAGGTCGGTGGCGGCTTTCTTCTGTGCTGTGGTGGTGCTCATGGTGCGTATGGTCCGCGCTGATGCGGACCGCAAGGGGGTGCGAATTTAACAAGGCCCGGTGGCGCGGAGGCCGGGCATCTACTTTTGCGGCCATGGGAACGGCAGAAGCCACTGACCATTTGCGCGCGTCCGATCCGTTGAACGCCGAATGGGTAACAGCCCTGCTGCTGGGCTTGTTCGTCCTGCTGGCGCTGATCAATGCGGGTTCGTCGCGCAAGTGGCGGCTGTTCGGGCAGGCCATGTTCCGCATGCGGTTGGGCAAGCAGGCCATGCGTGAGGAGTTCGATCTGCAGGAACGCGGTTTCCTCTCCATGCTCTTCATGGCGCTGTGCGTCATCAGCCTGTTCGGGTGGCAGTACCTGCATTGGCGGGGGTTGGCGCAAGGACTGGGCTTTCTGCCCCTGCTCGGTCTGGTGGCCGGGGCGGTGCTTTTCCAACTATTGCTGCTGCGTGCGGTGGCCGGGCTGTTCCGCGTGGACCGTGGCGTGGCCGAGCACCTTTACACCGGTCTGCTGTTGTTCATACTGGCCGGGCTGGTGCTTTTGCCGGTGGCCGTGCTCATGGCCTACCGCGCCGAATACCGCTCATACATGGCCCCATTGGGGCTGGCCATAGTGGGTTTCATGCTGCTTTACCGTTGGGTCCGGGGCACTTGGATCGGGGTGGGTGAGGGGGTCCCCGTCAGGTACATAATTGTATACTTTTGCGCCGCCGAGATCCTGCCTGTCCTGCTTGCGATCGGTGCCCTTCGGCAAGCGCTCACCGGAACTCTTCAACCCTAAGCCGATCGGCCTTGAAGATCAAGACCATTCTTGTTTCGCAACCTGCGCCTACGGACGAGAGATCGCCCTATCACGAGCTGGCCAGGAAATACGCGTTGAAGATCGATTTCCGTCCGTTCATCCAGGTGGAGGCCGTTCCCGGACAGGACTTCCGCCAGGAACGCATCAATATCCTGGACCACACCGCCATTGTGCTCACCAGCCGCAATGCCGTGGACCACTTCTTCCGCATGTGCAAGGAATTGCGCCTAACCGTGCCGGAGACCATGAAGTATTTCTGCGTGAGCGAAAGCGTGGCCTACTACGTGCAGAAATACATCGTGTACCGCAAGCGGAAGGTCTTCATCGGCAAACAATCCTTCGCCGATCTGGTGGACGTGATCAAGAAGCACAAGGAGGAGAGGTACCTGGTGCCCTGCAGCGATATCCAGAAGGGCGAGATCCCCGCATCGTTGGACAAGGCCGGCGTGAAGTATACCAACGCCGTGTTCTACCGCACGGTGGCCAGCGACCTCAGCGACATCAAGGCCCTGAACTACGACATGCTCGTGTTCTTCAGCCCGGGCGGCATCGAGAGCCTGAAGAAGAACTTCCCGAAGTTCAAGCAGAACGGCGTGTTCATTGCCGCTTTTGGACCCACCACCGCGAAGGCCGTGGTGGACAATGGCTTCCGGCTCGACCTGCAAGCCCCCTTGCCCGAGGCGCCCAGCATGACCGGGGCCATGGAGCTGTTCATCAAGCAGCAGGCGAAGAAGAAGTGACCGTGCCCTTGCGGACCGGCCTTCGTGGACCTGTGACCCGCTGTCGTACCTCGATCGGACATTCAGGCGCATGACCCGCTACACCTTCCGCAAGCATGAGCACCTCTGTGGCAGGTTGCGCATACAGGAAGTGTTCAGCACGGGAAAGGCCGTCAATGAGGCGCCCTTCCGTTTGGTCGGCAAGGTGATGGAGCTACCCACGGTGGCCCGCGCACAGGTGGCCTTTTCGGTGCCGCGCCGTTACCTGCGCCATGCCGTGGACCGCAACCGCATGAAGCGCCTGATGCGCGAAGTGTATCGCCTGCACAAGGCCGGATACCTAGAGCGCATCGCCGCCGCCGACCGCCAATGCGCCTGGTTGATCATCTACCAAGGACGAGGAACAATGGACCTGGCCGAGACCCAGTTGAAAATAACCCGGTGCCTCGACCGTTGGATGGAAAAGCATGGCTTCTAGGATCCTGGCATGGCCGTTGATCATGTTGGTACGCTTGTACCAATACACCGTTTCTCCGCTATTGCCGGGTGCATGCCGCTACACACCCACCTGTTCCGAATACGGCCTCACCGCCCTCCGACGCCACGGTGCGTTCAAAGGCGGCTGGCTTACCCTTAAGCGCTTCCTATCTTGTAACCCGTGGGGCGGGCATGGCTACGACCCCGTTCCGGAAGACCCTCATCAGCATGGATAAGTCAACAGCACGCCGCGGTCCCCGTTGGCGCAATTGGATCCTGGGCGTTTCTGTTGTTGCCGGTGGTGCCATTACCATCGCGGCCGGCGACAACTACTTCGAGATCAGCAAGAACCTGGAGATCTTCACCGAACTCTACAAGGAGCTGAACATCTACTACGTGGATGATACACGGCCCGGGCAGTTAATGAAGACGGGCATCGATGCCATGCTCTCCTCGCTTGATCCGTACACCCAGTACATCCCGGAGAGCGACATGGAGGATTACCGCTTCATGACCACCGGGCAGTACGGTGGCATTGGAGCCCTGATCAAGCGCAAGGGCGAGACCGTGGTGGTGAGCGAGCCTTACGAGAACTATCCCGCGCAGAAGGCCGGGATCTGGGCCGGCGATGTGATCGTGGAAGTGGACGGCCGGAAGATCACTGCCATGGAGACCGATGAGGTGAGCAAATTGCTCAAGGGCCAGGCCGGAAGCACGGTGAAAGTGATCACCAGTCGAAACGGTGTACTGACCACACACAGCCTGGTGCGCGAAGAGATCAAGATCCCCGATGTGCCATACAAGGGCATGATCGATTCTGCCAATGGGGTCGGCTACCTGAAGCTGAACAGTTTCACGCAGACCGCTGGACAGGAGGTGCGCAACGCGGTGAAGGAGCTGAAGGACCAGGGCGCGAAGAAGATCGTGCTCGACCTGCGTGGCAACGGCGGAGGCCTGTTGCGCGAAGCCGTGAACATCGTGAACCTCTTCGTGCCCAAGAACCAATTGGTGGTGGAGACCAAGGGTCGCATTGCCGAATGGGACAAGACCTACAAGACACTGAGCGAACCACTGGATGCGGAGATCCCGCTGGTGGTACTGGTGGACCGTGGTTCGGCATCGGCCAGCGAGATCGTGAGCGGTGCCCTGCAGGACCTGGACCGTGCCGTGATCGTGGGTGAGCGCACCTTCGGCAAGGGGTTGGTGCAGCAAACGCGCGACCTCTACTACAACAGCAAGCTGAAGGTGACCGTGGCGAAGTACTACATCCCCAGCGGTCGTTGCATCCAGAAACTGGACTATGCCCACCGCGACAGCAGTGGCAAGGCGATCGAAGTAAAGGAGGATGCCATCGCCGAGTTCAAGACCCGCAACGGACGTCCGGTGTTCGATGGTCGTGGCATTCTGCCCGATGTGGCCGTTGAGGACCCCGAACTGGCCAAGGTGGTCGGCGGGCTTTACAGTGAAGACCTCTTCTTCGACTTCGCCACGCGCTATCGCCTTGATCATCCGGAGATCCCCAGTGCAGAGCAGTTCACCGTCACCGATGACATGTACAAGGCCTTCGTGGACTATGTGAAGGACAAGGAATTCTCCTACGACACGGAGACCATGGAGGCGCTAAAGGCGTTGGAGGAGAAGGCCAAGCGTGAACGTTACTACGATCACGCCAAGGTACAGCTGGAGGCACTGCGCAAGGAACTGACGCCCGATCGCACGGAGGAGCTACGTATGTTCCGCAGCGACATCGAGGAGGTGTTGCGTAATGAGCTCGTGTCGCGCTACTACTTCCAGACCGGTCGTGCGAAGGCATCCATGGGTACCGACCCGGTGATCCGTCGCGCCATTGAACTGTTGAACAGCAACGAGTACGGAACTGTGCTCGCTGGCGCACCTGGACGTAAATAGGTCCCATCGCGCCGATGAAGCTGGCGCTGCTGAACGCCGCACCCTTCCGCGCCATCCATGTGGCGGCGCTGGCATTGTGCGCGATCTTCCTGCCATGGAGCACGGCCTTCCTGAGCATGGCGCAAATGCTCCTGGTGCTCAATTGGCTGGTGGAGGGAGCAGCACGTGGTGATCTGCGCGGCAGGTTCCGACAGGGCTTTCTATCAGCGCCTGTGGCTGTTTTCCTCTCCTTCCTTGTACTGCACGTACTGGGCCTTTTGTGGACGGTGGATATGCGCTGGGGCACCGACCTCGTTCGGATCCTACTACCGGTGCTCACCTTCGGCGTTGTCCTGGCCGGCGCCCCACCACTGAACGAACGCGAGTTCCGCACCGTGCTGCTCTTCGGTGCCTGGAGCGCCGTGGCCAGCACCTTGTTCTGCGCATGCTTCAGTGGCGCGGGGCGCGGCGACTATCGTTCGCTCTCCATGTTCATCAGCCACATCCGGCTGGTGTTGCTGCTGTGCCTGGCCATTGTTGTGTTCGTTTGGGACCTGCGCAAAGCAGTGCGTTGGGTGCGTGTGGCGGAAATGCTCGCCATGGTCTGGTGCCTGTACTTCATCAATCGCCTGGGAAGCATCCAGGGTTACTTCATCCTATTGTTGATCTGCGGTATCATGGTCTGGCGGCGATCGGCCCTTTGGCGGCCGATATTGCGCTGGTCATTGCGTACAGGCATGGTGGTGTTGCCTTTGGTGGTGGTGTTGCCCTTGTTGCGCGAACTGCGGATACGCACCGCTCCGCCCCCACAGGACCTGCACGCTCGTTATCCGCGAAGCGCTGGCGGCGAACCCTATGCACATGATCTGCGTGATCCCCAACAAGTGAACGGCCATTACGTGTGGACACACATTGCCTGGAACGAACTGCGGCGCACATGGCTGCGCCGCAGTGAACGCTCGCTGGATTCGCCCGACGATCGCGGCCATCCGATGTGGAGCACGGCCGTGCGTTACATGGCCAGCAAGGGCTTGACGAAGGACAGTGTGGGTGTGATGACGCTGACGGAGGAGGATGTACGTGCCATTGAGCGCGGGGTACCCGACCATTTGGATGGCCGGCGCAGCATGTTGCGCGAACGCATGGAAGAGGTGCTCTTCGAACTACAGGTGTATGGCGACAAGGGCCTGGCGAGCGGCCATTCGGTGGCCATGCGCTTGGAGTTCTGGCGCACAGGGCTGGCTATTGCAAGGAATCACTTGGCGACCGGCGTTGGTACGGGAGATACCCAGCGCGCCTTTGATGTACAATACGTGGCGATGGGATCCTCGCTGGCACCCGAATGGCACTTGCGTGCCCACAACCAGTACATCACGCTGCTGATCAGTTTCGGGGTGCTCGGCCTGTTGTGGTCCTTGTTCAGTTGGTGGTGGCCCGCATGGCGGATGGGTGCATGGCGCGATCCGCTGTTCATTGCATGGGCGGTGGTGTTCGGTGTGTCGTGCCTTACCGATGACACGATCGAGACACAGGCCGGTGCCACGGTCTTTGCGCTTTACTATACACTGCTCGTGTTCGCTTCACCGCAGAACAGGCCTATCGCTCCAGCCGGGACAGCACCTGTTGTGGTGTGATCGCGCGGATGTGCGAGAGCGGATCACCTTCCGGGTCCACGCCTTCTGCCACCAAGGCGACCGCATCTTTTCCAATGGGTGACCAGCGACCGGGGTGGATGGGCCGCTTTGGAGAATAGAGGCCGATGGCGCGAATGCCGCACGCAGCCGCAATATGCAATGGACCCGTGCTTGCGGCCACCAGTGCATCACTTGCGCCGATGAGCTGGATCAACCGATCGAGCCCGAGCTTACCGCCGGCATCCGTCACATGCGCCAGGTGCATTGGCAAGGCGGTGCGGTAGCGAGCGGCCTCCTGCTCAGTGCCTGTAATGATGACCTGGTACCGCTGTGTGTCCAGTAATTGGATCAGCTCGGTGAAGTGGTCCATGCCCCATTCCACAGCGCTGCCCTTTGATAGTGGGTGTAGAATGATGTTGCGTCGGTCGCTGCGCAGAAGGCCGTTCACCACATCATCGGGTAGTGGAGCGGCAAAGCCGGATAGCTGTGCCAACGCATCGAGCGCCGGTATCTCGGTGATGCCGAACGGGCGGAGCAGGTTGATGTTCAATTGTGCCTCGTGCAGATCACTGCGTCGCCGACTGAACGGAACACGTGTGTTGCAGGTGAGCCAATGCCACCAACGATTGGTGGTGCCGATACGCAACGGGATCCGCGCGTTGCGACACCATTGCGCCACTTTGCGATGCGGGAATACGTGCACAACGGCATCGGCGTTCACGTGCTTCAGCACCTCAACAGCACCATCGTCGCTCAGGGCCTCGAGTTCCTCCAAGGTCAGGATCTCATCCACATACCGACAGCAACGAAGCACGGGAGCCGTGTAGCCACGCCCGAGGAAAACGATGCGGACGCCAGGGAAACGTTGCCTTAGCAATCCGGCCATTGGCAACGTGAGCATCACATCACCAATGCTGTCAGGGCGACTTAGCAGGATGGTCCGTGGAGCGTTCATGCCCTGTACAGTTCCCGCAGCTTGGCGTATTTCAGGAAGGTGGCGTGTGCACTGATCATGGCGATCACGAAGCCATGCCAGCCATCGCGGAACCCTGCACGGAAGAGATAGTCACCAATGAACTTGGCGAAGGGGCTCAGGAGCAGCTTCACGTACGATGCTTTTCGGCCTTTGCCATGAAGCTCACGGGCCATGATGTCGGTGAAGTAGTTCACCTGCTTCAGGTGGTCGTTCAGCGTGTAGTAGCTGTAGTGCAACAGATCGCCCGGCAGGTGCTTGGTCACTGCGCCGTTCTCCAGTTCATAGCGATCGTGCGGGTTCAGTCCTGTCCACCGGCCTTTGCGACTATCCCACAAACGCAGCTTCACATCCGGGTACCATCCGCCGTGGCGCACCCAGGTGCCGCAGTAATTGGTCAGGCGGTTCATGGTGTAGCCGTCCGCTTCTTCGTTCTTGGCCTGGCGGATCGCGCTTACCAGTACTTCATCCAGTGCTTCATCGGCATCCAGCGAAAGCACGAAGGGGTGCCTGGCATGGGTGATGGCCCTGTTCTTCTGCTCGATGTGGCCATCGAAGGCATGTTGTATGAAACGGGCGCCATGCTCCCTGGCGATGGCCTCGGTGCGGTCGGTGCTGAAGGAATCGAGCACCACGATGTCATCGGCCACATCGCGCACTGACGCCAAGCAGCGGCCAAGGTTGCGTTCCTCGTTGAAGGTGATGATGACGACCGAGAGCGGGCGCATGGGCGCAAGCTACGTAGTCGCTGTGGCGTGACTCATTGTGCGTGCACCACCAGGAACTTGCCGCGGGCCAGCTCCTTTGTGCCGTTGGCTATGCGGTACACATATGCCCCATCGCCGAGGTCGGCGGTGGAGAGCGATGTCCTGCCTTGCTGGACCGGCCTTGTGGTGACCACGCGGCCAGTGGCGTCTAAAACCGTAAGCAGCCAGCTGCCCTGCACATCCACATCTGCAACATCAACGAACAACTCGTGGTCGGCGGGGGAGGGATACACGCGTACCGTTCCAAATGTGGCCTCGTTGATCCCCACATTGCCATCGATAAGCTCAACACAATAGTCCTCGGTCTCGCCGTAGTTGAACGCACCACAAGCATTTGCAACGGCGGTGTTGTACTTCATCACCACACGCATGCGCGTTACGCCGGGTGTTGCTCCAGCAGGAATGGTGATGGAGCCGTTCACGGTGGTGTTGCTCGCTGCTGAGGGTGCGAACAGCAGGTCCTCGGGGCCCATCACGCCGTCCTGCCCGATATCAACGAACACGCGCCAGGTCTCGCTGAATGAGAAGGAGGCGAAGGCGGGGGTAAGGCTGATGGCGTATGTGTTCCCGATTGTGAGCGGTGTGCTCAGTCCGGTATAGTCGCCATAGCCCCCATCATTGCCAGAGGGGTTGGTGAGGGTGCCAATGGCGACCTGGCCGATCCACTCATCCGAGGAGTCGCTGCCTGATGAAGTGCAATAAGTTCTGTCCAAACATGCGCCGCAGCCCAGCGTTGTGAACGTTAGGGACGATGACCATGCACCTTCGCCTTGGGCACATAGACTGCCGGCCTGAACATCATAGGGTGTGCATCCACTTAGGCCTTCGAGCGCCACGTAGGTATCGGTAATGCCATCGATAACGGTCCATTCGGTGGTGCCCTGCTCGCGATAGCGTATCGTGTACGTGTTGGCGGCCAGCACGGGCATCCAGGTGATGTTGGCCGTGTCCTCGTCATAGAAGCCCAGGCCCAGCCCCGGCGGGGCATTGCAGCAACCTTCGCTGGTCCAAGCACGACTGTTCCCGAACTCGGACCCCTCATCGCATAGGGGCCGCACTTGGTATTCGTAGTCCGTGCAGATGGCGAGATCGGTAAGCGTGTAGGTGTTCGTCTGCAGGCCTTCCACAAGGGTCCATTCCGGCGCCCCGATGGCCCTGTACCGCAGGTCGAAGGTGGTGGCCAGGGGTGAGCTCCAGGTCAGGACGGCTTCGCCCACCGCGGGGCTGGCGACGGACAGGTTGTAGGCGCCGGGACAGGAGCCGCAATCGCCCATGATCAGTTGCATGCTGGTGCCTGAATTGATGCGCCCACCTGTAACGGTCTGTCCGGCCAGGTTGCCTACTAGGTCCACACCTTCAAAGAGCTTGTCGCGCATGTACTGGGCACCTGCAGCGGGGTCGCTATGCACCAGGGCCATCATGGATGCACATGGTGCACTGTACAGCAAGCCGATGACGCCCGCCGTGAGCGGACTGGCGAAGCTTGTGCCGCTGGTGCTGCCGTATCCGCCACCCTGACTGGTGGTGCGCACGTTGTCGCCGGGTGCGCCAACATCAATGGTGGTGAGGCCATAGGCACTGAAGGTGCGGTCATCGTCCACGTTGGTGGCCGTTACGCTGATCATGTACTCACTTGAGCACGCGGTCGGCAGATCGCCCACTACATCCACGTTCACATTGTTGTTGGCGGTCGCACCGCAGCTCAGCACGCCTTGTACGCCGAGCGAATCGTACATGGCGCACCAGAGCGGCGAATCACTTGGCTGCCCGCCATTGATGCCCCAGCTGGCATTGGTGGCCACCACGAAGGCGCCCTTCTGTCCATTGGTCTCGTTGTACAAGCGGCGCATCACCCACGGATAGGTGTACGCAGCGACCACCGCGGCCTCTTGTGTGCTCGCGTAGTCCACCACCATCATCTTCACGTTCCAGTTGGCCCCGGCCACACCGATGTCATTGTTGCCGCTGGCGCCGATCATACCGGCCACTTGGGTGCCATGGCTTCCACCGTACACGTTATCGCTGGCGCTGGCAGGGTCCCATCCACGGAAGTCGTCCACGTAGCCGTTGGCATCGTCGTCCTGGCCGTTGTTAGGGACTTCAGCATGGTTGTACCAGGCGTTGCCGATCAGGTCGGCGTGTGGCAGGTCGGCATTCTCAATAATGCACACCACGATGGTATCTCCAGCGGCCGTTACGCCTCCCGTGCTGATCTCCCAGGCCCCTTCGCTATTGATGTTCTGGTGGTGCCACTGCTGGTCGTACTGCACATCATTGGGCACTACACGCTCTTCGATGAGGTGGTTGTTCTGTGCCATCTGGACCGAGCGGTGACCGCGAATAGCGCGCAGCATGACCTGCTGCGGCACGGTGGCCGGGTCGAAATGAAGCAACCAGGCACGCATCGGCGCACTTACCTCGCGGACCACGGTGAGCCCTGTTGGCCGGCGATCCACAGTTTGAAGGTCGCGCACCAAGGCTTGCGGTCCCTGGCCGGGTGTGAGCATCACCAGCAGGTCTCCGGGGATGTAGGCAGGGCCCTGTGCTGCGGTTGGCAGTTGTGCGGATAGGAAGAGGCCCAACAGGGCGGCGACGATAGCGTTCTTCATCCCAACAAAAGTACCCAAAGCGGATACCTCTGTTAAGCCCTCGGTGTGGCTGTCCTTGGAGGGCCTACCGCAGATGGCTCACCACGAACTTACCGCTGCCCACCTCGGCGTCCCCTTGCATGATATGGTACGTGTACAGGCCATCTTCAAGGTCTGCCGTGGACACTGTACTGAGGCCGCTCTCCAACGGCTTTAGCGCTACCAAGCGACCGGTGCTGTCCATGATCCGGGCCACCAAGCGCGGGCTGGTCAGCGGACCCCCGACTTCAATGAAGAGTTCGCGGTCCGCTGGGTTAGGGTATGCATGAACGCCCACGGCGTCGCCATTTTCGGCAATGCCCGTGGTCAGGAGGTCCACATTGACAGGTATGCGCTCGCTTGTGCAGACCAGTGGCAGTGGCTCCACTTCCCAGTCGTAGAAAAAGTAGTACAGCGCGGTGGCGTTGCTACCGGTGGCGGTGGTGCCGGTAATGGACCCCAAGGTGCCCAATGGGTAGGGGAAGGTCTGTCCGCTGGAAGTGCCATCGCGCCACAGTTGAGGGTCGCCACTGGCAATGCGCAACCCGTATTGGCCAGGGCCGGGCACCAGGAAGTCGAGCTGCGCGCGGCTCTCGCCATTGGGAATGGTGAAATTACCCTGGGTAACCACACTGCCGCTGGGCATGTTCACCAGTGCAATGGGCCTGCTGCCGGCACCGTTGGCGAACACTTTCACAGAACGGAGGGTGAACGCCTCGTTGGCCGTGAAGACCAACCAGAAGGAACCGTTGGTGTGGAATTGACCGGAGTTGGTCCGGTCCGGACGTGCGCCATAAACGGCCGGGCCTTGGCTCACCACAGTATTGCTGCACCAGAAGGTGGCACCCCCGAAAAGTTCGGGACTTTGCCATGGACTGCCATTGCCAAGGATACTTCCACCGGTCTGGGCGGACCACCAGGTGATACTGTCCCCGTTCGCAGTTAGCGTGGCAGTGCCCGGTCCGGGGAGGGTGACATCGCTGGTGGTTGGTTGCGGCACGGGAACGAAGTCAACGCTCACAGCTGTGCTGGTGGCGCTGTTGCAAGGCCCGTTCACTGTGACCGTGTAGCTGCCCGGCTCGCTCACTTGAAGCACTTGGCCTTGGGCACCCGTGCTCCACGTATTACCGGTGGCGGCGCTGCTGGTCAGCTGGGCCACTTCACCGGCACAGCGCAAGGGCGCTCCGGCCAGCGTTACCGTGGGCGTGCCAACGAGCACCGGCGCCAGCACCGTGCTGGGCCCGAACCCACTGCTGCCCTCATCGCAGAGACTTTCCACTTGGAACTCGTAGGCTGTGCAGGGAGCCAGGTCGGTTGCCGTGTAGCTGTTGGTGGCCAGGTCCGGCACCACGGTCCAATCCCCCGAGCCTTGCACACCATAGCGGATGGTATACGGTCCGGCGATGGCATTGCTCCAACTATAGGTGGCACTGGTTGCATCAGTGGCCACGACATTGCCGCCAAAGGGAGGCACACAGGCCGAACAGTTGTCCATGATCTGCTGCATGCTGGTGCCAGCGTTGATGCGTCCGCCGGTAACGGTCTGTCCGGCCAAGTTGCCAACTTGGTCCACACCCTCGAACAACTTGTTGCGGATGTAAAGCGCACCCTGTGCCGGGTCGGCTTGTACAAGGGCCATCAGAGAAGGACATGGCGCACTGTACAGCAGACCTATGACACCGGCCGTAAGCGGGCTGGCGAAACTGGTTCCGCTGGTGGTGCCGTAACCGCCACCGAGGCTGGTGGTACGTACGTTCTCGCCGGGTGCGCCAACATCAATGGTAGTGAGGCCATAGGCGCTGAAGGTGCGGTTGTCCGCGGTATTGGTGGCCGTAACGCTCACCATGAAATCGCTTGGGCAGGCCGTGGGCAGATCACCTACTTGGTCCACGTTCACGTTGTTGTTGGCAGTGGCGCCGCAGCTCAGGATGCCGGCCGTGCCCAGGGTATCGTACATGGCGCACCAGATAGGCGAGTTGGCCGGGTTGCCGCCATCCACACCCCAACTGGCGTTGGTGGCCACTACGAAGGCGCCTTTTTGGCCTCCGGTGCTGGTGTACATGCGTCGCATCACCAAGGGGTAGGTGTATGCGGCCACCACCTGAGATTCGGATGTGCCGCCGTAGTTCACCACCATCATTTTCACGTTCCAGTTCGCACCGGTCACTCCGGCGGCGTTGTTCCCCTTGGCGCCGATCATGCCGGCCACCTGGGTGCCGTGGCTTCCGCCATACACAGCATCGTTGTTCCCCGGTGGGTTCCATCCGCGGCGGTCGTCCACATAACCATTGGCATCATCATCGATGCCGTTCCCGGGCACCTCGCCCAGGTTGTACCAAGCATTGCCGATCAGGTCGGCGTGCGGTAGGTCCGCGGTCTCAATAATGCAGACCACGATGGTGTCACCGGTGGTCGTTACTCCTCCGGTACTGATGTTCCACGCGGCTTCGCTGTTGATGTTCTGGTGGTGCCACTGCTGGGCGTACTGGGTGTCGTTGGGCACCTGGCGCTCGGTCACCACATGGTTGTTTTGGGCCATTTGCACCGCAGGGTGCGCCCAAGCGGCCTTCAACATGGCGTCCTGGGTAACGGCCTGGGCATCGAACCGGAACAGCCATGCCCGCATCGGGGCGCTCACTTCCTCCGCCACATCGATCCCTGTGGGAATGCCGTTCACTGTGCGCAAGCCTTCCACCAATGACCAGGGTGAGGCACCGGGGCGCATCATTACCAGCAGATCGCCGGGGATGTAGGCGGGGCCTTGGGCATGTGCTGAAGTGCTGATAATGAGGGAGAGAGCAGCAAGCAGGACGGATATCTGGTTCTTCATGTTCGAGGGAGCAGGGTTCCCCAAAACTAAGGGACAAGCGTTCGGGACCTCGCCGGTCGTGTCATTCCAGCGTCAGTAAAAGGGGGCGAACATGGGAAAGCAGACCCCGTTGGACAAAAAAGGGGGGCTTGTTCGGCCTATTCCACCTACCTTGCACGCTCTACCCGTTATCCGTACCCGTTCATCGCATGGCGACCGTATCCAAACCCATGAGCTTTCTGTCCTCTGGGTTCATCAAGCTGAAACTCAAGGGGATCACCAACAAGGCGGAGCGCAAACGCGCTTGCGAGACCTACCTCGTACGCATGAAGGCCCAGCGGGAGGCGCAGAAGAAATCGCGCACCAGCATCGAGGATACTGATGACATCATCAACTACCTCAAGGCCGAGATCGCGTACCTGAGTAAGTGATCCAGTAGTCGGTTTTCCGCGTTTCGCCGCCCACCGGTGCGCTGGTCGTGGGCCCTGTTCCCTCAGTTCTGATCCTTCAACCCTGCAGGTGGACCCGTTTCACCCGTTGTGCAATACCCGTGAGCACCTCATAGGGAATGGTCCCCAGGTCGCGGGCCACTTCGGTCACGGGGTGTTCGGTGTTGAAGAGGTAGGCCATGTCCCCGATCTGGCAGGGGATATCGGTCACATCAAGCATGCACATGTCCATGCATACGCTTCCCACGATGGGCGCTGCGCTTCCATGGACCCACAAGCGCCCCACACCATTGCCGAGCCTGCGTGAAAGGCCATCGGCGTAACCAAGCGGCACCGTGGCAATGATGCTGGGCCGTTGGGCCACCCACCTTCTGCCGTAGCTAACGCTATCGCCCACTGGTACTTGGCGCAATTGGGCGATCGGGGTGCGCAGACTGGCCGTGGGTAACAACTGGGCGGTCTCCGCGCTGTCCGATCCGATCCCGTGCAGGCCTATGCCTAAGCGCACAAGGTCGAATCGTGCTTCGGGGAAGCGGCGTACGGCGGCCGAGTTGGCCATGTGGCGGAAGGGCCGGTAGCCGAGCGTGGCATCAATGGCATCGGCCATGGCAGTGAACTGCGCGATCTGTTGCCGGGTGAAGGCGTCGTGGGCCGGGTCTTCGCTGGCAGCCAGATGGGAAAGCACGGAGGCCACCCGAAGGTGAGGATGTTCGCGTAGGAGGTGAAGCAGACGTGGCAGTTCAGCGGGCATGAAGCCCAGGCGATGCATGCCGGTATCGAGCTTCAGGTGAACGGGAGGCATGGCCGGGAACAGCCGTGCGTGGTCCGCTGCATCGAGCAATGAACGTTCGTCGTACACCTCCGCTTCCAACCGGTAGCGGTCCAGCACCTCGAAGGGCACCGGCTCGGGGTTCATGACCAGGATGGGCAATTGAATGCCCTGCTGGCGCAATTCGATGCCCTCATCGGCATAGGCCACGCCGAGGTAATGCACCTGCTCATGGGCGAACAGCCGGGCCAGTTCCAGTGCGCCACTGCCGTAACCAAAGGCCTTCACCATGGCCATCACCTTGGTGCCCCCGGACAATTGTGCGCGGTAGTGGTTGAGGTTGTGCCGGATGGCCTCCAGGTCGATCTCGAGCACGGTGCCATGCACTTGGCGCTGCCAGCGGTGAACCACCTGTTCCAGCGTGAAGCCACGTGCGCCCTTGATCAGTACGGCATGTCCGGCAAGCTCAGCGGGATCGCACCGGCGGATGAGGTCCTGGGCATCGGTGTAGTGTGTTGCCCGCCCTTCGAACAGATCGGTCCGCGCCGCCAGTTCCGTGCCCACCGTTAGCACGCGGTCGGCCCCGGCACGGCGCAATAAGGCGGCCATACGCTGGTAAAGCGCATCGCGGTCCTCGCCGCTGCCCACGATATCGCTGATCACTACCGCCCGCGGACGGCCACGCCCCACCACATCGAGGTGTTCAAGGGCCACGGTGAGCGAGGCCAGGTCGTTGCTGTACGCATCGTTGATCAGCGTGATGCCGTTCCTGCCCTCCAGCACCTCCAGGCGCATGGCCACGGGCTGCAGCAGTGGCATGCGTTCGGCGATCCTCCGGGTATCCATGCCCAGATGCAACAGGAGGGTAACGCAATGCAAGGCGTTCTCCAACGAGGCATGGTCCGCGAACGGGATCTCGAACGTGAACTCGGTGCTCTCGTTGATGCAGGTGATGCGTTTGCCGTGGGGCACGGTCTCTTCGCGCACCACGTGAAGCCATGCGGAACGTTCGCGCGACCAAGCCCTCAGGGTAAGACGTTGATCCAATCGGCTCTGGTCGATGGCCTCTGCGATCACCCCATGGTCCGCGCAATAGACCAAGGCATCCGCATCCTTGAACAGACGCGCCTTCTCCAAGGCTTTCTCCAGATCGCTGCTGAAGTTGGCCTCGTGGGCTGGTCCGATGTTCGTGAACACGCCGATGGTGGGCCTCACAACAGCCTGCAGGCGCGCCATTTCACCGGGCTGGCTGATGCCCGCCTCGAAAATGCCCAACGTGTGTTCGGGACGGATCTCCCATACGCTAAGGGGTACACCCACTTGCGAGTTCCAGCTGCCTGGGCTGCGTACAATGTGCTCATCGGCGCGCATCAACTGGTACAACCATTCCTTCACCACGGTCTTCCCGTTGCTTCCGGTGATGCCTACCACGGGCAACTGGTGGTGTGCGCGGTGCCAGCCGGCGAGCCGCTGTAGAGCATCCAGCGTGTCGCGCACACGCAGTGTGAGCGGCACTGCGGACGTTCCGTCGCTCACCAGTGCGCACTGTAGGCCGCGATCCACCAGGTCGGGCACATACCGATGCCCATCGTGCCGATCGCCTTTAAGGGCAACGAAGAGGGCGCCTTCCTCGGGCAAAGGCTTGCGCGAATCGATGACCAGGTGTTCGATCACGGGGTCATAGCCATCGCCATTTACGGTTGTGCCCAGCGCGCGGGCAATGGCCGATAAGCGGTGCCCGTGCGGCTTCATTCGCGATGTGCTTTGTCCGTGGCGGCCGAGGCTTCGGCGCTGTTCCGTTGTGCCAGGAAGCAGGAGCGGCACAGGGGCTGGTAGCTGTCGGTCTCGCCCAGCAGGATGAGGTCCTGGCTGGCGGTCATGCGGTGGCTGAAGTTGGCCAGGTCGCCACAGCGCATGCAGATGGCGTGCACCTTGGTCACGTATTCGGCCATGGCCATCAGGCGCGGCATGGGCCCGAACGGTCGGCCTTGGTAATCCATGTCGAGCCCGGCGGCGATCACGCGGATGCCCTGCTCGGCAAGTTGGGCGCACACTTCGGGAAGGCCATCATCGAAGAACTGGGCCTCGTCAATGCCTACTACCTCGATGTCCGAGGCCAGCAGGAGCAGGTTGCTGCTGTTGGGCACAGGTGTGCTGCGAATGCTGCTGGCGTCGTGGCTTACCACTTCGGCCTCGGCATAGCGGGTGTCCACGCTGGGCTTGAAGATCTCCACCTGCTGTTTGGCGAACTCGGCGCGGCGCAGGCGGCGGATCAGCTCTTCGGTCTTGCCGGAGAACATGCTTCCGCAGATCACTTCGATCCAGCCTTTGCGGTGGGTACGGCTGCCGGTGTGCTCCAGGAACATGTGATCGTGGGAAACCCTGCGCGGGACGCGGCCGCCGGGCGATGCGAAAATAGGGATCTTCGCGTTGGACCTTTGTGTCCACAAGCTGTTGCACATGGCCACCGACAAGGCATTCCGAACCATGAACGAACTGGTGTCCGCATTGGCCAAGGCCGAACGCGAACTGGGCCAAGGGGCCTTGGGTCTCGAAGGTCTCGAACAGGCCTGTGGCGACGCCCGCGAACTGTATGAACGGTTGGTGATCCTGCGCCACAAGGCCCGTGAAGCGGCCGTACAAATGGCACCCGCACCAGCCCCTCCTTCAACGCCACCTGCGCCAACGAAGAAGGAAGAGCCGGTGCCCGTGGTGGCCGAACCGCCCGCCATGCGCCTCGATACACGGCCACCGGAAACGGCCCCACGCCAGGTCTCGCTGATCGAGGCCATCGAGGCCACCGAGCAGGTGCCGGAGGAAGAAGCTCCGACACCAATTGCACCTGCTGCACCACAGGTTGAGCCTCTCAAGGCAACCGTGCCAACGGAACCGGCCCGCGAGATGGCGTCCCCCAATGCGGCTTCATTGCCCAAGAGCGCACCCACCTTGGCCGAGAAGCTTGAGAAGGCATCGATCAACGACCTGTCCAAGGCCATCAGCCTCAGCCACAAATTCTGGTTCGTGGCAGAGCTGTTCAATGGCGACCGTATCACATACGACAAGACCATTGAGCGTCTGAATGCCTTGGCGAGCCATGCCGAGGCACAGGGCTATCTGCAGGCCGAGGTGTTGGATAAGCTGAAGAAGCCTGCCGATCCCGAAGCGGTCGCCACCTTCCAGGAACTCGTCAAACGCCGTTACGCATGACGCGCAGAACGCTTGCCCTTCTGTGCCTGCTCATTAGCGGGCTGTTACATGCGCAGGACCCTGCTACCATCACGGCACAGGCCCGCAATTACCTGAACACGCTCACCTCGCCCGAATTCCACGGCCGTGGCTATGTGAACAATGGACAGGGCATTGCGGCAGAGTGGATCGCCGCACAATTCGGTCGCCTTGGGCTGAAGCCGGTGAAGCAGGACTTCTACCAGCCCTTCGCGTTCAACGTGAACAGCTTTCCGGACAGCATCGGTGTAACCGTGGACGGCAAACGGTTGGTGCCGGGTGCCGATTTCCTTGTGGATCCCGCGAGCGGCAGGTCGGAGGGCAGCTTTGCTCTGGTACACCTGGCCCCGTCGGACCTGTTCAATCCCGAACGCAAGGCCATGACCTTGGGCGTGCTCAGCGGCAAGGCGGCGTGTTTACACTGGCCATCCACCACCAACAAGGATTCATTGCAGCGCTTCCATGAATTGGAGCGTGAACTGATGCACTACGGTCCCGTGGTGAAACCCGTGAGCGGGAAGCTGACCTGGTCGGTCGCGCAGGAATCGTTGCCTTTTCCCTTGGTGGAGATATCGTCCGCCTTTCTAACGGACAGCAGTGCTACCATCGACATGCACGTGCGTAACCGCATGCTGGTGCGCAATCCCGCGCGTAACGTGCTGGGCATGGTGAAGGGGCGAAGCAAGGACTGGGTGATCGTGAGCGCGCACTATGATCATTTGGGACGCATGGGTCCCGATGCGCTTTTCCCCGGCGCCAACGACAATGCGAGCGGTGTGGCCATGCTGCTGAGCCTGGCGGAATGGTTCACCAAGAACTCTCCGAAGCACAACATCCTTTTCGTTGCCTTTGCCGGTGAAGAGGCCGGATTGATCGGTTCCGAGTGGTGCGCCCTCGACCGCCCCATTGATCTTGGTCGCGTGAAGTTGATGGTGAACCTCGATATCCTGGGCACGGGCGATGATGGCATCACCGTGGTGAACTCCACTGCCCAGCAGGCCCAGTTCGATCGAATGGTGCAGATGAATACCCAGCGTGGTCTGCTCAAGGAAGTGAAGCCACGTGGACCGGCCTGCAACAGCGACCATTGCCCTTTCGTGAAGCGCGGCATTCCCGCAATCTTCATTTACACCATGGGCGGTGTGGCGCACTACCACGACGTGTTGGACAAGGCGGATACGCTGCCCCTGACCGAGTTCGCCGACCTGCATGCGTTGTTGCGCGAGTTCATTGCCACCATCAAGTGAGCACTGCGGCAAAGGCACAGTTGGTCCTGGTACCCACACCGATCGGTAACCTGGACGACATCACCCTGCGCGCTGTTCTAGTGCTGCGCGAAGTGGATGCTGTGATCGCGGAGGATACACGGGTCAGTGGTCGGTTATTGCAACATCTGGGCATTGCCAAGCCGCTGGTGAGCTTTCACAGCAATAACGAACACCGCATGGTGGACCAGCTCGTGCACCGGTTGGCCAATGGTGAGCGGTTCGCTTTGGTGAGCGATGCCGGAACCCCGGCCATCAGCGATCCTGGTTTCCTGCTGGTGCGCGCCGCCATCAAGGCCGGTGTGTCTGTTGAATGTTTGCCCGGCGCCACTGCATTCGTACCTGCCTTGGTGAACAGTGGACTGCCGTGCGACCGCTTCACGTTCGAGGGTTTCCTGCCGGTGAAAAAGGGCAGGCAAACGCGTATCGCAGCATTGAAGGACGAAGAGCGCACGATGGTGTTCTACGAGAGTCCGCACCGCATCTTGCGAACGCTGCAAGACCTTGTTCAGGCATGGGGTGGCGCTCGTGCTGCCAGTGTCTCGCGCGAGCTGAGCAAGCTGCACGAAGAGACCGTTCGTGGTACCCTTGATGAACTGGTGGCGCATTTCACCACACATGAACCTCGTGGCGAGTTCGTGCTGGTGGTGGGTGGCGCCATGTGATCCTTCAACCCCCTTTCCCATGAATGCCTGGACCCTTGTTTCCCACGCCGGTCCCCATGAGGGGTTCGTGCTCAAGCAACATCCTGAACCTGTTCCAGGGCCATCCCAAGTGAGGATTGCCGTGGAAGGCTTCGGACTGAACTATGCGGATGTGATGGCGGCCCGTGGCTTGTACCGTGATGCGCCACCCCTTCCGAGCGTGATCGGCTACGAAGTGGTCGGCCGCGTGGAGGCGTTCGGTGCAGATGTTCCCGCCGACATGTTGGGCAAGCGCGTGGTGGCCATGACGCGGTTCGGTGGTTACGCGCAACAGGTGGTCACCGACCATCGCGCATGTGCGGTGGTGCCGGAGGATATGTCTTTAGGCGTTGCTGCGGCCTTGGCCACACAAGGCGCCACGGCGTGGTATGCTGCGCGTGTGATCTGCCCATTGTCTCCTGGTCAACGCGTGCTTGTGCACAGTGCGGCTGGAGGTGTGGGACAGTTGTTGGTGCAACTGGCGCTTGATGCCGGATGTGAGGTCTATGCCATTGCCGGCGGACCGGAGAAAGGTGCTCACCTCAAACAAATGGGTGCGCAGCATGTCATTGATCGGCTGGCGGGTCCTTATGAGCGCACGGTCTCCGGGTTGTTGGGCAACGAGCGGATCGATGTCAGTTTCAATGCTGTCGGGGGTTCTTCCTACAAGAAGGACATGCGCCTGCTGGGCGTGGGTGGCAGACTGGTGTTGTTCGGTGGTGCGGAACGTGGCGCGCTGGGTCTGTTCGGAACACTCCGCTTCGTGTGGCGCATGGGCTTCGTTGTCCCCATCTTCCTGATGATGCAGAGCCGCAGCGTGCTCGGCATCAACATGCTCAAGCTGAGCGATCGCCGTCCCGAACTGGTGGCGAAGTGCATGCACGAAGCGGTAGCCGCCGCCATGCGCGGTGTGCTGCGTCCGCATGTGCACAAGGAGTATCCCGCGAGCGCACTGCCACAAGCCCACGTCGATCTCGCTTCGGGACATACAAGCGGGAAATTGGTGGTGCGCTGGTAAAGACCGCCCTGCATTGACATTGTTCAACCTGTCATGGCACAAGTGATCCGTGCCGAGAGACCCGATCGGCGCCACTTCCTGGGCGGAGCCTGGCCTTCTTGTGCAGCGGTTCTGCGAAAGTGCCAAGTGTAATCGCTCGGGTTCCGAGGGGCACCGAAAGACCAGTGCAGTGCTTAGTGCAGATGAGCGCCATGCCATGCTCTCCATGTTTCCCAAGGACCTCGACTTTTAATTCAAGCTCACCATGCTCGACCACGTTCAACCTGAGCACTGCCAGAACACCTTTGGTGTCATTGGCCTTTGTGGCGTATGATCCGCTGGCCACGTCCATAGTGAAGCTTTTATTAACTACCATCCTCCGGTATTCGATGCAGACCTGTTCGGTGCTGAGGAGGAAGCGTTGACCTGATTGGACGGTTAACTGTCGAGCGGTCAAGTGCGGTATCGTGTAGACGGCTATCTTGTGGCTGCACTACACGTTCGCATGAAACCATGGCCGTTCTCCAACACTACACCGTTGCCCGTTGCAAGAGGGGTCTACGGCAGTTGCCCTGGTCGTCATGCGCTCATCATTGGTCTATTGCTTTTCGTGGCTTCAGGAGTTGCGGTAGCGCAACCGTCGACCTTCGCGATCTGGAAAGGGAATAGTGTTGTCGGCAAGGTGTACGTGGACCGTAAGGTGCAGGGAGAACGGACGCAGTACGTGATGACCTCGCGAGCGGAGGTGCAGGTATTGTGGACGCAACGTATCCGGACATCCGCCTCCACGGAGTATCTCGGTGGGCGCCTCACGTCGTGCCATACGGCCGTGAACGTGAACGATGAACTTCGTGACAGTAGCCGCATGCATGGTGCTGATGGCCGCTGGTCAGGTTACCTGCATCCAGGGCGCACTATGCCGGTGACCTGCCGCAATCCATGGTCCACGGCCCGGATGTACTATGAGGAACCACTTGGACAGCAGACCGTGTATGTGGAAAGCGTGCTTGCGGATTGTCCACTGCGACGGATCTCTGAAGGGGTCTACCAGCTTACACTGCCCGATGGTCACGTGAACCGCTACGTGTACCGCAACGGTGTTCTACAAGAGATCCAGGTGGACCGTCTGTTCTTCGATCTGGTGTTCCGGAGGGTATAGAGCCCCGTTGTTCGGTACCATCCGTTGCCTGTTCCATCCGCGTGTCTGCCCGTTCCATCGGGTTTGATGAGGAGAAGCGTTCGCTCGGCGATCACTTTCGTTCCGTCGCTCATGTCGGGCGATGTAAGAACACAACGATCATGGGAACGAGGAAGACGGAGAGCGCACTGCGCGGAGGACTATTGGTGTTGTACATATCGCTATTGATACTGGTACTGTTGCCATCCTGCCAACAGGATGAACTCGTGCAGCCGTCCGTGCAGAACAGCGGTGGCCAGGGTGCCGATGACAATGGTGGAGGGGGCAATGGCAGTGATGATCCTCCTGGCGATGACAACGGCAGTGGTGGCAACGGCAATGACGACGCTGCGGGTGACGATAATGGCGGAAGCGGCAACGACGACTCCCCGGGCGATGACAACGGTGGCGGTAGTAACGGGAACGATGATCCGCCGGGTGACGATAACGGAGGAGGCAATGGCAGTGATGATCCTCCTGGCGATGACAATGGTGGTGATGATGAGGGCGATGATGACCCGCCCGGCGATGATAATGGCGGCGGGAACTGAACGGTACGATCGAGGAGGAGGGGAGCGGACCTGGCGTAAGCCGGGTCCGCTCGTTCGTGGCCCTGGAATGGATTTGAATACAAAGACCCCGGCAAGCGCCGGGGTCTTTGTATGAATTCGGGATGCTCTTACTCCTTGCTGAAGGTGCGAACAATACGGCCTTCGCTGGTGATCGCCTCGAGCACATAGGTGCCAGTGGTCAATGCGGAAACATCGATCCGGTTGTTGCCCAAAGTCGTGTTGATCACCGAGCGGCCGGCAGCGTCGATCACACGAACGAGCGTGTTGGCGGGAATGCCCGTCACGGTCAGTTGATCGATGGCAGGCACGGGGAACACGCACACATCGGCACCGGGTGCTTCTGCCACGCTGGTCTGCAGTTCCTCGGTGATGGTGTGCAGGATATTGATGGCGGGATCCTCGATAACCTGCACGATGCCGGATGGCCAGCGGATCGACATCTGGAGCACCTCTTCGTCCGTTCCGAGGCCGAAGTGCGCGTAGAGCGTGCTCATATAGCGGAAGCCATCACCGCTGCGGATCTCGCGGATCTGCGAGCCCGATGCAGTGGTGATGGTGATACGGGCACCGATCGCGCTCTTATTGCTCACCGTTCCGATCAGCCGCACACGCATCCAGTTGTTCTCATTGGGTTCGTTCAGGCGCAGTGTGCTGCCGTTCACGATGTCCAGGAAACCATCGTTGTTCAAGTCGGCCACAGGGCCGTTGCCGGGAACGGTGTTGTCCAGAGTGAACGTCATGTCGCCATTGTTTACCAGTATGCCACCACCACCATGGATGTCCAACCAGCCGTCGTTGTTGAAGTCGTGCGTGGTCCATTCAATGCTCTGGCCCGTGAAGTTGTCGATGCCTGAACCGGCAGTGACATTCGTGAACGTGCTGTTGCCGTTGTTGCGCATCAGCTTGTGGTATCCACTGGAACTGGCACCGATCAATACGTCCATGTCGCCATCGTTGTCGAAATCGCCCCAGGCACTGCTCCAGCTCTGGTGGCTGTCAGCGAAGCCGAGCGCCACGTTCATTTCGGTGAAGGTGCCATCGCCGTTGTTGCGCATGATCTGGTCCACGGGATCGCAACCGCACTTGGCGATGAACAGGTCCTGGTCGCCATCGTTGTCCCAATCGGTCCAGAGCGAACCGTAGTTGCCGCACGTGGGCCCATAGCCTCCCTGTGTGAAGGTGAGGTTGCCGGATCCATCGTTCACGAAGGCCACATTGGCGTCCACATCGTGGCAGGAAAAGCCGTCCAGATCGCCATCGTTCTCCAGGTCCACCATATTGGTGCGCTGGCAGAAGATGTAGGGGTTGCCAGGGAAGTTGAACTGCGTGAAGCCACTGCCATCGCTCGTGGCGAACATGATGGTGGCACCCTGTCCACCGCCGTAGATCATGTCGTTCCAGCCGTTGCCATCCAAGTCACCTGCGGCAAAGCTCCATGAGGGGGTGTGCACGGCCGTGGTGGTCATGATCGTGGTGGTCTGGAACCCACCTGTGGCCAGTTGCTTCAGGATGGTGACCGCATTGGCGCTCACACCCACGATATCATCGAGCCCATCGTTGTTCATGTCCAATGCCCCGATGCCACTTGTGGCAATTGACGTGGACCCGAAGTTGATCAGCTCGACCGGAGGCGTTGGCGGAGCCATTTCCAAAAGGCCGAAGGTGAAACCATTGGCCGTCCAGTAGTTGTCGAACACAATGGTGTAGGTGACACCAGCGGTCACACTGAAGTTGCAGATGGATGAGTAGCCCGGTCCGGTGTCGTCATCGGCGGCGAGGCAGGTCAACGCACCACAATTGCCCGTGTAGACATGCACGCGGGTATCCACGGTCGGGTAGCCGCTGAGGTAGGAGGTCACCTGCATGGCGGTATCCACGGTGGCCGTGAATCTGTACCAATTGGCCATGCTCGAAGCGGCTCCGATGCAGAGCGGCGAAGCGGGTTGTGTGCCGTTGATCGCGGCAACGGTGTGCAGACCAATGCCGATGGGCAGGGCTGTGGCACAGGTGCTCTGGGCGCTTGCGGTGCCAAATGACAGCAGGGCCAGAGCAGGAAGTAACAGGTGTTTCATGGGTGTTTGGAGGTCAGGTTCCGGTCGGTTCAGTTGCAGGGTACAGGCATCGAATTGATCCAAGTGGCGATCATGTCCACCGCCTCTTGGTGCACGATGGTCCGGCCCATCAGCGGCATGCGCACGGCTTCATCATTGCTCGACATACGGAAGTGCATCATGGAGCGCGCTGCATTCCCGCGTGCCACGATGTACGTCATGCTCGGTTCAATGGGGTCGTCCGGCTGAACACACACGCCCTGGTTCACGGGGTCGGCGTTCTCGTTCCACGCGAAGCGCATGGGCCGGTAGCTGCAGTGGCGCAGGTCGGTGTGACAATGGGCGCAGTTCATGTCCAGATAGGCCCGCACACGGTCATCTAAAGGTTTGGTCATATCGTCCCAGGCCACCACGGTATTGATGTTCTTCGGGTAGCCGGACTGCAGATAGCCTTGCTCCACCCACTTCGCCAATTGGTTCTTTACGCCATCGCCGAATGCGTATTGGCTGTTCATGTTCTGGGGCTTGGGACCGATGGGCGATGCCTCGTCGCTCACTTTGTGACAAGTGTGGCATTCGGCCTCAGCTGGTATGCGATAGCTAATGGTGCGCGTCACGCCGTTCTCGTCGGTCCACGTAACGGGGGTGTTGCTTCCGTTCAGGTCGAGATAGGCCTCGGTCTGCTCGGCATTCCACACATAATCGGCGAACTCCCATTGGCCGAAGCGTTTGAACAGCAATCGTGTTTCAATGATGCGGCGGGTGTTGCCCGGTTGCACACCATCGTAATAGAAGGTCTTGATAAGAACGGCACCGTCGGGGAAGTCCAGTATGTTGCCATCGCCGTTGTAGGTGGCCTTCACACCAGGTGGCATCCACACGAAGCGGAACTTGTGCGCGTAGTCGGTGAACAGCGGTGTGATGGGTTCGTAGGGAAGCACCGAGACCACGGGCCGCTGCTGGGCCATTGGGCCCTTGAAGAACTTGTAGGCGCTAAGGGTGGGGTAAGGCACGGTGGCCGGGTCGAACACCACGGCATCAGCCTCCGGCGTAATAACCTCATCGGGTGTACCGGTGAGCGGTTCCTTGGTGCAGGCGGCCAATGCCACCAATGCGAGCAGGGTGATCAGTGCGAGCGGTCTCACGGAATGGCGGAGCATGCGAAGGCATGAAGGTAACATGGGCTACCGATGGGAATGACGCCGGAAGGGCGGGTGGGCGTTGCTTTGCTTGTGGAGCATTCGTTCAGGATACACGAAGAAAAGAAGGCCGGGGTTGGGTCCCCGGCCTTCTTTGTTGTCAAGTTGGGTGCTTACTCCTTCGCGAAGCTGCGCTGTACAGGTCCGTCGTTGGTCTGCACCTCCACCACGTACATGCCGGGTGCCAGACCGCCTACGGTGATGTGGTTTCCGTTCACCACGGCCTGCTTCACCAGCTTGCCGTTCAGGTCGAACACGCGAACGGGCTGGTTCACATTGTAGTCGCCGGAAATGAAGAGCAGATCGGCAGTGGGTACAGGGAACAGCACCAGGGGTTCCTTGGTCGCGTTGGTGATGCTGGTGTTGATGTCCTCCACAACGGTGAGCGTTCCATTAATGGAAGGGTTGTCGATGGTGTTAACGATGCCCGAGGGGAAACGCACGGTCACCTGCAGCACTTCCTCGTCCTGTCCCAGACCGAAGTGAGCGGCCAGGTAGCTCATGTAGCGGAATCCATCACCGCTGCGGATGTCGCGGATCTGCGTACCCGATGCCGTGGTGATGGTGACGCGGGCACCGATGGCGTTCTTGTTGCTCACTGTGCCTTGCGGTATGATGCGGATGTAGTTGTTGCCCACACCATTGTTGATCCGCGCCGTACCGCCGGTCTGGATGTCCATGTAGCCGTCGTTGTCCAGGTCGCCCACGGCTCCCACATCGAAGCTTACTGGGTTCGGCGTGAAGGTCATGTCGCCGTTGTTCATCATGATGGTATTGCCACCGCCCATGATGTCCAGGTAGCCATCGTTGTTGAAGTCGTGCGTGATGTGCTCGATGTTGGTGCCTGTGAAGGTATCATAGCCGCTTCCGGCCGTCACATCAGTGAAGGTGTTGCCATCGTTGCGCATCAGCTTGTGGCCGCCGGCACTGAAGCTGCTGGCGCCCACCATCACGTCCATGTCGCCGTCATTGTCGAAGTCGCCCCAAGCAGCGCTCCAGGTCTGTGTGAAGTTGGCCAGGTTGTATTGTGCCGCCACCTCGGTGAACGTGCCATCACCATTGTTGCGGTGGAACTGATCGGTGCTGGTCACTTGGTTGCCGCCGCGGCACTTGGCGATGAACATGTCCACATCGCCGTCACCGTCAATGTCCGTCCAGATGCTGCCGTAGTTGCCGCCGTTGGGCGTGTCGCCCAGACCACCTTGGTAGAAGGTGAAGGTTCCGGTGCCGTTGTTGATGAAGTACACGTTCGGTTGCACATCGTGGCAGCTGAAGGCGTCCAATAGGCCGTCGTTGTTAATGTCCACCATGTTGCTACGCTGGCAGAACACGTACTGGTTGTAGGTGGTGTCGTTGCTGAACCCGTTGCCATCGGCATCGGCGAAGAGCAGGGTCACCTTGCTGCCACCCGCGATCAGCAGGTCGTTCCAGCCATTGCCGTCCAGGTCGCCGGCGCACAGGCTCCACGAGGGCGTGTTCGGGATCTGAGCGGTGGGGTAGGATACCGCAGAGAAGCCACCGCCGTTCTGCTGATAGGCGATAGTAACGCCCGTTGTATAGGCCACGTTGTCGATGGTGGTGGTGTTGATACCCACCACATCATCCAGTCCATCATTGTTCATGTCCACCGCAGCACGCAGGGTGCCGGTCACAGGAACGGTCACGTTGGTGAAGGTGACTGCTTCAGAAAATGGTGGCCCCTCGGTCACAGAGAAGCTGAATCCGCGCGATTCCCAGCGGTTATCCCAAGCGATGTAGACGCTTTGTCCTGCTTGGAGGTTGAACAGGGCCAGGGAGAGGTAGTCGCTACCTGCATCGTCGTCGCCGTCGTAACAAGTAAGTGATCCACAGCTGCCGGTGTAAACATGCACACGTGTGTCCAGACCGGGTGTCACGGCCACGTTCTCGGGCAGGTCACTGGTCACCGTCACGCTCACGTTCGCTGGAGCCGTGTACACGTACCATTCGCCGCGCGTAGCAGTGTTGCCACCAGTGGCGCATACCGGAAGAGGTACTTGAGGCCCGTCAATGGTGTCGATCACATAGGTGCCGGCCGTAATAGGGATCGCCGTTGCGCAGTTGTCCTGGGCGAGGGCCGGCAGTGAGCCCATGAGGCCCGCAATGAGCAGGGAGGAGAGTTTATTCATCGGTCGTTTCAGTTGCAGGTTTGGTTCAGGGACTGGATGTATTGTGAGATGAGTGCCACGCCTTCCGTGTGGATCATCGAACGCCCGATCAAAGGCATACGCACGGCCTCATCATTCGTGTTCATGCGGTAGTGCACCATGCTGCGTGCCACGTTGCCCGGCGCGATGTTATAGGTCATGCTTGGCTCAACGGGTTCCTCAGGCTCCATGCAAATGCCTTGGTTGGCAGCCGCACCATTGGCATTGTATTCGAACCTTACCGCACGATAGCTGCATTGCCGTTCGGGCGCATGGCAGTGCGCACAGTTGGCATCCAAGTAGCTGCGTGCGCGCAAGGCCAATGGCTCCGTGGGGTCATCCCAAGCCACGGTGGTCATGATGTTCTTGGGGTAGCCCGGTTCCAGGAAGCCGTGCTCCACCCATTTCTTCAACTGGTTGCGCACCCCGTCCCGGTAGGCCAGGTCGGCGTTCAGGTTCTGCGGCTTGGGGCCAATGGGCACCGGAGTGTTGCCGATCTTGTGGCACATCTGGCACTCGCCTGCGCTGGGGATCCGGTAGCTGATGCTGCGGGTAGTGCCGTTCTCATCGGTCCAGGTCACCGGGGTGGTGCTGCCGTTCATGTCCAGAAAAGCCTCGGTCTGTTCGGCGTTCCACACGTAGTCGGCGAACTCCCACTGACCGTTCCGCTTGAAGAGGATACGCGTTTCGATGATGCGCCGGGTGTTGCCGGGTTGCACGCCATCATAGTAGAAGTTCTTGATCAGCACGCTGTTCTCGGGGAACTGCAGCACGTTGCCATCACCATTGTAGGTGGCCTTGGCTCCCGGGGGCATCCAGACAAAGCGTGCTTTCTCGGCGTAGTCCGTGAACAAGGCGCTGATCGGCTCGTATGGCAGAACCTCTGCCACTGGGCGTTGTGCTGCCAGGGGAAGTTTGAAGAAGCGATAAGCGCTCAGGGTCGGATAGGGCACCTGTGATGGGTCGAACACGACCTTTTCGCTGCTGTCGCCAAGACCCAGCGGGGCCACCTCGGTCTTGGGATCCTTTGTGCAGGAAAGCAGGACGGCAAGGGTAAACGTAAGGAAGAAGACGGTCTTTTTCACGAGTGAGCAAATGCAGGTTGACAGCAAGGTATGCAGCGGGCGCATCGGAACGGCGGAATGTTGGTCCTTGTTCGACGGATGCTTGGAACGCTGACATGAGCAGCTCGCATTGGCCGATGGGCTTATCGGCGTACGCAACGTTGCTACCACTGTTCGCGCAAGGTGATCAGGGTGCGGGTAAGATGCAGCAGAAGCGAACGTTCCATCACTTGGTCGTGAGTAATTAACCAAAAGGTATAATAAGTTTGCCCGACGGTTGCATATCCGATCGCCGGAGTGCAGCGCCTACAACAACCCATGTCGCCCGCCATTGCACCGGACCGATTGAGCCTCACGTTCCACGCGTTGAGCGACCCCACCCGACGGGCGATCCTCTCGCGTTTGGCCGATGGGCCGGCATCGGTAAATGAACTGGCAGCGCCGTTCAGCATGAGCCTGCCTGCGGTCAGCAAGCACCTGAAAGTGTTGGAGCGTGCGCAGTTGATCTCGCGCGGGAAAGAGGCGCAATGGCGGCCGTGCAAATTGGAGGCGGCCCCACTGGGCGAGGCCGATGCCTGGATCGAACAATACCGCACCATGTGGGAGGCCCGTTTCGATCGGTTGGATCAATACCTGCAGGAGTTGCAGGGCAAAAAGGACAAGAAGTGATGCGCATGGAGCAGGTCTTGGTCGATATGCCGCAGGTTGTGCTGCAAGGTCATGGCATGAAGCCATTGCTGCGTGGGGCACTCGTGTTCACGCGCACCTTTCGGGCCTCGCCAGAGCGCATCATGCAGCACTGGTCAGAGCCGGAGCTCAGGGCAGAGTGGTTGCCACATTCGCCAAGAGCGAGCATCACCTTGGTCGCTCAGGTCTTTCCCACCTCGCTTCGTGCTCATGTCACGGACGGTGTTCACTCGGCACAGCTTGAACTTCTGCTTGGCCCGGAGCATGACCTTACTTCATTGAAGTTGATCATCGTGCCACACGAACCACTAACCCGCGATATGCTGATCTCAGCTGGATACGCTGACCGTTGGGAGGAACTGCTCTACAGGCTCGCTGATGTACTGACCACCTGAACCATGGAAAGCAAAGCGCAACTTCACGGCGACCGCGAGATCATCATAACGCGCCAAGTGCGAGCGCCGCAAGCGATGGTATGGGAGGCTTGCACCAAGCCGGAGCACATCGACCGCTGGTGGGGGCCTGACGGCTTCACCAACCGGACCCTGCGCATGGACTTCCGCGTGGGAGGCCAGTGGGAATACACCATGACCGGTCCCGACGGCACGGTATGGCTCAACCTGATCACCTACCGCGAGATCGAGCCGATCACACGCATGGCCTATGACCATGGCGACCCGGCCAACCCCAAGTGGTTCGAGGGCGAGCTGCGCTTCGAAGCACAGTATGGCGGAACGCTGGTAACGCTACGCACCGTGTTCCCCAGCAAGGAAATGCGCGACCAAGCCGTGGAACAGGTGGGAGCGATAGCAGGTGGGAAGCAGACGCTGGCGCATTTGGCAGCATACACCGAGAACCGTTGACATGAAAGAACAATGAACCGACCAGAAGGCTTCAATTTTAGCGTTTCCAAGGAGGGTCGAACGATCAACGTGGAACGCTTTTTCAATGCACCACGTGCTGCTGTATGGGCCGCCTGGACGGAAGCGGAGATACTCTGTCAATGGTGGGCACCCAAACCCTACGAATGCGTCATCACTGGCCTTGATCTCCGCGCGGGCGGTCGATGGAGTTATTACATGAAAGGCCCTGAAGGTGACCGCCACTACTGCTTCTTCGATTACACCGAGGTACGGCCCGAACACCAATACGCAGGAAAGGATGGATCCTGCGATGAGGCGGGCAACATCAACCTCGACATGCCACGCTCCAGATGGGAGAACAGGTTCAATGATCATGATGGCGGAACGATGGTGAGCATCGTGATCCGTTTCGACACTGCCGAGGACGTGGAGAACATCGTCCAAATGGGCTTCAAGGAAGGATTCACCATGGGGCTGGAGCAGCTGGACGAGTTGCTGGCTGCATCATCGCGCTGACGGACCACACCAATACATTGCCTAATGTCGACGAAGACGCGCATCACCATCACCACGGTCGTTCATCGCCCCGTGGCCCACGTCTGGAACACTTGGACCGAGCCCGCTCACATCACCCAGTGGAACGCGGCCAACGACGACTGGCATTGCCCCAAGGCCGAGAACGACCTGCGCAAAGGAAGTTCGTTCAGCTCCACAATGGCCGCCAAGGACGGGAGCTTCAGCTTCGACTTCGCAGGGGTGTACGACGATGTCCAGCTGCACAAGCGGATCGCGTACACCATGGCCGATGGCCGCACCTGTGAGATCCGCTTCGAGGAAGTGGCCGGCGGCACGGAAGTGACCGAGTCCTTCGATGCCGAGAACCAGAACCCGGTGGACATGCAACGCGCCGGCTGGCAGGCCATTTTGGACCGCTTCAAGGCATACGCGGAGGCACAGGACTGAACCATGGAGTGCTTCGACCCCGCCACCACTGCGCTCCTGGATGCACACAAGCACCCGCTGCGCAAGGAGCTCGACCTGTTGCGCAGCCTGATCCTCGGTGCCGATCCCAGGGTCGAGGAAGGGGTGAAGTGGAACACGGCCAGTTACAGGACCACGGAGTGGTTCGCCACGCTCAACGGGCCGAAGCACGTGAAAGCGCCCATGGTCATCCTGCACGCCGGGGCCAAGGCCAAGGGGATCGTGCTGAAGGACCGCATCACCGATCCCGAAGGGCTGTTGAACTGGATGGGCAACGACCGCGCGCAGATCGTTCTCAAGGACTTGGAGGACATTGCGTCGAAGCGAACCGTGCTACGGTCCATCCTTCGTTCATGGATCGCACTTCTTTGATATCGAACCATCCCATCATCGGATATACCATGATCACCACCCCCGAGGTCATCACCACCAGCGAACAGGCCACTGCCAGCATCCACTTGACGATACCCGCCAGGGAGATGGGGCGCTACATGGACCCTGCGATCCAGGAGATCATCACGTTGATCACCGAACAAGGCATCCACATCACCGGTCCGATGTTCAGCTATCACCATCGTAGACCGAGCGACACCTTCGACTTTGAGATCGGTTTCCCGATATCGAGCGCAGTACTGGAGCAAGGACGCGTGAAGAACAGCAGCCTACCAGCGGCGAAGGTGGTACGTGCGGTGTACCATGGGCCCTACGAGCACCTGGGTGAAGCCTGGGGAGCGTTGCAGAGCTGGGTGCGCGAACAGCAAATGCCGGAGCACGGGCGCTTCTACGAGCGATACTTGAACAACCCGGACGAAGTGAAGGACCCGAAGCACTATCGCACAGAGCTCAACTGGGTGGTGGGTTGAAGAGGAAGGATCCCATCCAACGTTAGGACCATGAGCACTCCACCGAACGACCGGCCCATCATGAGCTTCGACTCCGCGCAGGCCTTCGATGCCTGGCTGGAGACGAACGGGTCCGTATCCCCCGGCATCTACATCAGCATCGCCAAGAAGGGCAGTGGCATTCCGTCGGTGAGCTATGCCGAAGCGGTGGAGATCGCACTCTGCCACGGTTGGATCGATGGGGTGAGACGCAGCCACGACGACAAGACCTTTCTTCAGCGCTTCACACCCCGAGGCCCACGCAGCGTTTGGAGCGCGATTAACAAGAAGAAGGTGCAGGAGCTGATGAAGGCCAAGCTCGTGCGTCCGGCCGGTCTGGCCACGGTGAGGACCGCCAAGGCGAACGGCCAGTGGGACAAGGCCTATGCACCGGCCAGCACGATCCAAGTGCCTCCTGACCTGGCCGCCGCGCTGAAGAAGAACAAGAAGGCCAAGGCGTTCTTCGAGACCTTGAAGAGCAGCAGCCGGTTCGCTTTCCTGCATCGCCTGCACGCGGCCAAGAAGGAGGAGACACGTGCCGAACGCCTAGCGTTGTTCATCGGCATGATGGAGCGTGGCGAGGCTTATCACCAATAGACCCGTTCACCCAAAACCACCAACGCAATGCTCAAGAAGATCCTCCTCGCCATCGCCATCATCATTGCTGGCATCATCATCGTTTCGCGTTTCCAGCCGGACAACTACACGGTGGAACGCAGCGCCACCATCGATGCGCCGCCCGAAGTGGTGTTCGCGCATATGAACGACTTCCGCGAGTGGCAACAGTTCAACGCTTGGGGCGATACGGATCCGAACGCCGTGTACACCTATAGCGACGTGTCCAGCGGGGTTGGCGCCAACTTCCACTGGAAGGGCAACAGCGACATGGGCGAAGGGCGCATGACCATCTTGGAAAGCCGCCCGAACGAGTACGTCAAGGTGGATCTGGAGTTCATCGAACCCTTCGCTGGCAAGGCGATCACCGAATACGTGATGGTGCCGGAAGGCTCGGGCACCAAACTCACCCAGCGCATGCACAGCGACCACAACTTCTTCAGCAAGATCATGTGCATGTTCATGGACATGGACAAGATGATCGGCGAGAAATACGAGGAAGGTTTCCGCCGGATGAACAACGTGCTGCCTGCGCTTACACCCGCTCCGGAACCTGCGGCCGCAGCTCCGGCGGATAGCACCAGCACCATCTGAAGCGATCGACGGAATGTCCATGCAGCACCCCCATTCCACCACTGACGCGCTTATCCTCGGTCCCGGCCAGGGCCGCACTTACAACTGCGGCACCATGACCGCCGTATTCAAGGCCGATGAGAACGAGACCGATGCGCGCTACAGCATTTCGGAGTGGTACCTGGAGCCGAGCTCGGGCGGTCCGGGTGCGCACGTGCATGAAGACAACGATGAGGTGTTCTACGTGATCGAAGGCACTGTTTCCTTCCTTGTTGGCGATCGCTGGGTGGACGCCGAGCGCGGCACTTTCCTGCGCATACCCGCCAACACCCTGCACGACTTCGCCAACCGCACGGACCATAAAGCGGCGGCGCTTAACTTCTTCATTCCTGGTGGCTTCGAGCGCAACATGCCGGGCATTGTGAAGTGGTTCGCGGACAACAAGTGACAACGCTCCTTCGCATGGCCGTACGACCTTCCCGACCGACCAACGCAGCCGAGTACCTCGCCGCGCTTCCACAAGACCAGCGGAATGCCTTGCAAACGCTGCGCAAGCAGATCCTCGCCGCCGGGCCCGAACTGGAAGAGCATTTCGGTTACGGTATGCCCGCGTTCAAGCACAATGGCCATCCGGTCGTATACATCGGCGCGGCCAAGGCACATTGCGCGCTGTATGGCTCGGTGCCGAGCGGCTTCGCGGAGCAGCTGAAGGGCTACAAGACCAGCAAGGGCACCATCCGGTTCACGCCTGATAGGCCACTGCCGCTGGAAGCGGTGAAAGCCATCGTGCGGGAGAAGTGCGCGGAGATAGAAGTGCGGTGGGGGACGAAGAAGATGAGATCGAAAGTTGGGAAATGAACTTATGCGACTCCGGGTCATCCTTCGACTCTGCTCAGGACAAGCCCCGGATTGACAAACCATGAAGCGACTCAACACTACCTACTGGATCATCACCGCGCTCTTCAGCGCCTTCATGATCTTCAGCAGTTACGGCGGTATCACGCTGATGCCAGAGGCTGTGGCCATGCTGCACGAGCATCTGGGTTATCCGCTCTACTTCATCCGGCTGATCTCCTTCGCCAAGGTGCTGGGTGCCATTGCCATTCTGCTGCCCATGGTGCCGGCGCGGGTGAAGGAGTGGGCCTACTTCGGCTTCTTCATCGATCTGCTGGCGGCGATCGTTTCATTCGCAGCCGTTGGCGATCCGGTAGCGCAATGGGCGCCGATGTTCCTGTTCGTCGGGGTGCTTGTATGGGCCTACGTGCTGCATCATAAGCGGCTTGTGGCCATGGCGGAGTAGAATGCGTTGTTAGCCTCTACTTTCGAGTTATGGATAATTCGGCCCAACGCCAGCGCAACAACGTTAGCACACCCGCTTCCGACGAGATCCGGATCACCCGTATGTTCGATGCGCCACGCCAATTGGTGTGGAACGCCTGGACCACACCGGCCATGTTGGTGCATTGGTTCGGCTGCGCGGCGTTCAGCACCCTCAGCGCAGAGACCGATCTGCGCGAAGGCGGCAACTGGCGCGTGGTGCTACGCACACCGGACGGCGAGGATATCCCCAGCTACGGCACCTACACAGCGGTGCAGCCCATCGCACACCTGGCCTTCACGCACCAATGGGAGAAGGCCCCCGTGGACGTGAACCCCGCACACCACCGCACACTCGTCACTGTGGATCTACACGAAGAAGGACAGCGTACGCGGCTCGAGTTCCGGCAGACAGGTCTTGTCAGCGAAGCCTCACGTGACAGCCACATCGGTGGTTGGTGCGATAGCATGGATGCGTTGGCGGCCCGTCTGGTAGCCGTGTTGCCAGGTTGAGGCGGACATCCTGAACAGGAAGGCTGGCGCTATGAGGGCGTTCGTTCTTGCGTGCCAGCTCGTTGATCGCCAATGCTTGGATCGCTGTCTTTGTACGGGGTGATGCATTTCCGGCACCCGATCTTTGCGGCATGTCCACCAAGCGCACCTACCCGGTAACAGGTATGACCTGCGCCAGCTGCGTGCTGAGCGTGGAGAAGGCCTTGAAGGCGGTGCCGGGCGTGGAAGCGGTGAACGTGAACCTGGCCACCAATACGGCCCAGGTGAGTTGGCAGGGCAATGCGATGAGCGATGCGTGGTTGCAGGCTGCCGTAGAGCGCGCTGGTTATGGCCTTATCGTGGCCGACGAGAGCGATGCGCTGGCCGAAGCTGAATCTGCGCAGGCCGCACACCTTGCCGCACTGAAGCGCAGGCTGTGGGCGTCCATTGTGCTCAGCGTACCCTTGGTGATCGTGGGCATGGCGTACATGCACGCCCCATGGAGCCCATGGTTGCAATGGTTGTTGGCCACACCGGTGGTGCTGGTGTTCGGCGGTCCCTTCTTCGTGAACGCTTGGCGGCAGGCAAGGCACCGCAGCGCCAACATGGATACGCTTGTGGCTTTGAGCACCGGTGTGTCCTACGTGTTCAGTGTGTTCAACACGGTGAACCCTTCATTCTGGACAGCACTTGGACTGGAGCCGCATGTGTACTTCGAGGCCGCGGCCGTAGTGATCACCTTGATCCTGCTTGGCAAGTACCTGGAGGAAAGGGCCAAGGCCGGCACGGGTGGCGCCATCCGCAAGTTGATGGGTTTGCAGCCCAAAACGGTGATGCGGATCATAGAGGACGGAACACCGCAAGAGGTGCCCATTGCCGAAGTGAACGTGGATGACGTACTGCTGGTGCGCCCCGGCGAACGCATTGCAGTGGACGGCGTGGTAGTGGATGGGGAGAGCTACGTGGATGAGAGCGCCATAACGGGCGAGCCGGTGCCTGTGGCCAAAGTGATCGGTGCGCGGTTGCTGGCAGGCACCATCAACCAGAAGGGCAGTTTGCGCATGCGGGCGGATAAGGTGGGTGCGGCCACGCTGCTCGCGCAGATCGTGCGCACCGTGCAGGAGGCGCAAGGCAGCAAAGCCCCTGTACAGCGCATGGTGGACCGCATTGCGGCAGTGTTCGTTCCAGTGGTGATGGGCATTGCGCTGCTCAGCGCTGTGCTTTGGTGGACGCTTGGCGGAGAGCATGCCTTTACGCAGGGCCTGCTGGCCATGGTGACCGTGCTGGTGATCGCTTGCCCATGTGCATTGGGCCTGGCCACCCCAACGGCCATCATGGCGGGCATGGGCAAGGGTGCCGAGCACGGCATGCTCATCAAGGATGCCGAGAGCCTGGAGCGCGCACGACGCATTACGGCAGTGGTGCTGGACAAAACGGGGACCATCACCGAGGGAAGGCCAAATGTGGTGGAAGAAGTGGGACTGAATGACCGCGAAGCCTCTGCAGCACTGCTGGCCATGGAGGTGCGCTCGGAGCATCCGCTGGCGGATCCGATCGTGCAGTACATCCTTCAAACGTTCCCGGCGCATGGTGCTGGTGAAGGCGCTGTAGTGGAAGGATTCGAGAGCCGGACGGGCATGGGTGTGAGGGCGACCGTGAACGGCACGCGATGGCTGGTGGGGAACCGCAGGATGCTCGAGGAGAACGGTGTGGCCATCTCCGCTGAATGGCGCGATCACGAAAAGCGTTGGCAGGAGGCGGCGCACACGGTGATCTGGCTCGCCGATGCGCAACGCGTGCGTGCGGCTGTGGCCATTGCCGATCGCATCAAGCCAACAGCGGCCGCGGCCATTGCACGCCTGCAACAGGCGGGCATACATGTCTATATGCAAACAGGCGATGCACGGCGTACCGCACAGGCCGTTGCCCGTGCTGTGGGTATCACCGACTTCCGCAGCGAAGTGCTGCCCAAGGACAAGGCGGCCTTCGTGAGCGGCCTGCAGCAGATGGGACATGTGGTGGCCATGGTGGGCGATGGCATCAACGACAGCGAGGCGCTGGCCCGGGCCGATGTGAGCATCGCCATGGGCCGCGGCAGCGACATTGCCATGGACGTGGCACAAATGACCCTGATCGGCACGGACCTCAACGCAATTCCGCGCGCCCTTGCACTCTCGCGCCGCACGGTGTCGCTCATCCGCCAGAACCTGTTCTGGGCCTTTTTCTACAACGTGCTGGGCATCCCCATTGCTGCCGGTGCGCTTTACCCCATTAACGGGTTTCTGCTGGACCCCATGCTGGCCGGTGCTGCCATGGCGCTGAGCAGCGTAAGCGTGGTGAGCAACAGCTTGCGGCTGCGGTGGGTGCGGCTTTAGAAAGGCAGCTCCTCCAACGCTTCGTCCAATAGTTCCTTCACGGCCTTGTCCGCTTGGCGAAGCGCTTGTCGGCGGGCTTGAACGCGTTGCCAGATCGCGGAATGGACCTCAAACAACACCATCAGATATGCGATGGGTAGCGTTAGCGGTGCGGTAAGGAAGGTGAACACGCGCTTGGCCAAGTGCATGCCCGAGAACGCCGACGTGAAGGGCAGTGCAAGCCACAGCAGGGGCAGCAGCAAGGGAGCCAACAATAAACCACCCACCACCACGCTCACTTCCTGCGCGGTAGGGCCATCGAAGGGGCCGGGGTCGCTTCGGCCCATCCAGCGACGAAGTGGGTCCAGCAACGTGGCTTTGTCCGAGCGCTGCAACGCATTCCCACGGAGCAGCGGAACAGAATGACGGGCATGGTTGCGATAGAGGGGCCGGTCCATGGACACAAAACTACCGGAGCAGGCAGGCGAGCGGGGCGCCAAACAAGCGGTGAAGCATGGAAGCACAGCGGCCAAGAGCGGCTTCCGGAGTTGCCGTTGGCGGGTCATGGAGCGAACGGTCCGCGAGTCCGGGCGTTACATGGGCATCTACCTTTGCACACCATGCCTGCCGAGCCACGCAACCTGCATCCGCTGCCGTTCTCCCATTGGGGACTGGGTCTTCAGCGTCCGCTGTTGATCGCGGGGCCGTGCAGCGCCGAGAGCGAGGCCCAGGTGATGGCCGCCGCCCACAGGTTGGCCGCGCAGGGTAAGTCCCGTGTATTCCGGGCAGGGTTGTGGAAACCGCGCACCCGTCCGGGTCATTTTGAAGGGGCTGGCACGGCCGCACTGCCTTGGCTGCAGCGCGTGAAGGCCGAAACAGGCCTGCTCACCATGACCGAGGTGGCCACGGCCGAGCATGTGCAGGCCGCGTTGGATGCGGGCATTGACATGCTGTGGATCGGTGCGCGCACCACGCCCAATCCCTTCAGTGTGCAGGAGATCGCCGATGCACTGCGCGGAGTGGATATTCCTGTGTTGGTAAAGAACCCCATCAACCCCGACCTGCAATTGTGGATCGGTGCCCTGGAGCGGTTGGAGCATGCGGGCCTGAAACGCCTGGCCGCCATCCACCGCGGCTTCAGCTGGTTCGAGCGTACGCCCTACCGGAACAGCCCCATGTGGGAGTTCCCCATCCGGCTGAAGGCGGCCTTTCCGGAGTTGGAGATCGTGTGCGACCCCAGCCACATCGCGGGCGACCGCAACAAACTGGGAGCGGTGGCCCAGCAGGCCTTGGACCTGGGGCTCAGCGGATTGATGCTGGAAGTGCATCCCGACCCGGCCAACGCCTGCAGTGATGCTGAACAGCAGGTAACGCCCGAGGCCTATGGAGAGCTGATCGACAGCCTCATCTTCCGCCAGGCCCACCCCACGGCGCCCATGCGCGACCAGTTGGAGGAACTGCGTGATCTGATCGACCAACTGGACGAGGAGATCGCCCAAAAGCTGGGCACCCGCATGGACATTGCCGAGCGCATCGGTGACCACAAGCGGCTGCACCAGGTGGCCATTCTGCAACCCGAACGTTGGGAGCGGATCATGCACCGGCAGCTGCGGTTGGCGGGCCATCTGGGGCTTAGCGAGGCCTTCGTAAAGGAGTTCATGGACGCCATCCATCGGGAGAGCATCCGTCGCCAGACCGCCGCCCAAGGGGACGCCAAGGAGACCGAAGGATCTCAAGCGTTGCGGGTGAACGGTGCCGGGGGATGACCGCCACCGCCTACCTTGCGGGCAACTGCAAACGGAACCACAACCACCTTTTCACGCAAACCCGTATGAGGAAGAACCTTACCCTCGGAGCGTTGGCCCTACTGTTCGTCCCCGGCCTGGCCGTGGCACAGTTGAGCTTTACCAACGCCACACCCCTGATGAGCGCCAGCACAAGCGGCGGCTGCATGGGCGTGGTGGACATGAACGGCGATGGTCTTGACGACATCGCGAAGCTGAACAACTCGCGCACGGTGGTGGTGAACTACCAGAACGCGGACGGCAGCTTCACCACGGTGAACTACGGCAACATCAGCAACAGCGGTCAGTGGGGCTGGGCCATCGGCGACATCGACAACAACGGCCACAAGGACGTGGTGAGCGGTGGTAGCTACGACGGCGTGCACCACATGAACATCCCGAGCATCGGCAGCAGTTCGGTCTCAAACCTGAACAACGGCAGCCTCTTCACCCAGTGCGTGAACATTGCCGACATCAACAACGATGGCCACAACGATTATTGGTCCTGCCACGATGATGGTGCGCCCCGTCAGTGGTTGAACGATGGCAATGGCCTGCTCACCTACGCCGACATCATCACCTACACCACCAACCCGACCAGTGACATGAGCGGGAACTATGGCAGCGTGTGGACCGATTTCGATAACGATGGTGACCTGGACCTCTATATCGCCAAGTGCCGCCAAGGCGTCAATGACCCCAACGACCCCCGTCGTTGGAACCGCCTTTTCGTGAACAACGGCAACAACCAGTACACCGACCAGGCTGCGGCTTACGGTGTGCAGGTCCGTAACCAGAGCTGGACCGCCGATTTCGGTGACATCGACAACGATGGCGACTTCGATCTGATGTTGACCAACCACGATGCCACCATCCAACTGTTCGAGAACGATGGAACGGGCAACTACACGGAGATCACGGCCGGCAGCGGTCTCGAATTTTCGGGCTTCATGCTCCAGAGCAAGTTCGTTGACTTCGACAATGATGGATTCGTGGACATCCTCATCGCCGGTGGCGTGGAGTACTATTTCAAGAACGATGGTGATGGCACCTTCACCCGCATCACGGGCCTGTTCCCGTCCAACAAGGCCATGCACAGCTTCGCCACCGGCGATCTGAATAACGATGGTTTCCAGGACGTGTTCGCCAACTATGGCAGCGGCTACATCGATGCCGATGCCAATAACCCGGACCGCCTTTGGATGAACAACGGCAATGACAACCACTGGTTCTCCGTTCGGTTGAAAGGCACCATCAGCAACCGCGACGCCATCGGCGCCCGCGTGACCATCACCGGTCCTTGGGGTACGCAGATCCGCGAGGTGCGCGCTGGTGAGAGCTATGGCATGGTGACCAGCTTTGCATGCAGCTTCGGATTGGGCACCAACACCACCATTCCAACGATGACCATTCGTTGGCCCTCCGGTCTGGTGGAGACCTTCAACGATCTGGCCGTTGACCAGACCATCACGGTGATCGAGAACACCTGCATCAGCCCTGTGGCCGCTATCACTGCCGATGGTCCTTTCATTGTTTGTGGTAATGGCGATGCGGTTACGCTCACCGCCAATGCCGGATTCAACTACAGTTGGAGCACCAGCGCGACCACCCAGAGCATTTCGGTCTCACAGGCCGGTAACTACAGCGTGACCATTGATGATGGACAAGGTTGCAGCGCCGTCACCAGTGTGTTCGTGGCCCAGGCCCCGGATGAGACCCCCACGGTTACCGTTGTCGGCGAGACCACCTTCTGCGAGGGCGGAACGGTGGAATTGACCTCAAGTGCGGCAGCTGCATACAGCTGGAGCAATGGGGCAACTACCCAGAGCATTACGGTCACCCAAGGAGGCGATTACACGGTGACCATCGATGGTGCCTGTGGCGATTGGACCAGCAGCGTTGTAGCCTTGAGCGTTCTCGACACCCCGAGCGCGCCGGTGGCTGATGATGTGACGATCCCTGTTGCTGGCACCGCCGACCTCACGGCCACGGGCAGCAACATACTGTGGTACACCGCGGCTTCCGGTGGCTCCCCTGCTGCCAGCGGCAACAGTTGGACCACGCCCTTCGTGAGCAACACCACCTCGTTCTGGGTGGCCTCCTCCAACGTGTTTGGTGGCGGCACCTTCTATGGAGGCCGTACCTCCAACTCAACGAGCGGTCAGTTCCACACCAATGCGGACAATTACCAGCTCTTTACGGCATCCGAACCCTTCACCCTGCGTTCGGTGAAGGTGTATGCCAACGGTGCTGGTAACCGCACCATTGCAGTGATCGATCAGGGAACGGGAGCCACGCTGTCCACCGGTGTGTTCAGCATCCCCAACGGCGAGAGCCGTGTTCAGCTCGATTTCGAGATCCCTGCCGGCGGACCTTACGGACTGCGTGTGGTGGGTGGCAATCCCCAGCTGTGGCGTGATGGTCTGGGCAGCAACCCCGCCTATCCGTACGCACTGGGTACCGTGGGTGCCATTACCAGCAGCAGCGTGGCCGGCAACAACGCCACCGCCTACTACTACTTCTTCTACGATTGGGAAGTGGAGGTGCCGAGCACGGTGTGCGAAAGCGCCCGTGAGGAAGTGGTGGTGAATGTGGGGACCGTGGGTGTGAACGAAGCGGCCGCAGGGAACAGCATCGCTGTGTGGCCCAACCCGGCCACCGACAACCTCACCGTGGTACTGAACGGTGTTGACGGCGAGGTGAACGTGGACATGCTCGATCTCACTGGCCGTGTGGTCCTGGAGCGTGGAGCACAAGCCGCTGCCAAGCGCCTCGACCTCAACGTGAGCGCCCTGGCCGTTGGCGAGTACGTTGTGCGTGTGCGTCATAGTGCCGGTGTGAGCGTGCACCGCGTGGTGGTGCGCTGATAACGGATCAAAGCAAAGGCAAGCCCCGGTCGTCCATTGGATGGCCGGGGCTTGTTGTATCCTTTCTGGAGCGGAGTGCGTTCAACGGCCCGCCTCGATAAGCGGCACATACGCATGAACGCACGCACGTTTTCCTTCTTGGCCGTTGCGGCCGTATCCTTCACCCTTGCAGGTTGTGTCAAGGAGACCCAGGAACTGGCCCAGGAGGTGGGCCTGGTCCCGAGCACCTGTGGAAGCGATGGCGCCCGCCTGCAAGCCACGGTGGATGGGGGCAGCTACTGCGCCAATGCCCAGGTGATCGCCACGGGTGGTGATGGCAGCGCGTTCGTTACCGGCTTCGACTATACGGGCAGTTCAATCATCCTGCAGTTCGATACGCTTGGGGTGGGCACACATGCCATCACTGAAGCGGCCAACGCCGTTGTGTACATGCAGGCCGGAGCTTCGTTCGTGGTAGGTCCAGATCAAACCGGAACGCTCACCATCACCGAACACAACCCCGATACGCGCCGTCTGAAGGCCACCTTTCAGACCACCCTGCTGAACGCCATGAACGGCCAGACGAAGACCGTGCAGGGCGAAGTGGACGTGATCTATACGGAGCAGCAGTAGGAGAGACCGCTCTGTTCATTCGTCTGCTGGCACGGTGCTTGAAAAGGACCGGAAACCTTTCTTGATCCCCATGTACAAACCCTCCCTTCTCTTCGCGCTGGCGCTCATTCTCTTCACCTCCTGTAGCAAGGACAAGGACGACCCTGTAACACCTGCCCCGACGAACACCTGCGGGGTGGCCGGTGCACGCCTCCAAGCCAACCTCGACGGTGAGGCTTTCTGTGCGAATGCGAGCTTGTTCGCCTCTCTGGCCGTTGATGTGCTCACCGTGAACGGGATCAGCCAGCAAGGAGCAACGCTCACCTTGGAGCTCGATTCTCTTGATGTGGGAACCCACGATATGACCGAAGGGACCAATAGCCTGCTGTTCACCACCACGCTTGGACTGGCCTACCGCACCTCGGATGGCGATCCCGGTTCAGTAACCATCACCACCCACGACACATCGGCCAAACGCATACAGGGCACCTGTTCCGCCGACCTCTACAGCCCATTGGGCGGAGCTCCCAAGGCGATCACCGTCAACTTCGATCTCTACTACATCGAATAGGATGGATTAATTTGGCGGTATGTCCGCCGGGTCGAAAGCGATACGCATTGCGGTGATCGGAGCGGGAGGAACGGGTTGCGCCCTGTTCCCGCTGATCTGCCGGATGCCAGTGGAGGGGATTACCCTGATCGATGGCGATACCGTGGAGGCGGTGAATCTTTCCCGCCAGACGCTATACGGTCCTTCGGATGTGGGGCGCTTGAAAGCGCGTGCTGTACTGCAACGTTCGGTGGGTCTGGCCGATGGCATCCACCTGTTGGCGCATACCTGTTTCCTTGATGCCAAGAATGCTGTAGACCTGCTTCAAGGCCACACCGTTGTTGCCGATTGCACGGACGACCTGCATGCCCGACGAGTGATCGAACGCACGTGTGCCGAGCTGCAGATCCCCTTGGTGAGCGCAGCCGTGCACGGCGAACAGGTGCAGGTGCTTACGCTGGGAGTTCCACCAGAAGAAGGTGTGCCGCCCACCACGTGGCAGCAGTTCTTTCCCGGCCGCACAGCACAGGAACAGGATGGCTGCGATATGCGCTCCGTACCTGCTGAAGTGACCACCGTAGCGGCCGCACTGATGGCCAAACGCATCCGCGCCTTGCTCACCAACGATACTTCCCTCGCACGCCATATGGACCTCGTGGACATGCGTCACGGACAATGGTTGCGTATTGCCGCACCTGAAGCACCGGCGGATGAGCTGTTGGCTTCCGCACACGGACAAGGTCGGGGGGAGGCATGAGTGAGCTCTGGCTGCCCCTTGGACTGGCGATCATCGCCTTCCTGTATGCATCCGTTGGCCATGGTGGTGCCAGCGGGTACATAACCCTGTTGACCTTGGCCGGCGTTGCATCGGTGGCCGTCCGTCCATCATCGTTGATGCTCAACCTCTGTGTGTCGGCCATTGCCTTCATCCAGTTCGCACGCGCCGGCCATTTCAGGTGGAAGGTGTTCTGGCCTTTTGCGATTCTGTCCATCCCAATGGCATGGGTGGGCGCAGGAGCAACACTGGACCCCGCATTATACCGCAAACTGTTGGCGTTGTGCCTGGTGTTCGCCGTTGCGCGCATGACCTTCTCTTCAGACCGCGTGATCGTGGAGCCGCGCCCCATGGCGTGGCCGGTGGCCGTGATCATCGGCTTAGTGATCGGGTTGGTGTCCGGCCTGATCGGGATCGGTGGCGGCATCATTCTCAGCCCTATCCTTTTGCTGGCCGGATGGGCCGATGCCAAGACCACGGCAGCCACCTCCGCGCTGTTCATTTTCGTGAACAGTGCCGCAGGTCTTCTGTCCATGGCCGATGCTGGCCACTTGCAGTCCTTGGACCACTTGTCGTGGCCGTTGGCGGCCATCGGTGGTGGTGTCCTGGGCAGTTGGGTCGGCGCGCGGAAGCTTATTGATGAGCGTGTACGCCAAGCATTGGGCATCGTGTTGTTCCTTGCAGCCATCAAGCTTTGGTGGACATGATCACGGTGGCGGAGGCAATGGACTTTTTGGAAGGGAGCGTAGTGCTTACCGCCGGTCGCGATGTGCGACTTGCCGAGGGGAATGGTCATTTCCTCGCTCGCACGGTCCATGCGCTTCACGACCACCCCTTGTTCGACATGACGGCCGTTGATGGTTATGCGTTCGCGTTCTCGCCACAGATCACATCGTGGACAGTTGTCGCGGAGATCGCGGCAGGCGAGGTGTTCAAGGGTACGCTACACCTCGGTGAGTGCGTGCGGATCTTTACGGGGGCCATGCTGCCCGCAGGTGCGGATACCGTGGTGATGCAGGAGTTCGTAAAGCGCACAGGCGATCGGATCACGCACACCGATGATCGTTTGCGGTATGGTGGCAATGTGCGCCTGAAGGGTGAACAACTGAAGGTCGGCGATCTTCTGCTTCAAGCAGGCTCACGTCTGGGTCCAGCGGAGATCGGCCTGTTGGCCTCGGCTGGTGTTCCAGAGGTGTGCGTTCATGCCAGGCCGACCGTGAGCGTTTTGCGCACGGGTGGTGAGTTCGCAGAAGGAACATTTCCTGCGCCCGGCCGCATCTTCAGCAGCAACGATGCCCTATTGATCGCCGCATTGAACGCCGAAGGCATCAATTTGAATGGCCGCTCCTTTACCCCGAATGACATCCGCGAGGAATTGCTGCGCGACCTTTCCATCGCCATGGAAAGCAGCGACCTGGTGATCAGTACCGGCGGCGTATCCGTGGGGGACCATGATCTGGTGCGCAGCTGTCTGGAGGAGCTGGGGGCCGAGGTGGTCTTCCATGGCGTGGAACAGAAGCCCGGCAAACCCATGCTGTTCGCACGCAAGGGGCACACACGGATCTTCGCACTGCCCGGAAATCCACGGGCCGTGTTGGTGGGCTGGCACCTTTATGTGCGGCCTTTCATCAAGGCCATGCAGGGCGCACAACAGCCGTGGATGCGCAATGAACGACTGCCTTTGTCACACGATGTGTCCTGGAAAGGCGTGCGAACGGACTTCCGTGCCGGCGAGGTCCGCAACGGGGAAGTTCAACTCCTGGCCGATGAGGGTTCACACATGCTGGCGGGCATGGTGAACGCCGAGGTGCTCGTTGAGCTGCCCTTGGGATCGAACGCATTGCGCAAGGGCGAAGCCGTTCGCGTCCATTACCTTCCGCGTCCATGAATCCTTGGAGCAGTGGTGGTGATGGTTGGACCGGTGTTGTGCTGGCAGGTGGTCGCAGTTCGCGCATGGGTCGCGACAAGGCCTTGATCGAGATCGATGGTCGCACGCTTTTGGACCGGGCCCTGGACAAGTTGGAGCCGCACGTGCAGGAGCTCCTGGTGATCGGCGATCCACAGAAGTATGGCCATGTGGGTCCTTTCGTTTTTGCTGACGATATCCCCGGCGTGGGACCGCTGGGCGGAATTCTCACGGCCATGCGCTACGCCAGCAACGACCGGCTGCTGGTGCTTGCGTGCGACATGCCGAACGTGACTCCGCAATTGTTCGAACGAATGAAGGAAGGTCTTGCACGCGAAGGCACCGCGTTCGTTCCCGTTTGCGATGGACAGCCTGAACCGCTGGCCGCTGCATACCACCGCCGCTGCCGTTCCACCTTCGAGGCACGCGTGGCGCAAGGTGCATGGAAAGTGCGCGATGCCTTGGAGCAGGTACGGGCCACCTTCGTGCAGATATGCCCGGGTGAGGATGGCTGGCCGGCGGACCTTTTCCGGAACATCAACGCGCCGGGCGATCTTTGATGCACCATTGCCCCGGCGTTGGCACCAACACACCATGGAAGTACTGCTCTTCGGGTTGATCGCCGAGAAGGCCGGCGTTGATCGCCTCACGGTCGATGCTTCCACCATGCAAGAGCTTCGCAATGCGCTCGCGGATCGCATACCCGACCTCGGTGGGCTGAGCCATGCCATTGCCGTTGACCGTTGTATCGTGCACGACAACAGACCACTTACCGGCAGCGAGGAGATCGCCGTGCTGCCCCCATTCGCCGGAGGATGAGCTCGGAAAAGACCCATAAGGTGAAGGACATCTTCGTTGAAGGATCGATCGACCCGGCCTTCATCGCCACGAGCATCACCAAACACGCCACGCGAACGGACATCGGTGCGCACGAGATATTTCTCGGGCAGGTACGCAGCGATATCATCGATGGATCGAACGTTGTGGCCATTGAATACACTGCCTATCGCGACATGGCCTTGGAGCGCATGACCGCCATCCGCGAAGGGGCCTTTGCGCAGTGGCCCAGCATGACCTGCCTGCACGTGCACCACAGCCTCGGCAACGTCCAGGCGGGCGAACTGTGTTTCATGGTATTCGCCAGTGCGCCGCATCGCGTGGCCGCACGCGAGGCCGTGGCCTGGGTGGTGGATCGCATCAAGGCTGAACTGCCCATCTTCGGACGCGAGGTCCTATCGGACGCCACCCATGTTTGGAAAACGAACGCGTAACGTCGCCCGAGGCCTCGAGCCCACCGCGTCGCCTTACGCTAATGCCCCTCTCCTCCTATGATCGACATCACCCACAAACCCACCACCCTGCGCGAGGCAACGGCCACGGCATTGGTCACCGTTAGCGATCCGGCCACCATTGCTGCGCTGAAGGAGAAGCGCGTTCCAAAGGGCGATGTGCTGGAGAGTGCGCGTGTCGCGGCTTTGTTCGCCGTAAAGAAGACCCACGAACTGATCCCGGACTGCCATCCCTTGCCCATCGAACATGCCGAATGCACGTTCACGGTAGGGGAGATGGAGGTGATCGTCACCATGCGGGTGCGCACCATCTATCGCACCGGCGTTGAAGTAGAGGCCATGCACGGCGCCAGTGTCGCGGCCCTCACCATCTACGATATGCTGAAGCCCATCGACAAGGGCGTGATGATCGGGGGTATCCGCTTGCTGGAGAAGAAGGGTGGCAAGAGCGATTGGAAGGACCGCTTCGACATCCCCGTGAAGGCCGCCGTCCTGGTGATCAGCGATGGGGTGTCCAGCGGCAAGAAGGAGGATAAGGCGGGCATCGCCATCGAGGACCGCTTGCGGCAACTGGGTGTTGAACTGGCCGGCAATGCCGTGGTCCCCGACGAACCGGAGCAGATCGGCATGCGGGTGAACGCCTGGGCGAATGAAGGCATCGAACTCATCCTCACCACCGGGGGCACGGGCCTTTCACCGCGTGACCGCACGCCCGAGGCCATCGCGCCGATCTTGGACCGTGAGGTGCCGGGCATCATGGAAGCCGCCCGCAGCTACGGCCAGGAGCGGATGCCCTGGGCCATGATGAGCCGTGGTATCGCAGGTATGATCGGACGCACACTGGTGATCACGCTGCCCGGCTCCACCCGCGGTGCACGAGAGACGATGGATGCGTTGTTCCCGTTCGTGCTGCATGTGGTGAAGGTGCAGGAGATGGCGTTCAGGCATGGCCAGTAATTGGGTTGATGTAGAGATGGCAGCCCCTTCGTGCGATGCAGTGAAGGTGCAGTCTTTCAGGCATGGGGAGTGACGGTGTTGTGGGGCGCCAGGGGCCTCCTTGCAGGGCCGTGTTGCGCGCCATAGCTTGCAGGTCCTTCGTTCCTCCCTGACCATGTACATCCAGTTCCTCCTGCGTTCATACCGTCCGGCGTTGCTCATGGCACTGATGCAGCCGTTCATGGCTTCCGGGCAGACCTTGGTCTGTACCAGTGAATGCCCGTGGGAGCCGCTCGCCACCCAGGTAGGGGGTCTGGCCTTCAATACGACCGTCACGACCTGGCCTGGCACCGGGGCCATGGTGTGGTCCCTTCTTGGAGGACCCCGCTACCGGAATTTCCAGGTGATCGGTGGTCGGATCTACGAGTGGAGCATGTGCGATGCGGATGGGGGCGATCACAATGGGGATGTGATGACGATCCTGGACCCTGCGACCAATGCGACGCTCTGCCATTGGCGTTATGCAGGGGCATGCGGTGAAGCCACCATCCGCTACCAGGCGCCAGCCAATGGCCAGGTGCGGATCTATGTGAACGGCGCTGCTTGTGACGGGGAAATGACCGGGGGCACCATCGTGTGGCGATGCCTGGGGTGCGGCGACAACGGATGCACGAACGCCGCGAACGGAGAGTTCCCAGCCGGGACCTTCGTGCCCGCATGCACCGGGATCCCGGAAGTGATCACATCCCTCGCTCCGGATGCCACCTATTCCAGTGTGCAGCTCACCGCCGGCACCACATACACCTTCAGTGCTCTTCCACTGCTGGTCCTCTACCCCAACCCCTCCTGGATCACCATCACCGATGCAACGGGAACGATCATCTACACCCATGCGCAGCGGACACGGAACTTCACGCCGCCGAGCACGGGCATGTATCGCTTCTACACCAGTGTGAGCATGGTGGACTTTGGCTGTACCACCTATCCAGGTGATCTGCGGGCCATTCGTTGCGGCACCTATGACCCGTGTGTTACGACCCCCATCACCTGCGAGGTGGAAGAGCTGGTGTACCTGCAGGGTACTGGATCTTGGCCCTCGGGACCGTGCGGCGCAGCGGCTGGCATCGAACGCATCTATTCATACACCCCCGCCGTGTCCGGGGTTTACCGGATGGACATCACTGACGGCTTGTACCCTTCACCTGGGATCCGCTATGCCTGGAAGGAGGCCACATTGGGCTGCGATGCGAACAACTGGAACTGCCTGGGCACGATCACTGGTGCAGTGGGCCAGTTCACGCTCAACCTCACGGCCGGTGTGCCCATCCACATCCTGGCCGATGCGGTGGATGCGAACGCCATCTGGCAGAAGATCGCCCTGCGCTGCGCCATCCCACAGAACCAGACCTGTGCCACCGCAGCGCCGGTGGACACCTATCCGGCAACGCTCTCGGCCAACGCCCGCTGGACCAGTGGTTCCTCGTCCCTTCCATGCCTGAGCAATGGGACCCGCGTGCTGTGGTACAAGGCCACAGGCTTGTGCGGTACCGTTACGGCCAACACCTGCGGCAGTGATGCCAACACCACCCTGGCCGTGTATTCGGGCACTTGTGCAAGCCTGACCGAGGTGGCCTGCAACGACAATGCGACGACCGGTCCCTGCTCCGGCACCCAGCAAAGCAGCGTGAGCTGGGCCGCAACGGAGGGCACCGAGTACTTCATCGCCGTGGCCAACCCACCATTGGGGTTCCAGTCCAGCATCGTATTGAACATCACCGAACCGGACAGCGACGGCGACGGCATCGGTGATGCGTGCGATGTGCAATTGAACGTACGCGCCATGCTGGACGGGCCATACGACCCGGCCATCGGGCTGATGAACGATGGCATGCGGGCGCTGGGAGTGCTACAACTGACCGAGCCCTACACCAACATGAACTATCCGCACGTGAACGGCGGTGGTGAATCGATCACGCTGCCGGTGGTGTCCGTCGGGGGCAACAATGCGATCGTGGATTGGGTGGTGATCGAGCTGCGCAGCGCCACCACACCAACGCTGGTCGTGGATACGCGCAGTGCCCTGCTGCAACGCGACGGTGACATCGTGGACGTGGATGGTGTGAGCTCGGTGAACATGCGTTCGCCGAGTGGAAACTACCACGTGGCGATCCGGCACCGCAATCACCTGGCCGTAATGACCAGTGTGCCCGTGGCACTTTCACCCAACTCTGCGTTGCTCGACTTCACCAACGCGGCCACTGGCACATACGGCGTACAGGCACAAAAGACATCCGGCGGCACGTTCAGTAAGCAGGTGATGTGGTGCGGCGATGTCGATAGTAACGGCACGGTGAAGTACACCGGAGAGGTCAATGATCGCGACCCGATACTCATGATGATCGGCGGGGTCGTGCCCACGAACACGGTGACCACCTATTCGTTCTCCGATCTCAACATGGACGGTGTGGTGAAGTATACCGGTGAGGACAACGACAGAGACCGTGTGCTGAGCACCATCGGTGGGACGGTGCCTACGAACACGAGGGTGCAGCAGCTGCCATAGGCGCATTGTCCTGCATCAGTGCGCTGTAGCCTCCTCTATCGAGGGGAGGCCTGGAAGCGTTAGGATGAGGTGTGCATCGGGTACCTTCGCCGTCCCGCCTTGGCCACCAGGTTTCGGCGCGCTATGTATGATCAACGGCAAGGATGCGATGGTGGAGGAGTTCGTGCTCCACCGTATCGGCGGGGCAGGTGGCGAGAGCATCTTGAATGATTTCAGTGCGGTGCTTCAGGGCTTCGAGGAACAGGAGTTCCTGCGGAAGCTCTTCCTGAAGCCGTTCCATACCGCTGCACAGACCTACGAGTTCACACATGCCGTTGGCTTGGAGTACAACGTGCTCCACGGCCTTTGTTCAAGCATCCGCGAGGGCAAGGACCTTGTGGGCGTTTCGCGTGCCATGACCAAGCACTTGGAGGATGTGTCGGTGCATCAGAGCATCAAGGGAGGCGACCTCTACGTGGCAAAGTTCAGTGGCGTGGAACTGGGTCCTGCCGTGTACGATGCGGTGGGCATCTACAAATTCGATGACAAGGAGGTATTCATCGAAAGCCAGGCGGCGGGTGGCAGTGTGGGCATGCAGCTGAAGCGCGGCCTCGGCAACCTGAAGCCCAATAAGGCCGTGCTGGTGCTTTTCACCGAGGGTGGCTTCACGCTCTTCATCATCGACGACAACAGTCACAGCGATTTCTGGCAGAAGGAGTTCATCGACCACCGGCCGAAGCAGGACCACGTGAATAGCACCCGGAACGTGCTGGAGCTGACGAAGACCTTCATTACCGAGCAGCTACCCAACGACTACGCCATCCCCAAAGCCGACCAGATCGACCTGTTGAACCGCTCGGTGCAGTACTTCAAGGAGAACACGGCCTTCGATCGCGATGCGTTCGCGCAGGAAGTGTTCCAGCACGAGGAGGTGATCCGTTCTTTCGAGCGCTTCGGCGACCGCTTCCAGGAGGACCATCACGTGGAACTACAGGACAACTTCGAGATCTCGGCCCACGCGGTGAAGCGCCAGGCGCGCATCTTCAAGAGCGTGTTGAAGCTGGACAAGAACTTCCACATCTACATCCACGGCGATCGCACCAAGATCGAGCAGGGGGTGGATGAGAACGGTCGGAAGTTCTACAAGATCTATTACGAGCAGGAGTTGTAAGGTCGCACAGGCGTACCGTCTGTGTTGCCAGGCACAGGCAAGATGCCTGTGAGACCTTATCCCCCAATGCTCACCATCGGCCGCGCGCTCAGATCATGCAGCACCTCCTCCTGCTTCTCCGGCTTGAATTGCGGCAACCCGCCCAACATCGCATGCTTCGCCAGCACGTTCGCTTCGATCAGTGGTGCGATGTCCTCTCCGCGTCGCAATGCTGAAAGCAGGTCCGTTTCCTCACGTGCGAAAAGGCAGTTGCGCATCTTTCCTTCCGCAGTGATGCGCAGGCGATCGCAGTTGCCGCAGAAGGGCTCGGTCACCGTGCTGATCACGGCGAAGGTGCCACTCCAGCCGGGCACTCGGTAGGCCTTGGCCGTGCTGTGCGGATCGTCGGTGAGCTTCTCGAAGCTGTACACGCTGCCGATGTGGCCCAGCATTTCGGCGTAGGTGTACACCCGCTCCCGGCCCCAGTGGTTGCCAGCGAAGGGCATGAACTCGATGAAGCGCACGTGGATGTCGTTGTGCTCGGTGAGCTGCACGAAGCGCAAGATCTCATCGTCGTTCACGCCGCGCATCACCACCATGTTCAGCTTGATGCGCATGCCCTTGTCGTGGGCCCTCCGCACATTGTTCCATACGGTCCAGTAGCCATCGCGTCGCGCTATCGTGCGGAACCGTTCGGCATCGAAGGTGTCCAGGCTCACGTTCAACTTCCGCAGACCTGCCTCGTACAGCCCATCGAGGTGTTTATGCAGGTTCATGGCGTTGGTGGTCAGCCCCAATGACACGGGAAGCTCGATCATGTCGCGTACGATGTCGACCACATCGGGCCGCAAGAGAGGTTCCCCCCCGGTAAGCCGGATCTTATTCACGCCATAGCGCTCCACGAAGAGCCGGGCGATGGTGCCGATCTCCTCCCGCGTCATCAGTTCCTCGCGTTTCAGAAAGTGCTGGTCCTCCGGCATGCAGTAGGTGCAGCGCAGGTCGCACTTGTCCACGATGCTGATGCGCAGGCTGCGGTGGATGCGTGAGTGACGGTCGGTGAGCGGCTGTGACACGCCCGCAAGTTACCTTGAGCGCACCAGCTTGCCATGAAAACCATCACGACCGACCCGGGCCTTGTCCGCTGCACATGGTGCCTGAAGGACGAGATCTACAAGCACTACCACGACACCGTTTGGGGTGTGCCCGAACACGATGATCAGCGCCTCTTTGCCAAGCTGGTGCTTGATGGTGCCCAGGCGGGGCTCAGTTGGTACACCATCCTCATCCGCACCGAGCGCTATGCCAAGGCCTTTGACAACTGGAACGCGGAGAGGATCGCGTGCTACGGGCCGAAGGACATCGAGCGTTTGATGAACGACCCGGGCGTCATCCGCAATCGGGCGAAGGTGGAGAGCGCCATCACCAACGCCCAGGCCTACCTGCGGATCATGGAGGGAGGGAAGGGTTCATTCGACCATTTTCTATGGAAACACGTGGACCACACCCCCGTGGTGAACCGATGGAAGGAGCTGAAGCAGATCCCTGCCAGCACACCGCTGTCCGATGCCGTGAGCAAGGACCTGAAGAAGGCCGGCTTCAGCTTTGTGGGCACCACCATTGTCTATGCCTTCATGCAGGCCGTGGGCATGGTGGATGATCACCTGGTATCGTGTTGGCGACGGACGGGAGATCGGTGAATGGCGAATGGTCATCGGCGAACGGGCCAGAGCTCGGTGCCCATTCACAAGCTCCCATTCACCTGCGTTCCTACCTTTCCACCATGCCCGGCCCCGTCACCACCACACGCATCATCCGCCATGAGAACGGCGCGTTCCAGGATGCCGACGACATCCTGGTGACGGAGGAGCCGTTGGAGATCCGACTCGGCCATGGACCACTGGATGGTCGCAGGGAGTTCCGCCTGAGCGTGACGATGCGCACACCGGGACATGATGCGGAATTGGCGCTTGGCTTCCTGTACACGGAGGGCATCATCGCATCGCCCGATGAGCTGCTGCGCGTGGAGCATTGCGCCAATGTGAAGCCCGAGGAACGCGGCAACGTGGTGCGCGCCGAGCTGCGGCCCGAGGTGGAGATCGATGCTGCGCGTTGGCAACGGAACTTCTACACCACCAGCAGTTGCGGCGTGTGTGGCAAGAGCAGCATGGATGCCGTGCATGCCCAGTGCAGCGCGCGCATCACACCTTGGGGACCATTGGATGTTCCTGTGATCACCGCACTGCCCGATCGCATGCGCGAGGTACAGACCGTGTTCAGACACACCGGTGGCATACACGCAGCGGCGTTGTTCGACAGACAGGGTAGGCTTCTGGTGCTCCGCGAGGATGTGGGTCGCCACAACGCGGTGGACAAGGTGATCGCAGCGGCATTGCTTGGCGGTCTTTCGTTGGGAGACTGCCAGCTCCTGGTCAGTGGTCGCGCTGGTTTCGAACTGGTGCAGAAGTGCGTGGTGGCCGGCATACCGCTGATGGCATCCGTGGGGGCCCCGTCCTCATTGGCTGTACAGCTGGCGCGCGACAGCGGTCTCACGCTAGTGGGATTCCTTCGTGGGGAGCGCTTCAATGTGTACGCACCGGCGGAATGATCGTAGCATTGCACATGGACAAGCAGGTCGAGAAGCGGATAAAGGAACTGATGAAGGAGCCCATCGACATCGTGCCGTACGATGCGGAATGGGCTGCTCGGTATGCCGACATCGAGTCGCAATTGAAGCGTTTGCTGCCGCGCATGATCGCCCAGCGGATCACGCATATTGGGAGTACGGCCGTGCCGGGCATGCATGCCAAGCCGGTGATCGACGTACAAGTGGAAGTGAGCGACATGGAGGCTGTGCGTCGCGACGTGGTTCCGCGCATGGAAGAGGTCGGATACGAGTTCATCTGGCGGCCCACCATGGGCGATGAAGCACCGTTCTATGCCTGGTTCATCCTCCGCGATCCGGCCGGTGCACGCATGGCCCATGTACACATGGTGGAACCGGGTCAGGCAAGTGTGGACCGCATCGTGTTCCGCGATTACCTGCGTGACCACCCTGAAGAGGTGGCGGCGTATGCGGCGTTGAAAGAGGATCTGGCACGGACCTTCAAGCGGGACCGTGCGGCCTATACACGCGGTAAGACCGATTTCATCAACGGCGTGCTGCAGAAGGCACGTGCGTTGAAGTTCAAACGCTGATACCCATGCACATGCTTCTTCGCCAGGTGCTGCTGTTCGTTGTGCTCATGGCCTCCATCGGTCTGCGAGCGCAGCGCACCTTCGATGTCACCATCGCCGACAGCACCTACCACATGAAGCAGTACTGGATGGTGCTGTACTCCAAAGGTGATGGACCTGCCTTGGACAGCCTTACCGCAGCAACGCTCCAGCGCGAACACCTGGCCCATCAGGATGCTCAGGCCAAGCGGGGCCTCATCGTATTGGCCGGGCCTTTCGACAAGAACGACCTGGGCTGGCGCGGGATCTTGCTCTACGATGTGAACACGCGCGAGGAAGTGGAGCAGCAATTGTTGCAGGACCCCTTCGTGAAGGTGGGTCGCTTGAAGTACGAGATCGCGCCCTGGTGGGGCTCAGTGGGCACGCGCTTGCCCTGATCGCTCACGCGATCGCTGTTATCCTGATGGACCTTCCGTTGAAGGTGACCACATCGCCTACGCGCTTGTCCTTCAGAGCCTGTCCGATGGGTGAGGCAAGCGAGATCGCATAGCGCGTTTCGTCGACGAACTCAACTGCCCCGAGACCGATTGCGATGAAGTATTGCCCCTGATCGGTGGTGATCAAACTCCCGAAGGCTACTTGCTCATAAGCGCGATCGAAAGGCACGCGAGCGAGTTCCTGCTGCATGGCCTGCGTCTTGGCCAACTGCGCTTCCAACTGGTCCAACTCCTGTTGCACCATGGCGCGACCCACTTCGTGCTTGTCGCCCGCGCTGCTCTTGGTGTCGCTGTTGCGGGCCTCCAGTGTGGTGGCCAGTTCGTCCTTCAGAGATCGGATGCGCTCCTCCAAGAGTCTGTTGAGCTGATCGACCACGATTGCCTTCTGCATGGTGCGAAGGTCGCGGTCGTCGGCTAAAGGCACTCCGCATGTCGTGATGCCATGGATGTTCGCGCCCTATACGATGTGCGACCCGAAAAAATTTTCGCTTTACAGGCAACCGACCAGAACGCACCGCCGTCTACACCCCCGAAATGCGGAAGCTGCACACCATAAGCAACGAACAGCGCGACCTCCTCCGGAGGCATGGGCTTTCATGACGGATCACCAACACGATCTCCATGGAAGCCCCGCGCGAAAGCCGGGGCTTCGCATTTCAGTACGGGTCGATCATGATCGACCCAAAAAAACGGAAGGAATGAAGAGCCACTACCTCATCGAGCGATGGACACCATCCAGCCTGCGGAAGCAGGCACAGATGGGTCAGCGCTTCCAGGGTTTCGATGAGAAGCCCTGCCCAAACAAGGACCGGAACCGGTAACGGGTTGCACCTGCAGCTCCGTTCACGAGCCCGGTCCGCAAGACCGGGTTTTTTGTTGCCGGCTTGCAACGCATGCGAAGGGGATCCCCGCACTGGCTGCACACGCTGGCAACGGCGTGGCGGGGATCCCCGGTTCATCGCAACGCCCGGTTGGTGAAACGGAAGACACACCTCGCTCAGAACGAGGAAGCTGGGGGTTCAAGTCCCTCACCGGGCACCAGAACGTTCTTTACATACTGTGCTTTCAGCACAAAAGATCTTGTCCCCTGCAAGGTGGACAAGCACGAGGAAAGGCCGCACGTGTCGGACCAGATGAGGGTTTTGTACGCCCCATGGTGCCGCAGCGCCTCGCTCGCGGTATGCCGCCGCACGGTCGTTCTGTTCCTCTTACTTCGGATGTCGCAGGTTCGAATCCTGCCTTCGTCATAGGACGATGTAGCTCAGTTGGTAAGAGCACCGTATCCAAGGGTCACGGGTTCGACTCCCGTACTTGACAGCGATGTCACGTTAGCTCAGTGGTAGAGCACTGGACTTGTAATCCAGAGGAAGGGAGCCGGACGCTCCCCTATCAAATGTCCATCCCTGAAAGCGATGTCGGACCCACCGGTCCGGTGCGCTGCCCTTGATCGCACCTGACGACCGGCGTCCGTCCTGCGGAGCATGCTCTGCCTGGGCGCGGCCTTCGACCACCCTTCACCCGAACGCATCGGGACCATAGCGCCATGTGTGCTGTGGCGATGATGCGCCACGGCGTTGGGTCGAAAAAGGACCAAGCCCCGGCACCGTGTTCCCCGCCGGACGCAGGTGGTGGATCCGTATCGCTTTCTCTTGCATACGACGCGTGCGCACAGCACGCTCACGATACCCGGTCAACGGTGCCCACCGGAAGCGGCACCACAACCCACCAACGTTTCGCGCGGTACGGCGATGCGATGGCCAACACCTGATGTACCATGATGACCCAACGTATCCAGGAAGGCAAGCTCGGCCTCGTCTTCCGCAACGGCGACTACCGCCGTGTATTGAAGCCCGGCCAGCACTTCGTCAACCCCTTCGACGAGGTGAAGATCTACGACACCACGCAACCCTTCGTGGCACCCATCGCACTGGAACTGCTCCTGCGCGATGCCGAGCTCGCTGCGTTGCTCACCGTGGTGGAGGTGGCCGACAACCAATTGGTGCTGAAGTACCGCAACGGCAACTTCCAGGAAGTGCTGAAGCCCGGTCGCTATGCCTTCTTCAAGGGCTTGATCGAGTTGAAGTTCATCACCATGGACCTCGGCGCGATCGAGATCAACAAGGCGATCGACCGCGACCTGCTGATGAAGCCCGCCTTGCTGCCGTACATCCGCGTGTACAGCGTGGACCCGCACGAGCAAGGCATCCTGATGGTGGATGGTGAAGCCAAGGCGGTGCTGCAGCCCGGTGTGTACTTCTACGCGAAGAACAGCACCGTGATCCAAGTGCTGAAGGCTGACCTGCGTTTGCTCCAGCTGGAGGTGAACGGCCAGGACATCCTCACCAAGGACAAGGCCGCGCTGCGCATCAACTTCAACACGCAGTACCGCGTCACCGACATCCGCAAGGCCCTGTTGGAGACCAAGGACTTCGAGAAGCAGTTGTATGTGACCGTGCAACTGGCCCTGCGTGAGTTCATCGGTACGAAGACGCTGGACGAGATCCTCGGCAACAAGGAGGAGGTGACGGCCTATGTGGACGCCACCGTGAAGGAGAAGGCCGAGGCCATCGGTGTGGCGATCAAGTACAACGGCATCAAGGACATCATCCTTCCCGGCGACATGAAGGAGATCATGAACCAGGTGCTGATCGCGCAGAAGAAGGCGGAGGCGAACACCATCATGCGCCGCGAGGAAACGGCAAGCACGCGCAGCCTGCTGAACACCGCGAAGCTGATGGAGGAGAACGCCATGCTCTTCAAGCTGAAGGAGATGGAGTACGTGGAGAAGATCGCCGAGAAGGTGAACACGCTCTCCATCAGTGGTAACGCCAAGGTGCTCGACCAGTTGAAGGAGATCTTCTCTCCAGGCAAGGGGCCTTGAACGAAAAGTGAAGTGTGAGGTGTAAATGGTGAAGTGTGATGGCGCGTACGACCTCACACAGCACAGCGATCGCCTCACACTTCACACCTCCACCTGTAGCTCAATGGATCAGAGTGCCCGGTTTCGACCCGGACGGTTGGGAGTTCGAATCTCTCCAGGTGGACAACATGAACAAGACAAAACTGAACGTACATGGAACTGAACGAATTGAAACCATCGCTTCAACTGCGCCAGAAACGCCGCGACAAGCGGATGGATGAAGAGGTGATCGAATGCTACAGGCGTGGCATGTGGACCAAGAAGGGAAAGGGACACCTGCGGAACGTGTATCGCCTGGGCGTTGAGAACCTGAATGTGCACGAGGGTATCAAAGCCGTCCACACCGGAGGTCGTCGATATCCAAGTGACAACCTTCAACCGTTGATCCGCTACTTGCGCAGCCACTTGGGCAAGCATTGGGACAGCGTGCATTCGAAACTCTGCGCCTCACTTGACACCAGCACCGTGACCGGCCAGCATGTGATGGACCATCTCAAAGACCTGGTCCATACGAAAGTTGTGAAAGTGAATGGTCGATTGATCACTCATGATGGTCGCGCACCACGGGACATAACGGATAACTGGCACTTCAGGGTGCCAGAATTCTACGTCCATCCCAGGAGCGGCGTGCTTATGCAGCTAAAGCCCAAGCGAAAGCCGCGTGGTCCGAACTACCGAGTGTGACAATGCCAGGTCGTCTAACGGCAGGACGGCAGTTTTTGGAGCTGCTTATGCTGGTTCAAGTCCAGCCCTGGCAACTATGGAGGGTTCGTCTAGCAGGACAGGACACCACCCTTTCAAGGTGGATACACGGGTTCGATCCCCGTACCCTTCACGCGGGAACGTAGCTCAGAGGTAGAGCAGTCGCTTGTTAAGCGACCGGTCGAAGGTTCGATCCCTTCCATTCCCTCACGGTGCCGTAGTTGAGCGGTACAATGCCCGGTTGTCTCCCGGGTGACACGGGCCTGCCTGCCGGAAGGCAGGTTCGATACCCGTCGGCACCGCATAATGGCTTGGAGGTCGTATGGAAGACTACTCGGCTTTTAACCGAGGGGTGCGGGTTCGAGTCCCGCCGGGCCAACGGAACGATCGGAGGATCGCAAGATCGGATGGTCGGAAATGGAAGAGCAGTCCGCCGTATGGCGGAAGCGGCCGGTTGAAACCCGGCAGGTGATGGTTCGACCCCATCCTCCTCCACAACATGTTGGATGTGGTGTAGTGGTAGCACGGCTGCTTGTGGCGCAGTTGGCATGGGTTCGATCCCCATCATCCGACCTTACTTAATTTGAAGACCCATGAAAGGCTTGAAACTCCATGGCAAGGACCTGATCGCCGCCGGTTTTCCGGAAGGCCGCGCGATCGGCATCGCCATCAACGTGATGCTGAAGCATCATCGCAAGACCGCGAAGGAAGAGGTGCTGGCCGAGCTGGCGCGCATCGCTGCGGATCCCGGTGCCTATGCCGAGCACGAACGCTATGCACCCATCGCGGATGCCTTGACCGGTCGCGATCGGAAGGCTGAGGCGATGCATGAGCTCGTGCCGCGCAAGGACTACCGCGCTTACGGCAGTGAGCACATCGAGCAGGGCGCCATCCACCAGATGGAGATCGCCATGAAGCTGCCCGTGACCGTGGCCGGCGCCCTCATGCCCGATGCGCACCAAGGCTACGGACTGCCCATCGGTGGCGTGCTCGCCGTCGAGAACGCCGTGATCCCTTATGGTGTAGGCGTGGACATCGGGTGCCGCATGTGCCTCAGCGTGTTCCACATCGCGCCGGAGGTGCTGGTCACACAGCGCGAGGCCCACAAGCGCCTGCTTACCGAGCACACGCGCTTCGGCCGTGCCGTGCATGAGAAGCCCATGGCTGATGCGGTGCTCGAGCGCGCCGAGTTCGATTCCATTCCAGCGGTGAAGCAGCTGAAGGACCGCGCGTGGCGCCAGATCGGTTCCAGCGGTAGCGGCAACCACTTCGTGGAATTCGGTGTGGCGGAGATCACGGATGCGAAGAACGAGTTCGGACTCGCACCGGGCAAGTACCTCGCGTTGCTCTCGCATAGCGGCTCGCGTGGCTTGGGTGCTGGGATCGCTGCGCATTACACGCGGGTGGCGAAGGAGCGCTGCAAGCTGCCTTCTGAGGCGCAGAACCTCGCGTGGCTTTCGCTCGACAGCGCCGAAGGCTTGGAGTACTGGCTGGCCATGAACCTGGCCGGCGACTTCGCTTCGGCCTGTCACCACCACATCCACGCACGCATCGCGAAGGCGCTGGGTGAGAAGCCGGCCGCCATGGTGGAGAACCACCACAACTTCGCGTGGAAGGAAGTGCATGAAGGCCGTGAGGTGATCGTGCATCGCAAGGGCGCCACACCGGCGGGCAAGGGCGTGCTCGGTGTGATCCCCGGCAGCATGACGGCACCCGGCTACATCGTGCGCGGTACCGGTGTCGCGGAGAGCATCGCCTCGGCCAGCCACGGCGCCGGTCGCTTGATGAGCCGCACCAAGGCCAAGGAGACCATCAGCCCTTCCGTGGTAAAGAAGCATCTGGAGCACCATGGCATCGAGCTCATCGGCGGTGGCATCGACGAAGCGCCCATGGCCTACAAGGACATCACCACGGTGATGGCCAGCCAGCGCGAACTGATCGAGGTAATCGGTTCGTTCACGCCGAAGATCGTGCGGATGTGCGGGGATGGCAGCGCGGCCGAGGATTGAGCCCGGGGGGAGTGGCAGGGGCCACTTCCCCCATGGGGCCTCTTCATGGCAGGGTTGGTCCACCGCAGCTCAATGGGCCCCATTGCCATCCAGCTCCGCGATCCGCGCGCGCATCGCCTCCACGTGCACCCCAAAGGCTGCGCGCGTCATCCAGCGCACCAGGAAATGGCACAGGGGAACAAGCACGACCAGTGCACCGACAAGGGCCAGCTGTACGTAGGGCTTGCCGAGGAACGCTGCGGGTGACAGGCCCGAGCCGTGCACACCACCCAGCAGGAAGCCACCCGTTGCCGCCAAGGGGTACATGATCAGTCCTGAGCGTTGGTGAAGCTGGATCCATGCGGTGGTCGCCTCCACTTGTTCGCGCAGCACGCTCAGCAGGTCATGGTCCGCGGCCACATGGGCCGGGATCCGCTTGTAGAGCCGGTAGGTGTGCAGAATGCTCCACGTGTTGTAGAGTATTACGAGGGCGAAGAAGACCATCACCACTGCATGGCCCACGAACGGGAACAGTGCCACATAGCCTGCCGTGATCACCGTTCCGAAGACGAGGTTCAGACGGATCGCCCGGCGCAGCTTCCACAGCGGATGGTTCGAGGGCTGCAAGGCTGTGGTGGTGAGCCGTACGCGCTGTTCAAAGGAAGGGTCCCGGGGCGCCAGTTGGGCAAAGGCGAGCTGAAGGTCCATGGTTAATGCGGTTGAAGGAGTTCAGTGAGGCGGGTCTTGATGCGGTGCAGCTTCACACCCACGTGATTGGCGGTGATGCCGAGGATGCCGGCCACCTCGCCGTTGTTGAAGCCATCGAGGTGCAGGGCGATCAAGGCACGGTCGGTCTCGGGTAGCTGGCGGAGCGCCTGGCGCAGGCGTTCGGCATCGTCGTGCGCGGGGGCGGGGTCATGCACCGCCGCAGCGCTGCGCTCCAGGGCCTCACCGCGCTCCACCAACCGTGGCCGCCGCTTCTGGGTGAGGATGGTGTTCAGCGCCACGCGGTGCAGCCAGGTGCTGAACTTGGCCTCGCCCCGGAAGGAGGGGAAGCCCTTCCACGCCTGTAGCAACACCTCCTGCTCCAGGTCCTTGCGCTCATCCGCATCGTTCGCGTACAAGCCCACCAGCCGCAGCACGATGCGCTGGTGCTCATGCATCAAGTCCAGGAAGCGTTGCTCCTCGGTCATGGTCTCCCCGAAGGTCGCGCTCAGCGGGCCATCACATACCCGAGCAGCGCGGCGGCGAGGCCGAGGTGGCCGATCAAAAGCAGCTTCACCCACCGCGGCCGTTCGTTCCATGGCACCGACTGGTCGTAGGGGTCGAAGACCAGCGCCAGCGCCATGAACATCGGCCCCTGGGTGCGGTCGCTGCCCCAGAAGGTGAAGAGTATGCCGGCGAGGGTGAACGCGATGTACCCGACCCGGTTCCAGTTGGCGGGGAGGGGCTTGGCGGGGGTGTCGGAGCGTTCCATGGGTTCGTTCTTTCCCCATAGGTCGCAGATGCCATCCCGATCATTACAGGAAGGACAGCACCGTTCGTCACTCCTTCACCACCCGCCCCATCACCGAACCGCCCTTCGTCCCGCGCCACCGCAGCACGCGGATGCCACGGCTCACTGACGCACTGGCGACCAGCGACGCACAAGGACCACGAGGCGTGAGCGTTCGCAGGGAATACCGTTACACGGATCGGCCTGAATGTTGTGGCCGTTGAGGAACACCTGAACCCGAACACATGCTTCGTACACTGCCTCTCCTGGTCGCCTGCGCATGGGCTCCCATGGGCCTTCGTGCACAAACCACCACCACACAGGAGTTGCCGCTCATCACCGCCACGCTGATGGACTATATCAACGGTACGGCGAACGGAGATCCCGAACAGGTGCGCCGCGCCTTCCATCCGGACTTCAACCTGTACACCGTGAACGACGGGGACAGCCTGTGGATCCGCTCCGGTGCCAAGTATATCGAGGGCATCAAGGCAGGGGAGAAGAACACGCGCCAAGGACGGATCATCTCCATTGATGTGGAGGGCAACGCCGCCATGGCGAAGGCGGAGATCGCCATACCGGGTTGGCGGATCTTCACGGACTACTTCCTGCTGCTGAAGTACGAAGGCGCATGGCGGATCGTGCAGAAGAGCTATACATGGCGACCATGGCCGAAGAGCGAAAAGCCGTGAACGACCGCTGGGCGCGATGACGGCGCGTTCCTATTCGCGAACGAAGCGCCCAACGCGCCGAGTCCCATCCGCTCCGCGCCAACGCACCAGGTAGGTGCCGGCCTGCAGCTTCGCCACATCGATCATCGCGCTGCTGATGCTCACATGCATCGTGCGCAGCACGCGGCCGCTCACGTCCAGCAGTTCCAGCTGCCCCAAGGACGCATCCGGTAGCACCACCTGCACCTGCTCACGCGCCGGGTTCGGATACACCGCCAACGCATCATTGGCGCCTGTCAGTTGGTCGAGGCCGGTGGTCAGGTCCGTGGGATCATCGTCCGGGTTCACCAGTTCGTTCGCGCGGAAGTAGGCGAGCACCGCGCTCTCTCCGCCGTAGGTGCTTGCTCCCCACGCGGGCACGTTGGCCACGGGGATCTGGTTGCCTGCGCCCGTGTGCATGCCCACCACCAGTACGCCGTTGCGCGTCTTGAAGCTGCCGTACAAGCGCACGTTGTCGCCGCCGGCCTGCGTGAGCGTGTCCCATTGCCCCACGATCAGTGAGCTGTAGCGCAGCCCGCCGAGCGAGGGCGTGTACACGCGGATGAACTCGTTCCAGCAACTGGCGCCGCCGTTGCCGGGCTTCACCATCTGCTGGTGCGCGTTGCTCGTGGTGATCGTGCGGCGGCCGACGCCCAGCATCAGCACGCTGCCATCGGCGGTCACCTTCAGGCGGTTCTTGCCGGTGTAGGTGGTGTTGAGCGTGGGCCACCCCGCGTTGGGGTCGGGCCATCCTGCGAGCAGAGGGTCCGGGTGCGGTGAGCCGAGACCGGTGGCCCCTTCCGCCAGCTCGCCCACGTAGGTGCTGTGCATCAAGGTGCCATCCGCAAGAGTGAGCTTGCCCAGCCAGCTCAGGTGGATGTTGCCGCTGCTGCCGGTGAAGCGGTTCTGGAAGCCGTTCGCGCCGGGGTTCGCCGCGATCGCATCGCCCTCCCACAGGTTCTCCACGTTGTTGCCGTGCGCACGCGCCGCCACCGTGAGCAGGCCCATTCCCGCCGGCAGGGAGTAGTCGATGGCCAGCGCGTCCACGTACTGGTCGGGCGTGCTCAGCAGCGTATCGCCCTGGGGGTTCACCTCGTGGTAGAGGCGGCTCCACCACAACAGGTCGCCATCCGCGCTCATGGCCATCACCGCGGGCTCGAAATCAGGATTGCCATCGGGCAGCACGCTCTTGGCGTTGAAGCCGATGTACATCGCGTTGGTGCGTCGGTCGATGCAGATGGCCGACGGACCGAAGGTGAAGGTGGCCGCGGGGGAATAGCCCGTGTAGCCGGGGCCATTGGTGGTGTTGCCGCTGCCGGGCACACACGGTGAATCGTACAGCACGTCCATCGGCCACGCGCCCTTGCGCATGCCGCCATTGCCATCTGCCTGCCAGCTGTCGTAGTCCGCTTGCGAGGGGCTGCGCAGGTCGCAGCGGTTGCCGTCGCGCTTGAACACGATGCCGCTGTAGGCGATGCCGCTCACGCCACCGTTCGGATAGTCCTCGGCCATGCCGTAGAACTCACCGCCACCCGTGGGCCAGTGGATGCGCCAGTGCGGCACCACGTCATCGTCGCCATTGGCCTGCTGCCGGTAGATCGCGCTCCAGTTGTACGCGTGCGAATCGCCGGAGGCGTACACCACCTTGCCGTCGCCGCCCACGTCCCACGGCTGGTGCTGCTTGGGGTAGCCGCCCGCCGCGCACTTCACGTTCATCACCCAGCTGAAGCCGCCGGGATCGCCGTTCACGAAGTTGTTGTCCAGGCGCCCGATGAAGTAACCGCCGTTGCTGGCGTCCTCGGTGTTGCCGCTCACGTACAGGTCGCCGGTGGGCTCGCCGGGCGCGTTGGTGGCCTTGATGAAGCGAAGGTCCTCCGCCGCGCCGGCTGGCAGGTGATGCACCGCGAGCAGCGTCTGCACCGTGCTATCCAGCACCAGGAAGAAGGGCGTGCGACCGGTTCCTTGCCCGTTCGCGATGCCGGTGGCGGTCAAGCTGTATTGCGGCACACCGCCGGGCACCCACGCGAGGTCATCGGCCACGCCCACCACCAGCACGCGGCCATCGCTCAGCTGCAGCACATCGTTGAAGCGTTCGTTGCCGGCACCACCGGCGTAGGTGAGCAGGTTGTTGGTCTGGGCCTGTCCGGTGAGGGTGACCGCGAGCATGGCGAGGAGGTGAACGGCGCGTCGCATGGTGCCAGCAAATTAGCGCGTTGGTGTTGGGCGTGCGTTAAGTTCGATAAAGCGCGACCGGCTCCGGACGAACGCTGGGAATTGGGCTGCGGACGATGAACCACTTAACGAATGCCAAGTCGCGGTAGTCGATGGTACAGATGGCGCGTATGGAAGTGGACCATGGTCCGTGCTGGGCTGGTGCATGTTCGAGACGGCGATACGGGGCGAGTTGGGGAGGTGTTAGCGTAAGTGCTACCGCAACTCCATTACCTGGAGTGATTCTTCACGAGCTTTGCAACTACCGCATGGCAGTCGACAAGAAGATCAAGCCTCTATTGGCCGCGTTGAAGCGAACGGGTATTCGCGGATACCTCACCTCTCACGAGTTCTCGCTGTTCATGTTGGAGAAGGACTGGGATGAGAAATGGGATAAATACAAGACTGCCGAACTACAGAAGCAGACAGTCTTCATCGCCGGCGACGATAGCCATGTTGACGAGGCCTTAGGAAGGTGGATGAGTGATGCTTACAACAGTGTCTTCGGCCCGGTGAACCTTGGCCTCATCATGGTTCCCTTGCTGTGCGGTTATGTAGCATGGGAGAAGAAGACCTATGACTATTTGCCTGTATTGAACATCCTCAGAGAACTTGAGGTGCCCAAGGATGGGATTTTGAAGCTGGCTAAGGCGATCCGAGCAAGGCAGGCCACCCTTCGTTCTGAGCCGCCCCCACTTCAAGAGCTACCGCAAGGTCACACCAACCCCAAAGGGATGGGCAATAAGGTGTTCGTCGTGCATGGTCACGATGACAAAGCACGACTCGAGTTGGTCCATCTCCTCAAGGACGAACTTGGCCTGCAGCCAATAGTCGTCCGCGATCAACCGAACCAAAGCATGGAGAGCATACTTGGGAAGATCGAGAGGCTTGCTGACGAGTGTCATGCCGCTATCGTTCTGATGACACCTGATGACAGCACTTCCACCGGGAAGCGCGCACGCCAAAACGTAGTTCTCGAACTTGGCTATTTCTTGGGCCTTTGGAGGAAGCCTGAAGAACGGCGTATCATCCTCATACGTAACGGCGCTGTGGAGATACCTTCTGACATAGCGGGTGTAATTTACATGGCGTACCACGAGGATATCGAGGAGCTACACTTGAAGTTGAAACGACAGTTCGAGCACTGGCAGAGCATTGGGTAGTGAGTTCGAGTCACTCCTAGCGCGAAGCCGCGATCTCGCCCGCGTTTGCAACGCGGGCGTACGAGAGGGTCGTCTGTGACGACCATGCCTGCCCAGTGAGATCGAATGTGCGCGCTACAAGCACGCCTCAAGCATCGCCTGCGTTGCAAACGCGGGCGAGTGGGAACGTCCTCCCAATACGCATTGGCGCAACTGGCCTCACGGAGGTACCATGTAGTGCCTTGGGTCAATGCGCCGATCGCAGAAGAGCGGCGCCATTTTGTTCGACGGAAGGGGCATCGGTGCCGGCGGAGTGCTTTGTTACCACGAATGCGGACAAGACATACGAATCGACTCGCGGCAGCATGTATGAAGGGACAAAGACAAGGGCAGATAGCGACCCATCCCGTCCTGTCCTTCTGCTACGGCGGATCGCTCACCGTCTCGATCAGCTCGAACCGCTTCAGGTCTTCGTCCCAGACGTAAGTGGAAGGCCATTGTCCGCCGAACAACAGGCGATATCCCGGGGTACGGGTTGGCACCTTCACCGAAGGCTACGGTGCCTGGATGGGGGGCGTCAGTAGGTCACGGGTCACAGGCTTGCCGCAGCTGTGGGAAGTACACCGGGCCTCGAACGATAAGGTCCCAATCCTGGAGAATGTCGGAGGTGCGACCCTTAATAACGCGCGGTCGGAGCAGCTAGCCCTTATGGAGGCTGTGGCTCCCGTTGAGCAATGACGGCTTGGGACTGCGTTCAGAGCTGGAGAAAGGGGCCAACGCGATAAGCGAACGTGTACGGTGGGCTTCCATTGTATAGTTTAGTATCGGTGTGTTGGAATTAATAGACTGATCATACTACAATGAGTCTTGGCCGTATTAGAAAGGTTCTCATTCGAGACTTGAGTTGCTATCCCTTTAGCAGCGAGTATAGCCCGGACTCGACTCGGAAGGTTCTGAATGAGCTAGTCGCGTTAAATACTGGTGAACAAGAAGAGAAGCTCCTAGCCACGTTTCCGGCAACACTTATTCTCAATCGTTTCCATCGACATCTGATGGATGAGATGAAGGAAATCATGAGTGATTGCGGGTTGACTGAAGCCGATCTCGTTGACTTTGCGATTGCAACAGCCAACAGGGAACTCATCATCATCACTGACCAGAAAGCAAGATTGAGCGATGATGTTACAGAGCAGAGGTTTGAGGATTTGCTCCGGCATAAGGTTGAATCTATCGACCCTTCAATAGGCCAGGTTGAGTCCCAAGCTGCCGTTGAAACCACCATCGATGCCATACAAGTGCTTCTGAATACCTTACGTCATGTTTCCGATGAACTGCCGTCATCGCGCGTGGTGGAGAATCAAGGCAAGGCCATTGGGGCTGTAATTGGTCTAAAGGTCCGGGCCATGCTCTACTATGTGGTTAAGTCAGAGTATGACTACTGTATATGGAATGAGGGCTATGCCGTCACAAGCACAAATCCTGATGCAGTAATGATGAAGTGCCTAGCTCCTGAGAATCTTCTTTTGAGCAGGGTCGGCTTCCTTAGACTTCAAAAGACCTTATTCGCCTTCTACATGGGTGGACGATCGATTCTCGATAATCATGATGAATATGGCTCACTAGTTCGTGAGGCGCTCAAGCGCAAGAGAACAGCAACCAGGCTTGAGAAGGTTTCTGTGCAAGAGGGTGCAATTAAGTACGAACTGGGTAAGGACATTGACAATGATGAAATCGCATTCGAGATCAAGAGCAGCGGCGAGATGGCGGCATATTATAGTTACATCCATGACGTGGCCCTTCCTGCATTGAATGGGCTAACGTTGAAGGACATACTCCTACTGTTTACTACGTTACAATTCCTAGTGAAGAAGGCTGCAGATTTATCAATTGAGGATGATAGCGTGGTTAAGCTGACGGACTTCAATAAGTTTCCTTACAGAATGCTCAAGCGCGAACTGATTGAGTACCTTCTTCAACGGACGACCTTCAACGAACGACAGGTTGATGACTTCCTGAAACTGGTGACCAACAAGCAAGGCAACCGCATTTCATTTTGGGACTACCCGCTGCTACCAAGGGCTGATTACTTCGTGTTTCCCTTGCTCTCATTGGTCCATCCCATGACATTGGTCCTGATTGATCGATGGCTTGAGGATGGCGGCTTCGACTTGGACGAAAGGGGACGATATTTTGAAAAACACATTAAGAAAACGATAGCATTAGGTTTGAGACGGAAGGGCTATCAGTTTGTCTTGCCTGAGACATCGAAGTTCAAGCTGCCGAATGGACAAGCTGAAGAAATTGACCTGATACTAAACCTGAAACACACTTGCATCATCGCCGAAGTGAAGTGTATCAAATACTCGATGGGGGCCAGGGATACTCACAATGCACTTGCGCGATTAAGGAAGGCAAGCGAGCAGGTTCGCCGTAAGGCCAATTTTATCCTGCAGCATAAGGAACACTTCCAATCCGAAGTGGGGATTATTGAAGGAAAGGAGCTGGTCAAGCTTGTGATAACAAACTATCCTATCTATTCAGGATATAGGTTCAATGAAATTCCGGTAGTTGATTTCTTCCTTCTTGATGCGTATATCAATGCGGGTGGCATTGACCATCAAAGGGTTCAGATGACGAAGGATGGATTGATAAAACAGGAGACGGTGTACCGTACGGTTTTCTATGAAGATGAAGATGGGTTTTGTCGGAGTCTGATGTCGCATATGGCGAAACCACCGGCGATTGATCAGCTGAGAGAGCACTTTGAACATCGGCTGTGCAAACTCACGCCCGAAGGGGCTTCATGGGCTTTTTACGCGGATACAGTGGAGTACGTCTCGGGGAGTAGGCGCTAGTAGCATCCCGTTGAGTGTGTTCTTGACGAGTGGATGCGGGGGCTGAGTTTTTGCCTTCGCAGGCCTCGGGTCACGACCGCGGCGAATATCGAACAAGGAACACTAACTGTTAAATGTCAACGGGTGATACGACTCGCGCTAGGCTTTAACGGTCACTTCACCAGCTTTCCTCAAGTGCGCCTTTTTCGTCTTTCGGATCCGGCACGTCACCACCTTGTACTCCGGGACATCCGCCGTACGGCGGACCAGTGAGTCGCTCACGCTGCAGCGAATCCACTGAGCCGCGAAGCGCAACTTGGATGAGCCGGTGATCACGTTCAGCATGATCTCCGGGAAGTGGAAGGTGCTGGAGAGGATGCCAGGCTTCACCTCGTCCGTCATCTACTTTATACCACCTGGCTCATTCAGTCCGTCCCAAGAGTTGCGCAACCATCCTTTTTAACCACTGGATCAGAAGAACGGCTTTGGGAAGAGGAACTTCATCATCGTCATCTGATAAGACAAAGGATGGTTGCTGGCGATGAGCGAAAGGTCGGTCCGTTCGCCAGGTCAAAGGATAGATCTCCTCTCTGGTCAGTCGAAGATGTGCGAGGAGAGCTGGCTCTTCTATGCGAAACCAGTTGTCACCAATGCTCAAGTAGATCGAGTCTCTCTTGATAAGGTTCCGCGTGTTTGTCCTGACTACAAAACTTGCTCTGAACGAGCGTCCATTCTTGAACGTGACCGTTCCGCCGGTTTTATAAGTTCTCCCGTCGAACGGTATCTGGCGTCCATTCCAATACCGGGCGCCGCCAGCGTCCACCATCAGCCATACCTCATCCATTCCGCAGAATGAAATGGGCAGCTCATTCAGATCCTTCTGGGTGATCGGCATGGCCAGGCGGTCCCATTAGAGAACCTAGGCCTTCTCCACCACCTCCCCCGGCTTACGCAGGTGCGCCTTCTTGGCCTTTCTGATCCGGCAAGTGACAACCTTGTATTCAGGACACATCGCAAGACTGTCACTAACGCTCGAGGTGATCACGTTCAGCATGATCTCCGGGAAGTGGAAGGTGCTGGAGAGGATGCCGGGCTTCACCTCGTCGGTCACCTTGGCTTTGATGTCCACCTTGCCGCGGGGGCTTTCCACGCAGACCATGTCGCCGTCGGCGATGCCGTTCTGCTGGGCGTCGGCGGGGTTGATCAGCAGCACGTCCTCGCCGAGGGTCACCTCGTTGCCGGTGCGCCGCGTCATGGCGCCGCAGTTGTAGTGCTCCAGCTCGCGGTTGGTGGTGATGATGTAGGGGTAGTCCTTCTCGTTGGCGCGCACCTCGGGGCTCTTCTCCCACGCGTTGAAGTAGAAGTGGCCGAGCCCACGCTTGAAGCTGTCGGTGTGCAGGATCTTGGTGTCGGTACCGTCGGGCTTCACGGGCCATTGCTTGCCGTTCTCGCCTAGCTCGTCCCATTTCACCCCGGCGAAGAAGGGCACGATGCGGCTGATCTCCTCCAGCACCCACTTGGGGTGATACTCTTTGCTGGCGTTACGGCTGCGCTTGCCGGTCTTCGCCGCGTAGCGCTCCATGATGTCGCAGGTGATCTGGCCGTCGCTCTTCGTTCCCTCGATGGGCTCCACCACGGCGTTCACGCGCTGGATGCGGCGCTCGCCGTTGGTGAAGGTGCCGCTCTTCTCCAGGAAGCTGGCGCCGGGCAGCACCACGTGGGCCATCTTGGCGGTCTCGGTCATGAAGAGCTCCTGCACCACGAAGAGCTCGAGCTGGCCGAGGGCCTTGCGCACGTGCAGGGTG
>JAEUSY010000021.1 GCA_016788295.1 Flavobacteriales bacterium
CTCGTGGCCAAGATGGGCCAGGACGGGCACGACCGCGGCGCCAAGGTCATCGCCACCAGCTTCGCCGACATCGGCTTCGACGTGGACATCGGTCCGCTGTTCCAGACCCCGCAGGAAGTGGCCAAGCAGGCCATCGAGAACGACGTGCACGTGCTGGGCGTGAGCAGCCTCGCCGGTGGCCACAAGACCCTGGTGCCCGAGGTGATCAAGGAACTGCGCGAGACCTACAACAGGCCAGACATCCTGGTGGTGGCCGGTGGCGTGATCCCGCCGGACCATTACCAATACCTGAAGGATGCGGGCTGCTTTGATGTGTACGGGCCGGGGACGAAGATCCCAGTGGCGGCGAAGGGGATCATTGAACGCTTGATGGAACGGTGATCGGCAAGGCTCCGACCTCTCAGGTCCGCACCCGTACCGTCGACCCCTTGGGTCGACTTTCCCCGACTTTCTTCACGGGATCAGCGATCTTCTGATCATGGCACCCATCTTCCACAAACACCCGCGCCTACGGGGCAACGACTACACGCGTGGCGCCTATTTCGTGACGATCTGCGCCTATCGCCGTGGCGACATCTTCGGCCGGATCATGGGGGCAGGATCCAACGCCCGCATGGAACTGAACGATGCGGGCCTGATCGTATTGGACCGCTGGAACGCCATCCCTGAACACCACCCCGGAACACGGCTGGACCAACTACAGATCATGCCGGACCATCTGCATGCCATCCTGGTATTGAACGGTCCGGGGTCGACCCAGGGGGTCGACGCTACGGGTGCGTTGGATGAACGTCGTGCCAGACCGAATGGTCCTGCACCCGGATCATTGGGTGCCATCATTGCCGCGTTCAAATCGGTGACGACCAAACGCATCAACGCAGCGCTTGGCCAGCCGGGTGGCACCATCTGGCACCACGGCTACTACGAACGGGCCATCCGCCGCCAGGGCGGGGAATATGGGCGCATCGCACAATATATCACCGAGAACCCGGCTAATTGGCGGTGAACGCTCATCCGCGTGAGGGGGCGCAGCGGCAGCCCCGCGCAGGCGTGGCCTTGCGGACCTGCCTGGCCGGCAGGCAGGCGCGAGCAACGAGGAGGCGACCGAAGGAAGCCACCGCAGTGCCGCGACCGCTGGACACGACAAGTCGGGCTATAGCGAAGCACCCGACCCGGCTGCTCCCGAGCGAAGGCTCTGCGAAGCGAAGGGATGAGCCGGGGCACGCCCTCATACCGATCAGACGATCAGTCAATAGGTCAGCTACCCGGGCACCCGGCATTCGATCTTCTGATCGTCTGATTAACCGATCTTCTGATCCATCACAGATGCTCTTTCGCATCATTATTAGACACTTGTTCATACTTTGATGCTCTTGGGCATCGTTGTGATGTAACGCACCGGTGGAAGAATGCGTACATTTGTGGTGTGAACGCATCGTTAATGAACTGAAACACCGCTTACGATGTCTACTAGCAACATCATCTGGCAGGCCCTGAGCGACACCCAGGCGGTGGAGCGGCTGGGCGCGGAGCTGCGGCGCATGCGGCTGGAGCGCAACCTGAGCCAGGCCGAGGTGGCCACCCGCGCCGGCCTGGATCGCACCACCGTGGTGAAGTTGGAGGCTGGTCGCGCCGCCACGTTGCTCACCGTGGTGCAGGTGCTGCGCGCCATCGGGAAGCTGGAGGTGCTCGATGGCTTCCACCAGGAGCCGCAGCCCACGCCCTACATGCTGGTGGAGGCGCAGGAGGAGTACCTGAAGACGCAACGCAAACGAGCGGGGCGCAAGAAGCCCACCGTACTGCCACCCAAACCCAAGAGCACATGGTAAAGGGTGCCTCCAAGGGCAGCGGTCGGATGGTCCGTGCTGCTCTCCTCCGTTCAGACAAGGCGCGACGAGGAGAGCATATCCGGCGGTATGCGACTGAGGAGCAACGCAGTATGAACGGAGGAGAGCAGCGCGCCCGCAGGGTTGACGCGAAGCGGCAAGGACGCCGATACGAAGCCCTTGGTGGCACCCTCTGGCATGCCAAGGTGAGCCTGTGGGGCAGGACGGTGGGCCTGGTGGTGTGGGACGACAAGCAACAACGCGCCACCTTCCAGTTCGACCGCGCCTTCACGCAGAGCGGGCTGGACGTGGCGCCGATCATGATGCCGCTGGGCCAGGCACGCGGGGGCGACGAGGTGTTCAGCTTCGGCGATGTGCGCGACGAGACCTTCCGTGGGCTGCCGGGCCTGCTGGCCGACAGCCTGCCCGACCGCTTCGGCGAGCAGATCCTGAACGCGTGGCTGGCCACCCAGCGGCGCACGCCCGGCAGCGCCAACCCCGTGGAACGCCTGTGCTACACCGGTCGCCGCGGCATGGGCGCGCTGGAGTTCGAGCCGGCGCACAACGAATGGGAGGCGAGCAGCGAAGCGCTGGAGGTGGAGGAACTAGTGCGCGTGGCGAACAACGTGCTGTACGAGCGCGCCGCGTTCCGGACGAACAACAAGAAGGGGCGCGAGGAAGCCTTGCTGGACATCCTGCAGGTGGGCACCTCGGCCGGCGGCGCGCGGGCCAAGGCGATCGTGGCCTTCAACGCAGAGACCGGCGAGGTGCGCAGTGGCCAGATCGACGGGCTGCCGGGCTTCACCTATTGCCTGATCAAGTTCGACGGGGTAACGAACGAGAAGCTCGGCGACCCCAAGGGCTACGGACGCATCGAGTACGCCTATCACCTGATGGCGCGGGCCTGCGGTGTGGAAATGATGCCCTGCCGATTGCTGGAGGAGCACGGTCGAGCGCACTTCCTGACCCAACGCTTCGACCGCGTGCGCGATGCGGAAGGCACGGTGCACAAGCTGCACATGGCCACGCTCTGCGGCATCGCGCACCTGGACTACAACCAGCCGCTGGTGCACAGCTACGAGCAGGCCTTCCAGGTGATGCGCGTGCTGGGCCTGCCCTACCCCGCCGCCACGGAGCTCTTCCGCCGCATGTGCTTCAACGTGGTGGCCATGAACTGCGACGACCACACGAAGAACATCAGCTTCCTGATGGACCCGCAGGGAGACTGGCACCTGGCCCCGGCCTATGACGTGACCTACGCCTACCACCCGGACAGCCTGTGGCTGCGGCAGCACCAAATGAGCATCAACGGGAAGCGCACGGGTATCACCCGCGACGACCTGCTGGCCGTGGCGAAGGCCATGAACATCAAGAAGGCCGCGGCGATCATCGACGAAGTGAAGGCCGGTGTGCGGAAGTGGAAGACCTTCGCGAAGAAAGCAGCGATGCCCGCGAAGCAGGTGGAGATGATCGGGAAGATGCACCTGACGAGGATCTGAACACCCATGGAACGTCCGCAACACCTCCCCGCCCCCGCCTTCTTCCAACGCCCACGCCCCACGGCCGATCGCCCGCTGGTGGTGATGATGAGCGCCTGCCTCGGCGGCATCCACTGCGGCGTGGACGGCAGCGCCAATGGCGACCACACCCCGCTCCGCGCCTGGCTGGTGCGTCCGGAAGTGCGGCTGGTGAAGTTCTGCCCCGAGGACTTCGCGTTCGGTACGCCGCGCATGACCCCCGACAGCCACGGTGGCAACGGCTTCGATGTGCTGGACGGCAAGGCGCGCTCACTGGCCGAGGACGGTACGGACTGGACCGAAGGCATGGTACGGGCCGCGTACGAAATGCGCGACCGGGCCCTGCGCGAGCAAGTGGATGTAGCGATCCTGATGGACGTCAGCGGTGCGTGCGGCAGCACGGTGACCTACCGGGGCTCGCGCTTCGCCCCGAACAAGGTGTACCAGCAAGGGCCCGGTGTGGCGGCCGCAGCACTGATCCGCGCGGGCATACCGGTGATCTCGCAGCGCGACGACCGCTCGCTGCGCCTGCTGCGCAACCTGCTCGACGGCACACGTACCCTCACAGAGGAACGCGACCACTGGGAGAAGGAGTGGTATCAGGAATACTTCGCGCAGCGGCCATGAGCAAACACAAACTCGACCTCCACGACATCTTCAACAAGGGTTCGCAGATCGACGATGCCTTGCGCGAAGCCATGGAGTTCTGCATCGACCGCCGCATCGAGATGCTGGAGATCATCCCCGGCAAGGGCAGCGGGCAGTTGAAGAAGAAGGTGTTGCGCTTCCTCCAGCTGCCGGAGGTGAAGAAGACCTACCACCGCATCGACAAGGACCGCGACAACTTCGGGCGGCTGTTCGTGCGCTTCAAGCATTGAGCCTCATGGCCGCATCGCGAACCACAGGTGATGCTTGGTGCCTTTGTCGCGGTGCGCGAAGACCTTCTTCTCGTCCACCCGAAAACCCGCCATGCCCAACCGACGCGTGAACGGGTCGTGCGGATGGGTGGACCATACGGCGAGCACTCCGCCCGGGCGAAGCGCATTATAAGCCGAACGCAGCCCCCGGTGTGAATACAGGCGATTGTTCCGGGGTTGGGTCAAGCCTTCAGGTCCATTGTCCGTATCGAGCAGGATAGCGTCATAGCTCCCGTTGCCGGCGCGGATCAATTCAAGGACATCTCCTTGATGCACCACCGTGCGCGGATCGCTGAGCGGGTTACCCGAACGCTCGCCCATGGGTCCTTGGTTCCACTTGATGACCTCGGGCACCAGTTCGGCCACGATCACCCTGCCTTTGTTTCCCACCAGGCGCAACACGGCCGCCAGCGTAAAACCCATGCCCAGACCACCAATGACCACATGAGCCTCGGAAGGCGTGCGCAAGCGTTGAAGCGCCAGATCGGCCAAGGCATCCTCGGACCCATGTATGGCGGTGGACATTAGCTCGCCGGAAATGCCGGCCACCTCGATGGAGAATTCATCGCCGCGCTGGTAGAGCAGCAATTCGCCGCCGTTATCAGGGATCTGTGCCCGGTCCAAGAGCTTGTTGATGCGCATCTTCATCGGTGAAGCCCGTGCGCATGAGAGGCACAACGGCGGCGCAAGGTCCGATATGCACTCGACATGTCGATCACGCCAAGGTCAGCGCGGATCGATCAACCCTTGGTGCTTCTGCGAAAGTCCTCGACCATGCGGCCATGGTCGAACCCCATTTCCACCACTTCACCGCGATCCAACCAGCGATGCGCGCGGGCTTCGCTGGTGACCTGAAGCGATCCGCCCACGACCACGGCATGAAACGCAATGCTGACGAAAGACCCACGCGGGTCACGGCCGGGAGTGGAGTAAATTCCGACCTGCCGCAGTATCCGTACCTGCAGCCCCACCTCCTCCTCCACCTCACGCACGCAGGCTGCCTCAACGGTCTCGCCGGGATCCACGAAACCTCCGGGAAGCACCCAAGTTCCTTTGAATGGCTCTGTGCCCCGCTCCATGAGCAGAATACGCCCTTCGTCATCGGTAACGACCGCATCAACGGTCAGAACGACACGGTCCTCGCGAGGGGTCATGCTCAGGCGGCCATCAGGCTTTGCTGCTCCTCAGCCACTCGCTTGAGGCCAACAAGGGCTTCCACCCACTGCTTTCCGGCCTCCCTGGCGCGCCTTACATCCTGTGGCAGACCGGCATAATCGCCGTGCCAGAGGTGAAGTTGGGTGCGCCCATCGCGTGCAGGCTGGATGCTTATATCCACTGTTGTGTAGCTGGATGGTTCATCCGGAAGTCCGGTGCTGAGATCAAGCCAGGTGTAGCGCAACCGATCGCTTGGCTGAAAAGCCATCAGTTCGCCCAAGGCCTTAACGGTTTCCACACCCTCCACCTTCTCGATCCACTGCAATGGTCCGCCGCGTTTCCACAAACTGCGGACATGCCATCCTTCGCGATACAACTTGATAAGCTCGGGTTCGGTAAGTGCTCGCCAGATCACCTCGGGTGAGGCATTGATGTAGAGCGAGCGTTCGATGATCGTCTCACGTTCCATAGTGATCGTGGAACGTCAGGATCCATGCCGAACGCATGTCACACGTTCAAAAATGCCAGTCTGTCAGCCAGCTATTCGTGCTTTCCCAATCTGATAACGACCCTCACAACTCCTTGACATAGACCCGGTAACGCTTCCAGACCACCCCACCCAGCCGTTCGAGTTCCGCCCGCATACGCGTGTTGCTTTCCAGCACCAAATGGCTGTCGAGATGGGTCATTCCCCGGGCCCGACCTTCATGGAACAGTTCGCGCCCGAGCACACAGGTGAGCCCTATGCCCTGCAAGTCCTTCCGCACCGCGCCGAGGAACAGGTCCAGCTGTTTGGAACGTTTCATGGCCCGCATGATATGCCACCAACCGAAGGGGAACAGACGCCCCTTGGCACGTTGCAGGCCCTCGCTCATATCGGGCATGGCCACCACGAAGGCGACGGGTTCAAGGCCTTCGGCCACGATCTTGACCAAGGCGGGGTCAAGCACGGGCATGTATTGACCGGCAAGCTTTCGCATCTCGGCCTCGCTCATAGGCGCGAAACCCAATAGATCGCCATAGGTATCGTTCACCAGTCGCAACACCGGGAGTATCCAAGGTCGCAGGTCGCGCTTGGAGCGCAGGTCGACCACTTGGAACCGGCCACTGCGAAGAACCCGATCCGCAATGCGGTCATAGGTTGCGGGCACTTGTGCAGGCACGTCCACTCGGTAGGAAAGTGCATCAGCAAGGGGCCGGTAACCACAGGCCTCCGTGGCCTTTGGAAGGTGCTCTGCATTCGTGGGGGTGGCCAATACCGGTAGATGCTCGAAGCCTTTAACTTGGAACCCTTGCGGATCCTTATCGCTGAATCCATAGGGGCCTATGACCCGGTCCATACCGCGCTCTCGTGCCCAACGCTCCACGTTATCCAGAAGCGCACGGACCACGGCAGGATCGTTCACGGCGTCCAGTTGGAAGAACCGCGCCGTGCGTTCCTCATGGCGCCGGTTGTAGGATCCGTGAATAATGCCCATCACCCTGCCAACGATCCGGCCATCGCGTTCGGCCAGCCAATGCGTCACTTCGCAATCCATGGAACCAAGGTTCCGATGCGGGTCATGAAGCTCGCGCTCATCGGCGAGCAGCGGAGGGACCTGGTTCGGACGGCGGTCGGCCAAGTGCAGGGGAAGTGTGATGAAGCGCTCCAGTTCCCTGGCACCTTTTATCGGCCGCACGGTGATAGGCATGCACGAAGGTGGTGGATCCGATTACAACCTGGACACAAGCTGGACAACTGGTCATTCCAGGCCACCCAGATAATTGCGAACGACTGACATACAGTCAATTAGCCCTTGGACTAAGGCGTACGAATTCCATTTAAGCGGCAAGTCCTTCACACGTTACGGGTTGGGATCTTAGTGATGGATAGTTAACATTGCGATCCCCCATGCTACTCGACCCGCATGGGGATCAGTGAAGTTGAACCTCTAAACAGAACGAATGATGAAAAAGACACTACTCGGATGTGGTCTCTTCTTGGCGGCGATGGCCGTACAGGCACAGATCACCACCTACGTGCTACAGCCGGCTTCGCTGGAAGGAGCACTGGAATTCACTTGGGCGGACAATTGGGGTGCCACGCCCGACCTGAACGATCCTGCCAACACCATTCAAGGCTTCGCAGCCTTTGTGAATGATGGCACAGCAGCTGACTCACTTGGGTGCAACACGTTGGTCAACAACGCTGAACTGGCCGGCAAGATCGCCGTGGTGTATCGTGGCACCTGCGAGTTCGGCCTAAAGGCACTGAACGCCCAGACGGCTGGCGCGATCGGGGTCGTCATCATCAACAACCAAGGCACTCCGATCGCCATGGGTGGTGGTGCGAACGGTGCGAACGTGACCATTCCCGTTGTGATGATCTCCACGGATGCCGGTGCGACCTTGTACAACGAGCTCCTCGCAGGCAATGTGGAAATGCTGATCGGCAGCGTACAGGGCGTGTACGAGTTCAACCTGCACACCTCATCCAAGCTCGCTTCCATCCCTCAGTACAGCGCCATGCCAGGTCCCTTGGCCAATGCGATCAACTTCTCGGTGGACATGGGTAGCTGGATCAAGAACTTCGGTTCAGCAGACCAGTCTGATGTTACGGTGAACTGTGTGGTTACGCAGAACGGTACCGAGGTATACAATAACACCTCTGATGCCGGTTCGATCCTAAGCGGAGACAGCGCATTCTTTGCCCTGCCAGCATTCACGCAATCCACATGGAGCGGCTATTACGAGGCCACCTACACGGTTTCCTCACCCAATGCGGATAACTTCCCGAGCGACGACACCTTCGGGTTCAATTTCTACGCTGGCGACGTGTTCGCCTATGGCCGCATCGACGCAACGACACTTCAGCCCCGTGCCGAGCAGCATGTACGTGCCACTCTTGACGCACCGAGCTTCATGGCTTGTTCCTACTTCAGCCACCCGAATGCCAGCGGCTACAAGGTTGAAGGTATCTACACCTCGGCCTCGAAGTCCGGTGGAGCCAGCATGGACGGCGAAGTGCTCGAAGCCCGTATCTACGAGTGGGCTGATGTGTTCACCGGCTGGAATGATGCCACCACGACCAATATTGTTCTTCTTCAACTCGGAGAGTACTTCTACGAAGAAGACCTCGGTGGTCAAGTGGTTTATATCCCCTTCACGGAGACCTTCCAGATGGAGGACAACAAGAAGTACCTGTTCTGCAGCTTCTCACCTTCCACCGATGTTTTCCTTGGCTTCGGTGAATCGCTGGATTACAACAGGATCCAGACCCAGTTGGACCAACCGATCTACCTGATGAACGACAACGGCACCTGGGGTTCATTCAACGATGCAACGCACACCACCATTGGAGCCAAAATGGTTCCTGCCGATGTGAGCGTGAACGATGCCGATCGCGTGGAGCTCACGCCCTACCCGAACCCCACCGCCAATGTGCTTCGCATCCCCTTGACGGGCATGAGCGGTGCAGCCAGCCTGAGCGTGTTCGACCTGACCGGCGCTTTGGTGATGACCAACAAGGTTGCTATTGGTGGCGACCACACGCTGACCGTGGACCTTCAGTCCCTGGCCAACGGCACCTACATCTTCCGCATGGAATTCGAGAACGGCAAGCGCTCCGACTTCCGCGTGGTGGTTACCAAGTGATCATTACTGCCTAATGCTCTTAAGGGCGCGGCTCCGCAAGGGCCGCGCCCTTTGCTTTGGCATGATCAGCATCGAATCGGACCTTTGCCCTCGAACACATCCACATCATGCCCAGCTTCGACATACTCTCCAAAGTGGACATTCAGATGCTCGACAACGCCATTAACGTGGTGAAGCGCGAGATCGACACCCGATATGATCTGCGTGGCACCAACACCACCATTGAACTTGACAAGAAAGCGTTGACGATCCGATTGAGCACGGACGACCACATGAAGCTGGACTCGGTACTGGATGTTCTTCTGGAGCGCTCAGGCAAACAAAAAGTGGATGTTCGGAGCTACGACCTTAACGAGGAGCCCGTACCCAGCGGCAAGTCGCTCTACCGGATCATCAGGGTGAAGCAGGGCATTGAACGGGAGACCGCGAAGAAGATCGTGAAGGCCATCAAGGACAGTGGCCTGAAAGTGCAGCCCCAGATCATGGATGACATGATCCGTGTGAACGGAAAGAAGATCGATGACCTGCAGGCAGTGATGGCCCTGTGCCGGGAGCAGGACTTCGAGCTGCCGCTTCAGTTCGAGAACATGAAGAGCTGAACCATGGCGCGCAAGAGGCAGCGAAAGGAGCACTGCCCCAACTGTGATACAGCGCTGCCTGAGGGCACCAATTTCTGCCCCAACTGCGGCCAGGAGAACCATACCCATAAACTGCCGGTACGCCATTTCATCATCGAATGGCTTTCGGGTATGTTCAACTTCGACACCAAGCTGCTGCGCACCCTGCGAGACCTCGTCTGGCCGCCGGGCACAGTGATCCGCGAATTCAATGCGAACAGGCGCATTCGGTATGTTCATCCCCTGCGGATCTACTTGTTCACCAGCCTGTTGTTCTTTCTACTGGTGGCGGTTTTGACCAGCAGCCTCCAGGATGGCGAAGGGCCTGCGATCGTTGTGAACGGCTCGGAGGTAGAACAGGCGGACGGACTGCGGCTGGAGCTTGGGGATGGGAGCAGCGTGGAGGATAGCACGCTGGTGGCGCTCTCCGCCTACAACACCTTAACGAACGAGCTTATAGACAGCACGCTACTGGCCCATGGCGCTATGCCGAGCCTGATAAATAGGACCGTCATACGTCTGGCGCTCAACCTGAGCGGGAACAGCCTGCGAAAGGAAGCCTTCGTGCAACAATTGTTCAGCAGCTTCAGCAAGGTCCTCTTTGCGCTGGTGCCTTTGTTCGCTGCCTTGCTCATGGGCCTGTTCTGGCGCACCGGCAAGTTCTACACGGAGCACCTCGTCTTCGCATTGTACTTCCACACCTTCCTGTTCCTTCTGCTCGGGATGAGCATGGCGATAGACCAGTGGTCCGATGTCAAGACAACAACAACACTGTTACCCGTTCTGGCCATGGTCCATCTGGTCTGGTCGGTACGTACGGTGCACGGAAGAGGTTGGTGGGGCAGCATATGGCGGGGTATGCTCCTGTCGATACTTTATTCCATCTTGGTCCTTGTCGGCTTGGCCGCTGCGGCCATCATTAGCTCGCTATAACGAAGCGCGTACAGGCAGCATCCTGCGGGCTTCGCGCATTCATACCATGAAACCCCAAGTGCCCATGCGATCGACAATGACGTTCCTTTTTCTCCTTGCTGCGCTGGGTGTACGCGCCCAGACCTTCTTTTACATTGACTCCATCAGCGTGCAACCAACAGCACCCACCACTTCAGATGCGGTGGTCCTGTCCCTGTCCGGCGGTCTCGCCAGCACCGGGGCACAAGTGACCAACGTTTCCGCGACGGTGGTCGGTGACACGATAACGATAGCCATAACCGCGCAGGACAACGGTGGGCTCACCGTGATCGTGCCCCATACGGAGGTGGTGAACATCGGTACATTGGCAACAGGCACCTACTCAATCGTTATCGCCGGACAGGCCGTTGATGACCTCGCATCCGCTCCGCAACACCAGTTCAGCGTAAGTGGTGGTGGTTCATGTGCAGGACTGGAACTCGTGTCCATCAAATGGCATGCGCTCACGGATACCGCCATCATGGTCAATGTCCAGAACAACAATGGTACACAGTTCGACTATCCGAACTTCATCCTTTACAACGCAACTGGCGATACCATCGCCAAGGAGAGTGTGAACTTCTTCGGGATCACGGAGGAAAGCTGGCACCGATTGAACCTATTGACCGGGACAGTGGCGCCGGCGAACCTCTTCAACGGTAGACTGGAGCTATGGACCGGGTTCACTACCAGCTTGGCCTGTAGCTGGGACCTGCCCATAGATCTCTGCCCCTCCACTTCCTGCTCAACTGTTCACCCCTACATCATCAACCTTGGCGGTGCCACCGCATCTGGCACGTTCAACTGGGGCATTCTGCAAGGAGGCAATGTTGTGGAAAGCGGGACATTCACGATAAACGAGGACCAACAGATCGACCTTGCCGAACCATGCCTGCCTCCCGGTGAGTACACCATGATCTGTGGCGGTGATGGCGGCCCGACAGTTGGCACCCTATACTACGGCCTTGGGGCCGGAAACCTGCAGGAAACAGTCCTCCAACCGACCAACACCGTAATTCCCATACCCATTCCATTCAGCCTCTATCAACCATGCGCTGCACTTGTACAGGTGCCACCTGTGCGAGCAGATGGCTCTAAGATCAGCTTGCTGCAAGAACCCGGACTGATCACCTTATTGATCCTGAACGCTGAGAAAGGGCATATCCGGATACTGGATACACAAGGTCGTACAGTTCATACATCCGCGTTTTCAAGTGAGCGCCACACCATAGCTACCAGCGCTTGGTCCAAAGGGCTATATACAGCGGTGATCCAAAGTAGTCAAGGTCAACGGACAGCGCTGCGGGTGGTCGTTCAATGATGTTCATGACGACCGATAAGCTACTTCATGATAGGTCTTCACATGCGGGCCCAGGAAAACACGAGCATAGATCCTGATCAATGCAAGACCGTTAAGCACAAAGCTCATGGCCACCATGAATGCCAGCAAGAGCTGGTCCGGGTGAATGTGTGAATAGATGAGGTCTTCACCGAGAAAAGTTGGCGTGATGGGAAAGCCTGCAAGGCCCAATGCGGCAAGCAGGAACATCAAGGCAATACGCGGATGCTCGAACACATGCCCATGGAACCGGCCCATGTCCACGTTGCGCTCGGTCCTGCGTAGGCGGTTGATGGCGAACACGGCCACAACGCCTGATAATACCACGCCGGACAGGTATATCAAGTTGTGGGACTGATCGAAGTGCTCATTGAAGGAGATCGCCAGGGCCACCCAGAAATGCGCCATGACCACCATGGCCAAGGCCCGGCGGACATGCCTTCGTTCGGTGAACGCACGAAGGACCAACAAGAGCGAGATGCCTGCGGCAACAGCAGGGAGCGCATGCAAAAGCGCTGGTGAGAGGTAGTGCTTATTGAAGACCAGGAAAACGCCTGCCACGAAGAAGGGGAACAGCACCGCGATGGAGCGGTTGATGTTGAAGACGTCCATTCTGCGGCCCAACTTCTTCAAGGGGTTCCACCACCAACGGTACATGAAGGTGTCCAGGTTCCATTCCTTCAGGCTGAGCACATACATAGTGTACTCAAGCCGCTTGGGCAACGAATCCTCGAAGGTGTGCGCACGTGGCTTGAAATTGTAGAACTGCTCCCGGATCAGGTAGGTGACCACGGAAGGCGACACAAGCAGTTGATAGGTGCGCAGGAAAGCGTTTCCAGCGAAATGGATCAAGGCCAAAAGCTCGAGGCCAAGAGCTACTTCAATGAAGATCAGCCCGATCTGAGCAATGGACGAATAGGCGATCTGCGCCTTGACGGAAGACTGTACGCGGGCGGTCGGCGATGCGAGAAGACTGGTGAGCAGGCCCACGGCACCTATAATTACCCGAACACTGGTCTGGTGCTCCCAGAACGGGAAGGTGCGCAGCAGAAGGAAAACACCGATATGCACCGATAAGGAACCGTAGAAGATGGCGCTTGAAGGTGTAGGGCCTTCCATGGCACGGGGTAGCCAGGAGGAGAACGGTAATTGGGCCGACTTGGCCATTGCGGCCAGCAGAATACAGAGCGAAACGAAGATGCCTATGGCCGAGTGACCCGCCAGTTGATGGTGCACCAGCTCGTAGTTGTGCAGCTTGTGGAAGGTGATGTTCTCGTGCCAGAGGTGATGGCTGGCCCACATAGCGAGTATCAAACCCACATCGCCAATGCGGTAAATGGAGAACACCTTCACCGCGTTCTTCACTGGCAGGTACCGCTCGCGGTAGAAGGCGATGAGCAGGAATGAGGAGACCCCGAGCACCTCCCATCCGATGAACAGGGTCTCGAAATTACCGGCGAGTATCGTGATCGCGAAGCCCGTGAAGAAGAAGAGCACCGTATTGAAAAAGCGCTTGAAACCAGCCTCGCGATGGAGGTAGTAGCGGCTGTAGATCGTGATCATGAACGTGAGCAACGCACCCACGAGCAGGTACACGGCCGAGACCCGATCATAGTATAGATCGACGAAGAACTCATACCCGGTACTGCGGTAGACCACCATTTCCTTAACGTTCAGGCTCGGCCAGCCCTTGAAGGACCACCAAATGGTGAATGCGAGAATGAGGAAGAACTGAACCCCTGCGGTCAGGTATGCGGTTCGTGATAGGGCCAGCTCATGCCGCCGGGGTATCAAAAGGCTGATAAGGAACCCAATAAGCGGAAGAAGGATGAAGAGCGGGAGCAGGTATTCCATGGTTCAGGCGTTCTCCAGGATGGTCACAGGCATGTTATCCACTGAACCGCGCAGCACGGCGAAAAGGTCACGCGCCCGCTCCACCTGGCCGTGATGTGGCAAATAGTGCTCGAACCGGCCTTCGCGAAATCGATACATGGACCGATCGATCGGGTGAACAACAATGAGATGCACCCATTCATGAATGAACCACTCGTAGGTGGCCTTCACGCTTTGTATCACGCTCAGTACTACATCCGGCTCCTGTTCAACGATCATGAGCAACCGCACGGGATCATGTACCTCGATCATCTGGATTGGTAGTCCAGGTCGCAGGTCTCCCTCGATCCCATTGGCAACACCTATGAGGCCCATCACATTATGTGGCAGTTTCGTGCCTGCGCCAAGCTTGTGGTTGTCCATCCGGGAAAAGAAGTACTCCAGGTTGATCCCCCCACAAACCGGAGCCGCTGCACCCAGTATACCAGTGAGGAATTTTCCAGTGGGGTCCACTGTGCTATCATAGCTGTTCAGGAAAGACCTTCTGTCCAGGAAGAGCCCACGCGTTAGCTCACGTCGACCAACCACACAGAGCGCATTGGTGGCATGGTTCAACTCCGGACGAGGCTCAAAGAGCGAAACCGAACGCCGACGCACCTGTGCATGGATATCCTCCTCAGCGTCCTGCATGGCCACCGTATCGAAACGACGGGCCCGTTCATGCGCATTGGCCTTAAGGGCAGTGCGGAACACCTCCACATGACGAACATGAAAGACCCGTTGTTCGTCGGTCAATAGGGCCTCATCGTAAAAGACGATCTCATCGCGCGTGGTATCGTGCAGAGCTGCGACAAAACGAGTGCCTGTCGGGATATCAACCCCCTTTTCACGAAGAATGGCGCGAACATCCTTGTGGTTCGCCATGGTAGAGAACACCCGCGCATTCACCGAACCGGGCCTACCGGAACACGCTCCGCAATCATAAGCCGCGTAGTGCGGGTTGTTCACACTGCTGGCCCCGTGACCTACAACATAGACCAGAGGTTCGAAGTTGGAGACCAGGCCGATACCCTTAAGCACTGCTTCAACGCGACTGGCCATTTCGGTTGCCGTGAATCCGACCTGTAGCCCGTCCTCGCGGTGATCCGCATCCACGTTCTCCACCGTTAGCGAGGCGAGGTGGTCCATGTGCTGAAAGGCATCGGAGGTGCCCGGGATCGCTGTGGGACGGAATATGTTTATGAACAACTTCAGCGCGGACCAGAATCCCAAGGTCTGTGAGACGATCCAACCACCCACCAGACCATGGCTGTGCTTTCCGAAGTGTGCGTCCTTCTTAACCCGTGAGCGCTTGTCCACTTCCTTCACGAGGTAACTCGGCGTTATCGGGGCGGGACAGACCTTGGTATTGAACCGACCATTTTCCGGACGGTAGTAGAACTCAACGCCGAAATGGCCTGGAGTCCCGTAGGTGCGGAAGCCAGGGTGCGCACGCTCCAAGTGACGTCGGAAAGAACATTCGCGATCATCAATGCAGAACAGCCCTTGGACCGATACTACACCTTCGGCTGCTCGTTCGCGGTCGTTCTGCAGGATGCCAGCAAGGACTTCATCGTAGTATGTCCACTCGAACGCCTCCTGCCAAAGGGACCTTACCTCGTCGACCTCATTGAATGGCAACGGGGCGAACAATGGGGTTGGACGATGCCGCATCCCTTCGGCTAATGGCCGCCATCCCTTGGGAAACTCACGATCAAGCGCATCGACCTCCAGGAGCAGCTCGAAAATGATCAGCTCGCGCAGGGAAATGGCCCGTTTGTCCAGTAGCGAACCGGGGTCCGATTCGATCACTGCAACGAGTCCGGACCATCCTTGGTGGGCGAACTGCTGATCGAAGAGATACTGCTCATACAGGGCCTCATCACCGACCAGGATGCCGAGCAATTGCTGGATCGAGGTCTGTTCGTTCATCAGCAGGTCAACAGCCCGAGGTCCCTTGATGAAGCCTGTCCAAGAATGCCGTTGCAGTTCGCGGATGGAGGAAAGGAAGCCCTTGTTCCAGACGGGGAAGTTCCAGATGGAGATGCCTTGGTCCAAGTAGCTGTTCAGCACCCGGAACAAGGTGGTATGTACCACGGCATCCATGTCGATACGCCGGTCGCGCTTCCAATGTCCGCGAAGCCTACCGATACGTGCGTCAATGGAGCTGTCGTACTTCTTGCCGAGCATGCGTCCGAGCCACTCACTGGCCTCGGCATCACCTTTCCGATCGCGCACCACACGTTGCAGCACCTCGCTTCGGATGCGGCCTTCGATGTGGAGCTTGCGGTACTCATGCACCGTAAGGGTTGTCTTGTATCCGAACAAACGCGAGGCGCGATGCAACGCATCGGTGAACTTCTCCTGCTGAAAAGCGTGCAGGGTATTGTGGTGAATGAAGTCCTTCAGGGGTGCCTGTGCAGGCAGGTAGTGCTTCAGTTCGTGGATAACATGCTCCTCATCGAATCCCGAGCGGACCGACCCCGCATTATCGACATTGTGGTCCATGACCGCAGTTGGGTGGGCATCCATGGCACAAAGGTGCCCAGGTCCATATGGGGAAGCATTAACACGGGATTAAACCGTGCGACGCGCTATTGGGAGATCGGCAGATCCAGCACCACGGATGTGCCCATACCCGATCCGGACCTTATTGTTACCCGACCACCATGTACCCTTACGATCCGATCGACGAGCGTTAGCCCGATCCCGTGCCCATCCATGGCCGGCGCATCCACGGCCCTGAAAAACATCTCCTTGGCCCTTTGCAAGGTCTCAGCGCTCATGCCGGGCCCATCGTCCGCAACGGTAAAGGAAGCGTTGAACGGGCTTACCACGAGACTTAGCAACACCGTCGTACCGCCCCCGTACTTGGCCGCATTCGACAAGAGATTATACACCGCAGCCGTCAGCAGCACCGAGCTTCCCATTATCACAGGCTCGTGAACCTCGTCCGCGATATCCAGCTCGAAGCGCACAGGCACATGGGGATAGCGCATCGCGCAACGTTCCATGGCCCGCTCGGCAACCTCATCCAACCTCACACGGTCCTTGAGCAAGGCCGCCGTGGCCACTTGGGTACGTGCCAACCAGAGCAATTGGTCCAGCAGGTCCTGCATATGCACGGCTTGTGCTTCAACAGCGTGCAGATGCCTTTCGGCGGGGCCGTTCGGCTCAACCAGTCCTTTGGCAAGATGCAGTTCACCCCGCACTACAGTAAGTGGTGTGCGCAACTCATGTGAGGCTGTTGCCATGAATGAGCGCTGCACCTCGAACGCTTCATCGAGGCGGACCAACAGCCCATTGAAGGCAATGGCCACTTCATCCAGCTCGTCCGGGGTCTTGGTATCGTTCACTTGGAGGCGTTCCGAAGGGCGCTCCATGGTGCCGAGCTGATGCACCAGCTGACGCACTGGAGCAAGGGCCCATGTGGCATAAGCCCATGACAGCAGGGCCGTAAGCAGAAGTGCGACCATCCCGGAACCGATCACCCAACGACGCAACAAGGCCATGGACGCCAGCCCGCTCCTATCTATTGCCGAGGTCATGGTGTACCGGATCCCCGCCTGCAAGGTCTCCGGCCTGTCCACAACAACGAACTGTCGATCATCCCGAGCAATACGCACAATGCCACGCTGACTTGCAACTTCACGCCAGCTCTTGGGAAGATCGATCGGGCTGGTGGAACGTTGGAACAGCACGGACCCGTTGGTCCCCAGCACCACCAGCTCCTCATTCGGAAGGGCCTCTTGAAGCAGTTGGGCAAGATGCTCGGCCTCATCAACAGGCAACGACCGCGCCTGCACCAACAAATGCTCAACAAGCACCGCCCTGTCCTCCAACCGTTGATAGAACTCGGCCTCACGAAGTGCCTCGCTACGCTGAAGAATGAGATAGCTGAACGCCAGGATGAGCACCGCCACGAGGACAGTAAACGCCACGGCCATGCGCAAGCGGAAACTCATGGTGCTTCCTCTCGAATGACATACCCCATGCCCGTGACCGTATGAATGAGCCGCTTCACGAAGGGCTTATCCACTTTCTTCCGAAGCATGTTGATGTACACGTCAACGAGGTTCGTTTCCGTGTCGAAGGAAACATCCCAAACATGGTCCAAGATCTCACCTCGGCTTGTAACCCGTCCCTTTCGTTGGAGAAGGAAACGCAGCAGTGCGAACTCACGCGCCGTAAGCCTTACTTCCTGCCCTGCGCGCGTGACCGTCCGCGCATCATCATCAAGTTGCAGGTCCCCACAGGTAAGTATGCGCTCTGTGCCCCTACCCTGCGAGCGCCGCACCAAGGCTTGCACGCGGGCCATGAGCAGTTTGGGGTCGAAGGGCTTGGGGAGATAATCATCGGCCCCGGCCCCGAATCCTTTCACTTGTTCCTCCACACCATCAAGCGCGGTGAGCATGAGAATGGGAACACGTGGACGCTGTTCGCGCACATGGCGGCACACATCGAGGCCACTTCGTTTGGGCAACATCCAGTCCAACAAGAGAATGTCGGGCTCCTGTTCTATGGCCATTCGTTCACCCTCCAAGCCGTCCACAGCGATCTCCACTGAGAAACCTGCCGACCTCAACTCCTGTGCAATGAAGGCCGCGACCTGTGGTTCGTCCTCTACGATCAACGCTCGCATGTCCCAAAAGTAGCAGTGCGAATTGCGCTTTACCAGTTCCTAGCGGATCTAATCCGGATCTCATAACACGCCCTCTCCACGGGAGGAATTTTGTGGCCTCGAAGATCCAAGGAGAGCGAGAACGGAACGACATACAGACGAACATGGCACATCATAAGGACCATCAGGAGCCCTTACCATTGAACGGTCTGGCCGGCCTTAAGCAAAACTGGCGGAAGGATGCCCTATCCGGGTTCATCGTATTCCTCATTGCCCTGCCCCTTTCCTTGGGCATTGCCATGGCATCGGGTGTACCGCCCATGTCCGGCATCATCGCAGCAGTGATCGGCGGCATACTTGTCTCCCGCATCAACGGAAGCAATGTCACCATCAATGGCCCTGCCGCAGGATTGATCGTGGTGATCGTGGGCGCCGTGGAAAGCCTTGGCAATGGCGACCCCATGGCTGGATATCGCAGCATGCTGGCCGCTGTGGTGATATCGGGTGGACTGCTCTTTCTCCTTGGCAGGTTGAAGGCTGGCAAATTGGGTGATTTCTTCCCGGCATCAGCCGTGCATGGCATGCTCGCGGCCATTGGCATCATCATTCTTGCCAAGCAGGTCCATGTTGCCCTTGGTGTCAAGCCTGAAGGCAAGGAGCCGCTGGAGCTATTGGCGGAGATCCCGCACAGCCTGATGAACTGGAACCCTGAGGTGGCCATTATCGGTGCGGCCAGTCTGCTCATCATGATCATTCTACCGCTGATCAAGAACAAGTATGTGAAGATGATACCCGCGCCCATGGTAGTGGTCCTGTTAGGTATGGGGCTGGCGCACTATTTCGACCTTGAGCACGAGCATAAATACCTGTTCCTCGATGGACATGAATACGTACTTGGTCCAAAATTCCTCGTGACGCTACCCGAACGCGTGATGGATGGCATTGTCTTTCCCGACTTCTCCAAGACGCTGAGCTATCCGTTCCTGATGGCTGTGATCAGCATAACGCTGGTACAGGGGATCGAATCACTGTTGAGCGCCAAAGCCGTGGACAAGCTGGACCCTTGGAAGCGCCAAAGCGACCTGAACAAGGACCTGAGCGCTGTTGGTGCCGGGAGCGCGATATCAGGCATGATCGGTGGTCTTCCGATGATCGCGGAGATCGTGCGCAGCAGTGCGAACATCAACAACGGTGGCAGAACGGGATGGGCGAACTTCTTCCATGGCTTGTTCCTGCTGGTCTTCGTGGTCGCCTTCCCCACGCTGATCCACAGCATTCCGCTGGCAGCGCTCGCCGCCATCCTCATGTATACCGGGTACAAGTTGGCCGCGCCTCAACATTTCAAACACACCCTGCAGATCGGCAGTGAGCAATTGGCCATCTTCACCACCACGCTGATCATTACGCTTGCAACGGACCTTATCATTGGCGTGTTCAGCGGCATCCTGCTTAAAATGATCCTCCACCTCTTCCGTGGGGCTTCGCTGCGCACGCTCTTCAAACCCACGGTAGCCGTGCACTATGAATCCCTCGCCGATCGCTTCCTCGTGTCTGTTCACAACGTGGCGATCTTCTCCAACTACCTCTCCCTGAAAAAGCAACTGGACACAATACCTGCGGGAAAGGACGTGGTGGTGGATTTCGACAATGCCACATTGGTGGACCATACCGTGATGGAGCATCTCCATTCCTACAAGAGCCTGTACGAACGCAATGGCGGCAGCTTTGAACTCAAGGAAATGGGGCATTTGATCCCGCGCTCGCAACATCCGCTCTCTGCTCGCCGCACATCACGCAAGCAGGTACCAGCATGAGCCGTTCACTGCACGGCAGCATCATTATGGCCCTTGTTGCCTTGGTGCTTTTGCCATGGACTGCGAAGGGTCAGACCCAACGGGTCACGGACCCCAACTCCAACCTTTGGATCTCTCATTGGGGCGATCAACGGATACATGATCGCTGGAGCCTGCACACTGAGATCCATTGGCGCCGGGCAGACATGGGGGTGAATTGGCAACAGTTGCTCATTCGACCAGCGGTGAACTTCCACCTGAACGACCACGTGCTGTTCACCCAGGGCTACAGCTACTATTTCAACTACCAGTACGGCGACCACCCGATACGCTACCAGAACTGGGAACACCATTTGTACCAACAGGTGCAGCTCACCCAACCGTTGGGGCGTATCAAGTTCCAGCACCGGTTCCGCATGGAGGAACGGTTCATCGCACAACTTATCCCATCAGAGGAGAACCCAGCGGATGGCGCGTTCGACCACTATGCCTATCAGAGCCGGTTCAGGTACCGTGTCTGGCTGACCATTCCGCTGGGTAAGCATGAGAAAGTGGAGCCCGGCGTGCTGTCGGCCAACTTCTACGACGAGGTGTTCCTCAATTTCGGTGACAGCCAACGGTTGGACTACATCCAACAGAACAGGATCTCTGCCATGCTGGGCTACCAAGTGAACAAACCCTTCAGTGTGCTACTTGGGTTCCTGTACCAGACCATTGAGCGACCCCAAGCGGCGAACGGTGCGGACCTGCTCGAACTGAACTCCACGATACACCTGGCACTGGTGTACAACTTGGACCTACGAAAGCAGGAATTACCAGCGGCCCATTGAAAAGCGAAGCCCGCCTTACGGGGCGGGCTTCTGAGTATCCTGAACTCCCGGCTTACGGGCCTGGACAAGGGCTTTTTACGCCGCTGGGCTGATGCCCCCTGTGTTCAGGTATTTCATTCGGAGCTTGCTTACCCAAGCTTCGTGCTTGATCAACGCAAGGCATGTGCCGAATGTTGCACGCTATTTCGAAGACTGTTCGGGAAGAGTGGCCAACAAGGCTTCGGCCTCTGCCCGTTTCAGATCGCTGGCACGACGATCCACAGTGCTCAACCGATGCGACTCGGCCAACAGGTCCTTGTACCGCTTCATGATCTGGTCCCGTGGATCTTTCTTCTTGAACAGTCCGAACATTATGGGGAGTTTTTTGAAGAACGCTTTCGCTCCTTATCCTGTTCGCAGAAATATCCCTGACCGGTCATACTTGGCTCATAACATCGCCTCCCCCTTCAGGAACATGACGAAAATGAAGGTCATGAGGAAATGATGCAGCAGCAGAAGGCCGGTCATTACGGTAAGCACCGTTTTACCACTGGGCGAAAGCTCTGGGAAGAGCTTCTTGTTGTTCATGGCGATGATGGGCAAGGGCACCGTGGCCAGCAGGAAGGTGATGGCCAGTGTGCGGAACAGCACCACATCGTTCATTACGCCGAAGAAGAGGTGAGCGTAATAGAACAGGAACCCGATGAAAGACAACAGGCCCAACCGGATGAAGAGGCGGGACTCAGCGACCATTTTCTCCTTGGTATCCATAGCAGTAGACGCACCCCTTGAACGGGGTTGCGTGGTCCGCGGTTTCACTTCTCAACGATCCCCTTGGATAAGCCTGCCAGTGAGCGGTATGACCTGACCACCGCGACCAGCCCAAGAACGGACCCCAACAAGAACCAGCCCCAACTAAATGGACCGGGCACGTAGCTGTCAATGACCGCGGACATGGAGCTGCTTGGGGTTTGGACCGATCGAACGAAAGATCCAGTGCGAATGCCTTGGGTGAACGGGTCCATCATGAACGAGACCAGAAAGACCAGGACCGAAAGACCCAACAGCCACCAGATGGACGCGCTGATCTTCCAAGTCGCATCCCTGGACCTGGCCGCGATGATGATCAGGCCAACGACGATCAATCCGATGGATATAAAGCAGGGCGCCCATACCGGCCCGACCCATGGCAACGGAAGAAGGAACAGCAGGTCGCTATCGAAGATCGTTGAAGGCCAATCGATCAACACCTTCAGCCACGCGTAATAGCCAAGGTCCCAAATACCAAAGCCGATGCAGAACCACGCGAATCGCTCCAAGGCCCTGCTGGCCAACATGGCTGCCACTGTCCAGAGCATCACCATGGTGGCAACCTCTCGACATACTTCGGTCACCACCAAGTTGGCATCCATGGGCACCAATGGAAAGTGGAACCCGGCCGGATAGTAAAGGGCCCGTATGTAGATCACTACCGCGCTCTCCAACAAGGCCATGGCCAAGAAGAACACGGAAGCGGTCACAAGCCGAACCCTCAGTTCCCTGTTCATCATCATTGGCGATCCGAAAATTGACCAAAGTGGGTGGAGACCACATTGATATCGTATCGGCGCTCCATGCGGCGAATACGGCGAAGCACGGTCCAAAGAGGAATAGCACCCACAACACCGAACGATGCATCAACACAACGCCAGAAGAAGGGAATGCCCCGGACGGGTGCCCACAGGAAGGCCAGGAGCAGCACGCAGGCGCAACACAAGAGCCCCCATTCCACTACCCATTTGTTCCTGACGGGATCGCGGAAAGGACCGATGAAAGCCATGGCAATGACCACATGAGCAAAGGCGAGCCAATCCGTTCCATAGAACAACAGCGGGTAGTTCGCATCCACCAAGGCCACCGCATCTGCGGCTTTCTCGGCCCATTCGTACAAGGGGCCACCCACAGGTTCAACAAGCTCAGCAAAAACCGAAGTCAGCCAAACGAGCGGAACGGCCGTCAAACCGCTGACGAGCAGGCCCAGCATGAACACCAATAACCAGCGGCGGATATAGGTCAGGTCGCTCATGACCGGGGCTTTTCAGGCAGGAAATACCTTATGGTCCTTGCATCAGCGAGGTTCCATTCCTGCCAGTGGGCCTTGCTGCTACGCTTTAGGAAGCGGTCACGCTTCAGATCCAGCGACCTCCTGAAATACTGGGGCTCCAGCGTCTCCACCCAACGCACACGGTTGTTGCGATGCCTCGCCATCTGCATCTCAACGACCTCGATGTTCTCGTACAGCAAGGGCAGCACCTTATCGCTCATGGCGAGGTAGTTGTCGATATCGATCTCGCCCGGGTTGTTGTGCTTCAGGTTGTGGCGCACGATCACGGTATCCCAATCCACGGTTGAAAGCGAGACCAACACCATGAATAAGGCCCAGGTGTTCAGGCGGACCAGGTAGAAAAAGCTCTTTCGCTCCTTCACCTTGAAGTACAGCGTGATCAGCCCTACCATCACCAACGCAAGAAAAACGATGACACCGATGCGCTTGTAGGCAAGGCCATGGAATGAGATGTAATGGTAGTTGCGCAGGAACACCGAGATGCCGAGGATGAAGTTCTGGCACAACCAGAGCAGGGCCAAGCGCTTCAGGGCATCACCCTTTTCGTAGAAATTCTGGTTGCCGCGGAACAGGTGTAACAGGATGACCATACTGAGCAGGATACTGATGATCAGGGCCCAAGTGCCCTCATGAACGAATTGCTTCAAGCTGAAGTCATCTGGCACTTCGAACCCAAACCAGACCCACGAAACATCGATGGCATTGACCACCGCCAATAGAACATTGACCAGCACCAGGAGCACCATGCCCATACGCCTCTCCCGTTCGAGGAGGTTCATACCCGTGGGAGCCAACCACTGCGGGCGCCGTATGCGCTTGCGCAACAGGAAGTCAGTCCAACGTTGCTCCCATTGCACCACCGTGGCAGGCGCGTGGCGGAACAACAACACTCCCGCAACGAACATGGCGAACAGGAAGAACAAGGCATGCGGTGTGAAGATGCTCGTGAGCAGGTCGGCAATGAAAGACCATAGACCATCGAGAAAACCGGCGGTGAGCGCTTCGAATCTGGGGTTGCCTACGCGGTAGATCTGGAAGAACACCACTCCGATAATGAGCGGTAGAACCATGATCCTGCCCAGGCTCCAGCTCTTACGCGGGGCCCGCTCGGCGTGGACCAATTCTCCGGCACCATCCCATGCCGAAGCTGGTAGCATAATGGCGTTCGCCACGGCCTGCTGTAGTGCGTAATAGAGACTTCGCAATCGGGGTTCGTGGGCCAATGCACTGCCAAGAACGAGACCCATTACTGCCACCACCATGGAAAGAACGCTGTTGTTCACAACGACCATCGCCGCACTTAACAACGCACCACCCAAGGCAGTGCGTGCTGGCAACGACAGTCCGCTCCAACCGAGACGCATCACCAGGACACCGATGACAACCATGGTGAACAAGAGCACGTTGATGCCCAGATCCATCAAATGGAACAACCGATCAAAGATGATCGCGGTCAGAAATATGGTAAGCAGTGGCAGCCAGCGGCGCAGACGTTGGTCGAACATGTTCTTGGGGTTAGACATCCTTTCGGGGAATGAGCTTTTCAATGGCATCCAAATGCTGACGGAACGCGCGGCCTCCGGCCACTGTTGTCTTGTAGCTGGTATTGGGGCGTTTGCCTATAAAGCGCTTACGCACTTGTACGTAGCCGATTACCTCCAATGCCGCCAGGTGACTAGCGAGATTGCCATCGGTGACACCCAGCAGTTCCTTCAGACGGGCATGGTCCACCCATTCGTTCACCACCAGCACGGCCATGATGCCGAGGCGAACGCGGCTGTCGAACGCTTTATTGAGTTGTTCGATCATGGGAGATCGCCTTCTGCGGGACCACGCTCGTACCGATAGTACATCAGCGCACCATAGAAGATGTGTAGCACACCGAATCCGATGGTCCAGATGAGCAAAGCCGCATCAAGACGAATGAGGGCAACAAGGCCCAAAACCAATTCGCTCAGCCCCAACCAACGGATCTCATCCAACGTGAACTTGCTCGCATGGAACAGGGCCAGGCCGTAGAAGATCAAGGTGGCCGCAGGCACCAGGCCAGGCAGGCGATAATGGAACAAAGCCAAGCAGAAAAAACCGCCAACGATCAAGGGCACTGCGGTATTGACCACCAGTCGCCTGGCGCTCGCATCCCAAATACCCTGGCCTGTCCTGCGACCTCGGCGCCACGTGAACCACAACGCTCCGGAAATCGCCACTAAGAGAACAATGGCGCCATCGATAAGAAGGAACCCCAAATGCTCTTCCCAATGATCGGAACCGATCGGTGAAGGCGCGAGCGATGAGCGCCGAATTCGATCATCCCAGAACAACGCGAGGTAATGAGGGCGTGCCAGATAGGCCCCGATAATGGCAGCCACACCGGCTATCACACCGCTAAGACCGCTCAAACTGAGAAAGCGGGTACTGCGGTCCATCAACCCGCGTATGTGGGCCAGGTCATTCATCCGGTCGTTCGATGTCATGTGCAAAGTACTTTGTACTACAAAGTAACGTGTCGACACGGTGCGAATTGTCCTTCTCTGAAAAAATATTCAATGCATGGTGAGCGCGCCAAGCGTAGCGCCTACCAGAACGGCCGCGAATCGCTGCGCATTGAAGCGATGCTCCGGAGCGCTCTCGAAGATGATGGTGGTGCTGATGTGCAGCAACATACCAATGGCCAGGGCCAGCATATGATCCAGAAAATGACCCTCAGCACCCTCATCCACCAGATTGCCAGCCATGATCCCCAGCGGAGCGGCAAGAGCAAAGACCACCAACAGCATCCATGTTCGTCCCGACCCTACATGTGAGCGCTGTAGAACGGTGGCCAACGCCACGGCCATGGGCATCTTGTGCAGTAGCACACCCGCTAGGAAGGGGACATTACCCGCTACCGAGGGATCAGCAAAGGGCATCCCCTCTGCGAACGAGTGCAGGCAAAGGCTTGCCAGTGTAATGAACGGCAATGCCTTGCCGGGGGTGGCGTGCATATGGCCATGCTCTATTCCATGACTGAAGAACTCGAGCACCACCTGCAACAGGAAGCCGCCAAGTATCCACAGGCCGATGTCATGCCCCACCTCCTCGTAAAGCTCGGGAAGCATGTGCAGGAAGACCACGGCCAGCAGGAACGCACCACTGAAGGATAGCAGCAGGCGCATCCACCGTGCATCAGGGCGCAACCACTGGACCATGGCGCCCGAAAAGAGCGGCAACAAGAGGAACGCCAATGCAACAACGCCGATCATGACAAGGGCCTCATCAACCATAGAACATACCGACCAGAAACATCCACATCGAAAGCGGTGGGTACGGGACCATCGGTGCGATCCGCGATAAGGAACCCTGCGGCCTTCGCCATTTCCTCCAACTGGCTCGGCATCAGGGCCTTTACCCGTTCCTGAAAATGCTCGGTGACCGACCCATCGGCAACTGCGATATGCTTCACGATGACGCCGTTCTCCACTCCCCGCTGGACCGTGAACCGGATACCATCGCGCTCCAATTCCTCAAGCTGGACCAGATCGTTGATAACGCGGGCCGTGTTCATGAAATCGACCACGAAATGCCCCCCTGGTCGCACTGCGGCAAAGGCGGCATCGAACACCCGTTGCTCATCCTTCAGGTCATCGAAGTAGCCGATGCTGGTGAACAGGCAACAGACCAGATCGAACTGCCCATTACCCACCGGGTCACGCATATCATGCACATGGAACTCTCCATTGGGCAAGTTGGCCTGTGCTTCAGCTATGCTGGCAGGATCAATGTCCACACCAGTGACGCGCATACCTGAATGCAAGAACCAGCGGGCATGACGTCCCCGGCCGCAAGCCATATCGAGCACCGAAGCACCTTCAGGAACATGCAGCCGGTCCAGGATCATATCCACCCAAGCCTTCGCTTCCCGCTCATCGCGGTGCCCATAGAGCAGGGTGTAATATCGAGTGCCGAACCAATTGCGGTACCAAGCCATGAGGGAAGCCCCGGTGGCACCGGGACCGCGAATGTAACCCGGCCCTTTGGGTTGACAATTACGTGGATAACTCAACACATGCAGCATTGATCGGACCCGCCTCACAGCGCTTGCTTTGCATTGGAAGGCTCCGGGCCATCCTACCGAACTCGCATGCTTGACCGCATTCACGACCTGTACGATGAGCTCGAACGTCAGCGCGTCATGCTTTCCTTCAAAGGAAGCCTGACCGAGGACCTGATCACGGCCCTGCTCGGCCTGGTGGAACGCAAGATGCTGGCCATAGAGCCCGATGCCAGGGCCAGGAAACGGGTCTTCAACGTGGTGACCGAATGCCTGCAGAACCTTTACCACCACAACGCGCATCTAAAACTGGCGGATGGACAAGCCGTGCAGACCACGGACCCGCATGGTGTTGTAATGATCGCCCATGCGGACAGCGGCTATTCCGTTCTGACGGGAAATTTCATGGCCGCAGGCGATGTTGACCGTTTGAAGACCCATTTGGACAAGATCAATACGCTCGGTCCCGATAAGCTCCGCGACCTCTACCGCGACACCCTTGCCGACGGCCAGTTCAGTCCACATGGTGGCGGAGGACTGGGCATGATCGATATTGCCCGTAAAAGCGGAGGCAAGCTCGAATACGGATTCGTGCCCTACGACAAGGACAACGCCTTCTTCAGCCTTAACGTTAACGTGACCCCTTAGCCCATTCAACATGGCACCGCTCCAACTTGAAGGTTCGCCCAAGACCCCGCATGTCAATTTCGATCCCGAGACCGGGTTGCTTGAACTGAAGGGGCGCTCCATTCCGGAGAACTCCATTGACTTCTACAAGCCCTTGATCGACTGGATCGACAAGTACGGGCGCAGTCCGCAGCCCAAGACAGCCCTGCACATGCAGTTGGAGTACTTCAATACCAGTTCATCCAAGTGCATTCTCGATGTGTTCAAGAAACTGGAGGCCATTCGTGCCGCTGGCAACGAGGTGACCGTGCTTTGGCACTACGAGGCCGATGATGAGGACATGCTGGAGGCCGGCGAGGACTATGCAGGCATCATCAATGTTCCATTCCGAATGATCCAGATCGCCGAAGTGGATGACAATTAGGACCTGTTTTGCAAGAACGAGAAAGCCCCCGGGATGATCGGGGGCTTTCTCGTTGGGGCCTATCGTCTGCCGGAACGAGGCAATGCATTCAGTAACCTGAGGAAGACCTCGCCATAGAGGGCTATCGCCAGCAACAAGGACATGCCCCAGAGCACCAATGTGTTCGCCCAAAGTGTTGGTACCCGAACGCTTCCCAGGTATTTCGATGGCGCATAGAACTGGGCCCCGAAGAAGCCACTGTACCTGGGTTCGATATAAATGGGATCACTCTTCTGAACGAGTTCCCCGTGGTATTCCACGATCACGTTCACGTCGTTCTTGTTGGTGACCACTTCCGCCAGGCTCTCATTGCGGAAGGCATCAAGGCGAGCGAAGTACTCCCCACGTTGTTCGGGCGTGCCGGTAAGCTGTGTGATCAATTTTTCCTTCTCCGCCTCAGCCGTTTTGTATGCCGTGCGGTAGTGTTGCGTTAGTGTTCGCAGGGCTTCATCCACTTGATCCAATACCTCGGAATCCACGCGACCGGGTTCCAATTGGTCCAACATCGGAAGTTCAAATCCGTTCAGCACCTTGGTCTCCTTCTCCAACTCGCTGCGTAACAGTGCGAGATCATGTTCCATCTCGCCCCCTCCGGACTCAGCGGCCAAGGTGCGGCGTACGTTGCCAGATGCATTCTCCAACTCGCGCACCCAGAGATCCTTCTTCCAGTTGGCCGTCTTCATGCGCCTGTCCAACGGATAGAATTGCTTCTCGTAGTCGTTCTCCATGAACTGAGTAACGGCCAGCCCTTCATAGGCCCAACGCGACGCCATGATGTTGCCGATCCACGGCACGCTGCGCTCCGAAGCGAACCACGGGTGCAGCTTATCGAACTTGACGATGATACCGCTGAACAACAGCTGCGGGATGATCAGCACCGGGATCATGATGTAGATGACCTTGGCGCTATTGAAACTCGCACTGATGTTGAGACCGAGCACATTGGCGAAACAAGACGTGCTGAACAGCAGGATCCAGTGCACCATGGTGAGGCCCTCAATACCCAGCACGGTGTTTCCCACGAGCACGAACAGCAGGGTCTGGATGGCCGAAATGAGGAACATAAGACCCACTTTGCTCACGAGATAGCTGGCCCAGCTCAGGTCCAGGAACTTCTCGCGTTGCAGGATCTTGCGGTCGCGTATCACCTCCTCAGCGCTCACTGTGAGCCCCAGGAACAAGGCAACGATCACTGCAATGAACAGGTACTGCGGCAGGTTATCATTCTCCCGGAAGATGTAGGCATCCAGCGTTCCATGGCCAGTGCGGTAGTACCGCAGGAAGAACGACATGATGAAGGCGAGCACTGGTGCCTCCAGCAGGTTGATGAGCACATACTGCGTATTGGCCAGTTTGCTCAATAGATCACGCTTGAAATAGACCCGCATCTGCCTGAGCCGGTCAGGCGCAGCGAAGGTGCTCTTTGGCACACTGCGTTCCTCGGGAACCATGGCCGCGCGGCCTTCCATTTGTGCACGGAAGACCTCGTTCCACGCCTCCGGGCTGATGCGTCGTTGATCGGTCTCGTTGCCGTACTCATCCACCAGTTTGGCCTCGAGGATGTTGAAGATCTGCTCCGGGTTCACGTTACCGCAGGCACTGCACTGGCCCACATCGCTGTTCACCTGCCCGGTCACGCGCTTGAAGTAGACCACGGCGTCCACAGGGTCACCGTAGTAGACCGGATGCCCTTCCTGGTCCATCAGCAGCAGCTTGTCGAACAACTTGAAGATGTCCGAGGAGGGCTGGTGAATGACCACGAACACCACACGCCCTTTGAGCGCAAGCTCCTTGAGCAGGTCCATGATGTTCTCTGAATCGCGCGAACTGAGCCCGCTCGTGGGTTCATCCACGAACAGCACACTGGGTTCACGGATCAGTTCCAAGGCGATGTTCACGCGTTTGCGCTGACCACCACTGATGGTCTTCTCCAACGGACTGCCGACCTTGAGATCCTTCGTCTCGAACAGCCCCAAACTTTGCAGCATGCGCATCACGCGCTCGTGGATACCCTTATCGTCCTGGTCGCCGAAGCACAACTTGGCGTTGAAGAACAGGTTCTGGTAGACCGTGAGCTCCTCGATGAGCAGATCATCCTGGCTTACGTGACCGATGACACCCCGAATACGCTCCCGCTCGGTGTGCACATCGATCCCATTGATCGTCACGTGGCCCCGGCTCGGCTTCAGGTTGCCATTAAGGACATTAAGCAGGGTGCTCTTACCACTACCACTGCCACCCATGATGCCGATGAGCTTGCCACCGGTCTCGGCCATGTGCAGCTCGTGCAGGCCGATCTTGCCATTGGGGAACGCATACTCGATGCCGTCCGCCTTGAACACCGCACGAGGACGGCCGTTCCGGCTCATGAAGGCACCAAGGATGTCGCTGTAGTAGATGGGCACTCCGTGCGGAGGCCTTACACTACTGCCGTTGCTGAGCACGTAGTGACTGCCGCGGCTCATTCGCTGACCGTTCAACAACACCTCGGCCTGTCCGGTGTAGCGCATAACGTACAGGTTCACGCTGGGTACGTGCAACACGCGCAGATCGCCATCGAGGCCATGTGCATGCAGGTGCCTTGCCTGGCCGAAGGTGTTCTCGTGAGCAGCATCCACATACAGCAGATGGGCGGCGTCCTCGCGGTGCTGTACCTGTGGGTCCACGAACTGCAGGCAGCGCTTGAAGTCCTCCTGACCAATATTGAAGGTCTCGGCCACGGTGGAAACGAACTCCATTTCCTGTTCGCCGGCATGACCATCCGCATGAATGAACTCGAGCAGGTGGACCAGCACCACGAACTTCTGGCGTTGGTTCAGCTCTTCGTTCACCTGGGTGCAGATCTTGAGGACCTTCACCGAATTGAGCGAGGTGCGCTTGCGGCCACTGCGGCTCTGCCCACCACTGGCATGAAAGGCCTGTACGAAGGATTGGTAGCGGACCATGTGTCCCGCAGCCACTTCGGGACTGAACTGTTTCCTCAGGAAACGCTCCAGCGGTGCTGCATTATCGGGTCGCGCACCATCGGCCACGGCATCGCCCTTGGCGATGATCGCGAACAGTTGCAGCAGTGCCTTGAGTATCTTCTCGCTCATGCGACCCTTCCTATCGGAAATAAAAAAGCGCCCCTCTTTACGGGAGGGGCGCCGGAAGGTTGCAGGTTCGCTGAAGGAACCGCTACTTCTTGAATCCGATGAGCATGACAGCGCATCCGCTGCCTGCCTTCGAGGGGTCGATCATGGCCTCCACTGTTACATCCAGGGTATTTGCCACGGCCAGGTCCCAGAACGGTGCATTGCTGTGTTCCTTATTGGTGAAAAGCAAGTTGCGGTCCTTGTCGTACACACTGAAGATGAGGATGCCGTCCGCATCTCCGCTGCATGCAGCTATCCGGTACGTGGTACCACCGAACAGGGTGAGGCTGAACTCGGCCAGCTCATCCCCTTGCAACAGGGCACGGTAGAACTGTCCATCGGGGATGTATTGCGTGGTAATGTGCTGCTCGCAACGCGTGGCGATGGGCTCGCACAGGGCTTGTCCATTGGCACCCATGGCCAGCCCCATGAAGAGGCCCAGGGCGATGATCGGGAAGAACAGGTTGTTCCGGTGCTGCATGGTCAGGCGAGGATCAGGGAACGGATTTGGGCGACCTGCTTGGTAATGGCCTCTATGGTCTCGGCAGGAATGGTCACCGCGCTGCGGCTGTTGATGAAGGTGGTCTGCTTGGAGGCGTCGGTCACAGGTTGTTCAAACGTATAGGTGCGCTGGATGCCTGCGAATTGAACCTGCAACTGCTTGAAGGCGGCCAGAAGCGGAGCAGCAGCCGGATCGGTCACATGTTTTCCGAGCAACTCCACAAGACCATCAAGCGCGTTCTTCTGGTCGCCAATGCGGTCCAGCAGGGCCTGGTCCTTCAGCGCAGATGGATCGGCAAGGGTCAAATGGAGCGATCCCACCCAGCCGCCGGCCAGGATAAGCGTGCTCACATCGTTCCGGTCGTTGTTCTTCAGGTAGGCATCAGCAGCACGAAAGGCCGTTCCACTGAAACGCAGCAGGCTGTCCTCGTTGCCCAAGTTCGTTTTGAAGCGGTCCAGCAACGCACGATCGAAGGCATTGGAGATCTCAAGCTTCTGCCCCAGCTTTTCAACGGCTTGCATGGTGGCCAAGGCGCGCTGACCGTCCTTGTGCACGGTCACGTAGGCCAGATCGGCACCATACAGACCCAGCACAGCAGACTGCATGGCCTTGGAGGTCATGGTCTCCCCTTTATCCAAGGGCGTGGTGAGGTCCTTACGGTATTTAAGACCGGCCTTCCGTATGGCCATGGCCGTTTGCACGGGCGAAGGGAGGCTGAACAAGCGCCCACCCACGTTGAGCAACTGCCCGCTCTGGGCGGAAGTGTCGGTGTTCAGGCTATCGGATCCCGGTCGTTGGCCATCCGGCTGTTCGGGACCGCCACAGGATGCCAGGAACAGGGTCAGGCCCACTCCCACGACATAGGGCGACAGGTGATGTAAGGTCATCGCGTTCAGTGCTGGTCTTCTGGTGTCGAAGGTAATCGGCGTGTATACGGTGTCCCGGTCGAAAAGGCTTCAGTTTTCAACACACCGCGCTGGTTAGCGCCCGGCGCCCGCCCAATTGCGCTGCCTCCAACCATACAGGCCGTACCAACCAATGAACAGGTAGCACGGCACCAACAACCAGTACGCGGCCCTCGGTCCCACCCCGGCTATGGCGGCCAGTGCGCCATAAACAGGCGGCAGCACGGCCCCACCAGCGATCGCCATGATCAGTAGCGCACTGGCGGTCTTGGTGTGGCGGCCAAGGCCATCGATAGCGAGCGGCCAGATAGCGGGCCACATCAGCGCATTCGCAAGACCCAGCAAGGCAATGCAGGCCACCGAAGCCCTGCCATCGAGCATGAGCGCGGCAACGCTCAGACCGATCCCGAGCAATGCGGAGACCAGCAGCGCACGTGATTGGCTGATGAACCGGGGAATGGCGAGGATGCCCACGATATAACCGATCACCATGGAGACCAAGGTCCAACTGGTAAGGTGCTTGGCCTCGGAGAGCGGCATGCCTTGGGCCTCACCATACGATGGTATCGTATCACCAGCGATGACCTCTACGCCAACGTACAGGAACAACGCCACCACGCCCAGCACGAGGTTGGGGAACGAGAATACCGAACGCCCATCACCGGTATCCGTGTTGGACTCCACCTCCGGATCAAGCTCTGGCAAGGGAGCAAATCGCACAAGCATGCCTAACCCGAAGAGCACCGCCGTCATGATCGAATACGGGAAAATGACGCGGGTGGCCACCTCATTGAGCCGCACATCATGAGCCTCTCCCTGCAATAGGGCAAGCTCGCTCTGCAATGCATCGGCATCGCCCAGGAGCACAGCACCCAGAGCGATCGGCGCTATGACCCCTGCCATTTTGTTGCAAATGCCCATGATGCTGATGCGCGCCGCTGCACTTTCAATGGGGCCCACCACCGTGATGTAGGGATTACTCGCGGTCTGTAACAGGGAAAGTCCGGTACCAATGATGAACAGCCCGGCCAGGAACAGGGGGTACGACCGCATTTGCGCGGCCGGAACAAACAGCAACGCTCCGAGCGCCATGGTCCACAGGCCGTACATCATGCCCCGTTTCATGCCGGTGATCATGAGCACGCGTGACATGGGCAGGGCGGTCACGAAGTAGGCGATGTAGAACGCCGAAGTGACGTAGAAAGGTTCGGCGCCGGAACGCAGTTCACAGATGATCTTGAGGTAGCTGATCAACGGGCCATTGATCCAGGTGGTGAACCCGAAAAGGAAGAACAGGGCACCCAGGAAGGCAATGGCCGATGTGGTCCGGGAACTTGATGACATCGTAAGAAGGGTCCGCATGTGCGGGTCCGGCAGCAAAATAGGCCCCTCTCTGCATGCGCGAGGCGGCACACAGGGCCGCCTCGCGAACAGGGCATTGTCAACGACATGCCACTGAACCACGATCAAGTGACCTAATTAGTTGGTCACCCAATACCATGAACGCTGATCCCTGCTACGTTCTCGAGCGTTCGTGCACCACGACTTCACCAGTTCAACACCCGCTTGTAGTAACGCGGGAACTTGATGGTGCGCCGCACCTTGTGGTAGTAGACGTTCCAACGCGGAGTGGCCATATCGTAGAACGGTTCCAATGCATCCCAACGGCCAGCAAGGGTCCGCTTCTCCCCTTGCCGCCTCTGCCTGCCCTGGTTCTCCATGTGTACTTGACGTGATGAACCATGCTCGGCGCTGCCCGGGAATACGCACGTAAAACATCATGACCGTTCCATGACCGGGCCTCCGTGGTCCGGAAGGATCAACTTTGTGCGCCCCCATGCGGTCTGTGTACATCGATGTGATCCTTCCCTTGGCGGTGCCCGGCATCTTTACCTATGCCTGGCCCGAGGACCTGCCCACCGTGCTACCCGGCATGCGTGTCTCGGTGCCTTTTGGCAAAGGCAGAAAGCTGTATGGGGGGCTGGTGCGCCGCGTCCACGATGAGCGACCGGGTTATCGCACGGTGCGCTCTGCCATGGCGCTGCTCGATAACGCCCCTGTGGTACACGAGCACCAGTTCAACCTATGGGAACGCATTGCAGCGCACTACCTGTGCAGCCTTGGCGAGGTGATGATCGCTGCACTGCCCGCGCAACTGGCTCTGAGCAGCGAGACCCGTTTGGTGGCCAACCCCGCCATGGCGCAGGACCTCGTGCTAAAGGGCCGCGCCGGCCTGTTGCTGGAGGCCTTGGAACACCGGCATGTGGTGACCTTGGAAGAGGCAGGCGAACTGCTGGGTCTGAAGAACCCCATGCCCGTTGTGAAAGGCCTGATGGACCAGGGTGCCCTGCAATTGGAAGAAGAACTGAAGGACACTTGGAAGCCACGCATGGTGACCTACGTGGGCCTGAACGAATCCGCCAAAGAGGAACAATCACTTCATGCTTGGTTCGACAAGCTGGAACGCGCACCGAAGCAGCTGCACCTGCTGATGCGCTACATCGAACTGAGCCGGTGCTTGAGCGACGACCCGCGTGAGGTGGACCGTAATGCACTTTTGCGGGCGAGCGGCTCCACATCCGCCATGCTGAAAGGCCTGGTCGAAAAGGGATTGTTCACCACCTACGATCGCGAGGCCGGCATACCCGTGAACGAGGCCATGCGAAAGCCACCTCCGTCCTTGTCCACAGCACAAACGGAGGCCCTCCAAGAGATCAAGGAGCGGTTCAACGCGAAGGACGTGGTGCTCTTGCGGGGGGTGACCTCATCCGGCAAGACCGAGCTGTACATCACCCTCATTCAAGAGGCTCTCGACCGCGGAGAACAGGTGCTTTACCTACTGCCTGAGATCGCGCTCACCACGCAGATCATCAGCCGTTTGCGCGAACGCTTCGGTGAGCGGATCGCGATATCGCACTCGCGCATGGCACAGCATGAACGGACGGCGCTTTGGCTGCACATGGCCCAGGGCGAAGCACCTCCTTCGGTGGTGGTGGGGGCCCGCTCCGCCTTGTTCCTTCCGTTCCGCAAGCTCGGCCTGATCGTGGTGGATGAGGAGCACGACCCCAGCTACAAACAGCACGACCCTTCGCCCCGCTACCATGCGCGGGACATGGCCATCGTGCTCGCCGGTCTCCATGGTGCCAAGACCTTGTTGGGCTCGGCAACTCCAGCATTGGAGAGCCTGCACAATGCCAAGGGCGGCAAATACGGTCACGTTGAACTGCTCACCCGTTTCGGCGATGTGGCCATGCCCAACGTGCTGCGTGTTGACCTGCGCGATTCGCAGAAACGAAAGCTCATGCGGGGCCATTTCTCGCAAACGCTGATCGATACGGTGCAGCAGGCATTGGACCGACGCGAGCAGGCCATCATCTTCCAGAACCGGCGTGGCTACGTGCCCGTTTGGCAATGCGAGACCTGCGGATGGGTGCCCGAGTGCGACCAGTGCGATGTGAGCCTTACCTACCACAAGCACCAGCACCAGTTACGCTGCCACTATTGCGGCAGGCACTATGCTCCGCCCACATCCTGCGGTCACTGCGGAAGCCCACGGTTGCGCATGCTGGGTTTCGGCACCGAGAAGATCGAGGAGGAACTGGCGGAGATCTTCCCCGACGCACGTATCGGTCGCATGGACCAGGACACCATGCGCGGCAAACATGCCATGGACCGACTGCTCACCAGCTTCGGGCAGGGAGGCATCGACATACTGGTGGGCACCCAAATGGTGACCAAAGGCCTGGACTTCGACCATGTGAGCGTGGTGGGCATTCTGAACGCCGACAATCTGATGCGCTTTCCCGACTTCAGGGCACATGAGCGGGCGTTCCAGCTAATGGCACAAGTAGCGGGACGATCGGGAAGGCGCAAGCAGGCCGGTACGGTGATCATACAGGCCATGGACGTGAACAACCCGGTGCTCGACCTGGTGGTGCGACACGATGTGGATGGCATGTACCAGCGCGAGATCGAGCATCGAAGGGCGCATGGCTATCCGCCCTTCACCCGGCTCATCGAACTGACGCTGAAACACCGATCGGAAGAACGAGTGGCGGCCACTGGTGCCGTGCTTGGCCTGGCGCTGCGCGAAGGATTGGGTGAACGCGTGCTGGGCCCGGACATTCCACTGGTATCACGCATCCGGGACCGACACCTGCGCAAACTACTGATCAAGCTGAGGCGCACGGCGCACCACGAGGAGAAGGCCTTCGTGAGCGATACCATCGACCGGGTCTTCGGCGACCCAGCACATTCCGCTGTTCAGTTGGTGACCGACGTGGACCCGATGTGATCGAGGTTCCGGCAGGTATCATTCCAACATAACGCGAAGCACTACCGGACCATTCCCGGTCCGTATGGACATGAAACAGGGCCCACGCCCTGTGCCTGCGAACGTGACCTCTGCTGTACCCCCTTGCAACGAGAGGATACCCTGCTCCAACTCCCGCCCATCAGCAAGGTACAGGCGCCATGGCATCAGTCCATCCACCTGTTCATTCACGGTGATCCGTACATGACCCCGTGCCGGATTGGGGGCAATTCCCCATGTCGTCACTGGTGCTTCGGGCACACTGGTCAACGCACACGGCCATTTCATCGTATCGAACCAGTTCTTGGAACCGAGCAGGGCCGGAAAGGCGCAATCGCCATGATCGAAAGCGGCGCCCGCGCTAACGGCCTGCACATTAATGGCACCATTGGCCAACATGGCATCCCGGCACACAACACTGTTCTGGTAGAACACATGGCTGTCGCTTTCGCAATACACCATTCGCACCGGTGCTTGCGGGGTCCAGTCAAACACATCATTGTCGCGCAAGGCCACCCTGAAATAGTGGTCCGGATCAGTTGCAAAGGCTTCCGGCATGCTGTCCACGAGGATCACACTGGGTACATCGGGCATCACCGCGTCCACCGCGCCTGATCCGTTGTTGCCTTGGAACAAAGGGGGCAACAAGGTGGCCCAAGGTTCTTCGATCACCTCGGTGATGTCGTTGTAAAGACCGGGATAGACATAACCGTAGGAGAAAAGGATGTACGGCAGGTAATAGGGTGCGGGATACGGTACAGTGTCAACCATTACTTGTGCCTGCACACCGCTGACATCATAAGGACCACTGCATGGGGCGCTGGCCGTCACTGTGAATTCATCGTCGAACTCAGCCTCGATCATTCGGTGCGTCGCCATGCAGGCGTGGCCACCTTGGGAGTATCCCACAAGGAACAGCTGTCCGCTCAGGTCCACTTCGCGTGCCTGACAGAACTCCCTTGCGGCACGCAACATATCAATGGATGCCGTGGCCTCAGAACGGGCATGTATGTATGGGTGCGGGCCCGGGCTATCACCGAGCCCCAGATAGTCGGGCAGCACGGTAACATAGCCGGTGCCACCAAGGAAGTAACCCACCACGATCTCGCTGCTGAGCCGCGAGGGTACATCTTCCCGACCCAGGATGGTCCCATGCATGTAGGCTGCGAGGGGGAATGAGCACGTAGCGACGGGAAGGACAAGGGCCCCACTGGCCACCGTCGGTTGTCCGAAGGGATCCACTGTGGCGTAACGCACACGGTGGATCTCTATCCCGTTGGTCGCATCACCTACCCCCCAATCAATGAGCTCCTCAGTGGTATAGGTAAGCAGCAGACTATCCTCCAAAAGGACCTGCGCCAACATTGCTGGGGAAGCACTGAGCGCGAGTGCTGTAATGAGGTTGCGTAACATGGGCGTTGAAGTATCCCGTCCAAGATACAAGTTGATCCGCACCGATAGGATCATCGATCGGACAGCAAGCGCCAAACGCCCTGCAATGCAATAGGTGCCTCAAGGAAGACCTGTTCCTTGGTCACCGTATCAGGAAATCCCAAGCGCAAGGCATGCAACGCGATGCTCCGATCGGGCTCACCACGACGTGCACCATACTTCACATCACCTTTTATGGGATGTCCCCAGAATGAAAGTTGGGCCCTTAGCTGATGAAAGGCCCCTTCCCGAGGCTCCAGTTCCACCAGCGTGTATCGCTCGAACCTATGCAGCACGCGAACGTTCAGGTGTACCTCACGGGCCTCCTTGTCGTTCGCACGCGCTTGCCTGGCTCTATGCGTTCGCGCATCGTGTACCAGGCGATGCACCAGTTCGATCGGGCCATCCGGGTTCACCGATCCTTCCACGATGGCATGGTAGGTCTTGCGTACCTGCCGTTCGCGAAATGTGCGGTTCAGGGCCTCCAATACTTGCCCTGCGGCCATCACCACCACACCGCTGACCGGACGATCGAGCCTGTTCACCAGTTCCAAGCGTGCATCGCCAGTGGCGGCGCGGGTCCATGTGAGCAGGTCAGCGCTTCCTGATGGGTCGGGTTGAACGGGTATGCCGGCTGGTTTATACACGGCCACCCAATCCGCACCTTGTCGGATCAGTGAAGGCCCTGCGGTCGCTTCAATACTGTTCGCCGGCATTCGGGAAATCCTTGGCCCGCACATCCGCCACGTAGGACGAAATGGCGCCCGTGATCACATCGTGCAGATCGGCGTAGCGGCGCAGGAAACGCGGCCTGAACTCGGTGTTGATGCCAAGCATATCGTGCAGCACCAATACCTGTCCATCGACCCCCTGCCCTGCACCAATGCCAATGACAGGAATGGACACACTGCGCGCCACTTCGGCGGCCAACGCGGCGGGTATCTTCTCCAGAACCAGGGCAAAGCAGCCGGCCTGCTCCAACAGTTTGGCATCCTCGCGCAAACGCTGGGCCTCGGCCTCTTCCTTGGCGCGCACCACGTAGGTGCCGAACTTGTAAATGCTCTGCGGTGTAAGGCCCAGGTGGCCCATCACGGGGATGCCTGCGGTGAGGATCCGCTCAATGGAGCCCAACACTTCACGACCGCCTTCCAGCTTCACGGCATGTGCACCGCTCTCCTTCATGATCCGGATGGCCGAATTGAGCGCCCCCTTGCTGTTCCCTTGATACGTACCGAACGGCAGATCGACCACGATCAGCGCCCGGTGGCAGCCGCGCACCACGCTGCCAGCATGATATATCATTTGGTCCAAGGTGATGGGAAGGGTGGTCTCATGACCAGCCATCACATTCGAGGCGCTGTCGCCAACGAGGATCACGTCCACACCGGCCGAGTCCACCAAGCGGGCCAGCGAATAATCGTAGGCCGTAAGCATGGCAATGGGCGTACCCCTGTGCTTCATTTCCTGGAGCACATGGGTGGTTACACGCTTTACGTCCTTCAGGCTGGTGCTCATTGCGGCTGGTGGCTTTGTAGAGGTCGGTCCAAAGCTAAGACCCTATCCTTGGCCCCGGAGGCCACCATGTGGCACCGGTAATTCGGCATTGGGCGCCGTTCCCCGTTCGTTCCCCGGGTTGGCCCACATCCGGCTATATTTGACGGCCCTGCATTAGGCAGTCCATGCAACGCACACTCCTCATCCTCGCCGCCGCTGCCACCATGGCCGGCTGTAGCACCGATCTCGATATCAACGCACCGTACAAGGACGTGACCGTGGTCTACGGCCTGCTGAACATGCGCGATTCGGTGCATTATGTGAAGATCAACAAGGCCTTCCTTGGCGAAGGCAATGCCTTTGTTTATGCGGCCATTCGCGATTCCAGCGAATACCGGGATGAGGATATCACACAGGCCGTGGTCTACCGCGTGAACAGCGCCGGAACACCGGTGGATTCGTTCCTGCTGCGTGATACCCTGCTGACCGGACGACTGCCCGGCGACTTCTATTACCCCGAGCAGAAGGTGTACTACTTCAATACGCCCCAACGGATCATCAACCCCAGCGGTACACCCCAGATCAGTTCAGGGCCCACGTTCCTTTACCAGAACGGCATTTACAAGCTGAAGCTGAAGATCAAGGGTCGTGATGTGACCTCCACCTCGAACATTGCCAGCGATATCACCATTGCCTCCAACGACCAGGATACGCTGAACAGCGCCTCGGCCATCAACTTCATGAACCCCCTTGGCAACGGATACGGCATCTACGAGTTCAACTGGACCTCCTCCATATCGGGTATCCCATGGACCAATAAACGATTTGTGGTGACCTTGGACTTCAAGTTCGATGAGGTTCGTGGCGGTGTATCCCAACGCATCGTGAAGAGCCGGGAGCTTGGTACCGTGGTGGCCACGGCTGCTTCACAACCGTTGGCCGTCACCCTTCCCGGAGAGACCTTCTACAGCTGGTTGCGCAACTCGATCCCGGACGACCCGGCCGTGGACCAACGCATTTTCCGCGGAATTGATTTCCGCGTGGATGCCGCCAACGAGGACTTCCACACTTACCTGACCCTCACGGAACCCATCTCCAGCATCGTGGAAGACCGTCCCCAGTATTCCAACATCGATGGGGCCTATGGCCTATGGGCCAGCCGGTACTACAAGAACGTGGTGAACAAGCGCCTGAACCCCGCATCGCTCAACGAGCTGATCAACGGCACCTACACCTCCACCATGAGGTTCTGCTCGGGATTCAACTCCGGGCCGCCCTACGGCTGTAACTGACGATCTGTCCTTTTGGCAGAGTTGTCGGCAGGGCTTCCTGGCCAGACACAGTGATCCTGTCATGAATATCGCTTCCCTGACAGATGGCATATCCCTTGCCAAGGGCCTGCCATCTGAAAACAGCTAAGCAACCTACGACATGAGCAAGATCATCGGGATCGATCTGGGAACCACCAACAGCTGCGTATCCGTAATGGAGGGCAACGAGCCGGTGGTGATCGCCAACAGCGAAGGAAAACGTACCACACCCAGCGTTGTGGCCTTTGTGGAAGGTGGCGAACGTAAGGTGGGCGACCCGGCCAAGCGCCAGGCCATCACCAACCCCACGAACACGATCTTCTCCATCAAGCGCTTCATGGGCAACTCGTACGACGAGAGCTCCAAGGAAGCATCGCGCGTGCCCTACAAAGTGGAGCGCGGCCCGAACAACACGCCCCGCGTGCAGATCGGCGACCGCCAGTACACGCCGCAGGAGATCAGCGCCATGGTGCTGCAGAAAATGAAGAAGACCGCCGAGGACTACCTCGGCACCACCGTATCCGAGGCCGTGATCACGGTGCCTGCCTACTTCAACGATGCCCAGCGCCAAGCCACCAAGGAAGCCGGTGAGATCGCCGGCCTGAAGGTGCGCCGCATCATCAATGAACCGACCGCTGCCGCACTGGCGTACGGTCTGGATAAGAAAGGCATCGACCAGAAGATCGTGGTGTTCGACTGCGGTGGTGGTACGCACGACGTGAGCGTGCTGGAACTGGGCGATGGCGTGTTCGAAGTGAAGGCCACCGATGGTGATACCCACCTGGGTGGTGATGACTTCGACCAAGTGATCATCGACTGGTTGGCCGATGAGTTCAAGAGCCAGTACAGCATCGACCTGCGCAAGGACCCCATGGCCCTGCAGCGCCTGAAGGATGCGGCCGAAAAGGCCAAGATCGAACTGAGCAGCACCACGAGCTCGGAGATCAACCTGCCTTACATCATGCCCGTGGACGGTGTGCCGCAGCACTTGGTGCGCAGCCTCACCCGTGCCAAGTTCGAGCAACTGGCCGACAGCCTGATCAAGCGCACCATCGCACCCTGCGAGAGCGCGTTGAAGAACGCCGGACTGAAGACCAGCGACATCGACGAGGTGATCCTGGTGGGGGGCAGCACCCGCATCCCTGCGATCCAGGAGGCAGTGAAGAAGTTCTTCGGCAAAGAGCCCAGCAAGGGTGTGAACCCCGATGAAGTGGTGGCCGTGGGCGCCGCCATTCAGGGTGGTGTGCTCACTGGTGAAGTGAAGGACGTGCTCCTGCTCGATGTGACCCCGCTGAGCCTGGGCATCGAGACCATGGGCGGCGTAATGACCAAATTGATCGAGGCGAACACCACGATCCCCACCAAGAAGAGCGAGACCTTCAGCACGGCCAGCGACAACCAGCCGAGCGTGGAGATCCATGTGCTGCAGGGCGAACGCCCCATGGCCAGCGGAAACCGTACCATCGGACGCTTCCACCTCGATGGCATTCCCCCCGCACCGCGTGGCGTGCCCCAGATCGAAGTGACCTTCGACATCGATGCCAACGGTATCCTGCATGTGGGCGCCAAGGACAAAGCCACCGGCAAGGAGCAGAGCATCCGCATTGAGGCCAGCAGCGGACTCAGCAAGGAGGACATCGAAAAAATGAAGCAGGAGGCCGAGGCCAACGCCGATGCTGACAAGGCCACCCGCGAACGCGTGGACAAGCTGAACGCAGCGGACAGCCTCATCTTCCAGACCGAGAAGAGCCTGAAGGAGTACGGCGACAAGATCCCGGCCGAGAAAAAGCAACCCATTGAGGATGCCCTGACGCGTCTGAAGGACGCTCACAAGGCACAGGACGTTGATGCATGCGAAAAGCTGATGGGCGAACTGAACACTGCATTCGGTGCAGCCAGCGAAGAGATGTACAAGGCCACCCAGGAAGGTCAGGCCAATGGTGGTGCCAACAACACCAGCAGCACCGCCGATGCCGATGTGACCGATGTGGACTTCGAGGAAGTGAAGGAAACGAAATAAGGTCCGGCCAAAACGCATCACAGAAGAAAGCCCCGTTGCTCGCGCAACGGGGCTTTCACATGCGAACGACCAGCGACTATCGTGTGGTATGCACCTTACCGTCCACATGATCCTCTTCGCGCACCAATTGCCCTGAAGGATCAAAGAAGCTCCAGGTTCCAATACGGCGCGAATCCATACGCTGCGGATCATACTGCGACCTGCCGGATGCCTTCAGCGCTCCGCCGGGGTAATACTCCTTCTGCTCGAAGATCAGCTTGCGCTTATCCACCAAGGAAAGCAGGCTGATGGGCTTCCCGTCGGCCGCATACAGGTCCATTCGAATGAAGTACGGGTCCTTGCGACCACGTTCCTCTGCATAACGCAACTGGCCGTTCAGGTAATAGTCCTGGTAGCGATACACGGCCCCGTCCGCGTAATGGACCTCTGAACGGAGATTGCCGTTGGAATGCCATGAGCGCTGTACGCTGCGCGTGGCATCCAGCGCCTTGAACTCACGCTCCACTTGTCCGTTGGGATGAAAATTCCTATAGATCACCAAACGTCCATCGGCGTATGAACCGCGGTGTTTCATGGACCCATCGGGATAGCGGTCCTCCACCCACCCAATGCATGGAAATCCACCGCAAAACCTCACCGAGTCGCCCCCAAGGGCAACGTTATACATCTCGTAGGCGTTCAGATCCGGAGCGGGATCATCACCGGGTTCGCCAATGGCGTAGTGTTCATCGTAGGCCAGCAACAACGTATCGGGCTGGGCCATCAATGGACCAACGGCAAGAGCCGCGACCCCTATGTAGAAGCAGACTTTCATGTGCCGGTTGAACGACACAATGAACGCCTTGGTTACAGGCTCCGCCGGGCAATGCGCCAACCGAGCGCCCCCTGCAACATGGTCATCAGCGGACTGATGAGGTTGAAGAACGCGAAGGGGAGATAGGTCATGGTGGCCACACCAAGCACACCGCTCATATAGGCGCCACAGGTGTTCCAAGGAACCAAGGCACTGGTCACGGTGCCGCTATCCTCCAGCGTTCGGCTGAGCACCTTGGGGTCGAGCCCACGTTCACGGTAGACCGGCGCGAACATGCGACCGGGAACAACGATGCTCAAGTACTGATCACTGGCCGTTGCGTTCACGAACATACAGGACGCGGTGGTCGTGACGATCAGCGACCCGTCGCCTTTCACCATGGCCATAATGGCCCTTGTGAGGCGTTGCAATGAACCACTTCCTTCCATCGCCCCACCGAAGGTCATGGCACAAAGCACCAGCCAAATGGTCTTCAGCATACCGGCCATACCCTTTGAGGTCAGCAGGTCGTCGACAGTGGCGTTTCCCGTGACCACGCTGACACCGGAGCCCAGGGACCCGAGCACCACGCGATAGACACCACGCCAACCGTCCTCACCGGCCAGCTCCCTGATGAGCGGTGCTTGAAAGACAACGGCGAAAACGGCACCCAACAGCGCACCGATGAACAACGCAGGCAGGGCCGGGACCTTGCGCCAGATCATCAGCACCACGGCCAAAGGCACCAGATACAGTTCCCAACCAACTTGGAACTTGGAACGAATGGCGATCTGCAGATCATCCGCACCAGCTGTTGCCATGTTCACATCAATGAACAAACCGATGCCGAGAAAGAGCGCCAACGCGATGAGCAAGCTGGGCACCGTGGTATTCAACATGTACCGGATGTGACTGAACAGATCGGTACCCGCCACGGCCGGCGCCAGATTGGTGGTATCGCTCAGCGGGCTCAGCTTATCACCGAAATAGGCACCGCTGATCACGGCACCGGCCACCAGCCCATCATGCAACCCCAGTGCCTTGCCAATGCCCATGAGCGCTATGCCTACTGTGGCAGCCGTGCTCCACGAACTACCGGTGGCCAGGGAGACCACGCTACATACCAGACACGCCGCCAAAAGGAACACTTTGGGCGATAGCAGTTGGAGACCATGATCGATCATGGTGGGTACGATACCGGCCAACATCCAAGTTCCGGCCAGTGCCCCAATGAGCAGCAGGATGAGGATAGCCCCCATGGCCGTATTGATGCTCCGCACGATGTGTTCCAACAGATCGGCGAACCGATGACCATTTATCAAAGCGATCACCAAGGCTGCTGCCGCCGCGAACAACAAGGCCAGTTGATTGGGCCCATCCAATCCCCCATCACCGAATACGATCACGTTCACCGCAAGCAGCACGACCAACACCAGCATGGGCAAGAGGGCCTGCCATAGGGATGGTTCGCGAGGGGGATGCATGGGTGCCGAAGATAGGGCACCAACCAATCAGACCAGGAAATGGGATCGGCCAAGACGCACCCCGATCAATATGGTTGCCTGTCGATGAAATATTGATATTCAAAGGTTGACATCGCCCCCTTGTCGAGTTTAGTTTCACCCGCCCGAGCATTTCACCTTAACCCAAACCCTCAGAGGATCAACCGCATGTACGATCGTCAACCGCCCCTCTGTTCTGTTCGGCTTGGTTGATCTTGTGCCTAGGATATGCTGCATACGGAACGAACAACCGGAGGAGCGATCTGTCGCCTATCGTGGGGCGGACCGCCCCATACCTCTGGCAGACCCGGTGCCACATAGGCCAGCGCGATGAACAGTACGAGCGAACTGCCCGACGGCGGTCTTTCACCACAAAACGAAAAGTGATCACAAGCCGATAAGACCCGGACTCTGTCCTACACCCTTTTGACTCGATCAGAAGAACTCTTAAATCCCCCTGCTACATGAAACGAACGCCCTTACTGCTACTAACGCTGGTCCTTATGCTTTGCCCGTTCCTTGGCAAGGCACAAGGCCCCTTGCCGGTGCGCGTGGATGCGTCCCTGGCTGCCCAGTTCATTCAGGCACACCCTGAACATGCCAGGGCCTTTGCTTTTGATAAGAGCAGCGGTTCTGCCAATTGTTCGGATGCTGCCGCACTTGCTGCCTTTGACAAGTTCAAAAAGGACCTTCCTACGCTCACTCTGGAGCAGGTATCGGGACAAACTGCAACAGGCAACAACAGTGCGCCTATTCCTGCCGATCCCAGTGGTGAACCCCATGGTGATCCAGCCGGTCCGTCATCCCCGAATGGCCCGCAGTCGGCGTCGTTGAACACAGGAGCAGCAGAGAGCAACTCCATGGCGCCCTTGTCAGGTACGGCAACGCTAAAGGTGGAAAGCGTGGATCCCACCAGTGTTGTAGTTGAGGTTGAACGTGCAAGCGCTTATGGCGTGCAGGCAACGGACCGACCAACGCACGAACAGCCCAAGTGACCAACTGAACCTTGCCGATGGTGGACCTCTTCTGCGTGTTAGGAAGCGCGGGAGGCCAGGTCTGTCACGATCAGATCAAAACCCATTGAACATGAGACCAAATAACCCATTGCGCTACATACTGCGCTCCCTGCTTGTGCTGTTGGCCGCAGCGCTTGGCACTACCGCATCCGCCCAGGTCAGTACGAACAGCGGCTCCGGATTGAACCCGACGTATCCGGACCTGGCGGCCGCAATAACGGCGCTGAACAGCGCCAGCATTACCAGCCCGGTAGTGATCACCCTGACGGGCAACGAGACGGCACCCGCTGGCGGGTATGTCATCACAGCTGAGGGTTCTGCGACAAACACCATCACCATTCAAGGAAGCGGAAGCACGCTCACGGCCAGCGGCTCGCTCACGGCTGGCAACCTGAACGATGGGATCTTCAAGCTCGTTGGAGGTGATTGGATCACGATCCAGGGCTTTACCATGCAGGAGAACCCTGCGAACACCACAACGGCTGCTGCAAGCAACAACATGACGGAATGGGGCGTTGCCCTGCTCTATGCCAGCAACACGAACGGTGCACAGAACAACACCATCCAGAACAACACCATCGCGCTGAACCGCACGTATGGCAACACTTTCGGGGTGTACAGCAACGTGCGCCACATTGATGGACCGACCTCGGCGAACGTGACCACGCTCGCCGATATCGCGAACAACACCACGGCCCCGAACAGCGGGAACAAGGTTTACGGCAACACCATCAGCAACGTGAACCATGGCATTGTGTTCGTGGGCTCTCCGACCGCTGCCAATATGGATCAAGGCAACGACATTGGCGGTGCCTCGGCAGGCACGGGCAACAACATCACAGCCTATGGTGGCTTGGCGGCCGCAACGGCCTACGCCGGCTATCCGACAACGATCATCGCAGGCGCGTATTTGTTGAACCAGAACAACTTCAACCTCTCCTTCAACTCCTTCATCAGCGCAAGCCTTAACACGGCCACCGCGCTGCGGGGCATTCTGACCGATTACTCGGTGGCACCCATCGGAGCGATAACCAACACGGTCCTTAGCAACACTGTGACCTTTACCCAAGCGGGTGCCGCCGGTGTACAAGGCATCACCACGGCAGGGGGCTTCCCGATGTCGAACGTGACCACCAATGTGAATGGGAACAGCTTCGTGAATAACGTGATCACAGGCAATGCCGGCATGTTCGGGATCGCCAACCTTGGTCAGTTCGGCACGCTGAACATGAACAACAACATCGTCAGCGGCAACACGAGCGCTGCCACCACCCTGGGTTTCACGGGCATCACCAACCAGGGTGCGGTGATCAACACGATAAATATCCAGAACAACCAGGTCGGTACCGAATCGACCAATGCGGTGACGTTCTCCACAGCAACTACCGCAGGCATCACCGGCATCAGCAACACGCAAGGCACGGCAACGACGACGTTGAACATAACCGGCAACTTCCTGCGACGTTTCAGCCTCGTTACGACCGGGCAGTTCGCGGGTATTATCCAATCCAGTGCGAACATCGGCGTTGCCATCAACCTGAACAACAACAATCTGGGGACCACAACAGCCAATCTGTACACGTACAGCGGGGCTTCAACCAATACGGTCTTCGGTATCGTGAACGCAGCAGGTGCCGCCACGGCAACCCTGAACATGACCGGCAACAACATCACGGGGCTTGTACATACGTTGGCGAGGACCGCAGGTGGTCATAACTACTATAACAACCAGACCTTCACTGGTTCCACCAACATCAGTAACAACACGATCACCAATGTCACGGACAATTCGGCAGGCACATCGGCCGTGACCATGATCAGCAATAGTGTGAGCCATGCCGCAGGCACTACGCATACGGTGAGCAACAACGCGATCGTGGGCAGCTACACCAAGACCGGCGGCAGTGGCCAGATCGCATATTACAATTCCTTCGGCTCATCGTCCAGCGCAGTAACGGAGATCAATAATGGCAACAACTTCTCCAACATGAACTTCACCGGAACAACCGGAACGAACATCGGTTGGCGAAGCGCGGACGGTGCTACACCCGGGTCCAGGAAGACGGTCACGAACAATACGTTCAGCAATATCACAGGCGGCACCGGCGCGATGAGCTCGGTGCTCTATGTGGGTTTCAGCGACAACACCTTTGCCGGGAACAACGTGAGCGGCAACGTGATCAGCAACATCACGAACGGGAACAGTATCACTGGCATCTTTAGCGACGGTCAGAACCAGAACTTCTTCAGCAATACGATCGCGGGATTATCGGCCACGGGTGCCAGCGCCATTGTGAACGGCATCTCGCTCACCGGGGCCACAGTGCAGAACGTGTTCAAGAACAAGATCTACGATCTGCAGGCGAACGGGGCAACCGCCACGGTGAACGGGATCGTTGTATCTGCGGGCGCCACGGTGAACATCCACAACAACCTGATCGGCGATCTGCGCGCACCGAGCACAAGTAGTGCAACCGACGCGGTCCGAGGCATCAGCATCACCTCGGCCACAGCGAACGCGACGAACAGTGTTTTCTACAACACCATTTACCTGAATGCGACCTCAAGCGGTGCCAACTTCAGCACAGCGGGTGTATTCCATACGGCGAATGCAACAGCCACCACGGGGCGTCTGGAGCTCCGCAACAATAGCATCACCAACCTTTCCACCCCGAACGGAACAGGTAACGTGGCGGCATTCAGGCGCAGTTCTGGCGCTGCTGGAACCCTGAGCAACTATGCGGCCAGCTCGAACAATAACATGCTCTATGCCGGCACACCAGGCGCCAGCACACTGATCTATGCCGATGGGACCAGCACAGCCCAAACGCTGACAGATTACCAGAACGGCATATTCACGGCCGGTACGGTTGCCCCGCGCGATGCTGCTTCCGTCTCGGGCGACATAACCGCCCAGTTCCTCAGCACATCCGGTGCAAGTCCGCTATACCTGCACATGGATCCGTTCACACCGACCATTCTGGATGATGCTGGCTCTTTCGTGGCATCCGTGCTTGATGATTTCGATGGCAACATCCGCAGCGTGACCACACCTGAGATCGGAGCTGATGAGATATTGGTCCCTTGTGTAGGCACACCGACACCCGGCAACACCACTGCGAGCGTGAGCAGCGCATGCGTTGGCCAATCGATCACCCTCGGATTGCAGAATGCGAGCACTGGCGATGGTATTAGCTACGCATGGGAATTCGACAACGGCGGCGGCTGGACAGCCTTCGGCACCAACGCACCCACACAGGTGGTAACCCAATCCGTTGGCACCAGTTACCGTTGCACGGTGAGCTGTTCGGGTGGCGGTAGCGCAACGAGCGGAGTGATCAGTGTGCCCATGTCCGCTCCTTTCCCAGTGGACTTCGCGCCCTTGACCTTTGCTCCCAACTGCTGGAGCGCCACGGTGAATGCCAACCTGCTGCGTGCAGCATCCAATGCGTTCAGCGAACCTGGCAGCGGTTCGGCACAATGGAACTTCTACAGCGCGACGAACAACACCATTCTAAGCCTTACCAGTCCCACGTTCACACCTGTTGGCGCTGGCCAACAGATACGCTTCGATGTGGCTGGAACGACCTACACTGGCGGCGAGATCGACTCCATCGCTGTCGAGGTATCGTCCAACGGCGGAACCACTTGGGCCCTGCTCCAAGGCATGTCGAACAACGTGGGTGGCCTGTTGAACACCGCCATCCCGCAAACAGCCAACTTCGTACCCACGGGTGCGCAATGGAACAGGCTTGCTTTCCCGGTACCGGCCGGCACCGACCGGATCCGATTCCGTGGTCGTTCCAACTTCGGCAACAGCGTATACATCGATAACATCGTACTGGAACCAGTACCGACCTGCGTTGCGCCCAGCGGGGTAGCGGCAATTGGAACGTCAACAACTACGGCTAACCTTACTTGGAACGGTACCGGCAACTTCATCGTGGAATACGGCCCTGCGGCCACCTTCACCATACCAGGCACCGGTGCTTCCCAAGGACCCGAAGGAACCAGCACGGTAGTGACCGGTGTGTCTTCGCCCTATACCATCCCCGGCCTCGTACACCCCACTCAATACCGCGTATACGTCCGTCGTGATTGCACGGGGTCCAACGAGGGATACAGCATCAACAGCCCTGGCATCACGTTCTACTCGCAGCCACCTTACGACCAGTGCGAGAGCATTACCTCCTTCCCAAGTGTTGGTGCCGGAGGCAGCATCCTGCTCTCGGGCAACAACTTCGGAGCCACGGATTCCGAAGGCTTTGGCCAGCTGGTATCCTGGGAAGCGTTCACGCTCACCAGCTGTGTCACCACGCTGAACATTGATTACTGCGGCAGCACGCCTGCCCGCACCAATGCTTTTGTGAACCTGTTCGTTGGTTGCCCCCAGTCCGCAGGCTTCATCCCCTGGACCGGCACTGCAGGCCCTGCCTGTCCCAACGGCAGCGTGAACGTTCCATACGCGAACGTACCTGCCGGAACGTACTACATCGCGATCATGAACCAGACAGGTGCTTCGGGACCTTACGGTATCACAGTGACGGCCGGTGCGGCATGTCCACCTGCACCAGACAATGACCTGTGCAGCAATGCGACACCCATCACCTGTGGCCAAACCCTGAGCGGAACCACTGTGAACGCCACTACCACGGGTGCGCCGGCCACGCTGTGCAACGGGCTCCTCAACAACACCTCGGGTGGAGTTTGGTACCAGGTCTCCGGTGTTTGCGGCAGCGTAACAGCTTCGTTGTGCACCACTGTGCCGACCTGGAACTCGAAACTGGCGGTGTACAGTGGCGCTTGCGGTAGCCTTACCTGCGTGACCACCAACGATGACTTCTGTGGCACGCTCAGCCAAGCCACTTGGACCGCTGATGCTTCACTGACCTACTACATCTACGTGTTGGGCGTGAACGTGAGCACTTCGGGTACTTTCGATCTGGCGCTCACCTGCGCGAACACCGCAGTGCAGGCATCGGCCACCGCGGTCGATGATTGTGCGAACGATCAGTTCAGCGTACCGGTGAACATTACCGGACTTGGCGGTGCCGCTTCGGCCACCATCAATTACAGCGTTAACGGAACGCCCCAGACCCCGCTCAGTGGGTTGGGCATCGGTGTCACCAACCTCGGCCCCTTCGCGGCCGGAGCTGAAGTGGCCATTACGGTGAGCAATGGTGTTGCGGGTTGTGCCACGAACCTTGGCAGCTACTACAGCAACTGCCCGGTCACCATCACCTGCGGATCAACGCTCGTGGTGAACCATTGCTACACCAACAACGATACGCGCACTTGGACCTTCAACTCACCCGTTCTCGGAGAGACCGTTACCGTGACCTTCGTTGCGGGCACCATGGCCCCGAACGATGTGGTGCGCATCTACGATGGTGTGGACAATACGGGCAGCGTTCTGGTGAGCGGCAACTTCGCCAGCCTCCCTGGTGTTACCGCCACATCCACCGGACAGAGCATCTTCATTGAGATCGATAGCGATGCGAGCGGAAGCTGCTTCACGGGTGGTGCCACCTCATGGCAGTTCGAAGTGGAATGCACCGCGGGTTGCACCGATCCGGACGGCGTTGTTTCGCCGAACGTGAACTGCGCCACCTACAGCTTCACGCTGGATATTGAGATCCTGGGCACGGGCGACGCGGCCACCACCGATCTGGTCTACACCGTGAACGGTGGCAGCCCCATCACCATCCCCGGCCTGGACTTCGATAGCGGCATCCAGACCATTGGCCCCTGGCCGATCGGCACCACCATCAACGTGGTACTGGAACACGAGACCGATGGAGCCTGCAACAAGAACCTGGGCAACTTCACACCAGGACTTGCCTGTCCGCCTCCTGGAACCTCTTGCGCACTGCCGTTCCAAGTGAACAGCTATCCCTTTACGCAGAGCAACACCACTTGCGGCAAGGGCAACAACGTGGTCGGCACACAGTGTGGGCTGGGCGCCAACTATGGCGGTGGTGAGGACTTCGTGTACCAATTGAACATCAGCAGCGCGGGTGATTACCAGATCAGCGTGCAACTGACCGGTGGTGCCAGCTTCGCCGGATGGTTCCTGAAGAGCAGCACCAACTGCGGTAACGCCAGCCAGTGCATTGCCAACTCGGTGACCACTGCGGTCAATGGTACGGCCAGCAGCATTGTAACGCTCGCTGCGGGTACCTACTACGTGATCGTCGACTCGCGTCCGCTACCCAATTGTGTTGCCTACAACATCAGCATCACTCAGTTCGTGGCACTACCCGGTGACAATTGCACCAACGCCATCAGCCTTGCTACAGGCCTTACCTGCACCCCAACTGCAGGCAGCGTGGCGGGCATGACGCAGACCATTGCGGCCGGTGTGTGCGGTGGAACGGCGGATGACGACATCTGGTACAGCTTCGTGGCCACGGCAACGAGCCATGAAGTGATCCTCGACGCGGCCTTCGATGCCGTGCTTGAAGTGCGCAGTGGTGCCTGCAACGGCGTGAACATTGCCTGCGCGGACAACAACTTCAGCACAGGCATTGAGCAGCTAAGCCTTACCGGCTTGACCATTGGGGCCACCTACTACGTTCGCCTCTGGTCATGGTCCGGTGTAGTTCAGACCACACCCACCTTCACCATCTGTGTAAGTGCTCCTCCTCCGCCTTACGACCCCTGCACCAGCATCGCGAACATCTCAGCTTGTGATGTTCCCACTGGCGCGGTATCGACCACAGCAGGCAGCGGCGCCTTCAACAACTATGGTGGACCCTTCGGAACGCCTGGCCAGGAGAAGATCTTCACCTTCACCGCATCGGTCACGGGTGTTCACCTGATCAACGTGACGCAGCTGACCGGCAGCTGGATCGACTTCTTCTGGAAGGCGGTCGGCACCTGCGATGCCACGGGCTGGAACTACTACGATGATGTGCTCGTTACAGGTATTGTGGCACCTACCGGTGTCCCACTGAACTTCACGGCCGGCACCACCTACTACATCATGTGGGATGCCGAGGATACCGGTGCACGTACCGTGGACTTCACGGTTGTTTGCCCGATACCCGTGCCTGCGAACGACCTCTGCGCCAACGCCATACCAGTGGCCTGCAACAGCACCGTCGCCGGCACCACATTGGGCAGCACCAACACAGGCAACCCGGGCACCTGCACAACGGACCTGAGCACTGCTGGTGGCGTTTGGTACACGGTGCAGGGCTGGAACGGACAGATGACCGCCAGCCTCTGCGGAAGTGGTTTCGATACCAAGATCGGCGTGTTCACGGGTTCATGCGGTGCCCTCACCTGTGTGATCGGCAATGATGACTTCTGCGGCCTGCAGAGCCAGACCACCTGGACCGGCACCCAAGGCACCACGTACTATGTGTATGTAACCGGATTCGGAGCGAACACCGGTGCATTCACCATGACCGTGACCTGTGGCGACACCAACCCGGCCTGCACCACCAACGGCCTGACCCTGGAGCTGGAGACCGACGCCAACTTCCTGCAGACCAGCTGGGAGATCGTTGCCCAAGGCACCAACGTGGTCGCTTTGAGCGGAAGCAACCTGCCCGTACAAGGCATCATTACCCAGAGTGCCTGCCTGCCTGATGGCTGCTACCGTTTGCGCGTGCTCGATGCAGGTGGCGATGGTATCAGTGGCGGTGGCTACATCCTGCGTACCCAGGGCAGCAACCAGCGCATCATCGACAACCGTGACAACTTCACTACGGGCAGCGTGAGCGCAGTGATCGGCAATGGTGGCTTCTGCCTGCCCTTGGGCACCGACAAGCTGATCTACACCAGCTGCGACAAGCTCGACTGGGTGAACAACCAGTTCCTTGTGGCCGACCCCAACCCGGCGGTAAGTGCCCAATGGCAAGTGGGCAACCAAACGGACGACGGTTACCAGTTCTGGATCTTCGATCCGAACGGCACCTACGGCTACACCAAGTTCCGCAACCACGCCACCAGCGATGGTTTCGGTCCCCCCAGCGCCATCCGTGCCTGCCACATGCAGATCAACAACTGGAGCCCGAACCAGATCCCCGCCAACGTGCTGATGAACGTGAAGGTGCGCAGCCGTGTGAACGGTACCAACAGCGCATGGGGTCCGGTTTGCCGCTTCAAGATCGATCCGGTGCGTGCGGCCTGCCCCCTCACCAAGCTCATGGACATCCCCGGCAACCAGTTCTTCAGCTGCAACGTTACCCGCACATGGGGCGGCAACAACCGCGTATACGCTCGTCCGGTGGATGGTGCAACGCAATATCAATTCCGCTTCAGCAATGCGGAACTGGCCCAGCCCGTTGTACGCACGAACACGACGTACTACGTGAACCTGAACTGGACGCCCGCACTGCCCAACGGCACCTACCAGGTGCAGGTGCGTGCCTTCAAGAACGGCGCTTGGTGCGTTACCAGCCTGCCTTGGGGTGATGTGTGCAACGTGACCATTGTGGGCAGCACGGCCATGACCCAGAACGGCGGTGGCACCGTGAGCACAGGCGATGCCAAGCTCGCGATGTTCCCTAACCCCAACCGTGGCGATCTGCTCACCCTGAGCCTAAGCGCTGTGGAGGAAGGTGTGAACACGGTAAGCGTGGACATCTACGACCTCACCGGTGCCGTGGTAAGCAGCCGTACCATCGCCGTGAACGATGGCATGGTGTACCAAGTGCTGGAACTGAACGAGATGGCCAGCGGCCTCTACATGGTGAACATCACCGCAGGTAACGAGCGCTACACCGAGCGATTGGTGATCAGCAAGTGAGCTGAGCACCTGGACCAACACTGAAGCGAACGCCCCGCTCACCTCCCGGATCCCCGGGAATGGTGAGCGGGGCGTCCGCATGTCGGCCCGGCCATGGCATTAACTCTCCGCAACGGCAACCACCTTGCGCCCGAAAAACCCGTCCCTATTGAGCGTTCGTGATCAAGGCGATCAGTTGCCTGTTGTTCAAAAGTTTTATTTGTGTTGCTTCTATCACAAGGAACCTTTAATCTTGACAACCTGATAACAATTAAAAGCTCAAAGTATCACTGACCTACACCGTAACACCATCCGCCACGAATGGCACCAGCTGATCAGTATGCCTCCCAGCCACCCCTTAGGCTGAACCAACGGAAGTGACCCGCTTTGTCACCACACCCTGACGACTTTCCTAACCCAAAACCAAGAACTCATGAATTGTCGAACTACGCGCAAGCCTGCGGCAGGGCGGAAGCGGTGGTGGAACGGCCTGCTCGCAATGGCAGTGACCCTTTTGACCGCGCTACCGTCGCTCGCCCAGGTCAGCTATTCGGAGAATTTCAATGCCAGTGCTGGCGGATGGACCGGCATGGGCTACTTCACAGGCGCCACGGCTTGTGGTGGTTCTGGTGGGGCCATGCGCGCCAACCTGTACTCGTCCGTTACCACCAACAGCTTCGTTTCGCCGCTGGTGGGAACCTCGCAGGGCGGGGCCATGACCATCACCTACGATTACAAGGCGATGATCTGGAGCGCCAATACGGACGCCCAGAACCCTTGGGGTAGCTTCATTGTCCAGTATGGCGCTACCGCCTCCGGACCTTGGACCAACATCACCACCATCTCGGAAGAGGCACAGACCAGTGGTGTATGCATACCCAAGTCGCACTCCTTCACCCCACCGGCAGGTGCCCTGTATATCAGGTTCGCCTCCACATGGTCCTCCGGAGACTACTACCTGAACTTCGACAACATCACGGTGTCCGAGCAACTGGCACCCTGCACAGAGCCGATCTCCCCGGGTAACACCGTGGCTTCGGTGGCAACACCCTGCTTCAACACCAACTTTACGCTCAGCCTCTCCACCCCTCCGGTAGGAAGTGGGCTTGCGTACCAGTGGCAGCGTTCGGCTGACAACACCTTTGCCAGCCCGACGAACCTTGGCACGGCCGCCACGCAGGTCACTTCGCACGCTTCAGGCGACAACTTTTGGTACCGCTGCCTGGTTAGCTGCAGCGGTGGTGCCCAAGTGGAATCCACTCCGCTCGAAGTTGGGACCAACAGTTCCGTGGCGCAATGCGGAAACTATTGCACCACCAACCTCTACTCCACCGGTACTGGTGCCGGTGACCTGATCTCGAACGTGGGCATTTCCGGCACCACGCTCAGCAACAACACGGGCTTCGTGGCCGGTACTCCTTCGTACACCTTCTACCTGCCCAACCCGCCAAGCAACACCCGCACCGCCACCCTGCAGGCCGGTTCTTCCTACAACGTGAACGTATCCACCGGCGAGTGGGGCGACCAGGGTTTTGCCGTCTGGATCGACTACAACGATGATGGTGTGTTCTCCACGCCTTCGGAGCGTATCGGTGCCACTCCGGGCCGCATCGGCGCTGGCTTCACGCCAGGCCAGGTGAACGCTTCAGCATCCTTCCCCATCACCCTCGCCTGCAACCCACCCCTTGGCGTTCACCGCATGCGTGTGCGTTGCGTGTATAACCTCAACGGTGTTAGTGTTGACCCCTGCCTGAACTACACTTGGGGCGAGGTGGAGGATTATCTGGTGACCATTACTGCACCCGACCCTTGCCCTGCGCCGAGCAACCTGGTTGCCGTGGTGAACGGGAACAGCGCCACGCTGACGTGGAACACCGGCTGCGCCGAAACACTTTGGAACGTGCATGTGCAACCCGCTGGCGGTGGCACCCCTGTGGTGGCTTCCGACCCCGGCGTGGGCCCCACCTCTTCCTTGGTGGTGAACGGCCTCGTGAGCGGTACCACCTATGAGTTCTATGTGCAGGCCGATTGCATCGGTGACGGTACCAGCTCATGGGCTGGTCCTGTGCAGTTCGCCCCACCCCCATTGAACAACGAATGCACAGGCGTTACCCCCCAAACGGTGGGTGCCTTGGGCAGCGCGACCTTCAACGGCAACAGCACCGGCGCCACGGATACCGAAGGCTTCGGAGGTCTTGTGGTTTGGGAGGCCTTTACGCTCACCGAATGCGTTCAATCGCTTGAGGTGAACTACTGCGGCAGCAACCCAGCACGCACCGTGGCCTATGTGAACCTCTTCACCTCGTGCCCCTTCGGCGCGCAGCCCTTCATCGGCGCCACCAGTGTGCTGAACGACTGCCCCAACGGCGGCCGTAGGCACCTGTATGGCAACCTGAGCCCCGGCACCTACTACATCGCCATTTCCGAGGGTATCGCAGGCGGCAGCGGCCCATATTCGGTACAAGTGCTTCCCGGTGCTTCGTGCCCACCGCCTGCCTGTGTTACAACACCTAACCCCGCTAACGGAGGAACGGCATGCGCTGGTCAGGCAGTAACGCTTAGCTGGCCTGCTGTACAATATGCGACCGGTTATGATGTAGTCGTGGACGGCAACACCGTGGCCATCAACCAGCCAGGCACCACCTTCAACGCTGGCATTCTTGCAGCTGGCCCGCACACCTGGAGCGTTGTGCCCCAGAGCGCACAAGGCCCTGCCACCGGCTGCCCCACCTGGAACTTCACTGCCAACGTGCTCGGTTGCTACTGCGCAAGCGGAGCGATCAACACTGGTGACGAGGAGATCTACAGCGTAACGGTGAATGGCAACACCAACGGTGCAGGAGCCGCTGATTGCGGTGTGACCGCACCTGGTTCGGGATCCATTGCCCAGCGTTATGCCAACTACTTCCCACTGGGTCCGATCTTCTCGGTACAGAAAGGTGTGCAAGCCACATTCAACGTACAGGAGGATGAGTGTGACGGCGCACCGTACTACCCCTTCGGCACCGCGATCTGGATCGACTTCGACCAGAACGGCGTGTTCAGCGATGCCACGGAGAAAGTGTTCGTAGAAGCCGCTACGGCCACCGGCCCCCGCAACGTGACCGGCACCTTCAACGTGCCCATGACCGCCCTGCTCGGCACCACCGCCATGCGTGTGACCGTTTCCGAGGGCAACTCCGGTGACCTGTTGACCTCTTGCCTGAGCTACGGCTACGGCGAGACCGAGGACTACCTGATCACCATTCTGCCACCGCCTCTGCCTGCGACCGCGCTGGTGAGCGTGGTGGACGACTGCAACGCCGCCACCTTCGACCTGAGCGTTGACATCACCAGCCTTGGCGATGGCGTAAGCGCAACCATCATCTACACCGTGAACGGCGGTTCGCCCACCAGCGTGCCCGCCAACCTGGGTGTGAACGTGCTGGATAACGGCGGCCTTGGCTTCGCGGCACTGGACGTGGTGAACATCGTGGTCGATAACGGTACCGTGAGTACCGCCGACCTCGGCAACTACTCGTCCAGCTGCCCCATCGAGATCACCTGCGGTGTGACCACCACGGTGAACTATTGCTACCAGAACAACGACACCCGTTCCTGGACCTTCACCACGCCGATCCTGGCCGAGACCATTACGTTGAGCTTTGTGAGCGGCACCATGGCCCCGGATGATGTGATCCGCGTGTACGACGGTACCGATAACACAGGTGCTTCGCTCACCAGCGGCAACTTCGCCAGCCTCGTGGGTGTTACGGCCACCAGCTTCTCCAACTCGATCTACATCGAAGTGGAAAGCAACAGCACCGGTAGCTGCTACGATGGCGACCCCGACGCCAGTGCATGGGTGTTCGAAGTGGAATGCACCGCTGGTTGCACTGACCCTGAGGGTATTGTGAGCGTGAACAACTGCGATGGCACCATCGCCGTGGAAGTGCTGAGCGTGGGTGATGCAACCTCCACTTCGTTGAGCTATTCAGTGAACGGTGGTCCTGCCACGATCGTCCCCGGTCTGGTCGACTTCGACATTGCGAACATCGGTCCCTTCACGCCAGGCCAGAGCGTACAGCTCTTCCTGCTGCACGAAACGGACGGTGCCTGCAACAAGAACCTCGGCGCATTCACCATCCCATCGCCACCGAACATTTCGTTGACCGCTTCTGCTTCGCCCAGCACGATCTGCCCCAACGGCAGCACACAGCTTTCAGCAGCGGCCACCACGCCCGTGGGTAACATCACCAACTACCAGTTCAGCACATTGACCGGTGCGGTGGACGCCATGGCAGGTGCTACCAGCCTCGGCGTGAGCGGTGATGATGCTCAGAGCGCGCTTACGAACATCGGCTTCCCCTTCATCTACGAAGGCAATAGCTTCACCCAGTTCTCCGCCAGCTCCAACGGTGCTGTACGCTTGGGTGCTGCTGTGAGCACGGCCTACATCAACACAGGTGCGTTCCTATCGAACACGCTGTATGCCCTGTGGGATGACCACAGTGCGAACTCGGTGACCACCCTGCTCACCGGTACCGCTCCCAATAGGATCCGCATCATCAGCCTGAACCTGAACATTTCGTTCGGTACGGCCTCCGTGGTGCAGGTTTGGCTGTACGAAGGTTCCAACGCCATCGAGTACCGTTATGGTCCTGCGGCTACCACCGGCAGCGCCACTGTCGCCGTTGTGGGCGGCAGCACGGCCAACTACCAGAGCGTGCAGAGCTTTGCCAGCCCAACAACGAGCACCTCGGTGCGTAACGACATCCTGAACGGCTGGCCCGGCGCAGGCACGGTCTATCGGTTCGCTGCTCCGTCGGTAACGGCCACCTACAGCTGGTCGCCTGCCACCTTCCTGAGCGACCCGAACATCGCCAACCCTGTGGCCAGCGGTGTAACGGAGACCACCACCTACACGGTAACGGCCATCGCCAACGGCTGCCCCTTCACCACCACGGTAACGGTGAACGTGTCCCCGGCCATCGAGTCGGCGGCCATTACGCCTGAAGTAGCCTCGATCTGCACGGGCACGCCCGTCACCCTCACGGCGGTTCCCACCGGCGGACTTGCTCCTTACACCTACGCATGGACAGACCCGAACGGCAACCCTGCCGGCACGGCCAGCACGCAAAGCGCCACCATTGGTGGTACGTGGACCGTGGTGATCACCGACGCCTGCGGCACCTCGGCAGCGGCCACGCGCACCGCAACGGAGACCCCGACGCCGATCGTGAACATCTCTGCCACCGCACCCATTTGCGTGGGCGGAGCTGTGACCCTCACGGCAACGTCTGACCAGCCCGGCAGCACCTTCGTATGGACGGGTGCAGCGCCTGTGGGTGGAAGCACCGCGGATAACGTGACCATCAGCAGCCTCACCACGGCCAACAACGGCACCTATTCGGTGGCCGCTTCTGCCGCCGGTTGCACGGGCACGGCCGCCTATGCTCTGAATGTGATCACGCCGCCGAACATCACCTCGCTAACGGCCACCCCGACTGCCATTTGCGCAGGCACGGGCACCAGCCAACTGAACGTTACCGCACCTGCCACGGGTTATACCATGAGCATTGGTTCGTTCAGCACCGAGGCCTGCCAGGCAACGGCCGGTCCTTCGGGTGATGATGGTGTGATCCCTGCACCGGGTGCGAACATCGGGTTCAGCTTCACCTACTTCGGTGTCACCTACACCAACTTCACCATCTCCACCAACGGTAACATCCAGTTGGGCGATGGCAGCGGTGCAGCGAACAACCCGGCGTACAGCAACGCGTGGTTCGAAACGGCGATCCCGAACGCTGCCGTACCGAACAACATGATCGCGTTGGCATGGGACGACTGGAACGCATCCCCCGGCCAGATCACCTACGGCACCATTGGTGTGGCACCGAACCGCAAATTGGTGGTGTGCTTCAACAACATCACCGGCCGTGGCGATGGTGGCTCTGGTACCCTGAACGCCCAAGTGGTGTTGGAAGAAGGTACCAACCGCATCATCATGAACCAGACCACGATCAACAGCTCCTCCTTCAAGGTGCAGGGTCTGGAAGATGCAACCGGTAGTGCGGCCAGCTTCTCCATTCCCGGTCGTAACAACGATGTGAACTGGAGCACCACCAACGAGACGCGCATCTTTACGCCGATCGTGTTCGACTACGCCTGGAGCCCCGCCGCCAACCTCACGGCCACCAACATCGCCAACCCGGTGTTCGGTCCTGTGTCCGCTGGCAGCTACCCGCTCTCGGTGAACGTTTCCAACCAAGGTTGCGTGTCCACCGGCACGGTAACGGTGACCGCTGGCGAGCCCATGACGGCCGGCCAGGCGGAGATCGTGCCTGCCAACCCCTTCTTCTGCGGTGCCACCAGCGTAACGCTGACGGCCAACCCGCTGGGTGGTGGTGGCCCCTACACCTACGCGTGGACCCGTCCGGACAACAGCCCTGCTGGAACCGCCCAGACCCAGGCCGCTGATGCTGCTGGTACGTGGACCGTGCTGATCACCGACAACTGCGGCGGCCAGGCCACCGCGACCACGGTGGTTGAACAGCGCCCTGTACCCACGGCCACGGCCAGCGCGAACATTGGTTGCATTGGACAGACGCTACAGCTCACCGGCACCAGCAATGGAGCCAGCTTCAGCTGGACCGGCCCCAACGGCTTCGCCAGCACGGACCAGAACCCCAGCATCGCCGCCGCTACGGCCGCTGCTGCAGGTAACTACGTGTTCACGGCCACGCTTAACGGCTGTGCTTCGGCTCCGAGCACAGTGGCTGTATCCATGAACCCGACGCCGGCTATCGTTAGCACCACTGCCACACCGGCTCTGGTGTGCGAGGGTAGCAACAGCACCTTGCAGGTGAACCTGGCCGCGCCTTCGGCCTACTGTTCCACCTCATACAGCACCGGCACAGGCTTCGGCGACTTCCTGTCATTGGTCAGCATCCCTGGCACTACGCTGAACAACAGCACCGGTGCATCGGCTGCGCCCTACTACACGCTGTTCCCGGCAGCCGGTTCCACAACGGCCACCCTTGCAGCAGGCACGAACTATACGCTGAATGCCATTGCAGGGTCCTACACGATCAACGATGTAGCGGTCTGGATCGACTACAACCAGGATGGCGTGTTCCAGGAACCAGGTGAGAAACTTGGTCAGGTGGACAACTTCGGCGCAGCACCGACCGTGGCAAGCATCAACTTCACGGTTCCCCTTACAGCGCTTTCCGGAACCACGCGCATGCGTGTTCGTGAAGCGGACCAGGGTGTTACGAACGGCATGTCCGCTTGCGGCGCGCTCTCCTTCGGCGAGGTCGAGGACTATGTGGTCACCATTACGGGTGGCGCTAGCTTCGGCTATGCTTGGAGCGGTGGCACCTTCCAAGGTGGTATCAGCAACACGCAGAGCGTAACGGCAACTGCCATCGGCACCACCACGGCCTACAGCGTGGAAGTGACCTCTGCTGCCGGTTGCGTAGCCACTGGCAACGTAACGGTGAACGTGACCCCGCTGCCCGTTGTGGATTGCGGTGGCCCCTACCCCACCCTGTGCGTGGCCGATGCGAGCTTGCAGCTCAATGGCAGCCCTGCAGGTGGCACGTGGAGCGGTACCGGTGTTACCAGCGGTGGCCTCTTCAACCCTGCCTCCGGTACACAGACCCTCACCTACACGGTCACCCAGAGCGGCTGCTCCAACAGCTGCACGGTAACTGTGAACGTGAACAGCACGGACACCGATGGTGATGGCATTGCCGATTGCATCGACAACTGCCCGCTGATCGCAGGCCAGATCGGAAGCGCGTGCACCGTGCCCGGCTTCGTGATCGGTACGATCGATGCCAACTGCAACTGCGTGGGCCAGGCCTGCACCACCGACCTGGCGCTGCAGTTCCAGACCGATGCCAATGGTTTCCAGAACACCTGGGAACTGCGTACCTCCGGCTCCAACCTGTTGGTGCAGAGCGGTGGTGGCTGGTACCCCGGTGGCGCTGTGATCACCGACAACACCTGCCTGCCTAACGGCTGCTTCTACCTACGCGTGTTCGACGCCGCCGGCGATGGTATGGTCAACGGTGGTTACATCCTGAGCACCGCCAGCGGTGATCGCATCATCGACAACCGCAACAACTTCAACAGCGGTAGCGTGAGCGCGGTGATCAACAATGGTGGCTTCTGCCTGCCTTTGGGTGGCGACAAGCTGATCTACACCAGCTGCGACAAGCTCGATTGGGTGAACAACCAGTTCCTTGTGGCCGATGCCAACCCGGCAGTGAGCGCGCAATGGCAAGTGGGCAACCAAACGGACGACGGTTACCAGTTCTGGATCTTCGATCCCAACGGCACCTACGGCTACACCAAGTTCCGCAACCACGCCACCAGCGATGGCTTCGGACCGGCCAGTGCCACCCGTGCCTGCCACATGCAGATCAACAACTGGAGCCCCAACCAGATCCCCACCAACGTGCTGATGAACGTGAAAGTGCGCAGCCGTGTGAACGGTACCAACAGCGCATGGGGTCCGGTGTGCCGCTTCAAGATCGATCCGGTGCGTGCGGCCTGCCCCCTCACCAAGCTCATGGACATCCCCGGCAACCAGTTCTTCAGCTGCGGTGTTACCCGCAACTGGGGTAGCTCTGCTGCCGACAGGGTGGTGGCCAGGACCGTGGACGGAGCAACGCAGTACCAGTTCCGCTTCAACAACTCTGAGCTGGCCGCTCCGGTGGTCCGCACCACGACCACCCCTGTGCTGCAGCTCAACTGGACGCCCGCCCTGCCCAATGGTACCTACCAGGTGCAGGTGCGTGCCTTCAAGAACGGTGCATGGTGCATTACCAGCCTGCCTTGGGGCGATGAGTGCAATGTGACCATTACGGGCAGCCCCGTTGGCCAGAGCATGAACCTCCAGGCCACTGGCAGCACCAGCGCTGCTGAACTGACCATGTTCCCCAACCCCAACCGTGGCGATCTGCTCACCCTGAGCCTGAGCGCTGTGAAGGAAGGTGTGAACACGGTAAGCGTGGACATCTACGACCTCACCGGTGCCGTGGTAAGCAGCCGTACCATCGCTGTGAACGATGGCATGGTGTACCAGGTGCTCGAGCTGAAAGAGATGGCCAGCGGCCTCTACATGGTGAACATCACCGCAGGCAACGAGCGCTACACCGAGCGCCTCGTGATCAGCAAGTGAGCTGAGCCGACCAACTGAATGAAAAAGCCCCCGCCAATTGGCGGGGGCTTTTTCGTTGTAACAAGCCAAGACCCATGCACACACTTCCGCGTGCGACCCTTGTAGCAGGAGCACAGAAACAACGAAATGCCGATCGCCATCGATGATGCGTCCCCAGCGCAACAGGAGAAGATCCGCACCTTGGGCGAGCAACTGGATACACACCGCAAACGCCAGCAAGCCCTACACCCCGAGTTGACCATGACGGGCATGTACAACGTGCTGGAACGGTTAAGGGAATTGGAAGATCGCGGATCCGCACAACCTGCATCGGGCGCACCTGTAGCGTCAACCCACCGGGTCGACCGTAACAGTGCGCCGTTGAACCCCAAGGAAAAGAAGATCTACGAGCAAGGCCTCGTCGGCATCCTCAAGCAACTGCACGACGAGTTGGACGCAGCCGTAGCCGACGCCTACGGTTGGCCCGACCTCGCAGCTTGTCACTCCGGGCTTGACCCGGAGTCGCTGAATGCCCAGATCCTCACCCGCCTCGTGGCCCTCAACGCCGAGCGCGCCGCCGAGGAAGCCAAGGGCCTGGTGCGCTGGCTGCGGCCGGAATATCAGAACCGGGGAGCAGGGGCAAGCGCAGGGGCAGGGGCAAGAGGCGAACAGACGGCGTTGGAGGTGGAGACCACTGCGGCGCCTGGTCCTGTATCCGCGCCGGGTGTGCGCGAGTGGCCGAAGGAGCTTCCTGCACAAGCGGCGGCGTTGCGTCAGTTGCTGAACGAGGTGGAAGCGCTGAGTACCTTGGAAGAGATCGCGACGCACTTCGGCAAACCGAACAAGAAGCGCTTGGCGGAGATCGAACGGCTGTTGCAGACCATGGCGGCGATGGGGAACGTGAAGGTGTGGAAGGGGAAGTGGGCGTCGGTGTAGGCCGCTTGCCACCATCATTCGGCACCACCGAACACAGGCAAAGAGGCGCCTACCCACCCCGAAAGACCCCAAACTCGAAAGTTTTTCGTGCCGAACTCGTGATCCCACGGAACAGCACACAGCACCATGGCAGCACCCCGATACAGCAGTTCTGAATTAAACACTTCGCACAACGACATCCGCGCCGATCGCGGAACACACGCCATGCTCAACACAAGCCGAAGTGGTGTATGGGCAGGGCCCGCGCAGGGTCCGGGCTACCGGCCATGTACGCACGGATGGCTATCAGTTGCCTCCTGTTCAAAAGTTTTTTCCACTTGCACTTGATCATTGTCGGGTAATACTATTGCCTACCCAAAACCCCTTCCGCAAGGAGACCACCAAGACCCTATCCTCGGTCCGCCATCCAAGGACCGACCCCACGAACCAAACGTTGCCTGCCCGCCCTTGGCGGTGCCTACCTACCCCGAAAAGCGCCCCCGTGCGAACGGTGCGCCTGCCCTGATCAGTACCCACTCCCTACCCAAACCCAAACCCTCGACCATGAATTGTCGAAACTCGGCGACATCCAACCCACCGCGAACGTGGCGTTGGTTGAAGAGCGCGCTGCTCGGGACCTGCCTGGCACTGCTGGGCACCGCGCAGGCGCAGAACGTGAACGTGACCGCAACAGCAGGCACGCCCACGGGCACCTACGCGACCCTGAACGCTGCATTTGCCGCGATCAATGCGGGCACGCACCAAGGGGCGATCACGTGTACGGTAGTGGCCAATACTACGGAACCGGCAGCCGCAACACCCTTGTTGTCGAGCGGAGGAACATCGAGCTACTCGAGCATCCTCATCAATTGCACCGGAAACGTAACGGTCAACTCTGCTGCGGCGCCAACTGCCTCGCGTGGTGTGATCGAAATACAGGGTGCTGATAACGTTACCATCGACGGAGATGACCCAGGCACTGCAGGTGCGAGGAACCTGACTTTCTCGGCCGCGCCCGTGACCACGACTGGAGTAGCAGTGATCCGATTTGCTTCGACTTCCGCGACCAACGGCGCCACCAATTGCACAATTCGGAACTGCGTAGTGATCGGCTCGCGATTGGACGCAGCATCAACCGTGGTCAACTATGCCATCTATTCAGGAACTGCCGGCACTGGCAATACGACTGCAACCGGTCAGTCCGACAACACTGATAACCTGACAATCGAGAACAATGAGGTGCTTCGGGCGTTCTGGGGCATTTACGTTGCAGGGACAGCCGCAAACAAGTGCGACAATCTGATCATCCGCAATAACGTGGTGGGCAGCACTGTTGCAAGCAATGCTATTGCGAACCGAGGCATCTACATTCAGAATACACAAGGCTCACCCTCGTCATCGTCAGCGATCATCGAGGGCAACGACGTACAGATCGTTACGGCAGCCACAAGCGCAAACGACATTGCAACCATTGAGCTCAACGCAGGTTGTGCTGGTGCCATCGTGCGTAACAACCGTCTTCACGATTCCTACCAGCCCAATACAGGTGGCCAGGGTTGCTACGGCATCTGGATCAACAGTGCCACAGAGAACACAGGCATACAACTGCTCAACAACTTCATCTGGGCACTTAGGAATGATAACTGGACATTCACTCCGACCGCTACATCCGGCGACTGGGTGGTGGGCATACGTGTAAGCGCCGCCGTAACAGGCCTTAAGGTGCTGCACAATAGCATTAGCCTCAATCTTCCGAATACGGACAACACGGCAACACTCACAAGGTCAACCTGTCTGCAGCTCACCGTTACCGGTATCACAGGAAGCGATATTCGAAACAACATCTTCAGCAATAACCAAGGCGGCATTGCTGGCAGCACGCTTTACGGAGTCGTTGTACCCGCTGGCTTCCCCTTCGGTCAGATAAACAACAACAACTATGATGTGCCAGCTTCCATCGGTTTTGTTGGCTTCAACGGTTCGAACCAGCAGACTCTTGCAAACTGGCAGGCCATCACCACCCAGGACGGCGCATCCTTCGCTGCCGTTCCCCCATTTGTATCTGCCAGTGACCTGCACATAAGCGGAACTCCTGCCGCATACAATAACACGGGTGCGTTGGCAGGCGTGGCGCAGGACATTGATGGTGACTACCGTAGTACCCCTCCAGATATCGGAGCTGATGAGTTCACCACCAACCCCTGCGGACCTATTGCAGCCAGTGTGAACTACGTTCAGGACTGTGCCAATAGCCAGTTCTTCCTTGAAGTGACGGTGACCGCGCTGAACGGTTCGAGCACGGTGAACGTTGGCAGTGATTTCGGTGGCAACCCCGGTGTTGCGAACAACGTGGGCCTGGGCACACACCAGATCGGTCCCTTCCCGAGCAATACCAACGTGCAGGTGGTGATCACCAGCAACACCAGCGCTCTTTGCAACACCACTATCGGCACCTACAACTTCGACTGTGCCACCAACGGCCAGAACGCACTGAGCTTCGACGGCGTGAACGACCGGGTGAACATCCCGAACTCCGCTTCGATCAACATCACCGGTACCCAATTCACCGTAGAGGCGTGGATCTACCCCACGGCTTTCAAAGCCGGTGTTTTCGAAGGCAGCATCATTAACAAGGAAGGTCCGAGCAACTCCGGTTTCGCCTTCCGCTGTGGTGGGAATGGTGTGCTTGGCCTCGCTCTTGGCTTGGGTACGTCTTTCCCAGAGTTGATCAGCCCAACCGGTACGTTGACCTTGAACACGTGGCAGCACGTGGCGGCCGTTTACGACGGTGCCACAGTGCGTCTCTTCCGCAACGGTGTTCAAGTGGCCAGTGCCAACCAGACCTTGGCGATGCCCTCATCGGCAGCTGTTCCCATGGTGATCGGAAACTGGACCACGGATAATGGACGAGGTTTCATAGGCCTCATCGACGAAGCCCGTGTTTGGAACGTAGCCCGCACACCCACCCAGTTGAGCTCCAACCAGAACCGTGTGCTTTGCGGCAACGAGACCGGCCTTCAAGCATACTACCAATTCAACCAAGGCACCGCAGCGGGTAACAACGCCGCAGTGACCACCTTGACGGACCTTACCGCCAACGCGAACACCGGCACCCTGGCGAACATGACCCTGAGCGGTCCTGCCTCCAACTGGGTGCTTGGCCGCACGGGCTTGAACGCTTGTGCGAACTGTGAGCAGGCTGCCGCCACCGCCGTGGTGCAGCAGGACTGCGCCAACAACCAATTCTTCATCAATGTAACGGTGAGCGCCCTGAACGGCAACACCAGTGTTGATGTGCTGAGCAACTTCGGTGGCAACCCTGGCGGGCAAACGGGCGTGGGCACAGGCACCTTCCAGCTTGGCCCCTTCCCCAGCAATACCAGCGTGGTGGTGAATGTGAACCCCACTGGCGCACCGGATTGCAACCTGGCCTTCAGCCCTCTTACCTACGATTGCAGCACCTTCGGCCAGAACGCGTTGCACTTCGATGGAGTGGATGATATTGTGAACTGTGGCAACGGAAGCACCGTGAACATCACGGGCACACAGATCACCCTTGAAGCGTGGATCTTCCCCACCGCATGGCGCACCAGCTCGTTCGAGGGCACCATCATCAACAAGGAGTCATTGGCCTCGCAAGGTTATATGCTCCGTTGTGGCAACAACGGCCAGTTGAGCTTCGCCTTCGGCAACGGCACCTCCTTCCCCGAGGTGACCAGTGCTACCGGTGTATTGACGCTCAACCAATGGCAGCACGTGGCGGCCACCTTCGACGGCACCACCATGCGGATCTTCCGCAACGGCGTGCAGGTGGGTTCCGTTGCGAACGCCACCAGCATAGCGTCTTCGCCGATCGCGCTCTCCTTGGGAAGCTCGGTATCCTACCCCACACGTACGTTCGTCGGTCGCATTGATGAAGTGCGGATCTGGAACGTGGCACGCAGCGCTGCTGAGATCGCTGCCGACCAGAGCGTGCAGGTCTGCCCCGGCACGTTGGGCATGCAAGCCTACTACCAGTTCAACGAAGGTGTTGAAGCCGCCAACAATGCCGGCGTGACCAACCTGCCTGATGTTTCCGGCAATGGCAACAACGGCACCTTGGCCAACTTCGCCCTCAACGGGGCCACCTCCAACTGGGTGACCGGCCGCACCGGCCTTACCGCCTGCCCCACCTGCGCGGGTGCGCCCACTGCGGGCACCATCAATGGCACGGCCACGGTGTGCTCAGGTGTCAGCAACGTCCTGAGCGCTACCGGAGCCACCTTCGGCATCGGCATTTCCTATCAGTGGAAATACCGCGCCAACGGCAGCAGCGACCCCTACACCAACCTGGGTACTACGCTAACGCAGAACACGAGCGCGATCCCCTTCGGTGTGTGGGAAGTGGTGTTCGATGTGACCTGCTCGGATGGTCCGAACACGACCAGCAGTACGCCCTTTGTGCTTACGCTGAACCAAACGCCTACGGCTGTTGCCAGCAGCAACTCGCCTGTATGCGAAGGCCAGCCACTGAACCTTACGGGCACCACGAACGTGGGTACAACGTTCTCCTGGACCGGTCCGAACAGCTTTGCGAACAGCACCCAATCCCCGCAGGTAACGGCCAGCGCCACTTTCGGCAATGCAGGCACCTACAGCTTCACTGCCACGGCGAACGGTTGCACCAGCCCCGTTTCGCAAACGGTGGTAACGATCGCGCCCGCACCGGTCATCGCATCCGTAACGGCCACCCCGAACCCCACCTGCGAAGGCGGCAACTCGCAATTGAACGTGAGCGCATCGGCAAGCCTGCCCTTCGTTCGCATCACCGAAGTGACCCTCTTCCGTACGGGCACCGGCCAAACACCCACCTATCCCGCCTTTGTTGATGCGGCCATCAACGACTTCGTTGAGCTGAACAACACTTCTGTGGTCGCAGCCGACATCAGCGGATGGACTTTCTCTGACCATCCATCCAATAGTGCTGCGAACAACCACCCCGCGCTCACCTTCCCCAGCGGTACCATCATTCCCCCGAACGGAGTGCTGGTGATCGGTATGGGAACAGGTGTTACGAGCCCAGCCAACCTCTATTTCACCACGGGCGGTTCGAACGACCTTTACAGCTCGGGAGGTGCGGCATGCTTCATTCTGCGCAACGGTTCCACCATTATCGATGCGGTGGCCACGAACACGGCCATCTTCGCCCCTGCGCTTGGTGTTACTGCAGCGGATTGGTCCGGCGCAGGTGCCCCAGCACTTAGCGGTAACGCTGGAAGCCGCAGGGTTGCAGCATTGGATAGCAACACGGGTGCGGATTGGATCACCTCATCCGCTGTGGGTGGCACGCAAAGCATTGGCACCTTCAACCCGGGTTACACCAATCCGTTCGTAGGCACGATCTCGTCCTATGCTTGGACGCCGACCACCTTCCTGAACGACCCGAGCATTGCCAACCCACTTGCCTCGGCAGTTACCGGCACGACGGCCTACTCGGTGCTGGTCACCTCGGACAACGGTTGCACCGCGACTGGCAACGTTACGTTGACCGCCAACCCGGCCCTTTCGAGCGGTTCCACCATTGCACCCGTTTCTCCTGAATACTGCGCAGGTGGCAGTGTGACCCTGACCGCTACCCCCGGTGGCGGCGGTGCTCCCTACACCTACCAGTGGACCCGTCCTGACCTGACGCCGGCCGGCACAGCGGCCACGCAAGTGGCGGACCAGCCCGGCGTATGGACGGTGGACATCTTCGATGCCTGCGGAGGCAGCCAGCTCGGCGTTGCCGTTACGGTGGTGGAGAACCCGCTGCCCACCGCCAGTGCCACCAACAGCACGGCCTGCACGGGCCAGGTGCTGAACTTCACCGGCACCTCGAATGGAGCCACCTTTACATGGACTGGTCCTGCTGGGTTCTCTTCCACCCTGCAGAACCCCTCCATCGCCTCGCCGACCACAGCGAACTCAGGCAACTATGTCTTCACGGCCTTCAGCGCAGCGGGTTGCTCTTCAGGCCCCTTCACGCTGCCCGTTACCGTGAACAGCGCTCCCATCGTAAGCGCACCGACCGCGACCCCGAATCCGATCTGCGTTGGCGGCACCAGCCAACTGAATGTCACGGCGGCCATCCCAGGGTACGTACTGGGCTCTGGAGGTGCCACCTTCATCGACATCAGTGGTACGGGCACGCCTGTGCCGGGAGCACTTTCAGACGACTCGGAGCACAACATCACCATGCCCAGCTTCACCTTCAATGGTGTTGCATACACCACGGCACGCGTGGGTACGAATGGTGGATTCTTCTTCGGGTCCACTACCGGCGACAATGCCCTTACGAACGCTGCGCTTCCTTCAGGCGCGCATACGGCGGGTAACGTCTTCCTGGTGCCATACTGGGACGACCTGGACGTTCAGACGAACCCCAGCATCACCACCCAGACCGTTGGTAGCAAGTTCATCGTGCAGTGGAACAATATGGACCACAACGATATCGGTCTCGGAACAAACGGTATCACGTTCCAGATCCAAATGGACCTGATCACCGGCGTGATCCACTTCGTTTACACGGACGTGCTCTTCGGCAATGCCACCTACGATGCGGGCAGCAATGCCACCGTTGGTATCCAGTGGGAAAATGCTACAGGCGGCGCCATTCAGTTCAGCTTCAACACGGCCAGTCTCACGGCAGGCCAGGTGATCTCCTTCACGCCGAACTCGGCCTCCGTGTTGTGGAGCCCATCCACGTTCCTGAACAACGCCAACGTGACCTCACCGGTGGCCTCGAACGTTACTGCATCCACGCAGTATACGGTGACTGCCACCGCCAACGGCTGCAGCGCTACCAGTGTTCCCTTTGAACTGCTTGTAGACCCCGCCCCCACCGCTACAGTTTCGCTGGTACCTGACTGTGCCAATGAACAGTGGTCCATCGGTCTTGTAGTTACCGGCACCGGCACTGGCGCGAGCGTGACATTCTCCTACACCGTTAACGGTGGCAGCCCCACGGTGGTCGGCCCATATACTACGAGCTCGACCATTCCGAACATTGGACCATTTGCTACAACGGACATCGTGAACCTTTCGTTGATCCACGAGAACAACACGGTGTGCAACGTGAGCTATGGCAACCTCTACAGCCCTTGCCCCGAACTCATCACCTGCCCCACGGTGCTGACCAAGACCTATTGCTACGGCAATGGCGACCTGCGCAGCTGGGTGTTCACCACCACCACGCCGGGTGAGACCGTGCAGCTCGACTTCGTGAGCGGTGCGATGGCCCCCAACGATGTGATCCGCATCTACGACGGTACGGACAACACGGGCGCTTCGTTGGTGAGCGGCAACTTCGCCGACCTCAGCAACGTGCTGGCCACCTCCTTCGGCGAAAGCATCTACATGGAAGTGGAGAGCGATGCCAGCGGTAGCTGCATCGACGGTGACCCCTTGGCCTCAGTATGGGTGTTCGAAGTACAGTGCAACCCTTCCTGCGTGGACCCTGCTGCCACGGTGACGGTCGTTCCGGCCTGCGCCAATCAGCAGTTCTCCATCGAGGTGGACCTGTTCGACCTGGGTGATGCACCCACGGTGGGCATTGAGTACACTGTGAACGGAGGAACCCCTGTTGTGGTACCGGGCCTCGGCTTCGGCATCGAGACCGTTGGACCCTTCAACTCGGGCGATGTGGTGTTGGTGCGCATCATCCATGAGGGTGATGAGGCCTGCAACCTCAACCTCGGCAACTTCACCTTCACCTGCCCGAACAACGAGCCTTGCGAGGCCCGTCCTGTTCCGGTGAACGCCAACTACACCTGCACGGCCACGGCCCCCGGCACCATGGTGGGTGCCACGCTGAGCCCCGGTATTACGGGTGGTTGCACAGGTGTTAACCAGGATGTGTGGTACCAGTTCGTGGCCACTGCGCCTACGCACAGGGTCCAGCTCGGTGGCAACACCACCGGTCTTAGCTACTCGCTGTACGCGGGTGCCACCTGCAGTGCGTTGACCCTGCACCCCGGATTCGCCTGCATTTCCGGTGCCAATACGACCGATTACAACGGCCTCACAGCGGGTACCACCTACTACCTGCGTGTATCGCGCACCACGGCGGGCACCAACGTGTTCACCGTGTGCGTCAGTGCGCCGCCTGCCAGCTTCATCGGTCAGAACTCACTGAACTTCGCAGGTACGACCCTGGGAAGCGATGATCGTGTGAACTGCGGCATTGCCCCGAGCATCGACATCACCGGTAACACGATCACCCTTGAAGCATGGATCTTCCCCACGGCTTGGCGCGTAAGCTCCTTCCAGGGAAGCATCATCAACAAGGAGGGTCCTGCCACCACGGGTTACATGATCCGCTGCGGTAACAACGGTCAGCTGAGCGCCAACATCGGCACGGGTACCAGCTGGGTGGAGCGCATCAGCGCCACCGGCGCCCTTACGTTGAACACCTGGCAGCACGTGGCCGCCACCTACGACGGCACCAACCTACGCATCTATCGCGATGGTGTTGAACTGACCCCGGTGACCTCCACTGGTGTGGTTGGCCCCATTGCCAGCACGGGTCCTGCCCAACAGCTTACCATCGGTAACTGGTCGCAGGACAACACCCGCGGCTTCGTGGGCCGTATTGACGAGGTACGTATCTGGAACACGGCCCTGAGCCAGGCCCAATTGGCCGCCAACCTGAACCAACAGCTGTGCGGTGGCGAGGCCGGTCTGCGCGCCTACTACCAGTTCAACCAAGGGGTTGATGGTGGCAATAACGCCGGTGTGACCACGCTGCTGGACCTCTCGGGCTTCGGCAACAACGGCACCTTGGTGAACATGGCCCTTAACGGACCCACCTCCAACTGGGTACAAGGCCGCACGGGCATGCTTGACTGCCCGCCCTGCACCTCGGCGCCAACGGCAGGTACCATCAACGGTACGGCCACGGTGTGTTCCGGTGTGGCGCATAACCTGAACCTGCTGGGCGCTACCACCGGCACAGGCATCACCTACCAGTGGTATTATGGACCTGTGGGCAACCCCACCGCCAACCTGTTGGGCACCGGCCTCTTGCAGAGCACGGCCAGCATTCCCTCTGGAATCTGGGAATTGGTGGTCGATGTGACCTGCGCCGGTTTCGGCACGGCCACAACGGCCCCCTTCTCCTTCACGAAGAACCAGACCCCAACGGCCATTGCCAGCAGTAATTCACCGGTCTGCGAAGGCCTACCGTTGAACCTTACGGGTACTTCGGATGTGGGTGCAACGTTCGCGTGGACAGGTCCAAGCAGCTTTGCCAGCAGCGCTCAATCTCCGCAAGTAACGGCCAGTGCAAGCTTCGGCAATGCAGGCACCTACAACTTTACTGCAACTGCGAACGGCTGCACCAGCCCTGTATCGCAAACAGTGGTAACCGTTGCGCCCGCTCCGATCATCTCTGCGGTGACGGCAACGCCGAACCCTGCCTGCGAAGGCGGCAACTCGCAATTGAACGTGAGTGCAACTGCCAGCCTGCCTTTCGTTCGCATAGTGGAGTTCACCTTCTTCCGCACTGGCACGGGTGCCACCACCCCATGGCCTGCGGTGATCCCAACTGGTCCTGATGACTACGTTGAATTGAACAACACGAGCGTGGTAGCTGCGGACATAAGTGGATGGACCTATGCCGACTACACCAGTGGTTCCGCTACTGCCAACCACAGCATCACCTTCCCGTCGGGAACGATCATCCCTCCCAACGGCTATATCGTGATCGGACTTGGCACTGGCACCAACGACCCGGCGAACTTCTACTACGCGACCGGCGGCACCAACAACCAATATGGTTCTGGTGGTACCGCGGGCTTCATCCTGCGTGATTCAGGAGGATCCATTGTCGACGCTGTCGTTGCCAACGGGGGCACCTTCAATGCAGGACTCGGCGTTTCAGCAGGCCAATGGTCAGGTGCAGGCGCCCCTGCCCTCAGCGGTAACGCAGGAAGCAGAAGGGTTGCAGCGTTGGATAGCAACACGGGTGCGGATTGGATCACATCATCCGCAGTGGGTGGCACACAAACCATTGGCACCTTCAACCCGGGTTACACCAATCCGTTCGTGGGCACGATCGCGTCCTATGCTTGGACGCCTGCCACCTTCCTGGACGACCCGAGCATTGCCAACCCACTTGCCTCAGGTATGACCGGCACCACGGCATATTCCGTGTTGGTGACCTCGAACAATGGCTGTACCTCCACCGGCAACGTATCGCTGACCGCGAACCCGCCATTGACCGCTGGACAGGTTAACATCACCGGACCTGCATTCTTCTGTGGTACCGGCAACACCACGCTTGCCGCGAACACGACAGGAGGTGGCGCACCATTCACCTTCGCGTGGACCGACCCGAACAATGCAGCGGCAGGGTCTTCCCAAACGGTGAACGTGACCATTGCTGGAACTTGGAGCGTGTTGGTAACGGACGCCTGCGGAGGCACCGCAACGGCCAGTGTGAACGTGGAAGCGCGTCCCATTCCTGTTGCGAACGCATCCGCCGGTACAGCGTGCACTGGAACACCGCTCAACCTTACCGCGACCAGCGATCTTACAGGAAGCAGCTTCGCATGGACCGGTCCTGCCAGCTTTACCAGCACGGACCAGAACCCGACAATTGGAAGTGCAGCGCTCGCCAATTCTGGCACATACAGCGTGATCGCGACCACCAATGGCTGCAGCAGCCTGCCTGCTACCGTAACAGTAGCGGTGAATACAACACCTGCCACGCCTGTGGTCACTCCGTCACCAGCAACGATCTGTGCAGGTGGTAATGTGGCACTTTCCGCTTCGGCCGCGATCACAGGTTCTGGAACCGCCGGCTCGGGCACGGTGCAGAACACGGGTACGACCTATCCTACGCCTTACGGTGCTTGGTTCGAGACCATGCGCACGCAGTATCTGCTTCTCCCGGCCGATCTGCTGGCCATGGGTGCCATCCCAGGCAGCTCGATCACCTCGATCGCCTTCAATGTGGCGAACGTTGGCACTGCAGGTCTCCACTCGAACTTCACCATTCGTATGGGCAACTCGGCATCCACCACCCTCACCACAGCTGGTGGATGGGCAACGATACCGGCTGTTCCTGTGTTCGGTCCGGTTAACTATCAGCCCGTGGCCGGCGTCAACACGCATGTGCTCAGCACACCGTTCATATGGACAGGAGGAAGCGTGGTGGTGGACATCTGCCATAGCAATGACCCGACCGGGTCTGGTGGTACCCAGTACACGAATAACGCTGTGGTTAACTCCACCATCACAGCTGCTCCTTCGGTGATCTGGTCGAACACGGACAATGCTGAATACTGCCTCACGGCTGTCGCACCTGGTTCACAGTCGACGACACGTCCGAACATGACCATTAGCCACTCGTTCGTGCCAACGTTGACCTGGAGCCCAGCCGATGGTCTGAACACCACGAACGGCCCCAACGTGATCGCTTCGCCTGCGAGCACGACCACCTACACAGTGACCGCCAACAATGCAGGTTGCACAAGCAGCTCCACTGTGACAGTGAACGTGAACGAGCCCCCGACCACGGCCACTGTGGGTGGACCACAGACCATCTGCGCCAACAGCACGACGACCGGCCTTGGTGGCAATACACCCACGAACGGCACAGGTGCATGGAGCATCTTCAGCGGTGGCACGGGTACGTTCAGCAATACCTCGGACCCCAATGCAACCTTTACCCACACGGGTGGTGCAGGACCTGTTGTACTGCGTTGGACCATCACGGGTACGGCTCCCTGTGCGCCAAGCACGGCCTCTGTAACGGTTACGCTGAACACCACCGACTCTGACGGTGATGGTGTGATCGACTGCATCGACAACTGCCCGAACCTGTTCGGTCAGATCGGCCAGGCCTGCAATGCCGGACCCGGCTTCGTGATCGGAGTGATCGATGCCAACTGTGTGTGCGTAGGCCAAGCCTGCACCACCGACCTGATCCTGGAGTTCCAGACCGACGCCAATGCTTCCCAGATCAGTTGGGAACTGCGCGCCACGGGCACGAACATCCTGGCCCAGAGCGGCGCCGGCCTGCCGAACAACGCGATCGTAACGTCGAACACCTGCCTGCCCGATGGCTGCTACTACCTGCGGGTGCTTGACGCTGGTGGCGACGGTATCGCTGGCGGTGGTTACATCCTCCGCACCACTGGCGGTCAGCGCATCATCGACAACCGCAACAACTTCAACAGCGGTGGTGTGAGCGCGGTGATAAACAATGGTGGCTTCTGCCTGCCCTTGGGTGGCGACAAGCTGATCTACACCAGCTGCGACAAGCTCGACTGGGTGAACAACCAGTTCCTTGTGGCCGATGCCAACCCCGCAGTGAGCGCACAATGGCAAGTGGGTGACCAAACGGACGACGGATACCAGTTCTGGATCTTCGACCCGAACGGTACCTATGGCTATGCCAAGTTCCGCAACCACGCCACCAGCGATGGTTTCGGTCCCCCCAGCGCCATCCGTGCCTGCCACATGCAGATCAACAACTGGAGCCCCAACCAGATCCCCGCCAACGTGCTGATGAACGTGAAGGTGCGCAGCCGTGTGAACGGTGTGAACAGCGCATGGGGTCCTGTGTGCCGCTTCAAGATCGATCCGGTGCGTGCCGCATGCCCCCTCACCAAGCTGATGGACATCCCCGGCAACCAGTTCTTCAGCTGCAACGTGACCCGCACTTGGGGTGGAAACAACCGCGTGCATGCCCGTCCGGTGGATGGTGCCACGCAGTACCAGTTCCGCTTCAACAACGGCGAACTTGCCGCTCCGGTGATCCGCACATCGTCCACCTACTTTGTGAACCTGAACTGGACGCCCGCACTGCCCAACGGCACCTACCAGGTGCAGGTGCGCGCCTTCAAGAACGGTGCATGGTGTGTGACCAGCCTGCCTTGGGGTGATGAGTGCAACGTGACCATTGTGGGCAGCACGGCGATGACCCAGAACGGTGATGGCACCGTGAGCACGGGTGATGCCAAGCTCGCGATGTTCCCGAACCCCAACCGTGGCGACCTGCTCACCCTGAGCTTGAGCGCTGTGGAGGAAGGTGTGAACACGGTAAGCGTGGACATCTACGACCTCACCGGTGCTGTGGTAAGCAGCCGTACCATCGCCGTGAACGATGGCATGGTGTACCAAGTGCTCGATCTGAAGGAGATGGCCAGCGGCCTCTACATGGTGAACATCACCGCAGGCAACGAGCGCTATACCGAGCGCCTCGTGATCAGCAAGTGAGCTGAACGCCTGAACCAACACTAAAGGGAACGCCCCGGGCCGAAAGGTCCGGGGCGTTCTGCATTGGGGGCATTGCCCGATCTGGACTGAACGAGAACAATTGAGGATGGCCAATACACGGTTGAAGACCGATATGACCATGTCAAATGGCTCAGGCGTTCAGTGCAGACTTGTGATGGGTATGCCCGACCTCATGTCGACCTGACGACCACTATCCTCGATGTACTTCCCAGCATGACGGCCAGATGACCGCTGCAGAGGGGAACAAGTACGCGCCTGCATGCGAACGCAATGTCCCGTTGCAGGACCCAAGCCCTCATTGGATCATGGCATGACCAAAGCCGATCGGCACTGTGCAGGAGTTCGCTCTAAAAGGTGCCACGCTTGCAAGCTGGGAATTGGCAGCGAAGGGCGGTCGGCGGATCGCAGACCCGATCGGACCAGCCGAACGCGGTGTTCGCTAACGCTGAAAGTCGTCGTAGAGCAGGTACTTCACGCGCACCTTCATGAAGGCTTGCAGCGCTGGCTGCCAAGAGGCCCTGATGGTGTCCTCATCCTCGCCACGAACGATGCGTTCGCGCAGGTCCGCGCCACCGGCCAGTTTATCGATGAAGCGGTTGGCCAGAAAGAAGGTGCCCTTGTCCGGTGCTTCTCGATAGAGACCGATCAGCCAATGCAAGCGGACCCTGCGTTCCATGCGGCTCTGGAACGAACCAAAGGCTCGCAGATCGATACCCGCGCACTCTTTGCCCAGATGGGGCGGGTCCTTGGCACCGGGCATGGAACGCGGTGTGAACTGGAACTGGCCAACGGGATTACCGGGATAGCCGATGCACTGGAAGGGTTGCTCCGTCCCTCGACCAACGCTCACCACCGTTCCCTCGAACAGACCGAGCGACGGATAGAGGTACACCGCGCTCATGTTGGGCAGGTTCGGTGAAGGGCGTACAGGCAATTGGTACATCACATCGTGGTCATAGCCTGTACAGGGCACCACGAACAGGTCGCAACGTACACCGCCCTTCAACCAGCCTTCACCGTTGATCATGCCTGCATACTCACCCACCGTCATGCCATGCACCAACGGCACCGGGTGCATGCCCACGAACGAGGTGTGGGCCTTGTCCAAAACAGGTCCATCCACATAGAACCCATTGGGGTTCGGGCGGTCAAGCACCACCACGGCCTTACCATTCTCCGCAGCCGCCTCCATGACATAATGCAGGGTGCTGATGTAGGTGTAGAAGCGTACGCCAACATCCTGGATATCGAACACCAGCACATCCACATTGGCCAACTGCTCCGGCGTGGGTTTCTTATTGGCCCCATAGAGCGAGACCAAGGGCAGCTTTGTGCGCGCATCACGACCATCCTTCACGCGTTCGCCGGCATCGGCCTCGCCCCGGAAACCATGCTCCGGCGCGAACACCTTCACCACATTCACCTGCTGTGCGAGCAGCGTGTCAACCAAGTGCGTGCGCCCCACCATGCCCGTTTGGTTGGTGACCACCGCCACCCTGCGGCCTGCCAAACGCGGCAGATACTCGGGCAACCGTTCGGCACCCACCTGAACGTTGGCCGGGCCCTGCGACACCAGCACAGGAGCAGGCACCTGCGAACAGCCTGCGCTGGCCAAGACCCCCGAGACCAGGAGCAGGGCCGCTATCTTCGTCGGCCTGCGCAAAAGGCCGTCGCTCGTGTCGTTCACCCACTTCATTGCACAACGCATCCTGCGGCCCGAAAAAGGCGCCGCACAGGGCTTTTCGCGACCGATCGTTTCCATTGCGGTACTGGGTATCGTAGTGGGCATGGCCGTCATGATCCTTACGGTGGGCATTACACGAGGCTTTCAGCGCGAAGTGCGGGCGAAGGTAACCGGAGCCGGAGGGCACCTGCAGATCACCGCACTGCGGCAGACCGATCCGAAAGAGACGCCACGCATTCCCATCGACCAGGACTTCTACCCAGCACTGGACTCCGTTCCAGGCATCGCGCATATCCAGATCTATGCCACCAAGGTGGGGATCATTGAGACCGACGAGGAGATCCAAGGCGTGGTGGTGAAAGGTGTTGGCGCTGACCACGACTGGCGTTTCCTACAACAACACCTGGTGGCAGGTACTGTGCCGGCCATTAATGATGAGCGCCGACCGATCGACCTGCTCCTCTCCCGTTACCTCGGTGACCGGATGCGTATCAGGGAGAACGACACCATAACAGTGTATCTCGTGAAGGGCCGCGACGACATCAGGCCGCGGAAATTCAGGGTTTGTGGCATCTACGAGACGGGGATCGAACAGATCGACCATCAGTTGGTGTACATCGACATCGGGCACCTGCAACGCTTTTCGCAATGGGGCTTGAAGGCGGAGATCGCCGTGGATGACCGGCCTGCCAATGGCACCGCACGCGTGGAAGGCCTTGCCTTTGGTGGCGACCGCACCTATTCCTACACGTGGCCCGGCACGGACCTCTATGGTCGTGGTCCGCATACAATAGACCTTGGCGGAAGTGACACCACGTTGACACTCGTCGTAAGCGACGAGAGCGGCACCTTGCCCGATACGGCCTGGGTCCACATCCGAGCGACAGAGGAGCAACTCACAGTGGAGCGCGGAGGAACAGGCGGCACACACACGCGCTACTGCGGAGGCTTCGAGGTGGCCTTGGACAATTACAACGACCTGGTGCGCATGGACGACCTGGTCTATGAGAAATACCTACCCACCGAACTGCGCACGCTGAGCGTGAAGGACCGCTTTCCCGAACTGTTCACGTGGCTCGAGCTTTTGGACAAGAACGTAGTGGTGGTGATCATCCTGATGATCCTCGTCTCCATCATCAACATGACCTCAGCGCTGCTGATCATCATTCTGGAGCGCACCACCATGATCGGCATCCTGAAGGCCTTGGGCGCCGGGGACCGTGCGTTGCGCCGCATCTTCCTGATCGATGCCGCTTATATACTGGGCATCGGCATTCTTCTGGGCGATGCGTTGGGCATCGGGCTCGCCTACGTTCAACAACGCTTCGGCATCGTGAAGCTCCCAGTGGAGACCTACTACGTGGACACCGTGGTGATCGACATCGACCTCTGGCCCATCCTCCTGCTGAGCCTCGGCACACTGGCCGTTTGTGTATTGGCCCTGTTGCTGCCGAGCATGCTCGTTTCACGCATCGCACCGGCACGCGCCATCCGCTTTACCTGAGCGGGCCGAAAGGCCGGGGTTACCTTTGACCATCGCATCCGCACGCATTCCATGAAGATCCACGAGAACATCCTCACCACCATTGGCAACACGCCCATGGTGAAGTTGAACCGCCTGGTGAAGGACGTAGAGGCCACCGTACTTGCCAAGGTGGAGACCTTCAACCCCGGCAACAGCATCAAGGACCGCATGGCGATCAAGATGATCGAGGATGCGGAGAAGGACGGTCGCCTGAAACCCGGCGGCACCATCATCGAAGGCACCAGCGGCAACACCGGCATGGGCCTCGCCATCGGCGCCATCATCAAGGGCTACAAGTGCATCTTCACCACCACCGACAAGCAAAGCCGTGAGAAGGTGGACATCCTGCGTGCCTTCGGTGCCGAAGTGATCGTGTGCCCCACAAACGTGGACCCCGAGGACCCGCGCAGCTACTACAGCGTTTCATCGCGCCTGGAGCGTGAAGTGCCCAACAGCTGGAAGCCGAACCAGTATGACAACCTCAGCAACTCACAGGCGCACTACGAAAGTACCGGCCCCGAGATCTGGGAACAGACCGGCGGCAAGGTGGACCACCTGGTGGTGGGCGTGGGCACCGGCGGCACCATCTGCGGCACAGGCAGGTACCTGAAGGAGAAGAACCCGAACCTGAAGATCTGGGGCATCGACACCTACGGCTCGGTGTTCAAGAAGCTGAAAGAGACCGGCATCTTCGACAAGAACGAGATCTACCCCTACATCACCGAAGGCATCGGCGAGGACTTCGTGCCCAAGAACGTGGACATGGACCTCATCGACCACTTCGAGAAAGTGACCGACCGCGATGCCGCCATCATGACGCGGCGCATCGTGAAGGAGGAGGCCATCTTCGTGGGAAACAGCGCGGGCAGCGCCATGGCCGGTCTGTTGCAACTGAAGGACAACTTCAAGAAGGGCGAAGTGGTGGTGGTCATCTTCCACGACCACGGCACGCGCTACGTGGGCAAGATGTTCAACGACGACTGGATGCGCGAGCGCGGTTTCCTCGTTGAAGAGAAGCCCACGGCCGGCGACCTGTTGAAGGGCAAGGACCTGCAACTGCTGTGCGTGGAGGCCGATGAGCCGGTGCTGATGGCCATCGAGAAGATGCGCAAGCACAACATCGACCAACTGCCCGTGATGGAGCATGGCAAGCCCGTGGGCACCATCACCGATGCCCGCCTGTTCGACGCCATTCTTGAAGATGCCGAAGTGCGCCACCAAAAAACCCGCGTGGTAATGGGCCCTGCCCTGCCTGTGATCGGTCTGGACGCCACATTGGAAGAAGTAGCCGCCAAGCTGGGCAATGGCAGCCCGGCCGTGCTGGTGGAACAGCCCAATGGCTATGGCATCATCACGAAGCAGGATATCATCGGGAAATTGAAATAAGCGGACCGCGATGCCGACCGTGTCCGATCAATTGGGGCGCACGGTGGACGTGCCCGACCACCCCCAACGAATCATCTCCCTCGTCCCCTCGCAGACCGAACTGCTACACGACCTGGGCCTGGGCGAACGCATGGTGGGCATCACCAAGTTCTGCATCCACCCGGAGGAATGTTTCCGCAGCAAAGCGCGCGTGGGCGGCACGAAAAAGATCGATATCGAAAAGGTCCGTGCACTGAAGCCGGACCTGATCATTGGCAACAAGGAGGAGAATGAGCGGAGGGACATCCTGGCGCTTGAGCAGGAGTTCCCCGTGTGGATGAGCGACATCCGCGACCTGCCCGGTGCGCTGGACATGATCACCCGCGTGGGCGAGATCACCGGCGCCCAAGAAAAAGCCAAAGCCCTGGCAACGGGCATCGTGCAAGCATTCGGAACGCTACGCCCGATGGACCCGACCTATACAGTAGCCTACCTCATTTGGCGCAAGCCCTTCATGGTGGCCGGTCATGGCACCTTCATCAACGACATGCTGAGGCGCTGCGGCCTGCAAAATGTGTTCGAAGCGGGCGATGCGCGCTACCCGGAGATCACGGAACAACAACTTGCGGAAGCTGACCCCGACATCATCCTGCTCTCCTCCGAGCCCTATCCCTTCAAGGAAGAGCACATCCAGGACATCAACATGATCTGTCCCGGGACCCCGGTCCGCATGGTTGATGGCGAACTGTTCAGCTGGTACGGCAGCCGCTTGCTGCATGCACCGGCTTATTTCAACGGCCTGTTCAAGGGCTGAACGGTTCATCCGGGGCAAAGGGCGGCCCTACTTTTGCTCGGTCGCCGCACCATGTTCATCCGCACCACTGCACTGGCCGTATTGATCGGCTTGTCGGCCACGGCCTCGGCGCAGCGTGTGGGCTTGGTGCTTAGTGGCGGTGGGGCCACGGCCATGGCGCACATTGGCGTGCTGAAGGCCTTGGAGGAGAACAACATCCCCGTGGACCTGATCACCGGTAGCAGCATGGGCGCTTTGGTGGGCGGTCTGTATGCCGCAGGTTATTCGCCCTGGCAGATCGACTCCTTGTTCAGCAGTGAACAGTTCCGCATCATGGCCGAAGGCGGTGTAGAGCCAGAACACACCTACTTCTTCAAGCAGGAAGTACCCGATGCATCGCTGATCAGCTTGCGGTTCGATCTGGATACATTGCTCACCACCAGCCTGCCCACCAACCTGCGCAGCCCAGTGCTCCTCGACTTCGAACAGATGCGGGGCTTTGCCGGGGCTTCAGCCGTGGCCGGCTACTCGATGGACAGCCTCTTCGTGCCTTTCCGGTGCGTGGCGTCTGACATCACTTCGCAACGTAGCTACATCTTCCGATCAGGTGATCTGGCACAGGCGATCAGGGCCAGCATGAGCTATCCGTTCTACTTCAAACCCATTCGTGTGGATGGCCACCTGATGATGGACGGTGGGCTGTACAACAACTTCCCCAGCGATGTGATGTACGAGGACTTCTTCCCGGACATCATCATCGGCAGCAACGTATCGAGCAACTCGGCACCACCCAGCGAGGATGATCTGCTGAGCCAACTGCGCGCCATGGTGCAGGAACCCACCAACTTCTCGGTGATCTGTGAGAACGGCGTGATCATTGAACCGCACACGGCCACCTCGCTTTTCGATTTCAGCGATCCTTCGGTAGCGATCAATGATGGGTACAAGGCGGCCATGGAGCGGATGCCGGAGATCCTGGCGCAGGTGCAACGACGGGTGGACAGGGCGGAGCTCGAAGCACGTCGCCGTGCGTTCCGGGCTCAGTTCCCGCCAATGGAGTTCGGTGAGCTGCGCATACACGGGGCCACCCGATCGCAGACCAGGTACATCAAGAACGTTGTGGCTCCCGGCAGCATGCCGATGAACGTCGGGCAGATCAAATCGGGCTATTTCCGGCTGTATGCCGACCGCAACGTGGCGCTCTTGTATCCGAAGGCCACCTACGTGAAAGAGCGCGGCAATTACGACCTGGACCTGCATGTGAAGCCCGAGAAGGACCTGGAAGTGCGCTTCGGTGGCATGTTCTCATCACGTCCCATCAACTCGGGCATGGTGGCCTTGCGCCTCAATCTTTTCGGGCGGTCTTCGGCCCACGTGGACGCGGTCTCCTACTTCGGCAAATTCTATGCGGCCGGACAGGTACGAATGCGTGCCGACCTCTCCACACGCCTGCCGATCTACCTGGAACCGGTGTTCACGCTGCATCGATGGGACTATTTCAGGTCCTTCAGCACCTTCTTCGATGAAGTGAAACCCTCCTTTGTGGTGAACCGTGAAGCATGGGGGGGCGCCAACGCAGGTATGGGGCTCGGCAACAAGGGCCTGCTGCGGTTCGATATGAAACTGGCAGAGACCGAGGACAAGTACTACCAGTCCGATGCGTTCACCGGCGCGGATACCGCGGACGTTACACAGTTCCGGTCGTTCACCACAGGCCTGCTCATACAACGCAACTCACTGAACCGCAAGCAGCACCCCAATGCGGGCCACTGCTTTTCCGCTTCAGCGAGGTATGTTGGTGGCGATGAGCGCACCGTTCCGGGCTCCACATCGCCCGCAGAGGGCACGGTGTTCAAGGACCACCACGAATGGCTCGCCCTGAACGTGAAGGTGGACCAATACTTCCTGCCGCGCGGCACCATCCGTTTCGGTTACATGGCCGAAGGCATGTTCAGCACCATGCCCATGTTCCAGAACTATACGGCCACGATCATTCAAACACCGGCCTTTCAGCCCACACCTGAGAGCCGCACCTATTTCATCCCTGAATTCCGTGCACCGAAGTACGTGGCAGGAGGACTGCGGGCCATTGTGGCCGTGGCCCGGAACCGGTTCGACCTTCGTTTTGAAGGGTATGTCTTCCAACCGTACGAGCCCATCATTCGTGGCGAACAGAACGAAGCCATTACAGGCACTTCGTTCACCGAACGTTACTACATCGGATCAGGCTCGCTGATCTACCAGAGCCCTGTAGGGCCCGTGTGGTTCAACCTGAGCTATTTCGATGGCCTGCGCGACCCGTGGGCTTGGAGCTTGAATTTCGGCTACATCATCTTCAACCAGCGTTCACAGGAATGAGCATGATCGATCACGCGTTCATTGACACCTACGCCTCCGTTGCCGGTGACCCTGACCGCCTCCCGAAGGGATATGAGGCCGATATGGGTCTCTGGGAACTACTGGACGGCTTGTTGCTCGATCTGCACCTGATAAGGCATGGATATGCCACAGCCGGATACGAGAAGCACATTGCCGCTGAGCTGAAGCGGTTGTGCGCTGATGCCAGCGTGATCGACCGCATCAAGGACCTGCGTATGTAGTACAGCGAACGGGAACCAATAAAAAAAGCCCTCCGATCTGGAGGGCTTCTTCATTCGGTCATTTGCGCTCAGGCCTGTGCCGCCGGACCGCCAAAGTTCATCGGGATCTCCGGCATGTCCGTTTCGCGGATGTTGCCGTGTACCTGTTCGAACTTGCTGATGTTGTCGGCCAGGGCGCGCATGAGGCGCTTGGCATGTTGCGGGGTGAGCAGGATGCGCGAACGCACCTTTGCTTTGGGCACACCGGGCATCACGCGCACGAAGTCGAGCACGAACTCGGAATTGCTGTGCGTAATGATGGCGAGGTTGCTGTAAATGCCATCGGCCACCTCTTCGCTGATCTCGATGTTCAGCTGGTTGCCGCGGGGTTGGTCTTTCTGATCGGCCATGTTCGTTCGGTTATTGGTTCATAAGCAGCGAGCGGCAGTTCCGGATGGACCCGCCGCTCGCACGCTTTCAGTGTTGTTCGGTCAGGATCACTCGTCTATCTCCTGCTCTTCCAGACGCTCGGACATCATGCGCTGGTATTCGTCCTTGTTGGCCACAATGGTCTTCTGGTAGGCACGTGCACCGGTACCAGCGGGGATCAGGTGACCCACGATCACGTTCTCCTTCAGACCGTTCAGGTGGTCCTCCTTGGCGTTCACAGCGGCCTCGTTCAGCACCTTGGTGGTCTCTTGGAACGATGCTGCGCTGATGAAGCTGTCGGTCTGCAGCGAAGCGCGGGTGATACCCTGCAGCATGATGCGGGCCGTTGCAGGCTTCGCGGGGCGCGATTCCACCAGCTTGGCGTCCTTGCGCTTCAGCATGCTGTTCTCGTCGCGGAACTTGCGCATGGTCACGATCTGGCCTTCACGCAGGTTCGTGCTGTCGCCTGCGTCGGTCACCACGATCTTGTCATAGATCGCGTCGTTCTCTTCCATGAACTCGATCTTGTTCACGCTCTGGCGCTCCAGGAAACGGGTATCTCCGGGGTCCTCGATCTCCACCTTGCGCATCATCTGGCGAACGATCACCTCGAAGTGCTTGTCGTTGATCTTCACACCCTGCATACGGTACACTTCCTGCACCTCGTCCACCAGGTATTCCTGCACCTTGGTCGGACCTTGGATGTCCAGGATGTCACCAGGCGAGATGGAACCGTCGCTCAGGGGCTGACCTGCCTTGATGAAGTCGTTCTCCTGCACCAGGATGTGCTTGCTCAGCGGCACCAGGTAGTACTTCTTCTCACCCGTACGGCTCTCCACGATGATCTCGCGGTTACCACGCTTGATCTTGCCGTAGCTGATGATGCCGTCCACCTCGCTCACCACTGCCGGATTGCTGGGGTTACGGGCCTCGAACAGTTCGGTAACGCGGGGCAGACCACCGGTGATGTCACCACCCTTGCCGGAGCTGCGGGGGATCTTCACCAGGATGTCACCGGCCTCGATCTTCTGGCCTTCGCTCACAATGATGTGTGCGCCCACGGGCAGGCTGTAGCTCTTCAGCTCCTCCTTGCCTTTGGGGTCCATGATCTTGATCGTCGGGTTCTTGCGCTTGTCGCGGCTCTCGATGATCACCTTCTCGGCGAAGCCGGTCTGCTCATCGATCTCCTCGCGGTAGGTGGCGTTCTCTTCGATGCTCTCAAAGGCCAGCGTACCTGCCAGTTCAGAGATGATCACCGCGTTGTAGGCATCCCACAAGCAGATCAGATCGTTCTTCGCGATCTTCTGTCCGCCCTTCACGTAGATGTACGCGCCGTAGGGGATGTTGGTGGTGGTGAGCACAATGCCCGTGGTGCTGTCCACGATACGCATTTCTGCGCTGCGGCTGATCACCACCTCGGCATCCTCGCCCTTGCGGTCCTTTTTCTTCACCGTGCGTAGCTCGTCGATCTCCAGCACGCCGTCGTACTTCGCGCGGATCTCGCTCTGTTCGGTGATCTTACCTGCAACACCACCCACGTGGAAGGTACGCAGGGTGAGCTGGGTACCGGGTTCGCCGATGGACTGTGCAGCGATCACACCGACAGCTTCGCCCATTTGCACCATGCGGCCAGTGGCCAGGTTACGGCCGTAGCACTTGGCGCAAACGCCTTGCTTCTGTTCGCAGGTGAGCACGCTGCGGATCTCCACCTCTTCGATGGGGCTTGCCGCAATGGCCGCTGCGATGTCCTCGTTGATGTTCTCGCCGCTGGACACCAGGCGCTCACCGGTCTGCGGATGGTACACATCGTGCACCGCAGTGCGACCAAGGATGCGGTCGTACAGCGACTCCACGATGTCCTCGTTCTTCTTCAGGGCCGTGGCCACCAGACCACGCAGCGTACCGCAGTCGTCCTTGGTGATCACCACGTCCTGTGCCACGTCCACCAGACGACGGGTCAGGTAACCGGCGTCAGCGGTCTTCAGTGCCGTATCGGCCAGACCCTTACGGGCACCGTGGGTGGAGATGAAGTACTCGAGAATGGACAGACCCTCCTTGAAGTTCGAGAGGATGGGGTTCTCGATGATGTCCTGGCCACCGCCACCGCCGCTCTTCTGGGGCTTGGCCATCAGGCCACGCATGCCGCTGAGCTGACGGATCTGCTCTTTCGAACCACGGGCACCGGAGTCCATCATCATGTAGATGGAGTTGAAGCCTTGGCGATCGTTCTTGATGCGCTCCATCAGGGTGAAGGTCACCTTGCTGTTGGTGTGCGTCCAGATATCGATCGTCTGGTTGTAGCGTTCGTTGTTGGTGATCAGACCCATGTTGTAGTTGCCTGTCACCTCGTCCACTTCGGCTTGTGCGGCCTTCACCAGCTTCTCCTTCGCGTCGGGGATGACCACGTCGTCCAGGTTGAAGCTCAAGCCACCACGGAATGCGCTCATGAAGCCCAGGTCCTTGATATCGTCAAGGAACTGTGCGGCACGGGCGGTACCGGTCTCCTTCATCACCTTGCCGATGATGTCGCGGAGGGCCTTCTTGGTCAGCACTTCATTGATGAATCCGCACTCCTTGGGCACCACCTCGTTGAAGAGGGTGCGACCGCAGGTGGTCTCAATGATGCTGGTCTTGCCGTTCACATCGGCCCAACGCAGTTTGATGTGCGTGTGCAGATCGAGCTGGCCTTCGTTGTAGGCGATGATCACCTCCTCGGGGCTGTAGAACGTGCGGCCCTCACCTTTCATGGTGCGCTCCGCATCGGTCTTGCGACCCTTGGTGATGTAGTACAGGCCAAGCACCATGTCCTGGCTGGGCACCGCGATGGGTGCGCCGTTGGCCGGGTTCAGGATGTTGTGGCTGGCCAGCATCAGCAGCTGGGCCTCCAGGATGGCAGCGTTGCCCAGGGGCACGTGCACGGCCATCTGGTCACCGTCGAAATCAGCGTTGAACGCGGTACATACCAGCGGGTGCAGCTGGATGGCCTTGCCCTCGATCAGTTTGGGCTGGAAGGCCTGGATACCCAGGCGGTGCAGGGTCGGTGCACGGTTGAGGAGCACCGGGTGGCCCTTCAGTACGTTCTCCAGGATGTCCCACACCACGGGCTCCTTCTTGTCCACGATCTTCTTGGCGCTCTTCACCGTCTTCACGATCCCCCGCTCAATGAGCTTGCGGATGATGAACGGCTTGAAGAGCTCAGCGGCCATGTCCTTGGGCAGACCGCACTCGTGCAATTTCATTTCGGGACCCACAACGATCACCGAACGTGCGCTGTAGTCCACACGCTTACCGAGCAGGTTCTGGCGGAAGCGGCCCTGCTTGCCCTTGAGCGAATCGCTCAGCGACTTCAGCGGACGGTTGCTCTCGCTCTTCACGGCGCTGCTCTTGCGGCTGTTGTCGAACAAGCTGTCGACGGCCTCCTGGAGCATACGCTTCTCGTTGCGCAGGATCACCTCCGGTGCCTTGATCTCCATCAACCGCTTCAAACGGTTGTTGCGGATGATCACTCGGCGGTAGAGGTCGTTCAGATCGGAAGTGGCGAAACGGCCACCGTCCAAGGGCACCAGCGGGCGCAGTTCGGGCGGTATCACCGGCACCACCTTCACGATCATCCACTCGGGGCGGTTCTCACGACGGCTGTTGGCATCGCGGAAGGCCTCCACCACGTTCAGGCGCTTCAGCGCTTCGTTCTTGCGCTGCTGGCTGGTCTCGGTGTTGGCCTTATGGCGCAGGTCGTAGCTCAGGCCATCCAGGTCCAGACGCTTCAGCAGATCGTGCAAGGCGTCAGCACCCATCTTGGCGATGAACTTGTTCGGATCGCTGTCGTCGAGGTACTGGTTGTCCTTGCCCATGGCATCCAGGATGTCCAGGTATTCCTCTTCGGTCAGGAAATCCAGGTACTGCACCTGTGCTCCTTCCTTGTTCACGGCCGTGCCGGGCTGGATCACCACGTACCGTTCGTAGTAGATGATCTGGTCCAGCTTCTTGGTGGGCAGGCCCAGCAGGTAGCCGATCTTGTTCGGCAGGCTGCGGAAATACCAGATGTGGGCCACGGGCACCACCAACTGGATGTGGCCCATTCGCTCACGACGCACCTTCTTCTCGGTCACCTCCACACCGCAGCGGTCGCACACGATACCCTTGTAGCGGATACGCTTGTACTTGCCGCAGTGGCACTCGAAATCCTTCACCGGACCGAAGATCCGTTCGCAGAAGAGACCGTCCCGCTCCGGCTTGTAGGTGCGGTAGTTGATCGTCTCCGGCTTGATCACCTCACCATGGCTGCGCTCGAGGATCTGCTCGGGGCTGGCCAGGCTGACGACGATCTTATTGAAGTTGCTGTTCAGCTTCACTTCCTTCTTCATGTTCTCGCGTTGCTTGCTTCCGTTCGACGTTCAGTTGCGCATCCCTTCGATCACTCGAGGGAGACGTTCAGGGCCAGGCCACGCAGTTCGTGGAGCAGCACGTTGAACGATTCAGGAATACCAGGAGTGGGGAGCGGTTCGCCCTTCACGATGGCCTCATAAGCCTTCGCACGGCCGATCACGTCATCGCTCTTCACGGTCAGGATCTCCTGCAGGATGTTGGCGGCACCGAAGGCCTCCAGTGCCCACACTTCCATTTCACCGAAGCGCTGGCCACCGAACTGGGCCTTACCACCCAGCGGCTGCTGAGTGATGAGGCTGTAGGGCCCAATGGAACGTGCGTGCATCTTGTCGTCCACCATGTGGGCCAGCTTGATCATGTAGATCACACCCACGGTGGCCGGCTGGTCGAAGCGTACACCCGTGCCGCCATCGATGAGGTAGGTCTTACCGTTGCGCGGAATACCTGCCTCGTCGGTCTCGGCGTTGATCTGGTCGTGCGTGGCACCATCGAAGATCGGCGTGGCGTACTTGCGGCCCAGCTTCTTGCCGGCCCAGCCCAGCACGGTCTCGTAGATCTGGCCCAGGTTCATGCGCGAAGGCACGCCCAGCGGGTTCAGAACGATGTCCACCGGTGTTCCGTCCTCCAGGAACGGCATATCGGCATCGCGCACGATCTTGGCCACGATACCCTTGTTACCGTGGCGGCCGGCCATCTTGTCGCCCACCGTCAGCTTGCGCTTGGCGGCCACGTACACCTTGGCCAGTTTCACGATACCGGTGGGCAGTTCGTCGCCGATGCTCACTTGGAACTTCTTCCGCTTGTACACACCGATGATGTCGCTGTGGCGGATGTTGTAGTTGTGGATGAGCTCGCGCACCAGGTCGTTCACCTTCTTGTCGGTGGTCCACTCGGTGGGGTCAACGGTAACGAAGTCGATGCCCTGAAGCACCTTGGCGCTGAACTTCACGCCCTTCTTCACCTGCTCCTCCTTGTACTTGTTCTGGATGCCGTTGGAGGACAGACCGCCCACCAGTTGCATCAGCTTGTCGATCACAAGGGCCTTCAAGGCACCCAGGTCCTTGTCCTGCTCCTTGTCGATCTGCTCCAGGATGGCCTTCTCGTTGCCCTTCGCCTTCTTGTCCTTCACGGCACGGCTGAAGAGCTTCTTGTTGATGACCACACCCTTGGTGCTGGGCGGCGCTTTAAGCGAAGCGTCCTTCACATCACCGGCCTTGTCGCCGAAGATGGCGCGCAGCAGCTTCTCCTCAGGGCTCGGGTCGGTCTCCCCTTTCGGCGTGATCTTACCGATGAGGATGTCGCCCTCCTTGATCTCGGCACCGATGCGGATCAGACCGTTCTCGTCGAGGTCCTTGGTGGCCTCTTCGCTCACGTTGGGGATGTCCGCCGTTAGTTCCTCCAGGCCGCGCTTGGTGTCGCGCACCTCCATGATGTACTCATCGATGTGGATGGAGGTGAAGATGTCCTCCGAGGCCACGCGCTCGCTGATCACGATGGCATCCTCGAAGTTGTACCCCTTCCAAGGCATGAAGGCCACCTGCAGGTTGCGGCCAATGGCCAGC
>JAEUSY010000041.1 GCA_016788295.1 Flavobacteriales bacterium
ATCTACAGCGACAGCGCCGACAAGGCCACGCGCTTCATCGCCAACTGCAACCAGAAGAACATCCCGCTGGTCTTCCTGCAGGACGTCACCGGCTTCATGGTGGGCAGCCGCAGCGAGCACGGCGGCATCATCAAGGACGGCGCGAAACTGGTGAACGCCGTGGCCAACAGCGTGGTGCCCAAGTTCACCATCATCATCGGCAACAGCTACGGCGCCGGCAACTACGCCATGTGCGGCAAGGCCTACGACCCGCGCCTCATCGTGGGCTGGCCCAGCGCCCAAGTGGCCGTGATGGGCGGCGAGCAGGCCAGCAAGGTGATGCTGCAGATCGAAGTGGCCGCCCTGAAAGGCAAGGGCGAGACGATCACTCCCGAGAAGGAAGCCGAGCTGCTGAACAGGATCCGCAGCAAGTACGAGGAGACCATCAGTCCATACTACGCGGCAAGCCGGTTGTGGCTGGATGCGGTGATCGATCCGTTGGAGACGAGGACGTGGGTCAGCATGGGCATCGAGGCGGCAAGCCAAAGCCCCGCGACGAGGGAGTTTAATATGGGTGTACTCCAAACCTAACAGGCAAGATGCTTAGGACCTTCCTGCGTTGGAACACGGTGCTGAGCGCATTTTCGATCGCGCTTCTTCTCTACTGCGCTATAGCCCTGCTGTTCACGTACGATTCATTGAACTACGATGAAGGTTGGGGCTTCGTATTCGTGATCGCACTCGTGATCGTTGGCGGCGCCGGATTAGTGGTCGATCTGGTAATGCGACAAGTGATCACAAGACGTGCAACGATCAACAAAGCGCAATCCGTCATACTTCTGTTGTTATTCCTTGCCGTAACCGTCAAACTTCTCCTACAAGCATGAGCCCCAATTACGAGGCAAGCCGGTTGTGGCTGGATGCGTTGATCGATCCGTTGGAGACGCGGACGTGGATCTCGTTGGGAATCGAAGCGACGAGCCAGGCACCGGCGACTAGGGAGTTTAATATGGGGGTACTTCAAACCTGATCATTGAGAATGACCGCCACCCAACTGTTCCGCGCATACACCTTCTGCACTTCTGTGCTCACAGGTTTGATCGTGTTCTCCCAAACCCAGCCCGGTCACCTTTTCATTGAACCTTGTCTATCATTCTCATACGATACCGCTGCATTCCGCATAGGCGAGCGCTTTTCCAACACAGCATATCATACCGAAGGCTACGAGGTCTTCAGCACCGGAAAGCCGGGAGGACGGTTCATGATCGATGCTATGCGCAGCAACATGCACACACCTCAGGCAAAACGTGACAGTATGGTATCTCTAGCGATAGCCGAAGGGAACAAGCTCGACAATGAGGTTGTGTCCGTACATAGGCCTGGGATCGCGGTGCACCACAAGGGATTCACTGGTGTTGGCATGGTGGTTCGGGCCAAGGATGGCAGCACCTACGGGATAAGCTTCATGGGCAATCTCGAGTTCGATGGATGTGCATGCAATGTCGTGTACAGCCGGGAAGGCCCTGAGGCAATTGATGATTACAAAGCTGACCTCGCTGTCCTCAAGGTCGTCATCGATGGCCTACACGGTCATTCGAATGAAGAACTCGCCAAGCGTGACAGTGAGCTCGTCCCATCCGTGAAGGTGGCCGTCAATCCTGTCGCGCGCCCTGGGGATGTTCCATCGTTCATCAAGGCCACCTACTTCGCTGCTGTCACCGTCACGGGTGCCGGGAACCTGCGCATCAAGGAGGCCAGTGTACCCTTTGATCGCTTCAGTGACGATGCCCAGCTCTTCACACCCAATGCGGCGGGCGAGCTGATCATCTACTGCAATGACACGAACAAGGGCACGATCGAGAAGGATTGTGAACTGATCATGATTGACGAGCTCGATAGGGATGTTCGGGTACCGTTCAAGGTGGTTTATGAAAATCCCTAAAGCGTTCATGCCGCTGGATACGCAGACGTGGATCAACGGTTGAACCGGTCCCCATTCCAATTGGCGGGGTTATCGCGGATGTATTTCGCAATGCGTTCGTATTCGCCATCATCGCGGATCACACGCCTGCCTGCCGGTAGGCAGGGTCCCAATAATTGCGTTGCCATAGGGGTGTGCCGTGGGGCAACAACCCATCGCGGTAGGCCATGCGCGTAACGGCGGATTTGTATGCCCGCACAATGCGCCCCAACGAACCGACGGGAACGATGGGCATGATGCGTTTCGGTGGTGCGCCGGCATTGGCGGGTGGGCGTAGGGGCCGATCATGATCGGCCCGCATTTGTGCGGCGGATGCGGTGGCCGTGCGTTCGTCCGGTCCATCGACCATGGCATTCGGCGATCCCGTATCCGGTGTTGCATCGTATTCCGGCATCGTGACGGGCCGTTGGATGGTGTCGGGGTCCGGGATGGTGCCGGGCCGATCATGATCGGGGGCAATACCGGGCCGATCATGATCGGCCCCTACGGGAACCACCACCGCACCATCCGGCCGCACCAACCGTTCCCGTATCACCACAATGCCATGCACATGGTTCGGCATCACCACGAATTCACCGATGTCCACATGCGGCATGTGTTGCGGTATCGTATCCCAACATTGACGGGCCAATTCACCGATGGGCGATGGGTGCAACACGCCATCCACGATCCGTCCGAACAGATGCAACCGGTCCTGGGTGCAAATGGTCAGGTAATACGCGCCCTGTTGGGCGTAATCGTATCCCGTCCATCGGTGGGTCGCGCGGTTCGGTTGGTCGGGCATTCCCCGAATATCGGCATCACTGGGTGAACCGACCATTTTCCTATACCGATCGGTATTCCCAGCGCCCATTACCAGACAGGGGGCGCAGCTATCTTTCCATTTCCTAATGCGCAGCCCCATCCCCTTACCGCTCTTCGCCCTCGCACTGCTGGGCTGTAGCGCACGGGTGCAGCTTCCCCCGTGCCAAGATTCCGCCCCTACCAGCTGGGACGAACACCATGGCGTGGCCTACCACACGGAGCTCCAGGTGGCCATGCGCTGCTCGCGCGAGACCGGTAGGCCCGTCCTGATCCTGTTCGATGCCTACGCGCAGTCCAACCGCGCGTGCTGGGAAGTGCTGGGCGACCGCGCGGTGCAAGCACTCATCCGGGACCGCCTTGTGCTATGCGTGCTGATGGTGGATGACAGGAAGGCCATCGCCCCGGAAGACCTCGTCGACTTTCCGCAACTCAGGTCCAACCCGACCACCATCGGGCAGCGCAACATGGCCTTGGAGGCCGGGTTCTTCGAAAGGCAGAGCCAGCCGCTCTTCACCATGGTCAATGCGGACTTTGTGTCCTTGGCAGAGCCGATGGGATACGTTCCGAAGAAGCAACCCGAAGTGCTTGTGAACTGGATCGAGGCTGCCTTGGAGCGGCATCCCTGAAGTGGTGCGCCAGCCCTTGGCCATTCAGCGCGGTGGTCACGCGGACGCCGCGGAAAGATCACCCGACTCCCTCGCCCACGCCAGGTCGAAGCTCATCAATGAAGCCTTGGTACCCGTTGCATTCCCGATGCGCGGCTGAGGGCCGTTTCCTACGCCGCAAGTGGCCCACGGATGGCCATTGATCGTTATGCCCGCATACACAGGAACGATCCTGCCTGCCGCACCTATCTGACGGTGGAGTAGGCATTGGTGGACACTGAACCGAATGAAGTGTGAACGGTCGATGCAACCTTTCGATCGCATGACCCCAAGCAGTAGAACCTGCCCTGTTATGATCGTGCGTTGCTGATCACGATTTCCCGTGGATGCGTTTTGCGTACGTGCAACCCCTATCTTCGACATGCTCTTACCATGCGTTCGCTCCTCCGCATCTCGTTTGTGGTGCTGCTTTTGGCTGGTGCTCATGGTGTGCATGCCCAGGTGCAGGAACCGGCACCCGATGAAGCCCCTGCGGTCTCGCCGGAGCCATTGCATCCCACGCAGGAGGGGTTCGAGCCACGGCAATTCGAGCCACCAGCCATCGACAAGCTGACCCCGACCGTTGATCCCGGTCCGCGTGTAAGGTTCCGCCTGCGTCCCCGGCGGTTCTCCATGGATGAGTTTTGGGAGAAGGTCAGCATCTCGGATCTGATCGACATGCTCTCGCAACTGTGAACCGGCGCTATTCGGCCTGGAAGATCCTGACATCCCTGAGCCCCGGTCCTCCTCATGCCCTATCGTGAAACAATTGGACGCAGCGTCCTCAACCACGGCATGACCGACCAATAGGGCTTTTCAGTTCGCAAGGTCGCTTGCACCAGAAGCGTTCAGGTAGTGATGTACGCCCATCACCGATCCACTGAACGCAATAGTCTCACCGATGGCACGTTACGGAACCACCAAGCCACCAACCATGCCGACCACCAGGATCGCCCTCGTACTCCTTGCCTTGACCACCTTGGCCGCGTGCCAGCCCGATGAGGATGTCGTTGCCCCCCAATCGGGACCACCGACACAAAACCTGGAGATCGAGGCATTCAGCAACCTGGCCACAGGCAACTACTGGGTGTACCAGCGGTACCGCGTGGATTCCGCCGACAATGTGGCGCAGGTGCTCGGTTTGGACAGCCTTTTCATCTCAGGTGATTCGGTGGTGAACGGTGAAACGTACTACGTGGTCCATCGGAATGTCATTGCACCCCAGTGGACCTACCTGTGGCGCGACTCGGCCGGCTATTTGGTCACCCCGGAACATGAGGTCGTGTTCTGCGCGGACCCCTTGGACCAGTTGATCTACACGGAAGTGGAAGGGCCTGTGGGCGTTGAGTTGGACTACACGGTGTACTCCACTCCGGAGTCGATCACTGTGGCTGCAGGTACCTTCAGCACGCTGAAGATGCAGGCCGAGATCACCAGCATCGGTGGCTTTCCGGAAATGGCCACATGGAGACGGCCACGGTCGTATTGGGCCGAGGACGTGGGGCGGGTGCGCTACTACGAGTTCTTCGCCTTCAACCCCCTCGGCAACCGCTATGACCTGGTGCGCTACAACGTGAGCAATTAGCACTGTTCGGCGAATGGCCGGAGTTCTTCTGCGCCCTTGGACCGCTTATCCTACCAGCCTCCCACCACAACGCACGAAGCCCCGGCCATTGGCACGGGGCTTCGCAGTGAGCGGGGTCCGCTTCAGGCGGCGCGCACGTAGCCGTTGCGCAGGTCGTCCAACTCATCGAGCAGCGACTGGTTGACCTGCATGACACGCGAAACACGGGCGTCCAATTTGGCCTTGGCCTTGTGCATCTCGTTCAGCTCCTGCCGCATGGCCAGGAACTCCTCTTCGGTGAACGACAGTGGTTCGCCAGCGTTCGCCTGTTGCAACAGGGCCTTGTTCGCGCTGGCTGCCGAACGCATGACCCAGCCTTACCCCTCCTTCACCTCGCGCCCCTCGGCCCATGCACCAATACGCTCCTGCAGTTCCGCATCGGTGGTGGTCCGGGCGAATTCCAGCAACCTGCTGCGCACCTCGTCGTGCTGCACACCAGCGTCGGCCAGTCGGGTCAACACGTGTACGGCCTTGTACTGCGTCCAGTCATAAGGCCCGAAGGCGATGGGGTACAGGATGGGCAGTGCTTGTTCGCGGTAATGGAAGAGCACCTCGAGGATGGCGTTCTGACACACGTCCATCCAAACGCCCAGCACACCGTACTTGGAAAGCACCGGCACCAGCTCAGGCGGCACGGGCGGGTTCTGGTGGAAGCTATTGGTCAACAAGGCCGCTTCGCTGATCGGCAGCTGTTCGGCCACGGCCCGCGCGGCATTGGTGAAACGTTGCTGGTCCTCGAACGCACGTGCCACCGCGATCAGGTGCGCATCCAGGTCGGGCCGGGGGCGTGGTGCCGGTGGCGTGTGCACGGGCATGGCGGGAGCCGCATCGCGCCGTTTCCGCTGGTAGTAAATGGCCAGGCCAACAAGCGCAGGCAGTCCGAGCAGGAGCGCTGCGATAAATAGGACAAGGGTGAACGGCATGGGCGGATGCGGGCAAAGGTGATGCCGAACGGGTGTTGGGGCAATGGTTGTTCGATAACGACCTCAAGGGCCATGCAGGCCGCGCATTCTGCGTATGTCCACTAGTACCTTGGCCCCATGCATTACCGTTCGGCCCTGTTCTTCAGCTTCGCATTGCTTAATACACACCTGCACGCCCAGCTCTTCAGCTGGGCGGCCCCCATCGCGGGTGGCGGCGTGGGCAAGGCCGTGGCGGTGGATGCCGATGGCAACGTGTACAGCTGCGGCAACGCCAATGGCCAGGTGGACTTCGACCCTGGTCCAGGCCAGGCCTTGAGCCCGACGGGCAGCGGCGTGAACGGCGACATCTACGTTGTGAAGCACGACAACAACGGCAACTACGTGTGGCACTACCTGGTGGGCGGCAGCAACACCGACATCGCCAAGAACGTGGCGGTGGATGGCAACGGTGATGTGCTGGTGACCGGCACCTACAGCGGCTTCTTCGATTGGGACCCCGGACCCGGCGTGGTGCAGCCCGGCGTGGGCAACAGCGACTGCTTCGTGCTGAAGATCAGTGCGGCGGGCACCTTCCTCTGGCTGCAACGCATCTATGGTACCGGCACCGAGGAGGACCATGGCGTGGCGGTGGACGCGGACAACAACGTGTACGTGGCGGGCAGCTCCAGCGGCACCGTGAACTTAAACGATGGCAGTTTCTCCATGCCGCATGAAGGTGGCGTGTGGGACGGCTTCTATGCCAAGTACAGCGCGGACGGCGCCTTCCGCTGGGCGAAGAAGATCGGTGGCACCGGCTTCCAACGCGGTCAGTCGGTGGCCTGCGCAGGGCAACACGTGTATGTGTTCGGTACCTGTGCCGGAAGCACCACCGTGAGCGGCACCTACAGCATTACGTTGCCGAACACGATCTCCGGCACCTTCCTCTGCAAGACCGACACGGCCGGCAACGTGCTGTGGCTGAAAGGCCAGGTGGCCGGGGGCAACATGACCGGCGAGGCCGTGCGCACTCTGGGAGAGAGCGTTTACCTGTTCGCCAGTTTCCGCGGAACGGTGGATGCCGACCCCGGTGCGGGCGTGCTGGAGCTGGTGCCACCCGCCCCCAACTCGCCCGGCACCCTATTCGCCAAGTTGGACAGCAGTGGCAACGCATTGTGGGCGCACCAGCACCAAGGCAATATCCATTTCGATTGCGTGGGCGACATCGCGGTGGATGCGAACGGTGGCGTGGCCGTCACCTGCGCCATCGCCCAAACACAGGACTACGACCCCGGACCCGGCGAGGCCATTTACACCCCATTGCAACCCAACGACCTCTTCGTGGCGCGCTACACCAGCGATGGCGCGTTCCAATGGGTGCGCATGATCACCACCGGCCAGACCTTCGACACGGCCAGCGGGTTGGCCATCGATGCAGAGGACAACGTGTTCATGACCGGCAGCTTCGGTGATAGCGCCGTGTTCGACCCCGGACCATTGGCCACCTTCTATTCCAACAACTCGAGCACGGCCTTCACGGTGAAGTACGGCGTGGACCTGACCACCGGCACCACCGAAGCTCTGACCGCCGACGACCTGCACCTGATGCCCAACCCCACCAGCGGCTGGCTCACCGTTACCGGCGCCTTCGGGCGCGGCGACCAACTGCACGTGGTGGACCCCACCGGTCGCGAGGTGATGCGTGTGGCCGCCGAGGACCACCTGATGCGCCTTTCGCTGCATGGCCTGCCCGCGGGTACCTACACCCTGTTGTGGACCGGCAACAGTGGCCGCTTGAGCCGTCGCTTTGTGAAGATGTGAGGCGTGGCATACGAGCGACCGGTTGAACCGATCAGCTGGTCCGGTGTACCGCATCCTGCATGCGCACCCCATTCCTCCTTTCGCTCTTCCTGGTCACCACCCTGCCCACGACGGCTCAATGGCACGAGGCTGATCCCGCGCTCCTCTTCCAACGTTTCGAGGGCCGCATGCATCCGCGTCCGGCCGACAGCGCTGACTTCGCCCGGTTCGGTGCGGCCATGGCGGGGACCACGCTGGACATCGGTCCACTGCCCGATCCACGCGAATACCGCTTGGTGTGGGAGGTGATCTGCGAGGGTGGGACCTTTCTGGCGCGCGGCAACTGCACCGACCTGCCGACCTTCCTGAAGGACCCGCCTGAGAAGCGCTTCACGGTGCCGGTCTGCTGCCCAAGCTTCTATGGCGGGCGCTATGCCGTGGTGCACTGGGAGCCGCCCACGGGGCTGGTGCGGTACCGCTACTGGTTCTTTGAGCGGGTGGGGCCGTGAGCATTTGAGACATGGTTTCCGTAAGGCACCGCCATGAATTTCCGGCCCGGCACGGGCGCCCGGTTCAAGGCATCGAACGCTGCGGTGGCTCAAGGTCAGTCGCATCAAATAGGTGATGCCTACCTTCATCACACCAACGGACCCAGAACCAACGCCTACCGATCATGATCCATACTCAACCCCTGCGTGCCTTACTGTTCATGGCGATAGCCGTCCCTGCTATTTGCGTGGCGCAAATGGGCTACTACCTGTCTCCCGATTTCGGTAGCCGCTTCAACGATATCAACGACAATGGTGTGGCCATCAGTGGTGGCGCCTACTTCGACTTCGGCACGCAGACCTGGACCCCGATGGAGGCCGAAGCGACCGAAATGGTGTCGATCAACAACAACGGCGATGTGGCCGGGTCCATGTTCCTGGATGAGGAACTCTTCATCCTTCAGCCGGCATACAAGCGCAATGGTACATGGAGCCCCATCGGTTGGTTTCCCGCCTCGAACCCACAGGAGTCCTCCTTCTCCACATTCAGCATCTCGCCGAACGGGGTCTGGGTGACCGGGCAGATGTCCATCGGTTGCTGCGATTTCGGGACTTTCAAGTACAACACCGAAACACAGGTGCTCACGGAGATCTTCAGCCAGGACTACCTGGCCGTGGCCGGTTATGTGATCACCGATGATGGCACCATTGGTGGCTGGGCCGACGATGAGGGCTTGAACGGCGGTACGCGGCGCATACCGGTGATCATTACGCCCGACCTGGAGATCATCGTGATCACGCCCACCCTGCCCACGCTCTCGGTGAACGCCGTGAACGACATCAACGCTTCGTCCGTGATGGTGGGCGACTTCGACAACCAGCCCTTCATCTACGACCAGAACACGGACGAGTTCACCACCTTCAACATCCCCTTCGGCTACATCGCGGCCACCTTCACCAGCATCTCCAACACCGGCGTTGCCGTGGGCTATGCGCAGAACTTTGGCGAGTTCGGGAGTTTGGTCCGGGAGGCCATCGTCTACCACCCTTCCTTGGGTGCCCAGCCCCGCTTGTTGAAGGACATCCTGCTGATCAACGGGATCGACATCAATGCCCCCAGCGGGCGCATGGGCACGGCCATTGCCATTTCGCCCAACGGAGAGTACATCACCGGATGGAACGACACCTCGCCTTTCTTCGCCAGCGGCTGGATCGTTTTCCTGAACGAACTGCTTTTCGAGGAGCAGGCATGCACAATGAGCTGCCCTGCGGACATCACCATTGTTTCCGAGCAAGGCCAGACCAGCGCTGTGGTGGAGTATGATGTTCCCTTCACCTGCGTATCCGGCGGACCGGACGATGCGGAACTGGTGCTCATTTCGGGCCTGCCTTCCGGTTCCACCTTCGCGTTCGGCACCTACCAGATCGTTCACCACCTGGTGGATGGCGACGGCAACGTGCTGGACATCTGCACCTTCAACATCGTGGTGAGCGATACGTATTGCCCACCGCAGATCCAGTTCTTCGTGGAACCCATCACCCGCATGGTGCTGGCCGGTGTTGATCATTCATCAACGGAAGATCCGAGCGCTCCGGCCCATGAGTTCTTTCTGGACGTGGAGGTGACCATGAACGCTGGTGCGAGCTACCCCATATCGCTGGAAGGTTATACCGGTGGCGAGTACATCAACCACTTCACCGTTTTCGTGGACTTCGACCAGGATGGTGAATTCAACACGACCAGCGAGATGTTCGAGATCGGCAGCATCGAGAACTCCACAGGGCTGGATGGCCAGGCCGCTACCGGAACGATCGTGGTCCCTACCGACGCAGCGCTGGGTGTCACACGCATGCGCATCATCAAGTCGGCCAGTGGGTCCCCGGTAGAGCCCTGCTGGAGCTATGAGTTCGGGCAGGTGGAGGACTACACGGTGAATATTGCCGACATCGGCACCGGGACCTTTGAGAATACGCGCCTTGCGTTCACGGCCTTCCCCAATCCGGCCACGGAACAGCTGCGCATCACCGCCACGGACGAGATCGACATGGTCGTGCTTTTCAATGTCCACGGACAGGAGGTATTGCGCCAGACCGTACTTGGCCGGACCGGTGTGATCGACATCGCTGCGCTCAGCAATGGCGTGTACACCTTGCGCGCCATCGGGAAGGATGCCAGCCATGTGATCAGCGTGGTGAAGCAGTAGGGCGATCCACTGGTGCTTCGCCTGGCAGGCACCGATCTGGATGTTGACTGCCATCGTGCACCGCATATCACCGTGCTGCGAGGGCAGGTTTATTCCTCACGGTCGGCACCGATCGCGGCTGGACCAGCGTACCTTGTACCCGTGCCCGGTCTCACTTGCCGGGTGTTCTGAAGACGTTGTGGGCCAGGAACAAGGGCCCTGCCGGAGAACGGCTGAGCAACGGGCCTCCGATCGGTGATCCCGAAGTGGCTGTGCGACCATTGTGGCAGCATGGCGAACCGTTCCACGGGAGGAATACAACACCGCCTGCGAAGGCCTATGCTCATGGACCACCACCGACCCACCGCCATTGCCATTCCGCTGGAGACCTGGCTGGCGAAACGTTCCATCCTTATGGAGCGATACCCTTACCTGCGACCGCAGGACCTGGACCTGATACCAGGCCGTGAGGATGAGCTGATCCAACGCTTGCAGCGCCTGTTGTTCATGGCACACAAGACCGTGTTGGACCTGATCCATAACAACTGAGCCATGAGCAAGGAAAAGACCCTGTTCCGGCCTGCACAGGCCGATGAGGACTGCATACGCGTGCGGCTTGACAGGCGCACCATCGTGCTGATCAAGAACATGAAGAAGTTCGCCTACTGGAAGGAACGCTACCCCGATGCCTGCATCCTTGACCCTGCGGGAACGAACAAGGAATAGCGACGCAAGGCATGCACCCGGCGAACAGCGTTCAGTTTAAGAACACCACACAGATCCACTCATGTCAGTTCCACCACCCCGATACGTAGGCACAGAACTTGAACGCGGCTTCGGCCATACCGTGCGCCAGCGTGTGCACGCCCACTTCAAGGAGACCGGTCGCTCCACGAAAGCGGACCACCGGTTGGTGCCCAAGGTGCTCGTATTGATGGCGCTATTCCTGGGGCCGTTGCTGGTGATCCTGCTGGTACCGATGTCCGCATGGGCGGCGCTTCCCTTGGTATTGCTGATGGGTGTGGGCATGGCGGGTGTGGGCATGAGCGTAATGCACGACGGCCTGCATGGTGCCAGTTCCTCCAGACCATGGTTGAACGATCTGTTGGGCGGCACGATGTACGTGCTGGGAAGCGATGCCTTCACTTGGAAGGTCCAACACAACGGAGCGCACCACACCCACACCAATGTGGATGGCGTGGACCAGGACATCGATCCGCCGGACCTGTTGCGCTTCTGCGAGCATGCGCCGCTATGGCGTGTACACCGCTTCCAGCATCTATACTCGTTCTTTTTCTATGGCCTGTTAACCATGGTGAAACTGGGGAACGATTTCGTTTCACTGACACGGGTGGCCCGCAGCGGCGATACGCGTTACAAGGGCCGCAACTATGCGAAGGACCTTGCCATCATGGTGGTCGTTAAACTGGCCCACCTGTTGGCGTTCATCGGACTGCCGCTCTTTTACACGGACTTCGCGTTGTGGCAGGTGCTCACCGGTTTCGTGATCATGCATTTCACTTGCAGTGTTATCCTGGGCACAGTTTTCCAATTGGCCCACGTGGTGGAGGGTGCTCAGCAACCGCTGGCCGACCACAACGGCATCATCCACTCGGACTGGACCGTGCACGAGGTGCTCACCACGGCCGATTTCGCGCCACGCAGCCGTTGGATCACTTGGTATACTGGTGGACTGAACTTTCAAGTGGAGCACCACTTGTTCCCCGCTATTTCACACCTGCACTATCCGGCCATAGCCCCCATCGTGCAAAGCACGGCCGCAGAGTTCGGCATCCCATACAACGTAAAGCCCACCATGCTTGCAGCGCTTGGTTCGCATGTGCGTCGGCTGCGGCAATTGGGCACAGTGGCCTGAAGCGCGGCAGCATTGGAAACCAACGACCGGTCCGTACGGAAAGACAAAGCCCCGGCTCATCGCCGGGGCTTCGCTGTTACTGGGAGAGGGTTGAACCTCAGGCGCGGCTAACGTTCACCGCGTTGGGGCCTTTGGGGCTTTGCTCCAGATCGAACGTGACCTTGTCACCTTCGAAAATGGAGTCACGGGTGCCGGTCTTGTGGACGAACACGTCCTTGCCACCCTCATCCGGGGTGATGAAACCAAAACCTTTCTCCGTGTTGAAGAACTTTACTGTACCGCTTGACATTATACTGACTTGTAATGCGCCCACCGAAGGGTGGACCTGTTGATCCCCGGCAAGACCGCCGGGGCGTTTATACATCAAAGGTCGACCATCCCGGAGGCCTCCCGACGATCGGGCGATAATAAAGATGCGCGACAAGGCAACCGTGTACACGCTGAACCTTCGGGAACATGGCGTGCAGGGTAACTAAGACATGCCTGTGCGCTGTTTACTACCCTACCCGCTTCTGCTGTGCCACCTGCCACTATCCGCGCAGAACGACAACGCGATCCGATACCTCGCTGACCCGTTCGCGCTTTTCCATGGCTTGCGGGCCAGCGCGGTCGATAGCGCCGACTTCGTTCACTTTCTGGCCGACATGCGCGATGCGCCGGGCCACCCTGTTCCAGAACCGCCATCGGCCTACAGGCCGAAGTGGGTGGTGCGTTGCGAAGGAAGACGCCTACTTGTTAAAGAGATGGAGCTGACCTTGTCACCTTCCTGGCCGAGCCACCAGAGCCGGGTTCGGGCATGCCTGCCTTCGGTCCCGAATTCATTGGGAGCTGGTTCGCTGTGATGTCGTGGACGCCGAATACAGGGCTGATCCGCTATTCGTGCTGGTACGTTGAGCTGGCGTGAACAGGCGGTGGTGGTGGGCTGGTCGGCACCTGCTACAGTGGGCATGATCCGCTCGTCGTAGAGCGCCTAAGGCCCCGCCTAACACATTGATAATGTGGAATTAATACCGATCTCCCATGGAACGTAAGTTATCAGCGCATCACTACATATAGGTATTGTCTTGCACGGTGCAATACCTGTACGTTTGTTCCTTGCCCCCAACCCCCTAACGCCAATGTTCCGGTCAATTTCTCGTCGTTCATGTGCGCTGCTGTTCAGCTTCGCGATGTTTGTGCCCCTGCTGCGGGCGCAACAGAACTGTGCCAACACCATCAGCCTTTCCAATGGCTATTCGGTGTCCATCACCAATGTCATCCAGAATGCCAACGGCACGAACACCATCACGCTGCGCGTGCTGAACAATGGCTGTAGCGGGTGCAAGAAGCTCAATGAGCTGACCGTGCAGGCCGCACAAGGCACCTATTCCAACGTTTCGGTCGCCACGATAAGCGGGGCCTTCACCTATGCCAGCATCAATATGGGGCCCACCCTGTCCGGCACCACGTTGAAGGGTTTCCGCATCAACAATACCAATGGCATTGGCAATGGCCAGGCGGCGGCCTTCTCGGTGACCTACACCCTGAGCGGTCCGTTCCAAAACCAGCAGGTGCTGCTGAAGACATCGTCCAGCACACTTACCGCATCCTTCACAGCAGGCAACTTCCAATCCGTGAAGAACTGTCTGGCCCTGTCATCCAATGCCTGTGCGAACATCGTAACACTTTCAGAGGGATACACTGCGGCCATTACCAACGTGGTGCCCAATGCCAATGGCAGCAACACCATTACGCTTACTGTGCTGAACAACGGCTGCTCCGGCTGCAGGAAACTCGACCACATGTACGTGCAGGCCGCCCCTGGCACCTATTCGAACATCAGCGTTCAGTCCCTCTCCGGTAATGTCACGTTCTCGAGCATCAACATGGGGCCCACCCTGCCAGGTGTCAGTATCCAAGGCTTCAAGGTATTCAACATCAACGGGGTCGGCAATGGTCTGGTGGCGGCATTCACGGTCACTTACACGCTTTCAGGGCCGCTCCAGAGCCAGCAGGTCATCCTTCGGACCACCTCACCTTACTACACGGCCTCGTTCACGGCAGCGAATTTCCAGACGGTGAGCAGCTGTCTGTATCCTCCTCCTCCACCGCCTTCGGGCATTGAACCCTACTTCGAGCCGGCAGCGAACAAGCTGTATGACATCATCGGCGTGGAGCTCACCTCTTTGTATAACAAATATGCCAATGGTGGCTCGGCCATTTCGGATGACATCTTCCAATTGATCGGCACCAGCGTGCGGGTCTCCATCCGCACCCAGCCCGGGCAGCATGCCAACGCGGTGAACCTGCTCACCGGCCCCAACTATGGGTTGGTGCAGGAGTTGAACGACCCCACGAACAACCTGCTGAACGGTACCATTCCCATTCTGAACCTGCTCTCGCTGAACCTGCTGCCTAACCTGTTGGTCTCGGCCCGCCCCATCTATTCACCCATCAACAACGCCGGTCTGATCACCAGCCAGGGTGATACAGCAATGCGTTCGTTCCGTGCGCGTGGCGTGTTCGGCGTGGATGGCACAGGTATCAAAGTGGGTGTGCTCTCAGACAGTTACAACACCATCACTGGTGATCCGGCGGCCGATGATGTGGTGCGCAAGGACCTGCCCGGCCCTGCCAACCCGGACCATCCGAACCCCGTGCAGGTGTTGCAGGATTTCCCGCTGGGCACGCGCACCGATGAGGGCCGCGCCATGCTGCAGATCATACACGATGTGGCCCCGGGCGCCGACCTCGCCTTCCGCACCGGCTTCCTTGGTCCTGTTGATTTCGCCAAGGGCATCCGCGACCTGAAGGACGCTGGTTGTAATGTGATCGTGGACGACATCACCTACATCTCCGAGCCCTTCTTCCGCGATGGTGTGGTGGCGCAGGCGGTCAACGAGGTGAAGGCACAGGGTGTATCCTACTTCTCCGCTGCAGGCAACTTCGGCACCAACTCGTGGCAGGGCACCTTCGCACCGGTAGCAGCGCCAACGGGTGTTACCGGGCAGGCGCACAACTTCGCCAATGGTACAGGCGGACCTGCGGACATCCTGCAGAGCATCATGCTCTACCAGGGCGATTACACGATCGTGTTCCAATGGGATGATGGCACGACGGGCACCACCACCAATTCCGATTTCGACATCTATCTGGCCACGAGCTCGGGCAGTGCGCTGTTCGGCTTCAACCGCATGAACATCGGTGGCGATGCCTTTGAGGTGTTGCCCTTCGTGGTCACCGCGGATTCCGTGCTCTCGAACATCCTCATCGTGCGTGAAAGCGGGACGGGCAATGCCACCCTGAAGTATGTGGTGTATCGCGGAAAGGTGAAGGTGAACGAGTACGGCGGCTTCAATGCGAGCACCATTGCCGGTCAAGCCAACGCGGCCGGCGCCATCGCCGTGGGTGCGGTGCTCTACACGAACACACCGCAGTACGGAGTGGCCACCCCCCCCCCCGCCTCGTTCTCCTCGCGGGGGGGAACGCCGGTGAACGGCCAGGATCGGTTCAAGCCGGACATCATGGGCCCCAATGGGGTGAACACCAGTGTGAACCTGGGCGGAGTGAACATCGACGGAGACCTGTTCCCGAACTTCTTCGGCACATCCGCTGCAGCGCCGCACGCTGCCGGCTTGGCCGCCTTGCTGCTTGAGGCCCGGACCAAGTTCTACGGCGATGTGCTTACACCCGATGGCGTGAAGAACATCCTACAGAACTCGGCCATTGACATGGGAACCCCGGGCTACGACGTGGCCTCTGGAGCGGGCTACATAACGGCCGACAACGCACTGAGCCAGTTGGGCAATCCCGCACCGTTCATCACGAGCATCTCCTACGATACCACGTTGACCCCGGGTGTTGACCCGATAACGCTCACCATTTATGGCGAGTACCTGAACCAAGGAGCTGCGGTGTTCCTGGGGGGAACGCAGCTTACAACAGGGGTTCAGCTGCTCGGTGATTCGGCACTGATCACCCTCGTTGAGCCCTTCCCAGGCCTTTACCCGGCCATTCAGGTATACAACCCGCCCATGGCCGGCACCAATGGCACCGATGGCGGCCTTTCCAACCCGCTCTACTTCACCACCAAGAAGTCCATTCTGGTGAGCGTGGACAATAAGAGCAAGAAATACGGCGAGGTGCTTCCGGAATTCACGGCGGTGTACACTGTTGAAGGCGTGAACAGCAGTGTGCCCTTGGCAGGCTCCGAGCTTACACCTGAAGAGCAGGCCCGCATCCAGAGCATCGGCATCACCACCATTGCCAACTCACTGAGCAACGTGGGCCTGTGGGGCATTGAGCCGAACAACGCCGACCCCTTGAGCCCCAACAGCAACGTGCCCGCCACGAGCGCGATGGACATCTCGCTGTTGGACCGCTACAACGTGGTGTTCCGCAACGGCGTGCTCACCATCGACCCGGCCGACCTGAAGATCACCGCCCGCGACACGACAATTGTATACGGCGAAGCGATCGAAGGGCTGAACTTCAACTACGTGCTGAGCGATGGCGCACAGGGAGCGCTCAACATCACCCCCAGCGATAACCAAGCGATCGTGAGCGCCGTGGCATCCACACGCGGCACCGCGCTGGTGAACGCCACCGGCCTTGTACGCGGCACCGCGCTGGTGAACAACGACGGTGAGCAACTGCTGACGGACGATATCCTGAACAACTTCAGCTTCATGATCTCGCAGGCGGTGGCCAGCACCCGCGGCACGGCCCTGGTGAACGGCGAACTGATCGATCCGGCCGAACTGTACACGGCCACTGCGCTCACCAATTCCGGTGCACGCCTTGTGCGCGGCACCGCGCTGGTGAACGGATTCACGCTGGTGCGCGGGACCGCACTGGTGAACACCATTGATTCGCTGGGCACCATTACCAACACCAGTGCGCTCACCAACGCGGGCAGCCTGGTGAATAGCGGTGGTGTGGTGAACAGCTCTGCCATCTCGCTGAACAGCAATACGCAGACCTTGGTGATCCTGGGCGATGAGGACGTCTCCATCCTTGCCGGCGACACACCGGGCGAAGTGGTGCTGCGCTCGGTGAACCTGATCACGGGCAACACGGTGGGCACGCACCTGATCCTGCCGGGCACCTTCATCTCCAACAACTTCAACATCTCCTACGGCCTGGGCACCCTCACCATTCTGCCGGCCACGGCCCAGTTCACCATTACGCCCGGTTCACTAACACAGGTCTATGATGGGCAACCCAGGTCTGTCGCTGTTTCTGTGGTACCAGCCGATGTGCCCTACACGGTGACCTACAACGGCAGCACTGCGCTTCCCGTGAACGCTGGCACCTACACGGTGCAGGTAACGGTGGATGACCCGAACTATGTGGGCTCCGCCACCGCCACTTTGGTGATCCAAAAAGGCAACCCGCAGATCAGCATTGCACCAGCCTCCCTAACGCAGGTCTATAGCACCACGCCGCGCACGGTGAGCGTATCCACCACACCGGCAGGTGTGCCGTTCACGGTGACCTACAATGGAAGCACCAACGCACCGGTGAACGCCGGCTCTTACGCTGTGGTGGTAACGGTGAACACCGCCAACTACCAGGGCACCGCGAACGCCACCTTGGTGGTGCAGAAAGCACCGGCAACCGCCTCCACGGGCATTTATGTGATCAACAAGGGCCAGGCCCTCTGTCCCTTCACAGCCACCTACAGCGGTTTCCTGGGTGGACAGACATCGTCCGTGGTGACCTCCACCACCTTTACGCTGAGCCCAAATTACACCGGACAGGCAGGGGTGTACCAGATCATTGTGAACGCCACGGCGGCCAACTACACCTTCACCTCGGTGAATGGAACATTGTACGTGAACCCCGCAGGATCGGGCACCAAGCAGGTGAAACCCACCTTTATCTGCTTCGAGAACCTGAGCACACCGGTGAACGGCTATTCCAAAGTGGCCTGGTTCAACTACGACAATCCGAACAACACGCCGGTGTACATCCCTTACGGGACGAAGAACTCGGTGACCGCCACCTCCTTCGATGGCAGCCAGCGCCCAACCGTGTTCATGCCGGGCGTTTCCGCCCCGATCGCCATCCCCTTCAATGGCTCATCCATCAGTTGGAAGATCACCAGCAACAAGAACAACGGTACCGTCGGTTCCATTACGGCAAACAGTTCCAATACCGTGTGCACCAGCCCGGGCGTGAAGAACCTGGTGCTTGAAGAGGAGCCAGCTGTTACCGAAGTGAAGGTGTACCCGAACCCGAGCGCTGGCAGGGTGTTCCTGGAGTTCCCTGAGTTAGCGGCGGATGCAGCGCTTGTGGAGGTCTATAATGCAATGGGCGCCCGTTGCGCCGTGCGTGTGGACCGCGCAGCCGATCAGCGCCTCGAACTCGACCTGAGCGCGAACGGTCAAGGGATGTACATCATCCAGGTGCTGCGCGATGGGAACATCGAGAGCTTCCGGGTGATCATTGAATAAGGGGCTAACGCTCCTTCGTTGGAAGGGCCATCTGCCGGGTTTCGGTGGATGGCCCTTCTTCATATCGGCGCTATCTTGTGCCACGTGCGCAGTTACCTGTTCCTGACCCTGCTGGTCATCAGCACCTTGTCCGTTAGCGGGCAGGATGTTGCGATCGATAGTTTGAAAGCGGTCCTGAAGACGACCCTCCCCGATTCCTCTCGGGTATCCACCCTATTGGAACTGAGCGCCCAGTTCTACCGCAGCGATGCCAAAGAGGCACGACGACTGGCCACGGAAGCCAAGGACCTGGCCGAAAAGAGCGGATACAAGAACGGCCTGGCACGCGCCTACAAGGCCGTGGGCATGACCTACTACTTCCAGAGCGATTGGGTGGAGACCCTGGTGAACTGGAAGTTGGCGCTGGAGGTCTTCCAAGAGGTGAACGATCTGAACGGCGTTTCCAACATGTTGAACAACCTGGGCGCCGTACACTTCAGCGGTGGCGACGACAAGGCGGCACTGGACTATTACCTGCAGTCGCTGCGGGCGGCAGAGTCCAGCAAGGACTCACTACGTATCGTCACCGCATTGGTGAACATCGGCACAGTGTACCTCACCAAGGAGAACAGCAAACCCCTGGCCTTCTCGTACTACAAGCGCGCACTGCCCATCAGCAAGGCCTTGGGCGACAACGATGCCATTGGCACCTGTGCCGTGAACCTGGGCGAGCTCTTCCTGCAGGAACGGACGGCCATTGATTCCATCAAGCTCTACAACCCCGACTCCGCGCTGCATTACTTCGAGATGGCGCTCGATGCCTACCGCCATTCCTCCACCGGCAACCTGCCCGTTGCCTTGAAGAGCATCGGAAAGGTGTATGCCATCCGCAAGGATTTCGCCAAGGCCATCCAATACCAGACCGAGGCCTACCAGATCGCGAAGGCCATGGATGCGCGTTTGGAAATGGCCCAGGTGCTGTTGAGCCTGGCCGGCACCTACCAGCGCCAAGGGGACTTCAAACAGGCCATTGCCAAATTCCACGAGGCCAAGATCATTGCGGATGAGGTGGGCGCGCTGTACGAAGTGCACGATGCCTACCAGGGCCTTGCCATGAGCTATTCCAAGACCGCTGATTTCAAGCAGGCATACAACTACCTGAACCTGTACGCCGACCTGAAGGACACGCTGTACAACGCCGATATGGACAAGAAGCTGCAGGCGCAGACCCTGAGCTACGAGATCGAAAAGAAGGAAGGTCAGATCTCCTTGCTGGAGAAGGACCAGGAACTGCGTTCGTTGGAACTAAAGCGCCAGAAGGCCATCAAGAACGGCACCATCGCCATCGGTCTGCTGTTCCTGGTGCTCGCTGGTGGGCTCTTCAACCGCTACCGCTACACCAAGAAGACCAACGCCATCATCACCAAGGAAAAGGAACGCAGCGAGCAATTGCTGCTGAACATCCTGCCCGAAGAGGTGGCCGAGGAGCTGAAGGCCAAGGGCGAGGCGGAGGCCGTGCAGATAGATCAAGTGAGCGTGCTCTTCACGGACTTCAAGGGATTTACAGCACTGAGCGAGCAGGTGACCCCGAAGCAGCTCGTGCATGACCTGCATGAGTGTTTCAGCGCCTTCGACCGCATATGCGAACAGAACGGCCTGGAGAAGATAAAGACCATTGGTGATGCGTACATGGCCGCTGGTGGACTGCCTGTGCCCAACAGCACCCATGCCATGGACACCATCAAGGCCGCCATGGCCATGCGCGATTTCATTGCCGAAGGAAAGGCCCGGAAGATCGCGGCGGGGCTCCCCTTCTTCGAGATCCGCATCGGCATCCATACCGGCCCGGTGGTGGCGGGTATCGTAGGCGTGAAGAAGTTCAGCTACGACATCTGGGGCGATACGGTGAACACCGCCAGCCGCATGGAATCATCCGGCGAGCCGGGCCATGTGAACATCAGCGAGGCCACCTACAACATGGTAAAGGACCAACCCGGCCTCACCTTCACCTCACGTGGCAAGGTGAAGGCCAAGGGCAAGGGCGAAATGGAGATGTATTTCGTGGACCTGGCCTAATGGCTACCTGTGCATTCGCACAGCCCTTCCCTCCAACTTCGAACCAAGGACCACCAGGCGTGTACAGCGTGCCTATACCACGCTCCGTATGCGCCTACCCCACCTCGCCATCATCACGCTGCTGCTCCTGACGACCACCGCAAAAGCCCAGGACCAACCCACCATACCCGACCCACAGCACAGGTATTTCGGCGTGCCCTATTTCGAGAACCGAGCGGATAGCGCGGAGTTCATGCAGTTCCAAGCAGGCCTGCAATGGGAGGAGACCGTCACTGCCTTGGACACTACGAGCAGGACCTACAAGCTGGTGTGGCACGAGAACCAGCATGGCGGACTTTGGATGGTGTCCCGTGGTGATGGAAGCACGCTGGTACGTTCAACGGGGACCGTGCGCGTAGGCCCTATGCACGAGGAAGGACACTTCCGCACTGCAAGCGGCAAGCACGGCATCATGATCGCTTGGGAAACACCCTGTGGCCTGATCTGCCGAACGGCGAGCTATTACGTGGAGGAGTGAGCATTGCGGGTACGATGGCCCGAACTTTGCCCGGCAGCTTCATCCTTCCCTCACCCCATTGCGCGTGCCGCCCTTCCTATTCGTTCTGCTGGTCCTTAGTGCCTGCGGATCCGCTGTGTCGCAGAACACCAACATCCCCATCCCGTTCACGCAGCTGGAGGCTCCGGACACCCTTCGCACTGCTGCCGAAGTCGCTGCATTGAAGCGCACGAGCCCAGCTGTGGACGTTAACGAGCGCAGCATTACCGAACCGCAGCTCCCGTTCGAGGAAGGCAGCGCCATGCTGGTGAAACGTGTGGGCGACACGTGGCTGGCCTATTCCTTACCGCTCTTCAAGGACCGTCGGAGCGACTTCGAGCTGCAGCGCTTTACGCCCGATGGTCGTTTCCTCATCGCAGAGCAAAGGACAACGGAATTCACCCGGGGGCAGGAGTATCACCAAGTTGACCTTTACCTCATCGACCTGGAGCGCCTCACCTACGCAAGCGTGACCACCCTGTTCGACAACTTCGAGTGGGAGTTCGATGACAAAGGCGAGCAGCTTGACCACCGCACGCGCGATAGTTCGGTGGTGAGCATCACCAGCACCCACATCCACCTCGTGAACGGATGTACAGTGAACGGCAAGCCGGTGCCGTGTGAGACCCCTTCGATGTCTTATCTCATCACCCCCGAAGCACTTGTTCCGGACAGCAACATCAGCATTGAACCGGTGGCGGATGGCGCAAGCCAGCTGCCGGCGCCACCGGGCGGTTGGGACCGGCACAGCTTGCACCGCAACAAGCGCTTGTGCCCCGGCCGGAGCGGAGAGAACATGCGCCGGCCGTTGGTGGATGACGCTGCACGAATAAAGCTCTTGCAATACGCTGCGGACCACTACACTGGCGCCACCTTACGCTACGGTGCGAAGCTGCCCTTCGAAAACGGACTGCGCATTACCCTGCTCTGCGAGCGCGACGATGACCACGACCTGCTCTGGTTGACCTATGATCGACAAGGGCAGCTGCAGAGCATCGATACACTGGCCTCCACTTATGGCGACGGGCAGTATGCTGTTTCGGAGTGCATCTACCTGAACCCTTACGGGCAGTTGCTCGTGGAGAGCATGCACCGCGAAACGTTGCGTGATGAGTTGGACACCATGGCCTACCGTTGCGACACGCTGGTGTATGAGCCGGTGATCGAAGGCGTGGCATATGCTGACGAGAGTGGCGAGATCAAGCATCGCTATCAGCTCCGTCGTCGTGCAATGGACCTCAGCCGTTGCTGGTTGGAGAAGCACCAAGTGGACGACCAGGTTCCCTACCCATGGCATTCGCTGCGCGAGGTGGTGCCGTCCGGACGCAGGGTGCTCCAACAGGCCAGCGGTGACCTGAACCGCGACGGCGCCGAGGACCATGTGCTCGTGCTCACCAACGATGCCGATGATGGACCCCGCGACCTGCTCATCACGTTCATCGCCCCGGACCGTGGCCGCTTTGTTCAGCACGCCTTGCTGAAGGACTTCCTACCGGATAAGCACAGCGGTGGCTTCCACGACCCCATTGGAGAAGAGGGCATCAGCGGGATCAGCATTAACGTGGATACGCTCGTCATCACGCAGTTCGGTGGCAGCGCGTGGAAGTATACCAGCACGGACAAGTACGTGTACGACACCTCCAGCAAGGCTTTCTATCTGGTGGAATCTGGTGGTCGCTCCTTCCATGCGGCACAAGAGGACAATCAGGCTGAGGAACTGCAGGAACTGGAAGCCTTGCGCAGAAAGCAGAAGCTGAACAAGGAACAGGCCGCGCGCTACGCAGAATTGAGGGAACTTGAGGAGAAGGCCATGTGGAAGGCTATGCGGTACCCGGTGGGCGCCAGGCCCATGGGCAAGTAGCCCCCTTGTCCCTATATCTGCGCCTGATCGTTCCGCACTTACTGCCGCACCACACGCATCTGCCAGCGGTCGCTTTCCGTGAGCAACACCACCGTGTAGAGACCGGGCGCAAAGGGCGCCAGGTCCAACGACGTGCCGCGTTGTTCCAGGACTTTTTGGCCAGCGACGTTCCATAGCTCCACCATCCGCACGTTCGCTGCACCGCGTATCGTAAGTGGTCCGTCGGTGGGATTAGGCACCAACTGGATACCGGGCGCATCATACAACAGTAGACCGGTGGTGATCTCGTAGGTCACGGTGTTGGAGGCCGCTGAAGTGCAACCGGCCATAGTGGCCACCACGTGGTAGTCGCCCGGCACGATAACGGTGACGTTGGCTGTATTGCCGCCAGGCAGCACCACGCCATTGAAGTACCATTGATAGGTGGCGTCGGGCACTGGGCTGGCGCTCAACACGTTGCCGGTGATGCTGGCCACAGGGGCTTGCACGGTGTTCAATGAGATCAATAGCGGTTCGCTCTGCACAGTGGTGGCCGTGGCGCACGTGGCGTTGCCCGCAAGGGTGCAACGCACCAGCGCATTGCCCGTCAGTCCGTTGATGGTGTAGCTCGCGCTGTTCCCTCCTACCGGCAGATCATTCACGGTCCATTGGTAGTTGGGTGCCGTGCCGCCGTTGACCGCAGTGGCCGTAATGGTGATCACATCGCCCACGCAATGCGGACCGTCGGGTGCGGACAGAGCGATGGTGGGCGTGCAGACCGCAGCGCAGGGCGAAGTGTGGCTTCCCAGGTGGCTGTAATCGTTCACGGGATAGGCGATCCATTCCACATCGGGCAGGAAGGGATCGGTGCCATCGGGATCGCCGCGATCAATGGTGGGCTTGCGTACAAGCACCGTATAGAAAGTGCCCACGCCGTTGTTGAACCAGTAGTTGTCATCCTCGAAGAAGTCGCCAACACGGCCGATGACGTCGATGGGCTGGTCGTCATGCACCAGCACGATGGTCTCCTGTCCGTCGTACCAAAGGTCAGTGATCTGGTCCGCGTAGGTGTTGATGTTCGTGGCGTAGTTGGGGGCCACCAACACATGCACATCGCCGGGCTGGATCACACCGTTGAGCATGGTGGCATCGTAGGTGTGCGCCCCGTTCGGATAGAACCGCAGGGAATAGTCCGAAAGGTCCACCGGTACCGAGCGTGGGTTGTAGATCTCGATGGCCCGCGCGATGTCACCGGGATAATGCACCATCTCACTGATGAACAGATCGTGGCAGGGTTGCGGCTCCGGCCCCACCACCACTTCGTAGTTGATGCCGGTACGGCGATAGAGGTGCACGGCCTCGGTCTCGGCACAACTGGCGTAGATCTCGGGCGTACCATCGCCGTTAATGTCGCCGGTGCCCACGAATTGTGCATTGGGCGTGTTGCTGGCCAGCAGGTGGCGCGTGAACATCTCGCTGCCATCGTTCTCGTACCAGTCGGTGCTGCGGTCATCGAGGGCGGATGCCACCACGTCGACATCGCCATCGCCATCGAGGTCGGTGGCCACCACATAGGTGGCATAGCCAACGCCGTATGCCAGCACGCGCTCGGTATAGGCCGGGAAGGCGCCACCGCTGCTCTCGTACCAGTTGATGCGGTCCTGATCGCCCATGGTGGCCACGATGTCCTTATCGCCATCGCCATCCAGGTCCACCCAGTAGCAGCTGGTTATCCCCGGCGCTGACTGGTCGATCTCGAACGCTTGGAAGGTGCCATTGCCCATGTTTCGGTGCAGCACCAGCTTGCCCACCTGTTGCAGGTTGGAGTAGCACGCCGATAGCACGTCCATGTCACCGTCGTTGTCGTGATCGAAGGCACGTACCTCATAGGGCTGCGGATACGTGGTGTTCACCGTGAGCTGTGTGAACACCTCGCTGCCGTTGTTCTGGTACCAGTAGATGAACCCACCATTGAGGTTGGAGGCCACCACGTCCTGATCACCGTCATTGTCGAAGTCCACCACATCGCAGGAATAGGCGTTGGTAAGGTTGGCCACCAGGCGCTTGGCGAAGTTGCCGCCACCCAGGTTCTCGATCCAGCTCACCTTATTGCCACTTCGTTCGGTGAGGACCGCATCCATATCGCCATCACCATCGAGGTCGGTGGCCTTCATGTCCACGCCACCGGACACCAGTAGGCGGAACGGACCTTCGCGCACGATGCGTGCCTCGAGCTTACCGCTGCCGTCGTTCACATACCAGTTCACATAGAGCAGGCCCACGGCCATCATGTCCACATCGCCATCATTGTCGAAGTCGCCGTGGCAAACGCCGCGTGCATCGGTTAGAATCCGGTTCATGGGCCTGGGCTCAAAACCTGCGGTGGCTGGGTTGATGTAGGCACGGACGTCTGAGCTTGAGGCTGCCACCACGTCCTGGTCACCATCACCGTCCAGATCGGCGGCCATCACCAGCGATGCGAAGTCGAGATCGGTATCCAACGTAATGCCTGCGGTATTGAACGTGCCGTTGGCGCTGTAACCACGCCAGTAGAGCATATCCTCTCCGTAGTCGGCCACCAGCAGGTCCTTGTAGCCATCGCTGTTGAGGTCGCCTGCACCCACACCGCGTATTCCGTTATAGGTGGTCACCGACTGCTGCGTGAAGGTGGTGCCCGTGTTGCGGAAGTAGCCCATTCCACTCGCGCCCGCGTACAACAGGTCCATGTCACCATCCAGATCGATATCGTCCTGCACCAGGCGACGTGGGGTGGTCATGTTGGCCAACAGTTCGTTGGCGAAGGTCCCGCTGCCATTGTTGCGGAACAGGCGTATCGCGCCTGCGGTCTGCACGGCTGCGGCAACGTCCATATCGCCGTCGCCATCGTAGTCATGGGCCTGCACATGGGCCACCCCCGTGAGGCCGGTGGCGATATCCAACTGCGTGAATGCAAAGCCGCCATTGTTCCTCAACCAGTACACCTTGTTCGCCGTGAAGGCCGCACAGACCAGGTCCTTGTCGCCATCGCCATCCATGTCCGCAATGGCCACCCCCGATACGCCGCCCGTGCTGCCGTAGAGGAACAAACGGTCGAAGGTGTTATCGCCGTTGTTGTGGTAATACAGGATGCGGTTCACGGCCATATCGGCAACTATGATGTCCAGGTGACCGTCGTCGTCCAGATCCTCGAGCAGCACGCACTGCGCCTCCTGGGCATCAAGGCTCAGGGTGTTTTTCTCGAAGGTGCCTGTTCCATCGTTCACGTACCAGACCAGGTTGCGGATACCGCCAGTCACTACATCGATGTCGCCATCGTTATCAAGGTCGCCGGTGGCCATGGCCAGCGTGGTGTGCGAGATCAGTTCGGTGCTGTATCCTTGGGCGTTCGCTGTTATTGCGAACACGAGAGCGACCACCAGGAGAAAGGATGGCTTCTTCATCATGAGGGCGAACATAAGGTCCTTCCGTTTATTTGGGCACCGCGATCGAGCAAACGCATGTCCCCAGTGATCGCGCGTTTGGGCCACTGTGACCAAGAGTGAGCTGAAAGTGAATGCTCCTGAATAATTTTCGTGGAACTTCGTTTATCCAAGAACACCATGCCCACCCCGACCAAGAAAGCGAGCACTGCGGCCAAGCGACCGCAGGCCAAGGCGGCACCCGTGAAGCTGCTCTCCGGTGGCAACCCGCAGATACCCAAGGGCGATGGTGATGCCCCTGTGCAAGCCTACATAGCCGCGATGCCTGGCTGGAAGCGAGATGTGGGCGAATGGCTCGACCAGCTCATAGAGCGCCATGTGCCCAATTTGCAGAAGGCGGTAAAGTGGAACTCACCGTTCTATGGTGTCGAAGGCCAGGGCTGGTTCCTGGCCACGCATTGTTTCACCCAATTCGTGAGGCTAACCTGGTTCCAAGGACAGGCGCTGAAACCTATGCCTCCCGGGCCCAGCAAGGACAAGAACGCCCGCTATCTGGACATCCGCGAGAATGACAAGGTGGATGAACAGCAACTCGTTTCTTGGATCGAACAGGCAAGCCGACTGCCCGGCTGGCTGGGGCATTAAAACTGACACTAACCACAGACCATGAACCCCAAGGTCAATTGGTTCTTCGAGAAGGACGGGCAATGGAAGACCTCCTTCGCTCTACTGCGCGAATTGGCGCTGGACAGCGGCCTCACCGAGGAATTGAAGTGGGGCCACCCCTGCTACACGCTGAAGGGCAAGAACGTGTTCCTGATGCACGGCTTCAACGACTATTGCGCGCTGCTCTTCCACAAGGGCGCGTTGTTGAAGGACGATCACGGCATACTGGTCCAGCAGACGACCAATGTTCAAAGTGCGCGGCAGATCCGCTTCACCGGCCTGAAGCAGATCAAGGACACGGCACCGGTGATCCGCAGCATCATGCAGCAGGCCATAGCGATCGAACAAAGCGGAGCCAATGTGCCCTTGAAGAAGACCGCAGAGTTCGAGATGCCCGAGGAATTCGCCACGGCCTTGAAGCAGATGCCCGAACTGAAGAAGGCCTTCAATGCACTTACTCCCGGACGGCAACGTGGTTATCTGTTACACTTTGCCGGGGCCAAGCAGGCCAAGACACGTGAAGCCCGGATCGAGAAGAATGTGGAACGCATCCTTGCAGGGAAGGGCTTGGACGACTGAATAAGCTCAGACCGCCTCAGCAGGAACAGCGAACACGACTAAGGCCGCTTGAGCGTGAAGCGGACCATGCTGCTTACGGGGTGCCTTCCCTCCGGTGCGCTTTCATCCGGCACCCAAGCCGGTCTCCATCCTGTAATGTGCATCAAGCTCATCTCCAAAGCGTAGACACGCTCCGTCTGCTCGCGGTCCATGCGCGCGTAGAACGAACCGGTGGGCCCGACCTGACCAAAGCCGCTCCATGTCATACCATCCGGAACGCTCTGTTGGCGGCCTTGTGCATGCTGTAAGGCTAGCGCATCAAGGAAGGTCGGCTGCCCGCCCGTGTAGCTGGCCTTGCCGTTGGGGTCGCCCTCCACACTACCGGCACCGCACCCACCCGTCCACAGGTCCGTGGGCTCCAGCATCACACCCAAGCTATCGCGTTCCACCCGCAGCCGGCAGCCGCCACAGGTGAGCTCATCAGTTGAAGGAACAAGGACAGCATCTGCCTTGCGGTCCCAACTTCGATCAAGCCCGGCACAGCCGATCATCCGTTCCAGGTCCACCTCGAACGCCCCGGGCCGGAACGGAATGCGGAGGCCCGGATGCCAACCGTCGAAGCCGACGAAAAGTACCGCGAGCGTCATCCGTTCGCCGGTGGTGCGCCGTGTGATCTCCAAGTGTATGTCGCGAAGGCCACAGCCCGCATCGAGCAGCAGGTCGATCCGGCCGTCCGTGCTGTCCTTGTCCGTCATATGGAAGGTGTACTGGCCGCGGGTCTCCTTCACCTCGAACGCACGGTCGCTATGTACCCATGCAAGGTGATCGAGCGGGATCTGCAGCACGATGTTCGTACAGCAGCATTGAGCATCGGCGTTAATGGCCCAAAAGCACCAGGAGAACAACAGGAAGAAGCGGCAGGTCGGCATCGCGCACCTGTACACCAGTGATCGGAAGTGGTTCAACGTGCGGCAAAGTGATGCATCTTTCGGAGGTTCGAACCATGGTCACCGCCATCATCCCCAAACTGCCCATGCGCGACGCAGTCGCCACCCGGACCTATTACGTGGACCAGCTCGGCTTCACGGCGAAGGGGCAATACCCCGACTACCTTATCGTGGAGCGAGATGGATGTGAACTACACTTCTTCCTGTTCTCCGATCTGGACCCGCTCACCAACGATGGCCAAGTGTACATCCGCGTGGCCGACATCGTCAGTCTATACCAAGCGCTGGTGGATCGTGGTGTGGCCATTCATCCGAACGGGGCCCTGGCCAGAAAGCCATGGGGACAGCGCGAGTTCGCTTTACTGGACCCGGACCATAACCTGCTGACCTTTGGGCAGCCACAATGAACCACGTGAAAAGGAGCGTCGTAATGTTGAGCGGAGGACAGCGGTTCGCCTCCATCGGGGAGTTGCTGGAGTTCCTACCTGCCGACGAACGTGAACTGACCGAACAACTACGTGAGCTGATCATCTCAGAAGCGCCGGACCTGAAGGAACGCCTGAGCTTTAACGTGCCCTTCTACAAGGGCCGTCGCGATGTGTGCTTCATCTGGCCGGCATCCGTGCTGTGGGGTAAGCGCAAGACCTACGAAGGTGTACGCTTCGGACTGAGCTATGGCAGCCTTGTACCGGGCAGCGAGCCTTACCTCCAACGTGGCCCACGCAAACAAGTGTTGTGGCGCGACCTGACGACACTTTCGGACACCGACATGCGCCAGATCCGCACCCTGTTACAAGCTGCCTTAGCAGTTGATCGGGAACGCGCCCTTGGCTTACGGTGAAGCCGGAACTTCGCACACCCATGCTGAAGTTCAACAACCCTGTGATCCTGCCCGGCACGCTCCGTTTCCTCGCCGAGCTGGAGGCGCACAATGAAAAGCCCTGGTTCGAGGCCAACAAGCAGCGCTACCACCTTGCCCATGCGAACATGGTGGCCTTTGCGGATGCCCTGTTGGAACGCATGCAGGCCCACGACAAGCTGAGCACGCCGAGCGGAGCCAAGAGCCTGATGCGCATCTACACAGACCAGCGCTTCCACAAGGACAAGCCACCTTACGCACCACGTTTCGGTGGAAGGCTGGTGCGCGTGAAACCGGCCCTACGCGGCGGCTATTTCTACCGCATACAGCCCGGCGACCGATCACACGTCACCTGCGGTTTCATGGGACCCGAGGCCAGCGATCTTCGGCTTATCCGTCAGGACATCGACTACGACCATGCCACCTGGCGGAAGATCCTGCGCGCTAAGAACCTGCGAGCGCACTTCGGAGATCTGTTCGGTGAAGAAGTGGCTACCATTCCACGCGGATATCCGTTAGATCATCCAGCTGCGGACCTCCTGCGCAAACGGCAGTTCCTCTTGCGTCGCACCTTCACCGACAAGGAAGTGCAAGACCCGGACTTCCTCGATGAAGTGGTACAGACCATCCGCGCCGTTCGCCCGTGGTTCGACCATATGACCGCCGTATTGACCAGCGATGGCAATGGCGCGTGAATAAACGACGCATTGCGCACTTGTACGATCTTGGTGGCATGGAACGCAGCGCCGCAGACCTCATTGCACAACTGGACCTGAAGCCCCATCCCGAGGGTGGTTATTACCGCGAGCTCTACCGTTCGTCGTTGTCCGTGCAGCCTGGGGATGGGCGTAGCGATCGTTCGGCGCTGACCACTATCTATTTCCTTCTACCAGCTGGCGAAGTGAGCCGTTGGCACCGCGTTTCATCAGACGAAGTGTGGCACCACTTGGAAGGCGCTCCATTAGAGCTGTTCCTCTGCGACCCCGGCTTCGAGCAAGTGGACCGGAACCTCATTGGTCCATTGCGTGATGGCCTGCAGCCCGAGCTGGTAGTGCCCCCTCTGCATTGGCAAGCCGCGCGCAGCACCGGGTCTTACAGCTTGGTGGCCTGTGTGGTGGGCCCGGGATTCGAATTCACGGACTTCGCCATGTTGCGCGACATGCCGGGAGAGCGCGCCCTCATGGAGCAGCGGCAAGCAGCATTCACCTTCCTGACCTGATCCGGTCAGGCCTTTTTCACGAACTCGCTCTTGAGCCCCATGGCGCCGAAGCCATCCACCTTGCAGTCGATGTTGTGATCGCCGTCGGTGAGGCGGATGCCGCGCACCTTGGTACCTGCCTTAATGGCCTTGGGAGCGCCTTTCACAGGCAGGTCCTTGATCACGATCACATCGTCGCCATCGTGCAGCACGTTGCCATTGGCATCCTTCACCACCGGTCCGGCCTCTTCGGCGGCCACTTCATCGGGGTTCCATTCATGCCCGCATTCGCCGCACATCCACGACGTGCCCGTGGGATAGGTGATCGTGGAACGGCACTCTGGGCAGGGTTTTGTATCGCTCATTAGGGCCGCGAAAGTACCGGTCCTTGGGGATGATCTCTTGATAGCGATCAGGTGCTGACCCAAGCGGCTGTATAGAGGAACATCAACCTCCGACCCGGACCGACTACCAGAAAATCCGCTGATGAGAACGACTATCACGCACCAGGATGGGCTTGTGGGGCGTTACAACCACATGCGTCGGCTTTTATCCCTTCTGCTCTTCACCCTGATACTGGCATCCTGCACCAATGGAAGGCATGCGCGCAAATGCAACGGCAAACGTGGTGAGCGAGTTCCCATGGGGATCATTTGAGCGGCCTTCGGCATCACTGGCGAACCTTATGCGATCTTCAGCCCATGGAACGCCACCAGCTCTTCGACCAATTGGAACGCCATGCACAGGTGTTCCGCGCCCTTCTCGCCGACCTTTCACCTGCCGAGATCACTTGGAAGCAGGCGCCCGGGAAATGGTGCCCCTTGGAAGTGGTATGCCACCTCTATGATGAGGAATGCGAGGATTTCCGGGCACGGGTCAGGTCCACGCTGGAAACGCCAAACGCGCCATGGCCCAAGATCGATCCTGCAGCATGGGTCGCGGAGAGGAAGTATGCGGAACAGGACTTCGGCGCCAAGCTGAACGGTTTCCTGGAAGAACGGCAACGGTCTCTGGATTGGCTGCGCGCACAGGACCATGCGCCGTGGACCAATGCCTACATCCATCCGAAGGTGGGACCCGTGAGCTGCGAACTGCTGCTGACCAACTGGGTGGCCCACGACCTTCACCACATCCGCCAACTGATCAACCTGCGTTACGCCTACCTGCAAGCGAACACGACGGTACCACTCGACTACGCGGGCACGTGGTAGCCCCTAACTTGCGGCCGAATGATACGCACCGGCCGCATACAGGAACTTTCCATACTCCGCCACACCCCTGCTGGCCTTGTGCTCGGCGATGAGGACACGGCCGAAGTGCTGTTGCCCCAGAGCGAACGCCCCACAAAGGATGCGATCGGCGGCACCGTGAAGGTGTTCGTGTATCGTGATGATGAGGGCGAACTGAAGGTGACCACGCAGTTACCGAAAGCACAAGTGGGCGAGTTCGCCCCCATGCGTGTGAAGGCTGTTACGCGCGATGGCGCATTTCTGGAATGGGGTGTTCCCGTGGACCTTATCGTGCCGCACAGCGAGCAGAAGAAACCGCTGGTGGAAGGGCGCTGGGTGGTGGTGCGCGTGGCGTTGAACGAGGACACCGACCGGACCTACGGAAGCACCCGCATCGAGGACCACCTGGACAACAGTGCGCTAACGGTGAAGCAAGGACAAGAAGTGAGCCTTGTGGTCCATGGCCGCAGCGACCTGGGCTACAGCGTGGTGGTGAACAACCTGCACCACGGTCTGGTACACGCCAACGAGGTCTTCAAGCACATTTCGGTCGGCGATCGGATACCGGGCTATGTGAAGACCGTGCGTCCGGACAACAAGCTGGACATCACCTTGCAGCCCATCGGCTACCGACAGTACATTGATGCCAACACGGCCTTGCTGGCCAAACGGATCCAAGCCCAAGGTTTCATTCCATTGAGCGACAACAGCTCGGCCGAAGAGATCTACGCCGAGTTCGGCATCAGCAAGAAGGCGTTCAAGAAAGCGCTCGGCGCCTTGTACAAGGAACGCCTGGTGCGAATTGGGGATGACGGTGTAGTGTGGGTGGGTTAGTTCTGATCGCGAAAGCCCAAAAAAACCTCAGCAATGAACCCGATCCTTCGTAACGTTCTCGCTGTCCTGGCCGGTGCCACGGCATGCATCATGCTCAACGGATTCCTGCTCGGTGTCATGATGCAGATGATCACGCCGCCGGAGGGGTTCGACCCCAACGAAATATCCACGTATAGCCTGCTCCAGGCGAAGCACTTGCTCTCTCCCTTTGTGGCGCACGCCATTCCCTCGCTTGTTGGTGGCTTCATAGCGGCGCTGATCGCTGTCAACCGCAAAATGACCGTTGCGCTGGTGGTGGGTGGTCTGCACTTCGTTGGTGGTGTTGCTGCGGCCTTCATGATCCCCGCTCCCACCTGGTTCGTTGTGCTGGACCTTACGGTGGCATACCTGCCCATGTCCTGGCTGGGCGGGCGCTTGGCCGGTGGCAAATAAACGACCGATCGATCCGTGTGAACCACCCTGTTGGTCAGTGTAGCTCATGGACCCCACACAACAGGCCGTACGCATCTTCGGTGAACATGCCGAGTCCTATGCTCAGAAGTACGCCGACGTGGGGCGCTACGCTCCTTCGCTGGACCGCTTTCTGTCGCTGATACCCCACGGTGGCCATGTACTTGAACTGGCTTGCGGACCGGGGAATGTGACGCGCTACCTGTTGGACCGCCGCCCCGACCTGCAGGTGGTTGCAACCGACCTGGCCCCTGAAATGCTGGCCGTTGCCGAACGAACAGTGCCAGAGGCCGAACACCAATTGATGGACATGCGGGCAGTTGGCTCCGCACAGCGCCAATACCAAGGTGTGGTGTGCGCCTTCGGTCTGCCCTACCTGGACCAACGCGCAGCGGCGCAGTTCATCGGTGGTGCGGCCGCTCGCCTATTGCCAGGTGGTGCCCTGTACCTGAGCACCATGGAGGACGACCCCGCCAAGAGCGGTTGGGAGGGCCCTTCGGCAGACCACCCGATCTTCATGAATTACCATCTGGCAAAGGACCTGGAAGCTGCGTTGAGATCAGCTGGTCTAGTTCTGGTCCTTGAGGAGCGCGTGAGCTATGTATCCACGCATGGCAGTAATGTAACGGACCTATTGATCGTGGCACATCGACCTTGAACCATGGACGCCCAACTGCTACGACCTCTGGCCTTGGAACTTCCCGGGGCATTGGAACAGGATCATTTCGGTAAACCGGCGTTCAGCGTGAAGAAGAAGATCTTCTGCACCTGGTGGGTGCACGAGGAACGCGCGGTGATCAAGTTGACCCCGGAGCAACAAGCGGAATGGTGTTCCGAACTGCCGGATGTCTTCGCTCCCTTACCCAATAAATGGGGGCAGCACGGCTGGACCAACGTATTCCTGCCCATGGTGAACGAGCGCACCATGCGCCATATACTGGATCGGGCATGGCGAAACGTTTGTCCCAAGTGGTTGTTGCCGACGAGGGAGGTGCCGCCAAAAGGATAGGGTGAAAGGGTGAGAGGGTGAGAGAAGGGCGTCGCCCTCGCACCCTCGCACTTTTCAACTCCTCGACCCTACTCCAGCACCACCATCCGCTCTTTCGGCACCTTCACACTGTAGCCGAAGGTCCACTTCTGGTTGGTGCGCGGCTCCACCTTCACTTTCCAGGTAAGGAAGCCTTTCTCGGTGTTCACCTGTGCTCCACCGTTGTCGTCGAGCTTCACTTCGATCTCGCTGCGCACGGCCACGGGGTACTGGTCGGTGATCACCAGGTCGATGGGTTGTGCCTTGTTGTTACGCACGGCGATCTCCCAGCCCACGCTCTCCACACGTTTGCCGCCCACCACCTGCCGCTGGCTGAAATCCTTGCGCTTGGTGCGTTGCACGGTTACGCCCTTGTCGCGGCCCAGGCTGATGTCCAGCGTATCGCCCACACCGGCCAGGTCCAGCAGGCTCTCGCCCACGTAGGTGCCCTCGAAGTAGATGTAGGCCGGACCAGCGAGCAGGTTCAATCCCTCCCAGCCCGTCACCTGCGCAAAGAGGAAAGCATCGAGGTCCAGCTTCGGGGTGCAGTAGTACTTGTAGGTGCTCGTCAGTTCCTGCTCCTGCACGCCCACTTGGTGGCTCTTGCCATCGCTGGGAATGGTGTAGGGCACGCTGATCGCGAACTCGAAGCTGGTGGCCCGCTCTGCGACAGCCCCGGCAAGTGAGGTGTTGGCGGCCTCCATCTCATACAAGAGGTCGTCGTCCTGATCACTCCGCTGCTTGCGTATGCGCTGAACGCTCTTCGTCTGAACTCCGGCCACATAACCATAGCTGGCGGGCTTCCCTCCGGTGGCGATGACCACTTCGCTCAACTGCGAAGCGCTCTCCGCCATGTTCACGTTCATGGTACCTGACGAGATGGGTAACTGCTGCGTGGTATAACCGATGTAATCGAAGCGCAGGCTGCGTCCGTTCACCGGGATCGCAATGGCATAATAGCCTTCCATGTTGCTGGTGGTGCCATTGATGGTGACACCGCTGGCATCGGTGAGCACCACGTTCACGAAAGGCAAGGGCTCGCCGGTCCTGGTATCGCGGATAATGCCACGCACATCGCGCACGTTGGCATTGTAGCCTTGGGGAGTGCTGGCGGTGGGCGCCGGGCGCGGCACGCCGAAGTCGAGGCGCCAGGGATAGATGGTGGGCATGATGGCGTCCTTGTTCGGTTCGCCACTGCTGAGCGCCAATTGCACCTTGTCCCAATCCTCGCCGGTGCTCTGGTACACCTGCGCCTTGTAGGTAAGTTGCATGGGCCGGGTGATGTCATCCACTCGGATATCGTAGCTCGGGTTCCAGCCCGCACTGCGCACCATGTACTTCAGGGTAAGGCCGGCGTTCACGGGTGCGTTGGCGCTCACTTCCACCACCACTTCGCTGGTGGGGCGCGTCTTCTTGCCTTGCACCTGCGCCAGTTGCAACTTCACCTTGCCCAACTGTTCGTTCAGGGTGGCCAGCGTACGCTTGATCTCCATCCGCTTGGTGGCCAAGGCTTCCTGCCTTCCACGGAGGTATTCGTTGATGCTCTGCAACTGCGACAGCGTCAGCCCCTGGTCTCCGGCCACCACCTCGTTCTTGGCCAGGCGGGCATCCTCGCGCTCCACCACGGACAACATACTGTTCTGCCGTTCAATGTCTTCCTCAATGGCCTTGATACGGTCCCTGAGCACCACGACCTCTGCCCTGTCCTGTTTCTCCTCCAAATAGTTCAGCCGGTGCTGCACGCCCAGAATGGTGAATGCGCCGGTGCCGCTCACCTGGATGTTGGCCGGGTCCACCTCTTCGCTGAGTCCGGCAAAGACAAGGGTACTGGTGCCCTTGGGCAGTTCCACCTTGCCCGTGCGCGTCACTTCGGCCCCACTAAGGAAGACCTTGACGGCGCTGATGTTCGTAGTGACGGGCTTTTCGGCCGAGCGGACCAGCAAGGTGGAGGCCAGGCAAAGGGCAACGAGGATGTAGCGCATGGAGGTCGATCTGGGTTGAAGCGTATCCGTAGGATGCAGGAACGCACGCAATTGCATAAACGTGCCTCACGGACCGCTCCGGGGCCGCGAACGTAAGAAGCCCTCTCCTGCTGCATGCTACCGTTCCCTGTTCAGGATCTTGCCAATTCCTCGGCGATCCACTTCCGCGCATCCGCTTCGCTGCGGAACATGCGCGTGGGAAAGGTCTGCGGGTGATAGCTGTAATACACGTTGGACATGGCCTCCCCCAGTTCGTCGTTGGTCACTATGGCGAGCGCGATCAATTGTGTGTTCGCATTGGTGCGCCCGAAGTAGTCCACGTTCATCACCCGTACGTCGGAAAGGGTTCCCGCATGGAAGAAGGCGATCATGGCGCATCGGTCGGTGGTCAGTTCATCCCGGCGGAGCTGCACTTCCATCAGGCCCTCCTCGTCCAGGTCTAGTCCCTCGCGGTAATGCACCTCGATCAAGCGACCGTTCTCCGTAAGGAGCATCTCGGCAAGCCGGGTATCCACGCGCGCCTTCATACAGTGAAGATACACCTTCAGAAAGTGGCTGTCGCATCAGCATCGCGGCCACTGAGTAGTTTCGCAGCACGAATGCGGCCTTCCCGATGGACCGCCGCTTTGGCACACGTACTCCGTCAACCATGCGCATTTATCGTTTCCGCGTCCTGATCGATCATCCCAGCGAGGCCTTCCGCGACATCGAGATCGGGTCCGAACAGACCTTTCTCGACCTGCACAAGGCCATCAAGGACGCGTTCGGGTTCATCGGGCAGGAAATGGCCTGCTTCTATGTGAGCGACGAGGAATGGGGCAAGGGACCGGAGATCCCCTTGGCCGACCTGGGCTTCGGGCAGGATGGCGACGTGAAACCCTCGTTGATGGATGAAGTGTACATCAGCGACCACATCCGCAGCACCAGCCAGCGCTTCATCTACGCCTACGACTTCCTGCACATGTGGATGTTCATGGTGGAACTGATCCAGGCCAGCGATCCCGAGCCGAATGTCACCTACCCGCGGGTGGTGATGAGCATGGGCAACGCACCCGATGAGCACTCCAAAGAGGACGACCTCACCGCTGGCATCCTGGACGAGGACCCCTACGCCATGGACAGCGAAGAGCTGTACGACGAGGACGAGGACATGGGCTTCGGCGAGGAAGGCGAGGACCATGACGAATTCGGGCATGGCGGGTACGAGGAACACGGAGACGAGTTCCGATGACAACGAAGGGAACGCTGGTGGTGATCGGCGGTCCCACGGCATCGGGTAAGACCCATGCTGCGGCCACCTTGGCCCACACCTTGGGCACCGAGGTGATCAGCGCTGATTCGCGGCAGTTCTACCACGCCATGCGCATCGGCACGGCACGTCCGCTGGAAGAGGAACTACTGGGCGTTCGCCATCATTTCCTGGGCCACTTGGAGCTATCGGAGATGTGGAGCGCTGGCGAGTTCGCGCGTGCTGCCGAGCCCGTGCTTCAGCGGCTACTGAAGGAACACGGCACCGCCGTACTTGTCGGTGGCAGCGGACTTTACATCGATGCGCTGATCAAGGGACTGGACCCCATGCCGGCCACCGATACCCGCGTGCGCGAGCACTTGCAACAGCGGTTCCAGCAGTACGGGCTGCCTCCCCTCTTGAGCGAACTGGAACAATTGGACTACGAGACCTGGCTGCACATCGACCGTTACAACCCGCACCGCGTGATCCGCGCCTTGGAGGTATGCCACATCACAGGCCGGCCGTACAGCGCACAACGCACCACCCCGCAGGACCGCACCGATGTGCGCATTGTCCGCATCGCCATGGATGTGCCGCGTCCGCAACTGTATGCGCAGATCGATGAACGGGTGGACCGCATGATGGCCGCAGGCCTGGAAGAGGAAGCGCGTGCCCTGCTGCCCCATCGCCACCTGAACGCACTGCGCACCGTAGGCTACCGCGAGCTCTTCGACCATTTCGATGGATCGCTCTCATTGCCCACCGCTGTGGAGCTGATCAAGCAGCACACGCGCAACTATGCCAAGCGCCAGATGACCTGGTTGCGGCGCGATGCCGAGTGGCACTGGTGTACCCCGACTGATCACGCGGCCATGCTCACGTTGGCCACTGCACACCCATGAACCCAGGCACACGGCCGAGGCACATGCTCTGGTGGTTCCTGGCCGCCGTGGTGCTCGGCGCCGTGGACCGGCTGGTGCTCCTGCTGCGCTTCGGTTACCGCTACGTGGGCAGCGACGATGCCATCTTCTGGCAGGCCGTTAGGGACTATGCCTCGGGCATCTTCCACGAGCCCTACTTCTACGGCCAGGACTACACCTTCATGACCGAAGCGCTGGTGACCGTGCCGCTCTACTGGCTCGGCGTGCCGCTGTATGTGGGCCTGCCTACCATCACGGCCTTGTTGGCCCTGCTGCCTTTCTGGTCCTTCGGCGCATGGCTCCTTCGAAAGGACAGACCGCTGGCTGGTGTGCTCGTGGCCTTGCTGCCTGTTCTGCTCCCGGTGGAATACGGCATCATCACCAGCATGCCGCGCGGCTTCGTGGGCGGTTGTGCCATGCTGGCGGCCTGGCCGTGGTGCATGCAGGTTGAACGCCCTTTGTTGCGCGGTCTGTTGGCCGGCCTGGTTTTGGGCATGGCATTGTTCCTCAATCCGAACGCCCTTTTGTTCGCGGCGCCCGCCGCGCTCCTTTTCGCGTGGCAGCATCGGAGTGAATGGAAGGTTCCGCTCTTCGCCGTGCTGGGTGCTCTTCCTGCTGCAATGGCGTTGTGGTCGGCCAAACACTTCTATGCCGTGCATCCCGAACGCGTGCAACACACCATTGATGATTGGATGCTGGCCTTCCATCCCGAGGGCATTACCGAAGCGCTTGGGCAATTGGACAAGCACTTCGCGGGACTGATGCCCGTGCTCTGGTCCCAAGGCTGGCTGGCTCTCCTCCTGCTGATCGTAGTGGCCGTTGCCCTTTTCGTGCGCCGCGCATGGATGCCCGCCACCACCTTGCTGCTCGCCTTGGGTATCGTGCTCTGGTCGTTCGGCTACGCCAAGGTCCACGACGGAACAACGCACCCGTTCTTTCCCTTGTCGCGCATGTTCCTTGCCTTGCCGCTGGTGCTGGCCTGGTGGGGTGGAATGCTTCAGGTCAGCAAAGGTCATCCACGACCGCACCGGAACATATTGATCCTCTTTTTCGCCATGGGCGTTTATTGCTTTGTGGCGAAAACAAACCGACTACAGTCCGTTATCGACCATACGATCGCCAGCCAGCACGATATTCCGGTACAGGTGCGCAGCGTTGATGAACTGCGGAACGATTGTGCTAAGATCAATGCGAACGCGCATCAGAACAACGCGAAGTTGGTCGCGTTCTTCAAGGCCCCGGATCACCACGCGAGCTTCCTGCGTTGTTATACCTGCGAATTGTTCGAGCCAACGATGCCGGCCACGGTCGGTTTGGACTTCGACAGACGGGCATGGCGTCGCGCTCTATCGGATGGCACAGCTGAAAGGCCCGTGCTCGTAGTGGGCGGAAACCCGGAACAATGGGTGGACCTGCAGGGTGAAGGTCCGGATGCTTCCCACAAGGAAGAAACCATCAGACTCCACCTGCTGCCCGCGGGCCCTGGCACCATTCGCGAACGCCTTGGGTTAGAGGGCCGTTGATCGCTTAGCGGTCACACTTCCAATCCGATCAGCAGCACATCGTCGATCTGCTCCTCGCGGCCCTTCCACAGGCGGAACCGGTCCGAGATCGTTTGGTACTGGTCGTCCATGGACAGATCGGCAGTGTTCAGGACCCACTCCTTTAGGCCCGATGAACGAAGCTTCTTGCCTTGCGGTCCACCGAACTGGTCCTGCATGCCATCGGAGAAGAGGAAGATGCGGTCGCCCTTCTGCAACGGCATGCTGGTGCCCGTGAACGCGCGCTGCTCGCCATCGTGATAGCCCACCGGTATCCGGTCGCCCTTGAGCTCGATCAGTTCGCCCTGACGCACAACGAAGACGGGCGCGTAGGCTCCGGCATAGTCCAGTAGCATGGCTTGTCGATCAATGCTCACCACCGAGACGTTCATGCCATCGCGGTGCCCCTCCTCTTCATCGCCCTGTCCGTTCAGCGCGTCGATAACACCATCACGCAAGGCTTCCAGAATGCTTTCGGGCCGCACCACGCCGCGCTCAAGTACGGTCTCTCGGAAGAGCGAAACACCGATCAAACTGAGCAACGCGCCCGGTACGCCATGGCCCGTGCAGTCGGCTGCGGCCACCACAGTGCGGCCGTTCTTCTCCGCGAACCAATACAGGTCGCCGCTCACGATGTCCTTGGGCCGGTAAAGAATGAAGGCGTCGGGCACCAGGCCCACCAGCGCAGCAGCGTCGGGCATTACAGCGTCCTGGATCCGCTTGGCGTAGCGGATGCTGTCCAACAGCTCGGCGTTCTGGCGTTGCACCACGGCCTGTTGCTGTTGCAGTCCTTCGCGCAGTGCCAGTCTCTCGCTGATGTCGCGGGCAAAGAGAATGATGGCCGGACGCCCTTGGTAAGTGGTCACGCGCACGCTGCTCTCCACCTGGATCAGCTCGCCGTTCTTGGTGAGCAAGGGAATGTCCTCGTAGATGGCGCCCTTCTGTTCCCAGGCATCAGCTATCCGCCCGGCGCTGCGTTGCAGGAACTCCGTGGGATGTAACTGAAAAATGGTGGAAGCGGCGAGCTCCTCGCGTCCGTATCCCAGCATGCGCGCTGCCTGTTCGTTGGCCTGATAGATGCGCCCGTTCACGAAGTTGATCACGAACAGGGCATCGTTGCTGCCTTCCAGCACTTCCAGATAACTGTCGCGATCGCGTGTGATGCGTGCATGGCGTGCCTGCAGTTTATTGTAAGCATGTGCCAGCGAAGCCGAGGCACCCAGCAGGATCACGGGCAAGGCCCCGAACGCCAGCGCGGTGGTCAGCTCCATGCGGGCTCGGCCACTTTGGGCATTTGGTCCAACACGTTGAAGATGAGCTCCGGGTCGAGGAATTCGCCTACCCGGTCCGGGCGCGATACGTAGCGGACCATACCATCCACGTCCACCAGGAACGACGCCGGCAGGGGAATGCCTTCCGCATAATCGAGGCCCGCTTCGAGCACCGGGTTGGTGTACACCACACCGTAGCGACCGCTTACCGTTTGTTTATCGTCGGACAGCATGCGGAACTTCACGCCGATGCGCTGCACCATGTCCTTGTTCACACTGATATCATCCGGACCGATGGCCAGCACATGCACGCCCTTCTCCAGAAAGACGGCACGTTTGCGTTCGTAGGTGCGCAGCATCATGTGGCAACCGGGGCACCAATCGCCACGCACGAAGATCAACAGTACGGGATGTTTGCCTCGGTAGTCCGCCAGACTGACGGGTGCGCCCTCCTGATCGGGCAGTTCAAAGGCCGGTGCTTCGGTACCGGGCTTCACTTTGTAGCCGAACCGCGTGCGTTTGCGGATGTGGGCCGCGTCCTGCACATAGGAAAAGGTGAGCCCCAAGGCCGCACCGAGATGCAACAAAGGCGGCAACCAACTATCCCATGCGAACGGACGACCGTAGATGGCGAGCACGTAGCACCCACCAGCCAGCAGGGCTACGCTGGTATCCACCCACAAGAGGTTCACGTAGGTGAAATGGTGCATGTAGGCCTGGCGCACAATGGTGGCCACGCTCGCCAGCAGCAACGCCATCGTGAACCAGGGCCATGCACCGGACCGCGCATCCAACACCAGGCCCATGGCCGTACCGGTGATCAGCAGCATGGCGAACTGGAAACGGCTGGTGTACTTCTTGAACTCCAGCAGTGTGAAGCCATAGGCAATGAACAGCAACACCACACCGATCAGGTGGAACTGCAGCCACAGGAAGACAGGCGACACCACCGCGAGGAGCAGACCTAGGGTGGTGAACGGGTGTGGTCGTGTGAGCATGGGCGCACGTCATACGCAGATAGGCGCGCCACGGTTGCCTTAAGCGTGAATGCGCCCTGTACATTACGCTTGACCTTCACCACCCATAGCTTTGCACCCCCACTGGTGCGGCAGGTCATCTTTGACAACTTCTTGGAAAAATTGAGAGCTTACTTGACACACCGAGACTTGCGGTAATGTGTGTGAACATGCGAGCACTTTCACCGGGTCATATTGATCTTGAGCCAGTACGTCACAAAAAGACCGCCGGCCGGGCGTGCAACACCCGGCCGGACGGTATCCTATTCCCACTACAGGGACATGCACTGAGCGGGGTCGCTCACGGGACTGACACCCAGTGGGCCAATGGCTGCAACACGGAACCAGTAGGTCTTCGCCGAGTTGAGCCCGGTCACGGAGTATCGTGCCCTCGTACTGTGGCCGATGAGCACCCAGGCAGCCTCTTCCATCGGCTCCGAAGAGCACTGGAAGATGCTGTACAAGCGGGAACCACGCACCGACCTCCAGGTCAGGTCGATCCGCCCACGATGCGGACTGATCAAGGCCTGTAGGTCGGTTGGGGTGGGAAGCTCACCTGCCGGTGTCGCGGTGCGCTTCACGTCGAATCCACTGTTGCGAATGACCATCTCATCACCACGCGCTACCGTGGTGACATGTCCGGCCAGAATGCGCAACAACTGAATGACGACTTTCACCTGCTTGCGCTTGGCTGCGGTCGCTGTACGCCCGCCATCCTTGGCAGCTGTGATAGCTGACTCAAGATCTTCGCAAGCGGTAGCGAGTTCGGCCAAAGCGGCAGGAGGGGTCGGGAAGTCATCGTTCCCGGTCATGCTAGCGAAGATGGCTCTCCCCTTCGCTAGTACTTGTGGGGCGCTCAGGCCCCTTATGTTCAAGGCTACACTAGCCATGATTCCAGGGTTGAAATGAAGATCCGTTTCCGGGACGATGCGGAGATATGCGCAGCGCGGTCATAAGAACGGAAACTTTGACCAGGAAGGAACTCCCCGGAACGGGCGGCCCACGTGTGCGAGGGAACAATTCGTCGTATGGGCCGATTGAGGAATCATCCACTGTAAGCTGAAGGATGGAAGTTCCATGGAAGCAAGCCTCGGACCTTCGCTCCTGAAGAACGAGAAAGGCCTGGCACAGGGAACATTGCACTTGTGGCAACAGGACCAAGTCCGGAACAAGTAGCAGGTACCACCACAGGGGTGGAACTCCCTCCCATCTAGTGAAGCTGGCGCGATAGGTCTTCCCCTTGAAAAGCATGTTGCAAAGGGATCATGCCAGGGAGCCGAATAAAACGACAGCCTCGTGCGGATATCTAGGACACCCCCTTGTCCAGCAAGGGTTTCAGAGCTTCGCTGGACGATATTTGACGTACGCTGTCGCATTTCCATGAATTCCGCCTCTTGATGAACCAGCTAGAAACCTATTTCACCCTGGACCGCAGAGCATGGTTTTCGCTCTGGAGGCCGATCGATGAGGGGTGGTCAGAGCCCGCCCGTTCCAATTGCATCAACTTTACCTATCGGATGATGAGTTGACAGATGCAGTCCAACCACCTATTTTCATCGACGTAACCCATCTATTTACTCATGAACATGCCAGAACGCATTGCGCGCGCAGAGGTGATCCAGTACCCCATGCTGGCGGACCTATTAGAGCGTTGCAATTATTCGATAGGTATGTATAAGGCGGCACTGCATATAATAGTAGGTGCGGTATATGGTCATGACCATGGCATGCTGAGCGCACGCGATCGGCGCATCCGTTTGGAGCTGTACAAGCTTAAGAGTCTACTGACCAGGATCGAACTTGCTTGTGAACAAGATGTGTTCGAGCTTGGGTTCCGGTGCCCTGAACAGCTCAATAGTTATCGGGCTGCGCTGAGCGAAAGCATGGCCCGCGTTGAGAAAGGGATGATGGCGCGAAATGAGCTAGCCGTACTGGATGATCTCCATGAACGGATCTGGCAGGTCAATAACGAGGTCAAGGCCTTTTATCAAGGACTTTCTTGAAGGCTTTGAGCAGCTTCTCCTGCTCATCCACCTGACGGGACAGATCACTGATCGACTCATCTACCAGAACGTCACGTTCAAGCTGGGCGGATAGGCCCTTAATGAGCAGGTCCTCTATGCGGGACAATCGCTCTGCAATGTCATCAGAGCCTTTGACAGACTGTACCGGCCCAGGTGATGTGGTCTCCTCCGACAGCGGCCGGCGGAACATCCGACCCTTGCCTGACAGCAGCCAACCAGGGTCCACTTCTTCATATTTATTAAGTAACGCCTGAACCAGCAGGATGTTGGGAGGGTTCTTCCCATTGCGGATGTTCGAAATGGCTGCTTCAGACGTTCCAAGCTCCCTACTAAGGCCGTAGCCGGACAGCCCTAGGCGCTCCATGACCTGTATGAACCTTCCGTTCAGGTCCGTGGAGATATTTTCTCGACCTCTTGACACTTTACAATACTTAAGTATCTTGCACTGACAATCCTCCTATAAAGGTAGGTCGCTCAACAGGGCGCCACGGTACAATGAACCAACCGATCATGAACCCGCTTGTGTTCAAAACCTCCGTCCTGTCGCGCAGTGCAGCCTCGTGGGCCTGGTCCGCCCTTCAACTCGCATCGGTCATGCTGGCTGTATCCGTAGGCCCCAGAGCAACAGCCCAGGATACCCTCAGTGTAGTGAAGTCCCACGCGTCCATCACCCCGGCCAATTCACCCGGATTACCCTGGACATCTGGCGATGGAGCGCCTGCTTCGGTCGTGCCAGTTGGTGATGTTGACGGGGATGGGTTCATCGACCTGGCGGCCTCCTTCCCGGATAATGGAAATGGTACGGTCCATATCCTCTTCATGGGCGCGAACAGCGCAGTGGATAGCATCAGTACGTTCGGTGATGGAGGGAGCGGCTTTCCCTATGGCCTGGTGCAGGATGCTCGGTTCGGTGCATGCCTTGCATCCATTGGCGACATCAATGCTGATGGCGTGAACGACCTGGCCGTTCTCGCACCGGGACAAGAGGTCGGACCGGACCACGCTGGTGTGGTGTACATCGTCCATCTCAGCACGCAAGGCACGGCCCTATCGGCCAAGGTGCACTCATCCAAGGACATGGGCTGGTTCTTTTCGGCCATGGCCGGTGCAGGTGATATTGACGGGAATGGCCTCACTGATATCATGGTCAGTGATACCACGGACAGTTTGGGCATGGGACGTGTCCGGATCATGCTCCTGGATGCACCGGACGTTCTGCTCGCGACATGGGACCTGGACTCAGCCACCTACTGGCCGGGAGAAGCAGCCATATATCCCAATGCACTGTTCGGGCGGGCCATGTGTGGACTTGGTGATCTGGATGGGAACGGCATCGGGGATATCGCAGTTGCTGCGCAGGCGACGGCAGGCTACGGCGGTGCCGTGAACATCATTCTACTGGATAGCACCGGTTCGGTGGTCCTGAATGAGCGGCATCTGGGACTGGAGCGAGCTGACCCTTCACCGGTGTTGCCCATGCAACGTGTCGGCTATTCCTTGTGCGCCTTAGGGGACCTGAACGGGGATGGAACAACGGATCTGGCCGCGTCAACCCCATCCTCAGGTACAACTGGTCAAGGTATCTCCTTTCAAGGTGAGGTACAGCTGTTCTACCTCTTGTCCAACGGGTCCATACAGCATACGGAAGTGCTCAGCGATTCGTGCTCCCTGCGGGTCGATCCGATCGGCGTAGGGATGGAACACTTGTTCGGTACCGCTCTAGCAGGGGCCGAAGACATGGATGGGGACTTGGCCCACGACATCCTTATCGTTCAGGCATGTGATCCCAATGATCCCAACTGCACCGCATCCATCCGCATCATCCACAGCGATCCCAAGCCGTTGATCGCGACCGTTGCAGAGTATCCGGAGACCCCCACACGGCTTGGCAGCGCTGATATTGTTGTGCGAGGCGGTGTGAGGCCGTACACGTACTGGTGGTCCAATGCCCTCCCCCCCAAGGAAGCATTCGACAGTCTGCGCATGCAGGTCGATGCCTTCGATTGGGCCGCTGCCGGGCTTCCGAGCATGTCCGTTGGGCATCTGCATCACTCAACGCTCGATGCCATGGCCCTCAAGGACCCGAGTGCGCTTCCGAGTGGGACTTACTCGATCAAAGTGACCGATGCGCGAAAGAAGAGCAAGACCATCAAGTTCGATATCGGTTATGATCTGAAAGGTGACATGGTCGATGGTATCCTATTGGATGGCGACAGCTTGGAGAAAGAGGGCGGTGATGGTTGGGAGAACAGTGAGTACACGAGCTTGAACATCCTGGGATACGAGGAGGATGGTTGGTTGAAGTTCATCGCACCCGAGCCAGGCAGTACCATGGGGGTGGGTGTTCGCCAGGTGGGCATGCCCAAGTTGAACGGCTATGAGCAGATGGAGCAGGCCTTTCTCTTCATGAACAACTCCATACACCTCTGGTACAGCGGTCAGGCAACTGACACGGGGATACCATTCGATGGTACCGAGGAATGCAGGCTCAAAAGGCAAGGCAAGATGATGTACTTCCTGCTTAATGATTCGGTGCTTCATGAACAGGAGGTGGACCACTCGTTATACCTCTTCGTGGATGTGGCCATCTACAAAGGTGGTGGGGTGCTCAAGGATCTGATGACCACCTTCCTGACTCGAGGCGAGGCCAATACCATGAAGCTGAAACTCAAGGTGGAACAGCTGCAATGCGGCGGTTCCTCTGAGGGCTTGTTGGTGGTAGGCGCGCCCAATTACAATTTCACCGCCCCGCCCACCTACACATGGACATTCCCTGATGGGAGCACCCAATCAGGGACCGGCCTGGGGGTGATGACGGTCACCATGCCGGGGCTCTATTCGGTAACCGTTGTGGGGACCATCAATGGCGTTCAATACACAGGCACGCTATCGGTGATGATGGGATATGAGGCGCTGTGGTATGAACATATCGATACCTCCGTCGGTGGCGAGCCTAACACCCTGAAACACGTATCCAGTTCCATCACCAACGCTCATGCAGCCACGGTGAACGAGCTCGCACATGTCAGCCCCGTTCAGCAGGAATGGTATGCAAGGACCATTGGGTATGACCAACAACCGTGTAGCTGGTCGTTCAATCTGCCCATGGCCGTGGACCGGGTGGATATCCAGCGCCTTACCGATGGGACGATACCCGTGTCGGTCATCAACTGGGACCTTGGACAGGTATCGGTCATCTACCCAGTGCAGAACGGGCAGGGATTAGGGGCAGCCTGCTTGGCGCAGGATGGCGACCGAGTGGTGACCTACCTGGTGGGCTCGGACCTGATCATCGACAACTTGGATGACCAGGACCCGGCTGTGACCTACCCCGGGCTGTTGACCGTGGATGAGGAGTATCGCTTGGTAGGCCGTGTACCCTGTCCGTCCACGGAGATCACCAAGGTGCTCACCTCCTTCTCCTGCAATGATCCACAGCGTGCCTTGTTGCATGACGACCTGAATGGTGGTTATCACCGCACCGCCAACCGACAGCTGCACATCGGTTACTGGGAGGACTACAACGATGCCGATGGGGGGCTGGATTATCGCATCCATGCCATGGATGGAACTGTCGTCGTGGATGCCTCGTTGGCCCCACAGACCGTGAGCCACGGTTACAACGAGCTACGCATCCCGTTGGCGGTGAACGACGAGGAGTTGCCGGAAGGCTTCTATTGGTTGGAAGTGACCAATGAGAAGGGTATCCGGAAGTACCTGCGGTTCCATTACGATAACGGTCAGCAATGATGAGCTCCCGAATGCCATTCACGCTGGTCATGGCGGTGGTCCTTGCAGGATGCACCTGGCAGCCCCGAACGGCCCGCGAGCTTCAGGAATGGGTGAACGACCCGGACCATGGGCTCGTAACGGAACAGCGCTTCGGCGACCTCTCCTTGCGACTGAGCTACCAACCCGCGCAGTTGTTGTGGCTTCGCGATCTGGAGAATGGTGATACGTTGGAAGCGAGCAGTTCGGACCACTACAGAGGTGCTCACCAGTTCGTCATGCGCATTCAGGCCGATGGTGTATCCAACCTGCTGGATGCACCCTCCCCGGCCGGCCATGATCACAACGCCAAGCTCTACTACTACACCACCTTGGTCCAGGATGACCTGCTCTTGGTGGTCGGCCAGGACACCATCCCCTGTGCACAAGCACACTTCGAGCGCAACTATGGGTCAGCGCCCTTCAACAACCTGGTGTTCTCGTTCGTGGACGAGCACCAGGAGCCATTTCGGGATGACCTCGAGTTGATCTACTACGACCGGGCTTTCGGGGCCGGCCCCATCACGTTCACGATCCGTCGGGATGATCTGCTCGACATCCCTCAACCGAAACGCTCCTGAGCCTATGCCCATGCGTCGTACACATCGTTTGGTGGCCGCGCTATTGCTGCTGCTGTTCATCGTGGACATTCTTGCGCCCACAACAGCATGGGCACTTACAGGAGGTCCCAGCCAACCCGAGTTCGAGAGTTTCGAACCGGTGAACACGGACCAGATGGTGGACCTGTTCACAGGGGACTTTACCTATAACATCCCCCTCCTCACCGTGCCTGGGCCGAACGGGGGCTACCCGATCAACCTGGCCTATCATGCGGGTATTGGAGTGGAGCAAGAGGCCAGCTGGGTAGGTCTAGGCTGGAACGTGAACGCGGGGGTCATCAACCGTTCACTGAGAGGGCTCCCGGATGATTTCAATGGCCAGGATAAGGTCAAAACGGTGAACCGGATGCGGCCCAACCAGAGTGTCGCTATAAGTCTCGGGAATTCCAACATTGAAAATTTGGGATTCTGCATCGATCCAGGTATGGGGCAGGTTTCTGGCCGGGCAACGATGTATCGGAACAACTACAGGGGTATTGGCATACGAACGGATATAGGTATTTCCTCTACCATGTGCGGGCAAGCAATGGACTACCGCATGAACAATAGCGGCCTCATCGGAAGGTTATCAGTTGGGCTGGATAGTCGAAATGGATTGGAGATGAGTCCATCTCTCTCCTACAGTGATGTGAAAGGTGCTATCAGAGGCAATACGACAATAGTCGCATCCATGAATAGCAATTATGGCCTTATGAACCTTGAAGTGAGGAACAATTCAACCATAAACAAGATAACAAGAGATGACAACGAGAATACGATTGAAAGCAAGTACCTTTTTTCTGCTGGTAGTGGTTTCAATTTCGCATCGCCAAGCTACATTCCATCATCAGAAGCTCGACATGAAGGAAGGAGTTTCACAGTAGGACTTGCAGTTGGCAATGTTGCTGGACCTACTTGGGACGAGAGTTTCAACTCGACGGCGAGTTTCAGCTCGATCTACATACCTCCCGGTGAACGAAACCGAGAGATACCATCCTTCGGGTACCTGTATGCCGATAAGCAGGCCGCTTTGGGCAGTGGGTTGACCGACCTTCAGCGAGACAAGGATGTGCCGGTCAACAGGCGCATTCCCTATGTCCCCATGCCCATTCACACCTATGACCCATTGTTCATCAAAGGGCAGGGAACAGGAGGTATGGTAAGACCACAGCGTTCCGACATCGGGATCTTGACAGAGGAGGCCATCCAAAGCGATTCGCATGGCATGGAGGCTTCCTTGGAAGTGGGGACCGGTGTGGGGGCCTGGAAGATCGGTGCCGATCTTGGTTATGAGTTCACCAGGTCCTATGCAGGTCCGTGGCGTAGTGACGCCGCAGCATTGACCAGCGGCTCATCCCCTCTCCTTCCAATAAATGTACACCCCGGCAATACAGACCTCCGCTTTCAGTCAGCCACCCCGGAACAACCACTTTATGAACCGTTCTACTATAAAGTGGCGGGCGAACGGACGGCTTCCAGAACAGACACGTGGGAAGCGTGGAAAGGCGAGGAACCACTACGCTTCGACCTGAAAGAGGTGGTCAGTCCGTCTGAAGGGCTTTTCGCTTCCGTGAGCATGAAACCAGTGGTCCGGAACCATGTGCCCGGTCTGGGCAGCAATGGCATTCCAGTGGATAAGAACCGGCGCAACGAACGGGAGAAGCGTGTGCAACTGGTGGAGCACCGTACGCTGGGAGAGCTACAAAGTCACCCCGACCATCCCATTAGGCCCAAGGTGCTCTTTCCGGCCAACGCGCTTCCCGGCACAGGCGGTGACCAAGAGCAGCAATTGCAGCCCATACCTGAAGCCAAGGCGCATCACATGGCCGAAATGACCGTGGTGGCTCCCGATGGCACCCGCCACATCTATGGGTTGCCCACCTATAACATAAAGCAACGGGAAGTGGTCTTTTCCATTGATGACCCCAAGGACCTGAGCGGTAATGACATTACCAATGCAGAGGACATTCCGCTCGCCCAAATGCCCGCGACCTATGGGGGGCTGGAGAACTACGTATCCAACAGCGGAACGAGGGAGCGATACTACTCGAGCACGGAACTTCCTGCCTACGCCCACTCTTACCTGCTCACGGCAGTGGTCTCGCACGACTATGTGGACCTGACCGGTGACGGCCCCTCCCCCGATGACCTGGGCTACTATACCAAGTTCAATTATACCAAGGAGCAGAACGAACAATGGCGATCTCCGTTCACCGGCGTGCATTACATCAAGGGGCACCACTCGGACGACCGGGATGATAAAGGGAGCTACACCTATGGAGAGAAGGAGATCTACTATCTGCACAGCATCGAGACCCGCACGCACATCGCCTTGTTCCGAACCTCCTCACGGAGCGATGGCCGAGGAGTGGCCAGCGAGCAGGGTGGTGCACAGGGTCCCAGTTTGCAGAAACTGGACCGCATCGATCTCTACAGCCGCACGAATACCAATGTGGTGCTGAAAAGCGTGGTCTTCACCTATGACTACGAATTATGCGGGAACACGCCGAACTCCACGGCCAGCGGTGGGGGTAAGTTGACCCTCCGAAAGGTACACTTCGAGCATATGGGTTCGGCCAAAGGCCGGTTGTCCCCCTACGTCTTCACCTATGCCCCGGCAGGTACGGAGGCCAACCCGAACTATTCGCCCTTTAGTGTGGACCGCTGGGGGAACTACCGCCCCTCGGGAACGTGGCTGCAACACTTTCCCTACGTGGACCAAACAGAGAACTACGACGCAGCCAGAAATGACCATGCATCGGCCTGGTGCCTGCGCAGCATCAAACTCCCCTCGGGTGGTATGATCTCCGTTGAGTACGAGAGTGATGACTACGCCACTGTGCAGGACCGTCCGGCCATGCAGATGTTCAAGATCGTGGGGACGAGTGATATCGGTTCCACGGTCCCGGATGGACTGAATGAATATGGCTTGCGCAAGGGACATCGTCGGATCTATGTGGACATGGGGCGTTCCTACGCCAACCAGGATGGTCTGAACGTAGCCATAGATGCAGCGATCGCGGGCGTGGACGACCTCTACTTCAGCACTTGGCAGTACATGCGCCAAAAAGCGGGGCTGGAGGAAAGGGCCCACGATCGGGTTGAAGGCTGGGCCAAGGTCGCGCCAAATTCCGGGGGAGCGAGTACCCATACCGTGGGAGGTCAGGCCAATCGTGTGGCCTACTTCGATGTACAAATGGCCGAATATGGGATCGGACCGAAGGACGTACACCCCTTCCGCAAAGCCGGCTGGCAGAAGCTCCGCTATGAACGACCTGACCTCGCCACGCCTGATAATGATCTGGATGGCACGTTGATGAGCGTTGCAGGGTTGGCTTCGACACTCAGCATCATCGTATCCTCTGCGCGTATGCTTCTCGGGTACTACAACACGGCCGCCATTCTAGGGTGGAACGGGCATATCCAGGCGCTGGAGCACCAACCCTCTTTTGTGCGGCTTCGGACCCCTGTGGGCACGACACACGCCACCGGCACAACCTTGGGGAAGTATGGCGGCGGACTGAGGGTCAAGAAGCTCCTCGTGCAGGATGCATGGGAGGAAGGAAGTGCCGTGTATGGCAAGGAATACCGCTACACCATGACACGGCCGGATGGACGCGTGGTGAGCAGCGGCGTGGCCGAGTACGAGCCCTTGATGGGCGGAGAGGAGATCCCGCATCGCAGGCCGGTGTGGTACAACGGCAGCGATTCGCGCGTCAGCTTCAGGAATGAGGACGCCTACTTGGAAGAACCCTTTGGGGAAGCTCTGTTCCCTGGCGCCAGTGTGGGTTACAGCAGGGTCGAGGTCTCGGACATCCTGCCTGAAGGCGTCACCCGGGCCGGCAATGGCACGGTGGTCCATGAGTTCTACACCGCCAAGGACTTCCCCGTGCGTGTGGAGGTGACCGACCTGGATGATGTCCACTTCGCTCCGCCCATGATACCCATCCCCTTCATCGGCAGCATTGGCTACAACAATCATGGGTACAGCCAGGGGTATGCCGTACACCTGAACGACATGCATGGCAAGCTGAAGGCCATCAGCACCTATCCGCAGTGTACAGCGCCTGAAGGTGAGCCTAAGACCCGGATAAGCTACCGTTACAATACGGTACCCGGCCACCCGAACAGGCTCAGCGATATCGCGCAGGTGATCACGGAACACAACACTGTCGAAGCCGCACGTCTCGGGACCTCCGTGGAGTTCTATACGGACATGCGGGAGCATAGTAGCGAGCACATCGGTGCCGGGATACAAGCGAACCTTCAAGGGATGCCGATACCTCCTATTCCAGGGTTGCTGCCAACGTTCCAATTCAACCAATCCATCTTCCGATCAGTGGTCACGACCAAGGTGGTGCATAAGCTCGGCATCCTGGGCGAGGTGGTGAACGAAGTGGATGGTGCCCGGGCGACCACCCGAACACTGCTGTACGACGCATCCACTGGAGACCCGCTGCTCACCGTGGTGAACAATGCTTGGGAGAAGCCGGTGTACACCTATCAGTACGCCGCGCACCTGGCCTACTCGGGCATGGGTTCAGCAGCCATCAACTGGGGTGCTGGTGCCCAGCTACAGGCCACTGGTGTGCCGGGCGAGTACACCATGGCCTCGCCGCTCCTGGTGGCGGAGGTCTTCCACCTGGGCGATGAGCTGTTGGGGAACGGCATCAGGGCCTGGATCATGGCCGTGGATGAGAACGCCAACACGATCACACTACGGGATGCGGCCAATGCCCCGGTCAACGGATTGGGCTCGATACGCATTGCCCGGAGCGGGCGGCGCAACCTGCAATCCGTGAAGAACGGGACCATTGTGTCGCTGAGGCACATCGCTGCGACACCATTACCCGTGCTCCTGGACCAGTTCAACGATCAGGTGCTCGGAGCCACACTGCCCGCCCCGGCCACCTGTGATGCACCTGCGAACAGCCAGTGCGCACAGTTCAACTATACACCGTGTGAACCTGCCAACGCGGCACCGAGGGAGGTGGGTGCTGTACTGGGTGCGCCGCTGCAGGCCGTTGAGGACTTCAGCAACGGATCCGTCACGATCGAGTTCAACAATGCTGGCGAATGCAAGCCGGTCCTCATCCTCCCGAACATTTCCGAAGGCCCGGGCGGGGTTGGGTCGATCGGTTCGGTCTACAACCTGAACGACATCCAGGTCATCGGCATGGCTGGTGAACCGTTCGCTGTCCAGGGTCTAACTGGTACCGTTGAACCGATCAGCATTCTGGTCAACGGTGGAACCCAGCCAGTGACCGCCTATTGGCATGACCCGAACGGTTGCATCGGCCGATGCGAGAAGGTGCTCCATGCCGATGCCACCGAGTACCGGGACAACTGGACCTATGACCATGCGGATGCGGGCGTTCCGACCAGTGTGATCCCATCCGGTGGAGCGAACAGCGTGAACCCCTATCGCTACGGGATCGGTGGCATCTGGCGTCCATGGAACAGCCATCTCTATCAGGTGGACAGGCAGAATACGGAAAGTGAGTTCACGCATGTGGACAAGGACGGTGAGTACAAGACCTTCACCCGCTTCGACTTTGCCACACCCGCCAACAACCCAGGCGAACGCTGGGTACGTCGCGAGGAGATGACCCGCTACAGCCCGTATGGCTTCGCCTTGGAGAGCAGGGACGCCAACAATATCCTGAGCAGCATGCTCTACGGGTATGACCATTCCAAGGCGGTGGCCCAGGCAGCCAACGCCGGCTACTACGAGGTGGCCTTCGATGGCTTCGAGGACCATGGCAGTGGCTACCAGAGCGGACATGGCCACCTATACCTGAGCAGTCCGGTCGGCAACCTGTCCATCAGTTCGCAGGCCGCTCATACCGGTCGCAACTCCCTGGCCACCTTGGCCGGTCAGCACCTGGTGATGAACGCCACCGTTCAGACCACCCCTCAGGCCGGATGGGTACCCACCGCCAACAAGCGATACACGGTCAGTGCCTGGGTGCGGGCCAACAACAACTCCTTCACACCGACCATTGATGTGTTGGACGGCAACGGCCAGCCGCTGCCGATCACCGTCGAGGACCTGGGCCAGGCAGCCGTGGAAGGCTGGAAGAAGGTGACCGTGACCTTCACCACACCGGCGGCGGGTTCCTCCATCCAGTTGCGGTTCGGTGCAACGGGCGCTTCCAGTGGGCTTATCCACTTGGATGACATCCGTATCCACCCGTCCGATGCGAGCATCACCACCTATGTCTACCACCCCGGGCTGCACTGGTTGCTGGCCGAACTGGACGACCGGAACTACGCCACCTTCTACAACTACGATGAGGAGGGCACCCTGGTTCAGGTGAAGAAAGAGACCGAACGCGGTGTCATGACCCTGCGCACCACGCGCATGAACGTGGTCCAATTGCCCTAAGCCATGCGCATCTCCATCGCCACTTCCCTCCTCCTTCTGGCCACCCGCGTGCTGGCCCAACAGGACGCGGCCAGCATCCTCAAGACCATGGGGGAGCGCATGGCCCACGCCAAGAGCTACCATGCGGTGGCACGGGTGGAGATGTACGGCCCCGATGGCCGCGTCATCAGCAGGGAGAACAGCGAGGCCTTCGTGGCGAGCGATCGTGCGCGCACCATCACCGGCAACCGGACCACCGTGATGACCCCGACCGAGTTCATGGTGGTGGACAAGGCCGCCCACACCATCCTGTATCAGGAGCGGACCACGCCCCTGCGCACAGCGGCGAGCGATGCCATGCGCACCCAGCTGCTGGCTGAACTGGAGAAGGCGGCCAAGGACCTGCACGTGCTGGCCCAGGACGCACGCACCATCACCCTCCGGGCAAGTGATGAGGCCGGTCCGTATGCCCACACCGATATCGTCCTGGACCGCACCTCCTTCACCATACGCAGCATCACCTACCACGTCAGCGGCCTTTCCCGCGACCTGGGGAAGGGACAGCTGCTGGACAAGATCGTGGTCACCTACACCACCTTCGAACTGGACCGCCCCATCCCGGCCGAGCGGTTCACCACCCGGGATCATGTGCGTCGCAGCGCTGACGGTCGCTTGGTCCCCGCTCCCGGTCTCGAGCATTTCCAACTCATCCAATCCAGCGGGAACTAATGCGCGCGCTGCTCCTCCTCGCCTTTGGCACCCTGCTCACTGCACTGCAGCTGGCCGGGCAGACCCCCATGCACAACGAGCAGTGGATCAGTTCGCTGCGCGGCAAGGAGGAGCCCCGCGCCATCGCCGAAGGGAGGCGCTTGCGCGTGCACGACCCCGAGGCCAATTTCATCCTGGCCGAGCCCAACACCTTCAGCGACCGCCTGGACCGCCGACGCTCCGAAGCCACGGTGGTGCTCCGCTTTGACGATACCCGGCGGGACCTCTACTCCGCCCCCTGGAGCGTAACGGTCACCTACACCCTGCTTACACGCCAGTACGACGGGAGCGTGATCAACCATGCGCCCGAGCAGCTCACGGTGAACTACGATCCGGCCAACCCCTACACGGACATCAGCATGCACGTGAAGAGGGATGTGATCTGGGCATCCCTGAAGGTTGCTCAAGTGGTCCAGACCGGGCTCCCTGAAGGACTTCCAAAGGACCTGTGGTTGGACCTGCGCCTGGATGTGGAGCGCCACTATGACCTGGGACCTGATGAGGCCCCGCAGTTCACCGAGGCACCGGCCACACTGCCCAACGACCCCAGCCACCTCATGCTCCACTGGTCCTTCGTGGAGGGTGCGGAGAGCTACGACCTGGAGTGGGCCTTCGTGGATTGCATCACGTTCAATGGCAGCAATGCCCCGGTGCCCTGCTCGCCGAACGGACTGACCTACGACCTCAGCAACGCCACGCGGGTGAACGTGACGGGGAACCGGTATGAGGTGCCCTTGGCCTACCCTCGCGGTTGGCTGGTCTTCCGCGTGCGTGCCGTTGGGCGCACCGGCCCCAATGGTGTGCGCGAGGAAGGCCCGTGGGACCTGGTGACGCAAACCCAACCGAACATCGGCACGCTGCCCACCTTCAATCGCTACATGGTGGGGGGCTTGGAACTGGAGCGCAACTGGACCTACGAGGCCGGCTATGCGGAGGATGGGCTGCGCAAGGAGGTGCTCAGCACGTTCGACGGAAGCTTGCGCCCCCGCCAGAGCATGACCCTGCTGAACACCGAGGGCCGTGGCTTGCTCACCAACACCGTGTTCGACCATCTGGGCAGGCCCGCATTGAGCGTGCTGCCCTACCCCATCGAGGACCGTCAGCTCAGTTTCAAGACCGATCAGTTGCAGCTGGCGCCGAACAGCTACTTCGGCGCGGCCTCCTTCGACCTGGACACCAATGTGGACAACCCGGCCCCCTTGCCGGGCACCACCCCTGCCGGGGCCTACTACTCCAGTGCCAACCCAGGCATGGGCACCCACGGGCAGCTGACACCCGATGCCAGCGGGAAACCCTACACCCGCACCCTGTTCTGGAACGATGGTACCGGGCGGGTCCGTGAAGAGGCGGGACCCGGCCCTGAGCACACCATGGGTTCGGAACACACCACCCGCTATGCCTATGGCACACCGGCCAGCCAGTTCGAGCTGGACCGGCTCTTCGGCAACGAAGTGGGCTTTGTGCAGCACTACAAGAAGAACACGGTGACCGACGCCAATGGCGTGACCAGTGTGACCTACCAGGACCAGGAAGGGCGCACCATTGCCACCGCATTGGCGGGGTTCCCCCAAGGCGGAGAGGCCCTGCTCGGAGTGGACTCCTACAGCCAAGAGAACGTGGAGGTGGATGTCACAGCCCCGCTCACGAGCCAGTCCGGACCGGACAACTCCAGCATGGTCAACCGCACGATGGTGTTCAGCACCCCCACCACCCTGACCCTGAACTACGCCTTGGAGGGTGCGGCATACACCGATTGCATCACCACGCCCTGCGTCTACGAACTTTCCATCCGGGTGCTGGATGATTGTGGCACCCCGCTCGAGCTGGAGCCAGGTGTGACGCACTACACCCAGGTGGTGAACGGCGTGCAACCAGCGGAGACCTTCCAATTGACCCTGCAACCGGGCACCTACACCATCCAGAAGGTGCTGCGCCCGCATGGCCCCACCCTCGATGCCGCCATGCAGGCCTATATGGACGAAGCATGCATACCTGCCCCAGAACCAGAGGTGGTGGATTGCGGCGATTGTGCCAGCCTGTGCGAGCAGGGCTACACCATTGAACTGGACGGTGTGCTGTATTACACCGACGCCACCGGCCTGCCCACCAGCGCCGTGGACCCCAACGACCCCAACCACAATGCCGCCGCCGCACAGGTGGCGATCGACGCCATTGCCCAGTGCGTGGAAGATTGTGGTGCACCGGAACAGACGCTGCCAGACCGCTGCACCATGATGCACGGCCTGCTGCTGGCCGATATGAGCCCCGGTGGACAGTACTTCAAGAACACGCCACAGGAATTGGAGGAACCCTATGATCCGATGTCCTGGGATGACTGGCTGGTTGATGAGGTGGCCGCCACGCCAGCGGGCATCATTGCCAACCAAAGCACGTGGACCAGTGTACGCGACAACTGGGACCCGGCCTGGGCGGAGCTTTTGCTTCCCTACCATCCGGAGTACTGCCAGTACCAGTTCTATTGCGAATCGAAGTGCATCGAATACGCACCTGGTGATATTCCCATTTCATCCACGACCATTCCGTTCTATGGCACCTATTATGACCTGATGTATTCAGTGCCTCTGGAAGACCAGTTCGATGTGACCGCCTCCCTGTTCAATCCGCTGGGTGCGCCAGTGAACACGTCTTCGACAGCACCCTACTATCAGTGTGCCAGCGCCGCTGGTCCCTTGGACGAGCTCATCGACTGTTTCAAGGACTGTAAGGACCTGATCCTCCCCGGTCTGTCCCGCTTCATGCCTCGCGACCCTGCGCTTCCATCCGCGGGATACTATTCCATCTGGGAGGTGTTGAACGACCCCGATGGCATCGCTGGCGCCCACGGAGGCAACGGCACCGTCCCTCAAGAGGTCAGGGACTTTTTTAACCTGCTCCATGGTGCCACACCGAACACTCCTGGCATTCTCGCCACGGGTCTGCCTGTCGGTGAAGGGCAGATGACGCCGTATGCGTTCTTCCGTAGCGTATACGACTTCTATCGCGAGCTCACCGCCTACCGATCGTTCACGGAAGCCGATGGCACGAGCAATTGCATGCCGGAACACACGTGCAACAACCTCCTCACCAGCCCCAACAATGATGGGCTCACCGAGGACGGCTTCCTCATCCGCTATCCACGCAATCCCATCTTCGACAACTGGGATGAGTACGTGAACGACCCCACCTACTTCTCCACCACCCTGATCCCCGGACTCACGAACGAAGCCTGCGCCGACAACTGCGCGGCGGCCGCCCAACAGCAGCTGGATGCCCTCACAATGTGTACCGGCGGCAACACCACCGGATGCTACCAGGAACAGGACATCGCGTGCATCCTGCAGGCCTTGACCGCCGTGTGCCAGCTCGGCTGCACGGCCGAGAACATCCAGGGTTCCTCCTTGGGCAACGGCACCGGCAGTGTCACCGGCACCACGCCCTGCAACAATACAACCACCTACGCCACCTTCCAGGAGGTACTGGATGCCTACATCATCAATGCGCCCACGGCCATCACTTATCCGGTCGAGCCGCCCAGCACCGGCGAACCCGACGCGTCCGCCAGCGCCACCTGCGCCTGCACCGGGCTGCAGGAGTTCATTGCCGCACAGGGCCCCAACGCCAGCCCTGCGGACATCATGGAGGCGCTTGAGGAATTACGCGGTGGTAGCGAGAGCGGGGATACCTGGAGCGAAGGGAGCACCACCACCCTGGCCTACTGGCAGCAGCTGTGCTCGGCCACTCCCCTGAATCCCACCCTCATCAACGCTGCGGCGTTCCCGTCTGCCTTCCACTGCCCCACCATCAGCCAGGAGCCCTACGATTGCGGGGCGGATGCCACAGCCATTGCCAACTACAACGCCACACAGGCCTGGCAGACCGAGCTGAGCGCCGCCGCACAGGCCTACCGCACCGCCCTGGCCGAAGCCTGCATGAGCGGGCTGGCTGAACGCGAGGACTTCACCATCTCCTACACCCTCAGCGAATACCACTACACCCTCTACTACTACGACCAGGCCGGCAACCTGCTCAAGACCGTGCCGCCCGCCGGCGTGCGCCTCGACCTGGCCACCGACTACACCAACGATGCCAATACCGTCATCTCCTTCACCGGCACCACGGCCGTGGAGGACTTCAGTGCGGCCACCATGGCCCACCGCGCCACGCCGAACAACGCGGCCACGCCTTACCTGCGTCCCCGCCACGAGATGGTGACCTGGTACACCTACAACAGCTTCCAGCAGCCGGTGGCGCAACATTACCCCGATGGAGGCACCACCCGTTTCTTCTACGACAAGCTGGGCCGTCTCATCGCCAGCCAGGACCCTGTGCAGGCCACGGCCGGCCACTACAGCTACACCCTCTACGATGCTCTCGGCCGCGTGCAGGAGGTGGGCCAACTGCTCTCACCCACACCACTCAACCAGGAGATCGCCCGGGGTGAAGGCGCGGGGAACATCCCCACCTGGCCCGCCTTCCTGGCGCAGATCACGGCGAAGGACCAGATCATGCGCACCTATTACACGGACGACCTCGCCACCGTGGACCCCTCCCTGGCCGGTGTGCCCGCCAGCTTCGGGGCGGGCGGCCAGCAGCACCTGCGCAACCGCGTGGCCAGCGTCACCTACAAGGAGGCCGTGACCACCCCGGACCCGGCCGTGGACGACTACGACCAGGCCACCCACTACAGCTACGACATCCATGGGAACGTGCGTTCGCTCGTGCAGGAACTGCGCGAGCTCCAGGAAATGGGACAGTCCTTCAAACGCATGGACTACCGCTACGACCTCATCAGCGGCAAGGTGCTGGAGGTGAACTACCAGACCGGCCAGTGGGACCAGTACCACCACCGCTACCGCTACGATGCCGATGGCCGCCTGCTGGAGGCCCGCACCAGCAACGATGGCCGCATCTGGGAACGCGATGCGCGCTACTTCTACTACGCCCACGGCCCCCTGGCCCGCACCGAGCTGGGCGATAAGAGCGTGCAGGGCACCGACCACTACTACACCCTGCACGGCTGGCTGCGCGGGGTGAACAGCCCCACCCTGCTGCGTGCCAAGGACCCCGGTAAGGATGGCGCCGGACAGCACCTCTTCTTTGCCGACGATGCCAACAGCTACGCCCTGGGCTATTACACCGGCGACTTTGTGCCCGTGGCCGGCAACAGCGCCTCGCCCCTGCCCGCCAACGGCAGCGGGGCCTACGCAGCGGCCCTGGCCCAGCGCGACCTCTACAACGGCAACATCCCCACCATGCTCACGGCCCTGCGCGACCTGAGCGGCGCCCCCATGCCCCTGCACGCCAACGTGTACCGCTACGACCGCCTGAACCGCATCAAGGGCATGGACGTGTACCACGGTGCGCCCGCCTCCGACCTGAGCGCCCTGGCCAACAACGACGATTACCGCACGGCCTACAGCTACGACCCCAACGGCAACTTGCTTACCCTGGACCGAAACGCCCATGGCAGCAACCGCGACATGGACCGCTTTACCTACCACTACACCGCCGGCACCAACCAACTGGAATACGTGGATGACACCCAACCCGCGGCCAACTGGCCCGACGACCTGGATGACCAGGACCCGGACGACCAGGATCTCGGCAACTATGAATACGACCTAAAAGGCCGCCTGACCAAGGACCTGCAGGCCGGAATAGGCCAATACGGCATTGCGTGGACCCTGCACGACAAGGTGCGCGCCGTGACCCGCACGGACAGCGACCTGGACGAGGTGCATTTCCGGTATGGACCCATGGGCCACCGCACCGTGAAGGAGGTGCGCCCGCGCACCGGTGGCAACACCACGCAGGAGGACCAATGGACCACCACGTACTATATTCACGACGCGCAGGGGAATCCTATGGCCATCTACCGCCGCAGCTACCAGCCCACGCAAGGGGGCACCTACCGCGACCAGCTGGTGGCGGATGGGCTACCCGTGTACGGCAGTGCGCGCCTGGGCCTGAACCAGCGCCCCAGCCTCTACCGGCCTGAGTTCTCCACCACGGGCTTTGATGGGCTGCACTTTGCTGAGCGCAGCTACGCCCAGATGCCCAGCCCCTGGGTGGCCGATGACCACGCCGACCGCACCCTGGGCCTCAAGGCCTACGAGCTGGCCAACCACCTGGGCAACGTGCTCACCACGGTAAGCGACCGCCGCATGGCCGTGCCTGATGCCGGCAACCCAAGCCTGCTGGATAGCTACATGGCGGATGTGCTTAGCGTGAGTGATTATTACCCTTTCGGTAGCCTGTTGCCGGGAAGGCATGAGAACTCAAGTTCTAGCCGGTTCCTCTTCCAAGGGCAGGAGCATGATGACGAGTTGCATGGCAGCGAAGGCACCAGTTACGCTTTCGAGTACAGGATGCACGATGCAAGGGTGGGCAGGTTCTTGAGTATCGACCCGCTGACCTCACAATATCCATATAATTCTCCATATGCTTTTAGCGAGAACGTTGTAATAAACGCTATCGAACTTGAAGGTCTTGAAAAATGGGAGCTTAGCAATGGCGAGACTGTTTATGGTCCATATAAAGACCTAAATGCTGCTGAGGCAAGCTTCGTTCCATCGGGTGGAAGTTTTACAATGTTGGTTGGACTCGATGGAGTATTCCCACCATTGCAACCGATCAATGTCCCCAATCCCAACGAAGGATGGGATTTAGGTGTTACTTGGATTACTGGCGAAGGGCCTAGATATCAATACTTTGGTCAGAATGACCCAATGACCCTTGACCTTCGTCAGCACTATCATTTTGACGATGTCCGTAATCGTATAAGAGAAGAAGTGGCCAATGGTGCAACTGCGCCGTATAGTCAAAACAATGCAGGCTATAGTTTGGCCGGATGGGAAGGATTAAAGTACTTAGGCGATATTTTGGCTTGGCCATCAGGTGGTTTATTGGGAAACTATGCCGTTGCCTATCTTGGAAGCTACTCTGTCTCCTACGAGGTGACAGACATCTGCCATGCGGATAGGTATGCAACAGTTCATTTCAAAGTGACTAACTCTTCAACGATAGAGTCGGCAACTAGATTTCCACCTGTGTTGAGCTACACTCCATGGTGGCATGACAATATTGGTCAGCCATTATTGGACCGGTTTCAGACCGGCCCAATGTCACCGATAAGTCAGGAATTCAACTGGACCGAGAACATAGAACTGAAATGAAAGCACCAATCTGGTATTCAATACTGCCCCTAATCGTAACTTTTGCTTCATGTAGCAATCCGTCACCTTCAGCAAATGAGCTATGGGGTAGATGGGAAGCGAGGGATGGAGGCGCTATAATGCTATCTTCAGACGGCTCATTGTCAGCGGACTCGGTACCGACAGCAGTCTTTAATAGGATGAAGCATCATCCGGCAAGATTCAGTGGTACTGGGACTTGGGCATTGGTGCAACATTCCAACGGTGCATGGCACGTAGATATGAAGCTCACCGCGTTGAGCTCTTGGCCGGGATCGTTGATGAATGACTTGATAATTGAACGGAGAGGCGAAACTCTTGTTCTCTACACTTGGTTAGCCGATGAAGGAGGTGGTCGTTATGAAATGTACCAAAAGCTTACGCAGAGTGTCCCCTCGCGCCCGTAGGCCCATGCAGTGTTTCCATACTGCGGCCACAGCTCCCGCGACTCTAGACTTGTCCCACGCTAAGGGTTCAGACCTTAGCGAAGAAAGGACCATCGAAGAGGACCGAGCTGGACTTGGGGTGAACCATCTCTAGGCCCACGCAGGGTGTTCTTCCCCGCCTCCGGCACCTCCGCCGGGTCTGTCCGCTGCATTTGAGCGGACGACCCTGCGGGCTCGGAGCCGCGATGAACCGAGGCACTTATGTACTCTATGTAGACCTCGCTCAATAGGTGCATAGCAGGGTGTACACCCCGCAAGCCGCATTAGCGCTTGATCAATAGCGTGAACGGCTTGTCGAACACTGTTTGGGCGCAGCAGTGCCGTATCTCACGTATCCCTAAGCCGCCCGCAGATCGTGATATCGATCATCGTGGGCCAGGGAGGGATCGGAACCGACAATGGCCTCCAGAACCTTGCTCAGTTCATCTTTGGACCATGAGTCGGTAGGGCGTGCCATACGGAAGAGCAACTCCAAACAGCCAGAAGGATCGGTCAGTGGCAACTCGGAATCACTCAGCTCATAGAGGATCTCACTTGGACCCCCACCCAAGTAGGTGCGTGTCACGGTCAACGCATCTTCCATTCGGTGCCCCATGGTCAGCACAATACGCGCGAACATCTGACCCGTCTGCGGATCATTCTTCGCGCTTTCTTTCGGCCAAACATCTCGAATGAACGGCACGATCCGATTCTCCCAGAAGTCGTCCTTCTGGGCACCACTGCCATCGAGTGACTGATGAAGCGAATAGAGGAGCTTTCTCAGGGTGTGGGGTTCAAGTGCATGCACAAGCGTGGTCAGTTCATCTCGACCGAAGGGTGAATTGTCCGATATCGCTATCATGGCCAACAGACCAGCGATGCGCTCCTCCGTTTCGCCAAATGACACCGCCCGCTTTACCGTCTCACCGAACAGGGGCTTCAGTTCCTGTAACAGGCCCCAATGCACATTGCCCGACCAAAGCAAGCCGTACCAGGCCGCGAAGGCCTCCTCCTCTCCCGTTGTCCGATCAAAGCAAGGAAGCAGGTATTGCCTCGTCCAATCGGGATCAACGCGATACAGGTAGACCGCCTGTCTCGCGAGCAGCGTGCGAGCATGCCGGAAACCTTTCACATCTGTATCACACAGGCCACTGAAAAAGGTACGCATGGGCTCCGCCAAACCAAGGCCGTCGCGCAACTTCCCTTTATACCAGATACCCAAAGCTGCTTCAGTGGCCATGCCGACCGGATGATTGATGGCCTTGTTCACAGGTTCACCTCCTCCCTCCATGTCCATATCCCGGTATGCCTCGATGACTTTATGCAAGAGCTTGAAGAGATAGGCCTGGTCGACCGATCCTTTGGTCACTCGTCGTAGCCAGTATCCAATCGCAAAACCTAGATCACGTAGTTCAGCGTTCGACTTGGATATCAACTCCGCGCTAACGATCGGCCATGTGCCGGGTGCGATCTCCTCGTCGGCCCATGCCTGAAGGGCATCCTTCCACCGATCGGCCAGCCATATTCCTTCGCGGTAGAGAATGGCCAAGGCCTCTACTGCCATCGTGACGTTCGATCTGGCACGGATCGCAAAATCATCCTCCTCCCATGGGTCGCTCTTCGGATTCGCTCTCAAATAGTCAACCAAGCCATCCAGGTCTTCAGGGACCTTCTTGGTTGGCGGGGCGTTGACCATAACACGGCCCAAATACGTGTTAAACTCGTCACTCTCATCCTGAGCCAATTCCCAGTGAGGATGCCTCTTCAGGATGGCCTCGTACTCAGTCCTCGAACCCTCCGAGAGTTCCCCGCCCGCATGCTGGTACTTTGCAAGGCGTATCCAAACAGATCGGTCATGGTGTTTAAGCCGATCCTCTTCTGATAGGTCCTCGCGCAGCAACTCCTTGGGCGGTCCGGCGAGGATCGCCTCCTGCAGTAAGATGCTTTCTACTGCGGATAACCGACCAGCCAAGCTCACAATAAGCCGAAGGGCCTCACGACGTGTCTCGAAGGACCAGAGCGGGGAGTTCGCTGAATACAACAAGTGCTTCAGAGCGATCGAAGCCGGAACGACCTCACTCAACGTGGAAGCAAAAAGCACGAGGCGCCGGAATGTCGGATACTTCTCCCGCGCCCATCCTTCGACCACCCATAGGGCATGTTCATTCGACTTCTCAGCCAAGGCCAACCATGCCTCCCGGCAGAATCGAATGAGCAATGTCCAAGAGTCAGCGTGTCGATTCTGATAATGTTCGCTGACAGAAGGCATCGCAAAGGACGATCCGTCAATAGCTTCGCTTGCCAGGCCGACCTCTTCCATCAGTTGAAGCGCATCGCGAAGCAAGGCGGTGGCGTCGTCGATCAAGCTGGGAAGTGCGGCCTTCCATGATCCGTTCTTGTCAAGCTTGACAAAGGAGTATCGATCGACGCCTCCGGCCAGCGTGATCGACGTGTGCAGTACTTCCTTGAAAGATCTGGGCTCGTAGTCTGTTCGAGCTTCCTGGGTGAACATCGTGTGCTCAGCGAACCTCACCTTGGGTGTGAGCAGCTCTCTCAGCCACTGCCGAATGCTTGAGGTCATACCGCTCAGCTCAAAGGCGGATTTCCATTTCAGGAAGGAAACGGAGTTGATGTGAACGATCGTGCGCCGCGCGAGGACGAGCTGCCACGCGACGAGCATGAATTCAGGAAAGTCCTTCTCCTTGATCCGTTTCTCGATGTGCCATGCGAACTGTTCGTGTAGTCGCCCACCATTTCGACAGACCCAGAGCAAGAGAGAGGGGTCATGTGCATGACGACCCAACCAAGCACCAAGATGGAGAAGGCACGGGTCAAGTGAGTACACAGCTAAAGCGCTACCGACCAGCGATAGTCGCTCCGCATGTGTGTGAGGGGCCGGCCGGGATAACAGACTGAACTTCACCTCTGCGCTTTTCGCATCCAGCGGAGAGATCCCGAATCGGACAAGGTCCGAGTTCCCGAAGCGCTCCTCAGCCAATGGCTCCAACCATGCAAGCGACGGTACGGGGTCCATTTCCGCGAATCGCTTCGCGGGTGCACCGCTGAGATCGCTCAAAGCCCAGACCATGCGACCGGTCACATCATCATCCAGTTCACTCGTGGTTGGCTGCATTCCGGCCAGCTGAACCACAAGTGCTTCCTTGCCATTGATACCATCACGGTACATCGTTGACCAGGCGTCGATGGTTTCATGCAGGTGCGTATACTCCTTGAACAAGATGGGCGTCACCCCTTTGGCTTGCCACTTTGCAACACACCTCATTTCATCACCCTCGCACTTAGCGAACGCGTACATGCGTTTCGGCTGCTCACCTAGCATCTCATCGGCAGCGAGTGCGTCCATCATGTACCGTAACACCGGATCCTCGATGCTATAGCCAATGAAACAGACCGTGTAGTTGCGAAAGAGCTCGGTGACAAAACGAGCGGCCCATCGCTCAGAGAGATATGCCCGCCCGAAATCCCCACTTGAAACGACCAGTTGGTTCAGGTCTGCGTGATCATGCCTTTTCTCAAGGTGACCATGCAGATAGACCAGGCCATCCCACGTCGCATTTGGAACTGGGAGAAACGGTGCGGCAAAGCTTCTAATGGTTTTTCCAGCAGCGGCCTCGTCGAACAAGCGATCGAAGTTCGTCGTGACAAGACGCAGTGCGCCTTTTCGGGTGCGCCCCAATCGCAACAAGGCCTTATGCGTTCGCAAGGCATGGGGCTTGGTCAGGTCGGGAACCAAGGCTTTGGCGATCTGTTCGCGCATGGTCGCCCGCTGTCCTCGCAGCCGACCTTCGAGCAGGCCGAGTACCGTGTCATATCGACAACTCCTAAATGCCTCGGCTTCCTCCTCGGACCTGGACATATGGAGACCCTCGAACACCCTTTCGGTAAGCTGCTTGAAACTGGGCAAGCCTGCGGGTAGCGAAATGCCCGCACCGGTGAAGAAGATCACCGAACCCTCCTCGTGCAGATAAACTAGATCGTTCGGAACTTCCGGTCCACCTCGACTGAATTGCATTCTTCAATTGTCCGCATGACGGAAAGGCCATCAAGCGACATTCGACAATATATGGCGCGACTATGTGTGACCGAAGCCTGGCCTCCTTACCACAGCCTTTGCGCTTCTTGGCATGGCGTCTTCCTGTCCCGTGAAAATGCGTTCTGTTGCACCCGGCCCGGACATCGGCCTATATGCAAACCTGGCAAGCAGACAGCTGTAGGCGATCCTGCTGGCCGTAGCTTACATGGCAGGTCCTGGGCCTTGGCCGCGCCTACGCTCGTGTAGCACAGTATATCGGCAGCCTGGGCTACCCTTTGTGCCTCCCGAACAGCTCCTGGTGTAAAGGCGAATGCCACACCAGCGCTGCCCTTCACCTATTTTCGGCATGGTCGCCGGTGAACTGAACAACACCGTTACCAACAGTACATGGGCAACTTTCCGAAGCCAGTGCGTGATAAGGCCTTGGTGTTGGCCGCCAGACAGTGCTGTTCCTGCCGCCGGTTCCGGGCCATCCATGTGGAGGTACACCACCTGGTGCCGGTGAGCGAGGGCGGCACCAATGAACTGGACAATGCCATAGCCCTCTGCTTTGACTGCCATACGGCGGCCGGTCATTACAACGACCAGCACCCGCGCGGCTCGAAGTACTCGCCCAGCGAGCTCCGCCTGGCCCGGGATACGTGGTACGCGACCGTGGCCTCCGGTGTGATCAAGCAAGAGCCAGCGGGGCCGGATCCCATCCTGGTGCGCTATCTGGTGGATCTGGACCCCTTCGAGCAGAACGGGGTGGAAGCGGCGGCGGAGTTCCCACTGCTGGGCACCATTGGGGTGCACGGTGGCGATGCTGCACGGTATACACACGCCTACCGCAGGCAGCTTTGGGGCGTTACCAATACCTATCCAGGGCTCGAGGCCTATCGCAGCCGTTGGAGGGACCTGATCGACACCGAACAACAAGCCACCGACTTCCCCTACTACGCTGCCCAACGAAGGGTTACCCGGCAGGAGTTCGATGAGGTGATCGCGCCCAAGGCGCCGCAGTTGGGCGAGCTGGCCTACACGCATCGGGTCCCGATCAATGACCTGGTGATCGCCCTGGCCCATACCCCGGATGCTTGCTCCTGGTTTGAAGAGGAGATCACCGTGTTGTATGAAGAGTATCACATCCGCTCCGTGTGGCCCTTGCTCCTGGCCATCACCAACCGGTCGCAAAATCCCATCCAGTTGTTCGAACTGGTCGGACGAGGACAGGGCAACGGCGGCTTCGCCCCCATGGCCAAGGGTGCTGACCCGCTGCAGGAGATGCAACTGCCCATACCGCGAGCGCCTTTGGAACCGCAAGCCACGGCCATCATCCAATTGGGCAACCTGCTGGGTTCTTTTGGTGAACTGGAACGAACGGACCACTACCAGTCCGAAGTGGCCGTGGATGGAGTGGGATACAGGGACCTGTGCTACACGTCTTTGCGCTTGGACGATGCGCTGGGCTATGCCGGCCCCCTGCTCCTACCACAAGCCGTGGTCGCTTTCACCGGCCAAGGCATGGAACGGATACCCATCCACGGCTTCGACCCGGCCTTGGTGTACGCGGTGAACACCCGGTGGATGATGGGCTGCTGCCCGCACCTGTTCGCCAAGGTGGATGACCAGTGGCGCTACCTCACCTCGCTGTTCACGCGCGACCCCGGCAGCACCATATTCGAGACCATACCCCTGCCCCCAGGCACCACCGACGTGATCATCGCGGAGCTCGAGGACGAGGTGAGCTGGCTGACCTCGGTCACCGGCGGAGGGACCTGTCTGGCCAAGGATATCACCATGCACCGCGGCGATTCCATTCATCTGCAAGCGAACGGGGTGGATGTGCTGACCGTGGTGGGCGGATACACCCCGCCCCCTGTTACCGTGGCTTCCCGCCACCACCGCAACGCGGTGATCCGCGCGGAGCTGACCCGATTGCGGAAGGTAGAGCAGAAGCTGACACCCGCCTGACCGGTGGCTGGTGCAGGTCGTGCCTGCACTGGGCCATTCTCCGGATGGCCAAATTCTAAGCACCGGACGCTGATACGCACCGTTGCGCCACAGCCGGAATGGTCGCATAGCCATGACCATTCCTCGGCACGCGTTGATCTCGCGCATCGGGCAGATAAAGGAAGGACCTGTTCTTCAGGTGCGCAGCGCCTGTTGCGATCGCTCGCACGTGCGAAGCCATGGACACAGCGCGAAAAGCCATCGGTCCCGGCGTGGATGCGATCGCAACTGCCGCTATAGCCATGGCCACACTCCCTGAAGCGATCGCGTTGGTCCTTGGTGCGATGGCAATAGCCTCGCTGGCGATCGCTCCGGCGCGCGATGCGAACGCCACAACGCCCGTTGCCAATGCTCGCCTCTCCCAAGCGATCGCATCAGGTCCTAAGGCAAGCGGTAAAGGTGCTGGTGCGATCGCTTCGTAGACGGATGCGATCGCACGGTCCACGAATGCGATCACAACGGCCGTTATTGCCATGGCATGGGGGATCCAATAGCTTTGCAATACTAAAGTATGCGGACTCTCCATTGGCATAGATGCTCCATTGCACACCTTATATTATTAAGGACCAACGCTTATTCTAGGATCTTGACATACTACACATAGCTTTAGTATCTTGCCCGCATGAACCGATGCCGACCGGCCCATCGCCTCGCCGCATTCACCCTGACCGAGCTGCTGATCGCGCTGGTGATCGTCGGGGTGCTCGTGTACCTGGCCCTTCCCGACTACAGCCAGGTGGTGGCCAACGCCAAGGCCACGGAAGCCAAGCTCCAGTTGGAGCATCTCCACAGCCTGCAGACCACGCGGTTCTACGAGCGCAGTGCCTACAGTGCGGACCTGCGTGAACTGGGCTTTCAGCAACAGAAGCTGATCACCGATGGCGGCAACGCCAATTACCGGGTGGAAGTGGTGAACGCCTCCCCGAACAGCTATCTGGCCCGGGCCACGGCCGTGGCCGATTTTGACCAGGATGGCACCTACAACGTGTGGGAGATCGACCACGAGAAGGCCTTGAAGGAGGTGGTGCCGGATTGAGCGACGAGGTGGGCTCAAGGAAGTACGAGACGTGCGATGGGGACCAGCATTCTTTCACCAGCCATGGCCAACCTGCTGATGATGCCAATTCTGGGCATGATCGCATGGGAGGACCTGCGCGACCGCGCCATTCGGTGGTGGTGGCTGCCCCTGCTGGCGGGCCTGCTCATGCTCGGCAACGCACCATACCAGCCATGGCCGACGACCGCGAACAATGCCCTTTGGAACCTGGGCTTCCTTGCCGTACAGCTGAGCGCTGCGGGGCTGTGGTTGCTGGCCCGGGGCCGCACCCCGGCGCGGGTCGCGAACAGCATCGGTGCCGGCGACCTCCTCTTCTTCGTTGCTGTGGCCCTTGGCATGCCCTGCCAGGAGTTCATCCCGTATCACCTGAGCGGCCTGCTGATGGGGTTGGTGCTGCATCTGGTGTGGCTGCGTATCCGGCCGCAGGCCGACCCCACCATACCGCTGGCAGGCTACATGGCCATTCACCTCGGGTTCTGGCTTACGCTGCGCCCGTTCATCCCGGTGGACCACCTCCCCTTCCATGGCCACTGACCTCATCGCCGAACTGCCCGCAGCCTTGCGCAACGTGCTCTCTGCCGAACAAGCGTGGCACTACCGCGTGGTGCCCAAGAGCAGGACCGCCGATGAACTGGAACTGTACAGTGAACGGACCGATGCCGACCTGCAACTGGAGCTGGAGGTGCTGCTCGGATGCCGGGTGGCCCTCACCCCCCTGCCCGCCCACGAGCTGGACAGGGCATTGGGCCTGCACTACCGGCGCACCGCACAGGCGGCGGAACGCATTGACCTGGGTGCCCGTGGGGCGGAACACGTGCTGATGGACCTGGTGCAGGAAGCCCGGGACCTGGGGAGCAGCGACATCCATCTGGAGGTGTATGATGACCATGCACGGGTGAGGATCAGGATGGACGGCCTGCTGGTGGAACGACACCGCTACGGCAAGGCGGAGCACCCGGGTCTGGTGAACCGGGTGAAGGTCCAATCCGGATTGGACATCAGCGAGAAACGACTCCCACAGGACGGCCGCATGGCGCTGGACCGCGGGGGCCGGCGCACGGATGTGCGGGTGAGCGTGCTGCCCACCCTGCACGGCGAGAAGGTGGTGTTGCGGTTGCTGGGCCAGGATGCGGGCCACCTGCGCATGGACCAGCTGGGCATGGATGACCGGCAACTGAACGACTACCTGCAAGGTGTCCGGAAGCCGCATGGGTTGGTGCTGATCAGCGGCCCCACGGGCAGTGGCAAGACCACCACCCTCTATGCCACCCTGAAGCTGCTGAACGAGGCCCGCCGCAACATCGTGACCGTGGAGGACCCCATCGAATACACGCTGGAGGGCATCAACCAGGTGCAGCTGCGCGAGTCGATCGGCCTCACCTTCTCGCAAGCCTTGCGCACCTTCCTGCGGCAGGACCCGGACGTGATCATGCTGGGCGAGATCCGCGATGCGGAGACCGCCCAGATGGCGGTGCGGGCCGCTCTGACCGGCCATTTGGTACTGAGCACCATCCACACCAACAGCGCATGGGGCACGGTGGGCAGGCTGCTGGACATGGGGCTGCCTCCCTTCCTGCTCGCCGGCACGCTCAATACCAGCGTGGCGCAACGCCTGCTACGCCTGCTGTGCCCAGCGTGCAGCCGCTCGGAGCCGCTCGTTCCGGAGCTGCTTGGCGGCCTTCAGTTGGAGGGCCTTCCCAGTGAACATCAGGTGGCGGTCGGGTGCAAGGCCTGCCATTTCACCGGCTACCGGGGGCGCCAGGCCGTTTATGAGGTGGTGGCCCTGGATGCCGGCCTGCAGGACCTGCTGCGAAAAGGCCATACCCATGCCGGGGAGGCCTTGCGCGAACGCGGGATCCGCAGCCTGGCCCACAGCGCATTGGACCTGTTGCGGAGCGGCCGCACCAGTTTGGACGAGGTATATCCCATCCTGAGCAGTCACTGACCATGCGCCACCTCCTCCTGTTGCTGCTGTGGTCCATGGCTGTTGCCTTGCACGGGCAGGACCGCATGGCCCAGTTGGAAGCCCTGCTCAGCAACGCCACGGTGGAGCATCCGGGGCTGGAAAGCACCGTTGAAATGAGCGTCAGCGGCACGGGGATCAAGGAGTTCGTGCGGGCGCTGGGCATCACCCACAAGCTGAACCTCACGGTGGACCCCGCTGTGAAGGGAGAGGTCTACAACCACTTCAGTGACGCTCGGGTGAGCGATGTGCTCCTCTACCTGTGCAAGCGCTACGACCTCGATCTCGAGCTGATGGGGAGCATCATCACGCTGAAGCCATGGACCGCCCCCGTCACCACCACCGCGACCACCACGCCCCGCGAACCACATATCCGATACAGTGCGGACAGTGCCGTGCTGGATCTGGACCTGCGCCGCGACACGCTGGGCCATGTGGCCCGGCTGCTCAGCCAACGGACCGGAGCCAATTTGGTGCTGGCCCCAGGCCTGGAGGACCGCGCGGTATCCATCTTCCTGCGTGCCGCCCCCCTGGTGACCGCATTGGAACAACTGGCGTTCGCGAACGGCTTGCAGATGGAGCCTGCCCGCGACGGGGCCTATTTGCTGCGTCCTCTCGCCACCGATGGCCGCACAGATACCAAGGGGGCGGCTAAAGGCAGCACGGCATCCACACAGAACATGACCCTCACCGTGTTGGAGAGCGGGCGGCTTTCGGTGGACGCACAGGGTGTTCCGCTGACCGCCGTGCTGGAGAAGGCCTCGCAGGCACTGACCCGCAACTATTTCCTCTACGACAGCCAGGACCGGAACGTGACCCTGCGCCTGAACGATGTGAGCTATGAGGAACTGCTCGGCCATCTGCTTAAGGGCACGGACCTGACCCACCAGATCAGTGAGGGCGTCCATCTCATTGGCAAGCGCGACCTGGAAGGCCTGAGGAGCACCGAGCTGGTACGCCTGCACCATCGCCCCGTGAAGGATGTGCTCCCGGCTATCCCCGCCGGTATCCGGGGCAATGTTTCCATCAGCGAGTTCCTTGAGCTGAACGGACTGGTCCTTAGCGGCGACCCACACCGGATCAACGAGATCAAGACCTTCCTGCGCAGCGTGGACCAGGTGGTGCCCGTGGTGATGATCGAGGTGATGATCGTGGACGTGAACCGCACGCGCACCGTGACCACCGGGCTGAAGGCCGGACTGGGCGGCGGTCCCACCCAGAGCGGCGGTACCGTGTTGAGCGGCGTGGACTACAACATGAACAGCGCCACGCTGAACGAACTGATCAACAGCTTCAATGGGTTCGGTGTGTTCAACCTGGGCAATGTGGCCTCAGGGTTCTATGTGAGCATACAGGCCTTGGAAACGGACGGAGTGCTGCGGCTGCGCTCCACCCCCCAGCTGTCCACCCTGAACGGTCATGAGGCCACCCTGAGCATCGGTCAGACCGAATACTACCTGGAGGTGCGCAACGACCTGATCGGCACGCAGAACCCCACCGTCACCACCTCGCAGATCTACAAGCCCATCAAGGCGGACCTCTCGCTGCGGATACTGCCCATCGTGAGCAGTGAGGACATGGTGACCCTGGAGATCGAGGTGAACCAGAGCAACTTCACCACCCGCATCGCCCAAACGGCCCCGCCAGGGTCCGTGGAACGGAAGTTCTCGTCCATCGTTCGGGCCAGCAACCGCGACATGATCATCCTGGGTGGGCTGGAGGAGAAGGAGACCTCCCGCAACGGGAGCGGTGTGCCCTTGCTCTCGCGAATCCCCGTGCTCAAGTGGCTCTTCAGTTCCAGGACTACCAAGAACCGCAAGAGCAAGCTCACCATTTTCATCCGCCCCACCATCATCTACTGAGCATGGAGAAGGGAGGCCTCCTTGTTGGCAACGACCAGGTCCTTGGGGTCGCTTTCTCCAGTAGCGGCTCCTTCCAGTTCGTACACCTGCACCGGACCCGCCGAGAGGTAAGACTACTGCGCATGGGGAATGCAGCGGATGCCAACGACCTTGCCCGGCAGTGCGGTACCCGCGTTCCGGTAGCGCTTGCGCTGGATGGACCTCGAACGGTGCATCGGGTCGTTCCCACAGCGGGGTCGGTCCAGTCCATGCTGACCAGTGCATTCCCGCATGCCCCCTTGGACCAATTGCTGGTGGATGGCCGTACGTTCGGTTCCGGCACAGGGCTCTCCATGCTGCGCGCTGCGGATGCTCATGGGACACTGGCAGAATTACGGGGGGGTGGGTTCAGGATCGTTCACCTCTCCATTGGGCCGTGGCATCTGCTTCCCCTTCGAGAACTTCTTTCCGACCCAGCGGACCCATGGCCCTGTGCAGGCCATCGATTCCAACTGAGCGGTCCCGATCTGCTGACCCATGCCCGTGATACGGATAGCTCAGCGTCTGTGGTATTGGGTGGGGACACCCTTCCATCGGACACGGTCCCCGCGTATGCGGTGGCTTGGGACCACCTCGTTCCCGGTACACACCGGTCGCTCTTCCCCGAACAGGGCCTCTCTGCCGATCGGCAGCAGGAGCGTGCCCGGATCTGGTACGAGCGGGGCCTCATGGCGGTGGTGGCGGTGCTTCTGTTCTTGCTGGGCACCGATCAGGTGCTGAGGAGCATGGCCGGCCCGCAACCATTCACGGACGCGCGTGCGCTTCAACTGGCCGAGCATGCTGTGGACAGCCTGCAGGATCAACTCACGGAGCAGCGACAGCTGTTGGCCGGGACCATGCTGGCAGAGGACCGTTCACCGGTTCGGCAGCTAGCTGCATTGGTCACCCATGTGCCAGCCTCCATTGAGCTGGACCGTGCATGGGCCTCCCCCCTGCTGGCCCCCCTGCGCGAACGGGAGGAGCCCCGACTGGACCACGGTCGCATCCGCGTGGAGGGCAGGTGCGATGACCCCAAGGTGCTGAATGGCTGGATGCAGCACCTACGGGGGCGCTACCCGGGCCGGGATGTGCAGCTCGTTGCGCTGGTCCCGGGGGAGCGCGGTAGCCGTCCACAATTCACTTTGGTCATCGCGCCATGACGGTCCTCCTCTCACCTGGTTATGGGCGAAAAGCGCTGTTGATCCTGGTCCTGGGTGCGCTGATGGCGGGCGCCTTGTTGAACCGGAAGGTCCTGCCCGCTTGGGAGATCTGGCAGCATGCACAGCGATCGGCACAACGCGACCCGTTCGCGGAACGGTCCAGGTTGGAGGCCGAACTGCACCGCCTCAACGCGCGCTTTGCTGCAGGCGGTGCGGGATGGGAACCGGTGATCACCCATCTGTCCAGCGGCATGGGCGGGCAGGGCGTCACCTTGGTGGCCGTGGAGCCCGAGCATGTTCAGCCGCTTTCCGGTTTGCATCAACACATCCTGCCTGTGCGGTTGGCCGGAAGCACCGCCGCCTTGCTGAACACCGTGGCTACCATCGACCCATCCGTTCACGGGGCTGAAGTGGTCAGCCTTGATCTGAACGCTGGAAGCACGGGATACCAAGGCCCTCGCCTGCTTACTGCAACTCTCTACCTCAGATGCCTTCGCCCATGAGACCACTACGGCACACCCCCCTGTTCATGCTCTCCTTCTTCGGCCTCACCGGCTGTACGGACATCCTTGAGAAGGACCTCACCGGTTATGGGGTGGTGCTGCTTACCCCGCCGGACGGGTTCGAGACCACGGCGAACGTGGTCCATTTCCGGTGGGAGGCCGTGCCTGAAGCAGAAGGTTACCGCCTTCAACTGGCCACACCGGACATGAGCAATCCCGTGGTCTTCCTGGCCGATTCACTGGTTCCGGGCACCAGCCTTTCACTGGCCATCCCGCCGGGCCAGTACCAGTGGCGTGTTCGAGCGGAGAACCCGAACAGTCATACGGCCTGGTACATACGCAGCCTGATCGTGTCGGAGGCTTCATCGTTGGATGGACTAACGCCGATCCTGGCCGCGCCAGCGAACAACGCGGCCGTGGCAGCCGACCCGCTGGTGCTTACCTGGAGCGCCCTAACGGGTGCCGAGGATTACCGGGTGGAGCTGCGCAGTGGCGGGTCCACCGGCCCTCTTGTGCTGGCGGAGATCGTGACCGGCCTTTCCTGGTCACCTGAAGGGGTTACCGAGGGCACGTATGCATGGGGCGTCCAGGGTCAGAATACGACCAGCAGCTCCCAGTTCAGCTACAGGACACTGCGCGTGGACCGGACCGCTCCGGGCCTTCCAGTGCTGATCTCCCCAGCTCAAGGAGCGACGCTACCGAACGCACCGTTCACATTGCAATGGCAAAGTGGCGCTGACTCCTTCACCCTCACTCAGGATAGCCTCTACCTCCTCAGCACGGACCAACAGGCCATTCGGAGCGCGCTGGTCACGAATGCGGTATGGAACGATTCGCTCGGCCCGGGCACTTACAGCTGGTTCGTCCGCACCCTTGATGAAGCGGGTAACAGGAGTACTTCGGTCCAACGGACGTTCACGGTACAATGAGATCGATCTGGTTCCGGACCTTGTTGGGCTTGGTCGCCGCTCTGGTCTGGGGAGGCGTTGTGGTCCGTGCGCTGAAGCGTCCGGATGAGGAGTTCGTCCGGCCCCAACCGACCAACGGTCAGGATACCGTGACCAGACAAGTGGAGGTATGGAACCCCGTTGTTCTGGACGACGATCCGTTCCTGCGCAATGCCCCTCGCTCCGGCAGCACGACCACCGAGGTCCGGAAGCCAGCCCCTCGAAGTGCTGCGAGCGTGCGGGTCACAAGCACTCCACCGCCAGTTCCCAAGGAGCCCTTACCATGGCCGACATTGAAGTACGAGGGCATGATGCGCAGCGGGAGCAACGGAACCATGGTGGCGCTGCTCTCCATGAATGGACGGTCGCGGGTGGTGCCGGTCGGGAACACCGTGGATGACCTTCAGGTGGAGCAGGCGGACCCGGATTCGCTGAAGGTGCGCTGGCAGGGCCAGTCCCGCTGGGTGACCCGCCAGTAGGCCAGGGGCCCTCACCCGGATCGCCTTCCTTAGAAGGTGGTGCTCAACTTGAACATGGGCAGGTACATGGCCACCAATACGGTACCCACCAGCACTGCGATGAGGAGGATGGTGGCTGGCTCAAGCACCGTTCCCAGCAAGGCCGTCCGGTGCTGCACATCGGCCGTGTACCGTTCGCTCAGCCTGAGGTGCATGGCGTCCAACTGCTTCACTTCCTCCGCCACCGCGATCATGGCGATCATGGCCGGATCGAACAGCGGATGCCGGGACATCGCCTGTGCCAATCCAGCTCCCCGTACAACGTCAGACCGCACCTGGTCCAGCGCGGACATCAGCTTCGGCGAACCGACCATTTGTTGACAGAGGTCCAGGGCCCTGTCCAACGGTGCTCCAGAGCCCAACAGCAATGCCATGGCCCTGGCATACTTGGCGAGCAAGGCCTTTCGGCGAAGCTCCCCGAAAAGTGGCAGATTGAGCAGTGTGGTCTCCACGGCCACCTGCCAAGCACGACTCGTGCGTAGTGCGAAGTAGCCCGCGCCTGCACCGAGCGCGAGGAGCACCAGCACGAACCACCACGCATCAAGGAAGGCGGCTACTTCCAGAACCGTGCGCGTTAGTGCCGGCAATTCCGCACCGCTGCGCGCAAAGACCTGTGCGAACATGGGCACGATCACCTTCATCATGAACAGCACCACCACCATCGTAATGGCCAGGATGAACGCCGGATAGGCAAAGGCCTGCCGGACCATGCGCTGGAGCTTCAGCCGGTCCGCATGGTGGTCCGCCAACTGCAGGCAGACCTCCCCAAGCCTTCCGCTCTCCTCTCCTATGCGCACGCTGTGCACCTCGTAGCTGGAGAACGAGCCCGCAGCTTGGAGCGCGTCGCTCAACAACTGCCCTCGTACCACGGCCGTCCTGACCCCCTCCAACACCTCCACGGAGCGGGGATCGGTCTGGGCTTTAATGAGCAGGTCCAACACGGTCCGCGGATCCACCCCGGCCTGGAGCAGTAGGTGAAGCTCCCGGAACAACCGTTCCTTCCGGTGGTCGTTCAGTCCCTTGTTGAACACGAACATGTCCCGGCTCCACCATGCGGTGAGGTTGGCCCGTTCCTCTTTGGCAGGTGATGCGCCCAGCTTAGGGTGTTGTGTCAGCGGTATGGGCATGGGCGTTGCGCTTGTCTGCGATACTGGGTGCAGCGACAAAATGAACGGTGGACATTCGATCACTGTCCCGGACCAAGGTCCATCTCCTCAGGCCCCCAGTTCCGTCAGGTTCCGCCTGCACGGCAAGGGCATGAACGTTGAACACGGCGGATCGACCGTCGGATCGGGTCCGAACGACCGAACCGTCCTTTAGGCCGTAACGAATGGTGTCCTTTTGCGAGGTGAGGAGGATATCCCTGTTGGGTGCCATACACATGCCATCGCTGTGGTCGCGATCCGCATTGAACGCGTAAAGGAGCCAAAGAACCTCCTCTTCGCTCACCCGGTCCTCCCCCATCCTGAAGCCCTGTTGAAGGTGGTTCACGACGGTAATGGCCATGGCCCCTACGATGCCCAACAGGAGCAAGGCCGTCATGCTTTCGAGCAGGGTGAAGGCTGGCAAACGCTTCATGACCGGGTTCGAAGGGTACGCCTTGTCAGTACTTCTCTACCTCCGAAGCTGCAGACCAGTTGGATGCGTTCGACATCCGGGGCCACTGTCGTTCGGTCAACCCGTATCCGGAATCCATCCACTTCGATCTCATCCTTCAACAACGCATCCGGTCCTTCCAGCAAAGTTTCCGTGCACTGCCAGGCTTGCACTCGTTCCAAGGCCTTATCGGAAGTGAGGACCCGAGCATGGATCCATACGCCACTGCTGAGCGCTCCTGCCAGCAGCGTCAAGGCCAGAAGGCTTTCCACCAATGATCCGGCCTTCAGCCTTCCGAGGGGAACTTGCGCCATGCAACGATGGTTCGCGGTGCCTGTCCGTTCGTTAGGCCAATGCACCAGGGTTCATCATAGGGAAAGCCTGCGATCACCCCGTCAAGGAGATGGCCTTCATAGGTGGCTGTGGGTGTCCGGACCAGCAGTTGGTCCGTGATCACGCTTCCGCGCACCTCGCCATGCAACTGGAGATCGCCTGCAACGAACAGTTCCCCTTCGATCCGCGCGTCCGCTTCAATGATCACCCCACCAGTGGCGCGGCCGCGGCCCTGCTGATCCACAAAGGCCACCCCGCCTTGTACGTACGTCCTGGCCCCCAGGTGGAGCTTGGGGGCGGCCGCATCATGGCCATCCCGGACCACGGCGAGCAGGGAAGGATACTTGAGCCTGCAGTCCTCACCGATGAGCATTCCGCGACGCGCGAAGCACTGCACAGCTCCCGTGAAGCCATCTTCCATCTTGATGTACGGAGCCTGTAACACGACCATGTCCAGCTGGCTATCTGTTGCGATGGTCAGCGTATCCGTGCATCGGATCACGCAGGGGCCCATGAAGGTCATTCCCGCCAAGGAAGTGGGTCCCGTGAACTCCATGGTGGGCACCTGGTACTGCGCATGCGTCCGGCCGTCGCCTTGTTGCTCCAACCCACGCAACTGCCCGAGCGAGGCCCCGTTGCACAGCGCTCGAAGCCGCTCTGGTAAACCTGTCGCCAAGGGTGGAAGTCCACCTTGTGCGGGGATGACCGCTCCTTCGACCAACTGCTCACCTGTGTACGTGCGTCCCTCGATATGCCCCCTGCGTACATCCCCATTGGGTACGACCACATCGCCTGCAAGTCGCGCGTCACCGCTGAGATGCACTGCGCCTTGTCGATCGGGCATCTGAAGCACTGGACCCTTGGCGTTCAACCCGCCCGCACCGTAGCCGAACATGCGCACATGGTGACCATGGCGGTGGGCATGGGAAACGATCAGGTCAAGAGCACCAAAGGGAATGCGTTCCACCTGGACCGAGTCTTCCCTCTCCCCATGCAAGGTCATTTGTACGGACCCGCCTTCATTGGGAAGTACAGCCAGGGCCATGATCGCTGCGGAGCGTGCATTATCCGCTGTCCTCGCTGCATTGAGGAACGCTTCGGCGCGTTGGTTCCTGAGGTGCGCGAACAACACCCATGCAGACACCACCACACCCACCAGTAGCGCGACCGTAACGGCATAGAACATGGCCGAAGCTGGTACTCGATCGTGGGCCTGCTGCCTGGTCCTCATTTCTTCCTCGTTGCACGCCTCTTCTCTCGGCTCGTCTTCTCCTTTCCCTCCTTCTTGTTGGTCTTGGCCGGTGTTTCACCAGCGCCTGTTCTGTCATCGGTCCGTTCCTTTCGGGTCTTCCGTTCAGTACGCCGGTCCGTTTTGCGCTGTTCCCGCGCCTTCCGCCGTTCCTGCTGCTCCTGTTTCACCGCTTCCCTATCGGGAACGTCCCGCTGTCGGTGCCCAACCCGGACACCTGACCGCCATCGCTGGACCTCCACCAACTTCCCATCAGCGTTCCAGCTCCGCCATTCACCATGTTTAAGCCCGTGCTTGAATTGGCCTTGGGTGCGCAGCTGGCCGTTGGGGTGGTATGCGGTGAAGGGGCCATGTAACAACGTACCTCCTGCACCACCCTGTGTCACATGGATCGTTTGGGCCTTGACCCAATACACATCCACATCCTTGCGAGCGGTCGGACGCCTATCCTTGTCATCCTCCGTGGCCAGGATGTAGCCCGATTCATCCGCCAGCCGAACGGTTTGGGCGGCTCCCGTGGAAGCAAACCCGATCATTACCGCCAGTGCAATGCGCCGCATTCAAGCGCCAAAGTACATGCTTAAGTTTTGTAAAGCAATAACCGCATTGAGGTTTACTGGAAAAGAGCTCAACCAGATCAACACGCTCAAGTCAAACGTTCTCAATTGGTGGTCCACCTCCTCATTTTGAAACCATGCACACTACTAGCTTCGCCACTCATCATCGTCGCGAATGACCGGATCCGGCGCCACTAGCCAAACGTCAACCACGTCCATCTAACCCATGAGCGCCGAACGCATGCAACAGTTGCAGGCCATGTTGGCCGAGGAGCCGGGCGACACCTTTCTGCGCTATGCCATCGCCTTGGAGCACAAGCGTATGGGCAACATGGAACAGGCCATCGCGGACCTCACGTCCATTCTTATCGATGAGCCCAAGCATGTGCCCAGCTACTACCAACTGGCTTCATTGCAGGCGGAACTGGGGCTTGTGGCAGAGGCTGTACACACCTGCGAGGCCGGCGCCCTGCAATGCATCGTGACCAACGACCCTAAAGCGCGCATGGAACTATTGGCCCTGAAACGCGCCCTGCTCGACGAGGAATGAAGGGGCTGCTGCGTGGGAGGTGGAGAAAGCTGTTCGCGGCCATGGCCGTGGCCTTCCTGCTCGTGCTGCTGTTCGGGCATCCGTGGTTCGCGGTAACGCGTCCGAGCGGTGGCAAGGACCTGGTGGCCGAAGGGTGGATGCACACCGAGGGCCTCCGCGAAACGGCGAGGCTCTTCCACAGCGGCGGCTACGAACGGCTCTACCTTACCGGCACCATCCGCCCCTTTGCCTACTACCTGCTCAGCGGCGATTCGGTCGTTGTGGACTTCGGCACGGCGCAACAGGGGGAGATCATGCTGGGCATCGGCGGACTACCCGGCGCGGCGTGGGAACTCTCCGCTTCTGGAACGGCACTGCTCGCCGGTATGGTCGATGGTGGCGTGGAGGAACACACCGTTCAACTTCCTGCGTCCGGTATCCGTTCCTGCGCCCTAGTGATCCGTGCCGCCTCATCGCCCGGAGCGGACGTCCCGGTGGCCTTCGTGGCCCGCTTCACGGTGAACGACCACAACGTGCACGGCCTCATGAGCGGCATGCACATCCACCAGGCCGATGGCACGCTCCGCCCGGGCGAACCCACCTACGCCGAACAAGGACGCACAGCATTGCTGAAGGATGGCGTACCGGCGGACCGCATCACCGTGGTGCCCACCCTGCATGTGGAACGCAGTCGCACATGGTCGTCGGCACGTGCCTTTACCAGTTATGCGGCCGCTCACGGGATAATGCGTTACGATGTGGCCACCCTGGGCGTGCATGCGCGGCGCACCTGGCGCATGTACCGCAAAGCAGCGGGCACGGACGAGGGAGTGGGCATCATCAGCCTGCACGACCGGTGGTGCCAGCGCTGGACCTGGTGGACCAACTACTACGGCTGGTACCAGATGGGCAAGGAACTGGTGGCCTGGCCCGCGCCCTTCCTCATTGAGGACCCTTGAACCGGCCTGTGCGTGTGCGCACTATCTTTTCCCCATGAACACCTGGGGACCACCGGACACGAGCGAATGCAGCCCGTTCTACAGGGGCTATATCGAACGCATGGGCAGCACCGACGTGCTCGCCGCCTTGGAACATGTCGGGAAGCTCACCGAGGAGCTGCTGCAACGCATACCACCGCACATGGCCGGCCATCGCTATGCCGAGGGCAAGTGGACCATCAGCGAAGTGTTCCAGCACCTGGTGGATTGCGAGCGCATCATGCAATACAGGGCCTTGCGCTTCGCCCGCAACGATGCCACCGAACTGCCCGGCTTCGAGGAGAACGATTACGCCCTCGAGGCCGACACCAGCCACCGCACGTTGCGCGAGATCGCGGATGAACTGGCCGTTGTGCGCCGGTCCACCGAACTGCTCTTCCGCAGCTTTCCGGACAAGGTGGCGCTGCGGCAGGGTGTGGCCAATGGCAACCCGGTAACCGTGCGTGCGCTGGGCTGGATCATTGCCGGGCACACCATGCACCACCTCCACATCCTGCAACAACGCTACCTGTCCCATGAGCCTTCGTAGCATACAGCAATGGTTCGATGCCTATGGTGAGAGCCACCAGCATCCCACCAACAAACTGATCCACTGGATCTGCGTGCCCACCATCTACTTCTGTGTGGTGGCGCTGTTGTGGAGCATCCCCTCCCCGTTCGCCCACACGTGGCTGGCAACAGGCTGGGTGGCCAAAGTGGCGGTGGTGCTCGTGGGCCTGTTCTACCTGCGCCTTTCGCTGTCCATCATGCTCGGGATGTTGGCCTTCAGCATCGGGTGCCTGGCCATCGCTTCATGGCTCGACCTGAATGCCCCCTGGCCGCTCTGGGCCATCAGCCTCGGCCTCTTCGTGCTGGCCTGGATCGGGCAGTTCTATGGCCACAAGGTGGAAGGGAAGAAACCAAGCTTCATGGACGACCTGCAATTCCTGATGATCGGTCCGGCGTGGCTGATGGGCTTCGTGTACCGTCGGCTGGGGATCAGGTACTGATCGCCCTACAGGATCTCGCGCAGCAGTTCAAGAAGCGATCCGCGCACCGTATCGCGCCCCTTGGCAATGGCGGTGGGCCGCTGCTCGATGGTATGGCGCGGCTGCTCCCCGTGATCGAACGGGCCATCGGGCGTGCCTTCCAGCACAAAGCGGAACAGCGGCACGTTCACGCGAATGCCCGAGTTGGGCGCCGTGAACACCAAGGGCGCACCACCCGTGGGGCCGATGGACACCGTGCCCGTTTCCTCGCCCACGAAATGCCCACGGCCACTGCGCTTCACCAAGGCCACAAGCGCCGCAGCAGCATCAGTGGTCATGCCATCGCCAACGATGTACACCTTGCCGGCGAAGGCCTTGGGCACAGGTCGCCACGTGCGCACGCGCTTGTCCTTCTCGGAGAGCGAACGAGCGCCCTGTGTGCCCGTGCGCACACCAGCGGAATGCGCCTCGCTCTGGAAGGCAGCCCGCTCGCAATAGGCCTCGAACGGCACGGGCAGCGGCGTACGCAGCACCAATTGTCGGTTGGATCTGAACGGCTCCTTGGCGATGTGCGCGAACACCTGCTCGGCCACCTCTAGATCGGAACCACCGGCACCGCGCACATCGATCACCAGGGCCTTGGCCTTGTTCTGGTGCGCCTCGTTCAGCACACTGCGCAGGAACTTATCGGGACGTTGACCGGCAGCTTCCAGCGAATCGGGATGCAACGTGCGCAGGGTGAGCCACATGGTGGAGCTCTCCGCTTCCCATGATGCGCGCCACGGCAGCAACGGTGCACCCGTCGGTTTGCGCGAACGCTCCATCTCCTCGCCCGTAATGGCGAACAGCACCTGATCACCGGTGGTGCCATCGGGCGCCACGTAACGCACGGCGTGGCCGCTCTTGGGGCCGAACACACGGTACAAGGCCCATGGCAGGTCCTGCTCGATCATGCGCGTACGGTAGGTGCGGATGGCGCCATCGGCGAGGTAGAGCCCTTCGAGCCGTTGCACGATGCTGTCGGCCGAAACACCATTGATCGACAGGATGCGGCTACCCGAAGGCAGGCTGCGGAAGCCCTTCAACTCTTCTTCCACGTACATGCCGGTGGAAAGGATCCGCACCCGCATGGGCAGTACAGCGCGATGCCTGTAGAGCTCGGTGCGGATATGCTCGGGCAGTTGCGGCTGGCAGTTGCGATCGCCGATGGTACGCAGCACGGGCACCAGGCTTTCCTGAAAGGCCTCCACGCTCATGGGCACGCGGATGGAATCCTTCAACGCCTCGAAACGCGCCACGATGGAAAGGCTGTCCGTAAAGCGGAAGGGATCGGGATGGCAGGTAAGCAACACCTCGCGCAGCAGGTCCACATCCTGGTGCAGCTTCTCCGGATAGAGCAGCACATCGCGCCGCACCAACTGGGCCCGAACACTGCCGCACAGTACGAACACCAGCACACCGAAAAGCCCTACCCGCACCATGCCTTTGCCCAATGGGCGCCAAAAGTAGGGGATCACGTGTGGCACGGCCATGACAAAACACACCCGCATGAGGCACTGATCCGGAAGGGCCTGCCGTTAGCTTCGGCACATGCGAAAACCGACCCACCTTTTGCTACTTACCGGCATGTTCTTCAGCATGATGGAAGCCAACGCCCAAGGCTGCAGCGATGCAGGTGTTTGCACGGCCGGACCGATCGGGGAACTGGAGATCCCTACCGACACCACCACGGCGACGAACGTGAATCGCCACTATGCCCGAATGACCTTCAGCTATGCCGTGGGCGAACAGCGGACCACGATCCTGATGGCGGTGGCGGAATTGGGATTCAGCATCACCGACCGGCTCGGGTTCAGCCTGCGCCTTCCCTACCAGTCCGCTGAAGGGAACCTGGGCAGCCACAGCGGTGTGGGCGACCCGGTGATCACTGCCTCGTACGCCTTCATTAAGCAGGAAGGCCGCAGGTTGGATGGCATGCTGGGTGTGAAGCTCAACTCAAACAACGCGGATGCCATGTGGGATGGGTTCTCCATCGATCAGGTGCCCCGCGGTCTGCCCATGCCCTACCAGACCAGCCTGGGCACCACCGACCTGCTGCTGGGGATGAACTACCGCCACAAGCGCTGGTCCGGGGCTTTGGCGCTCCAGCTTCCCGTGCACCAGGCCAACGAGAACACCTTCACCCACGCCAGTTGGGGACAGGACCCTGCGGCGCTGGGGTACTTCGAGAGCGCTTACCTGGAGCGCGCCGCGGATGCCGTGGCCCGCATTCAGTACCGCATACCCTGGAAGCGGTTCGCTGTGCAGCCCGGCCTGCTGGCCATCCAGCACCTGGGCAAGGATAGTCGACTGATAGCCGTGCCGACCATGGACATGACGATGCCGCAACGCGTGGAGATCGATGGTTCCGAAGGCTTGACGCTGAATCTCACGATCGATGCAGGCTATCGGCTCAACGACCGCTGGACCGCTGAACTGGCATATGGCTCGCCGCTCATTGTCCGCGAGGAACGCCCCGATGGCCTCACTCGCAGCATGGTGCTGAACGCCGGGCTGCGCTACGCGTTCTAAGGACGGTCCGGACGGAGCTGACGCGTCCGTTCATCTCGTGGTGGAAGTAGGAGAACTAACCGCCAAGACGCGAAGAGCGCAAAGTTGAATGCAATCCCTTGGCGTGCTTTGCGTCTTTGCGGTGAACACTTCTTCATCTCATCTTTGAACTATGCGCCACTTTCTTCTCGCGCTTGCGGCTGCTCCTGTCCTCTTGTGCGCCCAGGTCGATCTCCCCGTCTTCGGCAAGCAGCAGGTCATCAACGGCTACGCGAAGGATGTGGAGGGCGAGGTGCTCTCCTACTTCAGTGTGTACCCTGAGCATGCCACCACCGCGCTGCTTACGCGGTGCACGGATGGCACGAAGGCTATCGCGTGGGAGACTGCGGTGATGCCGAACTACCCGCAGGACGAGAACATCGAGTACTACTACTTCAGCTGGATCGCGGCGCACAACAGCACCACCAGTGGCGGCGACCGCTCGTTCGACCTCTATGTGAACGACACGAAGGCGCTCACCTTCACCACGCACCACAACTCGAAGCCCGGTTCATGGAGCGCCGCAGGAGCCGATAGCACCAAGCTGGTCTTCGAGTGCAGTAAGGCCGACCGCCACGGCGATGCCCACGGCTTCGCGCATTTGCGGGTGCCACGGAAGTACATCACGCCCGGCCAACCGCTGCGGCTGAAGGTGGTGGGCCATGCGCAGAACAGCCACGACTGGTTCATGACCTTCCGTTACACGTTCGAGGAGAAGGTGGAGGCTGAAGCGCCGCCTTTCGCTTACCGCGAGCAACCCTACATGCGACCGCTGTTCCTCACCGCGATGCACTTCGGTGCTCCCACAGAGGTCAACGTGCTGCTCAACGGTGAGAAGAGGCCGGCCTACACCGTTCAGTCAGGATTGCAGTTGATCGAGATTCCGATCGGCCTCAGTGGTCATGCTCGTGACCTGCGCGTCGAAGTTCGTATGGAGGGAGCCCTGATCTGCGATACGACCATTCGTGTGGAAGCCATCATCGACCGTGACATCCACCTGATCCACCACAGCCACACCGACATCGGCTACAGCCACTTGCAGGCCGAAGTGGAAGTGATCCAGAACAACAACATCTGGAAGGCGCTGGAGCTGATCGACCGCACGAAGGATTATCCGGAGGGCAGCCGTTTCGTGTGGAATGTGGAGAGCCTCTGGGCCGTGGAGAACTTCCTGGGCATCGCGAGCGAAAGGGACAAGCAACGTTTCATTTCTGCGGTGAAGGCAGGCAGCATCGCCCTCAGCGCGAACTACGCCAACATCCTCACCGGCCTCTGCACGCCCGAGGAGATGCACTGGATCGTGGAGTACGCCGATTCATTGCGCACGTGGTACGACCTGCCGATCACCAGCGCCATGCAGACCGATATCCCCGGTATGAGCTGGAGCATGGTGGACGCCTACACCGCGCATGGCATCCGCTACCTGAGCCAGGGTCCGAACTACATCCCCGACATGCCCGATGGCGGCGACCGCATCGGCAGCACACTGCGCGAACAAGGCGACAAGCCCTACTGGTGGAAGGGCACGACCGGTCGCGACAGCATCCTGGTGTGGACGGCCGGTCAGGGCTACGGCGGCTGGCACGGCTACACGGCCGGGGCCATCCAGGAACGCGGCACGCGGAAGATCGCCGCCTACATGAACGAGCTCGCCGCGAAGGGCTATCCCTACGATATGGTGCAGTGGCGCTACAACATCGTGAGCGATAACGGCCCGGTGGACAGCACCCTCAGCGATTTCGTGCGCGAATGGAACGAGAAGTACGCTTCACCCCGGCTGATCATCTCCAACGTGGGCGACATGATGGCGGAGTTCGACAAGAAGTACGGGAAGCAGCCCCCCACCTGGAGCGGCGACTTCACGCCCTATTGGGAGGATGGCGCGTACAGCACGGCTAAGGAAGAGGGCGATGTGCGTGTGCTCAGTGCGCGGCTCACCAACCTGATCGACGCGGCGAAGATCCTCAACAAGCCCATCGACCCGCACCTGCTCTACCGCGCCAAGCGCAACATCGTGATGTGGCACGAGCACACTTGGGGCGCGTGGTGCAGCATCAGCGATCCGGACAGTCATTTCACCACCGACCAGTGGCGGGTGAAGAAGGCGTTCGCGGATAGTGCGGGGTGGTATGTGAATGCGATCGAGCAAGCACTTGTTCCAGTTGCAGAGGATGACAGGATTTGGGTGCTCAACGCTCTTGACCACCCAAGAATTTCGATGATGAAGTTCGCTGATGAGAAGAGAACAGTTACCCATATGCGTGATGGTCGCCATCCGGTCGATAGTCAACGTGATTACTCGGGATATGAGGAGTTTCAAGTGCGCATGCGTAAGCAGTCGATCTGGGGCCATTGGGCTAAATGGGGCAGACGGAAGAAACCTGATTCATTTCAAGGTGAGGCACCCAAGGCTGATTGGCTGAGGTTTGACCTGAACTACGTTGAGGGGCTTTCACCAGACAGTATCGTTGCTGAACACATGGATTGCGTCGAAGGTTTGTCCAGTGGCAGACTCGTCGACCGCAAAGTCGGACATGGGACTATCTCCGGAGCGCTCAACTATGACCTAGTTGTTTCGGTCTACCCAAGACATGTTCACGCCCAACTTGTGATCAAGCAGAAGAAAGCCATCCGCGACAAAGAATCCCTCCACCTCGCTCTCCCCTTCAACATTCCCAACGCCACCGTCCGCCTCGGCATCGGCGATACCTGCGTAACGCCCGAGAGCGGCCGCATTCCCGGTAGCAACAACGACTTCTTCTGCGCCCAGCGCTGGATCGACGTGAGCAACGACAGCATGGGTGTCACCATCGTGTGCCCGCAAGGCGCGTTGTGGGAAGTGGGCGAAATGGTGGACGAGCGCAAGGTGAACCCCGGTCGCGGGACCAACCCGGAGATGTACAAAGCCTGGAAGACCGAGGCGAAGAGCAGCAGCACCATCTACCTCTACGCCCTCAACAACTACTGGCACACCAACTTCAAGGCCGACCAGGAAGGCCCCATCACCTTCGACCTCTACCTGAAGATGCACGGGCCTTTCAAGCTGGAGGAGGCCCGGCGTTTCGGGCTGGAGATGACGCGGCCGTTGATCATGTGGTGGAAGTAGGAGAACTCACCGCCAAGACGCGAAGAGCGCAAAGTTGAATGCACTCCCTTGGCGTGCTTTGCGTCTTTGCGATGAATATTCGCAGGATGAAGAAGCGCCCCACCCTCTCCGACCTCGGTGGCCTGGTATACAGCACCAACAAGGGCCTGAGCACCGAACGGGAGCCCGCCACGCTGCCCCCGCCCCAGCAGGACCTCCGCATCCACCTGGACCGCCTGAAGGGCAACAAGGAGGTGACGCGCATCGTGGGTTTCGTGGGCAAGCCCGGCGACCTGGATGATCTGGGCCGCGCGTTGAAGAGCAAGTGCGGCGTGGGCGGCAACACCAAGGACGGTGTGATCCTGCTGCAGGGCGACCACCGGGATAAGGTGATGGCGTATCTGGCCGAGAAAGGGTACAAGGCCAAGAAAGCAGGCGGATGAGAACCACACGTTCACGCTACCCAAGCCCGAAGATCCCGCAATGCCCGGACTGCAAGGTGGACATGGAACCTGGCCTGATACCGGACAACTGGAACGCCATCTACACCGACCAGAGTTCCTGGGTGCAAGGCAAACCAGAGGACAGCTTATTCACCGGCCTGAAGCTCAGCGGTCGCATGGTCTTCCCGATTTCCGCATTCCGCTGCTCAAAATGCGGTCTACTTCGGAACTACGCATTCAAGCCAAGCCAAAGGCATGGCTGAGCATGCCCTCGCTTAATAAGCGCTAACTAGAGTCCTTAAATGGGCGAACTGGGACACGCTCGTTGTCCGAACAATGCAAGCGCCCATGACGGTGACCCACTCTCAGCCCCCCCTTCAACGCCTACGTAAGTATTTCACATCTATCGGCGTGGCAGCCACCCGCGATAAGGTGCTGGCCTACCTCGCGAAGAAAGGGTACAAGGCTAAAAAGGCGGGAGGATAGCACGTGCATTCGTTCTCCATGGCCCACCTGTTCAGTCCGGGTACGCCCGGGTATCGCTGGAACATCGGCTCGCTGCTGATCGTGTTGGCGTGGGTTGTCACCATTGTGCTGATGCTCACGGGCCGCAACGACCTGGACATCTACCTTCACGCAGCACACGACCTGCTGCACGGGCAGGACCCCTACACACAGCGCTACTTCGAGCACTATAACTTCTTCTACAGTCCGGTTTTCGCACTGCTGGTGGCGCCTCTGGGCGTTATCGGTGGCGTCGGGGCCAAAGCGGTCTGGGGCTTGGCCACGCTCCTGGCGGCGTTGCGCTGCCTGCATCTCCTGCTACGCTGGGCCGGCTTCAACCGGCTACCACCCGCGCAGCAAGCGGCCATCACCTTCCTCACAGGGCTCTTCCTTTTCCAAGCGGTGCGCGACAACATCAACCTGTCGCAGGTGACCGTGTTATTGCTCTGGGCTTGCGTGGAAGGGCTGCACCGGATCGACCAGGGACGCGTATGGGTCGGGGCACTGCTCATTGCCTTGGCGCTGGATACCAAGCTGATCCCCTTGGTGCTGCTGCCCTACCTGGCTTATCGGGGCCAGTGGCGCGCGCTGGTGGTCGTGGTCACCGGAGTGGTGGTGTTGCAGCTCGTCCCCCTGCTGGTCTTCGGGGTGGATGAAGGGCTCGCACTGTTGCGGTCGCGCTGGGCCTTGCTGGACCCTGCCACACCCCGCCATATCCTGGACGAGGAGGAGCCCTCCATGATCTCGTGGGGTTCCCTCCTTTCGGCCTACCTGAGCACCGAAGGCGGTAATGTGAACACGCTGGATGCGCCCCGGAACCTCGCCCGAATGTCGCTCCAGCAGATCACGGCGCTGGTGTGGACGGGAAGGCTGTTGCTGGCGCTGATCACGCTGTACTTCCTGCGCTGGCCACCGTTCCGTGCCGCTGCCACACCGATGCACCGTTTCCGCGAGTTGGGCTACTTGTTCGCGTGCACCATCCTGCTCTTCCCGCACCAACGGCCCTACTCGCTCTTCCTCGCGGCACCTGCGGTGGTTTGGCTTTGCCGCTACGCCGTGGTGATGACAAAGGGCAAAGGCGCACGGTCCTACGCAGTGCTGGCCGGAGCGATCCTCATCTACCTGGGCATGAACGCGAACCTGATCGCCGGTGAGTGGGCGCACTATTACGACCACTACAAGCTGCTCTCGTTCGTGGTGCTGCTGCTGTTGGTGCTGTTGGCCCGGATCACGCCGGAACGTATGGCGCATGTTGACCAGCGTCCCGACTGAACGGACCTTTACGCCATGCCCGCGCGCAAGATGACCACCTACCGTTTCACCGCTCCGTTGGAGCGCACCACCGGTCGCATGGCGTGGCACTACGTGGAATTCCCGCACGACGTGTTGGAGCTCTTCGGCAAACGCGGCGATGTGCGCGTGCAGTGCCTGATCAACGGCGTGGCCACCGACCGCGCCCTGATGCCCACGAAGAGCGGATACCACATCCTCATCCTGGGCACCGACCTGCGCAGGAAGGCCGGTATCCGGAAACTGGGCGATCCCGTGAACGTGGAGCTGTGGCTTCACCCCGACCCCGACCGCATCGACATCCCCGAAGCGCTGGCCGATACACTGGACTTCATGCCCGAGATGAAGGCTGCGTGGGACAAGCTGACACCCGGCATGAAGCGCAGTATGTGCTACTGGGTGGGCAGCGCCAAGACCGAGGCCACACAGGCCAAACGCGTGGCCGAGCTGCTGCGCCGCTTCGAGACGGGCGACTTCCAAGTGGGACGACCGACGAAGAAGTAGGATCAAGCCTCGAACACCAGGCTCTCGGGACTGGCGCCAAGTTCCACCAACATCCGTTGCAGATCGCCCACGAACTCCGGCGGACCGCACAGGTAGAAATGCTGGTCGAAGTCCTGCACCAAAGTGATCAGCGTGTCCTTGTCGATGCGCCGATCGCGGAAACCGATCACGCCCTGTCGGGTGAAGGTCTTCAGGAAGTTGCGCCCCAGCATGGCGGTGAGTTCCTCCTCCATGATCACATCACCAGCGGACTTGTTGGAGTACACCAGCGTGTTGCCCTTTAGGCGACCCTCCTTGTGCAATTGCCTGAAGATGGCGAGGAAGGGCGTGATGCCCGCACCGCCCGCGAAGAAGAAGCCAGGGCCCTTGTAGGTGATGGTGCCGAAGACCTCGTGCAGCAACAACGCATCGCCCTTGCGCAGCAACGCCATCTGTTGGGTGACGCCCTTGTGCTCGGGGTAGATCTTCACGATCAGCTCCAGCGTGCGCGCCGAGGGAAGATTGGTGAAGGTGAAGGCCCTTTGCTCATCGCGCGATCCGTCCCTATCGATGGACACCATGCAGCCCTGTCCCGGGATGAACCGAAAGCCTTTGGGCTTGGTGAGCACGAAGCGTTTCACATCGAGCGTGACGTATTCCGTCTTGAGGATGGTGACCCGTTGTCCGCTCATGCGTTCCAATGATCAATGATCGGACCGCCCTGTGCTCATCCTCCGATAGCGAACGATGTTCGGTGCCGTTCCCTTGCCCTCGTTGGAAATGAGCAGATCGCCCTGGGGCAGGAAGGTGATGCCTTCCGGCTTGGGGAACAGCTTGGCATCCAATTGTTGCAGGTGAACGAGTTCCCCTTTACGATCCACGACCAAGAGGACCCGGTCCACTGCACTGAGGAGGTAGTACAGATCACTACGTGGATCCACTGCCACTGAGGAAAACCGCAGTTTCAGCGCTGGCACTTCTCGACCATTGTCGGTGGTGCGCATGGGCACGGAAAACCCCTTGCTCCGGGCCTGTGCCACCGATCGATCCACGGACAAGGTGAGCACGGGCTCGGCCAATGCCACGTTCCGCTTCGGGTCGAAGGCGTACAGCACGCGTTTGTCCCGTACATCCGGGGCGCCCTTCTCAATATCCTTGGGCGAGACCAGCACCAGTTGCATACGTTCGTCGAATCCCAATCCTTCGATGTTGCGGTTGGGCAGGTCCAATCGGAACGTATCGGAAACGTGCACGACATCGCCCTTCAAGGACATGCGATAGACCAGGCCATCGCTCCGCAAGGCATAATAGACCGACCCTACACGCGTCAACCCTTCCAGATCACCGGGATGACCAAATGAAAACCGTCGCACGATCGTTCCCTTTCGCAGATCGAACAAGTACATCATCGCGGCCTCATCGTGCAGGCACGCAATGGTCATGGAATCCACATCCGTGAGGGCGCTTACTTCCAGCAGTTCCGGTGGCAACGGGTATACACGCGAAGGTCGCTGAAGATCATAAGGCAATTGGGCCACCGCCGTTAGGCTAACGACCATGGCTACCAGACCGGCGTATCGACGCCATGTGTTCATTCCCGCAAAGGTCGGAAAGGTCGGTCGGTCAGGGCAGCCCTACCCAGTAGTCGGCCTTTTCCGGCTCGCACACGGCGAACAGGGGCAGCTCCATTCCGGGGCGGATCAACAACAGTTCCCACGGATCGGCGATGAAGAGGTAGCGCTCTCCTTCCTTGGACAGTTCCAAGTGCAGCGCACGATCGTGGGCGCGTTCCGTTTGCGGCTTGCACAGGCCGGTGCGCAACAGAGCGCCTTCGCCCGTACCGGTGCGCTTCGTGAAGGTGCGGATGTCCATGTACCCCATCAGCAGGTACTTTTCCAGCTGTTCAGCACGTTGCACGCGCCAGACATCGCGACCCGCATTGCGGCGCAGTTCGCGCACCGCATCGAACTGGGGTCCGGTGGGCTCGGTATAGGTCTCCTTGAAGGGTGCCTTGGGCGCGGGATCCGCCTGTAGATGCAGATAGAGCGATGCGCTCTTCTCCGGACGCACGAGGATGAGCTCCTTGTCTGGGATGTACAACAGGAACTCCTCGCCCTTGGCCGTGGGCACGTAGCCGTGGTACCGCTGGTACTCGGCATTCTCCTCACGCCGCCTTAGGAGGCCGGTCCGCACCAAGGATCCCAGGCTGGCATACCTGCCCAGGAAGTCGGACAATTCCTCATAGCCCTGCTCCCTGGAGCGCAGGATCCTGTTCCACCTGGCTTCGAATACCGCCGCTGTCATGGTGCCAAGGTCCGGCGACCAAGGCCAGTGATCCAAGGGCCGCAACGCCTCTTTACCAAACAGCCCGTGTTGATGGCGGACCGTGGACACACCATCGAACGGGCCTGATCCTGCTGATCCTCAGGAAGATCATGAACGACCTTCGCGGCCATTCACAACGCATGGTTGATGAAATGACCGTTGGTCGCCGACCGGAAGGAATGATCGCGAACGCTCAGGGCAGCACCACGCGCCGCGTTTGCTGCGAGGTGGCGGTGGAGGCCCGCACCACCAGCAATTGGCCACGTAGCTGGTGCGCGGGCATGGACCACATGGCCTTGGTATCGCCCTGCACCGTGCGGCTGGCCAGCAAGGCACCATCCCTGCCGAAGACCTCGAAGGTGACCGGACCATCGGCCGCGCTGCCATAGCTCAGGAGCAGGCGTTCGCCGCTGGGGTCGGGCATTACGATCAACGGTGCGGAGTTCACGATCTCGGAAACACCGGAAGGCACGCTGCAAAGCACATCATCCACCAGGTTGGTGGCGCCAGGCGTACTGCAGCCCAAGCGAAAGTCGGCGTTGTTGTTATTGGTATCGGTGCCATCGGGCCAGCGGTTCAGGCTGCGGTCGTCAACGGCGTTCACATCCACGGCCGTGGTGCCAGTCCCTTCTGTGTAGCCTGTTACATCGCCGCCATAGCTCAGCATGTCCAGCACTTCATCCGTTTGTGTGTTCACCAAGGCAATGGCATCGGGCACGCCGTTCTGGATAAGGTTGGTGGCCGGTGTGGACACGTGTCCGCAGTTGGCCGTGGCCGCATTTGCGCAGATCACGAAATAGGCACCCGGTTCCAGTGCCGGCCACGAGGGTGACGAAATGGTGAGGTAGGTGGCCGGGGCTCCGGCTGCCCCGTTCACGAACACCAAGGCCAGATATTGCAGGGGAAAGGCCGTAGTGCCGATGTTCTTGATCTCGATGAACTCAGCAGCATCGGAACCGGGCTGATCGTAGTCGACCTCATTGATCACCACTTGGGCGTTCAGCAGGCAAGGCAGAAGCACCGGGGCAAGTGCGGCGATGTGTTTCATGGGATGCGAGTGGAATGCCAAGATAGCATCCCCTCCCATCCGATCCATCACACCCCGAACAGGAGCAATGCCATGGCCGCCGCGGTCATGACCACCAAGGTGATCACCGCCACGATGTTCTGCCTGCGGCTGTTGGTATAGTCGCCCATGATGCGGCGATCGTTGCAGATGCGCAGGATCAATGCGATGAGCACTGGAGCGGTAACTCCGTACAGAACAGCGGTCCAGAGAAGGGCTTGGAACGGTGTGATGCCACTGAACAGGATGAACAGCCCGATGACCAAGGCAACGATGAGCGTGATGTAGAAACCGGGTGCCTCGTGGAACTTCTTGTCCAAGCCCTCGGGCCAGTCGAACACTTCGGCCATCATGTAGCTGAGCGCACCTCCGAGCACCGGAATGGCCAGGAAGCCCGTGCCGATGACCCCAAAGGCAAAGAGCGCATGGGCCATGTTGCCGACCAAGGGACGAAGTGCCTCCGCGGCCTGGTCCACCGTCTCAATGGAGGTCATGCCCACGCCATGCAATACCGTTCCGCAGGTCAGCACAATGAAGTAGAACACCACATTGGACAGCAACATGCCGCTCCGTACATCGGTCTCCATATCACCGATCACCTTGCGGTCCACCACCAATCCACGCTGCAGACGCTCCTCCACTTCCATGGATGCCTGCCAGAAGAACAGGTAGGGCGATATGGTGGTGCCGAGTATACCGACCAAGGCCATGAGGAAGGCCTTGTCCGAGCTAAGGGTCGGTATAAAGGTGTTCCGTAAGGCGACCCACCAGTCGGTGTCGATCATCAGCGGAATGAGCACATAGCAGAACAGGATCAGGCACAGCCACTTCATCACCTTGGCGATGCGCCGGTATGACCATACCACCGTGGCATATAGCAGGAGTGCCGTAAAGGCAATGGAGAACAGGAAGGGCGGAACGGAAGGCACGAGCATGGCGCCCACGGCCCCCATGCCGGCGATGTTCGCCCCAATGTTCAGCAAGATCGAAGGCAGGCTTACGATCAGCACCAAGCGCACCACCCAAGGGGAATAGTGCTGCCGGATCACGCCCATCAACCCATGACCGGTTACCATACCAATGCGCGCGCACATCTCCTGCACCGCCACCATCAGCGGATAGGTCAACAAGGGCGTCCACAACAGCTGGGTACCGAAGGCCGCTCCCGCCTGTGAGTAGGTGGCAATGCCCGACGGATCGTCGTCGCTTGCGCCGGTCACCAGTCCAGGCCCCAACTTCCGCCAAATGCGGGTCAATGGGTTACGGGACTTCGATCGCATGGGTTTAAGGCGCCGCAAGGTAGATCGGGGAGCGATGCTATCCCCACCCTGCAAGGCAGTGATCTTCTTCATTCGTGACGACCGTCACTTACGGTGGCTTCACCATGTCGGAACCTTGCAGCGTCGAACACGAAAACACTCACACCATGTCACGCAAGATAGCACCGATCGCCCTGCTGGCCCTGCTTGCAGCCTGCGGTGGCGCCGAGGAAAAACAAGGAGGTCTGCCACCCGGCACAAGCGGGAACGCAGGAGATCAGGAACTACTGAAACGGGCACAGGGCATGTTCGCCGTGCTGCCCGAAGTGGCCGCCAGCGCAGAGAACCCCGTAACGCCCGAAAAGGTGGCGCTGGGGCAACAGCTGTACCACGACACGCGCCTGAGCATGAACGGCACCATCAGCTGCAATAGCTGCCACAAGCTTGACAATTTCGGCGTGGATGGTGAGAAGACCTCGCTCGGCGATACCAAGGAGCGCGGTGCCCGGAACTCACCGACCGTATACAATGCAGCACTGCACAGCATGCAGTTCTGGGACGGCCGCGCCAAGGACGTTGAGGAACAGGCCGGCATGCCCGTGCTGAACCCCGTGGAACACGCCATGCCCAACAAGGCCTTCGTGGAGAAGCGCCTCCGCGAGTCGAAGGAGTACGCGGCACTGTTCGCGGCAGCCTTCCCCGGCGAAAAGCAACCGGTGACCTACCGCGGAATGGAGCAGGCCATCGGGGCTTTTGAGCGCACACTGATGACGCCATCGCCTTTCGACGCCTACTTGAAGGGCGATGTGGCCGCCATGACACCCGAGGCCAAGGAAGGACTAGCCCTCTTCATGGACGTGGGCTGCACCACCTGCCACATGGGCGTTTCGCTGGGTGGTACCATGTTCCAAAAGTTCGGGCTGCACCAGGATTTCCGCCCGCTGACCGGCAGCACCGATGCCGACCACGGCCTGATGGACCTGACCAAGAAGGATACCGACAAGGACATCTTCAAGGTACCCGGTCTGCGCAACGTGGCGAAGACCGCGCCCTACTTCCACGACGGCAGCGTGGGCGAACTGAGCAAGGCGGTGGACGTTATGGCGCGTACCTCATTGAACAAGGAGCTCACACCGGACGAGATCAAGAAACTGGTGGCCTTCCTGGAGAGTCTCACGGGCACGCCGCCTCCCGCAGCGCTGATGGTTCCAAAGGCGATCGCGATGAACTGATGGTGGAACCCACGTTCCCCCTGAACAACGCCCGGTGCCCATTGCATCGGGCGTTCTTAGTGAAGGACCTCCGTCATGGTGCGAAAGAACCCGTCAGCGTAGATTTCCTGCCCCGAACCCCATGCACGAACTGACCGAGGTCTGGACCAGTACCGATATACACCTGTTGGTGCGCCTTGCAGTTGCCGCAGGCATCGGTTTTCTCATTGGTTTGGAGCGCGAGTTCGCCAAGCAGGTGCGCGACCGCCTTCCTGATGCGACCACGACAGAAAAGAAGTTCGCCGGACTGCGCACGTTCACGCTCATCGCCCTGTTGGGCTTCCTCAGTGCACTGTTCGCGGCCAGCATGGGCGGTTGGTTCTTCGGGCTAACGCTAGCGGGCTTTGTGGCGTTGCTCATCACCTCGTACCGGGCCAGCATTCAACGCGGTGACGTGGGCGCCACGTCCGAAGTGACCGCGCTGATCACTTTCCTGCTCGGCGGACTCGCCTACGAGGGTCACCTCCTGTTCATCATCATCGTGGCCGTGCTGGTGCTGCTGCTCCTGTCCTTCAAGCTACCGCTGCACCAGTTCGTGAAAACGCTGAACGAACAGGAGGTGCGCGCCATCATCGAGTTCGTGGTGCTCACCGTGCTGGTGCTTCCCTTCCTGCCCAATGAAGGCTATGGTCCGCACGGTACCTGGAATCCCAAGGAGATCTGGACCATGGTGGTGCTGGTCTCGGGCATCAGCTTGGTGGGCTACCTGCTGGCCAAAGTGCTGGGCGACGGCAGGGGAACCTTGCTTGCCGGCGTTGTGGGTGGATTGGTATCGAGCACGGCGGTGGCACTGAGCTTTGCCCGGCGCGCAGCAGAGGGTGTAACACGCGTACAGCCCTTGGCACTGGGCATCATTGCGGCATCGGCCATCATGTTCCTGCGCGTACTTCTGGAACTGTTCGTGGTGAACAGACCGATGGCCATGATCATGCTGATGCCCATGGTCCTGATCGCCGGTGTCGGGCTTTTCACTGCGTGGTCCATGAACGGCAAGCAGGCCGACAGCACCGACACGCGTCACATCCTCTCCAACCCCTTGAACTTCCGCGTGGCCCTGCAGTTCGCGCTGCTGTATGCCTTGGTGCGCTGGGTGGTGGTGTGGGCCGATGAGCGGTTCGGACAAGCAGGCACCTATGTGGCCGGAGCGCTCGCGGGCGTCACCGATGTGGATGCCATTACGTTGAGCATGGCGCGCATGGGTCAGCTGCCCGGCTGGGAAACACAGGCCTTGATCACCATCCTGATCGCCGCTACGGTGAACACCTTGGTGAAGCTCACGATCGTGATGGTGGTAGGCGGTTCGGCACTTCGGCGATCGGTGTTGCCCGGCTTCGTGGGCATGGCCGTGGCTGCGGCGTTGAGCATCGTGTGGATGGCCCTGCGCTGACCAACTGCCCGGCATACCACCAGTTCCACGGAACGAACGCGGGCACCTTACTTTTCAGCCATGTTGAAGCAGGTCCTGCATTACACGCTGCGCGCACTACTTGTGCTGGTCGCGGTCATTGCGCTCTATGCGGTCACGGCCATGGTGCTTTCGCGGATCAGCGTGCCGGGCGAGAACGTGAGCCATGTCGAGGTAACGGCCTACATCCTCAGCAACGGCGTACATACGGACATCGTGCTACCAGTTCGCACTGCCGATAGGGACTGGTCAAGTGCTTTGCCCTACACCAACACCACGGGCGCCGATAGCACGGCCGCTTGGGTGGCCTTCGGCTGGGGCGACAAGGGTTTCTATCTGGAAACCCCAACCTGGGGCGACCTCACCGCCAGCGTTGCCTTCAAGGCCATGTTCGCGCTGGGTTCATCGGCCATGCACGTTACCTACCACAAGGGTTTGCAGGAAGGTCCGCTCTGCAAACGGGTCCATCTGAGCCGCGCGCAATACCAACGCTTGGTCACCTACATCGATCAGGGCTTTGCGCGCGATACCAATGGCCGCACCCAGGTGATCCGCACCCATGCCAACTACGGCCCCAGCGATGCATTCTACGAGGGCGTGGGCAGCTACCACCTGTTCCATACGTGCAATACTTGGACGAACAACGCGCTGAAGGCCTGCGGGCAGCGGGCGTGCGTGTGGACAGCGTTGGATGGGGGGATATTGGGGTTGTATGAGTGAAGGGGTTGCCAGTCGATAACACACCGGGTCATTTCCAGTTACCGGGGTTTTCCGCGATGTACTGTGCTATGCGTTCGAATTCGCCATGGTGCATGGGCCGAATGCGCCAGTCATGGAAGCCCTGCTGCCAGTAGCGCTGGCCAGGTGTGTTGCGGAGACGGTTCATGCGTATGGTCGTACCGGATTTGAATGCGCCGATAATGGCCCCCAATGACCCGGGTAATGGTCCGTTCGGCCTGTCGCCTACCTGCTGCCGGCCAACGGCAGTGTCGACCCTCCGGGTCGACACACCACCATCCAGCATGATGATCCCATGCAAATGATCAGGCATCAGTTGGACCTGATCCAGTTTCACATGGGGTAGTCGCTGCGGTAAAGCGTACCAATCATCCAGAACGACCTGCCCAAGATCGTTGGGTTCCATTACCGCATCCGGTCCAGAACCCACGATGCGTCCGAACCAGTGCCTGCGTTCGTCGGTGCACAGCGTCACGAAATACGCCCCGTGGGTGTATTCGTGTCCCGGCAGACGTAGGTGTTTGTGGAATTTGGGTCGGTGGGGCACAGACCCAAAATACGACAGGTCGGGGTCCGGCGCCGGTCTGGTCGACCCGGAGGGTCGACGCTACCGACGTTCCCAATAGACGTCGGCGCGTTGCCGATCAGCGATCAATAACCCGCCAACCTCTCCACCGCCGCCTTCAACCGTCCCTTCGGCAGGAACCCCTGTTCCAGCGGGATGGCAAAGGGCACCGGCGTATCCCAGCTGGCCACGCGAACGATCGGCGCATCCAGGTATTCGAAGGCGTGCTCGGCGATGATCGCGGCCAGCTCGCCACCAAATCCGGCGGTCAGCGTGTCTTCGTGCAGCAGCAACACCTTGCCGGTCTTCTTCACGCTGGTGAGGATGGTCTCCACGTCCAACGGAACCAGGGTGCGCAGGTCAACGATATCGATGTCAATGCCGGTCTCCTTCTGCACATCCACCGCCCAATGCACGCCCATACCGTACGTGATGATGCTCATCGCCGATCCTTCACGCACCACGCGTGCCTTGCCGAAGGGGATGCCGTAGGCTTGCTCAGGAACATGACCGCTGATGCTGCGGTACATGGCCTTGTGCTCGAAGAACATCACCGGATTCGGATCGTCGAAGGCGGTCATCAATAGGCCCTTGGCATCGTATGGGTTGCTGGGGTACACCACTTTCAGGCCGGGCGTCTTCACGAACCACATCTCGTTGCTCTGGCTGTGGAAAGGGCCAGCACCTACGCCAGCACCGGTGGGCATGCGTACCACCACATCGGCGTTCTGCCCCCAGCGGTAGTGCATCTTCGCCAGGTTGTTGCAGATCTGGGTGATGCCTTCGCTGACGAAATCGGCGAACTGCATCTCCATCATGGCCTTCATGCCCTTGATGCTGAGGCCCAGCGATGCACCGAGGATGGCGCTTTCGCACAGCGGTGTGTTGCGCACGCGGTCCTTGCCTAACTGCTCCACGAACCCATCTGTGATCTTGAAGGCCCCACCGTACTCCGCGATGTCCTGCCCCATCAGCACCAGCTCCGGGTGGCGCTCCATGCTCTGGCGCAGTCCCTCCTGGATGGCATCGATCATGCGTTTCTCGGGGGCGCCGTTAACGGCGGGTTCTGCTGGCAGCATAGCATGTCGACCCGATGGGTCGACGGTACGGGTGCGATCGATCACCGTGGGGGCGTATACATCGCCGTGTTCGCTGTCCGCATCGGGCACTGGTTCCGGCTCCTCGAACGCGTGCTTCAGGTCGTTCTCAATGCCGTCCTTCAGGCGTGCACGGATCTCATCGCGCTTTGCCACGCTGATGATGCCCTGGCTGATCAACCACGTTTCGTAGTTGGTCACGGGATCCTTCCGGCCCCACTCCTCGAACAGCTCCTTCGGTACGTACTTGGTGCCGCTCGCCTCCTCATGGCCACGCATCCGGAAGGTGATGCACTCCACCAGGATCGGACGCGGGTTCTCGCGCAGGCTGTCGGCCAGTTTCGCGAGGTTGTTGTACACCTCAAGGATGTTGTTGCCCGCGATCTGCACGCCCTCGATGCCATAGCCGATGGCCTTGTCAACGAAGCTCTTCATGCGGAACTGCTCACTGCTGGGCGTGCTCAGTCCGTAACCGTTGTTCTCAATGATGAAGAGCACGGGCAGGTCCCACACCGCAGCCACGTTCACGCTCTCGTGAAAGTCGCCCTCGCTGGTGGCGCCGTCTCCGGTGAACACGATCGTGCAGCGGTTCTCCTTCTTCAGCTTGTGGGCCAGCGCGATACCATCGGCGATGCCCATTTGCGGGCCCAGGTGGCTGATCATGCCCACCACCTTGTGCTCCTGGCTGCCGAAGTGGAAGCTGCGCTCGCGACCCTTGCTGTAACCGGTGGCCTTGCCCTGCCATTGGGCAAAGAGCTTGCTGAACGGCATGTTGCGGGTGGTGAACACGCCCAGGTTGCGGTGCATGGGAAGAATATACTCTTCATCATGTAACACCATGGCCGCGCCCACGCTGATGGCCTCCTGGCCGATGCCGCTGAACCACTTGCTGATCTTGCCCTGCCGCAACAGGCTGAGCATTTTCTCCTCGATGATGCGCGGGTACACCAGCTTCTCGTAGGTGCTGATCAGAAAGGCATCGCTGTGCGTGCCGCGCTCGAAACGGACCTGACGGTCCTCGGTGGTCAATACGGACATTTGGGGAATTGCTTGCGGGCGCAAAGGTATTGGGGCACGGGCAGCACTTCGGGCAGTGTTAATATGTGGTTGTACCGGTGGCGGTGTTGGTTATTGGGCGCCTCGTCTGGCTTCCCGAGGCCTCGGCGCGCTGCAACCGCTTCCTACCGGGCGCGGGGCCTGCGTTCTTTCCAATGTCCGGTCCGAGACCTGGCGCTCCATGCCGTTAAACGCGGGTGGCGGCGGGTGGTCGATGGCGGCCGAATGCGTTCGGGGATGGGCGGACGGGCGGACCCTATGTCATCGGCGGCTGGCGGATCGTGATCCGCCTGCGATGGACGGCGCGCGGACGGGCGGACCCTAATGTCATTGGCGGCGGGCGGATCGTGATCCGCCCCTACGATCGGTACAACGCGGTGCCCGCGTTGTACCGATCTTCGCCGCCATGCGCACCGGTCCGCTGTCCGTATTGCTGCTCCGCTTGGGCGCGGTGGGTGCCGTGTATACGTTGCTTCGGCTGCTGTTCTGGCTCTACAACCGCGATCTCTTCCCCACCCCGCCCACATCGGCCTTCATCGGGGGCTTGCGGTTCGATGCTTCGGCCATTGCCTGGCTGCACCTGCCATGGGTATTGTTGGTGTTCCTGGTGCCACGTCCTGGGCGCACCATGGCGCGCTTTCAATTCGGCCTCTTCCTGTTGATCAACGCTTTGGCGCTCTTCTTCAATTGCGTGGACCTTGGCTATTTCGCCTTCAGCCTCAAACGCAGCACGGCCGACTTCCTGCAGATCCTGACCACCGGTGGTGACACGGCCACCCTGGCCCCTGCCTTCCTTCGCGACTATTGGCACATCGGGCTCATCTACATCGGTTGCCTGGCCCTGCTGGCCTGGGCCTACCCGCGCATCGGTCGGCTCGATGCCAAGGTCCAACTACGTTGGCCATGGCAGATCGGTTGGCGGGCTGTTGCCTTGGCACTCCTCGTGCTCGCATCGCGCGGGGGCTTCCAATTGATCCCCCTACAGGTCTTGGACGCCGCGCAATACGGTGGCGCATCGTACCTGCCAGTGGTGCTTAATACCCCGTTCACCATACTGACCACACTGGGCAAACCCACGTTGGCCGAACGACACTACATGCAGCCCGCAGAGGCCGATATCCTGTGGCCGGTCGTGCAGCAGCACGCGTTCCCCAGCGACAAGATCAACACCCATTACACGTTCCGCGAAAGCCAGAGACCCAACGTGGTGGTCATCATTCTTGAGAGCTTCTCGGCACTGTATTCCGCGCGGCTTTCCGGCGGCGAAGGCTACATGCCCTTCCTTGATTCCCTCATGGGCCAGGGGTTGTGCTTCACCAATGCCTACGCGAACGGTCGCCGCAGCATCGATGGCATCCCCGCCATCGTGGCCAGCATGCCGCAGTGGATGGACGAGGCCTTCATCACATCGCCTTACGCCAGCTTGCCCTTCACCTCGCTGGCCAGCATCCTTGGCAAAGAAGGATACTCCACCAGTTTCTACCACGGTGGGCGCAATGGCACCATGGGCTTCGATGCATTCGCCAAGAGCGCCGGCTTCCAACGCTATGAGGGCCTGAACGAATACGATAACGGCGAAGCGGATTTCGATGGGCACTGGGGCGTGCGCGACCGGCCCTTCCTGCAGTTCCACGCACATCGGTTGGCCAAGGAACAGCAACCCTTCCTCAGCACGGTGTTCACGCTGAGCAGCCACCATCCCTATGCCCTTCCGCCCGATGAGGCCGCACGCTTTGCCGGGGGCACACAGCCCATTCAACCTACACTGCGCTACGCCGATGATGCGCTACGCCAGTATTTCGCCACGGTGCGCACCATGCCCTGGTACAACAACACGCTATTCGTGATCACCGCCGACCATACCGCCGATCTGGAACGTACCGGTGCACAAGGCAATAGGCCGATCGATTACTGGGTCCCGTTGGTCTACTTCAGTCCGCAGTTGATACAGCCCCGCACCGAAGAGCGCGTAACGCAGCATGTGGACATCGTACCCACGGTGCTCGACCTCATCGGATACGACGCGCCGTTCTTCGCGTTCGGGCACAGCGCGCTGCGAGCTGCGTCACCTCCCTATGCCATCTGGACCAACAACAGTTTGTACAGCATCACCAGTGCCTACCGCCAGTTGCAATTCGATGGGGAGCACATCATCGGCACGACCGAATTGGCGAACGACACAATTGCTGGACCGGAACACACGGCTTACCTGGAGGCCCACTTGAAAGCCGCCATCCAGCAGTTCAATGACCGTATGATGAACGCCTCGCTCACCATCCCTTCCGCGCCATGAAAGCGATGGTGATCTACAACCCGCGTTCGGGGAAAAAGCAGGCACCGCGCATCGGGGCGATCGCGGCCCGCATGGAAAAAGCGCTGAACATACAGTTGGACGTGCGCGCCATTGAAGGACCTGGCCATGGCACCGAACTCGCCAAGGAAGCCGTCGCCAATGGCTACGACCGCGTGATCAGCGTGGGCGGCGATGGTACCAACAATGCGATCGCGCAAGGACTTCTGGGGTCGCAGGTGCCCATGGGCATTGTGGCGATGGGCAGTGGCAACGGCTATGCGCGCTCCATTGGCCTGCCGCTGGAGCCCGAAGCGGCGCTGCGCCATGCACTAACGGCACCGGCGCGTGCCATGGACGTGTGCTACCTTAACGACCATCTCTTCCTCGGAACGGCAGGCATCGGATTCGATGCGCGCGTGGCCGACCGCTTCGATCGGAGCAGCACACGTGGCATGTTCACCTATGCACGCATCATTGTGCAGGAGATCTTCGGCGCACCGCCCATGCCTGTTGAAGTTTTGTCGGCTGGACGAACCCTCAGGGAGAACGTGCTGATGTTGGTATTCTGTAACACCCGTGAGTTCGGCAACGGTGCCGACATCAGTCCCGGCAGCAGACCGGATGATGGGCTCGCCGAACTGCGCGTGGTGCGCAAACCGCCCTTCGTGCCACTGATCAAGGCCTTCTACGACATCTACACCCACCGCGCCGACCGCAATCCCTACCTCACGAACATACAGGCCACAGAGGCCACCGTGAGGCAAGGCGGCACCATGGCACACTTGGATGGCGAACCGCTGGAAGTGGGGCATGAGGTGCGCTTCCGGTTGGAGCCTGCGGCGCTCATGGTCGTGGCACCACGTTCATCCGCCCGTTAATTTGCCCCCATGTCACGCTTGCTGATCAAGAACGCAAAGGCACTGGTGGGCACCCATGCACCGGGTGTGGCAATTGCGCGCGGTGCGGAAATGGCCCGAATGCCGCAGGTAGGCAATGGTTGGTTGCTGGTCGAGAACGGCCGGATCGCAGCGCTGGGCGGCATGGAAACGCTTCCAGCGATCGGCAGCGACGTAACAGTGATCGATGCCACCGGCCGCTACGTGCTGCCCGGATGGTGCGACCCACACACCCACACGGTGTTCGCAGCGCCACGCGAAGAGGAGTTCGTGGACAAGATCAATGGGCTCAGCTATCAGGAGATCGCTGCGCGCGGTGGCGGCATTCTGAACAGCGCCCGCAAGTTGCGCGAGATGGATGAGGAGGCACTGTACAAGCAGGCCCACCTTCGGTTGGAAGAGATGATGCGGCAAGGCACCGTGGCCGTGGAGATCAAGAGCGGCTATGGGCTCACCGTGGAAAGCGAATTGAAGATGCTGCGTGTGGCCAAGCGCCTGAAGGACTCAATGCCGCTGCAGGTGAAGACCACCTTGCTGGCCGCGCACGCCCTGCCACCGGAGTACAAGGAGGACCGAACGGCCTACATCGACCTGATCTGCGAAACCCTAATTCCGCAGGTGGCCGCCGAGGGACTCGCCGATTTCGTGGATGTGTTCTGCGAGACCAACTACTTCACCGTGGCCGAAATGGAGCGCGTGTTGGAGACCGGCCAGCGCCATGACCTGCGCGGCAAGGTGCACGTGAACCAGTTCACCAGCATCGGCGGTGTACAAGCGGCCGTTAAGCACGGTGCGCTCAGCGTGGACCACTTGGAGGTAATGGCCCCGGAGGATATCGATGCGTTGGTGGGACACGATACCGTCCCTACGCTGCTGCCCTCGTGCTCCTTCTTCCTCCGCATTCCCTATGGACCGGCGCGCCAACTGATGGAGCGCGGGTTGCCCGTGGCCCTGGCCACCGATCACAACCCGGGCAGCACTCCCAGCGGCAACATGAACCTGGTGCTGTCCCTGGCCTGTATCCAATTGCGCATGCTGCCGGAAGAGGCCATTTCAGCAATGACCTTGAACAGCGCTGCGGCGATGGACCTTTCCGCAGAGCTCGGCAGCCTTACCGTGGGGAAGCGGGCCAGCCTGATCATCACCCGCGAGGTACCTTCGCTCGCGTATCTGCCGTACGCCTTCGGCAGCGACCACATCGACACCGTGCTCATTGATGGAACAGTCGTCCGTGCCGGGACCCTCCTGGCCTGAACCCGGTCAACCCGGTCATCGTCCGCCCCAATTGGAGTTTGCCATGGGCATTGCCCTGTTCGCGATCATCCTGCTGGTGTTCATGTTGGTGCAGTTCGGCGTCCTGGTGGTCGGCGTGGCCAATACCGATCCCGCCTTTGCCGACAAGGGATTCTCCTTATCACTATTGCAGGATGCTGCCTTCCGTTCATCCATGGACAACTTCCTGTTGAACGGCGACATGGTGGCCAAGGAGGCTATGTGGAGCGGGCTCACTGGTATCGGGCTCATCCTGCTTTCGGTCTTTCTGTGGAAACGACGCCACGCGGCCGACATGCTGGGCCTGCGCCTTCCCGCACTGAAACAGACGGTGATCTGGGTGGGGATCTTCCTGCTTTTGGCCGGCGCGCTCGAGGTGCTGATGCGTTCAGTGCCCGCCTTCCAGACCGACTTCATGGAAAAGGTGCTGGGCAGCACAACCAACACCGCAATGCTGGTGATCGGTGTGGGCATTGTGGCGCCGCTCTTCGAGGAATTCCTGCTGCGCGGATTGCTCTTCGGCACGGCCCGCCATGTGGTGGACGAGCATGCCAGTGTGGCCATCACCGCCGGCGTGTTCACCATTATGCACCTGCAATACGAAGTGTTGGTGATGCTGCTCATCCTACCCCTGGGTATTGTGCTGGGTTATGCGCGAGCCCGCACCGGATCCATTCTGGTGCCCATGCTGCTGCACGTCATGAACAACCTGGCCAGCGTGCTACTGGGGTGAGTTCAATACGGCTTTCCCATACCGTTATCGCAACCGTTCTGCCCTACATCCGGTGCACGGATCCGCCTTCCCCACAAAAGGCGTCTTGAATAGTATTCTGGCAAATGGTTCAGCAGGCGAGCGATCGGCGCTGCTAGCTTTGCCGCCCATTCCAACAGAACAAGATGCAACGCCAACTGATCGAATGCGTGCCCAACATCAGCGAGGGACGCGACCGTGCCAAGATCGACGCCATCGCGTCCATTGTGGAGACCGTGGAAGGCGTGCGGCTGCTGGACGTGGACCCCGGAAAGGCCACCAACCGCACAGTGATCACCTTCGTTGGTGAACCCGGTCCGGTCTGCGAAGCAGCATACCGCCTGATCAAGAAGGCACAGGAGCTCATCGACATGCGCGGCCACAAGGGCGAACACCCCCGCTTCGGCGCCACCGACGTGTGCCCCTTGGTGCCCATCAGCGGCATCAGCATGGAGGAATGCGCGGCCTGGGCGAAGAAGCTCGGCGAACGTGTGGGCAACGAGCTCGGTATCCCCGTGTACCTCTACGAGGCCGCTGCCACCGAAGAGAAACGGAAGAACCTGGCCAACAACCGCAGCGGCGAGTACGAAGGCCTGCCGAAGAAACTGAAGGACCCCGCGTGGAAGCCCGACTTCGGTCCGGCCGAATTCAACGATAGCGTGGCCCGAAGCGGTGCCATGGCCATTGGTGCGCGCAACTTCCTGGTGGCCTACAACGTGAACCTGAACAGCACCAGCACCCGCAGGGCCAACGCCATTGCGTTCGACATCCGCGAGGCGGGCCGCAAAGTGAAGCAGGCCGATGGCAGTGAGGTGCAGGTGCCCGGCAAGCTCAAGTCGGTGAAGGGCATCGGCTGGTTCATTGAGGAATACGGCGTGGCACAGCTCTCGCTGAACCTCACGGATATCACAGTTACGCCCGTGCACATCGCGTTCGATGAGGCCTGCAAGGCAGCAGAGGCACGCGGCATCCGAGTGACCGGCAGCGAACTGGTGGGCCTCATTCCCAAACAGGCCCTACTGGATGCGGCCGACTTCTACCTACAGCGCCAGCAACGCAGCTTGGGCATATCGGAGCGCGAGAAGATCAAGATCGCCGTGAAGTCCCTCGGGCTCGATGACCTTGGTCCTTTCGACCCGCAGAAAAAGGTGATCGAATACATGCTGGAGGACGCCAACAGCGAGCGCCTTGTGCGCATGGACCTGAAGCGGTTCAGCGAAGAGACCGCTGGCGAAAGCCCTGCGCCGGGAGGAGGCAGCGTGGCCGCCTATGTGGGTGCGTTGGGCGTTTCACTCGGCACCATGGTGGCCAACCTCAGCGCCCACAAGCGCGGTTGGGACGACCGATGGGAAGAGTTCAGCCAGTGGGCCGAACGTGGTGAGAAGTTGCGCAACGAACTGCTGTTCCTGGTGGACGAGGACACGCGTGCCTTCGACCGTATCATGGCCGCCATGGGCCTGCCCAAGGGTAGCGACGAGGAGAAGGCCGCCCGCAAAGCAGCCATCACCGAGGCCACCAAGGGGGCCATCAAAACGCCATTGCGCACCATGCAGGTGTGCGTGGAGAGCATGGACCTGATGAAGGCCATGGCCAACATCGGCCTGCAAGCCAGTGTGAGCGATGCCGGTGTGGGTGCCCTGTGCGCACGTACCGGGGCCGTCGGCGGCTACCTCAATGTGCGGATCAACTGCGCTGGACTGGACGATGCGGCCTTCAAGGAAAAGGTGCTGAAAGAAGCAGAAACACTAAAGGCCAAGGCAGAAGCGCTGGAGGCCGAAGTGATGGCGCTGACGCTGGCGAAGGTGTAGTACGGCTTCCTGCACGTCCGGGCAGAGCATGCTTTGCCCGGCCCGCGGCACTCCTTATCCAAAGGGTTGTACACTACCCGTGCCTGATATTGACCGGCCGTGATCACAACACGGCGGCGTACTTGGCCGTATCATTGGAGGGACCGATGCTCCGATGACCGCCAGGATCAAATTCCGTCAATGGACACGCCGGGTGATGTACTTCTTCCCGATCCAGCTCCTGTTGCTGCATCTGAAGAAGAACCACCTGTTGCTGCTGACCTGGCTGGTGCTATTTGGTTATGTGACCGAAAGCTTGGGTGTGAAGTACGGCGTACCCAACCTGTTCCTCTATCCGGAATACTTCGGACGGGTCAACTTCCTGTCGTATGCCATTCTCGGGTTCGCCGTGGGCGGGTTCATCACAGCCTTCAACCTGTACAGTTACACCATGCACGGGTACCGCTTCCCGTTCATCCTCACCATCGCGCGGCCATTCCTCAAGTTCAACGTGAACAACGCGGTGATCCCGGTGGTGTTCATTCTGACCTACTTGTGGTGCTCGGCGCGTTTCCAGAGCGCGAAGGAACTGGTACCCGCACTGGACATCATCGCCAACCTCGCGGGCTTCCTTGTGGGCATTGGGGTCTTCCTGCTCCTGGCCCTTCTATACTTCACGCGCACCAACACCGATATCACCAAGCTGCTGGGCAAGGACCCCGAGGACCTCAGGCCCGATGAACCCTTGGTGGACATCATCGGTCCGCAGCACGCCCACGCCCCTCGCGGTGGATCGGAACGTCGAAAGGCCCTACGTTGGTTGCGCCGACAACAGCGTAGCGAGAAATGGCGTGTGGAGACCTACCTATCGCCCCGCCTGCGCATCATGCTGGCCCGCCGCAGCGACCACTACGACCAGGAACTGCTGCGCGATGTGCTCTGGCAGAACCACATCAACGGCAGCATCTTCGAAGTGGTACTGGTGCTCAGCTTCATTGCCTTGGGTGCATTCAGCGATGTGGGCCTTTTCTTCATACCGGCCGGAGCCAGCGCCTTCCTCCTGTTCACCATGCTGCTCATGCTCATCAGTGCCTTGTTCAGTTGGATGCAGGGTTGGACAGGCACCGTGGTGATCGGCACCATTGTGTTGCTGAACTGGATGAGCCACCATACCGAGCGCTTCCTCTACGACTCGCACGCTTACGGACTGGACTATACCGCAACACCCGCCGTGTACGACAGGGCCACCATTGCCGCCTTGGCCAACGATACGGCCACGGCGCGCGCAGATGCCGAGCGCTTGGTGGCCACCTTGGAGCAATGGAAAGCCGATAACACGGCCTTGCCTCATGCGGGCGACCGCCCCCCGCTGGTGATCGTGAACACCAGTGGTGGCGGCTTGCGGGCTTTGCTCTGGACCTTCCGTTGCCTGCAAGTGGCGGACAGTATGCTGGGAGGCACGCTCATGGACCGCACGGTGCTGATCTCGGGCTCCAGCGGTGGACTGATCGGGGCCACCTACTTCCGCCAATTGTACCTGTTGGCCAACGATACGTTGGACCGCGCGTCACCGGAACGCATCACTGAACTCTCCGGCGATATGTTGAACCCGCTCGTGTTCAGCTTCGTGACCAACGACATGTTCATCCGTTACCGCAGCGTGAAATACGGCACCAACCGCTACACGCTCGACCGCGGTGCCACCTTCGAGCAACGTCTAAATGCCAGCACCAACCAGGTATTCAGCGACCTGCGCATTGGTGACCTTGCGCAGGCCGAGCGTGAGGCCCGCATCCCCATGTTGGTCATCGCGCCCACGTCGATCAACGATGGGCGCCGGTTGGTGATCGCAGCGCAGCCCATGGCCTTCCTCACCAGCATAAGCCCGCAGGCCAGGAGCAGCATACCCAGCCAGCCGGAGGCCATCGAGTTCCAGCGCTTATTCTCGGATCAAGGTGCGAAGGACCTGCTCTTGACCACAGCGCTGCGCATGAACGCCACATTCCCGTACATCACGCCCGTGGTGACCTTGCCCAGCGATCCGCCCATGCGCGTGATGGATGCCGGCGTGCGCGACAACTATGGCTACCGGGCCACACTGGCCTTTCTCCATACCTACCGCGAATGGATCGCTGCGAACACGGGCGGTGTCGTGCTGCTCCAATTACGCGATACCCAAAAGGAGCTCGAAGTGCAATCCAGCAGTGCCTCGCTCATTGGGCGGATCACTGATCCGGTGGGCAGCGTGTACGACAATTTCGTTCGTGTGCAGGACCAGGACTACGACCTGATGCTGCGTTTGGCGGGCGCAGGGCACGACTTCCCGCTGCATCTGGTGGATATCCAGCTGCGGCACGATGCGGAGGAACAGATCTCGCTGAACTGGCACCTTACCGCATTGGAACGGCGGCGTGTGCTACGCAGCATTGGATCGGCAACGAACCGCACGGCCTTCGAACGTCTGCAACGGTTGGTCCTGGGCACACCTACCGATCGGAAGATGTCCGGTGAAAACGCACCAGTCCCGGTAACGGGTCCCGCTCCACGGCCGTAAGGGTCATGCCCCGGTCAAGCAGGCAATCGGCCAGCAATTCGCGGAAGCCCCAGGCCACCGAACCAGTGGCCACCACCGAAGCCCGTTGTTCAGGGGTGAAGAAGGTCACCAGTAGTTCGGCCATGGCATGGAACCGCGAACGCACTAGGTCGATCACATAGGTCTCGTGCAACAAGGGAGCAAGCAGGGCCGTCCTCGAGGCAAGCGCTCGGGCCGGGAAAGGGGAACGGTGAACTTCCTGCAGCACATGGTCCAGATCAGGGCCATCAGCACCGAACAGCGCTTCGCTCACGGCCTGCGGCATGCGCCGGTAGAAAGCGTCCTGTAACATGGTGCGACCGATATCCGCGCCGCTGCCCTCATCGCCAAGCACCCAGCCCAGCGAAGGCATCGGCCTGAACAATTGTCGGCCGTCGAAGTGTCCGGCGTTCATGCCGGTGCCCAGGATGAGCACCAGTCCCTGTTCGGTGCCCAGCAGTCCGCGGGCCGCACCAAGCAGGTCCGTTTCAACCTCAACGCGGGCGCTGGGCCAGATGCCTGCGAGCGCCGATGCCATTCGTGCCTTGCGGTCCGCACTGCCACAACCGGCACCGTACACCAGCACTTCAGGCGCGCGAAAGGCGCCCGGGCTGCGTTCCATCAGGTATGTTGTAAGGCCTTCCGCGAACAGCGTTGCATCACCGTTCAGCGGATTGAAGCCCGGCAGTGTATCGCCTTTGGCCGGGAACAGTTCCACCAGATCGGGACCATGCACCACGGCCCATCGCGATGAGCTGCCACCCACTTCGCCGATCACTTGCACAGGCGTCATGGAAGCAAAGTAAGGAATGGTAGGTCACGCCTCCGAGGCGTCGAACAGGAACTTGTTAGGCGAAGCAAGCCCGTTCTTCACCGCATACATCACCACGGCCGCTGTGCTGTTCACACCGAGCTTCTGCATGATGTTGCGGCGATGCGTGGTCACGGTGTGCGCGCTCAGGTGAAGGCGGTCGGCAATACGCGTGTAGGAAAGGCCTTCGGCGATCAGCGCGATCACTTCGCACTCCCGTGCGCTCAGGGTAACAGGTGCGCAGCTCAGCGTTTGCGTTAGGAGCTGTTCCACATCGAACGATGCGCGGCGCAGGGTCTCCAGGATCTTGCCACAGAAGAACTTCCGGCCATCGGCCGTATCCAGCACGGCATCAATGATCTCGTCGATCCCGCAATCCTTCTTGATGTAGCTGGTCACCCCAGCGCGAATGGCGCTCGTAAGGGCCATGGCCGAAGGATCGGGCGTAATGGAAATGAAACGGGTGCGCTTGGAACGCTTGAGGCCTTCGCGGATGACCTTGGCACCGAAGCCTTCCGCCGTGTGGTCCAATAGCACCACGTCGGGCTTCTCGCGCAACAACAGGGCCTGCAGTTCGATCGCATCGCGGGCCTCTCCCACCACCTCGATACGTGGCACTCCGGCGAATACCGTCCGGAGCCCGATCAAGGCCAGTTCACTGTGGTCGGCAATTAGAGTCCGGACGCTCATTTTCTATTTAGAATGATTCTAAGAAGGCGACAAAGCTATCCGAATGGAATCCGATCACCAAACCCCGATCTACACGATCGATCGTGGATCCACTACTACGGTCATCCCCTCATCGCTGAGCATGGTGCGCGGGAAGATCGGCAGGGCTTCCTGCAGCAGTTCATCGCTGGACTTGTACCGCGAACTGAAGTGGCCCAACAGTAGCTTTCCCACATCGGCGGCCAACGCCAGTTTGGCGGCCTGTGCAGCGGTGCTGTGCATGGTCTCCTTTGCCCTTGCGCGCAGGGTCTCCGTGAACGTGGCCTCGTGGTACAGCAGGTCGACACCTTCGATGAAAGGCACCAACGCCGGTTCGTAGGCCGTGTCGGAACAATAGGCATAGCGCCGTTGCGCCGGTGGGTCTTCGGTCAACTCTGCGTTCGTGTAGTGCGGACCGCCTGGCAGTTGGAGGTCCTCCCCCATTTTCACGGCCTGCCGCTTGAAATGCGGGATCATATGTACCCTGTCCTTACGCAAGGACCGCAATGCAGGCGATTCTGTGAACACGAAACCCGTGCAGGGAATACGGTGCTTCAGTTCTAGCGCGGTCACCCGGACACGGGCATCGGCAAAGACCTCCGCTCCGCTCTCCGGCACCGTAGGTGTGAAGTGTAGCGGATAACGCAGCCAGGTGGCCGAGGCGCGCAGCTGTAGGTCGATGATCTCCTTCAACATTGGCGGACCATGCACGAACAGCGGCTCCTTGCGGCCCATGAGGTGCATGGAACTGATGAGGCCCATGAGCCCGAGGTAGTGGTCGCCGTGAAGGTGACTGATCAGGATGCGCTGAATCCGCACAAAGTTCACGCCCAGCTCACGCAGGCGTTCCTGGGTGCCCTCGCCACAATCCACGATGTAAAGCCCTTCGTTCACGTTCACCAACTGGGACGTGGGGTATCGCCCTCGCGCTGGAAGGGCGGCACCAGTGCCCAATGTGGTCACCTCAAAGCGTCGGTGGTGCATGGGATAAAGAGAAGGCCCCCGCTACCGGAGGCCTTCGCACTGGTTCATGGTAACGGTGAACGACTTAGCGATAGAGCGCCATACGTCCGGTGTAGTTCTCCTTTCCGGACTCCACCTTGAAGAGGTATACACCCTCGGGCAGGTTACCGCCTTCGAAGGGAACACGGTTCATTCCGGCCTTGCCCTGCATCTGGTGCATCCACAATTCCTCTCCCACAAGATTGAACACGCGCACCTTAACAACGCCCGGCTTGGATAACTGGAACTCGATCTGCGTGCGGGCATTGAAGGGATTAGGCACGTTGCGCACCTGCCCAAGAACGGAGGACGATGCTTCTGAGATCCCGATGGTATTCTCCATCACCTCGATGCGATAGCCGGAGAACTCGTAGGGGATGGGCAGTACGAAAATGCCGAGCGTGCTGTATGCCGTTACGTTCAACGTAAGGTTGAACATGCCCAGCTGGGTCGGGGTGCCTTGGATCACGCCGCATCCAAGCTGACCGGTCAGATAGGAACAGGTGGCCGGGGTCTGCGAGGCGCATGCGATCGAAAGGCCCGGGGGAAGACCGGTCACTCCCGTAAATGCAACGGAGTCAAGCACCACACCGGCGAACTGCGGATCGATGGTACCGGCATCCTGGGGGACCTTCAAGTTGAGCACCTGCTGATAAGGCACGCCCAGATAGGCCGGTGCGAAGTTCTCCGTGGTGTCAGGCCATACCCCGAACAGGCTGTCCGTGTAAAGTGGGTCCGGCGTACAGGGCTGCGCCATCGCAGAGAAGGCGGCAACAGCAGCGGAGGTTACGAGTAGGGTTCTCAGCATCTGATCAGGGTTCCTTATTAATGTCCTTCTCGATCTCCTCCATGTAGAGCAGGTCGATGGCCTCGTTCACGGAAGGGGTGATGGACAGCACCGATTCCAACTGCGAGATCTGTACCAATTTCTGCACTGGCTCCTGGAGACCGCAGACCACGAGCGAACCGTTCACGCTCTTGCACAAGCGGTTGGCAACGAGGAGTGCGCTCAGACCCGATGAATCGCAATACCGTGTGCGGGACAGGTCAATGATCACGTTGCGTACGCCGGTCTTGTTCAGGTAAACAAGCTCACTTTTCAGCTCGGGTGCACACGTGGTGTCGAGCTTGTCCGCATTGCTGGTGACAAGCGTGTACCGGCCTTTGTCCTCGATGGTAAAGTTCATGGTCAGAATTGGCTACCGGTCAAAGATAATCAGCGGATGCAATGACGAATGGCCCCCTGAGGGCCAACAGTTAAGAACAGCCTAACGTGGGATCCGGGCCGCCAGCAGATACAGCACCGCCATGCGGATGGCCACGCCGTTCTCCACCTGATCGAGGATGATGCTGTTCGCATGGTCCGCCACTTCGCTGGACACTTCAACCCCGCGATTGATGGGGCCCGGATGCATGATCACCACCTCCTTCCCGATACGCCTGTAGCGTTCCAGATCAAGTCCGTAAAGCATGGCATACTCACGCAGGCTGGGGAAATTCGCGATGCCATCGCCCCCCTGCCGTTCGAGCTGGATACGCAGCATATTGGCCACTTCGCACCAACGCAGGGCCTTGTCCAGATCGTGCTCCACGCGCACCCCGAGGCTGGTGATGAAGCGCGGCATCAACGTGCTGGGGCCGCAAAGCATGACCTCCGCTCCCAATTTCTGGAGGCAGAAAATATTACTGAGGGCCACGCGGCTGTGCAGGATATCGCCCACGATCAGCACTTTGGCACCCTTCACCCGGCCCAGCTTCTCGCGGATACTGTAGGCATCGAGCAGCGCCTGTGTGGGGTGCTCGTGCGTGCCATCACCGGCGTTCACGATCCGTGCGTTCACATGGCGGCTCAGGAACAGTGCGGCTCCCGGGTCCGGATGACGCATCACCACCATGTCCACTTTCATGGCGAGGATGTTGTTCACCGTATCCACCAGTGTTTCGCCCTTGCTAACGCTGCTGCCGCTGCTGCTGAAGTTCACGATATCGGCGCTCAGCCGTTTCTCGGCAAGCTCAAAACTCACCCGTGTGCGCGTGCTGCTCTCGAAGAAGAGATTGGCCACCGTGATATCGCGCAGTGAAGGCACCCGCTTTATCGGGCGATTCAGGACCTCCTTGAACCCATCGGCCGTTCGGAAGATCAGCTCGATATCAGCGGCGCTCAGGTCCTTGATGCCGAGCAAATGCTCCGTGCTGAGCTGATCGCTCGCCGTTGCACTATCCGCGAAGGAGATCGAATTGCTCATAGGTCCGATGCGGCATTAAGGGAACGACCGGCGGCCCGTGCATCGCGAGCGGCGGGATGAAGCAGCACTTGGTCGCGCCCATCACTCTCCTTCCATTCCACGGAAACACGCTCGTCGGCGATGCTGTCCACCCATTTGCCCACATACTCGGCCTGGATGGGCACCTGGCGACTGAACCGGCGATCGATGAGCACCAGCAGTTGCACACTGGCCGGCCGCCCAAAAGCAAGAAGTGCATCGAGGCCGGCCCGGATCGTGCGACCCGTGAAAAGCACATCGTCCACAAGCACTACCCGGCGTCCGTCGAGGGTAAAATCGATCTCTGTTACGCTGGGCGAAGGCAGCGAGGTGCGGTGCCGGAAATCGTCCCGATGAAAGGTGATGTCCAATTCGCCATACGCCAGTTGCTCCCGACCGATGATGCGGGCCAGTTCGGTGCGAAGCCTGCGCGCAAGCAGCACACCGCGTGGCTGGAGGCCGATGATGGCCACACCGGAAAGATCGCCGTGGTCCTCGATCAGCTGATGGCACAGCCGGGTGATGGTAAGCCCGAAGGCCTTGGTATCGAGGATGGTGACCGGCTGCATCCGTGGTGCCGATGGCAGTGGCCACCGGTGCGGCGAAGATAACGGCCGCCCCCGGAACCACCCCGCATGTTGAACATCACCGGATCCTCTGCATTTTCGCAGGCCTCCCCACCATGACCGCCCTCTTCCCGGACAAGCGCACCGCGCTGCTGATCACCGTGGCCGCACTGGGCTACTTCGTGGACATCTACGACCTGGTGCTCTTCAACGTGGTGAAGCGCGAGAGCCTCGAGTTCATCCTGGGCGCTGGTGACCCGCGCATCAAGGATGTGGGCATCGACCTCTTCAACATGCAGATGCTGGGCATGCTGGTGGGCGGCATCCTCTGGGGTGTTTGGGGCGACAAGAAAGGCCGCATCACCGTGCTCTTCGGCAGCATCCTCCTCTACTCGCTCGCCAACATCGCCAACGCCTTCACTTACGATATCACCAGCTACGCCATTGTGCGCTTCATTGCCGGTGTGGGCCTGGCGGGCGAGTTGGGCGCGGGCATCACGCTGATCACCGAATCGATGCCCAAGGGCAAACGCGGCTACGGCACCATGGTGGTGGTGACCTTCGGTGCGCTGGGGGCGGTGTTCGCGGATGAAGTGGTGAGCCGGGGCAAGGCGCTGGGTTCGGTGTTCGCCACGGTCACCGGTCCGCTGATGGACTGGCAGGTGGCCTACCTCATGGGTGGGCTGATGGGCCTGGTGCTGCTGGTGATGCGTGTGGGCGCTTTCGAGAGCGGCATGTTCCACCGGATGAAGGAAAGCTCTGCACGCAAGGGTGACCTGCGCATGCTCTTCAACGACCGCGACCGGCTGCTACGCTACCTGGGCTGTATCCTCATCGGTGTGCCCGTGTGGTATGTGATCGGTGTGCTGGTGAACCTGAGCCAGGACGTGTTCGTGCCCCAACTGGGCATCGATACCAGCATGCTCTCCCCGGAAGAGCTTAAGCGCATCAACGGGAAGGCCATCCGCTACGCCTACATCGGGCTCAGCATCGGCGATCTGCTCAGCGGAGTGCTCTCTCAGGTGCTGCGCAGCCGCAAGAAGGTGATCTACGGCTACCTCACGGCCAACCTCGCCCTTACGTTGGTGTTCCTCTTTGGCATGCAGGGCGCCAGCATACATACCTACAACTGGATGTGCCTGGCGTTGGGCACGGCCACGGGCTACTGGGTCATTTTCGTTACCGTGGCCAGCGAACAGTTCGGCACCAACATCCGCAGCACCGTGGCCACCACCACACCCAACTTCGTTCGCGGCGCGGTACTTCCCGTTACCAATGCCTTCAAGTTCCTCGCCGTGCCGGTGGGCAACCTCACCAGTGCCTTGGTAGTGGGCCTTGTTTGCATTGGCGCGGCCTTTTGGGCCACGAGCCGCGTGCATGAGACCTTCCACAAGGACATGGACTTCGTGGAGGAGTGAGCATATCCCTGGTCGCCGAAAACCGATCCTCACTGTTCATCCCCACCCACCCCATCCACGTTGGTACGCCCCTTGCCCCTTCCCCCCGATATTCGCACCATGCTTTACCGTTCCGCTCTGGCCGCATTGGCGGTCGCCCTCTTGTTCGCCCCGGCCCTACAGGCGCAAAAGACCCTTACCAACAAGGACATCTGGGCCGGTCCGCTGTTCAGCACCGAGTTCGTTGGGGGGCTGGCCAGCATGAAGGACGGCCTGCACTACACCGTATTGGAAGAGGAAAAGGAAGAGGCCGTGATCGCCCAGTACGCCTACCGCACGGGTGAAAAGGTGGCCACCCTGGTACGTGGTGGCCAGTTGATGCTGCCCGGCGCCAAAGCCCCTTTAGAGATCGAAGGCTACAGCTTCAGCGGAGATGAGCGGAAACTGATGATCGAGACCGACCACGAGCCCATCTACCGCTACAGCTACTATGCCTACAACTACATCTTCGACCGTACCACGAAGACCTTGGTGCCACTGAGCGATGTGAACAAGGCCAAACAACGGCTGGCCACCTTCAGCCCCGATGGCAACAAGGCCGCCTTTGTCCGCGACAACGACCTCTACGTGGTGGACCTGGCCACCATGAAAGAGACCCGGATCACCAACGACGGCGCATGGAACAAGGTCCTTAACGGCGCCACGGACTGGGTATATGAAGAGGAATTCGCGTTGGTGCAGGGTTATGCCTGGAGCCCCAATGGCACCAAGCTGCTCTACCTGCGCAGCGATGAGAGCGCCGTGCGCGAGTTCGATCTCACCCTGTACAAAGGCCAGCTCTACCCGAGCGAATACCGGTTCAAATACCCCAAGGCCGGCGAGACCAACAGCACCGTGCAGTTGTTCGTGTACGACCTGGCCGCAGGCACCAACACATTGGTCCCCTTGGGACCCGAGGGCGAACTCTACATCCCCCGCCTGGGCTGGACCGCCAACGACAACGTGCTCTGGTTCATGCGCATGAACCGCCTGCAGAACGAGAAGGTGATCGCCACCGTGGACCTCGCGCAGCGTGGCCGCAACCTATTGCCCTCGCCAGTGTACATCGAGACCTGCGACACCTACGCCGAAGTGACCGACGACCTGCACTTCCTGGCCGATGGTACCGGTTTCGTGCTGACCAGCGAGCGCGATGGATGGAACCACATCTACCTGGTGCCCATGAACGGCGAGCCCAAGCAGCTCACCAGCGGAACTTGGGACGTGGTGGGCGTGAAGGGCATTGATGAAAAGAACAAGCGTGTGGTGTTCACTGCGGCCAAGAGCGCGCCCGAAGCACAAGAGGTACTGACTGTTCCGCTTAGCGGCAAGGGCATTGTCCAACTATCGCCCGCCGGCGGCTGGAACGATGCCGAGTTCAGCACCGGGTTCCGCTACTTCATCAACACGCGCAGCACCCTGAACACCGTGCCAGTGATCACTCTGCACGATGGTAACGGCAAACTGGTGAAGACATTGAAGGACAACGCGAAGCTGGCGGCCACCGCCAAGGAATACGGCCTGGCCACGCGCGAGTTCTTCCAATTCCCCACCAAGGCCGGTTTCGAACTGCGGGGCTGGATGATGAGGCCCGTGGACTTCGACCCGAAGAAGAAATACCCCGTGCTGATGGTGCAGTACAGCGGTCCGAACAGCAACGAGGTATTGGACCAGTGGGATGGCCGCGGACAGCTCTGGCATACCCTGCTGACCCAGAAAGGCTACATCGTGGTCTGTGTGGACGGGCGTGGCACAGGGCATCGCGGACGCGACTTCCGCCATGTGACCTACGGGCAATTGGGGCGCTACGAAACGGAGGACCAGATCGCCACCGCGCAATGGCTGGCCCAACAGGCTTATGTGGACGCAGGGCGTATCGGCATCTGGGGCTGGAGCTATGGTGGCTTCATGAGCAGCCTGTGCATCACCAACGGCGCCGACCACTTCAAGAGCGCCATCGCCGTGGCCCCGGTGACCAACTGGCGCTACTACGACAGCATCTACACCGAGCGCTACATGGGCCTGCCCAACGAGAACGGCAAGGGCTACGACGACAACAGTCCCGTGAGCCATGTGGGCAAGCTGAAAGGCAACTACCTTCTGATCCACGGTCTGGCCGACGACAATGTGCACTACCAGAACGCCGCCGAAATGGTGAACGCCCTGGTGAAGGCCAACAAGCCCTTCGACCAGTTCATGTATCCCGACAAGAACCACGGCATCTACGGCGGCACCACCCGACTGCATCTGTATGAGATGATGACGAAGTGGTTGGAGGAGAACCTGTAGGGCGCTCCCGCACCCCACCGGCCCTCCCCCTTTGCCAGTTCTTGGCCTTTCCTACCTTGGCGCACCTCAACCCCCTCATTCCTTCATGAGCAACTCCAACGCACCGACCGTCGGTCACCCACCCGGACTGTACTGGCTTTTCGCCGCAGAAATGTGGGAACGCTTCTGCTACTATGGCATGCGTGCCCTGCTGCTACTGTATCTGGTGAAGTCACTGGCCATGGGCGACGACAAGGGCTTTGCTGTGTATGGGGCCTATACTGCACTGGTCTATGTGATGCCTGTTATCGGAGGACGCATTGCTGACGGAATCCTGGGGTCGCGCTTGGCCGTATTGTTAGGCGGCATACTGATGGCGATCGGCGAGTTCGTGATCGTAGGAGGCAGCGAGATGCTGCTGTTCTGGGGCATGGCCATCATCATTGTGGGCAATGGACTGTTCAAACCGAACATCAGCACCATGGTGGGCCGCCTCTACCCCGATGGCGACCACCGCAAGGATTCGGGCTTCACGATCTTCTATATCGGCATCAACCTCGGAGCGCTGTTGGCCACCACGGTATGCGCCGAAGTGGGCAACATCTATGGTGCACAGGCCGGCTTCGCGCTGGCCGGCATCGGCATGTTGCTTGGTGTGCTCATCTTCCAAATGGGCAGCAAGCACTACGGCCATGTCAGTGCCCCCCCCTCACCCGATACGCTCCACAAACCCGCGTACGGGCCGCTCAGCCCTTTTAATGCAGTATTGCTGGGATGCATGCTCCTTATTCCAGTGCTGTACTTCCTGCTCCGTAATACCGATGTGGCCGGCTATGTGCTGTTGGCCGTTGCAGCGTTCGTGATCGGAAGCCTCATTGCACGCGGAGTGAAGGATGGCAAGGTGCAGCTGGACAAGATGTTCGGCTTCATCATCCTCATGTTCTTCAACGTGGTGTTCTGGGCCTGCTTCGAGCAGGCGGGCAGCAGCCTCACGCTCTTTGCAGACCGCAACGTGGACCGCTCGATCGGAGGCTGGGAGATGGGCGCCGCCACCACACAATTCTTCAACCCGGCGTACATCCTGCTCTTCGGATCGCTCTTCAGCATCATGTGGGTGAAGCTCAAACAGGCCGACAAGGACTTCAGCATCCCCATGAAGTTCGGTCTCGGTATTCTTCAACTGGGCCTGGGCTACCTGGTGATCCTTCTGGCCGCGCCGCTCGCCGTGGAATACATGGTACCCTTGTGGACCCTCGCCCTGCTGTACATGCTGCACACCACCGGCGAACTGTTCCTGAGCCCCATCGGCCTGAGCATGGTGACCAAACTGGTGCCGAAGGACATGACCGCCACGGCCATGGGGGCCTGGTTCCTCAGCATTGCCGGTGCCAACTACGCCGCAGGCATGCTGGCCAAGCTGACCGGCGCAGAGCACGGTGCCGGCGAGGGCGAGGTGCTGGACAAGGCCGCCAGCCTGGCCACTTATGTGGACGTGTACAGTACAATGGGTTACGTGACCGTAGGGATCGGTCTGTTCCTTGTGCTGGTCAGCCCGCTGGTCAACCGCCTGTTCCACGGCATCCGTTAAGAACGGAGACCATCTGTCATCCCAGCTTGATAGGCCGGACCACGCCCATAGACCCAATAGCCGCGAACGCATGACGCCCGCCTCCCCCACCCTCGACCAGATACGCAACTTCGAGGGCAAGTACCCGAAGCAGCTGTGGGCACTGTTCTTCACCGAAATGTGGGAGCGGTTCTGCTTCTACGGCATGCGGGGCATGCTCACGGTGTTCATGGTGAGCAACCTGGGGCTCGATGACCCGACGGCCAATCTGCAATACGGCGCCATCCAGGCCTTCGTGTATGCCTTCACCTTCATTGGTGGTGTGTTCGCGGACAAGGTCCTAGGCTTCCAAAAGTCATTGTTCTGGGGTGCCCTGTTGATGATCGTCGGGGGCCTTGTGGTGGCGATATCCCCCAAGGAATTCTTCTACATCGGCATCTGCTTCTCTATCATCGGCACGGGCTTCTTCAAGCCCAACATCAGCACCATGGTGGGGCAGCTGTACCACACCAACGACAGTCGTCGTGATGCCGGGTTCAGCCTGTTCTATGCTGGCATCAACGTAGGTGCCCTGCTCGGGGGCATGATCATGGTCTACGTGGGCAAGTACCACAGCTGGAGCTGGGCCTTCGCCCTGGTCTCCGTCGTCATGACCATCAGCCTGGTCAACTTCATATTCACCCGCAAGAGCATGGGGCCCATCGGCCTCAGCCCCATTCATCCGGATGTGCCTGCAAGCAAGCGGAAATTCATGGAGATCGCCACCTACGTCGGTTCGCTGATCGCCATTCCCTTCATCCTGCTGCTGGTGACGAACACCCGTTATACGGACCTGTTCATGTACATTATCGGGCCGGCCACCCTGGTCTATCTGGGCTGGGAAATGCGGAAATTCAACAAGGAGGAGAACAAACGTCTGGGGGCAGCGCTGGTCTTCATCCTCTTCTCCATCCTGTTCTGGGCCTTCTTCGAGCAGAGCGGTGGTTCGCTGAGCCTGTTCGCGCTGAACAACCTGAAGCACACGCTGCTGGGCATTCCGATGGACCCCAACGTGGTGAACAACAGTTCCAACTCGCTCTTTGTCATCCTGTTCGCTGCACCCATCGGTATCCTTTGGGTATGGCTGAGCAAACGCGGCATGGAACCCAACAGCGTAGTGAAGTTCGGTCTTGGCTTCCTGTTGCTGGCACTGGCCTTCTATGTATTCTACGCCACCGTCTTCTTTGCCGATGCCGATGGTGTGACCTCGTTGGACGTGTTTACGCTGGGCTACTTCGTGATCACCTTCGGCGAACTATGCCTGAGCCCGATCGGCCTGTCGCTAATGACCAAGCTCTCACCACAAAGTGTGCAGGGCCTGATGATGGGCATGTGGTTCCTGGCCAGCGCCTATGGGCAGTATGTGGCCGGTCTGCTGGGCGCAGGCATGAGCATTGCCGACGAGAACGCCACCAACATGGCCAAGCTCGAGAGCTACACAACGGGATACCTGCAACTGGGCATGTACGCGCTGATCGCCGGCTTGGTGCTGGTCGCCATCTCCCCCTTCGTTCGTCGCCTCATGCGCGGCATTCACTAACCTGTCCGTTACGGCACGGTCTTCGCTGCGCCTGAACCTCATTCCATTTGCGATGCGCACCCTCTTGTTCGCCCTTACCCTGGCCCCGCTGGGCCTTTTTGCCCAAAGCACGGCCAAGCCTGCGCAAGCGCCTACACCCGCGCCCGCCACGGCCACCAAGGGCATCAAGTGGATGACCATGGAAGAGGCACAGGCCATGGCCAAGAAAGCCCCCAAGCCCTTGTTCGTGGATGTGTACACCAGCTGGTGTGGTCCATGCAAGATGCTGGACTCCAGGACCTTTAGCGACCCGCGCTTGGCCGAATACGTGAACAAGCACTTCTATGCCGTGAAGTTCAATGCAGAGAGCGGCGACCCGGTGATGTTCAAGGGCCAGAAGCTGGAGAACCCGGACTACAACCCCGCCAACACGGGCGGTCGCAATGGCACGCACCACCTTACCTACGCCATTGCCAATGTGAACGGTCGCATTGCCTACCCGACGGTGGTCTACCTGGACAGCGACCTGAACGTGCTGGCCCCGGTGCAAGGCTACATGACCCCGGACCAGATCGAACCGATCCTGGTGTACTTCGGTGAGGGCCATTACAAGACGATGGACTACCAGGCCTTCATGACCACCTTCAAGCCCAAATGGGCCGCCCAGTAAGGGCTTCCGAGCATTCAGTGAAAGGCCCGCACACGCGGGCCTTTTCTCATTGATGAACATCACGGCGCCCGCATTGTTCTTTGCTAACTTCGCCCCCGATCAAACGAAAAACACCTCAATACGGCAGCTGAGATGAGTGAGAAAGCCCAGGTCATCCTCGATGGCAAAACGTACGAGTTCCCCATCATCGTGGGCAGTGAAGGCGAAAAGGCCATTGACATCAGCAAGCTGCGTGATGTGAGCGGGTACATCACCATCGACCCCGGATACAAGAACACCGGCGCCACCCAGAGCGCTATCACCTTCCTCGATGGTGAGGAGGGCATTCTGCAGTACCGCGGCTACCCTATTGAGCAATTGGCCGAGAAAGCCTCCTTCATGGAAGTGGCCTACCTGCTCCTGTTCGGCGACCTGCCCAACAAGAAGCAGCTGGACGAGTTCGAGGGGAACATCCGCTACCACTCGTTGGTGCACGAGGACATGAAGCACTTCTTCGAGTTCTTCCCGAGCAATGCCCACCCCATGGGCATCCTCTCGGCGATGGTGAACTCGCTGAGCACCTTCTATCCCAAGAGCCAGGACCCCCACCGTCCGCAGAAGGACGTGGAGCGCACGATCTTCCGCCTGATCGCCAAGATGCCTACGCTGGCCGCGATCAGCTATAAGAACAACCTGGGCCACCCCTACATGTACCCCAACAACAAGTTGGGCTACGTGGAGAACTTCCTGCACATGATGTTCGCCCTGCCCACCGAGGAATACGAGGTGGACCCAGTGGTAGCCAGCGCCCTGAACACCCTGCTGATCCTGCACGCCGACCACGAGCAGAACTGCAGCACCAGCACGGTGCGTCTGGTGGGCAGCAGCCAGAGCAACCTTTACAGCGCCGTGAGCGCCGGCATCGCAGCCCTGTGGGGCCCCCTGCACGGAGGCGCCAACCAGGAAGTGATCGAAATGTTGGAGACCATCCGCAACGACGGTGGCGACATCCAGAAATGGGTGAACAAGGCCAAGGACAAGAACGACCCCTTCCGCCTCTTCGGTTTCGGGCACCGCGTGTACAAGAATTTCGACCCACGCGCCAAGATCATCAAGAAGAGCTGCGACGATGTGCTGGGCAAGTTGGGCGTAAAGGATCCCGTGTTGGACATCGCGAAGCAACTGGAGGAGATCGCCTTGAAGGACGACTACTTCATCGAGCGCAAGCTGTACCCCAACGTGGACTTCTACAGTGGCATCATCTACCGCGCCATTGGCATCCCTACCCGTATGTTCACGGTGATGTTCGCCCTTGGCCGCCTGCCGGGCTGGATCGCGCAGTGGAAGGAAATGGTGGAGAACAAGGAACCCATCGGTCGCCCGCGCCAGATCTACACTGGTGCCACCAAGCGCGATTACGTGAATTTGAAGGACCGCGGCTAAGGCCGATCTCAGATCAATGGAACAAAGGAGGTGCATGCGCACCTCCTTTGTTCGTCTAACTGACCATGGTCATGTTCGCACCCTCGTTGATGCCGGAAATTCGTTGCGAACCACAACGCACATCCTACCATGACCATTGCCACCAAGGACCGCACCACCAAGCACCTCTCGGACCTCCATTTCGAACACAACGTGTGGCTCAATACCCTGCAATTCTGCAAGGAGGAGATCACCATCTTCGAACGTCGCATGGAAGAACTGGTGGCCCGCAATACGGACAAAACACTGCTGGCCGAGCTTGAGCACTTCCAGAACCAGTACATCCGCGAACGCGAAGTGATCGATGAACTGCGCCACGGCATCAAGGAACACGAGAACTTCCTGGAAAAGGAAATGAAGGAACATCCCGTGGCCATTGAGCACCGCGCCTTCGGCGACCATACCGAACTGCGCGACCGCATGGTGACCTTCGAGAAACTGTACCGCGAACTGAAGGACGAGTTTCACCGCTGGTTGTCGAAGGTGATGTGAACCGTGCTTGGCACTACCAATTGGAACAGGGGCTTCGTTGAAGCCCCTGTTCGCATTCATGACCTGTGTCATCCGAAATGACGACAAAGGTCATGGACACCGGTCCGCGTTGGGAATAGGTTCGCAGCATCCGCCGAGGCAGGGCGTTGCCCTGAGCAGTGAACTGTCCTGAGCAGAGCGGCCCAATTGAACAATACACCCCACGACATCAGCAACAGGAACAGTTACCCCTGTCATCGCGAACACGAAGCGCATGAAACCGGCACAATACCTGGTGTTCATAGAAACGGATCTGGACAGTTACGATCATGTTCAAACCATCATTCGTTCCAGGGCCGGAAGGGGACTGATCGATCGCGTCTCAGTGGCGCTCGACCATTGTGCCGCTGCAAGGCAAATAGTGCCAACGCTGGCAACTACTGCTCCAAGTGGATCGTTCAACCCAGCGGTGCGAAAAACCGATATGACCTACTGACAAATGTCAGTCTTTCATTCTCAAATGGCGCATACGTTCGCGGCTTGACCACTTTCCCCTTCTTGGCGAAAGCCGTTCGCACATGAGCAGGACCCCGGGACCGATAACGACCATCGAAGAACTGGTCAACGAGCTCTGCAAAGGGCCCGGCAGAAAGGGGTATTTGGAGATCCTGGACCGCATTGCCATTCCCGTGGAGGACTTCACCCCTTATTGCCGCTGGCACGACAAACACTACACACGCAATTGTATCACACGCACATCGGACTTTGAACTGTTGGTGATCTGCTATGAACCAGGCCAACGCACGAGCATTCACGACTACTCCACCGAAGAGGCTTGGGTGCATCCCTTGGCGGGTGCAGTTGTTGAAGAGCGCTTCGAGTTCATGCCTGGTCAACCGTTGAAGCAGGTCTCTTCAGCTAAAATGGACCCAGGGTCATTCTCTTACCTGCATAATGGTCGGGGGATACACCGGTACATCAATTCGGGCCAGTCGCGGGCCATCACCTTGAACCTCTACGCGAAGCCGCTGATCAAATGGAAAGTGTACGACGAAGGCTCCGGTGAAACACAGGAACGGTTCCCACCCGCGAACTGACAAGGGCCTTTCCCCTTCTCAACTTATTTTCGGACCGTGACAGGCTCCATTTTTAATGCAGGACAGGTCGCGGAGATCGCGGCCATGCTCTTCAGTTCTGCTGCTGAAGGGCTGGTAGTAGTGGACGGTAATGGCGTGATCTGCCTGTTGAATCCGAGAATGACGGAACTGTTCGGATACAGTGGCAACGACCTGCTTGGCAAGCCGATCGAAGCATTGGTCCCCAGTGCCAAGCGCGGCCATCATACACACCTGCGCGAAGGCTACATCCGAACACCCCACAAGCGGCCGATGGGCATGGGGTTGGACCTGATGGGCGAGCGAAAGGATGGAAGCACCTTTCCGGTTGAAGTGAGCCTTAACCATTTCGTGATCGGCAAAGATCGCTACGTGATGGGGCTGGTGACCGACGTGACCCAACGGCGGGAGGCTGAACTTCAATTACAGCGCACGAATGACGAGTTGGAGGACCGCGTTGAACAACGCACAGCGGAACTGAAGGAAGCCGAAAAGAGCGTTCGCGAAGCCTTGGAAGCGGAGAAGGAGTTGAACGCCCTGAAATCGAGGTTCGTGAGCATGGCTTCGCATGAGTTCCGGACGCCTTTAAGTACCATCATGAGCTCGGTGGACCTCATTGCGCGTTACAGTGAAGGACCACAGCACGAGAAGATCGAACGTCACGTGGCCAAGATCCGAAGCAAAGTGCGAGAGCTTACGGCCATGCTGAACGACTTCCTTTCGCTGGACAAGCTGGAACAAGGCATGGTGCGTTGCAATCCCTGCGAAGTGGACGTGGTACACCTGTGCATTGAACTGGTGGAAGAATTGCGCAGCCTGACCAAACCCGGACAGGAGGTGGATTACGACCACTTTGGCGATGAACGTACCCTGTTCCAGGACCAACAGATGTTGAACCACGTACTGAGCAATCTGATCCAGAACGCCATCAAGTACACGCCCGAGGGAAAGCGTATACACCTGTCAACAACCCTGACCAACGGTATGCTGGAGATCCGTATCGTGGATGAGGGCATCGGCATACCGTTGGAGGACCAGCAACATTTGTTCGAGCGCTTCTTCCGCGCCAGCAATGCCTTTACCGTTCAGGGCACCGGACTGGGTCTGAACATCGTGCGTAAGTACCTGGACCTCATGGGCGGTACGATCGGATTCACCAGCGAACCCGGAAAAGGCAGCACCTTTACGGCCACCTTGCCCCAACACCACCACCATGAAGACCATCCTGCTCATTGAGGATGACAAGGACATGCGGGAGAACACCGCAGAGATCCTTGAACTGGCCAACTACAAGGTCTTCAAGGCCGAGAACGGCAAGAAAGGCGTGGAATTGGCGCGAAAGAACATGCCTGACCTTGTGCTCTGCGACATCATGATGCCCGAGCTGGACGGCTACGGTGTACTGCACATGCTCGGAAAGGACCCGGCCACAGCTGAACTCCCGTTCATCTTTCTATCGGCTAAAGCCGAACGCCGTGATGTCCGGAAAGGCATGGAACTTGGGGCGGATGACTACCTGACCAAACCGTTCGAGGAGAGCGAACTGCTGAACGCGATCGAAGGCCGTTTGAAACGCAGCGACCTGTTCCGTAAGGGCTTCGACCCGAATGCTGAGGGCCTGAACGGGCTGCTGGAAAATGCGAGAGGCGTAGGGGCTCTAAAGGAGATGACCATCAACCGCAAGACGCGGTCCATCCCAAAAAAGGAGATGATCTTCCATGAAGGAGATGAACTTCGGTCGGTATTCTTCGTGCAGCAGGGCAAGGTGCGCACGTTCAAGATGAACAACGACGGTAAGGAACTGGTCACCGGCCTTTACAGCCAAGGTGACTTCCTGGGCTACATGAGCGTGCTTGAAGGGGGACGCGTGGCCGAAAGCGCGGAAGCCTTGGAAGCGACCGAAGTGGCGTTGATCCCCCGTGAGGAATTGCTGGCCCTATTGTACCGTGACCGAGATGTGAGCATCCGGTTCATCAAGATGCTGAGCAAAGAGGTGCGAGAGAATGAAGAGCGACTGCTACAGCTCGCATATGCCCCGGTCCGTCAACGCGTGGCCCAGGCCTTGGTGCGCCTACACAAGCGCTATGGCGGTGAAACCGACCGCGACCTTGGCGTTCGCATCAGTCGTGAGGACCTGGCCACCTTGGTGGGCACCGCAACGGAATCACTAATCCGTACCCTTACCGACCTGAAAGAGGACAAGTTGATCGAGGTCCAAGGCAGGGATATCCGCATCAGTGATATGAATGGACTTGAGCGTCTGGCAAATGCTTGATGTTCATTGCAGGTGCATCTCACATGGCCCGTTAACTTCGCATCCGACAGACACCCTCACATGAAAAAGCTCATCGGTCTCGCCCTTTGGCTCCTCGCCTTCCTGATCCCCTTCCGTTTTGCATTGCTGGATACCAGCGAACTTCAAACCCCGGAGGGGGCAGAGAACGTGAAGGGCCTGATCAGCTTCGTGGCCATGCTGGCCCTGCTATTCATCGGCTACGCCTTGGTGGATGGCAGCAAGGCCGCTGCACACAGCGACGGGCACGGTCACTGAGCCGGTCAACGCTCCACATTCCACCCTCTTATGGCCCATATCCTGCTTCCCACCGACTTCAGCGCCAACGCTATGAACGCAGCGAACTACGCTGTGCAACTCTTTGGCGTGGAGGGCAACACGTTCACGGTACTGAACAGCTACATGCTGCCCCACGGAGCGGCAAGCTCGATGTGGAGCATTGATGGACTGCTGGCCAAGGAAGCCCAGGAAGGAACGGATGATTTCGTAGCTCGGTTGAGATCCTCGCTTCCAAGCATGAAGATCGATCTTCGGACCGCTGTGGAGCATGGTGACCTGCCCAATGTGGTGGCTCGTTTCAGCCATGATGCCGACAAACCACAGCTGGTGGTGATGGGCACTCAAGGCGCTTCCGGCCTGAAGGAAGTGCTGCTCGGAAGCAATACCGCCGACGTGATCAAAGGAGGTGGTTTTCCGGTGCTCACTGTTCCAGAGAATACGAAATACGAAACCCCCAAGCGCATCGTGGTCGCCGATGATGGCGGTCCCATTGACAAGGGTTCGCTGCAGATACTGATCGACATTGCACGCTGGTCAAAGGCCGAGGTCCTCATCGTGCGTGTGATCAATGAGGACACGACCGTTGAGCCCGGCGCTCCGGATGCACGGTTCGATGAGCTCTTGGGTGCCATTCCCCGTTCGCACCACTACGTAAGTGGCGAGAACGTAATGCAGGCGCTCAACGGCTTCGCCGACCAGAGCGACGCGAACATGGTGGTGGTACTTCACCGCAAGCGCAGCATCTTCGAACAGCTGTTCCATACCAGCACTGCCACCAAACTGGCCATGCACACCCACATCCCCATGTTGGTGCTGCAACAACAGGCCGACTGATGGCCTCCCCCACACTGCGCGGGGGCCTGTCCCTCTTCTCCTTCCGGGGTATCAAGGTGTTGGTGCATTGGTCCTTTCTTCTCCTACCCGCTTGGATCGTTATTTCGGGCTTGTCTGACGGTGTGCCGTTCACTCAACTACTGGCGCATGTCGGGCTCGTCCTTGTGGTCTTCGTCTGCGTGGTGGTGCATGAGTTCGGGCACGCGCTCACAGCTCAGCGTTATGGCATTCGCACGCGCGACATCACCCTTTTGCCCATTGGAGGTGTGGCCAGCTTGGAACGCATGCCCGAGGACCCGAAGCAGGAATTCTGGATCACTATTGCCGGCCCGCTCATGAACCTCTTGATCGCGGCATTGGCCTTCCTGATCGTCGCTATCACCGGGGTATCGCTCTTCTTCTCGGACCTGCTATTGGGCGCCACCACTTGGACGAACGTTTTATCGTTCGTGATCATGGCCAATATCCTTTTGTTCCTTTTCAATCTGCTTCCGGCCTTCCCCATGGATGGTGGGCGTATCCTGCGTTCGTTGTTGAGCATGCGTTTGCCCCGTGAACGTGCAACGGACATCGCGGCCATTGTCGGGCGGATGTTCGCGGTTGGTTTCGTGATCGCAGGAATTTCATGGGGCCAGCCCTTCATGGCCCTCGTAGGCGTGTTCGTGTTCTTTGCCGCTGGCTCCGAAGCGCGCAGCGTTCGGCAGAAGGCCCGGTTGGAAGGCATAACCGTAGGCCAGGTGATGCGGACACGCTACTGGTCGCTCCAACGGACCGCTACAGTGCAACAGGCGGTGAATGAATTGCTTGCTGGCGGGGATAGCGTCTTGCTCGTGCTTGACGGCCAGCAGTTGGCAGGGCTGCTTGTTCGAGAGGACCTGATGAGCGCCTTACAGAACGGCCGCGACCAAGACCCACTTAGTGACCTTCCCTTTCGCGCAGTGTCGGTCGTGGCGCCGAAGGAAGGAGCCCACAAAGCCTTCCAGCGCATGGTGATCGAAGGTCATCCCGTTCTGCCCGTACTTTCCGAAGGCCGGATCGTGGGCATCATGGAACCCGAGAACCTGGCGGAATATCTGCAAGTGCAGCAGGCCGCCGGCCGGAAAGGCTGAAGCGATCAGCGCTTGGGCTTCGGGTTATGCAGTGTGAACACCCGCGAGATGTTGAACCCGAAGTGGATGCCCCCATCGGACCACTGCTCGGTGGTCTCGGTGATGTAGCCCCGCTCGAACATGGCCAGCGAGTTGGTGATGTGGAGCTGGAAAACGTGTCCACCCGTCTCGATATCGAAGCCCAACGAGAACGAATTGCGATAAGGCAGTTCACCTGCGGCCTGTTCTTCCTCAGAAGGCACCGGGATCTGGCCGGGTAGCACGTAGAAATACTCGGCGTTCAGGGCCACCCGTTTGCTGAGCTTCACCCGACCTGCACCACTGATGTGGTAGATGTCGTTGGTCTGATCCGCCTTTTCAACGAGGTTGATGTGCACCAGACCGGGATTCAACTGGAACGATACCGACTCGCTGAACTTGCGGCCCAGGATCATCTGGAACGAATAGGCCATGCGGTGCGAGAAGTAGAACGGCCGGTCCTCCTCCGGATAAGGCCACAGGGTTGACTGCGGAATGCCGTTGATGGAGGTGGCGGCAACGAAGGCCAGTGTGACGGGCGTGGTGCAACCCGCATCACATTGACGCAACAGCTTGTATTTCACGAAGCCATCGTAGGTCTTCTGGTAACTGTTGCGGCCTATACCGATCATCAAGCGGTCGGTGACGCCGTAGTCCAGACCCAACCTGATGGTGGCCTGATCGAGACCCCAGAACTCGTTGGCACCGCTGTTCAGCGCACCGAAACGGTGTCCGATGCGGAAATCGAGCACGCCATGAGCCGTGTTCTCCAAGCTATGCCCATTGATCACTCGGGTGGACTTGAAGGCCGCAGTAGTGTACTCCGGTCCGGTCTCCTCCTCGCCCAACAACTTCAACAGATCGTCGTCCTGCGCGCTGGTGGTATTGAACAGGGCGAAGGCAAGCGGCAACAGCAGATAGCGGGTCATCGAGGTCGGTCGGTTAGGAGCTGGATAGGCAACGATCACATGCGGGTGTAATCCATGCGCACACGCACGGCGATCTGTTCGGCGATGTTCTTGCGCACCATGCCGGGGATCTTGATGCCATGGTCCTCAGGACGCACCATGAAGTCGCTTGAGGCCTTGATGGTGCCATTGGCCTCCACTGTGAGCGTTCCCTTGGTCTTCACGGGTTTGGTAACACCGTGGATCGTCAGGTCGCCTTCCACCAGGACATCGTAGGTGCCTGGCTTCTTCAACTGTTCGGCGGTCACACCGGTCATCTTCCCTTTGAACTCGGCCTTGGGGAAGGTGTTGCTCTCCATGTAGTTCTCGTTGAAGTGCTCCTGCATGAGCGCCTTCTCGAACTCGAAGGCCTTGATGAGCACGGCGAACTGCAAGGCGCCGCTGGTGGCATCCCACACGCTGCTCACTTTGTGGTTGTTGCCCTCGATGTTCTCCATGGGTGTCTCGGAGAAGAAGGCAATGTGGCCATTGCGTGTGCCGAAGCGGTCCTGTGCCGAAACGGCCACGGGGAGCAGGAATGCGGCGAGGATGGCGATCTTGAAGGTGTTCATGTTGTCCGTTGTTTCGTTGTTGTTCCAATGGGCCGCGCTCATTTGAGCCACAAGCCCTTCAATACAGTTGTTCGTCCGTCAGGCAAGCATCATTCCGAAGCGACACAGCGCACGAGCACCACATCCATGAGAAGGCCGGTGCAAATGCCTTTCACTCGTACCGAAGCACCAGAGCGCCAGTCGATCGGCAGGTCCGTGTTGGAGAACTCGCACACCACCCCGGCCATGGGGTCACCGGTCTCCAGGATCACGTTGGTCTTGTCGCTGCCCACAGGTTCCATGGCGCGTATGGTGCCTGTTACTTCGATGGCCTGATCTGCTTCTCCCACGAAGCGCTGGTCCGCTGCGGCCTCATCTGCTGCGTATGAAGCCAAGAGGTCCTCGGCCGTGACCGTTGCAACTGGTTGCATGGCATCCGCACCTGCAGTACCCCGGTTGTACTCCATATAGGCATAGGTGGCCCCGCCGATCACGGCAACGGTACCCAGCACAGCGATCATGACCTTCGGCCTCATCTTCTTCTCAATTGTTAAGGGCACCAGCGTTGATCCAGGCCTGGAGCTGTTGAATGTTACAGTTCGGCATCTTGCCGGAAGGGGGCATGAAGCTGGGTGTGCCCTGTATCGCCCTGGCCTGCACCCTTCCAAGGTCCACTTGCGCCTTGAAGGCACTATAGGTGGAAAGGTCCGGCGATTGCCCACCGACCACATGGCAACCCGGAGTGGCGCAGCGTGATTGCACCAAGGGTTGAATGGTACCGCTCCAGGTCACGTTGGTCACATCGCAGAAGCTATTGGGGTAGAGCACCTCCTCCTTGTCGTAATAGCAGCCTACAAGCCCCAAGGCCAGCATCATCAGTATCGTGGAACGCATCTTCATCCTCTGTTCCATCAGTTGTTGGGTGCTCCGGCATCGATCCAGATCATGAAGGTGCGCACCTCGCAGGTGGGCATGATCGGGCTGCTCGGGGGCATCGGAATACCCGTCGGATCGTGGGTCACCGAACGACCCAATCGACCATCCGCGGCCACCGCGTTCACCGCAGACCATGTGCTGAGGTTGATGCCACCTTGCGGCGAACCACCACTGTGGCAACCCAGGCAACGCTGTTGAATGAGCGGCACGATGGAACCGGAATAGGTGACGTTAAGTGTATCACAGACAGAGGAAGCACAGCTGTTGTTTTGCGCGCCCTGTTGGATCCATGTGTTGATCAGCGCGATCTGCGAAGCGGTCAGCGGCGCTTGGGGAGGCGGAGGCATCAGATCGTTGGGGTTGCTCTCCGTGATCGCTTCCATCAGGTCACCGTTCTGCACGATGCCACTGTTCATCAGCGAATTGTAGTTCGTGATCTGGATCCAATCGTTGTCGTCCGTGGCCGTGTTATGGCAACCAGGAACGGCGCAATTGCTGATGAGGATCGGCAGCACCTGTTGCTGGAAATACACCGTGTTCGGGTCGCAGTTCGTACCACCACCCCCACCACCATTGCCCCCACCGGGGTCCACGGGGCCAACAATGGGCTCGTGCTGGCAAGCTGCCAGCCCAAAGGTGAGCGAGAGGGATATCGCGCCACCAGTGATCAGGCTCTGAAAGGAGATCGTTCGCATGCTGTGTGACCTTGGGCTCCCGGTTCAGTCTTGGGAACGCTCAAAGATCGGTCCACTGGAATGCTCGTTCCCCGGGTTTTCGGACGAACCGGGATTACGGGGCGACGAATCGGACAGGTTCCAGAACATCGGCCTGGTCCGCACATGGGCGGCATCGCGGTCCAGCAGATCCGCCAGCAATACGAACACGTTCAGCCTGCGGTAGTAGCGCTTGGCCTGGTTCAGCCGGATGATGGCCCCAAGAAGCCGTTCACGGCCTAGTGAAAGGAGGTCGCGCTGGTCGGCGAGATCCAGGTCCTCGAGGCGCTCAAAGGTGTGCAGGTCGTTCATGGCTCCGTGGGCATCAGGACCTTTGCCTTCTTGGGCAGATTCCAATGCTGGTGCCAATTTGTGGCCACGTGAGCTGTCGTTCCCAGCATTTGTGGACAGAACAGGAAAACAAACCGACGGAGCGGGAATGCCGGTCAACGGCCAGCGAGCCAGCGCTTGAATTCCGCGGATCGTTCGCTGCTTACGATGGCATCGTCCTCGTAAGGCGGGTCCAACACCACTTTCACCCGGCTTTTACTGTAGGCGAGCAGCTCTCGAATGCTGTGCAGGTTCACGATCAATTGGCGGTTGAGGCGGATGAACATCCCCGGATCGAGCTGCTTCTCCAGCTTGTCCAGGCTCTCCTCCAAGGGAAGGTCACGGCCCTCCCGCGTTCGCAGGAAGGTGTTCTTCATTAGGGAATGGATGTACGCGATCTGGTCGGGCTCCACCACCTTGAAATGTTCGCCATAACGAATGAGGAAGCGGCGCACTGGGGCCGAAGGGCGATCGGCATCCGCACGCGCGAGGGCCGAATGATCGCGCACCACCATACCCTTGCGCGCGCGTTCCAAGGCCTGTTGCAGGTCCTCGCGGCGTATCGGTTTCAGCAAATAATCAAGTGCGTTCACGCGGAAGGCCCGTAACGCATGCTCATCGTAGGCGGTGATGAACACCACCGGAAAATCAACCTGGGCACGTTCGAATATGGCGAAGCTCTCCCCATCCTCCAGTTGCACATCCATCAACGCCAGGTCAGGGGCCTCGTTCCCCTTGATCCATTCCACGGCACCAGCGATGGAAGGCACATCGGCCAACACATCCACATCGGGCGCCAGTTCCGCAAGTAGCTTGCGCAGCCGCTTCACTGCGGCCTGCTCGTCCTCAATGATCAGTATTCTCATGCGTTCGGATCGATCAAAGGTATACGCACAGTGAACCGACCATTGGCCTTATCGATCACGATCGGCCGGTCGGTCAGGGCCTGGTAGCGCCGTTGGATGCTGTGCAATCCGAATCCGGTGGAACGTGGCGCCGTGGTGCGCGGCCGGACCACGTTTCCTACCTCAAGTGCATCCTCGGAGGAACGGACCACCACGACCACGGGATGTTCCGCGCTCACCACGTTATGCTTAAGCGCGTTCTCCACCAGGAGCTGGAGGGTCATGGGCACGATGTACCGATGCATGGCGGCATCATCCACATCAACTTGGAGCGCTATGGCACTACCGAACCGCTGCTGCTCCAGTTCGAAGTAGGAGCGCATAAGGCGAAGGTCCTCGGCCACCGTGATCAATTCCTTGTCGCGCAGTTGAAGCAGGCTGCGGAACAGGTCGCTGAGCTGTTCCACATGAATTACGGCCTTGGAAGGTTCGGATTCGATGAGGTCCACCAGCGTGTTGAAACTGTTGAACATGAAATGCGGATCCACCTGGCTTCGCAATGCTTCCAGCTGAAAGCGCACTTTCTCCTGCTCGTGCAGCGCCTTCACGCGGGCACGTTGTTCGCGCATGCGTACCACCACGAACGCACCGCCTACCACCAGTACGACCCATGCCACCATGGCCCAACTGGTTCGCCACCAGGGCTGAAGGACCACCAGTTCGAACTGCACCCATCCCTCATCGGGGACATCGTCGCCAACGAACGCGATCAACCGGAACCGGTAGTTCCCTGGGGGCAGCGCCGAATAGGTGATCTCCCGATCGCGAGTGACCAAGGGATGCTCGTCCAAGCCTACCAGTTGATAGGCGAACCTTAATTCGGAAGGGTCGGCATAGTGGATGCCGGTGAAGCTCACCACAAGGTCATTGCGGTCGTGCGGAGTGGTGATGTGTTGGTCCGCTGCGCGTGTCTCGCTACCCACACGAACACCAGTGATCACGGCGGGGACCCTACGCAGGTAGTGGCGTTCCTGGGGTTGTATGCGGTAGAGCCCCTTGTTGCAAGCGAACCAGAGGTCCCCATCAACGCCGGTGCATACGCTGTTCAGCTCAGCGCGCGCACCTTCCAATCCGAAGCGGCGTGTGACATCCACCCAGACATTGGTTGCTGGCTCATAGGCCATGGTCCCCCGGCCACCGAAAGCCAACAGATGTGTGCCGGACAAGCCCAACGCAAAGAGATCCCCGGAGAACGGAGCAAGCCCCTGCCCTACACATAACACGCTATCCGAAGCGGAGCGGCAAAGCCCTGTGCCTGGTCCCGCCGCCCAGATACTTCCTTTAGCATCGCTGACCAACGAGAAGTACGTGTGTGGGCCGCTGGCCGCACCGTGCATGGTACCGGTGGCATTGCCATACAGGAGCCCGGCACCATCGCTTACCGCCCAAATGCCGCCTTTTCTGTCGGGCAGAATGTCGTAGATGAACTCGCTTCCCGGTCCTCTTTGTGGATGGAAGCGATCGGCCCAGTAGCCGACCACGCCACCCAGCGTGCCGAACCACAAGGTGTCGCCCGCACTGCGCACGGACAGTACGTTCTCGTTGATCAACCCATCCTTACCCGTGAAATGGCGAATTCGCCCTTCACGGTCCAGCGCATAAACGCCATCGCCGAACGTGGCGGCCCAAACGGTGCCTTGAGCATCGGCTGCGAGCGAGACAACGGGTGCGCGGCGATCATCGCCAATTCGAACGTGATGGAACACATGCGTATCGGTCAGTGTATTCGAGTGTCGGAAAAGCCCGCGTTCGGTGGCGAACCAGATGTTGCCCTGATCATCGCTGCAAAGCGCCTTGATGCCGCGCAGGTCGGTATTCTCATGCTCTGGGATGAACAACACCGTCGGATCCGATCGATACAACAGTTCCTGTCCCGTGCACCACCATGCTACTCCATCCGCATCGAGCATAAGGTCCTTCACCGGCAACAATGCAGGGTCCATCGGTGATCGATACGAATAGTGCCCTTGACGTACGCCGAGATCGAACATGCATAGACCGCGGTCCCTGGTCCCGATCCACACAAGGTCATCGCGCACTGCAAGCTGAATGACCGGGCCGTATCCACTGGAATGGGCCAATGGTGTTGGAGCCGCCGGACCGGGCGTCCAACTGAACACACCGCCGCGATCGGTACCCGCCCAGACCAAGCCGTCGTTGTCTGCCGCGAGACTGAGCACCAGATTGTCCGGTGCGCCGTTGGACTCATCACACCGGGCTTGCACCCCCTTTGCTGTGCACAGCACCAGACCTTGGTCCGTTGCGGCCACCACCCCATCGCCCCATGCAACCAGGTCGTTCACGTGGTCATCGGGCATGCCACTGGCCAGGTCGAACCGGGCCAGCTCACCCCCCTTCGCTCGCCAGAGCCCTGCACCGTGCGTGCCCAACCAAAGGCTCCCGTCCTGGGCTGGTCGCATGACGTTAACGCGGTGTTCGGCAAGGCTTGGATCCACGTATAGCGTATCGCAACCAAGTGTATTGCAGCGCATGATCACCCCATTGGACCACGCAGCAACGATCGCCTCTTCCATACGGACCAATGCGGTGACCTGCGTGGTGCTTGAGCGCGAGGCACGCTCGGTACGCTCGCCATCGGTCCAGAAAAGCCCCTTGTCCGTGCCAGCCCAGATCAACCCATGCTCATCCTGCGCCATACAGGTCACCTCGGGGCGCTGTTGCCCGAACCGCAGTTCCAGCGCACGCGTGAGCGGGAACTGAGCCCATGCCGGAACATGGGCGAGAAAGACCAACAAGAACAACAGAACGTTGAGTCTCACGATCAAGGCTTGCGGGTGAAGAGGACGTCGACCTTGACCTGTACCACTGGAGCGATCTTCTGTTGTACCACCCGTGGCACACGGATATCATGCTCGTCCAATGCCACATCGAAGCTGGTGGTGATGCGCACCCCGGTCGGGCCCACCACAAGGTCGCACGGCACGATGCGTTCCCGGGTAACGCCTTTGACGGTGAGCTCACCCTTGGCCCTGACCGAATGTGTACCTGGAGCCAAGAGATCGATGGTCTCTATGATGCGGCCTGTGAACGTTGCTTTCGGATGGGTCGAGGATTCGAGGTAGTTCTCGTTGAAATGCTCCCGTTGAAGTGGTGAGTTAAAGCCTTGGAACTCGGTGATGGGAACCTGCACGGCGAAAGTCCGGGCGGTGGCATCGAGCACACCGGTGCTCTTGGTATTGGTTGCCGTTATGGTCTCCAAGGGGGCCTCGCTCTTGAAGGAGACCGAAGACCTTTCCAACCGGTACAGCGTCCGCTCGCCTTGGCCAAAGGCCGAAAGCAGCGTTGCCAAAAGGATCATTGCACGGATCATGGCCTTGCTGTTTACCGATCACGTGCCGCACTGTTCACGATCATGGGGCAACAAGGAAAGACACCGTCTCCGAGCCTGCTTCACTCCTGATCACCAAATGGTATCGCCCGGCCGGAAGACCTTGCAGGTCCATACGACCATCCTGATCCAATGGCCTGATGGATACCAGCTCCCTGCCCGTAAGGTCGAACACCTGCACCATGGCGGGACCAACAACACCCGTTATGTTCAATTCCCCTTTGGTGGGCACTGGGAATACCCTGATCGTTCCCTTTGAAGAAGTTGCATTCAACCCAGTGCTGATGCAGTTCAATTCTGCGGCCACCCTTGTGCTGCTCGCCACACTGTCCTGGAACGCTGTGAACGCATCGGCATTACCCTTCAAATAATGATCCAACCACAGGCTGGCAAAGTCGTTCACCACAGCGTGCTGGGCGGCCCTGGAAATGGTCGCGGAACCACAGGTGAGCTCCCCGAAACTGCAATTGAAATTGTTATTGGCAAAGTGGCAATGGCCACCGCCCTGTATGTTCACGAAAGCCTTGCAGGGTGCTGCCGTGGCCGCATACATGGGTGCCTGGTGCTGTGGAATGGGCGTTATGCAATCGACACTGCCAGCGAACACCAATGTTGGCACCGTTACTGAGGCAGCTGCAGCGATGGCCGAAGGGTTCGTTTCGGCGGCTGCGAAGTTCACTAAGGTCTGAATGCTGTTATTGTTGGCGGCACCAAGGAAACTTGCTCCACCACCCATGCTGTGCCCCATGAGCGCGGTGGCGGCGGCCACATGCCCGAAGAACGGCGATGACGCATTGGCATTCTCTGCCTGCATGGCCTGGGCCAGGAACGCGAGGTCAAGACCGAATGCCGAATGCGAGGGGGAAAATCCTCCCTCGGTGGTGGGAAGCACAAGTATGTAACCTCGAGGCACAAAGTGATCGCGTAGGTTCATGTAGGCATCAACGGTCATCACGAAGCCATGGCCCATGACAAGCACCGGAAAAGCCCCTTCCGCCAATGGCACGTTCGCGCCACCGGTACTGCCCGGATAGTAGATATCCACAGGAATGGACCTGTTGCGGGCCGGGTCATTGAACGAGGTGGACCTGTTCCCGATCGGGAACGACTGTGCCCAAAGCAGGCTGGGCAGAACACTGAACGCGAGGATGAACGCACGAAGCATGACGCCAAATTAGCGCAGAACGGTTCATGGTGCGATCGCAAACCAAGTGCGCCATACCTGCTTCCGCTATATTTGCCGCCCCGTTCGGAGAGGTGCCAGAGTGGTCGATCGGGTCTGTCTCGAAAACAGATGTGCCCGCAAGGGTACCGGGGGTTCGAATCCCTCCCTCTCCGCCAAGTGAAGCCCGTGCCACGAAGTGGCCGGGCTTTTTTGTTCTCTGACCGACCCAAGCTCGCTTGGGTGAGGGAAGAGAGCAAAAAAAGCCCGCGAAAGCGCAGCTTGAGCAGGGCTTCAATTGAAACCTCTCAAAAACAGGATGGACCGACCGAAGGGAGGTCGATCCCGTTCTCTGACCGACCCAAGCTCGCTTGGGTGAGGGAAGCGAGCGAAAAAGCCCCCGAAAGCGACGCTTCAGCAGGGCTACAATTGAAGCCTCTCAAAAACGGGATGGACCGACCAAAGGGAGGTCGATCCCTTTCGGCTCAAGTCAAGTTCCCTTAGCCTGCGATGTTAAAGCCCACGAAAGCGAAGCTGGAGCTGGACCTGACGCCGGAACTTCCACCGCAAATAATGACCTATCCTTTCACGATCACTTTCTGCCAACCCAGAGGTCCAGAATGATCATCCCGAAGGACCCCGACAGCTTTCTTTGCCCCATGAACCAAGCCGCACTGCTCGCCGAACTGATGGACCACACCCATGCGTTCACGCTGCAACACATGGAACGCCTGGATGGAAAAGACCTTCACCAACGGTTCTCCGTCGGCGGTACCCAATTGAACAGCCCGTTCTGGATCCTGGCCCATTTAGCCGTATCGGAGAACTGGCTGGTGCTGCGAGGCACCGGAGGCCCGTTCCAGAAATTCAGTTGGGCCAAGCAATTCACGCTGGGATCCACCCCGCCATTACCGGCGGAATGCCCATCCCTTGAGGAGGTCATGGACACTTACGCCCAGGTGCATTCCTTGGCTATAGAGCACGTTCGCGATTTAAGCGATGAAGCACTGAAAAGCCCTCACCTTGCCCTGATGAACCTCGATGGTGGCACGGACATGAAAGCGGTGATCAAGCACCACATCCGCCATGAAAGCTCGCACAACGGGCACCTCGGCTGGTTGTGCAAGTTGCACGGGCTTCCGACGATCTAAAGGTCTCAGTGGACGTTGTGCCACATGAGCCAGAAGGTGATGATGCCACCGAAGTATCCCAGCGCAGCGGGAAAGGCCATCCGCCTGAGGTACCAGACGAAATCGATGCCGAGGATGCCCATGGTGGCCACCCCGGCCGCCGATCCGATAATGAGGATACTTCCACCTGTTCCTGCGCAATAGGCAAGAAGTTCCCAGAACGGATGGTCCACATGGAACTGGGTCATGGGGTACATGCCCATGGCGGCGGCAACCAAGGGCACGTTGTCCACCACTGAGCTCAATACGCCGATAACCGTGTTCACGGCATACATGCTGCCCAGCTTCTCATCCAACAAATGGGCCGTGTCGGTAAGATGGCCAGCCACTTGCAACCCTGCCACGGCGGTAAGTATGCCCAGGAAGAACAGTACGCTAGGCACATCGATCCGGCGCAATACCGAGGTCACCATCAAATGGCCCTTGTCCGTTTCAATGGAGTTCTTGTGCATAAGCTCCGTTACGATCCACAGGATGCCCAAACCCAAAAGGATCCCCATGTAGGGAGGCAGATGCGTGTACGTTTTGAAAAGGGGCACACCCAGCAAGGCAAGCAGCCCCAATAACAACACCATCTTCTGCTGACCGGGCGAGACCGACTTGTGCCCTTCATTCTGTTCCGAAGCAAGTTCAGGACGTTGGATGGTGCCTTTGAAGGTGAAGGAGAACCAGATCAGCGGCAGCACAAGGCACACCAGGCTGGGCACGATCAATTTGGCGATGATATTGGCCGCGGTCACCTGTCCGCCGATCCAAAGCATGATGGTTGTAACATCACCGATGGGGCTCCAGGCACCTCCCGCGTTCGCAGCAATAATGACCATGCCAGCGAAGGTCCATAGGTCATTGCGGTCCTTGATGAGCTTGCGCAGCAGGGCACACACCACAATGGCCGTGGTCATGTTGTCCAGGGCGGCGCTGAGGAAAAAGGTGATCACGCTCAAGACCCACATCAGGGTGACCTTGTTCGTACCTGTGATGCGGTCGGTGATGACCCGGAAACCTTCGTGGGCATCGACAAGTTCTACGATGGTCATGGCGCCCATCAGGAAGAACAGGATGCTGGCAATGTCGCCCAGGTGGTGTAGTAGTTGTTCGGTGATCACCTCCGGGCCTGCCTCAGCGGAAGTGGGCAGCAATTCATGCTGACCGACCATCAGCAGTACCCAGATCAGCACACCGGTAACAAGCGCCGATGCCGCCTTATTGATGTGGAGCGGATGTTCCAGCGCGATGGCCAGGTATCCGATAACAAAGACCAGCGCGATGGCGAGGTACATGACCATGTGTGATTATGGTCACAAATGTCCGATACGGAATTGCGGCAAGATTAGATCCGCATGAGATCAGGTCCGGACGTGGGTCTTATCAATGCCACATCAGCCAGAAGGTGATCATGCCGCCGAAATAGCCCAAAGCGGCAGGCAACGTCATCTTCTTCATGTACCAGATGAAGTCGATATGCATGATACCCATCGCCGCAACACCCGCTGCGGACCCGATGATGAGCAAGCTACCACCCGTACCAGCGCAAAAAGCGAGCAGTTCCCAGAAGACGTGGTCGGAGGGGAACTGGGTCATGGGGTACATGCCCATGGCAGCGGCCACCAAGGGGACGTTATCCACTATCGAGGATAGCACGCCGATGGCACCGTTGATCAGGTAGATATCCCCGAAGGTCTTGTCGAGACCCTGTGCAAGCAGCGTGAGGTGGCCGGCCACTTGCAGGCCCGCAACGGCGACCAGGATACCGAGGAAGAACAACACACTGGGCAGGTCGATACGGCGCAACACGGCGGTCACCATCAGGTCACCCCGCTCATCAACGCCGTGTTTCATGTGGATCACCTCGGTAACCACCCAAAGCACACCCAGGCCCAACATAACGCCCATGAACGGGGGCAAATGGGTGACTGCTTTGAAGACCGGCACGAACAACAGAGCACCAACACCAAGCCCGAACACCAGGTTGCGCTCACCCGGGGTGATGTTGCCTCCGTGATGACCACCTTGGCGCACATTCTCCGGCCGCTCCACATTGCCCTTCATGGTGAAGCTGAACCACACCAAAGGCAGGATGAGGCAAACCAGGCTGGGCAGGATCAACTTCGCGATGATGTTCACCGTGGTGACCTGACCTCCAACCCAGAGCATGATGGTGGTGACATCGCCGATGGGGCTCCAAGCACCACCCGCGTTCGCCGAAATGACCACCACGCCAGCGAACATCCACAGGGTCTCCTTGTCCTTGATGAGCTTCCGGAGCAGGGCACACATCACGATCGCAGTGGTGAGGTTGTCCAGCGCGGCGCTGAGAAAGAACGTGATCAGACCCACCACCCAGAGCAAGGTGGTCTTCTTGGTGGAAGTAATGCGGTCGGTGATCACCCGGAAGCCCTCGTGCACATCGATGAGTTCCACGATCGTCATGGCACCCATAAGGAAGAATAGGATGCTGGCGATGTCGCCCAAATGCTCCAACAGGTGATGGATCAGCCCTTCGTGACCATGGGCCTCGGCATCGGGGAAGATGCTGTGCTGACCAAGCATGAGGATGGTCCACACGATGGCGCCGGTAAGGATGGCCGAGGCCGCCTTATTGATGCGCAGGGGGTGTTCCAAGGCGATCGCGAGGTAACCCACGACGAAAACGATGGCCATCAAAGAAAACATGCGGTAGTGGTCTTAGTGAAAAAGCGGCGCAAGGATACGCACTCCGTCCGGAAGACCGCGCACGGAAAAGCCGCCACTTTCAACAGAGGCGGCCTCACCGGATATGTACCGGAGCAGTACTACTTCTTCACTGGGCAGGTGCTGAGGCCCACCATGGCATACAGCGGGCAGAATCCCAGCAGTGAAGTGACCAGGAACACACCGCCCAGAATGACCAGCACAAGGCCTAAGGTACCGGGCACTGTTCCTGTAAAGTAGAGGCCTGCGAAAATGAGGGCGAGCACGATGCGGATCACCTTATCCATACTTCCAACGTTGGTCTTCATGTCTTGGCTTGTTTGAGGTTAGTTCACGTGTTCAAAGAGAACGGCGACAAGCGTGACCAGCGAAATGCACAGGATGCACACGATCGCGAGCTTGGTCCACTTACCGAACTTCATGGCACAAAACTGACCCCATGGTGCCACATATGGTGGTGACCGCGGTCACCGCCTTACGCGCATGCCCATGGGGCCGACCTCCAGACGTCCATCGCGCTCCAATTTGCGCAGTGTCCTGGTGATCACTTCACGGGCCGAACCAAGCTCCTGTGCCAGACGGGAGTGGCGGATATCGAGCCACTCGGTCCCGTTCACGGCCATCAGCCGTTCCAGGTGCTCCACCAAGCGTGTGGGCAGATCACCGAAGGCCACCTGCTCCACGGTATGCAGCATATCCTCGTACCGCTCATGGTAAAGGCGGAACATGAGCTCGGCGAACGACGGATGATCGCGGAGCCAGCCCCGCACCTCACTTTCGGGCAACAGCAACAACCGGGTCTCTCGTTCGGTGACCGCATTGATGCGACTGGGCGAGCGACCGAGAACTGCGGAAAAGCTCATCACACAGCTCTCGGCGGGCTGTATGTAGTAGAGCAACAACTCCTTCTCCTCGTGGCCGATGTACACACGCACCAGGCCATCAAGTACGATCGGTAGTTCCTTTACATAGGCGCCCTCACTGAGCAGTTCCGCGCCACCTGGCACGCTCACTTGGCGACCTCTCTCGAGCATGGCTCCGATAAGCTGACCATCCAAGGCCCCGAGTGCACGACGAGCGAGTGTTTGATCCCCCATGGCCCGAAAGTAATCTTCCCTTCGCCCTATACTTGATGCATGAACGCGGCCCGATCGAATATCGGTTTCCAAGCACAGGTACTGGCCATTGGCGCCGTATTGATGGCGATCAAGTTCGTGGCCTGGCGGATCACGCACAGCAACACCATCCTCAGCGATGCACTGGAGAGCATTGTGAACGTGGTGGCCGGCGCCTTCGCGCTGTATAGCCTGGTGCTTGCGGCCAAACCCCGGGACCGCGAGCATCCGTACGGCCACGGCAAGGTGGAGTTCATCAGTGCGGGTATCGAAGGGATCCTTGTTGTGCTGGCAGGTGTGCTCATCATTTGGCGTGCCGTGAAAGCCCTGCTGGAGCATCAGCATCTGCATGACCTCGACACGGGCATCCTCCTAACCGGTGCGGCCGGTGCCATCAACCTCATCATGGGCCTTTCGCTACAGCGCAGGGGGAAGAAGGCCCGTTCGATCACCATGGAGGCATCCGGGGCCCACCTCCTTAGCGACGCGTGGAGCACCGTAGCCATGCTCGTAGGACTTGTGCTTATACGCCTCACCGGGCTACTGTGGCTGGACCAGCTGTTCGCCATCCTTTTCGCGATCTACATCATCGTAACCGGCCTGCGCATCTTCCGGCGTTCCGTGGCCGGGATCATGGATGAGGCGGACGTTGAGGCGGCTTCCACCGTGATCGAATTGCTGGAGGCCCACCGGAAGCCACAATGGGTGGACATCCACAATTTCCGTATCATCAAATACGGCAGCGTGCTCCATATCGACTGCCATGCCACTTTGCCTTGGTATTACTCGCTGGAGGATGCGCATGCGGAGATCAGCGCCATGGAGCGATTGGTGAACGAGCGGCACGAGCAGGACCTTGAACTGTTCATCCACATGGACCCGTGCATCCCCAGTTCCTGCGGGATCTGCCAAGTGGAAAGCTGCCCCCAGCGTAACGCCCCGTTCCGGGAGCGGATCACATGGGATCCGGGTACCGTTCTGGCCAACGCCAAGCACGGCAGCCAGCCTTCGGAAGCGAATTCACCCTCTTAAGGAGCTGGTACCATTATCGGTCCGGCCCCAAATGACGAACGCCCCTTGCGGGGCGTTCGATCTTTGAGGGTGGTAGACCGGGCTTGAACCGGCGACCTCCGGAACCACAATCCGGCGCTCTAACCAACTGAGCTACAACCACCATTTCCGTTCACCAGTGGCGAACAGGGCCGCAAATATAGGCTTGGGGGAACGACTTCGCCAAGGTGGCCATCAGGAGGGCCGGAAGTAGCCGCAACATCATTGCCTGAGCCAATCGAGCCAAAGGGCCCTGCACCCTGTGTATTTTGCGCCCTTCCATGCATGTACTGATCATCCCAAAGTGGTATCCCGGTCGAAAAGACCCCCAACTGGGTGATTTCCTGCGCAAACAGGCTCTGGCCACTGCGCAACACATGCAGGTGAGCGTGCTGTACATCGCGCCAGACCCGGCACAGGAAGCGGCCCACGAACAAGAGCTTCACACAGCCGACGGCGCTTGGGAACTGCGTTGCTACTATCGCTCTAGCACACATGCCTGGGGGCCATGGCGAAAGGCCGCCAACCTGCTCTCCTACCTGCACGCTGCGCGTAAAGGATGGGAACGATCATGCAAGGATCAGGGCCGGCCACAAGTGATACAGGCATACATACTGGCGCGTCCTGCCTTGATCTCCCTGTGGGCACGGTGGCGACATGGTATCCCCTACCTGGTGAGCGAACAAAGCAGCGAATTCCTGGATGGGTCCTATGCTGCCAAGAGCACGCTCTACAAGGCCCTTTGCCGCTACCTGTGCGGCAAAGCGAGCACTGTTACGGCCGTTAGCGCGTGGCTGGGCGATGCGCTCGTTGGCCATGGCCTGTGCAGCAACTACGAAGTGGTGCCCAATGTGGTGCCCGGCCTGGACCGGCCTTTGCCTCCCGCAGGTGAGCCCGGTAACCTGTTGATGGTGGCCGACCTGGTGGACAAAACGAAGAACGTGAGCGGAGTGCTACGCGCGTTGGCCCAAGCGCGGCAGGAGGAGCCTCGCCTGAAGCTGGACATCGTTGGCGACGGGCCGGACCGGAACGTCCTGGAGGGACTGGTGATCACCTTGGGGCTTGAACAGGTGGTACGCTTCCATGGCAGACTGCCGAACAGTGTGGTGCTGGATCACGTGAGCCGTTGCTTTGCCATGGTGATCAACAGCAATGTGGAGACCTTCAGCGTGGTGACCGGCGAAGCCTTGGCACAAGGCAGACCAGTGATCGCTACTCGTTGTGGTGGACCTGTTGCGTTCGTGACCCCGGATAATGGCATCCTTATCGAGCCCCGGGACGACCAAGCTTTGGCCCAGGCCATGATCCAACTGACGCGCAACGCCGCCAACTACGACCCGGCCACCATTCGTAACGGCGTTAGTGACCGTTTCAGTCCTGCCGCTGTTGGTGCCAGATTCGCTGCCATCCACGAACGCATTGCCAGCAACGACCATGACTAAGGGGACCACGACCAAGGTGGCGGTCATCATCAGTGGTGATCCGGCTCCCCGTTGGCAGGTGGAGGCACTTGAGCAACTAGGCGAACTGCGGAACGTGGAGGTCTCCACGATCGTGGCAGTGCCTCCTCCAGAACGGAGATCAACATTGGCGACCGCCTTGCGCGATCGCTGGGTGAAACGTCAACCGGACCTTGAGACCACCCGGCCCACCGCCCTTCCTGCCACGTTACAACGGTTGGTGATGCGCACGAACGACCCGCATGCGCAGGTGGCCTCATTGAGCGCTGACGTCATCATTTGCCTTGCTCCGCAGATCGTCCGGTCCGCGCGCAACGGACAGGAGGTCTGGCGGATCGTAGGGAACACTGTGGAACCCTGTGCTGATGAGGTGCTTGACCGTAGCCATGTGGCCTGCTTGGCCCTTGTCCGGCACGACGATAAGGTGCTGATGCAGGGCTGTTTACAAGCCATGGCTTCAACGCACACCGCCAGTTCTGAACGCCTATTGAAGGCTGCTGCCACTTGGCCGGCCCGGGTTCTTTTCGAATGGGGCAGATCAGGCGGACCGGAACCCGCAACGGACATTGGAACAGCGCCGAAAGCAAAGCCATCAGCCGGCAATCTTGCCGTGCTTCGTTTCCTCTTCAGCAACCCCTTCCAACGGACGGAACGGCAGCATGCCGTGGCGAACGGGGAGGAATGGAACATCGGTGTGCTGTACCAACCCATCAGTACCCTGCTTTCCGATGGCAATAGCGTGAACGTGCGCTGGTTGCCGGCCCCGGCGGAAGGAAGCCAGCGCATGGAGCCCTTTGGGTACATGGACCAGGAGGACAGGCTAACGGCCTTGTATGTCAAGCTCGATGGCCGGGATGGGAAATGGTCGATCGCCCGTGTTCGGCCCAAGGGCGATAACGTGTTGAAACGGTCGCGGTTGTTGATGGCACTGGGACAAGGAAGTGGCTATCCTTTCGTTGTGCGTGGTCAGGAAGGCCCTTTGGTGGTGTTTGGTTCGCATGAGGATCGTGCCACCGCATTGTACCGTTTTGATGGAACGGGTGAAGCGCTGGAGCCGTTCCGCGTCATTTTGGAAAGAACGCTGTGCTCCCCTACCATGTTCCAGCACAATGGAAAATGGTGGCTGATGGGCACCAGTCCTGAGCAGCCTGATGCAGAGCTTTTGGCCTTTCATGCAGAACACTTGGAAGGACCGTTCATTCCCCACCAGTGCATGCCGTTGAAGCTGGACCTCCGCTCGGCACGCCCCGCTGGAACACCATTCGTGGTGGACGGCCAATTGTACCGGCCCGCGATCGATGCCACGGTTCCCGGCCAGCCCAGGATCGTGATCCAAGCCATTGACGAACTAAGCCCGGAGCGTTTCGTGGAGCATACGTTCCGCCAAGTACCGTTGTACCATGGCACGGCCTATCCGCACGGCACCCGGACACTTTGCGCCATGGGCGATGTGACCTTGGTTGATGGCCTACGCCTCAGCGGCAACAAGGCGCCACAGAAGCCCTCTTTGAAACGGCAACGTTCCTCACGCAAGAAGCGTTCATGATCCGCCCCGTTATCGGCACCATCGGTACCCGCGTGGCGTTGGCGCTGCTCAACCTGGCCATGGTGGTGGTGGCCAGCCATCGGCTTGGGGCCCAAGGGGTGGGCGTGATCAGCCTGATCATTCTCGGCATCACGTTCATTCTGCTCATGAACAACGTGGTGGGCGGCGGCGGCTTGGTCTACCTGACACCCCGGCATGGGACCGGTACGCTACGCTGGCCCTCTTACGCTTGGGCGCTGGTGACCGCTTTGGCGGCCAGTGTTCTTGTGCATGTGGTCCCCTTGGTACCCAGTGAATACGCCATGCACTTGGTGGGACTGGCCTTTCTCCAATCCTTGTGCACCATCCATTTGGGTTTGTTGCTGGGCCGCGAGCGCATTGCCGCGCAGAACGCCATGCTGGTGTTCCAGGCAGTCACTTTGCTCGCCAGCTTCATGTGGTTCCTGGACCAAGGCACTGCCGAGGTCATGGACCATGTTCGGGCAGGCTACCTCGCCCACGGATCAACCGCCTTGCTCTCGGGTGTGCTCAGTCGCAGCAAGGCCTCCTCACATCAATGCGATGACAAATGGACGGCCGTGCGAGACCTGTTCCGGCAAGGGAGCTTCGCCCAGGCCGCCAACGGCCTTCAACTGCTGAACTACCGGTTCACCTACCTGCTGATCCAACGGTGGTTCGGGGCTACTTCCCTGGGCCTTTTCGCCATTACCACACAACTTTCGGAGAGCGCATGGCTCGTACCCAAGAGCCTTGGCCAGGTGCTGTACGCACGTATCAGCAACACACACGAGGCCGATGAACAGCGGGCCCAAACACTCGCCGCACTGAAAGCCTCCGTGGCCTTTACCACGATGGTGGTGGGTTTGCTGTTGCTATTGCCTGACCTTGTTTACCGCAAGGTGTTCGGTCCAGAGATAACCGGTCTGTCCCCGCTGGTGATCCTGCTCTCCCCTGGATTGCTCGCCATGGCGGCATCACAGGCCATCAGCCATTACCTCAGTGGTACGGGGCGCGTTCGGCACAATACGATCGGGTCGGGGCTCGGCACAGTGTTGACCCTTGCACTTGGCACTTACCTGGTGCCTAATTACGGGCTGATGGGAGCTGCCATCACCGCGAGCTTAGCCTATAGCGCCGCCACCTTTTACCAGTGGGTCGTGTTCAGCCGTTTGACGCATGTACGGCTCCACCACCTGCTACCTGATGCGCGGGATGCCCAACGCCTGCGCACCCTGTGGCGACGAGCGCTGGGCCGCTGAGCGGTTCAATCCAATACAGTAAGATCACGAACACCCGGAGGCCTTGCGCTGGTGAAGCCCTCGCCGAACGTGGTGCCGATCAGTCGGCCCATTTCGCGGGCACGACCTTCAAGGAAGGGCAGGAAATCCGGTCGGGAAATGGGGCTCACCGGCTCGGTGCTGGCGGGATCGTGGAACTGTGAACGGAAACAGCGCAGGGCTTCCTCCTTTTTGCTCCAGAACGGAGTGATATCGACGACCACATCGGGATCGATCCAGCGGTCCTGCACTGCATGCCACACTGCGGTTGGGCGCCAGGCTTCCTGCCGTTCACCATCAATACTTGTCTCGATGCGTCGGAGGCCGCTCAGGAATGCCGCTCTGGCCACCAATTCGGCCCCGCGTCCATGGTCGGGATGTCGGTCGCTAACGGCATTCGTGAGCACTACACGTGGGCGATGAGCCCTGATGGCCTGCAGCACCTTCAACAAATGCGTTTCATCCACACTGAAGAACCCATCGGCCATGCCCAATTGGTAGCGAAAGCGCACGCCGAGCACCGTTGCCGCGGCCTCGGCCTCCTTCTCCCTGATCTCGGGCGTGCCCCGGGTGCCCAGTTCGCCGGCAGTCAGGTCCACCAGACCTACCGTGCGGCCCATGGCAACGTGGTGCAGGACCGTGCCGGCCATGCTGATCTCTACATCATCGGGATGTGCGGTGATGCAGAGGATGTCCACCTGTTCGCGGGACACGATGCTCATGGCTTCCATACTGCAAAGGTGCGCAGCGCGCGCAAGACCAAGTGGCGCGTCACTTCAACCAGCTGATCACTTCATCATCGAAAGGCCCCACACCCGAACCCAATGACTTCACCAACCGACCATCGGCGTCGATCAGGAACTTGTGGAAGTTCCATTTCACGGCGCTGTCCATCACCCCGTTCTGTGCCTTGCTGGTAAGCCACTTATATACGGGATGTTGCGCATCCCCTTTTGTATGCACCTTGCTCATCATGGGGAAGGTGACCCCGTAATTCTTCTCGCAGAACTGGGCGATCTCCGCCTCGCTGCCAGGCTCCTGGCCACCGAAATCGTTGCAGGGGAAACCAATGATCACCAGTCCCTTGTCCTTGTAAGCATCATAAAGCTCCTGCAACTGTTTGTACTGCGGGGTGTATCCGCACTCACTCGCCGTGTTCACCACCATCACCTTTTTGCCCTTCAATTGCGACATGGCGAACGGTTTTCCGTTGATATCGGTGGCGGTAAGTTCATGGAAGGACATGGCCGGTGCGGATGTTGATGCGTTTGAGGGAGCGACTTGAACGCTGTTGAAGCATCCCAGGCTGAGGGCTGCTGCAATTGAAATGTACAGGAGGTGGTTCATGGTGCAAGTAACACCCAAAGGTCGTGATCGTTCGCCTTTCCGGAATGGCCGGGGAACCAACCATCCCGCGGAACCGGAACCGCCTATGGGGGATATATCTTTCCCCGGATACTTACGTATGAAGCGCCCATGAAGCACTGGCCTCTCCTGCTGACCTCCTTGTTGCTTAGCATGACCTGTGATGCACAGGACATGATGCGCATCGTAGACCCGACGGCTATCGTGAACCACGCCGAACTGGCCAAGGACAACGTAGCAAAGGCCGGATTACAGGCTGCCGGTCTTGACGATGCAGCGATAACTGAAGTGCTGACGCTGAGCGATGAAAAGAACTGGCCCGCAGGCTTGCGTACCGACAGTGCCCGTGCGGCCAATACTGGCGCCATCCGCAACTACACTGTTCGCCAGGTGTGTACCTATTCCACGGACGAGGGCCTGCTGACCATTGTGGCCGTACGCGCCGTGGAGAACCTGCACATGCCCGAGGAACTTCGAAGCCGTAACGACATCTACCTCGTAATGCGCAATGGCGGCCTTCAGCCGTTGGAGAAGAACGCCCAGAGACCCGCACCAAGTCGCGGCCCCGTTTGGCGCGCGCTTCCAGCAGCGGTCATTGTGAAGCCCGACGACCTGTTCGCCACCTACGACCTGGCCTCGGACAGCTTGGCCCTTTCCGCTTTGGAGGGACAGGGATTAAGCCGCCCGGAGATCGACGCGGTGATCTTCCGCAGCCACGAACGCAACTGGCCCGACGGCATCGACAGCTTCGATGAGCGGTACCCGAGGTTGGTGGAGATGAAGAAGTACAAGGCCCGCCTGCTTTCCCGCTGGGGCGACAAGGTGATCTTGGTCGTTCCTGCCGAACTGAACCGCAAAGCCCCGGTAGGCCTGCGCCCCTTCATGGACATCTACCTGGTGTACAGCGCCACGGCCGTGCAGGTGAAGACCAAGCGCAAGTGAGCGTGCGGCTACCTTTGGCGCCGTGAAAACGGCGGAGATCGCGCAATTGTTACGATTGGAAGTGGCCCTCGACCTGCGCCAGCGCGCAGCGTGGGGAGGCATGCTGCTCTATGTGGTAAGCGCTGTTTACGTATGCTTTCTGGCCGTGAAAGGCGGACTTGGCACAGCGACCTGGAACGCCCTCTACTGGATCATCCTGCTGTTCGCCGCTTTCAATGCGTTGGCACGCTCTTTCCAGCGGGAAGAAGGAGGAAGACAACTCTACCTCTACACCCTCGCCGACCCGCGCAGTGTGGTTCTGGCGCGCACGGTCTACAACGCCATCACCATGATGGTGCTGAGCCTGTTGAGCCTGATGTTCTATGCCTTGTTCCTCGGGAGCGAGGTGCTGGCCTCTGCCGATCTGCCACAATTCCTATTGGCCGTGGTGTTGGGCGGTCTCGGTTTCGCAACAGTGCTCACCTTGATCTCGGCCATTGCCGCGCGGGCGGGAAACGGACTGGGGCTGATGGCCATCCTGGGCTTTCCATTGGTACTACCCATGCTGTTGGCCGTCATGCGAGCCAGCAAACTGGCATTGGATGGTGTAGCCTGGAGCGTGACCAGCACCTATTTCGGTGGATTGCTCCTGTTGGATGTGATCACCGTTACGCTGGCCTGGGTGCTGTTCCCGTACCTTTGGCGCGACTGAGCAATGAAGCATTGGTGGTGGAAATCCCTGGCGGTCGCACTGCTGCTGGTCGCGTCAATTGCAGCCTTTTGGGTGCCGCTCTCACCCGCGTTGGTGCATGTGTCCCCGAGCCGGATCGCGCCGGGTGAAGTGGTGATCCACGTTACCGGCTACAACACGCATTTCACACCCGAAATGCGCGTCTTCATTGAGAACGACGGACAGCAGGTGTGTGCCTCAATGATCGAAACGATCGATGCCACCCATGCCCGCATCGTGATGAACGTGCCCCAAGGCCTTCGAGCCTCAATGTCCGACCTATCCGTTCAAGGCCTGCTCTATCCCGGTGCTTTCTACAGCGACGCCTTGGGCGATGGTATTGAGAACGATGGCTGTGGGAATGTGAACAAGATCGAACTGCAAACGCCGGGCTTCACCTTTCCCAACCGCAGCATTCTCTACGAGAGCATCCGCAACCTTCACTTCCATGTGCCCATGTGGTTCACCATGATCGTGCTGATGGGCATATCAGTATGGCACAGTATCAAAGGCTTGGGCGACAATTCGCTTGACCGGGACCGCAAGGCCGTTAGCGCGGTGCATGTCGGTCTGCTCTTCTGCGGACTTGGCCTCACCACCGGTGCGTTCTGGGCACGGGCCACCTGGGGCGCCTTCTGGACCAATGATGTGAAACTGAACGGAGCGGCCGTCACCGCGCTCATCTACCTCGCCTATCTGGTCCTGCGCGGGTCCATACCCGATGCCCACAAACGAGCACGCCTCTCGGCCATCTACAACGTCTTCGCGTTCATGCTGCTGGTGCTATTCCTCTTCGTGGTACCGCGCCTCAACGCCATCGACAGCCTTCACCCCGGGAACGGCGGCAACAGCGGCTTCAACGACCTGGACCTTGACAACCGCCTTCGGGTGATCTTCTATCCTGCTGTGGCCGGGTGGATCCTACTGGGCACATGGATGTATGACCTGCGCGAACGCTCGGCACGTTTGCGCGAACTGACCGAACAATGAGGAACTTCTCCTTGCTCACCCTATTGCTATTGACCTCTGTATCAGCACTTGGCCAGGATGCTGCGCCCGGCTGGTTGGAAAGCACCCTTTATGGCAATGGCAAGATCAATGTGGTCATCCTTGTCGTGGCGGTCATCATCAGCGGTATCGGACTGTGGATGTTCTCCATGGACCGCCGTTTGCGCCGCATGGAAAAGAACCTGAAGAAGTAGGACCGAAGCACAACGAACGACCATGAAACGCAGCCACATCATTGCCATCGTGATCATTGCCGTGGCCGTTGCCGCCTTGGTGGGATCACTTTACGACAGCAGTACTTACGCCGACCTTGACAAGGCACTGGCCAACCCGGGCAAGGAGTACCACGTGGTGGGTGTTCTGGACCGCACCCAGGAGATCGTGTACGAGCCGAGCATGAACGCAAGCCTCACCAGCTTCACGCTACAGGACCTTAACGGGAAGACCTGCAAAGTGTACCTGGCCAAGGCAAAACCTCAGGACTTTGAGCGCAGCGAGCGCTTGGTACTGATCGGCGAGGCCACGGAGAATGGCGAGTTCCATGCAAGGGACATGCTGATGAAGTGCCCCAGCAAGTACAACGAGGACAACAAGGTGAACGGTTGATCATCGGTTTGCTCCGATGATTTTTTCGAACTACTTGCAGATCTGCGTTCGACCCTTACATTTGCAGCCGCTTCGTTGAAAAACGAGGTTAGTCGGACCGGTAGTTCAGCTGGTTAGAATGCCGCCCTGTCACGGCGGAGGTCGCGGGTTCGAGTCCCGTCCGGTCCGCAAAAAAGGTCATCTTCGGATGGCCTTTTCTGTTTTACCCCCGATGCGTGCCCTGTGTACCGCCGTTGTGCTTGCCCTGACCGTCCTTGCCGTTGGCCAGGACGCATTCCTCGTTCCCGGCATCCGGGCCGAGCTGGCCGCCGCCACCAACGACACCCTCAGCGCCGATGCCCTCGCACGGCTCTGCTTCAACCTGATCAACTCCGACCCTGACAGTGCCCGGCTCTGCGGTGAGCAGGCTCTGGCCCTGGCCACCCGCATCGGTAACCCCAGAGCCATCGCAGATGCCCATAACAACCTGGGCTGGCTGGAGACCCAGCAGGGGCACATCCCCGAGGCCACCAGCCACTTGAATGCCGCATTGGAGGGCTTCCGCCGCATCGGCAACCCGGCATTCACCTCAATCGCACTCAGCAACCTGGGCTGGCTGGCAGACAAGCAGGGCGACCGTACGTCCGCCCTGAAGCACTTCGATGAAGCCTTGGACCAGGCCACCCTCGCGGCGGACAGCGCCAGCATGGCCGTACTGCTCTATTCCATCGGTAGTACCTACAACAAGATGCAGGACTATGGCCGGGCGCGGAGCCACTTGGAGCGCTCGCTGTCCATTGAGGAGAAGCTCGGACGCCCGAACAAACAGGGCAATTGCCTGGTGGCCATCGGCAACGCGTGGCGCAGTGAGGGGGATGCCATCAAAGCCATGGTGCACTACGCCCGCGCTGCCCAGTTGTACAACGGGACCGGTAACCATTACGGCGCCGGCATGGTTGAGGAGAACAGCGGTGACCTCTTTCTGGAGGTCGACCCGAAGAAGGCCCTGCCCTACTACCAGCGTGCCCTTGCGCACTACGACACCCTGCACAGCAATGCCGACAAGGCCTACATCCTTCAGCGTCTTGGACTCGCTTACCAAGGCATGAAGCGCTACGCCGATGCGGAAGCGAGCTTCACCGAGGGCCTGGCCATGGCCGCCAATAGCGGCAGCACCGAACTGGTGATGGACCTGCACCTAAGCTTGGCCGAGCTGGCCGTGAAGCAGGGCAAGAGCGATGTGGCGATCGGTCACTTTCAACGCCACATGGCATTGAAGGACAGCCTGCGCAGCGAATCTTCCGAACTGGAGTTGATGCGCCTACGGGCCGAGTTCGAGACCGAACAGGCCGAACGGGAGAATACCCTGCTGAAGACCGAGAACGCCCTGAGCCGCGCCAATGAGGCGAAAATGAAAGCACGCTGGACAGCTGCTGCGGCGATCTCCGTGGGCCTGGTGCTACTGCTGGGCTTGCTCTATCGCAACTACCGTCAACGTGGCAGGCACACACGTGAAGTGGAGCGCTTCAATACCGAACTGCAGGCCCAACGTGACCAGGTGCAACACATGAACGACCTGTTGGAACTGAAGATCCTACGCTCCCAGCTCAACCCCCACTTCATCCACAACTGCCAGAACAGCGCCGTGGCCATGGTGAAGGAAGGCCGCAACGTGGAGGCGCTCGCATACCTGCAGGGCCTCAGCAAGCTCATGCGCATGGTGCTGGAGCACTCGGTGAACGACCGCATCACCGTGGAGGAGGAGATGGCCTTCCTGCGGCTCTACGTGAAGCTGGAATCGCTCCGGCTGCCTGGGCTTCAGTTCGAGGTGGACGCTGACCGCGAACTGTTGGACGACGAAGCCGAGCTACCCGCCTTGCTGGTGCAGCCCTTCGTGGAGAACGCCCTATGGCACGGGATTGCGGAGAAAGAAGGCCCGCGTCAATTGAGCATCCGCTTCAGCGCCACGGACAAGGGCTTGCGTTGCGTGGTACGGGACAATGGTGTAGGGCGTCGGTCACGTAACAACCCTTCAACTCCGCTCCCTTCGACTCCGCTCAGGGAGGGTGTTGCGGATAGGCACCGCTCCCTGGGCACCGAGCTCACCAACGAGCGCCTGCAACTGCTCACGCACCGTCTGCAACAGAAGGGCCGCTTCACCATCCACGACCTGAAGGATGATGCAGGGAGCGCATTGGGGACCGAGGTGATCATTGACCTCGAAGGATAGGTCACGGATCCCCGCAGGTTTGGATCGAAGCACCTGTAGCGCCTGCCTGGCCGGCAGGCAGGTCGACCCGTCCCGAGCGTAGTCGAGGGAGGTCGACCTACGGTGCGTTACCTGTGCTGTTCCCATACAGATCCATTTCACGATCTTTCCACCATGATCCGCACGCTGATCGTGGACGATGAGGTCGAGGCCAGGGGCTACCTGCGCGGCCTGCTCGCGGAGGCCCATCCGGAGGTGGAGGTGGTCGGCGAGGCGGGCAACATCAGCGAGGCGCAGCGGCTGATCGGCGAGTTGAAGCCAGCGCTGGTGTTCCTGGACGTGGAGATGCCCGGCGGCAGCGGCTTCGACCTGCTGCGCGAGCTGAAGCGCTGGGACTTCGAGGTCATCTTCGTCACCGGCTTCCAGCGCTACGCCATCCAGGCCATCCGCTTCAGCGCGCTTGACTACCTGCCCAAGCCCGCACAGCCCGATGAGCTGGCCTATGCCCTGGAGCGCTACAGGGAACGCCACGCCGCTGAGCTGGACCGCGCCGCCGTCCAGGAGCAGTTCCTCGCCAACATCGCCCAGCCCAAGGTGGAGGCCTTCCGCCTCACCATCCCCCACGGCGACCGCACCTTCTTCGTGGCCCCCACCGAGGTGGAGCGCTGCATGGCCGACCGCAACTACACCTGGGTGCACCTGGTGCACGACCGCCGCTACCTGCTGGCCCGTACCCTGAAGGAGTTCGAGGACATGCTCACGCCCTTTGGCTTCCTGCGCTTGAACCGTAGCGCCCTGGTGCGTAAGGACACCATCGTTCGCCTGCATGATGGCCACGCGGAACTGAAGGATGGGGAACGGCTGGAGGTCAGCCGCCGACGCTGGCCTGAGCTGAAGCGGATCTGGGCGGCCTAGCCCACCGCTGGATCACCCGTACCTCCACCGGATAGATAGCCTTGTGAACAGGACCTTGTGCGCATGCACCTTGGTGCGTGAAAAGCCAACCCCATGCGCGCACTCTACACCCTTACCGCCTCCCTCCTGCTCCTTACCGCACAGGCCCAATGGCCGACCGACCCCAATACCCCGCTGGTGATCTGCAACGACGCCAGCGACCAGAAGGACATGCGCCTGGTGGCCGATGGTACCGGCGGGTGGTACGTGCTGTGGCGCGACAACAGACTCGGCGGCAACCGCTATGGTGTGTTCGGCCAACGCCTAGATGCCCAGGGCAACCTGCTCTGGGAACCCAACGGCCGCTTGATCCAAGAGGTGCCGGGGCGCAGCATCAACTTCATCGGGGCTTCCCGCTTCGCGAACAACAACCTCTTCCTCGCGTACATCTCCGGCGCGGATCCCACCTCGGGCGATACCGTGCGGGCCATGGCCTATGACGATGAGGGCGCACCAGTCTGGACCGAACCCACCCTGCTGGCCTATCCGGGTCCTCTGCCAGGTGGCGGAACATCAGGCGCCAACTACTTTCCGCGGGTGGCAGCGGTGCTTGGTGGCATCTACGTGGGCTGGGGAACGAACCCCATGGGTGCAGCGGATTACATCCACATAGCCCGCGTGAAGCCCGATGGCACCACGGACATGCCCGAGCAAGGCGTGCCTGTGACCACCATGAACAACCCGATCACCGCCGGGCCATGGACCTTCCGCCACGACCTGGTGGGCGGCTTGATGATCGAACGGCGCTGGAGCAATGGCGCCGGTGCACCGTTGCGCGCCATGCGGGTGGACAGCATGGGCACACAGCTATGGCCCACCTTCATGGAGGTCAGCGCCAACAGCAGCGGGCTGGGCTATGAATGGAGCACGGCGATGGCACCCAACGGGCGCTTGAATTCCGTTTGGGGCTATGGCTACGACCTGCGCATGGCCATCTACGACACCACCGGCGTGCTGTTCAACCCCAGTGCACCGATACCGGTGTGCCTGCAGGCCGATGCGCAGGAGAATCCCTTCGTGGTGCAATCGGCCACGGAGACCACCGTGTTCTGGGCCGACAACCGCAGCTCTGCGGGTAATGGTAGGCAGGTGTTCATGCAGCGCTTCGATGCGGATGGCAACCCGTTGTTGGCTGCGGATGGCGTATTGGCCATGCAGTGCAACGGCAACCTGAACGGTTTCCCGCGTGCGATCACGGCGGAGGACAACAGCCACATCGTGGCCATGGTCATAGGGGCGAACCTAGCGGGTGGCACGGCGGGCTTCCGCGTGGGGCGCGTGACCAATACCGGCAGCAACCTATGGAGCGACACCACCCGGTTCTGCACGCCACAGCTGGGGCCCAACGCCGGAACGGACTTTGCCATGACCAGCGACGGTGAAGGCGGCGTTATGGCCACCTGGTTCAATTGGCAGAACAACGCGATCTACGCTGCGCGGCTGGACCGCTGGGGGCGCATGGGTGATTTCACAGGTGTGGAGGAACTGGAGCGTAGCACGCTGAGCCTCTTCCCGAACCCGGCTGCGGACCACATCACCTTGCAAAGCCGCGATGGAAGCGCCCTGGGGATGGTCCGCATCATTTCCGCTGAAGGTCGCACGGTACAGGAACTCGGGATGCAATGGACCGATCGCGCAGAACTGGATGTCCAGAGCCTGGCTCCCGGGATGTACACCGTCATCGCATCCACGCGCAACATCAGCAGCCACCTGCGCTTTGTGAAACAGTGACCCATACCACCATGATCCGTACGACCACTACCCTTGCCTGCATCCTTGGTCTCGCAGCCATAACACAGGCTCAGACCATCACCCAGGCCAATGCCGTGCCACCCTTCGGACCATTGCTCGGTGACCGCTACTACGCTGAGGACGTACCCTGGAACCTGCTGGATACCGTTGGCAGCGATCTGCTCTGGGACCTATCCGGCCTCAGCTTCACCCCCGATGGCATGGTTGACCTGAACCTTTTGGAGGTGGCCAATTCCTCCTACGCGTTCTCGGTGCCTGATGCCTCCATCGTCCTGGAAGAGATCGTCGGCGAGTTCACCTACCTGCGCTTCTACAACAACCTGCCCGGTTCGCTGGAACTGATCGCCACTGGGATCAGCGATCCGGACAACACCGACATCTGGGATGCCTGCCCCACCCTTCAAATGACCTATCCCGGGGTTCTGGGCACCACGGTGAGTCCGTCACTCGCGGGCTGCGACCTTGAACTGGTGGACTACGAGCGGCGCATCCTGGCGACCGGCAGCATCGCCACGTCGTTCGGCAACATCGGCAACGTGGTGCTCATCCGCACGCGGCGTTGCGAAACGTACGAGGACGATGGTCAGTGGTTCACCGACTGCTACAACTCCTATGAGTGGTTCCAGACCGGGAACATCCTGGTCCCGGTCATCAGTGTCGATCTCTCTGAGGGCAATGCCTTTGTGGTGCTCGACGTGCTCGAAGGCACCACCGGTGTGGATGAACAAGCCACTCCAGATTTGCTCCTCGCGCCCAATCCGGCTCGTGAACAGGTCACCATCCAACATCGCCATGGCCTGCCCGTGGAAAGGGTGAGCGTGTATGCCGCCGATGGTCGCTTGGTGCAAGCGCCCGGAGTGGCCGTTGGAAACCGCCTGCTAATCGATGTGCAAGCACTCACCCCGGGAGTTTACGTCCTGCAATGCCTCAGCCAAGGCCGCATGGAAACGTTGCGCTTCGTGAAGGAGTAAGCAAGCATGGTCCTTGAGGCGAAGCGCGGCTCGCAAGGGCCGCGCTTCTTCTTTGGGAGCAGAATCCAACGGACGGCAAATGGACGGGGATGGACGCTCGCCCGGCGGCGCTCATCCCCGTCCATAGGTATCCATCCGAAAAGGAATGGCCTCACAAGCCCACCCCCACCTCCCGGCTCGGGCCGCTCTCGGCCCCTGTGGCGGCCACGCTGCGCACGAAGTAGAAGTTGAGCGCACCGCGTGCCGGGCTCGCATCCTCGAAGCGCGCGGGCTTGCCGCTGGCCACGCTGCCTAGTTTCACCGGCTCGTTGCCACGGGTGTAGCGGTACACGTCGAAACGCTGCACGGGCTCGCTCGCTGGTGCTTGCCAGGTGAGTTCCACCTTGCCGTTGATGGCGTTCGCAACCACGGCGCTGGGGCACGACGGCGCAGGCACGTGGGCCTTGGCCGTAACCGCTGGCGATGGCGCGCTGCGCATGCCGAACGCATTGCTGCTGAGCACGCGGTAGCTGCTGGACTTGCCGCCGGCATCGAGGCTGTCGTTCAGGAAATTCGTGCTGCGGTAGAGCGTATCCACCTTGTTGCCGGGACGCGTGCGCAGCACCGCATAACCCATCCACAGCGGGTCGTGGCTCTGGTCCTCCCAGCTGAGCAGGAGCGCTTCGCCATCCACGCGGGCCACCAGGTCGCGCGGTGGATGCGGTGCGGTGGCATTGGTCATGGGCATCACGGCCACGGTGTCGCTGGCGCGGCCTTCGATGTGGCTGGTGCTGATGGCCTTCACCAGGTAGCGGTACACCTGCCCCGCCTGCAGCGTGCTGCTGCTGTCCAGGTAGGTCTTCAACACCTCCTCACCGGGCGACAGGCGCGTGCTCGCCAGCATCATCGGCCCTTCGCCATCGGCGCGGTACACGTGGAAGCCGAGCAACTCGCGCGAAGGGTGCAACCAGGTGAGCCTCACGCCATCGGTGGTGGCCTCGGCGTTGAGCTCCTCCGGGGCTGATGGCGGCTCCGGGTCATAGGCCACGGCCGCGAAGCTCACCCCGCGCATGGGTACGTGCGTGGCCTTGTACTCCAGCACGAAGCGGTAGAAGTACGACGTGGCCGGCCGGATGTCCTCATCCACGTAGCTCGTGCGGTCGCCGCTGAGCTCCGCCACCGTCTCGAAGCCCGTCTCGCTGTTGGTGCTACGCTGAATACTGATCTGCTTCACCACCGGTGCATTGTTCAGCTTCCAGCGCACGTTGATCTTCCGGCCGCTGCTGTCACCCACCGCGTACAGGTCGTAGGGCATTGGCATCTGGGTGACATCGAGGCTGGCGGCATAGAGCGTATCGCTCACGGGCATGGCGTTGCCGAAGTGGTCCCAACCCTTGGCAACGTAGCGGAACACGCGGTGGCGCGGCGTGGTGGTATCGGCGAACTGGTAAAGCACCGTGTCCTGTCCGAGCCGTTCGATGCGCACCTTGGGTTTCACGATGGCGAAGGGCTCTTCATCCACGCTACGGTGCAATTCCACCACGGCCGGACGGTGATCGCCCACCACGGCCCACCAGGTGTTCAACTCGCGTTGGTGCTCGTAGTAGCTGCTGTTGAAGGCCTTCAGTCGGTCCACACTGTGCTGTGCGGCAGGGTTCACGAGCGTAGAGAGGAACTGATTGCCGTTGCCCTGGGTGGTGACGCGGTACTGGTAGAGCGTGCCGGGCTTCACATCGGCATCGTACCAGACGGCATGCACGGCGAGCAGCACGGCCACGTTGTTGCTGGCCGAGCCCAGTTGCTCGCGCGTGCCATGGCGCTGGATGCGCGCCCAGATGCTATCCGTTCGCAGGCCGCCCAGTTCGATCGGATACGGCAGTACATCCACCGCCTTCTCAATGCCTTTCTGCACATCCTTCGCCGAGGTCACCGGCTTCAATTCGGCCACCCGCTTGAACTCGCCCAGCTCACCGGTCTTGCGCTCGATGAGGATCCCGTTGACCGGTCCGCCCTCACGCGCCAGCAAAGGCCCGGTGAACACGAACACGCCTTTCGGCCCCACCTGGACGAGTTCGGCGTTGGGCTTCTGTGCGAGTGCCATTTGGGCAAGGGCGAGGATGAGGAGGAATATGGTGGAGCGCATGGTGGTGATGGTGCGAGAGTGAGAGGGTGAGAGGGCGAGAGCGTGAGTGGACGAGCGCATTCCTCTCTCGCTCTCTCACCCTCTCACCCTCAAACTCGATCTGATCAATTCTCCTGCGGCGGTGGATCATTACGTTGGCTGCCGGTGCCGTTGCTTCCCATGGTGAACGTGAAATCGGAACCGCTGTTGGTGATCAGTGCCTGCATCCCCAGATCGATGGTACCGCCGACATTGAAGTGCAGGCAGGTGATATCGTTGCACGGCACGGAGCACATGCCACCACCTATCGTGACGTTTCCTGCGAGCTGCACGCCTCCGTTGCCGGTGATGGTGTAATTGCCGTTGGTGCTGAACACGCCATCCAAGCCCACGGTGAGGTAGAGTCCGATGCGGCCGTACGCGCAGATCACGCCCGCACTTGCGCCACCGGCCATATAGATGTCCACGTAGGTATCGAAGCCCACACCGAAAGTGCCGCTGCCGAAGTTGGCCCCGAAGCGCACGTCGATGCCGCCATCACAACCCATCTCCAACGTGGCCACCGGGCTGCAATCGATGCTGAAGTTGGGGATCACCGGCAGCGGGATCTGCGCACCGGCATTGAAGTAGAAGCCGTTGAAGCGGCCGCTGCCGAAAAGCCCGAGGTAGGTGGGCGGAAGGAGGTTGCCGCTGGGATACAGGCCTTGCGCGAAGGGGACGCCAGCCTCCGGGTTCTGCGCGAGCATCTGCAGGGTGGGTTGGATGAGGAAGGCCGGGAACTCACGCTCCATCTTCTTCTGCACGTGCAGGCTGTACTGCATCAGCAGCGCATCCATCTCCGGTGTGCGTTGGGCGTAATCACCCAGCAGGATGAAGGCCATGCCGGTGATCTTCGGGTCGGGCAGGTTCACGTTCAAGCCGCTCATGAAGTAGAAACCCTCCTTGTCGATCACGATGGCCGCTGCGCCGTTCATGCTGGGGCCGCCGCTCACACCGTGTGACACGTTCAGTTGACCGCTGAGGCGGTGGTGCTGCATGTCGTACACCATGTTGATGTTGCCGAAGGGCGTCTCGATGTCCTTCAGTTTCACCTGCTGGTTCTCCACGGCCAGGTCGCCATGTACCTCGAAGCGCATACGCTGCGGCTGGCCGTTCTGCCGCTCGAAGCCCATCTCTTCGGGCATGTTGCCTTTGATGTAGAAGGTGTTCCACTCGGGACCGTCATTGCCTTGTACCACCCACATCTCCCCTTCCACATCGGTCATGAGGATGCGGCTGCCGGGGTTGTCGCCACCCAGGCGTACGCTCTGCTGCGGGTCGCGATCCACCGTGAGTTTGGTCTGTTGGTTGGTCTTCACCAGCGTGTAGGCCAGGTTCTTGAACACGTTCGGGTCCTGGTCGCTGATGACGCCCTTGATGGTGAGCTGCCCCTGCGCGAGCGTGATGCAGTTCTGGTTTCCGGGCACGCCGAAGCTGCCGCGTTGTGCGCCCTTGTTGAAGGCGAGCTGCACGCCGTTCACCCCCACGGGTGGCATGGCGAAGTCCTGGAGCGTGAAGCCAGAGATGCCGTTCGGCGTCTTGTTGTAGAGCAGCGCTGTTGTGAAGGTGGGGATGCCTGGCACACCCAGATCAAGTTCGCCGGTGAGCGTAAGCATGGTGGGACCGATGAGCATGCTCTGCAAGTGGAACTGCGTGATGTCGAAGAAGCTGTAGCCGGGGATGCCGCTGCGCAACGCGACTTCCTGCGCGCCGTTACTGTACAGCCAAACAGAGGTGATCGGCACATCGCGGTGATCGGGAATGCCATCGAGGTGCTGGCCGCTGATCGTTGCGGCGGCCTCGTTCTCGTTGCGGCTGGTCACCACCACGTACCACGCTGGTTGCGGACGCACGGCATCGTAGCCGAACTCGGCCGGGCGCTTGGCGTTCACCGGGATGCTGCCCATGAGCGTCATGTTGGTGGCGTTCATCTCGCCCAACAGGAAACGGTGCGGCTCCAGGGTACCATTCTCCACTTGCAGCTCCATGCCGCTGGCGTTCAGCACGCCCTTGAAGCCGAAGCCGCTGTTGTTCATGCTCAACTCAGTTCCCTGCAAACTGAACTGACCTAGAGGCACGGTGAAGCTGCGCGCACCATTGAAGGGCTGCAACTGACCACCTGTGATGCGGATACGGCCGATCGCAAGGCTCAGGTCGTTGTCCGGTTCAGTGATGTGCTCCAATGCCGTGTGGATGCGCGTATCGAGCACGAGCGAATCCCGGTACAGGTAGCTGTTGCTTGTGACGCTGTTCGCCTGGAAGCCGTGCAGCACGTAGTTGAAGGGCTGGCCTTCCGCATTGGCCACGTTGAGCGGTTCACCGGCGGAGTACCAACTGCGCGCATCACTGGCGAAGGCCGCGAGCCGCATGCCGCCCTGTGGCGCCACCAAGCTGATGGTGGCATCATCCAAAGCGAAGTTGTTGTCCGTGAAGGAGGCCGCAGCCACGCGCACGCCGCCCATTACCGCGCCGCGCGAATCGCTGCCCGCCGGTCGATCCAACGCGATGCCGGTCTGCGTATCGCGCAAGCTACCGTGATAGGCGAAGGGCTGCTGACCGCTGGCCGGATACAGGCCGATGGCGACCTCGTTCACGCCGAGCGACATGGGCAGGTTCACCGGCTTGGTGGGCGAAACGGTCTCGTTGCCGATGGTATAGGCGGTGGCTTCATCCTTCTCCACCAGGGTATTCAGGAAACGCACGCAGCGGAGGTCCGTCCCATCGGCGGAAAGCTGCGTGATGCGGAACACGCCGTTGGCGGAATCGGGCACGGTGATCCACCCGCTGATCTGCGCACGATCCGCTGGCTGCTCCTGGAAGGCCGTCACCTCCAAGGGGAATCCGAGGATGCTGCTGAAGTCCATGCCGGCATACACGCGTAACTGGAAATCCAAGGTGACGACCATGTTCACGACATCACTGAACGTAAGGCCCGAAGCCGTACCATACGAGCTTGCACTCGGCTGGCTCTCGTCCAGTTCCATTCCGATGTAGGGCGACTTGGTCGCGTAGAATCTGCAATGCCCCTGTGGCACGTTGGTGAGCTCGTATTCACCCTGCGCGTTCGTCGTGGCCTCGGCGATCAAGCCACCGCGCTCCCAGCGCACCTTCGCGCCTGCCACCACGGCGCTGTCGATCAGCACCCTGCCGCGCACGGTGCGGCCGCGCTCCAGCTGCACGTTCTTCACCTGCCAGCGCTTGCCCGGTTGAGATGTGACGTTCTCGACATGCGTCACATACGGTCCACCTTGGGGCGGCATGATGCGGAACTCGAAGGTCTCCCCTGCCGATGCCTTGAATGCGAAGTCCACACGCCCCTGGCTGTCGGTGATGCGCTCATACACGTTGCCCGGCACCGATGCGGAAGCGCCACCGGGACTGGTACTTGGATGCTTCTCATTGGGGAACATCTGCGCATTCGTGCCCACCAACAGCACGCGGGCGTTCGCGATGCGCGTGCCAACCGTCGCAGGGTCCTGCCCAGGCAGGATGGCCACCGTGCCATCCGGCTTCTCGCGCACCACGAAATGGATGCGATGCAGGCGATAGGGCACCGTCACCGAATGGCTCACCGTTGCACCCACCGGCACGTTCACCAGGATGGTGTCGCGCTGGTACAGATCGCTGTTGTTGGGGATCACCACCACCCGCAGTTGCGTTAGTGGCGATCCGGGCACTTGCATCACACGACGCTCACGGCGTGGGTTCAGCAGTGTTTGCGACTCTGCCATCACACCTTCCACGCCCAGGGTCTGGTCCCAGTAATAGCTGTTGCACTTCACCGGTTGGCCGGCGGGGTCGATGAAGGTGAGCGTGAGCGTGGAGGACGGGCTCATCCACAACTCGTTCTGGTGGTACTGGTATCCCTTGCGCAGCATGGCCACATCACCCACGGGAGGTGGCGCGCTGTTCGTGCTTCCGGAGCTGTTGCCGCCACCGCCGCTTGTGGTCCCACCGATCAGTCCGCTCACGTTCGGCATGGATCCGAGCTGCCCGGTGTTCACTTGAGTGCCGGAGGAGAGCTGGAGGCGGTTCACCACATGGATCTTGCGGTGGAAGCCGGGCTTCTGCAGGTCGAGCACGTAGAAGTTGCCGATCTGCTCGTTGCTGCTGTTCATCTGCACCGGCAGGAAACCGCTGTGGATGCGCCCATCGCTGCCGGTGGCGCCCATCTCCTGCAACACCATCGGCTTGCCCACGCCGGTGAGCGCGTTCTGCGCCATGATGAAGCCATCGGGCTGGTATCCTTCCAGCATGGCACCCCAGTTGGTGGTGCCATTCCGCAGGTGGTCCGCCGCGGCGCGGTTCAAGCGCCACAAGCGCCAGGTCACCCCCGGCTCGTTCAGGGCCATGCCCGACTGTGTGCCGGACGCGCTGTTCTTCACGATAGCGGTCACGCGCGGGTTCTGCGCCACCACGCGGTTCACGTTGTAGAGCCACTCGTCCTGCCCTTTGTAAGCACGCGGGTGCGACCTTGAGATGGTGCTGAAGCCATCACGGTTGGCGAGGTTGCACTTCATGCACGCCGCCGCGATGCTCCCCATGGCCGGGTTGTAGCACGCCGTGTTGCTCCAGTCGCTCTGGTACATGTAGTTCACCGGCTGCGGCGTGTTGTGCACGCTGTGCTGGGTGAAGAACTCGTCCACCGGCTTCGACCAGAGGTAGTAGAGGTTATTGTTGCTCGTGCTGCTGCAATCGAAGCGCACCAGGTCGCGGAACTCGGCCATGCCCTGCGCGTCGGTGATCGTGGAATCGAGCACTTCGTATTGCACCAGGTTCACGGTGATGATGCGGTTCGCGCCCAAGTCCCCGCGCTTGCCCTCATCCTTGGGCACCAGGGTGGGCTTGGTGTTGGTCTTGCGCAACAGGTACACGCGCAGTCCGGCCTTCTTGATGCTGAGGTCCTGCCGCTCGGCCACCAGCACCTTGGTATCGTAGCTCTTCACCTGCGCATAGAAGAGGCCCAGGTCGCTGTTCGCTGGCAAGGCGGCATTGAACTGCACCGGCTGTGCGTAATAGGTGCGGGCCGGGTTGCCTACGCGCACCATCAACACGCGGCGGAAGGTGCCGGTGTAGCTGCCCTCCAGGTTGCCGGTGAAGTCGCCGCTGAGGGTGACCGTGCCCTGCTTCCAGGCGAAATCGAGCTGCTGCACATGAGGCACGTTGAAGACGAAGTTGCCCTGCGCATCGGTGGTGGCGGTGGCCAGCACAGGCACGCTGATCGCAGGTTGGCCTTGCACGTGAATGCTGGTCCCTTCCGGCTGGAGGATCAGCCCTGGCAGCAAGGGGGAAGCGATCGGGCCTTGCGATGGTGTGCTCTGGAACTGGATCGCCTGAACCAGTTGCACGGTCACACCGGCGAGCGGTGACTGCGTGAAGCCACTGAATCCGCTGCGGTTGCCATCGTTCAGCGTGATCGCGCTCACCGTTCCGGGATCGATCGCACCGATCACTCCCGGATTCAGCATGCCACCGCTGCCACTGGAAGAGGTTGCTCCGTGGTTGCTCGGGTTGTGCCAGAAGTAGTGCAGCTTGCCAGTGAGCGTATTGCTCAGGAACGCGGGCGAGATGCCCGGATCGGTGATGGGGCCTGTACCGCCGGGCGCGGCGCCGCCATAGGGGACTACCGGCGTCGTCACAGTGCCGATGGTGAACACGCTGATCTCACTGCGACCGAGGTTGGCCACGGCCACCTGCCCGTTCACATCGCGTGCGGTCACCTGCATGGCGTACTGCTTGCCCTGCTCGAACGCGAGGTCGTTCACCTGGCGCACGTACACATTGCTCGGAAGGCCCTCCTTCACTAGCACAGGTTGGCCCTGCTGGTAGGTGCGTGCGGCGATGATCGCGTCGTTCGGGTCCTGGCCTTCATACACCGGGGTCACCACGAGGTCATACTGGATCACTGCGCCCGAGAGATTGCCGAGCGGAGGTGTCCAGGTAAAGACCGGGTTCGTCATGTAGGCACTGATCTCGGTGCCATGCAGCGGCTGGGTAATGATGGGAGGCTGCGCGTAGTACAGACCGAAGGTGAAGCAGCCACCCCCCGGCTGGCTGAGCAGCTGCGTGCTGTTGTAGGCATACGCCTCCACGCACAGCGTATACATCCCTTCCGGCAGCTGCCCCGTCTGCACGATGGCCTGCTGTACGCTCTGATCGGCATTGGTGGTGATGTACTCCGGCGCGAGGAAGTCCATGACGCCCGGCTGTGTGCTCAGCACGACCGAGCCGCCCGGAGGCAGGATGATCGGTGATGGACCTTGATGTCCTGGTTCGGTGCGGACAAAGAGACCGGCTGTGCTGTTGGTCAGACTGCCTTCCAAGCGTACCTGACGGACCTCCGTGGTGGTGTTGGTGAGGGTGATCACCGCCTGCCCGGTGAGGTCGGCGTAGTCGTATACATAGGCCGAATAGGGCGGGATGATGTTGAGGGTGACGATGACCTCCTGGGCCCGAAGGAGCGCGGGGAGGAGTAGTAGAACTACGAGGGTGAGCGGTTGGAGGAGCGGTTGAACCCTCGCACGCTTGCACGCCTTCATCCTTGCACCTTGCATTTCGTTGCTCATGGCTCAGAAATTCAGACCGTAAGTGACCCGTGTGATGACCTCCTCGAAGGACCGGAACACGGTCTCGTCAGCCGCCTCGTTGCGCATCAGGATGCCCTGCAGGGATAGGCGCCCCTTCTTATGTACGGCGAAGCTCAGGTCCGCCACGCCGCTCACCGTGAACCCGTTCTCCTCGCCGTTGAAGTGATTGCGGTTGTACATGCCGTTCACCCCGATCTGCAGCTTACGCTTCAGCACCGGGAAGCCGACCCCGACCCCGCCCCCCAGCGACCCCACATCGCCCTGCGGCAGCACGGTGTTGTTGTAGTTGAGCGAACCGGTGGTGGTGAGGCCCCGCGCCACCCAGGTGCGGCTGTACACGAAGGCTCCCACCAGGGTGTGCTGGTCGGCCGGTGCATTGATCGTGCTCACCGGACTGTTCAACTTCTGGTACACCCCCACGAGCTGGATGGTACGCACGATCTTTTCGCCCACCTTGTTGAAGTAAGGGACGAGCGTGTAGCTGTTGCTCACCTGCTTGAACAGCTCCGCATCGGGAGATACGCGCGTGGGGTTCTGGGTCACGCCGAAGTTGCTCCAACTGGCGTTCACGCCGAAGGCCCGCGTGGGGTTCCAGTTCAGGTTCACGTTGCCGATGAGCCGTTCGCTGGTCACCGTGCGTTGACCAAGCAGGTTGTCGCGCTGCAACCCGAAGCTGGTGTTGATCGCCACACGGCCGCTGTCCAACCGCAGGTGTGGCGTTACGGTGAACTGCTCGATGTCGTTCTGGAAGAAGTACGCGCCCATGCTGCGGTACTCGGGGTCCACGCGCTTGTAGCTCACGCCCATGCCACCGCCGGCTCCTTCGTAGTTAAGGCTGGTCTCCCCCGCGCTCAGGTATTGAGTGCTGATCTTCGCACCCAACCAACCGCCCACCACGTCCTGCACCACGTTGCTCTCCCCGCTCACCTCCCTTGCGGGCTGCCGGTCGTCGAGGGTGTACGCGCTGAAGCCGAGGTCAGCTTTCCAGAACAGCCTGCGCTTGTTCTTGCGGTACAGGTCCTTGCGCCAGGAAAGGCCTACGGCCGTGTTGCGTTGCGGGGCCACACTGTCGCGTTGGGCACTGGTGAGCGATCCTTCCACATCCCAGCCGTACAGGTAGCTCACATCGAAGTAGCCTTGGTCGTTGCCCACGCCGATCTTGGCCGCATAGGCCATGCGCGTGTAGCTGGGCAGCGGACGGAAGGCGAGGGGATTGGCGAACTGCGCGCTGTCCAAGGCCGTGCTGCGGTTCAGGCGGCCATACATGAACCCGAAGCGAAGACCGGTCCGCGGTCCATCGGCCTTGTAGGCCGTGTTGATCTCCACCCCGCCCCCCAGCATGCGGTAACCAGCCAGCGTGAAGGGCTGGAAGTTGACATTGCGGTAGCCCGCATGCACGGTGAGCCACTTGTAGCGTGGGCTTACGCCGAACTGGTTGAAGGGCTGGTAGAAGCGGTTCTCGAAGTTGCCCAGGAGGAGTTGGAAGGGCATGCTCACACCCAGTACGGTGAGCGTGGGCGCACCGCTCAATGTCCAGGTGAAGGGCTGGCGGCGTGGCGGTATGCCGTTCACCGAGTAGCTCTCCATAGAGAAGCTCAAGTTGCCGCTGAGGGTCACCGGTTTCTTCAGGTTCACCTGCTGGATGTCCTGGGCTTTTAGCACTGATGGACCAAGCAGCGACCAAAGGATGACCGCGCGTGTACAACTCGCCCAAGGCATGGTATTCATGAGCTACAAGACTATTCAGCCCTGTACCTTGGGACCAGCACGATCGATCCAGTGGTGCCTTCGCCGATCCGGTGGTAACACGCAAACCTGACATTGCACATGATCAGCGGTATATCCAGGAACTACCTTCAGTGCATGACATACCTACAAGACCGGATCACTAGTGATCCAAACAATTGTCTGCGCCGCCGTGATCTTGCCGGCCATTCAGTCATATATGATACACCAAGGCATCCCGACATCCCCGCCCCTGAAAGACCGACCACGGTACCTCATGAACCGCCAACACGCCCCGTACCGGACCGTCCGATCACAAGACCACAACCTCCTAATGCCCCACCGAGCGAACCACCAACGCGACCACAACCGGGTTCCATGAGCGAGGTTCAGTTCACTGCCCTGCGCCCCCGCCAAGCGGCGATGGCTTCCAAGAATGCAGCACCGAACTGCGAGGCCTTGTGATCACCCACCCCGTTCACCAAACGGAACTCGTAGATGTTGCCCGGTCGCTTCTCCGCCATATCCAACAAAGTGGCATCGCTGAACACGATGTAGGCGGGTTTCTTCAGGTCCGCTGCGATGGTGCGCCGCAATGCCTTCAACTCGGCCAGCAGGTCCTCGGCCGCAGCTGAAGGGCCTGCCACCAGCACATCCTTGCGCTGCTTGGGCCGTTCCTGGCGTTCCTTGATGGTCGCTGGCGACACCAACCGCACAGGGCGTTCGCCCTGCAGCACGGCCTCACCGGCCCGCGTGATGCGGAGGTGGTAGTGGTCCGCGTAGGCGATCTCCAACAGTCCCAGTTGCAGGAACTGCTGAATGAACATGATCCAAGCGAAGGCGCTCACATCGTTCCCTGCACCGAAGGTCTTGATGCGCTCCCATCCATTCTCCTGCACAACAGGGCTGCGGGTGCCTTTCAGCACATCCACCAGCACGCTCATGGGCAATTGCTGTCGACTGCGGACCACAGCGCTCAGTGCTTTCTGGGCCAGAACGGTGCCATCGAAATACTTCGGCGGGTCTTTGCAGACATCGCAGTTGCCGCAGGGCTCAACGGTCTCCTCACTGAAGTAGCTCAGCAGGATGGTTCGGCGGCATACCTGCGCTTCGGCATACTCCTTCATCCTGTCCAGCTTCGCGATGACGACCTCCTTGTAGCGCGGGTCTTGGATCTCCTCGGCGAAGTGCATGTGCGTTTGCACATCGGCATAACTGTAGAAGAGAATGGTCTCGGCAGGCTTGCCATCACGACCGGCCCGGCCGATCTCCTGGTAGTAGCCTTCCACCGTGCCGGGCATGTTATAGTGTACCACGAACCGCACATCGGCCTTGTCGATGCCCATACCGAACGCGATGGTGGCGCAGATCACATGCAGCTTGCCTTGTATGAAATCGTCCTGGACGCGGCTGCGCTCCAAGGCATCGAGCTTCGCGTGGTAGAAGTCGGCGTTCACTCCGATGGCTTGCAACTTGGCCGCCAGTTTCTCGGAGCCTGCCCGGCTGTTGCAATAGATGATCCCGCTGCGACCAGCATGACGGCCAACGATGCGCTCGATGGCGCGCCAACGGTCCTGGCCCGGAAGCACGGCCAGTGAAAGGTTCGGGCGGTCGAAACTGCTGATGAACACCTGCGGTTCGCGAAGGCCAAGACTGTGCGCGATATCCCCTCGCACGGTGCGGTCGGCCGTGGCGGTCAGGGCGATCACCGGCACGGTCGGAAAGCGCTGCTTCAGCACATGCAGTTGTTTGTACTCCGGCCGGAACGAATGGCCCCAACTGCTGATGCAATGGGCTTCGTCCACCGCGAAGAGGCTCACGTTCAGTTCGGTCAGGCGGTCCAGAAAGCCCAACTGGAACAGCCGCTCGGGGGAGACATACAGCAGCTTCAGTTCGCCATTGCGCAGTTGCTGGTGGATGAGCCGCTCCTCGTTGAACTCCAGTGTGCTATTGAGGAATGCAGCAGGGATGCCGTTCCCCTGCAGCGACTGCACCTGGTCCTTCATCAACGCGATGAGCGGCGAGATGACCACCGTGAGACCCGGGAAAGCGAGTGCGGGTAGCTGGTAACAGATGCTCTTCCCGCCGCCCGTAGGCATCAGCACCACCGCATCGCGGCCATGGAGCACGTGCTCGATCACTTCCAACTGCTGTGGACGGAACGACTTGTAGCCGAAGTGGCGTTCAAGCAGCTCCAGCAATGAAGGATCTGAATTACCGTAGGAGGCGGGCGGTTCAGAGAGGATGACGGATTCCATGGCGATCGGGAACCGGCAAGCTATCAGCCACGGCCCTTCCGGAAGCGAACGCGCCGGTCCAAGTTGTTCACACCCACTGTCCATGCACATACTTTCAAAACTATTTGGAAGTACCGCTATTATGATCATACCTTTGGGCCATCATCACGCCAACCATGGAACTCCACGAAGCCAAGGACAAGTTCATACAGGCCTGGGGCGCTTTCGGAAGCCAGTGGGGCATCAACCGCAGCATGGCGCAAGTGCATGCACTGTTGCTGATCAGTCCCGAGCCGTTGAGCACCGAGGATGTAATGGAGCAGTTGAACATCAGCCGGGGCAACGCCAATATGAACCTGCGCGCGCTGATCGACTGGCACCTGGTGGACCGCGTGTTGAAGACCGGCGAGCGCCGCGAATTCTTTCAAGCGGAGAAGGACGTGTGGAAGATCGCCACGAACATCACCCGCGAACGCAAGAAGCGCGAACTGGAGCCCATGGTACGCCTGCTGGGCGAACTGAAACAGACCAGCGGCACCAACAACGAGAGCAAGGCCTTCAAGCAAATGGCCCACGACCTGCATGACCTCACCAGCCGGATCGATGCTGTCCTCGAGCGTAGCACCCGCAGCGATGTACAGTGGTTCCTGAAGGCCGCTTCCACCCTGCTTCGATAGCCGTTTCTCTTTTGCCACAATGTTTCATTATTTCCTGAAACTTCAACACACTAGCAGATGACAACCGCCGAACTCCTCGCCCCGTCCGCTGCCGCCATCGACCCACGTGTTGTGGACCACTTCCACGCCAGCGCCGCGCTCTACAAGCTGTGGAGCCGGGAAGGTCACCTGCACTTCGGCTATTGGCAATGGCCTACCGCCCCCTGGGACCGGCGTGCCATGCTCGAAGCCCTGACACAACGGGTGATCAGGGAATTGCGACCACGCGCTGACCATCACCTTGCCGACCTGGGCTGTGGCTATGGAAGTTCCGCACGCTTGGTGGCCCGCACTTACGGTTGTGCCGTACAGGCCTTCACGGTCGTGAAGGAACAGGTTAAGGAAGGCCAGACCAAGGCAGCACAAGAGGACCTGCCCGTGACCATGCACCTCCGCGATTTCCGTGACACAGGCCTGACGACAGGTACGATGGACGGCGTGTATGCCTTGGAGAGCCTGTGCTACGGCAGCGGACAAGGCAAGGCTGATGTATTGGCCGAGGCTGCACGGATACTCCGTCCCGGTGGGCGCATCGCGCTTGTGGACGGCTTCATTGTAAAACCACCTACAGGACTTCGCAAGCGCATGGTGCGTACGGTGGAAGACGGCTGGGCCGTACCCTGTTTTCCGCGTCTGCAGGCCTTCGTGCGGGCGATGGAGCACGTGGGCTTCACGGATATCCGCATCACCGACCTCAGTTACCGCGTGGCACCCAGCGCCGCACATGGCCTGCCGCTGATGGCGTGGACCAAATTGCGCTACCTCTTCACCGGAAAACGACTGGATCCGCTGGAGAGCGCCCACCTAAAAAGCTGCCTGTACGGCATTGCCATGGGCACCCAGCGCGATCTGTTCCGCTACCTGCTCATCACCGCCCATAAACACTGAAACCTACCTGCATGAACACCCCGAAGCACATTGTACTGGCCGGTGGCACCGGTCTTATGGGCCGTTTGCTAACCCGTCATTTCAGCGAACGCAACATACCGGTTATCGTGCTGACACGCGGTAAGAGCGAGGAACGCAACGGGACCACCCACATCCACTGGGACCCTGAACATCCGCGCGACCTGGAGCAGCATCTGAACGGTGCTCAGGCCGTGATCGGTCTTGCAGGTGCCACCGTTGACCGGCGCTACAACGCCAAGGGCAAATGGACCATCATGCACAGTCGCCTCAGCAGCACGCTTGCTCTGGGTGATGCACTGGGCCGCTGCACAGACCCACCCGAAGCCTGGCTGCAACTGAGCACCGCCACCATCTACCGCCATGCGCAGGACCGACCCATGGACCAATACACCGGTGAACTGGGCGAAGGCTTCAGTGTGGAGGTGGCGCGCAGCTGGGAGGCCGCGGCCAACAGTTTCGACCTGCCCCGCACGCGCATGGCCTTGCTGCGCAGCGCCATGGTGCTGAGCCCTAATGGCGGAGTGCTTCCCCGTTTGGTGCAACTGACACGTGCGGGGCTGGGTGGCAGGCACGGCAGTGGCGAGCAGTTCGTGAGCTGGATCCACGCTCAGGACCTGTGCCGCGCCATTGACCACCTGCTTGACAGGCCCGATGCCAGAGGGGTGTATGATATTGCCGCACCGGAGCCCACCCGCGATGGCTACCTGATGGAACTGTTGCGCGCACGCTACCGCCCGTTGATCGCGCTGCCGCAACCGCGATGGCTTCTGGAACTGGGCGCCTGTGTGCTGGGCACGGAGACCGAGTTGATACTCAAGAGCCGTCGGGTGGTACCCAAACGATTGTTACGCGAAGGCTTCCAGTTCGCGCACCCCGGCATCACCGAGGCCTTGGTGGACCTGCTGGGCAATGCACGAGGTGAATGGAAGGTGGCACCGGCACCATGAGCGCCTTCAACCGACACAGCTCACCATTCCTCCCAGTTCCACACCGTTCGTGTAGTGGATCCCTTGCCGAACGGACCACCGGGTACTTTCGTAGCGTTCCGGCACACTGTACCGGCCGCGCCCACGCATGATCCAGATCTCCGGCATCCGCAAATCGTACCGCACCGGTGCCAACATCCTACAGGTGCTCAAGGGCATCGACCTGCACATTGGTGCGGGTGAGCTGGTGAGCATCATGGGCAGCAGCGGCTCAGGCAAGAGCACGCTGTTGAACATCATCGGCATACTGGACAACTACGACAGTGGCGAGTACCTGTTGGACAACATGCTTATCCGCAGCCAGAGCGAGACGGAGAACGCCGTTTTGCGCAGCAAGTACATCGGCTTCGTGTTCCAGAGCTTCAACCTGATCTCGTTCAAGAACGCCCAGGAGAACGTGGCGCTCCCCCTCTACTATCAAGGTGTACCGCGCCGCAAGCGCAACGAACTCGCCCTGGAGATGCTGGGTCGCGTGGGGTTGCGTGATTGGGCACACCACATGCCCAACGAGATGAGCGGTGGCCAGAAACAACGCGTGGCCATTGCCCGTGCACTGATCAGCGACCCCAAGATCATCCTGGCCGACGAACCCACCGGTGCGTTGGACAGCAAGACCAGTCACGAGGTGATGGAGCTCCTCACCAGTGTGAACCGCGACCTGGGAAAGACCGTGGTGATCGTGACCCACGAACGCGAAGTGGCCGCTGCGACCGAGCGTGTGATATACCTGCGCGATGGCCTGATCGAGAACGCCCATATGGACCCCAAGAGCCTCAGCACCAATATGGATGGTGTGCGCGAGGTGAACAAACCCGCAGGCGATGTTCGATAGGGAGAAATGGGGCGAGGTGTTCGAGAGCATCGGCAAGAACAAGCTGAGGGCGGTGCTCACAGGCTTCGCCGTGTTCTGGGGCATCTTCATGCTCATCATTCTCTTGGGCGCCGGGGCGGGCCTGCGCAACGGCTTCAGCTACAACTTCCGCAACACGGCAACCAACAGCATCCGCATTTGGGGCAACGAGACCAGCAAACCGTGGAAGGGCCTCCCGCCCAACCGCCGAATAGACCTGGAGGATAGCGATATCGAAGCCCTGCGGAACGCCGTTCCCGGCATTGAACACATCAGCGGACAATACAGTGTTTGGCGCGGCCAGAGCAAGTTGCAGTACGGCATGAACTCGGGCAGCTACAGCATACGCGGGATACAGCCTGAGCATCGCCATTTGCAGCACCAGACCATCATTGAAGGGCGCTTCATCAACGAAGTGGACCAAGTACAGGACCGCAAGGTGATCGTGATCGCGGAAGACTGCCGCACCGAACTGTTCAAGAAGGAGGACCCGTTGCACAAGTGGATCAACGTGAACGGCATCCCCTTCGAAGTAGTGGGACTTTATGCCTATGAGACCGGCGGGCCCGAGCGTGGGCAGCGCAGTCCGGTGTACATCCCTTTGAGCGCGGCCCAGAAGGTCTTCAATGCCAAAGGCATCGTGGACGACATCACCTTCAGCTTTGCCGATGCAAGCCTGGCGGGTGCCAAACGCGCCCAGGAACGTGCCGTGCATACGCTGGCCCGTCGCCACGATTTCGACCCCACCGACGAACGTGCCTTGTGGGTGAACAACAACGTGGAGAACGTGGGCACCATGAACAACATCTTCAATGGCATCTCGGCCTTCCTGTGGTTCGTGGGGATCGGATCGCTGATCGCAGGCATCGTGGGTGTGAGCAACATAATGCTCATCGTGGTGAAGGAGCGTACACGCGAGATCGGCATTCGCAAAGCGCTGGGTGCCACACCGGCCAACGTGGTGGGCCAGGTGCTGCTGGAAGCCGTGTTCATAACGGGCATGGCCGGATGGCTAGGATTGGTGCTGGGCGTTTTCCTCATGGAAGGCATCGCCAGCGTGGTGCCCGGTAGCGAGTTCTTCCGCGACCCCACGATCCAGATCAACGTGGCCATCTATGCCCTGTTGGCATTGATCGTGGCCGGTGCATTGGCCGGATTCATCCCTGCCCGTCGCGCTGCGGCCATCCGTCCCATTGAAGCCCTACGAGACGAATAACACCATGTTCGACAACGACCGTTGGGGAGAGATCTGGAACACGCTGAGCCGCAACAAGCTGCGCAGCTTCCTCACCATGTTCGGTGTGGGCTGGGGCATCTTCATGCTGGTGGTGATGCTGGGCATGGGCAATGGGTTGAAGAACGCCGTGCTCGGTGGTTTCGAGGGCTTTGCGACCAACAGCGCCTTCCTGTGGACCATGCCCACTACCAAGCCTTATGCGGGTTTCCAGAAGGGGCGAAACTTCAACTTCGACAACGAGGACGTCGGCATCATCCGTCGCAACGTCCCAGGCATCGAGATCTGTTCGCCACAACTGCAATTGGGCGGCTGGCAGGGGGGCAACAACGTGAGCTACAACGGCAAGATCGGTGCCTTTTCCATCTACGGCTGCGAGCCGGAAGTGATCCAAGTGGAGGCCATCCGTCTGCCACAAGGCCGGTTCCTGAACAGTGCCGATCTATCGCAGGAACGCAAGGTGGCCGTTATCGGTGTGGATGTGGTGAAGCAGCTCTTCGGAGCGCAGGACCCGATCGGCGAGCACATCAAGATCAACGGTGTGTACTTCCAGGTGGTGGGGGTGAGCAAGAAGAAGAGCAGCGCCGAAATGGGCGACAATCCCGACGCCAAGATCTATGTACCCTTCACCACCTTCCAGAAGGCCTTCAATAGTCTGAACGAGGTACACTGGTTCACCTTGGTGGCAAAGCCGGGCGTTGATGTGGCCGAAATGGAGAAACAGGTGCGGGCGCTCATGGCCCGCAAGCACCGCGTGGACCCCACGGACGAGAGCGCCTTCGGGAGCTGGAACATGCAGGAGTTCTATGGCATGATGAACGGCTTGTTCATCGGCATCGGAGGCCTAAGTTGGTTCGTGGGCATCTGCACCCTGCTGGCCGGTGTGATCGGCATTGGCAACATCATGCTCGTGAGCATCCAGGAGCGCACCAAGGAGATCGGCATCCGCCGAAGCCTGGGTGCCACACCCGCCAACATCACCGGACAGATCGTTCAGGAAGCGCTCACGCTCACCTTCATCGCAGGCTATTTCGGCCTGCTGGCGGGTGTGGGCGTGCTCGAGCTCATCCGCAGTTTGGCGGGCGAGGCCGACTTTTTCAAGAACCCCGGCGTGGACCTCTTCGTGGCGCTGGTAGCATTTGGCGTACTGATCACCAGCGGGCTCCTGGCCGGCCTTCTGCCCGCACGTCGCGCACTACGCATCAAAGCCGTTGATGCGCTCCGGGCCGAATAGCACACAGAACATCCACCGAACACCTCCTCACCTCCAATCGCACTTCGGGTATGAAACGCATCCTCAAATACCTCCTCTTCATCGGTCTCGGCGCACTCTTCATCTGGACCATGTACTTCCTGTACGAGAAGAGCGCCAGCAAACCCGACGAGTTCAACGTGGAAACGCTGAAGCGCAACAACGTGGTGAAGAAGACCGTGGCCAACGGCAAGATCGTGCCACGCAAGGAGATCCTGATCAAACCCGTTGTGAGCGGTATCATCGCCGAACTTTATGTGGAGGCCGGCGACATCGTGAAGAAGGACCAGCCGCTGGCCAAGATCAAGATCGTGCCCGACATGCTCTCACTGAGCAATGCCGAGAACCGATTGCGCAATGCGGAGATCGGGCAGCAGAACGCACAGCTCAACTTCGACCGCAACAAGCCGCTTGCAGACAAGGGCGTGATCAGCGCGGCTGAGATGCAGACCTTCGACATGGCGCTTAAGAACGCCAAGCAGGAAGTGGCCGCAGCGCAGGAGGCCCTGCAGGTGGTGCGTGATGGCATCAGCCGCAGCAGTGCAGGTAACACCATCGTACGCAGCACCATCAACGGTATGGTACTGGATGTGCCTGTGAAGGAAGGAAACAGCGTGATCGAGCGCAACAACTTCAACGAGGGCACCACCATTGCCGCCATTGCCGACATGAACGACCTGATCTTCCAAGGCAAGGTGGACGAGAGCGAGGTGGGCAAGGTGAAGCTGGGCATGCCCGTGGTGCTCACCGTAGGTGCCATTGACAATGCCAAGTGGGACGCCGAGCTGGAGTACATCGCCCCGAAGGGTGTGGAGGAGAACGGCGCCATCCAGTTCGAGATCCGCGCGGCCGTGAAACTGAAGGAAGGACAGACCCTGCGCAGTGGATACAGTGCGAATGCGGATATCGTGCTGCAACAGCGGGACAGCGTGCTCACCGTGCCCGAGAGCATTGTGGAGTTCAACACCAAAGGCGACAGCGCCTTCGTGCACGTGCAGAATGGTGAGGACTGGAAAAGGACCTACATCAAGACCGGTCTTAGCGATGGCATCAACCTGGAAGTGCTCGATGGCGTGACCGCAGAGACCAAACTGAAAGGTGCCAAGAAGGTGGCACCGGAAGTGCAAGTGAGCGTTGGCTCGGAATAAGCCCGAGCCGCTCGATCCTGGCTAATTCAAAGATCGTTCTGTTCTGTAGCGACCAGGTACCATGCGACCTGGCCAGTGACGATCCCGAGCACGAACGAATACCCATCTTCGCACCATGAGTCTCCGTCCCCTCCTCTCCTGCCTGGCGTTCGTGTTTGCGCACGGCGTTTCCGCACAACAACCGGACCTGAACGCGCTTGACGCCTACATCGCCGACGCCGTTGTGAAGTTCGACCAACCCGGACTGGCCGTAGGCATTGTGAAGGATGGCCAGTTGGTATGGAGCAAGGGCTACGGCAAGCTCGACCTGGCCAAGGCCGACCCGGTCACGCCGAACTCCATTTTCTTCATCGCCAGCATGAGCAAGGCCTTCACCGCATGCGCCGTGGGCCTTTTGGTCGATGAGGGCAAACTGGGCTGGAACGACCCCGTGGTAAAACACATGCCTTGGTTCAAGACCCCTGACCCGTATGTGACCGAGCACATGATGGTGAAGGACCTGCTCTGCCACCGCAGCGGCTGGATCACCTTCGACGGCGACCTGCTCTGGTATGGCACCGACTACGACCAGCGCAGCATTCTGGGGCGCCACGCCAATGAGCCTTTTACCCACGCGTTCCGCGATGAGTTCGGCTACAGCAACCTGATGTACATCGCCGCCGCACAGCTCATTGAGGCCGTGAGCGGCAAGACCTGGGACGCCTTCGTAACAGATCGCATCCTGAAACCACTGGGCATGACGCGCACTACGGTGGAGACCTCGGACCTTGCAGGCTTCACCGATGTGGCCCTTCCCCATGTGCGCAAAGGACAAGATCCCGCCGCGCCGCAAAAGAGCATGCCCTACCAAGCCTTGAAAGGCGCAGATGGAGCGACAGGCATCAACAGCTGCATCACCGACCTGGCCAAGTGGGATGCCATGTGGGCCAATGAAGGCAAGGTGGATGGCAAGCCCTTCCTCAGCCCGACCACCTACGGAATCATCACCAGTAACCACTTGGCCATGGGCGGGCGGCGCGATGGTGCCGCGCTCGGTTGGTTCCTGGAGGAGAACAATGGCAATACCGTGATCACGCACAGCGGCGGCATGCCCGGCTTCATTCTCAACCACGCTGTGGTGCCCGACAAGGACCTCGCGGTGATCTGCCTGGGTAATGGCGAGAGCTACAGCGTGTTCGCCATCACCAACAAGATCCTGGACCTCTACCTCGGCGAAGGCAAGGCCGACCCCGTTGCCGACATGCTGCCCCGTCTGAAGAAACGCGATGAACGAGAGGCCAAGCGCCGTGCGGACCGCCTCGCTGCGCGTGTACCCAAGACCAAGCCTTCGCTCGCACTGAGCAGCTACGCCGGCACCTACACCGACAAGATCTACGGCTCGGCCACCATCATCGAGGTGAACGGCTCCTTGCAGCTCACCTTCCAGCCTGCGAAGGACCTGCTCACCGGCACGCTCGGCCACTGGCACTTCGATACCTTCCAGTGGCAGCACGCCGACCCCTTTCTGGAACCGGGCTACATCACCTTTCAGTTCGATGGGAATCACCAGGTCATCGGCTTCAAGGTGGAGCTCCACAGCCCCGATTTCCACTTTTACAAGTTGGACTTCAGGAAGCAGTAGCCTACAATTGTCGAGCATTGGCCTTGGCGATCTGACGAGCATCAGGTCGCGCACCGGAAGTGCATAACTGTTCCGGCCGACTTCACATTGCCTTAACACAGGATTCACGCTTTGGAAAAGCGGCTACGGGACCTTTACACCGTCGCCCATGGACAGCTTCCTCGCCATCGTGATCGTGCTGCTGATACTGGCGGTTGCCGACCTTATCGTCGGGGTCAGTAACGACGCAGCCAACTTCCTCAACTCCGCCATCGGCTCAAAAGTGGCCTCCCGCAAGGTGATCCTTACGGTGGCTTCCGTGGGTATTGTGCTGGGTGCGCTTGCTTCCTCAGGCATGATGGAGATCGCACGCAAAGGCATCTTCAACCCTGCCTATTTCAGCTTTGCGGACGTGATGGTGATCTTCCTGGCGGTGATGCTGGCCGACATCATCCTGCTGGATATCTACAATTCGCTTGGCCTTCCCACGAGCACTACGGTTTCCATCGTGTTCGAACTGTTGGGCGCCGCAGTAATGGTGGCCTGGCTGAAGCTCCAGTTCGGCACCACCGATGCCACCTCTGTTTGGCAGATGATCAACACCTCGAAACTGGGCGAGATCGTCAGTGGGATATTCCTTTCCGTACTGATCGCCTTCAGCGTGGGTGCTTTGGTCATGTGGCTGGCCCGGTTCGCGCTCACCTTCCATTTCCAGCGCGCAGTGGATCGTTCCGGCTCGCTCATCGCGGGTATGGCGATCACGTTCATTGTGTATTTCATGCTGGTGAAAGGCCTGAAAGGCACCGACCTGATGAAAGGCCCGACAGGCACGTGGATACAAAAGAACATTGTTGGTGTGATGGCAGGCACCTTCACTTTGATGACGGTGGTCGCCCTTTTCGCACAGCGTGTGCTGAAGGTGGACCCCTTGCGCCTCGTCGTGCTGGCAGGGACCTTCTCGCTGGCCATGGCCTTCGCAGGTAACGACCTGGTGAACTTCATCGGCGTGCCCATCACGGGGCTGCAGTCCTTCCAGATGTGGCTGGCCAGCGGACTTTCCGCGGACCAGTTCATGATGGGTGGCATGGCCGACGCGGCCCAAACTCCCACTTATCTGCTCTATGTTTCCGGCGCGGTCATGGTGCTTACGCTCTGGTTCAGCGCCAAGGCCCGCAAGGTGAGCAGCACGGAAGTGAACCTGGCCCGCAAGGGAGAGGGCGAAGAGCGTTTCCGCTCGCACCTGCTGGCCCGAGTGATCGTGCGCAGCGCCCAACGCACGGGCGACCTGTTCACCTCCATTCTCGGCCGTCGCAACAATGTCATCATCAACAGGCGGTTCAGCCATCATGGTGCAAAGGAGCGTGAAGGTGCCGCCTTTGACCTGCTCCGCGCCGCCATGAACCTGATGGTGAGCAGCCTGCTGATCGCAGCGGCCACCAAGCTGAAATTACCACTAAGCACCACCTACGTCACCTTCATGGTGGCCATGGGCACTTCCCTGAGCGACCGCGCCTGGGGTGCCGAAAGTGCAGCACAACGTGTGGCCGGTGTGCTCAATGTGATCGGCGGTTGGTTGCTTACCGCACTGGTCGCCTTTATCGCCGCCGCCCTCATGGCCCTGCTCATTCATTTCGGCGGCAACTGGACGGGTGTAGCGCTCTTCGTACTCGTTGGCGCCTTCCTTGTGCGCAGCCACCTACCGCGCAAAGCGCGCCTGTTGGACGATGCTTCCGCCCCCGAGGCTCCGGTGGGCGCATAGTGCACTGCTTCCCCTTTGTGCATCTTTACGGCCATGCCGCCGCGCCTGCGTTCCTTGGTCTTTTTCCTACTGGCCCTGCTCCTGTGCAGCTGGCACCTTGACCGCGGACACAACGCCAACACTGTGAGCCGCGCCGCCATGGTGGCCGCATTGGTTGAACACGGCACCCTGCGCATTGATGCCTACCATACGCTAACGGAGGACAAGGCCCTGGTGAACGGCCATTACTACTCCGAAAAGGCCCCGCTCCCAGCCCTGCTGGTGGTGCCGTTCTGGTGGGTCGCTCACCAACTGCAACTCATCACGCCTGGCGAACATGGGCTGCTCACCGAAGGCTTGCTTCGATTAGGCGGTTTCCTCTGCGGCAGCCTTCCCCTCGCACTGATCGTCACCCTCACGTGGCTACGCTTGCGCGATCGAGAGACCGCTCTGCCTGCCGAGTGGATGGCGCTGCTCCCCTTCCTTGGCTCGTTCCTTTTTGTGTATAGCGGCAGCTTTCACGGCCATTTGTTGGCGGCACTGTTCCTGTTGTTGGCCTGGCGGGCGCGCGCGAACGAGCGGAACATTCTCGGTGGGGCCTTTGCCAGCGCGGCCGTGCTCAGCGAATACAGCCTCTTCGTGTTCCCGCTGGCATGGGTGCTACAGGACCTGTTCCGCAAACGACACCAAGCGTTGGTGCGCCTGGCCCTGGGCGGTGTACCGGGCATCCTGCTGCTCCTCTTCGCCAACTGGAAGGTCAGCGGATCACCGCTCACCTTACCCTACAGCCATGTGGCCGCACATGTGGATACGGCCAGTGTGTTCGGGATGTCGGCGCCCACATTGTCCGCACTTTGGGGCCTGCTCTTCTCCTTCTACCGGGGCCTCTTTACGCATGCTCCAGTGGCATTGCTCTGCCTCGTTGTCTTCCTTGTGCTGAGGCCACGTACCGGATGGCGGGAATGGCTCACACATCCGCTCGCTTTGCCTGCGGTGGTGCTGGTGCTGATGATGAGCGCGCACAGCATGTGGTGGGGCGGCTGGGCATTCGGACCGAGACACCTGACGGCTGTTGCGGTGCTGCTGTTGGCCGGCGGTATTCCCTTATTGCCAGCACGCGCTTGGGTGAAATGGTCTTTCCTTGCGCTCTCGGTATGGGGTCTCTTGTTGGCCTTTGCGGCAAAGAGCACCACGTGGTACGGTCTGCCCACCGAAGTTCGCCATCCGTTTACGGAGATGATACTGCCAGCCGTGTATCACAAGCAGTTCACCGATATGCAATGGCCCTTGGCCGCAGGTTTCTCCGCCACCATGGGCAGCTTCCTGTTCGTGCTCACCTTTATCGCGGTGCTGTATGCTAGGCGCCGCAGGACCACCGAGTAATGCATCTGTTCCACTGCCCCGACCTTGACACCGACCTGGTGCAATTGCCTGAAGAAGAGGCCCACCACGCAACCAGCGTATTGCGCTTGGGGCAAGGTGTGCGTGTGGGCTTGCTGAACGGGCGGGGGATGCGCGTGGAGGCCGAACTGGAACATGTGGGCCGTCGCGAGGTGACCGCCCGTGTGGTGGAACGGATATCGGTACCGCTGGAACGAAAGCACCGCATCCACCTGGCCGTGGCACCGACCAAGCAGATGGAACGCTACGAATGGTTCGTGGAGAAGGCCGTGGAGATCGGGGTGGACCGGATAACGCCACTGGTGACCGCCCGTACCGAACGCGCCAAGCTGCGCATAGACCGGCTGGACCGTGTGGCGATCAGTGCCATGAAACAGAGCCAGCGCGCATGGCTGCCCACCATTGATGAACTGACACCACTGGCCGATCTGCTGAAGCGCGAATTGCCCGCTCAGCGCTACTTCGGTTGGTGCGAGGGTGAGCACACATCCCTGATGCAATACTACTCCGGCAATGCGGATGTGCTGGTGCTCGTAGGCCCGGAAGGTGACTTCACCAACACCGAGGCAGACCTGCTGCGCGAGCACCGATCCGCAGCCGTGAGCTTGGGCGCTGCCCGTTTGCGTACCGAGACCGCTGCACTGGCCGCCTGCACGTGGATGAGCCTCGCGCAGCAACGGTAACTTCGTCCCCATGCTGAACCGCTTCCTCTTACTGCTCGCCTTTGGCGCCTTTGCTGCTGCGGACACCTCGGCACAAGCGCAAGGCACCTATCAACTTGCAGTGCTCAAATACAACGGTGGTGGCGACTGGTACTCCAATCCCACAGCGGTGCCCAACCTGGTGCGCTTCTGCAACCAGCAGATGGGAATGAACATCAACCCCGATGTACCGGTGGTTGAAGTGGGTGCACCGGACCTCTTCACCTACCCTTTCATTCACATGACCGGCCACGGCAACGTGGTGTTCAGCGGACAGGAGGCACAGAACCTGCGGAACTACCTCATCGGTGGCGGCTTCCTGCACATCAGCGATAATTATGGCATGGACGAGTTCATTCGGCCCATGATGAAGCGCGTGTTCCCCGAGCTGGAGTTCGTGGAACTTCCGTTCGCGCATCCCATCTATCACCAGAAGTTCAACTTCCCGCAGGGGCTGCCCAAAGTGCATGAGCATGAAGGCAAGCCACCGCGCGGTTACGGCCTCTTCTGGGAAGGCCGGCTGGTGTGCTTCTACGATGTGGAGTGCGACCTCGGCGATGGCTGGGAGGACGCCGATGTGCATGGCGACAGCGAGGCCACGCGCACCAAGGCCCTGCAAATGGGCGCCAACATCGTGCGTTACGCGTTCAGCGGGGCCGCCAACTGAAAAGGGGGGCAACGGTCTTAGCCGCTGCCCCCCTTTTTCAATGGTCCGTTGGGACGATACCGCGCCTATTCCGCGATGATCAGTTCGGTGGCCGTGCGCACACCTTGCTGATCCAGCACCACACGATAGAGCCCGGCCTGAATGCCCGCAGGCAGTTCCACGCGAATGCCGTCCTGCACGCGCTGTAGTGCATTGGCCTGGTAAGCGGCCACACAGCGGCCGTCTGCCGCAATGACGCTCAGGCGCGCCTGTCCATCCACCTCTGTGTTCAAGAGCCAGTTCACCGAAGTGCCGGCTACTGCGGGGTTGGGGTATAGCACCTGCTTGTCGGCAAAAGTGTTCGCTGCCACATGGCTGAAAATATCGTTGCGCAAGCGGGCGGTAAGGAAGTGGTTCTGGTTCTCGGGCGTGCGGGCCTGGCCACCGATCACGATGTTGCCATCGGCCTGCAGGTCCATGCCGTAGATCATGGCGCTGTAGCCCGGGATCACCGGCTGTGCCAGGCCACCATTGCCGAAGGTGAGATCGCGCTGCCCATCGGCGGTGTACTTCCATACGGCCATGTCGAACGCGTTGGGGGGACCTTCACCCGAAGTGCCGCCCATGACGATGCGACCATCTGCCTGCACTGTTACCATGGCGGCGTAGTCGAACTGGTCCAGGTCCTCTTCCACGATGCCATCACCACTGAAGGTCAGATCAGGCGTTCCCTCGGGGGTGAACTTCATGAGCAGTGCGCTGTAGTTGTAGGTCTGAGTTACTGTGAAACCGGCCACCAGGATGGATCCATCGGGCAGCAGGGCCAGATCCTCGCCCTCATCGTCCACGCTTCCGTAGTTGTACTTCACCACGCCATTGGTGCCGAAGCTGTTGTCCAGGCTTCCGTCGGTCTCGAAACGCGCCAGGAGCAACACCCACCACTGCAGGCCGTTGCCGTAGGTACCTGTCACCACGATCTTGCCATCGGGTTGCACAGCGATGCCTTTGAAGTCGCTCGGGTATTCGCCCACCGGAATGGTGGCCACGCCATTGGTACCGAAGGTGGTATCAAGGGTTCCATCAGCCGTGAAGCGCACCACCACCGGACGGTCGGTGTAATCGGCACCGAAGGAAGTGCCGCACACCAGAATGTTCCCGTCGGCATCAAGTACCAGATCATAGCCCTTGTCCTCGCCGAAAGCAGGTGCCTCGGTGACCGCTTGGGCCACCACACCACCGGTACCGAAATCGGTGTCCAGTGTGCCGTCAGCGTTCAGGCGAATAAGCAGGATGCGGTAGGTCTGGTAATCGGTGGTGCTACCCACCAGCACGATCTTCCCCTCTGTGGTGAGCACCGCCGAGTAGAGATTGGCCTCGAAGTCGAGCGTGTAGGAGAAGATGCCGTCGGTACCGAAGTCGGTATCGAGCGTGCCGTCGGGCATGTAGCGCAGCACCTGGGCGTGTGATGCGAAAGTGGCATCGAAGCTCATGCCCACGGTGAGGATCTTCTGGTCGGGCTGCACCAGGATCTTCTGCGCATTGTCGCCATTGTTCACCGGTGTTACCACATAGCCCGCGCTGTTGAAGGCGGGGTCCAGGGTGCCGGTCTGGGCGCTCAGTGCGCTCGGCAGGGCCAGTGTTAGGCCCACGAAGGCCAGGAGGGGTAGTTGCTTGTTCTTCATGCGTTCGTGTGATCGTTGGGTGTCTTGTTCATGCGTTTCCGTTTCGCTTCGTCCAGGCTTTCCAGCAGCTTCCGCCAAGCCTCCTGTTCGGCCTTCATCCGCTGGTGGATCAGCTCCAGTCGATCGAACTCGTCGAGCGGGGCGTGTTGCTGTTCGGTGTCGGTCACGGGATGTTCGGGGTATCTGCGGCGAAGGTGAGGGCATTCCGGACCAGCCCTTTCGCCCAAGGCATTACATCGAACGCACAGCCCTTCCACCCGCCCTTACACCTGCATAACAGGGGCCTCAAATGGCCTTACACGGACCATACAGTGACACACTACTTCCTGATAAACAAGCCTTTAACAAACCAACACCCCCGACCCCTCAGATGGCCTGCAGGAAGTCCACCAGGTTCACTTCTTCGCCCTCTATCTGGAGCTTCTTCCGCAGGCGCGACCGGGCTACGGTGATGCTGTTGAGGCTCTGTTGAGTGATGGCAGAAATGTCCTTGGTGGACATGTTGAGCCGCAGGAAGGCGCACAGTTTCCGCTCGTTCGGGGTGAGCGAAGGGTAGCGTTCCTGCAAGGTCTGGTAGAAGGTGGAATGCACCCGCGTGAAGTGTACCTCGAACTCTTTCCAGTTGTGGTCGTCCTCGCTGGCCTGTAGGTCGCGCACGATCTCCTGAATGATCGGTTGGTTCTCCTGCTTGAAGGTGGACTTCGCCTTCAGGAGGCGTTCGGCGATATGGGCGATCAACTCGTTCTTCTTCAGCAGAAAAAGGGCGTTGGCCGTAAGCTCCCGTTCCCGTGATTCCAGGTTCTCGCGCAGCGCCACCTGTTCGGCCTCCAGCTTCTCGCGCTCCAAGCGGAGCTTCTCCTGTTCCAGCAGACCGTTGCGCACGCGGGCACGCATCACCTTAAAGAGCAGGAAAGCCGTGAGCAGCAGGAAGAAGAGCGCTCCGACAAGCGCTACGTTCCATGTGCGTTGGCGTGCGGCCTCGGCATCCTTGCGTTCAGCCTCCAGTTCCAGCACTTTCTTCTCCTTGTCTCGCCGGAACTCTTCCTCCAACCGGGCAATCGTGGTGCGTGTTTCGGTGCTGTAGAGACTATCGTTCAGGGCCTTGAAGGCGCGGTAGGTCTGTAGCGCTGTCCTGTGCTCGCCCAGCGTATCCAGCACCATGGCCAACGATTCCAAGGTGATCACCACCGACTCACGGCTGCCCGCTGTGCGCCCAAGTGCCAGTGCCTGTTGGTAGTGCCCGCGCGCCGCAGCAAAGTGGCCCACCTTCGCCTGGTTCTTGCCCAGGTTGTTCAGCACCTGTGCCTGTCCGCGCACATCGCCAGCCTCCTTGCGCACGGCCAGTGCCTTCAGGAAGTACTGGTCGGCCAGATCATAGCGTCCCATCTCCATGTGGCAGATACCGATGTTGTTGTTCAGCGAGCTTTCGTTGCGCGCATCCTTCAACGGACGGTTGAGCACCAGTGCCTGCTCGAAATAGGGCAAGGCCGTACCATGGTCCTGCAACTGGATGTGCACCCCCGCCATGTTGTTGAACAGGCGCACCTTACGACGGGCCAGCTCATCGTCCGCGATGCCTTCCGGTGCCTCGTCCAGGATCCGCATGGCCTCGTTGTAATCGGCAATGCTCTTGTCCCAGTCGCGCAGGTAGAAGTGCAGCGCGCCGATCTTCATGCGGATGTCCGACCGCGCCAGCACCAGCGCAGGCCGGGACCCTTCTTTCTCCAGCGCATCCTCCACCAACAATTGCGCCCGCTGATAAACGCCCAACGCCGCAGGTTTGTCGCCGGTGGCCAGGTGCGCATCGCCCAGCGCGATCAAAACAGTGGCCTGCCGTTCGGCACTCGGCAAAAAGCCCATGCACTGTTCGGCACGCAAGGCAAAAACAAGCGCCGAATCTGGCGCGTTGGCCAGCAGTTCCTTGGAGCGGGCCACCAATCCCTCGCACTCCTGCGCTGTGGCAGCAGCACCGGCACTTGCAGCGAGCGGCACCAGCGCCACGCTCAGTATCACCACCACATGCACCGCCACGCCCAGCAAGAGCGATCTGGCGATACGAACGTGAGTGTGAAAGGTGGTACCCATGCGGCGCGAATGGACCAAAACTAGCGGACACGCCGTGAACCTCCGGCCCGTGAAGCGTTGTCCTTAGCCTTTCACCGCCTTCTTCACCACCGCCTCCAGCACCTTGGCATCCACATCGGACAGGCGCTTGATGTAGAGGCAGCCCTTGCCGGTGGTGTGCTTGCCCAACTTCTCCAAGTGGCTGGCGTACTGCGCGATGTCGCAGGTGAAGTACAGTGTTATCGCCGCCTTGCGCGGACTGAAGCCGCACTGCATCCACTCCACCTCGCGCCCCGTGTCGTACTTCAAGGTGGTACTGCCGAAACCCACGATACTGGGGCCCCACAGCTTGGGAGCGCTCTTGGTGATGCCGCCCATCAGCTTCACCAACGCACGGCTATCGTCGCGCTGCTGTTCACTGGCCAGTGCATCGATAAAGGCATCCACGCTTGCGGTGGTCTCTTTTGTCTTCAGTTCGGTCTTCGCCATGGCGGACAGTGCTATTGCGTTGGCCAAAATAGCTGGATGCGGGATTATCTTGGGACCATGCGCATGCTCGCCTTCTTACTGGTGCTGCTGTCCATGCCGCTCTGCGCGCAAACGCCGCTCACCCTGCGTGTGGTGGACAAGGTGGATGGGCGCCCGCTCCCCTATGCCACAGTGCTAATAAAGCGCACCGCACGGGGCACCATCACCAATACCGACGGCTACTTCAGCCTGCCTGCCAATGCCGAGGGCGACACCATCCGCATTTCGTTCGTGGGCTACCAGACCAGCTTCCTCGCCGTGAACGACTTGCGTGACGGCCAGCAGATCGCCCTTTTGCGCAGCTCGCAGGAGTTGCGCGAGGTGACCATACGTCCGGACGATGAAGTGTACCGACGCATTGCCGCCATTGCGCGCGACCTGCATCGCACTCCGGCAGTGGAGGGCCGCATGTTCTTCGGCATGGAGACCTACAGCGACACCCTGCCGGTGGAGATGATCCATGGCTACTACAACGCCCGCACGGTGGGCGCACGGCTCAATGGCATCACCCTGAAACAGGGCCGTATCGGCATAGCGCCCAAGGACGATCGCTACTACATCAACTACAACACCACGCGAGCCTTCGCGCTCATGGACATACAGGGCGAGGAAAGCCCTTACCCCCACTCGCCATTGCGCTTCACCAAGGCGGCCGACCTCAAGCGTGGCTTCCATGCCGAAGTGGTATCCACGGGCAGCGGGCCCGGTGCGGTGGACCACCTGCGTGTGGTGCCCCGTGCGCACAACCCCGAGGCCTTTACCCTCGACCTGTGGGTGGAGCCCCGGACCGAATGGGTGCGCGCCTTGGAACTGCAGTGCACCAACTGCCCCAAGCATCCCTTCATCCCGCTGTTCGAGCATGGGCGCATAGACACCGTGGACCTACGCTACCGCCAGACCTGGACCACCAGCGGTTGGCGCCAACCCGAGGTGATGGAACTGACCCTGCGCGTGGCCTATACCGGGCCCGACTTCAGCGAGGCATACCGCACGCACGCGGTCATGCACCTGTTCGACAGCAGAAGCAAGTTCATCGAGCCGCTCTTCGCCTTTTCCGGCGACCTGCCCGACTACCTGCGCATGAACTGGTTGCCCGAGGACACCGCGTTCTGGGAGCGCATGCATCCACCCTTGCCCACCGCACGGCAACAGCGCGACATGGAATTCCTGCGCAACAACGACCTGCGCGATGGCCAGTGGCTGCTGCGCCTGGGACCCGATTCGCGCTACCTCGCCAGCAACTATGCCCGCTGGCACCCCACGGAGCGGGTGCTGCTGCAAGGCGTGGCCACCCAAGTGCCCACCGAGCCATTTCAACGCACGCGCATCTCTGAACTAACTGGCGAGCATGCCATCTACATCGGCCCATTGCCCGTGAACCTCGTGGCCCAGATCTACCTGGACCTTGACACCGTGAACGGCACCTTGCTGCACCGCTCGGCCACGGTGCTCGATGGCAACCACAGCTTCGATATGGTGACCGACCAGCCGTGGAGCGCCGCCTTCCACAACATCTGGTTCGACCTGTGCGAACTGGAGCGCCGCGAACTGGAAAAGCGACTGGACCAGCCGGGCACCAACCTCCTGCGCGCAAAGGCCCTGCACGCCGAGTTCACCGCACGCCTGAAGGCCCTGACACAGCGTTACCTGGAAGAAACGGCATACGGCGACCGGTTCTCGGGCCTTGGTCCGTGGAACGAGCGAGTGAAAAAGGAACTGGGCATTGATAACCTGGCCTTGTTCGGTTTCTGAGCGTGCTGCCCCATTGCCAATGAAGGGCTTTCATTCGAAGCTCCAGCAGCCATTGCATTGACCTCAGCCGCTACGCAGCGCATCCAACCCGATGGCCACCTCCCGGAAAGCGCCTGCGCCCTACCTTTGGAACATTCGAGAAAGAGAGCCCATGGCAACGACCAAACAAGCCGCCGACGTGGAGGAAGGCATGACCCTGGATGAAGTGCGCGCCGAGATCCTGCGCGACTACGAACTGTGCGTGCTGAGCCGCGAGGCCAGCCTCATCGGCCGCAAGGAAGTGCTGGGCGGTAAGGCCAAGTTCGGCATCTTCGGCGATGGCAAGGAACTGGCCCAGGTGTGCATGGCCAAACAGTTCCGCAATGGCGACTGGCGCAGCGGCTACTACCGCGACATGACCTTCATGTTCGCCATTGGGGAGCTTACCGTGCAGCAGTGGTTCGCGCAGTTGTACGCCCATGCCGATGTGAACGCCGACCCCAGCAGCGCCGGTCGCAGCATGAACGGCCACTTCGCCACACGCAGCCTCGATGCCAACGGCGAGTGGAAGGACCTGATGGCCCAGCCCAACAGCAGCCCCGACATCAGCCCCACCGCCGGCCAGATGCCCCGTCTGCTCGGATTGGCACAAGCCAGCAAGGTGTTCCGCCACAGCCCCGCGCTGCACGGCCACACCCACCTGACCGATAAAGGCGACGAGGTCGCTTTCGGCACCATCGGCGATGCCAGCACAAGCGAAGGACACTTCTGGGAGACCATGAACGCGGCCGGTGTGCTGCAAGTGCCGCTGGCCATGAGCGTGTGGGACGATGGCTGGGGCATCAGCGTCAGCAAGGCTTTCCAGACCACCAAGGGCAGCATTAGCACCCTATTGCAGGGCTTCCAGAAGGAAGAGGGCACCAATGGCATCCGCATCTACAAGACCAAGGGTTGGGACTACGCCGGCCTGAACCGCACCTACGAAGAGGCCATTGCCACGTGCCGCGAGGAACAGGTGCCCTGCCTCATCCACGTGGAAGAGGTGACGCAGCCCCAAGGCCACAGCACCAGCGGCAGTCACGAGCGCTACAAAAGCACCGTGAGCGACTGGATCCGTGACAAGGACGGAACGCCCGTGGAGGAAGTGCCCCTGCTGGACTGGTACAAGGTGTACGACTGCAACGTGAAGTTCCGCGAGTGGATCCTGCAGTTCCGTCCAGGCGGCGCCACCATTGCCACTGCCGAGGAACTGGATGCCGTGGAGAACAAGGCCAAGGCCGATGCCCGCGCCGGACAGAAGGCCGCCTGGGCCGCGTTCCAGAACGAGATCAAGGCCGAGCGCGATGAAGTGCTGGGCTTGATCGAGGCCATCGACCCGGCCATTGCCGCCGACCTGAAGGCCGAGATGAGCCCCGGTCGCAAGGAAGTGATCAGCGCTGCACGTCGCGCCCTGCTCACGGCCGACAATAACGCACCGCAGCTGCAGGCGTGGATACACCGCGCCATGGCCGACAACGCCGACCGCTACGGCAGCCACTTGTACAGCCAGAGCGCCAAGAGCAGCCTGAACGTGCGCGAAGTGCCAGTGCGCTACGACAGCGACGAGCAGGTGGACGGCCGCCTGATCATCCGCGACAACTTCGCAGCGCTATTCGAGAAGGAACCGCTGCTGCTCACCTTCGGCGAGGACACCGGCAAGATCGGTGATGTGAACCAGGGCATGGAAGGCATGCAGGCCCGCTTCGGCGAGATCCGGGTGAGCGATACCGGCATCCGCGAGGCCACCATCCTGGGCCAGGGCATCGGCATGGCGCTGCGCGGCCTGCGTCCTGTGGCCGAGATCCAATACCTCGATTACCTGCTGTACTGCCTACAAGGCCTCAGCGACGACCTGGCCACCGTGCAATGGCGCACCAAGGGCGGCCAGAAATGCCCGCTCATCATCCGCACCCGCGGCCACCGCTTGGAAGGCGTGTGGCACAGCGGCAGCCCCATGGGCATGATCGTGAACAGCGTGCGCGGCGTGGTGGTGTGCGTGCCCCGCAACATGCAGCAGGCAGCAGGCTTCTACAATACGCTCATCCAGAGCGACGATGCAGCACTGGTGATCGAGTGCCTCAACGGCTACCGCAGCAAGGAGCGTATGCCCGCCAACCTCGGTGAGTTCACCGTGCCCATCGGCATCCCCGAAGTGGTGCGCGAAGGCAACGACCTTACCCTGGTGAGCTACGGCAGCACCTTCAACGTGTGCGCCAAGGCCTGCGACACGCTGGAGGCCATGGGCATCAGCGCGGAGTTGGTGGATGTGCGCACCCTCCTCCCCTTCGACCGCGAGCACCGCATTGTGGAGAGCCTGAAGAAGACCAACCGCCTGCTGGTGGTGGACGAGGACGTGCCCGGCGGCGCCAGTGCCTTCATTCTGCAACAGATCCTGGAAGAGCAGGGCGGATACCGATACCTGGATGCCACGCCCAGCACGCTAACGGCAAAGGCCCACCGCCCCGCCTACGGCAGCGATGGCGACTACTTCAGCAAGCCCAGCGTGGAGGATGTGGTGGAGAAGGTGATGTGGATGGTGAGGGAATAAGTGCCGATCAGCCGCTCTAAGGGCCTACGGCGCCACAACACCCTTCCGGTCATGATGGTGAATGCATGCTCAGCCACAATGAGGTAGAGCACAGTGCGCTTACCACCGGCCATCAAGCCTTGCACCGATGAACATTACCTTACTGTTCGGCACTGCCCTGCTGTTGGCGAGCATGTTCGTTCACGCCAGCACCTTCATCACGGACCGCGAGCCGTTGCCCATGGCGGTGGTATTCCCGCTTACGGGGCTCATGTTCATCCTGTTTTTCATTGCCGTGCGTGTTGCCCGCAAACAGGACATGCACGTGAACGGTGGCTGGTCTTGGAAACAAGTGCTTGAGCATGCGCCCAAATGGACACACTATGCACTGGCAGCACTTGCAGCCTACACCGGCTTCAACTTTCTCTTCTCGTTATGGTATTTGAACGAGGGGCTTACGCCCGGTGTGGTGCAAGGGCAATACGTGATGCAGGACCATGGCAACGTTGTGCGCACTCTTAGCCAAGCTGAATACTGGCGGCATTCGGCCTATGAGCTCCGCGGCATGAGCACGCACATTATCCTCTTCACGGCAGTTGCGTTGGGAATGCTCTGGTCACACGTCAGGAAGGAGAAGTACCTGGGGTAGGTTGAGGGGCAGGTGCGCGATCCTCCAAAGTGCATTCGACTGGGGCTGGCAAGCACCACTTCCATTCGGCCATTCACCATCTTCGCCCCATGGACCACTACGCGGCGCTGGGGCTGGGCCATGATGCCACTGCCGATTCAATACGCACGGCTTACAGGCGGTTGGCGAAGTCCTACCATCCCGATGTGTCCACGCTGCCCGATGCACACCAGCGCTTCATCCGCATCACCGAGGCCTACGAGGTCCTGAGCGATCCCGTGAAACGTGCGCGGTACGATATGACGCGCCACAGCCCCAGCCCACGGCGTGCCACCCCGCGCGAAGAGCCGCGCTACGAGCGCGATGTAAGGCGCTACCAGCAGCAGGCCAAGGAAAGGGCCGAGCGCTTCAGCCGGATGTCGTACAGTGATTTCGACCAGCAGTATTTCGATACAGCAGTGGGCTATTTCGCACCCAAGATGCTGGGCTGCTTCGGCATCATCATCGCGTTCTTCATTTGCCTCGCCTTGGTATTGGGTGCTGTGGAAGCGTTCGACCTGCCCTTGGGCATCATTGGCATCTCCATGCTGGTGCTCATCCCCTTGGGCGTGTGGGCCAGTACCGAGTTCGATGCGCGGCACAACCGATGGATGCGCGAACGCAAGACCCGCAGGTAGCGCGATCGGCAACTTTTCCGCGTTCGCTCGTCTACCCTTTGGCGCACTGATCAAACCGGAGAACATGCGATCACTCTTACTCATTGTTATCGCTCTGTATGCAGCGGCAGCAGTCGCCCAATGCGGACCCTATGTGGCCCACCCTATTTGGCCCGAAACACAGGGCTCCGCCTTTCTGAACCCGAACGAATGCGGCGATGCCATCACCTCGTGCCTGTGGGATGGTGGCAGCACAGCCTGGGAAGCCTTCGGACTACCCATAGGCACGCACACCGTGGCGCTGTTCGTCAACGGGTTGGAAGTACAGACCCTCACCTTCGAGGTGGAACAACTGGAATGGGACCTCAACCAGGCCGTGTTCCCCTATCAGGGTGCAGTGTCTGTTTCCATGTGGGCCGAAGTGCCTTATTGCGGCACCTCCATCTTCAACTACCACCACTGTCCGCCCGACCCGGAACAGACCGTGGTGTACCTGCTACAGGACGGGGTGGCCATCGACAGCCTGAGCCCCGTGGGCTGCCTGGCCACACAGCACGAATGGAGCGGATTGCCCTTCGGCTACACCTACCAACTGTACCTGGTGGACCATGGCGCCTGCGGCTCGGAAGCCTGGGGAGCCGCTGTGGAAACATGGAGCTGTGCGGGTGCCGATGTGGTGCTTGATGTGCAATCCTCCATGGGCAGCACCGGCTCCATTGAAGTGCTGGAAGTGATGCCCGACCCCGCCTCCATCAACCCGCCTGCCGGACCGCTGGAAGGCACCTTCCGCCTTTGGTCGCTGCCCGGCTACGAGCAAGTGGGCGATGAACAGACCGGCACCAGTGCTTATTGGGATGGTCTGCCTCCGGGCGACTACGAAGTGCTCTTCGCCCCCGACCTGCTCTGCGACCCCGTGCTCACACCCGTCACCGTTGACCTGATCTCGGGCATTGGCATACACGCTACAAGGAACCTGCACACCTGGCCGCAACCCGCACATAACGTTCTGCACTGGAACGGCACAGCCAATACAGCACGCATCACCGACCTGCACGGACGCCTACTGCTCCAAGTCCGCAATACCGACCGCATGGACGTAGCCACGCTGGTACGGGGCACCTACCTGTTGCATGTGGAAGGGCGCAGTGCCACGCGCTTCGTGAAGGACTAGCGAAGGCGCGTCATACAGCGCGATCGTCCGGTGATCGTAAGAATTGGCCCGAAGCAGTCTTTGGGTTTCCTGTTCACATGCGATCGTGGACGGTGGATCGCTTGTGGGGAAGCCCGGCTGGGCGACCTTTGGGGTACGAGAACCGTCATTACCCGCGATGCGTCACCTTCTTCTCTTTCCCTGCCTCCTTTCTATCGCCACGACCCATGTGCACGGCCAGTGCAACGGCTCCATCTCATTGGGCCCCGATGTGGTGCTGTGCGAAGGACAGACCACCCTGCTGACCCCCGGCCCCGGCTACATCAGCTATGTGTGGAACGATGGCTTCACCGGTGCCGTGCGCAACGAGGGCACTGCCGGTGTTTACAGTTGCACTGTGCAGGAACTGGCCGTGGGCGTTAATCTGGTGGTGAACGGCGATTTCTCCGCAGGTGCCACGGGCTTTACCAGCGGTTACGTGCCCGGTACGGGTGGCACATGGGGACTGCTCAGCCTTGAGGGACAATACGCAGTGGCCAGCAATGGCACCGCGACCCACAACAACTTCCCGCCATGTACGGACCACACTGGAGGTGGCAATATGATGGTGGTGAATGGCGCGGCAGTACCCGGTGTGTCCATCTGGTGCCAGAGCATCACGGTGACACCAAATACGAACTACGCATTCTCCGCCTGGCTTTCCACCATGGTGACCTCCAATCCAGCTGTGTTGCAGTTCACCATCAACGGACAGGTGCTCGGCGGCACGTTCACGGCACCGTCCACCTCCTGCACCTGGGACCAGTTCTCCGAGCTATGGAACTCGGGTACCAATACCACGGCAGAGATCTGCATCACCAACCAGAACACCCAGGTCAGTGGCAACGACTTTGCCATTGATGATATCACCTTCACGCAATTCTGCAATTATACCGATACCGTGGAGGTGTTCGTGAACGCCTACCCCGAGCCGGACCTAGGGCCCGACCAGGTGTTTTGCGGCCCCGGCACCGTGGTGCTCGATGCCACCACGCCCACGGTGGATACGTACATCTGGAACAACGGACTGGCCAACGGCCCGCAGCTCACGGTCACAACCAGCGGCACTTATTGGGTGAACGTGTTCACCGGTGCCTGTTTCGGTCGCGATTCGGTGACGGTGACCTTCCTACCACAACCCACCCTCGACCTTGGCGGCGACCAAAGCGCTTGCTCCGGCGACAGTGTGACCATTTTCCCCTTCCCGCAGGATGCCGACTACCTGTGGCACGATGGCTCCACCAACAACAGTTACACCACGTCCACCAGCGAAGTGGTCTGGCTGCAGATCTCGCAAGGCCCTTGCACCGCATCGGACACGGTGCTCGTAAGCATCGACCCATGCACGGCCGTGGTGGAAATGCCCAATGTCTTCAGCCCCAACGGCGACGGCCATAACGACCAGTTCCAAGCGATACTGCTTGATGGTGTGAGCGGTGTGCAGCTCAACATCTTTAACCGCTGGGGTCAACTGGTGTATGAAAGCAAGGGTCCGCAATTCGCGTGGGACGGCCGCACCGGTGCCGGCATGAACGTGTCCGACGGCGTGTACTTCTGGACCCTTACCTATAACGGCCCCAAGGGCAACGGCGAGCAATACGGCACAGTGACCTTGTTGCGCTGAGGAAGTGGTCCTTCAGGAAGTGGTGCTCGCCGGCAAAAGTCAATGGCGCGCGTGGTCATAGATCCACACTCCAGGAACAGGTCTCAGTAAGGTAGATTGATCTGGGTGCGTACTGCTGTGGGGGTTACCCCTCCAATGACCTGCAGAATAAGGTCGCGGTCGTTGTTCTGGCCCGTGTATTTAACGATGCCGTCCATGTTCACATCCGCATTGGAGTAAATACCCACCACGGTTGCTGACGGTATCTCACCGCCGATCGCCACGAGTATCGGATCGCGATCATTGTCCACACCCGTGTATTTGGTCTGTCCGTTGAATGTGACATCTCCACACCACATGCGCCGGTCGTCCGGGAGGCTCGGGTCCACATAGAGCGCATTGGGATAGCACGAGGTACCCGATATGTTCGTGTAGTCCACTGCTACCGTGTCCGCATAGTACCAATTGCCGAACTGCTGAACCACGCCCAGATGATTCCGGTGACGAACGGCCGCCACGTATCGTCCTTGCTGGTTCATGTAAAGGGGCAGCGGCCATGTGCCATCCAACGCCACCACATCACCATCGCGCTGCAATAATGCCGGACGGTTGTACCGCACCGCATTGCCACGCTGCGAGGCAACGGGGTCCGGTATCATGTCCACGATCACCCAGTCCACGATCGCATCAGGGCCGGTAACATCCAACAAGGCGGGATCGAACACATCGGGCCAGCCATTGCCGCTATAGGTGAAGCCCAATGCCGTGTAGGGTTCCGTCTGAGGCAAAACACCCTGTGTCCGTAGATCATCGCGCATCAGCATGGTGTCATCATCGAACGGCCCTTGAAGCAGTACCTGCAACATCAGGTGCGGTGGCGGTATGTAGCACGGTGCGTTGCTGTCGCAAAGTCCTGGGGTGAACCCGAAATCGGCCGCGTTCATCTCTAGCTCCGGCGGTTGGTTTGGCAGGCAGCTGAAGGAATTGCCCTGGCAGCGCAGAACCTCCAGGTCCTTGTTCAGGTAGGGCAGACAACCCAGCGTGGTGCTATCGATGTATAGCTCCTGCAGCATCACCGGAAGGGCTGCCACCGATGTGATCGGGTTGTTACCCACATCCAGCCGGTTCAATCGTGTTTGGATCATATTGGCCACCGTACTGATCTGGTTATGGCTCACATCCAGCAGGCCCATGTAGCTGGTCCAGTTGCCGCTCAGGGTTGTCAGTTGGTTGTGGTGCGCCAGCAGGTTGCCCAAACTGGTCTGTGGCCCCACCTGTGGCAGGGATGTGAACTGGTTGTAGCTGATGTCCAAAAAGTCACACCACGTGGGAATGCTCAGGCTGCTCAGCTGGTTATGATGGGCATTTAGCTGGTACACCGAACTGGGCAGGTCCAGCAATGCCGTCAACTGGTTGTGGCTGCAATCTACCCAGTTCAACGTCGGAGGCCAACCATTGAAGTCGAGCGTGGTCAATTGGTTATTGTTGCAGCGTAGTTCTACAAGCGCATAGATGGACGATACGTCCAAGGTGGTCAGCGCATTATTCCGAAGGAACAGGTATTCCACCGTGCTGGGCGCGTAGGTGAAGGTGGTGAACTGTGGGCAGTTGTCGATGACCAGGAAGGTGAGCTGCGGAGGCAACTGCTCCTCCAACTGGATGCCTGTGATGGGAAGACCATACACCCACAATTGTGTGACATTGGCAAAGGCGGAAAGTCCACGCAGGTTGGCAATGGGCTGGTTATTTATGGATAGCATCGTCACCGCCATCACTCCAGGGTGGCTCTCATCAATGTAGTTGCCCGAAACGCAACCGGGGTAGTTGCTATTGGCCCACGCGCGCAGGTTGGCATCCGGGGCGTAGGTAAGGGCCTTGGCACTGGGCACAAGCAGGCACATGGCGAACAGTATCGGTAAGCGCATAGCGTGAAATTAACCCGTAGACGAACATGGCTGGACTGGGCTGCCTCAGTGGTCAAGCGGACCAGTGCACACGCAATAGCGCCGGGTCCTCAGAAGCTGATCGTGTTACGACCTCGAAAACAACTGCAAATAGCAACTGCCAAACGGTCGTTTCGTGATCACGTGCAACGAGAACGATGCAACGATCGTCATTAACCAGATCCACCATATGCGCTTTACGTACACACTCTTCGCACTCGCCTGGGCCCTAGTTGTCCATGCGCAACAGGTTGTTCCTTGCACTGCGCAAGGCAGCGCCACTCCTTCCATGATCGCACGCGCATTGGCGCCGGACACGCCGCGCGGTGGTGACGAAGTGCGGACGATCAAGATCAAGGTGGTCGTAGGTGCCGCGCCCACCGAGAGCGGGGAACCGTTCCTTTCCGTACCGCTCACCAAGGTACAGCGTGATATCGACTTCACCAACGATGCCTTCGCGCGCAGCAACGTCGGGATCCAGGTGCAGTTGTGCGGTCCCATCAGCGTGGTCACGGATTTCGCGCTCTACAGCATGAACAACATATCGCCTGCAGCGATCGCACCGCACCGGGTGCCCGGTTACATCACCGTGTTCTACACCTCTTACTTGGTCGGTGGGTTGGGCGGTACTTGGCTGGGTGATCAAGTGTTCATCTCCGGTGCGGGCCCGGCCAATACCCTGGCCCACGAGATCGGCCACCTGCTCGGACTTTCGCATACGCACGACGGCGCCATCGAACCCGAACTGGTGGACGGCTCCAATTGCGCCGTCGGTGGAGACATGCTGTGCGACACACCCGCCGACCCGAACCTGAGCACACCCGGTTATGTGTTGGCGCCGTGCCAATATGTGGGCACCGTGACCGATGCCAATGGCGATCTGTACGCACCGTTGCTCAACAACGTAATGAGCTACACACCTTGCCGTGCCGATTCGCTCACACCGCAACAAGGAGCGGTGATGCGATACATGTTGGACGAAGTGCTCCTGCACCTGCGCCGCACCGACCAGCCCATCACCATCGAGCCATTCGACGTGCTCCAGTGCGCGAACGCGGACCCCATCACGCTCTCCGCCACGCCGTCGCCCGGCACGTTCGCGGGCGCCTATGTGCAAGGGAATACGCTGGTGAACTTCCCCAATCCGCCGGGCACAACCTATGTGACCTACGTACCTACCACACCGCCGGAGCAACCAACGGAGTTCATCGATCAGTACCTGGTGCGCAACATTCCGTGGGCCATCGCGCATACGGCCGTCAGCACCGATAGCGTGTGGCAGAGCTTCCAGGCCCGCATCGATGCGTCCATCACGCGGTTGGAGTTCATGACCCACGCGAACACGCCGACCACCGTGCGCATGCGGCTGTACGCAGGTGTAGGTCCGCAAGGCGCGCTGCTCCACGATACCACGGCACTTCTAGGAACGGACACGAATTGGGTTTCCTTCCACCTGCCTGCGGGTATCGATGGTGTGATGTTCAACAGCTACACCGCCTTGCTCACGTCCGGAACACCCTTCGACGTGATGACGCCAGTGGGCAATTCCTATGATCCCGGCAGCAGCAACCTGCCCCTAGGCGAGTTGCAGTTCCGGGAGTGGGTGTACGCACTGCCACCGTGCCAAGAGACGAGTCGCTACTACGCGCTCTACCAAGTGCCGCCACGCCCGATCCTTAACCTGCCGGAGTCCTACTGCCACTCCGATGCAACACCGACCAACCTGGTGGTGGACACCTTGCACCTCACCAGCAGCGTGTTGCTGCTCGATGGGGAGACGGCCGGGACCTTCTCGCCCGCCGCGCTCTCAACCGGCGACCACCTCGTGCAACACATCTACACGCTCGATGGCTGCACCGACACACTGGAGCAAGTGCTGAACGTGGTGCCACCGCCCGACTTCGTTTTCCCGGACCTGCTGCCGCCCCTGTGCATCGAGGACGCCGCGTTCCCGCTCACCGCCGAACCGGCAGGCGGCAGTTTCCGCATCAACGGTGAACCGGCCGAACTCTTCGACCCCGCGATGCTCGGGGCGGGCACGCACACGGTGGACTACCTGTACACCGCGCAGCTGGACTCCTTGTCCTTCTACGATCAATTCTGCTGCTACACAGGTTTGCCCACCTATACACCGCTGCCGCCTGATTCAACCACCTGGCAAAGCTTCACCGCCGAACAGAGCGGCACCTTGCTCAACATCGGTCTAGGTCTCAGCTTGAACAGCGCACAACGCACCTTCGAGGTGGCCATCCGCGAAGGACAAGGCTTGGCGGGACCTGTATTGTGGAGTGATACACGCACGGTGACCGAGGGCTACAACAGCTTCTTCAACAACACTGGCCTCACGGTGCAAGCGGGCACCACCTACACCTTCTCGCTCCGCTACCAGGCTGATGGTTCCCAGTTCCCCGTTTCGCTCTTCGTGTTCACCGGCGATGGGTTCCCCACCGGAACCGCGCACGTGCCCGGCAGCAGCAGCGCCATCGATCACTACTTCCGCGAGCGCATCGCACAGGTGCAGCGCTGCACGGACAGCACCAGCTTCACAGTGTCGGTAGAAGTGTGTACCGGAGTAACTGAGGACAACATGCCAGCCGTTCGTGTTGCACCGAATCCCTTCCGCGACCAACTGGTGATCGAACCGACAGGCGATCGAATGCGCTATGCATTGCATGCCGCTGACGGCTGGACAGTGCTCGAAGGCGACAACTTGCAGGGCGGACGGATCGTACTGGCCACCGGCACTCTCCGGGCGGGCTTGTACCAGTTACTCATCCAGGCCGATGAGCTACAGACCACTCAGGTGGTGCGCGTGATCAAGGTGGAATAGGTAACGCACCTGATCATCATACGTTGGTGTCCCTTCTTGATGGGTGAAGTAACGATGTGCTATTGCTGGGTGCTTTGCCCCGGCCATTGACAGAGATAGGAAGACATGCGCTTCACCCCCACCATACCGCATACCCCTTCCGGCGCAGTTCCAAGGCCAGACCCTCCTCCACTTCCAACGCCTCGGCGCGGGTAAGCGGACCGATGTTCTGGTAAAGACTGGGACGTAGGTATCGCCCGTACTTGCGGACGATGTCGCTGCTAAGCTTGAGCCCCTTTGCGGAACGTGCGCCGCTCTTGTGCTGGGCCAGGCGTTCCTGCGGGGTCTTGGCCGTTTGCCCAACGTACAGGCATTCCAGTACACCGTTGTACTGCGGGTTGGCCTCGCGGAAGCGGCGGTCCTCGGTGAAGACCTTCCGGCTCAGCTCGATAACGTACACGGTGTATGCTGTGGACATTGCGGATGCAAAGGTGCGCATGCCGAGACGCGGTCAATGGGCAGGATCGTGTGACAAAAAAGAAGTCGACCACGGATCTCAACCTTTGGCTACTTAAGCGGTCAAAGATCCATGCGCCTCACTTCCATCGCCTTCGGTATCGGTCTCGTGCTCGGAGTTCATGCACAGTCGCCCGTGATCACATCATGGATCATCAACCCCGGCAACGAGACCGGCTATGGCGGCATTGCCACCAACGTGATCAGCGTACACTACACCACCAACGATGTGTACGTGACCAGCACCTGCATACCGGGCTACGACATCGGCCCATGGACCGCCAACCCCAACCTACCGGCCAACCAGGACTTCTGCTTCCGCATTACCCGCAACCCTGCGCCCAACACTGGCACGCTGGTGAACACACCACTGGGGCACATCGGGGTGTGGCGCAACGGCGTCAGCATCTTCAACGCCAAGGACGGCATGAGCTACAACAACCAAGGCATCTGGAACCGAGACGCATTGGTGTGGGAGGGTATCAGCTTCGATGCCTGCCTGGGCCACCCTGCGGGAAACGGCGAGTACCATCACCACGTGAGCCCCAACTGCCTCTACGACCATCTGAACGACGAGCAGCACAGCGACCTCATCGGCTATGCGTTCGATGGCTACCCCATCTATGGCGCGCATGGCCATGCGAACCCGGACGGCAGCGTTGGCATCATCCGCATGCGTAGCAGCTACCAGTTGCGCAGTATCACCGACCGCACCACACTGCCCAACGGCACAGCGCTGCAGGCCTCGCAATACGGACCCGCCATTGGCGGCCAATACCCGCTGGGGGCATTCCTGGAGGACTACACCTACGTTGCGGGCAGCGGTGACCTGGACGTGCACAACGGCCGTTTTTGCATTACGCCGGAATACCCTGCTGGCACCTATGCCTACTTCGTAACGCTGAACGACCAGTACCAGCCGGCCTTCCCTTATGTTCTGGGTCCGCAGTACTACGGCACCGTGCAACCCGGCAACACGGGTCCTGCGGGCGGGCACAACACCATACCGGGCACGGCCGTGCTATACACCGCTGGCGTCACAGGCCTGGCAGCCACCCTGCTGCCAGCTGAAGCGCTGTACCCCAATCCCACCCTGGACCGCGTGCAGCTCACCGCACAACAGCCTTTGCACGTGGTGCGCCTTTTGGATGCCACCGGACGTTGCGCACAGCAGTTCGATGCCAATGGCGCCACCCAACTGGTGCTGAACATGGGCACACTTCCCGCTGGCCTGTATACCGTGGAGGCTCAGTTGGCCGATGGCCTGGTGAGGACGGGAAGGGTTGTCAAGCAGTAGAGGCAGCTGTTGGTGGCGCCATCAAAGCAGGAGCTGCCGCAGGTAGAACTGCTTGTCGGGAGTGTTGATCTGACCGGACATGAACCGGGCTTCCCGACCAGAAATGGAACAGGGTCTTCCGCAGAAGACCCTGTTCCTTCGAATGCCTGATATGCAGCGGGCTGGCGTTCGCCTACTGCTTCACAACGGTGGCTTTCTGCACACCCTGTTCGGTGCGGCACCAGAGCTGGTAGATACCTGCGGGCAAGGCGCCCAGGTCCAGTGTGTGCACAAGGCCTCGTGCGGCACCGGCTTGGTCCACCACTAAACGGCCATCAGCGCTGAACACCGAGAGCTGTTGTATGGTGCTAGCAGCAGTGATGGTGAGCACATCGTTCACCGGGTTGGGAGCCAGTTGCAGCAAGGTGGGCACAGTGCGCTCAGCCACACTGCTGGTGGATTCCACGGACAGCGTGAAGTCGTTGAAGTTGCCGTACTGGTAGGCGCCGCAGGCCCCGTAGCCGTTGGTGTTGGTTTCCAGGAAACCATCGCTGCCCCAGGGTGCCACCACGCGCATGCGGTAGTTGCCTGAAACGGTGTTCATCGGCACCGTAATGGTGAAGTCGTAGGTGTACGTAGGGTCGCCGCCCACGTACTGGTAGTAGAGGTTCTCATCGTCAGAGAACTCCTGGTCGTTGTTCAGGTCCACCCACACGGCGCAGCCGGTCCAAGTGCCGCTGGTGACCGACATGCTTGTGGGCACACCCGCCTGAACGTTGGCGGTTAGTGCGGTGTGATCGCTGGTAAAGCAGTTGAAGTCGGTGGCCCAGTTGATACCGTTTATCACCACGGCTTGGTTCTGCCAGTTGGTGCATCCGAACTGGAAGGTGGGTGCGCAATACTGCGCCTGTGTCGAAAGGGAGAAGATGAGCGCTGTAGCGAAAGGGAGGTAGTGTTTCATCATGTATTGATGTTTGGGTCGATGGATCGTCCATCGCATTCAAATCTTACAAAACGCTCGTCACTGACCAAATGGGAGCCGAGGCAAGTGCTGTTGTTGGAGAATGCCTTTACCGGTAATGGACAGGGATGAACGTGCCGTGCACCGCGGGGTGCTCTATGGATCGAGCATGGGCGGCGACGTTGCCATGGCGTTTCTGGAGCAATGGCCCGAACGTGTGACGGTCCTGATCCTCAGCACCACCAGCGCAAATGCCGACACGTCCGAAGGCCGGTAATCGGGCAGGAACACCGCACAGAAAGCGTTGGAGAAAAGCGTGGACGTGATCGCAAGGGCCATGGGACCACTGCTGCTCAGCGAATACAGCAAGCGCATGTACACGGAACTGGTGGCGCACATAGAGGCCATGATCGCGCGGCAACGTCCCGAGGCCTCGGCTGCCGCCGCGCTGGCCATGAGCGAACTCCCGGACCGGCACCATGTATTGCGCGCATTCACTGTGCCCGCATTGGTGATCACCGACGATGATGATGCGTTGATGACCCTACCCACCACCGAAGCCATGGCCGATGCCCTGCCGAACGGACTGGTGGTGCTATTGGAGCATGCAGGACAACTGAGCAACATGAAGGCCACCGAGGTATTCAACGGCACGGTGCGCGGGTTGGTCGAAAAGCTTCAGTGAGCAGAGTGCTGGAAGCACGTAGAGGGCCACCTACACATTCCCTGCGGTCTATCTTCACGCTCCCCTACGGCATATCCCATGCAACACAGCTACAAAACCCTACTGGCCACTGGCCTGTTCACGGCGCTCGCATTCAACGCTCAGGCACAATGCCCCGCCGGTGAAGTGAGCGTGCAGATCAACGTGCTCACTGACGACTATGGCAATGAGACCTACTGGCAGTTGGTGCCATCTGGTAACGCTTGCGGCACCGGCACCATTTTTTCCGGCGGCAATCCGGCCTTGAACTGCAGTTCTGGCGGCACGCAGACCTCTCCGCCCGGAGGCTATGGCAACAATACCACCATTCCCACCGGTCCGTGGTGCCTTACCCAGGGCGCTGCGCTCGACATCATCTCCATTGATAGTTACGGCGATGGACAGGCCACCTTCCAAGTGTTCGTTGAAGGCGGTGTGGTGGGCACCTTCAACGCAGCCGGCGGACTGCATGTATGGACCTTCACCGCACTTCCGCCGCAGGAATACGACCTGGGGGTTTCCAAGCTGACCACTTCCATCTACAATGAAGTGGGTGCATCGTTGTCAGTGCGCGGAACGCTCTTCAACTACGGCTCGGCCACGGTGGATAACTACACCTTGAACTACCGCATCGATGGTGGTGCCACCGTAAGCGAGAACATCACTGGCGCAGGGTTGGTGAGCGGTGCATCGCGCTCCTTCGTGCATGCTGTTCCCTGGACACCCGGCACGGAAGGCAATGTATTGCTCGAGGTATGGGCCAGCGACCTGAACGGCCAGGCGGACCAGGCACCGGCCAATGATGTGCGCACTGCGCAGTTGGTGGTGAACCCGGCCATCCCCGATATCATGGACCAATATCTCGATGCACCGCCCACACTGACGCTGGTAGCCGATGACGACGAGGACCTGCTTGTGCCGCGCGACCTCGACTTCCACCCTGACCGCACACGCAACGAGCTTTGGGTGATCAACAAGGACGTGGCGCAGAGCGGTGGCAGCACGGTGCGCTTCTTCAACCCAGGCGAACCCGGAATGGACTTCCTGTGGCAGCGCGACCCCAACGCATGGCACTTCATGAGCCTGCCAACCGCCATCGCCATGGGCGACAACGGCAACTTCTCCACCAGCCCCGGCGTGTATGACGCCAATCACAACGGTGGCGCACCATTCACCGGTCCCACGTTATGGAGCGCCGACCCGGCGATCTATGCCCAACCGCTGTTCGGTCCGCTGGGCAGCCACTTGGACATGCTGCACGTGAACCCCAACAGCCAGGGCATTGCGCACGAGCAATGGAACCGTTACTGGGTCGTGGACGGCTACGTTGGCGACATCGTGATGAACGACTTCCGCGAGGACCATACGCCCGGCATGGACTACCACGGTGATGCACTGATCCGCCGTTATGCCGACTTCACCATTACCCGCGACCCCAACGACCATGTGGTGAGCCACAACGTGTTCGACAAGGCGACCGGCTGGCTGTACGTGGTGGACCACGGCGGGCAGCGCGTAATGCGCATGGACACGCGCACCGGCACGGTGGGTGGCACGCCCACTTTGGGCCCTTGGGAGAGCTATGTGGAATACGCCATGGTGACGGGCTACACCTGGGAGGCCATCATCACTGAAGGATTGGTGCAGCCGGCGGGCATCGACATTGTTGGCGACCATCTGCTGGTGAGCGACCATGCCACGGGCGACATCGTGATCTACGACAAAAGCGGCGCCAACGTGGTGGAACTTGGGCGCATCAACACCGGAGCGGCAGGCATCATGGGCATCAAGGTGGGTCCCGATGGCCGTATCTGGTATGTGAACGCCACCACCCACGCTCTGGTGCGGATCGATCCCGCGTTGAACGTGGGCCTTTCAGAAGAGCCCACTGCCAGCACCATGCGCCTGCACCCCAATCCGGCCAATGACCGGGTGTACATCACCTTTACCGCTGCAACCACCAGCGGCGCACACATGGTTCAGGTGATGGACGCTGCAGGACGCATCTGCCTGCAACAGTCCGCGAACGACCTGCGCCAGGGCATCGATGTTGCGGCATTGGCCAATGGCACTTATGTGCTACGGGTCGATGGTGGCGAAGCACAGCGCTTCACCATTTCGCACTGACCATTACCATGAACGAAGCGGGTGGTGCACGTATGGTGCGCCACCCGCTTGCTTTTTCGGCGCATTCGTTTCTCATATTGAACGTCATTTCCTTTGCACCATGCCCATGGACATCCAACAGGACAAGGCCTACATCAACGGAACGTGGACAACGGCAGCCGACGGACGGCGGTTCAGCGTGAAAGACCCCTGGACCGATGAGCGCATCGGTGAGGTGCCTGACATTGGAAGGGCCGAAGCGAACGATGCCGTGATCGCTGCCCATGCTGCGTTCGCACCTTGGGCGAAGAAGCTGGCAGTGGAACGCGCCGATGTGCTGTGGCGTTGGCACGATCTGGTTCAGGTGCACGCCCGCACACTGGCCGAACTGATGACCCGCGAGTGCGGCAAGCCCTTGACCGAGAGCATCGCTGAAGTGCGCTATGGAAACTCCTTCATCCGCTGGAGCGCAGAGGAGGCGCGGCGCCTGCACGGCGAGGTGATCCCCACCGACCAGGCCGACCGGCGACTACTCGTGCTGCGGCAACCGCTTGGCGTGGTGGCCGCCATTACTCCGTGGAACTTCCCTTTCAGCATGATCACGCGCAAGGTGGTGCCCGCATTGGCCGCAGGATGCACCGTGGTGCTGAAGCCCAGCGAAGAAACGCCACTATCGGCCCTCGCGCTTGCCGCATTGGCCCAAGAAGCAGGATTGCCGGCGGGCGTGCTGAACGTGCTGACCACTACTGATGCGCAAGGCGTGGGCGAAGTGCTGACCACCCATCCCCTGGTGCGCAAGGTGACCTTCACAGGCAGTACCGCCGTTGGCAAACTCTTGATGGCCCAGGCCGCAGGAACGGTGAAGAAGGTCTCGCTGGAACTGGGCGGCAACGCACCATTCATCGTGTTCGACGATGCCGACCTGGAGGCCGCGGTGGAAGGCGCCATGGCCAGCAAGTTCCGCAATGCCGGACAGACCTGCGTGTGTGCGAACCGGATACTGGTGCAACGCGGCATCGCTGATCGGTTCATCCCGTTACTTGCCGAACACATGAGCGCCTTGCGCATCGGTCATGGTTTGGAGGCAGGCACCCATTTGGGGCCTTTGATCAACGAAAAGGCCGTGGCCAAAGTGGAACGATCGGTGGCCGACGCGGTAGCCCAAGGCGCACAGGTGCTCATGGGCGGAACACGTTCGGGCAAACGGGCCTTCCATCCCACCCTTATCGTTGGCGTAACACCCGGTATGGCCTGCTTCCGTGAAGAAGTGTTCGGTCCGGTGGCGCCGGTCACCGTGTTCGACACCGAGGAGGAGGCCATTGCCTTGGCGAATGACACCCCGTACGGTCTCGCAGCATACGTGTACACACGCGACCTGGCCCGGAGCTGGCGTATGGGCGAGGCACTGGAGTACGGCATGGTGGGCCTCAACACCGGGTTGATCAGCACGGCCGTGGGGCCTTTTGGTGGTGTGAAGGAGAGCGGTATCGGTCGAGAAGGATCGCGCCATGCGCTCGAGGAATTCACGGAGATGAAGTACTTTGCGATGGCCGGGTTGTAGTCAATAAACCTTTGGCACGGTCCCTGCGTCTTACCTTCGAAACCTCGAACCGCACAACATGAAACGCATCCTCATCGCCTCCCTGCTTTTTGCCGCCTTGGGCGTGCAAGCCCAAACCACCGCTCAGCCCACCGTGGCCACCAAGGCCCAGGTACAAAAGGCCACGCCCGAAGAGCGTGCCGACATGATCACCGAGGAAATGGTGAAGGAGCTCGCCCTTACGCCCGAGCAGACCACCCAGGTGGAGCAATTGAACAAGGACCAGGCCGCTGCACTGGCCCAGTTGCAGCAAGCCGGTCTGGAGCCCGAGGCCAAGAAGGCCCGTGCACAGGTGCTGCGCGAGAAGTACGACAACCGCATGAAGTCGGTGCTGACGGCCGAGCAGTATGAGAAGTTCGTGGCCATGCGCAAGGCCAAGCGCGATGCCGCCATGCAGAAGCGCCAGCAGGTTCAGGCCGCTCCCTCCTCCAAGTAAGCGATCCATCCTCTCGAACACGGAACGCGCCTTGTGGGCGCGTTCCGCATTTGTGCCCCTAGGTACGGAGGGCCATGATCAACGGGGTTCGTACTGCACGGGCACCCGTACCACCGTGCGCACTGGCTTACCACCCTTGGTGCCCGGCGTGAAAGGTTGTAAGGTCCTTGCGGCGCAGAGGGCATGGCGACGCAAGGCTTCATCGGACTCTCCTTCTGCGCCCAATTGCGACACCTTGCCGTTCGCTTCAACAACGAAACGCAGCATCACCTTTGTTCGAGCAAGCCCATCGGCGTTCCAGTTCTGTTGCATACAGCCTGGTGCCTTTGCCAGTTGGCTCAACATGGCCGCATGGCCACCGGGATAGACCGGGGCCACGTCCACTGCGGCGATATCGTAAACCGAGGTATCCGCAGGCGCAGCGGTTCGCTTGATGCGTTGATCGAACACCCGCTGGCCTGCATCGGATGAAGTCCCCAAGGGGGCCACCTCGCTCTGGGCCCATACGGAACCCAGCAGCAGCAAACACACACCAATGCCCACGGAACGCAGCAGCATGCCCCGAAGGTAGTTCGCCGCTGCACTGACCGCTGTCAGGGCCGGAGCACAAGCGCCGGTTACATTTGGCGCGGACCAATTGAACCGCGGTCCCAGTGAGCGCATGAGCAACGTGTACTACCCCGACTACCTGCAGCTGGACAAGATCCTGGGTGCGCAGGCCCCTGAGAGCGACAAGCACGGCGTGAAAGCGCACGATGAGATGCTTTTCATTGTGATACACCAGGCCTACGAGCTCTGGTTCAAGCAGGTGTTGCACGAGGTGGGCAGCGTGATCGACATGTTCTCCGACCACCATGTGGACGACAACGGCGGCGAACTGAACATTGCCGTGCACCGCATGCAACGCGTGAAGACCATCCTGGGCGTGCTGGTGCACCAGATGGACATCATGGAGACCATGACCCCACTGGACTTCTTGGACTTCCGCGACCTGCTGCGCCCGGCCAGTGGGTTCCAGAGCATGCAGTTCAAGATCCTGGAAGCGCGATTGGGCTTGCGCATGGAGGCACGCTTCGGCAAGCAGTACTATACCAGCCAGCTGAAGCCCGAGCACAAAGCGCAGATCGAGGCACTGGAAAGCTTGCCCACCCTGCTCGAACTGGTGAACAAGTGGCTGGAGCGTATGCCCTTCCTGGAAGCGCGTTACTGGCCACAAGGCGGCAAGCCCTTCTTCCAGCAACTGGAGGAACTTTACACCGCCGGCCTGGTACAAGGCGAAACGGAGAACGCCGCACTGTGGAAGAGGATCTTCGTGGACGGTGATGCCGAACGCAGGCTATCCCCAGCCGCCGCGCGCAATGCGCTCTTCATCATGCTGTACCGCGACGAGCCCATCTTCCAACAGCCCTTCAGGTTCCTTGAAGTGTTGCTGGACATTGATGCCGGCATGGCCGCCTGGCGTAGCCGCCACATCAACATGGTGCATCGAATGATCGGATTGCGTGTGGGCACCGGAGGCAGCACGGGCAAGGCCTACCTGAAGGGTGCCATGGACAGCCACTACATCTTCAGCGAAGTGGCCGACCTCAGCAGCTTCCTGTTCGAGCGGCGCAAACTGCCTGCGCTGCCAACGGAACTGCGTAGCGCGCTCGGCTTCCGGATCTGATAGGCTTAAAGTGGCATAGCGCAAGCAGAACCGCCACAAGCCTACCTCACCAGCACCACGTGCCCCAACTGGCGTTCGAGCTCCTGTGAACAAGGGTTCTTGCGTTCCACCAGCACGGCATACACGCCCACTTCAGCCTGCTTGCCGGAGAGAACACCATCCCACTGCACCAACGGGTCCTTCGTGGACCACACCTCAGCGCCCCAACGGTCGAAGATGCGCATGGTGTAGTTCGCCGCATCACCGTAGATCACGGCAGGGAACACATCATTGATCCCATCGTTGTTGGGCGAGAACGCATTGGGCAGATAGAGCAACGGTTCCTGGGCCACGGCCACCTGCTGCATCAAGGTATCATTGCAGCCATCCGATCGGTAGGCATAGTACACCAGATCGAAGTCGCCCTCATTCGGCAGGATCACGCTTACGAACCCATCGCAGGCTGAATTCACGAGTTCATCGTTCAGGAAGAGCGCACAGCTATCGGCCGCTTCGGCATCCAACAGGAAACGCACCTCGTTGGAGCAGGCCACCGGGTTGATGCGCAATACCGCCAAAGCGGACTCACGAACGAAAACAGTGTCAAGTATCAGCGGGCTGGGGCAGCCGATCTCTTGGAAGGCTTGGAAAGTGACCTCGTTCCAACCGGTGTTCTGGAAAACGGCCAAGGGCGACGCATCGTTGCTAAAGCCATCAACGCCCCAGGTCCACACCAGCGAATCGGCACCTTGAACGAATGCCTGCAATAGGACCCCTGCATTGGCGCATGCGCTATCGGCCACAGCGATCGTGGCGATCGGTGCAGGTTCGGTATCCACCAGCACATTGGCGCTCACGGAACATCCGGTGCCATCGGTCACCGTAAGCGTGTATTGGGTGTCGCTCAGGGGGGCCACCACTTCCACCTCGCTCGTACCACCCGAGCTCCATGCGTATTGGTAAGGCTCCGTGCCGCCTTCCACATCGGCCTCCAGTTCCGCCGGACTGCCAGCACACACCGTGCCCGGCGCGAACACCTGCACGTTCATGGATGGCGGGTCGGTAAGCACACGGGTGATGGTGGTGTCGCAGACATCGTTGGCAACGGTGACCGTGTAGCTGCCCGGGGCCAATCCGGTAATGGTGGCCGTGTTCTGCGGAGGAACAGTGTTCCAGGTATAGGTGAAGGGGCCTGGTCCGGTGGCCGATGCGGTGAGGCTGCCGTTGTTGGCCCCGGCACAGGTGATGGCCGTAACTGCAACATCGGCATCAAGCCCGCAGCACGGCAGCACCACGATGGTATCGCTGAGGTAATTGGTGTTGATGTTGGTATGGCAATAGTCGGTGGCCGTGAACCAGTATGTGCCAGGCTGCGTGACGGTGAGCGTTGGCCCGGTGGCGCCGGTGCTCCAGAGGTAGCCGGTGTACGCTGGAGGTTGCACCAACAGTGGGTAGATGGCGCCGGGGTTCAGCGTAATGCTGGGCGTGCATAGCACCGTATCGGTCGGGAAGAAGGAATACTGGTCGCGGTCCACATAGATCGGATTGATCGCACCGGACGGTGTCTGCAGGCAACAAGTGCCGCCGTCGCTCACGTTGAGGGTGGCGGGAAAGCAGTTGTAATCGGTCCAGTGGGCATACAGCGAACTGCCCGGTCCGAAGATGTCCAGGTAGAACGCCACGATCTGCGGGCTACTGTTGCCTCCGCCGGTGTTCAGCTGGTTGCAGGCATCACCGGAAACAATGCAGTTCACCAGCGAAACCCCACCAATGACCTGCCCAAGGTGCGTAGCAATGGGCACATCGCCGGAAGCGATGCTGTAGTTGTTGACGATGTTGGCCGGCACGCCGATGATGCTTACCCCGGGAATGTTCGGACCGCAACCACTGTTGTTCACATCGCCATAACCCGCGTACACCACCTCGGTGATGTTGCCAACGAATGGCCCCACGAAAGTGACCTGTGCGGCCTCGTAGGTGGTGATGCCCACCTTCAGGTTCGGTATGTTCTGGTCCACATTGATGGTGAGGTAACCACCCTCGTAGTTGGAATAGATGAGGACATTGCCCGCGGGATCGCAGATCGGCTGCGCGATCGTTTGCGTTGCCAACATCAGCAGTGCCGTTACCAACACGCCCAGCACCATCCTCCACACGCCTGACAGGTCTACTTGCAACATGGGTCTCAGATCACGAAATGTTCGCCGATACGTGGAATGGCGATGTCCTTGAAGCCTTGTTCCATCATCAGGTCCTTCAGCCCGAGCAAGGCGCGCTCCACCCCATGCACCAGGAACAACCGACGCACCTGTTCGGGTCGTTGGTAGGCGAGATACTTCACCAATTCGCCGCGATCGGCATGGGCGCTGTAGAATTCCATGCGCAGGATCTCGGCGTTCACAGGTACCGGCTCGCCGAAGATGTTGACCTCGCGGGCACCGCTGAGCAGTTCGTGTCCCAGTGTACCCGGCGCACAGAAGCCCACGGCCAGTACCGCGTTGTTGGGGTCTGGCAATGCATGCCGCAAATGGTGTCGTACACGTCCTGCCTCCATCATGCCACTGGCGCTGATGACGATGCAGGGGCGCTTTACGTTGTTCAGCCGTTTGCTTTCCTCCGGCTCGCGCACGAACTCCACACCGGGGAACGAGAACAGGTCCGGGTCGTGGAACAGCTCCTCGCGCACCTCTTCGCGGAACAAGTGAGGGTACCGGCGCACAATGCTGGTGGCACTGATGGCCAATGGGCTGTCCACAAAGACCGGAATGCGTGGCAGACGCCCCGCATTGCTCAACGCGTTCAGCGTGTAGAGGATCTCCTGCGTTTTACCGATGCTGAAGGCCGGGATCACCAAGCGACCCTGGCGCTCCACGCACACCTCGGTGACATGCCGCAGCAGTTCCTCCTCGGCCTCTGCAACAGGGCTGTGATCCCGATCGCCATACGTGCTTTCGCAGACGATCACATCCGCCTGCGGGAAGCGAACCGGTTCGGGCAGCAGGCGGTCCACGTAGCGACCCACATCACCGGTGAAGGTGAAGCGCAGCACTTCCGTGCCATCGTCGATGGTGAGGTGAACGGCAGCGCTGCCAAGGATGTGGCCCGTGTCCGTGAACAACAAGGTGATACCCGGAGCGATCTCCTGGGGCTTGGCGTAGTCCAATGCCTGGAACAAGGCCATGGCCGCAGGCACATCGGCGCTGGTATATAACGGGCCATCGTGCTGCACGGCGCGCCCCCGCTTCTTGGCGCGCTTCACATCGAACGCGAAGTCGTACTCCTGGATGCGGGCGCTGTCCTCGAGCATGATGGCGCACAGATCACGCGTGGCGGGCGTGGACCAAATGGGGCCATTGTAGCCCTCGGCCACGAAACGCGGGATCAAACCACTGTGATCCACATGGGCGTGGCTGAGCACCAGCACATCAATGCTCACCGGATCGAAGCCGAAATGGCGGTTCGGGTCACGATGGCGCGATGCCGCCAAGGCCTCGCCCTGGAACATGCCACAGTCCAATAGCAGTCGCGTACTGGTACCGTCCGCCCGAAGCACCTCCAACAGGTGTTTGCTGCCGGTAACGGTGCCTGAGGCGCCGAAGCTGGTGAAGTGGATGGCCATGGCGCAAAGGTCGGGCAAACACACCAACGGCACCGTCCACTATGTTAGCGGCCGGACAAGCACGCACACCCCATGGAATTGCGATACGCCCTGGCCGTTCTGCACCTGCTTCCGCTGGCCATCGGCATTGCGGCCGTGTATGCCCGGGGCAGGGCTCTACGGTGCACAATGTCCACCAAGGACCTTGCTGCGGTCTTCCACGCGGACAACTGGTATGGCGTGGCGGCCCTGCTGTGGTTGACAACCGGCCTTTGGCGTGCATTTGGCGGGTTGGAAAAGGGCACTTCATATTACTTGGAAAGCCCCTTGTTCCTGTTGAAAATGGGTCTGTTCGCTGTGGTCTTCCTGCTTGAGCTTTGGCCCATGATCACGCTGGTACGCTGGCGTTTGGCACTCCGCAAAGGCCGTTCCCCCGGACTGGACCAAGCGAATCTGTTGGCACATCTGTCCATGGCACAGGTACCGCTGCTGCTACTGATGGTGGCATTCGCAGCGGCCATGGCCCGGGGCATGTGAACAACCCGGGGCACCGACCATTTGGATCGAATGTTCCACCGTCTATCTTGGAGCCGAACTCCACTGAACACCCCATGCGGATGAAGTCCGTTCAACAACACTTTTCGCGCACCCTGCACCTGACCGTTCTCTTCCTGCTGTGCGTTGCGGCCAAAGCACAGACACAACGGTTGCGGGGCACGGTGACCGATGCCGTTACCGGTGAGACATTGATCGGGGCGAACGTGGTGCTGAAGGGCACCACCACCGGCGCCGTCACCGACATCGATGGCAAGTTCGACATGACCGTTGAGACGGCGCTGCCCTGCACCCTCACCGTGAGCTTCATTGGCTACACCGCACAGGACGTTGTGGTGAAGAGCACCGACCAGCCGATCAAGGTAAAGCTTGGTACCGACCAGGTCCTGCTGAAAGAGGCCGAAGTAGTGGGCAGTCGCATCACCGAGAAGCAAAAGCAGGCACCGCTGACGGTGGAGAGCATGGACGTACTGGCCATCCGCGAAGCGCCGAGCGGCGACTTCTACGAGAGCCTCGGCACACTGAAAGGTGTGGACATGACAGCCGCCAGCATGGGATTCAAGGTGATCAATACCCGCGGTTTCAACAGCACCAGCCCCGTACGCTCGCTGCAATTGATCGATGGGGTGGACAACCAGAGCCCCGGCCTCAACTTCTCGCTTGGCAACTTCCTTGGAGCCAGCGACCTGGATGTAATGAAGGTGGAAGTGATCGCCGGCGCCAGCACGGCCTACTTCGGTCCGGGCGCTTTCAATGGCGTGATCAACATGACCACCAAGAGCCCTTGGATGTTCCCCGGCCTCAGCGTGAGCGCCAAGGGCGGTGAGCGCGGACTGTTGGAAGGAGCGGTTCGTTGGGCCGAGATCTTCAAGGACAAGGACGGCAAGAACCGTTTTGCCTACAAGCTGAACCTGTTCGCCATGCAGGCAGAGGACTGGTATGCCGAGGACTACCGGGCAACAGGGAACTCACCCACCCCCGTTGGAAACCCCGGCCGCTATGATGCAGTGAACATCTATGGTGACGAGAACACCACGGTGAACAACAACTACAATCGGACAGCTTCCGAGCGACGTGATTACCATGGCCTTGGCATCTTCCTTCGCCCGGGCTACAAAGAGACCGACCTTGTCGACTACGGCACGAACAACCTGAAGGCCGGCCTGAGCCTGCACTACATGATCCGTGACAGCGTGGAAGCGATACTGGCCTCCAACTACAGCACGGGGAGCACCGTATACCAAGGCGAGAACCGCTATCGCCTGCAGAACGTGCAGTTCTTCCAGCATCGCTTGGAATTCCGCAAGGAAGGCACCTGGTTCGTACGCGGGTATGTAACACATGAGGATGCCGGACAGACCTATGACATCTTCACCACAGGAGTTCGTTTGCAAGAGGCAAGCGGTACAACGAGGGATTGGAACGTGGCCTACTTCAACCTCTGGGACAGCTGGATAGGCTCGGCGTTGAACCCAGGGTTGTTGGATGAGACCGTTCCCGGTTACTACACCCCGGCCGAGGCACCGGCACAGGGCATCACTTCGGCCGAAGCGTATGATGCGTACATCACTCAGTTCGTGGCCGACAACCAGGAACTATATACCATGTACCACCAGATGGTGGCCGATTCGGTGAACAGCCTGAACAGTGCCCAGGCCCGCCTCACGCCCGCTTACCTGGTGGGCACCCAACGCTTCGACGACAAACTGGCCGAGATAACAGGCAAGCGCTTTACCGAAGGTGGATCGCTCTTCTATGACCGCAGCATGCTGGCCCATGGCATGGGTGAATACCGATTCAAGCCCACCTTCGGCGAGGTGATCCTGGGCGGCAGCTACCGCCAGTACTTGCCCAACAGTGCGGGCACCATTTTCCGCGATACGGGCGATGTGGTGATCCGCAACAGCGAATTCGGCGTGTATTCCGGTCTGGAGAAGAAGTTCATGGAGAACAAGTTGAAGACAACGGTAACGCTCCGGATGGACAAGAACCAGAACTTCAACGCACTCTTCTCCCCCGCCGCCACGCTGGTTTACACCCCCAAGGAGGACCGTGTGTTCCGAGTGTCGTTCAGCAGTGCCATCCGCAACCCCACGCTGGCCGATCAGTATCTCTACTACAATGTGGGCCGTGCGATCCTGCTGGGCAATGTGGATGGCCAGTTCGAGGCCGGCAAGGACAGTTTGATCACCATTGAGAGCTTCAATGAATACCGATCGACACCGAACCTTGTGGAAGGGCTTTCGAAATTGGACTACTTCAATGTGGACCGCATCCGTCCGGAACAGGTGAAGACCATAGAAGTGGGCTACCGTGGGACCCACATGGAGAAGTTCTACATCGACGCAAGTGCTTACAGCAGTTGGTACACTGATTTCATTGGCTTCGTTTTCGGCATCAGTGCCAAGTTCGATGACCCATTGGCCCCCGGATTCCCTTCCGGCGGCATTCAGGCCTACCGTCTATCGGCCAACGCCACCGGCATGGTGCGCACCCAAGGTGCCAACCTGGGGGTGAGCTACTACCGCAAGCGCATGACCTACGGCATTAACTACAGCTATAACAAGTTGGTGACCGGCGCTGATGACCCCATCATTCCGGCGTTCAATACTCCTGAGAACAAGTTCAACCTGAGCTTTAACGGGCATGACCTGAAGGTTCCTTTCACCGGCAAGCCCAATCTCGGCTTCGGTATCAATTGGAAGTTCGTTCAAGGCTTCACCTTCACCGGTTCGCCGCAGTTCACGGGCCCCATTCCTAGCTACGATATGGTGGATGCACAGGTGAACGTGAAGTTCCCGGTCCATCACCTTACCGTGAAGCTCGGTGCCAGCAACCTGTTCGGCCTGGTGCCCCTGTTCGACAAGAACGTACCCGACGAGGAACGCATGGACCGGGTCTTCGACAACCGGGTGCTGATGGTGTTCGGCGGGCCCTATGTGGGCCGCCTCGCCTATCTGCAATTGGTATATGAACTGGACAAGCGCTGATACACCGATCCACACCTACCTTTAGCCACACAAACGATCGACCACATGAACCGAACGCTACCCCTTGCCTTCGTAACAGCGGCCCTTGGCCTGGCCACCACGGCCAACGCCCAGCAGCGTTACATCAACGAGGTGTTCACCAACGCCCAGATCACCATCACCAACGATGTGACCTACGGCACGAACGTGAACTTCCTGACCTCGAACTTCGCTTCGCCACTGGTGCCCAACGATCTGGTGACACTGCAGACCGCAGTGACCCTGGGTCAGCCGATCCCCGCACCGTACTTCAACCCAGCTGATGCCAGTACTGCCGTGAAGGTACTGGACCTGAAGATGGACATTTACCAGCCCGACCAAGCCTTGGACGCTGTTACCGCCCGCCCCTTGGTCATCTATGTACACACCGGGAACGCCCTGCCCCCTCCCATCAACGGCAGCCCCAACGGCACCCGCAAGGACAGCAGCGCCGTGGAGATGTGCAAGCGCATGGCCCGTCGCGGCTATGTGGCCGTGAGCATGAGCTACCGCGGTGGTTGGAACCCGCTTGCTGCCACCGAGCAGGAGCGTCGCGGCCAGTTGCTGAACGCGATCTACCGTGCCATCCACGACGTGCGCCAGTGCACCCGTGTGATGAAGGCCGATGCGAACACCTACCGGATCGACCCGGACAAAGTGATCGTGATCGGCGAGGGCACCGGCGGATATATCTCCCTGGCCAATGCCACGTTGGATGATCCCGCCGAGCTCTTCATCCCGAAGTTCCGTCCCGATCCGTTCAATCCTGCCGTGAGCTACATTGATACCACACTGGTAGGAAACCTGAACGGCTTTAATGGTCAGCTCGCCCTCTATCGCCCCAACGGCGAGAACCACGACGCACATTTCTGTGTGAACATGGGCGGTGCCTTGGCCGACACCAGCTGGCTCGCTCCCGGCGATGCTCCGATGGTGGCCTTCCACACGGTGTTCGATCCCTTCGCACCCTTCACCGAGGGCATTGTGATCGTGCCTACCACCGGCGGTCCCGTGGTGCCTGTGCAAGGTTCAAATCTGTTCATGGACCTGGTGAACCAGTACGGTAACAACGCCAGCTTCGTGAACCTGCCCAGCAACAACCCCTTCACCAACCGCGCACGTGCCCTCTACGGCACCACGCAGACCCACGGCAGCAACAGCGTACAGATCCGCAATAACGTCGAGGGCCTGTTCCCCATGGTTCGCCCGCAATGGCCAGCCCCAGCACAAGAGGAAGCAAGCCCTTGGCAGTGGTGGGACCCCAACAGTGCCATCGCACAGACCGAAGTGGCGCCCGGCATCACCGCCCACGTGGCCAGCCTCGCCAGCAACCCGGACATGAGCCCCACCAAAGGCCGCACCTACATCGACACCATCATGGGCTACATGAACCCGCGTATCGTGTGCGCCCTGCAGCTGGGCCCCTGCTCGCTGGTGGGCATCGATGAGGCAAGTGCCATTGCCCAAGGCGTGGAGCTGTACCCCAATCCGGCCAGCGACCGCTTCACGGTGACGAGCGCCGAAGCGATCATCCAACGCTACGAGATCTACGATATCAACGGCCGCTTGGTGCACACCGCCAGCGTGAACGGCCGCCAGGCCAACATCGAACGCATGGGCCTCACCGCCGGTGCCTACCATGTTACCCTGCGTTTCGCCGAAGGAACCGTCACCCGCAAGCTGATGCTTGACTAAGGTCCATTGAACCACGTGAAGAAAGGGCTGCCTTCGGGCGGCCCTTTCCTTTTGACGTGAACGATCTTTGCACCACCATGGAACGCCTCACCGAAAGCACCTCGCGCTACAACGATCTGGAGCATATGTCCACCGGCGACCTGCTCCGCCACATGAATACAGAGGACCGCAGTGTGCCCTTGGCCGTGGAAAAGACCTTGCCGGCGGTTGAAGCCTTGGTTGATGCGATCGTGGAACGCATGCAACGCGGAGGTAGGCTCTTCTACATAGGCGCCGGCACCAGCGGCCGCTTGGGCATTGTGGATGCCAGCGAATGCCCGCCCACCTTCGGGGTGCCGCATGGTCTTGTGATCGGCATTATTGCCGGAGGCGACACCGCCATCCGCAAGGCCGTGGAGTTCGCCGAGGACGACACCCAACAGGCGTATATCGACCTACAGGAACACCATATTGGGCCTGACGATACCGTGATCGGTATTGCCGCGAGCGGCACCACACCCTATGTGATCGGGGGGCTCGAAGAGTGTAACGCGCACGGTGTGCTCACCGGCTGCATCACCTGCAATCCAGGAAGTCCAGTGGCCACCATTGCCAAGCACCCGATCGTGGTGGCCGTGGGGCCCGAGTTCGTTACCGGAAGCACGCGCATGAAAAGCGGCACTGCACAGAAGCTCGTATTGAACATGATCAGCACCAGCGTGATGATCAAGCTCGGACGCGTGAAAGGCAACCGCATGGTGGACATGCAACTGAGCAACAATAAGCTGATCGATCGCGGAACGCGCATGGTGATGGACAGCCTGAACGTGGACTACACCAAGGCCAACGAGATGCTGCGCCACTACGGCAGTGTGCGTCGCGCCATTGAGGCCGGGCACAACCTTTAAGCACTGCGAGGAACACCGGCACTACCAAGCGTCATGCACGACATTGAACCCTACTGGAACTGGCGGCACAAGTACACGGCCGAAGAGGATGACCGTTCACCATTCTTCGGGGAGGAGCACAGCGAGTTCGAGTTCACCAATGCCGTGTACGACCATGTGATCCACCCGCAGTGGGACAGCATCGGCAGCGCTACGCTCTACGCGAAACAGATCTACACCGACTACGACGAGGGTTACGTGATCATTGAGCTGATCGGTGAGTGGAACGACCTGCTCCACAACGACATCATGATATTGAAACGCAACATCGTGGAGCACATGATGGCACAGGGCATCGGCAAGTTCATCCTGATCGGCGAGAACGTGCTGAACTTCCACGCGAGCGATGAGGAATACTATAGCGAGTGGTTCGATGAGGTGAGCGATGCGGATGGGTGGATCGCACTGCTGAACTTCAGACCGCATGTGCAGGAGGACCTGCAGCGCGCCAATATCGACCAGTACTTCCTGCTCGGGGGCAAATTGAACGCGCTTCAATGGCGCACTCTGGAACCCGACTCGCTGTTCGAGCGTGTGGAGTCCTTTGTGATGCGCAGACTGGGGGCCTGAACGGCAGTACCTGATCAGAACGCACCGAACTTGAGCGTCATGCGCCCCATGGCGGTGCGCAGTACGTCAGTCGATGTTGCGGGCAGGTCCAGATCACTGGTATACAGGAACGAACCACCAATGCCGATCCGGAGCGCGCTCACAACGCTCAGCTCCAATTCGAGGCCCGGTTCCAAAGCGAAGAATGCCTGGCCGTCCGTACGATTACGCTGGTAACTGTTGCTGTTCGGAGGCGGATAGCTGTAGGAAACACCACCGACGCCAACGATGACAGGCACGGTAAGGTGCACGGCCGAACGATGGAAGATAATGGGCTCGATGAGGAATCCGCCATAGCCATAGCGCAGCTCCAATCCAGAGAGATCGATGTTCGGTTCGCGTTCGCGCAGCACTTCCTCGTAGGCCGGGTTCTTCAGTACACTGGTGCTCCAACAGCCGGCCAGACCGATGTTGATCTTGTGGCCGATGACCACCGCTCCGCTGAACCCGAACAACACTGCATCATTGGAAAGCACGTTGGTATAGCGCGCGGTCATCCCGAAATAGCCGCCGGTCAGATCGAGGCTGTCACCGAACAGGGTACGGGGGGTGCCACTGGGCTGGGCAAATGCCGGGATAGCTGCACCTATCAAGAGCATCAGGACAAGGGGACGCATGGGAAGGTCGGGGTTGAAGATGCACAAAGCTAATTGTGCGAAAAGGCCCCTTTAACGATCACCACGAACCATTCGCCATACCACACGATCGATCGGCAGGCTGAGCATTTCCTCAGTGGAAGATGCTATCGGCAACCAGCGGAACACCTCATGGCCTCCATTTCCGGTCAGGCCATCGAACGGCACATCCACCACTGGAATGGACGACGGATCCGGAACACGAAAGGTGAAGTACACACTGACCACCTGCATGGGATCGCGGTGGAATGCGCTCTGCTGAAAGAAGTCAGTGGTATAGAAATGCTGCACGTCCATGGCCTCCACGCCGATCTCCTCGCGCACCTCGCGCACCAGGCACTCCTTCAGACCTTCACCATACTCCAAGCCACCGCCAGGGAACTTGGTGATATGCTGCCCCTTGATCAATTCATCAGAGACCAGCACTTTGCCGGTCTCGATCAACAGGCCGTATACGCGGATGGTGAACATGGTTCGGGTGTTGATGTGGTTGAGCAGAACAACCGGAGCGGTGCATTCGGTTCACTGTGGCACCTTGGTGGCGCGGAGCATTTCGCGCTTGCCGGGCGGCCCTGGAAGTCGCTCCACCTTGAACCCTGCGGCCTGCATGGCCCGGCGCACATCGCCTTTGGCACAATAGGTGACCAATACCCCCCCTGTTCGCAATGCACGGTACATGAGTTGGAACACCGCCGTGGTCCACATCTCTGGCTGCGCCCCAGGGCTGAACGCATCGAAGTAGACCACATCGTACCGTTCGGCCTCATCCAGTTCCTGAACGGGGGTGTCCAACCGCCGGAAGGCCAGCCCTCCCATGGGTTGCTGCCATTCGCCGGGTGTGGCCGTCATACTCGCAAGGAACGGCTCATGCAATCCGGGCCAGGCCAGTTCATCGCAATGCCCGAGCTCATCCAATTGCTCCTTCGACAAGGGGAAGGGCTCCAGTGCCGTGTAACGAACGGTCCATTTGCCTTCGAGACAGCGTACCCAGGTCAACAAGAGGTTCAATCCCGTGCCCAGGCCCACCTCCAGCACATCGAGCTCCTGCTTTTGAACAGCCTCCGCGCCGGCCTTGATGAAAACGTGGGTGCTTTCCTGCACCGCTCCGTGCATGCTGTGGTAATGTTCGCCCCACTGTGCGCTGCGCAGCGTGAGCGAACCGTCGGCTGTGCGCAACGGTCCCGGATCAGCAGGAGGAATGGTGGTTTCCATGAGCGACCGCACCGAAAAGGTGCAGCGCCAAAGTTACCGGGGAGTGGCGGGTACCACGCTCGCTACCTTGTCCATGGTCACATGGTACAGATCGTCGTCGCCCGAACCATCGATCCGGATGGAACTGAAGTAGCCGGAATGGCCATCGGATGAGAGCACGAAGTACAGGTCGTCATCCGGCGAATTGATCGGCCAGCCCAGGTTCTCGGGCTTGGTCCAACGGCCGTCCACCAGTCGTGCGCGGAAGATGTCGTAGCCGCCCATGGTGTTGTGGCCGCGACTGCTGAAATACAAGGTCTGCCCATCGGGGTGCAGGAACACGCCCTCTTCATCGTAGATCGAGTTCACATCGGGGCCCAGGTTCTCCGCCGGTCCCCACGCGTTCAGCGTTGCATCCCAGCGGCTTCGGTAGATGTCCTGCCCACCCACATTGTCGTCCGGACGATCGCTCACGAAATAGAGCCATTGCCGATCTGCACTTAGCCATGCACTGCTTTCATGCGCCGGTGAATTGATGGTGGGGCCGAACGGCACTGGGGCCGACCACTGGCCGTTCACTTGGCGGCACTCGAACAGGTCACCCTTCCCTTTCACGTCGCGGTAAAGGATCATGGTGCCATCGCTGGCCAACAGCCCCACGCTGGCATCGTTGCCGGGTGTGTTCAAAGGTGCCGGCTCTGGAACTGGCGCGGTCCATTGGCCATTTACGAAATGGCTCACCATGATCTCCTCGAAATGGTCGCCCGTGGCCTTGTTCACCTTGGCATCTTCACTGAGCTTCCGGCGGGAAGTGAACCACAGCGTGTTCCCATCTGCGGAAAGCAAGGCCCCGTAATCCGAACGATCGGAGTTCAGTTCCGGACCAAGCGTACGCACCTCGGCCTGCGCCGGGCTGCCCATAAGCGTGCGGCCATTGCGGCATTCGATCAGGTACTTGTCGGCCATGTTATAGCGCGGATCGGGATCGGGCGTCACATTGGCGCGCTTATGGCGTTCGTAGCAAACTATTGCCTGGTCCCACTGCGCATTCAATTGATGGGCGTAGCCAGTCAGGAAGTGGATGCGGGGTTGCGCCGGGTCCAGCTCCTGGGCCTTCAGGAAGTAGGCAAGTGCCTTGTGGCGATGCGGTCCGTTCAATTGGCACAGACCCATTCTGGTGTTCAGTTCCACGTTGTCGGGGTCCAGCTTCAAGGCCTCTTCAAAGAGCGTTTCGGCATGAACGAACTGGGCCGCACCGGCCTGTGCGGCGCGGTCGGCCTGCTTCATAAGCTCGGCCACGCGCTTACTGGTGGCGGCGTCCGCTGTTCCGGTGCTTTGGGCGCCAAGCGGATGCATGGCGAACACCACGAACGCTACGAACAGAAGGCGATACAGGGCGTTGAGCATGGGTAATGCATGTTAAAACGGCGCTGTTCATACGCTATCGGGGTCATAAGGTTCCCGCCCGAAGCGAGGGATAGCTTTGCCGTGCATTCGGCAGACCAGCCGAACGAACACCCGAACGACCAACATCAACATGGCCAAAAAGACCACCGCCCCCAAGAGCATCCTGGACCAGAAAGCGCTCGATTTCATGGAGCGCTACCTGAACAACCCCTCGCCCACCGGTTTCGAAAGCGAAGGACAGAAGCTCTGGTTAAGCTATGTGAAGCCCTATGTGGACGACCACATCGTGGACCCCTATGGCACCGTGGTGGGGGTGATCAACCCCGAGGCCAAGTACAAGGTGGTGATCGAGGCCCATGCCGACGAGATCAGCTGGTTCGTTCACTACATCACCAAGGAGGGCTTCATCTATGTGCGCCGCAACGGTGGCAGCGACCACATGATCGCCCCCAGCATGCGCGTGAACATCCACACGGAGAAAGGCATCGTGAAGGCCGTGTTCGGCTGGCCCGCCATCCACGTGCGCAATGGCAAGACGGAGATCGTGCCCACCACGGACAACATCTTCCTGGACTGCGGTTGTAGCAGCAAGGAGGAAGTGGAGAAGCTCGGCGTACATGTGGGTTGCGTGGTCACCTTCGTGGACGAGTTCATGGTGCTGAACGGACAACACTTCACCGGGCGTGCACTGGACAACCGCATGGGCGGTTTCATGATCGCACAGGTGGCCCGCATGCTGAAGGAGAGCAAGACCAAATTGCCTTTCGGCTTGTATGTGACCAACAGCGTGCAGGAGGAAGTGGGGCTTCGCGGTGCGGAGATGATCGTTGAACGCATCAAGCCCGACCTGGCCATTGTGACCGACGTAACGCACGACACGCAGACCCCGATGATGAGCAAGGTACAGAGCGGGGACATCGCTTGCGGCCAGGGTCCCGTGCTGAGCTACGCACCCGCCGTGCACAACAAGGTGCTGAAGCACATCGTGAAGGTGGCCGAGAAGGAGAAGATCCCCTTCCAGCGTTTGGCGGCCAGCCGTGCCACCGGTACCGATACCGATGCCTTCGCCTACGGCGCGGCCGGTGTGCCCAGCGCCCTCATCAGCCTGCCCCTGCGCTACATGCACACCACCGTGGAGACCGTACACCGCTCCGATGTGGAGAATGTTATCCGCCTGATCCTCGCTTCCGTGAAGGCGCTGAAGCCGGGCGACGACATGCGCTACTTCAAATAGCATGAAGGCCGAAGGGGCGGACAATGCGCGCGAGGCCTTTCAGTTCCTGGCCCTGGCCTTGGGACTTGTTCTGGCCATGCGCTTGGGCTATTGGGCGCTGGACCGTTGGATGGCGCCCGCTGCTGACGATGCCCTTGGCCAGGCGCTCGCGCCGTTCCGTGCGGGTTACTTGATGGATGACCGCACGCTTGTGCTGGCTGAAAGCCCGTTGCTTGAGCGGTTAGGTGTGGCCGTCCTGATCGCGATCGCCGCCGCTGCACTGCTCGCTGTGCTGGCTGCAGTGATCGCGCGTGCCTCAGGGACCGAACCGGTGAAATGGTCCGCGAGGGCGGCGCGATGGACGCTCCTGCTCGCCTTTCCGTTGCTGATCATCGGCGCGTTGGCGTTCCCTTTGAGGTCCGCTCATATCGGTCCGGCCGGGATCAGTGTGACCCACAGACCATTGTCCATCTTCACCGTGAACGGCACCAGCGAGTTATGGCGCTGGCAGGACATACAAAGTGTGAATGCCTCAGAGCAACTGCCCGAAAGCCAAGGCAAGGGACTGTTGTTAGTGACCAATTTTGGCGGCCACATCGCGATCAGCATCGCGGAAACCGGAACAATGAGCGACCTCCAGCACTTGGCAGAGCGACTTGAGGCCGATCGCCTTGCGCATCAACAGGAAACCCGCTGAACCATGCAGGTCGTTCGCATACCGGCAGGGGAAACGCATCCCTTGCGTTTGCTGGTGCTACGACCCGGCGGCACGGTGGACGATTGCCGCTGGCCCATAGATACCGTTCCCGATGCCTTCCACCTGGCCGTTGAAAAGGACGGTCGACGGGTCTGCATTGCTTCCTTTCAACCGAGCAGCCACCCGGCTCTAACAGCCACCCACGCCTGGCAGTTGCGAGGCATGGCCACCCACCCGGATCACCGTGGCATCGGTGCCGGAAGACTGCTGGTGGAGCATGCGATCGAGCAGGTGCGGGAGTTGGGAGCTGATCTGCTTTGGTGCAATGCCCGGCTCGTGGCCCTGCCATTTTATGAGCGGCTCGGTTTCCGCACGGAAGGACCCGAGTTCGACATCGCGGGCATCGGACCGCACTACCTGATGTGGAGGCCCGTGTAGCCGTTGCGGCCTAGTTTCGCACGGATGCCCCCACTTTCCCGAACGGAACGGATCGTTGCACTTGCGCTGGTGCTTATCAACCTGGCGCTGAAGCTGGCGTGGACCGGTGTGAACGAACTGGCACACGACGAACCCTTCACCGTCCTATGGTCGCAGGCTTCGTGGAAGGAATTGTGGGCCATGTTCCGCACGGAGAACAACCCGCCACTTTACTTCCTGCTGATCAAAGAGTGGAGCGCGTTGGTCCCTTTCGAGGCTGCATGGCTGCGCATCCCTTCGGCGGTTTTCAGCGCGTTGGCGGTGTGGCCGCTTTTCCTGCTGGCGCGACATCTCGGGGGGATGCGAACCGCTCTTCTGGCCAGCGTGCTCTTCACCTGCAGCAACTACCACTATGGCTTCGCGCACGAAGTGCGGGCCTATTCACTGTTCACGCTGTTCACCATCGCGGGCTTGTGGTTGCTGGCACGCGCAACGAAGCGGCCTGGCTCAGAGACCAAGCTGATGCTCCACCTGAGCATGCTGAACGTGCTGCTGGTATACACGCACTTCTTCGGCTGGCTGGTGGTAGGACTGCAAGGCCTCATGGTCTTCACGCTGCCCGAACTGCGTCCGCTGCGCCGAGGCTTCCTCTATGGCGCAACGCTCACCATGGTCTGGTTCCTACCCTACGGCCTCATCTTCGCTGAACGCTTCTCGCAGAGCGTGGGCCAAGGCACCTGGCTTACACCACCCGTGCCTGAGGAACTGTATAACATGGTGTGGCGATGGAGCAATGTACCTGTGCTCACCGTCGGTTCCCTGTTGCTGATCTTTGTGGTCAGCATCAAGGATCGCTGGCGTTCGTTCGGGATGCGTTTGGGCCTCCTCTGGGCCTTCGTTCCGCTGCTGGGCATGTTCGTTGTGAGCTATAAAGTGCCGATGTTCCTGGACCGCTACTTGGTGTACGCTGCGCCGGGCTTTGCACTGCTGGTGGCGATCTCCGTGGAGACCATTACCGTCAATGACCGACTTCGCAATGGGCTGGCCGCGACCCTTGGGTTTGGCATGGCGTTCACCTTCACCCCATGGAAGGACAACGGGCTATACCCCAGCCGTGTGGTGGCGCAGGTGGAGGCTTGGAGACCAACTACGAATGTCCCCGTGCTGCTATACCCTTGGTACTACATGCACACCTATGCTTGGCATGCGGACCATGACCTGTTGAAAGCCCCCGAGGACCTACAGTCCGAATTGGCCCAAGGCGGGGTGTACGCCGTACACGACCAGGAGAACCTGTTGCTGCCCAACGGAGACCCGGGTACCTTGGTGCTGGTAGTGGCGGCCAACGAGATCGACAACACCACCATGCTCAGGTCCGGCCTGCGTAACAGCCTGCCCGTGGTGGATTCCGTAGAGGCGGACCATAAAGTCTGGGTGTACCGCTTCAGCCGGTAAGGCCGAACTGCTCATCCCTTGGACGAACCGTCCATGGAGTTTAGGACCACCATTGGTCACGGCAGCGCACCTTTGGCACTTCTTTCACCACAACCACATGAAAACCCTCTGTTCCATGACCCAAGGACGGCACATTGCCGTAGCCGTGGGCATTACTGCGGCCATGTTCACCGCTTGCGGCGATGGCAAGAAGGACACGGCCAACACCGTGGCCCCTCCGCCCATCATAGCCATGAAGGACTTCTTCAAGAACCCGGAGAAGGCCGGCTTCCGCATCAGCCCGGACGGCCAGTACTTCAGCTACCGCGCTCCTTGGAAGAACCGCATGAACATCTTCGTACAGAAGATCGGCGACAGCACCGCCACGCAGGTCACACAGGACACCGTGCGCGACATTGGAAGCTACTTCTGGAAGGGCGACCGCATCGTATACAGCCGCGACATCAACGGCGATGAGAACTACATCGTGTTCAGCGCCAGCATTGATGGCAAGGACGCCAAGGCATTGACGCCAGAGAAAGGCGTGGTGGCCGGTACGCTGGACGATCTGCACGGCGTGGCCGGTATGGAGCAGACGATCATCATCCAGATGAACCAGCGCAACCCGCAGGTGTTCGACCCCTACCTGTGCAATGTGGTGACCGGTGAGATCAAGCCGCTCTACGACAACAGTAAGGACAACTTCGAAGGCTGGGTGACCGACCATAACGGTGTGGTCCGTATGGCCACGAAGACCGACGGCACCGACCAGGTGGTCTACTACCGTGCCACGGAGAAAGACCCCTTCACCGAATACATGCGCACCGGCTTCAAAGACAGCTGGAGCCCGTTGATGTTCACCTTCGACAACAATAACCTGATCGTAAGCCACAACCTGAACGGCCGCGACAAGACCGCCGTTGTTGAGTGGGACCTGGCCGGCAAGAAGGAGACGAAGCTGATATTCGAGAACGCCGACTACGACGTGAGCAATGTGGACTACAGCCGCTTGCGCAAGGTGCTGACCATGGTGACCTGGACGGGCGCCAAGGAAGAGCGCCACTTCCTGGATGAGCAGACCAAGGCCATGTACAACAAGATGGAGGCGAAGTTCCCTGGACTTGAGGTGTGGGTGTACGGCGCCGACGACAGCGAGACCAAGTTCATGGTGTGGGCCGGCAGCGACCGTCACCCCGGCGAATACCACTTCTACGATGCAACTGCGGACAAGCTGGAGAAAATGGCCGTACTGCGTCCTTGGATCGACCCCTCCCAAATGGCGGAGATGAAACCCATCACCTACACCAGCCGCGATGGCCTTACCATCCACGGCTACCTCACCCTGCCCGTGGGCCGCGAGGCGAAGAACCTGCCGGTGGTGATCAACCCACATGGTGGTCCCTGGGCCCGCGATGAATGGGGCTTCAACCCCGAGGTGCAATTCCTGGCGAACCGCGGCTATGCGGTGTTGCAGATGAACTTCCGCGGAAGCACCGGTTACGGTCGCGAGTTCTGGATGAAGAGCTTCAAGCAGTGGGGCAAGACCATGCAGAATGACATCACCGACGGTGTGGAGTGGTTGAAGAAGGAGGGCATCGCGGATAGCAGCCGCATCGCCATCTACGGTGGCAGCTACGGTGGTTACGCAACCTTGGCCGGCATCACCTATACCCCGGAGCTGTACGCCTGCGCAGTGGACTATGTGGGCGTGAGCAACATGTTCACCTTCATGAACACCGTGCCCCCCTACTGGGAGCCGTTCAAGAAGATGATGTACGAAATGGTGGGCGACCCCAAGGCCGATAGCCTGCTGTTGCGCGAGGCCAGCCCTGTCTTCTTCGTGGACCGCATCAAGTGCCCGCTGTTCATTGCACAGGGCGCCACCGACCCCCGTGTGAACAAGGCCGAGAGCGACCAGGTGGTAGAGGCCCTTAAGAAGCGCGGCGTTGAAGTGCAGTACTTGGTGAAGGACAATGAAGGACACGGTTTCCGCAACGAGGAGAACCGCTTCGAGTTCTACGAGGCCATGGAGAAATTCCTGGGGCAGCATCTGGCCAGCGCGGCCAAGGCAGAGGCGGCCCACTGATCGGACCGTTCACGTTGGGAAAAGGCGGGGCCATTTGGGGTCCCGCCTTTTCGTTTCATTTCAGGACTCAGGCACCGAAAGACATACGCGGTTCGTCACCCACAAGGGTGACGCTTAGGAAACCTGTCCTTAACGTCCTTCAGTCAGCTTACCCTGCTCTCGAATGCCGTACTTTGGTCTACCTGCAAGTTCCTGTACATCAATGAGAACCGTCCGACTATTCCCGCTCGCCTTTGCGGCCTTGAGCATTTCCAGCATTCAAGCCCAGATCGTCGTGAACGAGGTATGCGCCTCGAACATGAACACTTACGCCGATAACTATGGCGAGTTCGAGGACTGGTTCGAGCTGTACAACACCACCGGTGCCGCTGTGGACATCAGCGGCTGGTGGGTCAGCAACCGGGCCGGGAATCCTTTGAAATGGCAGGTTCCGGCGGGCACAACGATACCGGCCGGTGGCAGGCAGGTGTTCATTTGCAGCAAGCGGGACGAGGTGGTCGGGGCGTTCATCCACACCAGCTTCAACCTGAACCAGGCAGAGAGCGATCATGTGCTACTGAGCAATGCCGCAGGCGACCAGGTGGACGACTTCGAGTTCACGCCGGATATGCGCACCAAGGTGGGCCACAGCCGCGGGCGCACCACCGATGGGGCCAATACGTGGAGCCTGTTCAACGCTCCAACGCCCAATGCGGCGAACGCCGGTGCCTCCCTGGACTATCTGGCCAAGCCCGTGCTGAACCCCGGCGCAGGTTTCTACGGGGGCGCTCAGAACGTGACCATTACCGGCCCTGCCGGTGCCACTATCCGGTATACCACGGACGGTTCTGAACCCACGGCCGCATCAACTGCCTATGCCGGGCCAATTGCAGTGAACAATACCACGGTCATACGCGCGGCGGCCTTCGGTGGCGGTGGCCAACCCAGCTTTACAGAGACCAACACCTACTTCATCAACGCCACACACACAGTGGCCGTGCTGAGCATCTCCGGAGACCAGTTGGATGACCTTTTGAACGGTAATGGCGGGATCCAGCCCTTCGGCAGCTTCGAGTATTTCGGGGAGGACGGCCAGCTACGCGACGAGGCCGTGGGCGAGTTCAACGAGCATGGACAGGACAGTTGGGCCTATGATCAGCGCGGGTTCGATTACATCACACGCGACCAGACCGGTTACAATGATGCGATCCACTACCCCGTATTCCGCACCAAGGATCGCGATAAATACCAACGCCTTATCATCAAGGCGGCCGCCGGCGACAACTTCAACTTCGGTCCGGGCCAGCCCGCGCATATCCGCGATGCCTATGTGCAGGCCCTGAGCCAGACCGGAAACCTGCGTTTGGACGAGCGCAGCTACGAACCCGCCGTGCTCTACGTGAACGGCCAATACTGGGGCGTGTACGACATGCGCGAAAAAGTGGATGACCACGACTACACACGCTACTACTACGACCAGGACGAGTTCAACCTGCAAATGCTGAAGACCTGGGGCGGAACCTGGAGCGAATACGGCGGCGCGCAGGCCCAAACGGACTGGGATAACCTCCGCAACTACATCAACTCCAATAACATGGGCGACCCGGTGGCCTTCGCCAATGTGGATGCCCAATATAACTGGAAGAGCCTGGTGGATTATTTCTGCCTGAACAGCTACACGGTATGTGCCGACTGGCTGAACTGGAACACCGGCTGGTGGCGCGGCATGGACCCTAATGGTGACCATAAAAAATGGGGCTACATCCTTTGGGATATGGATGCCACTTTCGGACACTACACCAATTTCACGGGTATCCCCAACCAGACCCCCACAGCCGACCCCTGTGACGCCGAGGAATTACCCGACCCAGGTGGGCAAGGACACACGTTGATCCTTGAGAAGCTCATCGCAGAGAACCCGATGGTGCACGATTATTACGTGAACCGCTACATCGATCTGGGCAATTCCCTCTTCAAGTGTGACCACATGCTGCCCTTTCTGGACAGCTTGGTGGCGCTGATCGCACCCGAAATGCCCGGCCAGATCGGACGCTGGGGTGGTAGTTTGGCTGAATGGCAGGCCAATGTGCAGGTGATGCGAAATTTCATCGAACAGCGCTGCGTGGCATTCGAAGAGGGCATGGTGGATTGCTACGAATTGGAGGGGCCGTTCGATGTGGTCTTTAACGTGTACCCGCCCCTCAGTGGCGAGATCGTGATCAACTCCATCCAACCGGGTACCTACCCATGGAGCGGCACGTTCTATGGCGGCATCAATACCACCCTGGCGCCGATACCCGCCACCGGTTACGAGTTCAGCCACTGGGAGGTGTTCAGCACCAACACCGTGTTGCCCTCGCTCACCGATTCCCTAGTGACCATTGACTTCCTCACTGCGGACAGCGTGGTGGCCCACTTTGTGCCACCTATCCGTTATGATGTTGTGCTGGACGTGATGCCCAAGAGCGAAGCGGCCACCATCACCTTCGATGGTACCACCTACTCCACCTTCCCGGTACTCGTGACCGCACCCGAAGGCCTCGATGTGGACGTTACTGTCGGTCCGGCCCCTTACTACGACTTCCTGTACTGGACCGTGAAGAACAATCCCTTCATCCCGGACAGCACTGCGACCACCATTACCGCGCAGTTCTTCACCACGGACACGATCATTGCCTGGCTGAAGCCGCAGGAATACGTGTTCTACGCCCCCAACGCCTTCACTCCGAACGGCGATGGCATCAACGACGTGTTCATTCCCATCAGCAACGTGGTGGACCTGGTGAGCTATGAGTTCGACGTGTTCGACCGCTGGGGAGCCGTGATCTACTCAACGCGCAACCCGAACGCTGCCTGGGATGGCACTGCTGGCGGTGATCCGCTTCCCAATGGCGTTTATGTATTCAGGGCGTATGCCGTGGATGCCGTGAAGAAAGACCGGTACGAACTGTTCGGTCATGTGACCTTGTTCCGGTAGACCGGGATCGTCATCGGCATGTAAGGCTTGTTCATTCTTTGCCTGGCATGTTTGAACAAAACAAGAGGTATCATGTTCCCTTGGTGTTGTTGAACCAAAACACCTAACGAACATGACGAACAACCGGACCCTGAAATGGACGGCGCTAAGTGCGGGCCTTATGGTGGCATCCAGCATGTTAGCACAAACCGCCCGCGTGCAAGTGATCCACAATAGTGCCGATGCTGCTGCGGCTGTTGTGGACATCTACATCAATGGTGGCGACGAACCAGCCATCAACGACTTCGCTTTCCGCACCGCCACCGAATTCCTCAACTTGCCTGCAGGAGTTGACCTGACGATCGGCATTGCCCCCGGCAATAGCACTGGTCCACAGGACATCATCACCGCGCTGAACACCACCGTGAACCTGGTCGATGGTGAGACCTACGTGGTGGTGGCCAATGGTATTGTGAGCCCCACGGGTTACAACCCTGCCCCAGCTTTCAACTTGGACATCTTCGCTCCCGGTCGTGAGGCCGCCAGCGCAAGTGGAAATACCGACATTCTGGTGCTCCATGGCAGCACCGACGCCCCCACTGTACAGGTGGCTGAGACCGCCGTTCTCGGTGGAGCTGTAGTGGTGCAACCCTTTAGCTTCGGCGAGTTCACCCCTGATTATCTGGAAGTGCCTGCAGTGGACCTCACCCTCGAGATCCAATTGCCGGACGGCACTCCCGTGGTCGCCTATGACGCTCCCCTGGCCACCCTCGGACTTGAGAACGTTGCCTTGGTGGCCGTGGCCAGCGGTTTCCTGAACCCAGCCGCCAATAGCGATGGCCCTGCATTTGGTGTATGGGTGGCCTTGCCCAGTGGTGGCGAATTGGTGGAATTGCCATTGGCAACAGATCCTTCTGCCCGCGTGCAGATCATACACAACAGCGCCGATGCGGCTGCTGCAGTTGTGGATATCTACATCAATGGTGGCGACGAGCCCGCCATCAACGACCTCGCTTTCCGCACTGCCACCGAATTCCTCGACCTGCCAGCAGGTGTTGACCTGACGATCGGCATTGCCCCCGGCAACAGCACTGGTCCGCAGGACATCATCACCGCGCTGAACACCACCGTGAACCTGGTCGATGGTGAGACCTACGTGGTGGTGGCCAACGGTATTGTAAGCCCAACGGGTTACAACCCTGCCCCCGCTTTCGCGCTGAACGTATTCGCTTCCGGTCGCGAGGCCGCCAGCGTGAGTGGAAATACCGACATTCTGGTGCTGCACGGCAGCACCGATGCCCCCACTGTACAGGTGGCTGAGACCGCCGTTCTGGGTGGAGCTGTAGTGGTGCAACCCTTTAGCTTCGGCGAGTTCACCCCTGATTATCTGGAAGTACCTGCAGTGGACCTCACCCTCGAGATCCAATTGCCGGACGGCACACCAGTGGTCGCCTATGACGCACCCTTGGCCACCCTCGGACTTGAGAACGTTGCCTTGGTGGCCGTGGCCAGCGGTTTCCTGAACCCTGCTGTCAATAGCGATGGCCCTGCATTTGGTATTTGGGTGGCCCTGCCCAGCGGTGGTGCATTGGTGGAACTGCCATTGGCAACAGATCCCTCTGCCCGCGTGCAGATCATTCACAACAGCGCCGATGCTGCTGCGGCCGTTGTGGATATTTACATCAATGGTGGCGACGAGCCCGCCATCAACGACCTCGCTTTCCGCACTGCCACCGAATTCCTGGACCTGCCAGCAGGTGTTGATCTGACGATCGGCATTGCCCCCGGCAGCAGCACTGGTCCGCAGGACATCATCACCGCGCTGAACACCACTGTTAATCTGGCCGACGGCGAGACCTACGTGGTGGTGGCCAACGGTATTGTAAGCCCAACGGGTTACAACCCCGCTATTCCGTTCCAATTGTATGTACAGTCCGGTGCGCGTGAGGCCGCTACCAGCGGTGCTGGCAACACGGACATCCTTGTGTTCCATGGCTGCACGGACGCCCCTGTGGTCGATGTGGCCGAGATCGCAGTATTGGGCGGTGCCACCATCGTGAACGACCTCGGATATGGTGAGTTCGACGGCTATCTGGAAGTGCCCACGCTGGATTTCACCCTGCAAGTGCAGACCGCCGATGGAACGCCGCTCCTGAACTACCTTGCTCCCCTGGAGACGTTGGAATTGGAAGGCGTTGCTCTTACTGTTGTTGCCAGCGGTTTCCTCAACACCGGTTCCAACAGCAATGGGCCTGGCTTCGGTCTTTGGGTGGCCCTGCCCTCCGGAGGCGACCTGGTGGAACTGCCCATCACCACTTCCATCGCCGATAATTCCGTGATCAGCAGCGTATCTGCCTGGCCGAACCCAGCCAGCGACCTGCTCACCGTTGATGTGGAGACCAGCGAAATGCTGCAGGCCGAAGTGCGCCTGACCGATATGACCGGTCGTGTGGTGCGCAGCCTGGCCGGAAGCAGTCTGGCCAACGGTGCCAACCGCTTGGTGCTCGATGTGACCGGTCTGGCCACGGGCAGCTACACGCTGAGCGTTGTGGGCGACCGCGCTTTGCGCACCCTGCCCGTTCAAGTGATCCGCTAAGGAGTATCCTTCATGTAAAAGCCCCCGCCAACAGGCGGGGGCTTTTCTTTTTATGCCAGTGAACCAAACGAGAGGTCCGGTGTTCTTCATGGTCGTCCAATAGTCCGCGACCGCCTACTTTCGACCCCTCCCATGGGTTCATTCCCCAACCGGTTCCAAATACGCGACCTCGAGGAATTCTCGGGCGTGAAAGCGCACACCATACGCATATGGGAAAAGCGCTATGGCCTGCTGGAGCCTGAACGCACTGATACGAACATCAGGTACTACGGCGCCGATGACCTGAAGGCTATCCTGAACGTGTCGTTCCTGAACCAGCATGGGTACAAGATCAGCAAGATCGCTGCGATGGACCGCGCAGCGCGTGAACGGTTAGTGCAGGAGGTGGCCCTTTCAAAAGGCGAGGCAGGTGATGTGCTGAACACCTTGAAGTTGGCCATGCTGTCCTTCAACGAAGCGGTGCTTGAAAGCACTTCGGACCGTTTCGAGAAGGCCCATGGCTTCAGGACCTTGGTGGAACGCATCTACGTGCCCCTGTTGGAACACATCGGCGTGCTTTGGCAGACCAATTCCATCTGCCCGGCGCAGGAGCACTTCGTCAGCAATTTCATCCGGCACAAGATCATTGTGGCCACCTATGCACTGCCGGCGAAAACGAAGCCGAACGGCGTTACGCATGTGCTGTACCTCCCCGAGAACGAGATCCACGAACTCGGGTTGATCTATCTGAATTACCTCCTGCGCTCCAAGGGCGACCACACCATCTACCTGGGCCAAAGCGTACCCAAGGAAGACCTAAAACAGATATGTGACCTCTACCCGGGACCCTTGAACCTGGTAAGTGTGCTCATGGCCCACCCTGCGGCAAGCGAAGTGCCCGCATATTTGAAGGAACTGCGCGAACTTGTGCCTGAGGAACGGGTGACCTTTTGGGTGACCGGAAGCCAATTGGCCCGCGTTGAACAGCTGGATGTTCCCCAAGGAATGCGCCTGCATCCCTCGCTGACCGCCCTCATCACGGCCATCGATGCCGATCAGGCCTGAGGCAATACCTTATCAGGGTTCATGATCCCTTGTGGATCGAACGCTTGTTTTACCGCGCGCATCAAAGCAAGTTGCCGGGCATTGAACGCAATGTCCATGTATGGCCGTTGCACCAAGCCGATGCCATGCTCGCCGCTGATGGTGCCACCGAGGGACACCGTTAGCTCGAAGATCTCGCGAATGGCCTTGGGCAGTTCATGCTCCCAGTACGCATCGCTGAGATCGCCCTTGATGATGTTGACGTGCAGGTTGCCATCGCCTGCATGCCCATAACACACACTGGTGAAGCCGTGCCGCGCACCGATCTCCTTCACCCCATGCAGCAACCGCGGCAGCTCGAACCGCGGCACCACGGTATCCTCCTCCTTGTAAACACTGTGCGCCTTCACACTGACCGGCACACTGCGTCGCATGCGCCATAGGGCATCCTTCTCGGGCGTGGTCTCGGCGAAGAGCACCTCGCCACATTCATGGGCCTCCATTACGCCGAGGATGGTCTCGCAGTCGCGCATCAGTAGATCGCCGTGGTCGCCATCCACTTCGATCAGCAGGTAGGCACCGGGCTCCGCGCTCAACTGTGCAGGCAGCCCATCGGTGTGGCGCATGGTCCAAACAATGGCATCGCGCTCCATGAACTCCAGCGTGCTGGGGATGATCCCGGCCCTGAACGTGGCACTCACCGCCTCGCAGGCCTTCAAGGCACTCGCGAAGGGCACCAGCATCAACCGGGTCTCCTTCGGAAGGGGCACCAACCGGAGCACAGCCTTGGTGATGATGCCCAGCGTGCCTTCGCTGCCCACCACCAAGCGCGTTAGGTCGTAGCCTGTCGCGTTCTTCAGTGTATTGGCGCCGGTCCATACGATCTCGCCATCGGGCAGCACTACTTCCATGTTCAGGACGAAATCGCGGGTAACGCCATACTTCACGGCCCTGGGGCCACCGGCATTCTCGGCCAGGTTGCCACCAATGGTGCAACTGCCACGGCTCGAAGGATCGGGCGGATAGTAGAGCCCTTTTGCGGCCACGGCCTCCTGTAACACTTGCGTGATCACGCCCGGCTGCACCACCACCTGCAGGTTCTGTTCGTCAATGCGCTCAATGGCGTTCATGCGGTCCAACGAGAGGCCCACGCCACCATGTACGCACAAGGCCCCACCGCTCAATCCCGTCCTTCCACCAATGGGGGTGATAGGTATCTGATGCTCGGCGCACAACTTCACCACGGCCGCCACCTCTGCGGTACTGGTGGCACGCACCACCACTTCAGGCGGGTGCACCAGGTCCTCCGTCTCGTCGTGGCCATAATGTTCCAGGTCCTCGCGGGCCACCAGCACATCACCATTACCGATCACGTTGCGTAGGCGTTCGATGAACGCACCATCGACTCGCTGAAATGCCATGCTGCGAAAGTAGCTGCGTCCCGGTCGCCATCTTTGTGTCATGTCCAACGGACCATCGAACGGAACGCTCAAGCAGCGCTTGTACCGGATCATTTTCGCATCGGACACCCCAGCGGGCCGTCGTTTCGATGTGGTCCTGCTCTACCTCATCCTGATCAGCATGGCCTTGGTGATGCTGGAAAGCGTGCAGGAGGTGGAACAGGAATGGGGCATCTGGCTGCGGGCGGCCGAGTGGACGATCACCATCCTCTTCACGGTGGAGTACATCGTAAGGCTCTGGGTCTCACCGAAACCCTGGCATTACGCAAGCAGCTTTTTCGGCATCGTGGACCTTCTCGCCATCCTGCCCACCTATATCGGCATCTTCCTGCCCGGTGCCGGGTCGCTCACCTTGGTGCGTTCACTACGGCTCACGCGTGTTTTCCGCATCCTCAACCTGTTGGAATACGTCCGTGAGGCCCGTTTGCTCCTGCTCGCATTGCTGGCCAGCAGGCACCGCATCATCGTGTTCATGCTCGCGGTGTTGGCCATGGTCACTGTGTTCGGCGCCATCATGTTCGTGGTGGAAACGCCGGAGTCAGGATTCACCAGCATACCACGCAGCATCTACTGGGCCATCGTAACGCTCACCACGGTGGGGTATGGCGACATCGCCCCCCAGACCACACTGGGACAGACCATCGCCTCCGCCATCATGATCCTGGGTTACGCCATCATCGCGATCCCCACGGGGATCGTCAGCGTGGAGATCGCCAGACAAAGCCGTGGAAAGTCGAAGAAGGTCTGCACCAACTGCGGACGTACCGAGCACCATGACGATGCGCGTTACTGCGCCTCCTGCAGCAAGGCGCTATAAGTGATCATTCTGCTCACTGCACGAGAGTGACGTGCCCCACAAAGTCGCGGGCATCGCCATCCCTTTCCACGATCACCTTCCACACATACACATCGATCACGGGTTCCTGGCCACCCACTCGACCATCCCATTCCGCATTACGATCGGTGGTACGGTAGATCTCCTTGCCCCAGCGATCGAATATCAACAATGTGTAATTCCACGTGGTGAAGCCATTGAGCACAGGCCTGAACCCTTCGTTGCGATCATCGCCATTCGGACTGAACGCGTTGGGGACATAGACCAGCGGATCGGCCCGTACACCGATCACGGCGCATACCGTATCCGGACAACCCAGTGCGTTCACGGCGATCAAACAGGTGGTGTAACCTCCGCCATCGGCCGGATACAGATGCAACGGATGCACATCGGTACTGGTCGTGGCATCACCGAAGTCCCAGTTGTAGTTCACCGCACCCTGGCTCTCGTTGTTGAAACGAACCGCATTGCGTACGTTGGCCACTGTGTCGGTGGTGAACGCTGCGATCGGCGTGGGGTTCACCAGCACCGCGCCGGGCACCACCAATGTATCGGTACAGCCCCCTGCACCAGTGGCGATCAGAGTAACGCTGTAAGTCCCCTCGCTGGCATAGGTATGCTGCGGGCCATCGGCTTGCGAAGAGGCACCATCACCCAATGTCCATTGGAAGGTCTGCGCGTTCTCCGATGTATTGACGAACTGCACCGGATAGCGCGCGCAAGCGGGTTGTGGCTGTACCGTGAAAGACGCTTCAGGAGTAGGATGAACGATGAACTGTTGCGTGGCCACATGCTCACAGCCATACTGGTTGGTAGAGGTGAGCGAGACCGTGTAGGTGCCCGGCGAAGTGAAGGTGATCGAAGGTTCGTTCAGCGCTGAGGTGCTTCCATTGCCCAGGTCCCACGCGTAACCTATGGACGACAGCGAGTTGTTGATGGTCTGCACCGTAACAGGCGATGTACAACTGGAGTAGGCTGACAGCTCGAAAGCGCTGGTGGGCAGAGGGAACGCCACCACGGGCATGCTCAGGGTATCCGTACAACCATTGAGGTTCTCGGCGACCAGCGTTACCGTGTAGGTGCCCGCACTGGTGTAGGTGTGCGTTGGAGTTGCGCCTCCCGCCGTATTGCCATCACCGAAGTTCCACTGGTAGAAACCAGCACCGGTACTGCTGTTCGCGAAGTCGACCACCAGATCGATGCAGCCTGAGGACGGCTGCGGGGTGAACGAAGCCACTGGCGTTGTACCGACCGTTACCTGTTGTACCAAGGTCGCCGTGCAGCCATCGGGCGTGGATGTGACCGTGAGCGATACAGGGTAGGTGCCGCCGGTGGCATAGGCATGTTGTGGAGCCGACAGGATGGATCCCGTGCCATCACCAAAGTCCCAACTTACACTGGCAGCGTTCGGCGTGGTGTTCGTGAAGGTGAAGAACTCGCCCGCACAAACCGTGTTCGGTGTGGTCGTGAAGCTCACCGCAGGATAAGGAAGCACGGTGACCGAGGTGGCATATTGATCGAACCCGCAACCGAAGGCTGAAAGCTCTATCACGTAAGTACCTGCGTTCACGAAGGTGTGCGAAGGCGCATCGGCAATGCTGAAGTTCCCATCACCGAATGACCACAGGAGCGCCGTGTCGCCGCTGCTGTAGTTGGTGAGGTCCACAGTTAGCGGTCCGCAGCCAACCACGGGATCGGTGTTGAAGAAGGCCGTGACCTCATTGGGCACCACACCGATCACTTGCTGAGCCGTATCACTTCCGCACTGGTTTGCCACCACCAACGTGATGGTGTAGTACACAGTGGAATCCGCATCCACCATATAGGCGTGCGTTACGATCGGACCTGGATCGGAGCTCGTTGCGCCATCACCGAAGTCCCATGAGAACGTATCGGGCAGGCCGTAGCTCGCATTACCGAACGGCACATCGCTGTAGGCACAATGCAGGTTCACGTTCGGCCCGAAAACGGCGGTCGGTGTGGGTATAACGGTCACCGGTGCACTATCGCTATTGGAGCCGCATGCATTGGTGGCAGTGAGCGAAACGGTATACACGGCCGCCTGCTGCGGATCGGGGGGGAAAGTGAAACTGCCCGGCCATTGATCGGTGCTGCTTCCCATGCCGCCGAAGTCCCACACATAGGTAAGGCCATCGCCCACCGAGGTATTGTCCAGGTCAACGGTCAGGGGGCCACAGCCTTCATCGGTGCTGAGGACCAACTGTGCTTGCGGAACATCCCACACTTGCACCGTGCTGTACGTGGTATCGGAACATCCGGCTCCGGTGAAGGCCACCAAGCGAACCGTGTAAACTCCGGTCGTTGCGTAGGTGTGCTGCGGCGATATCGCGAACGATGCACCGCCGTCTCCGAAGTCCCACTCTGCACTTGTGGCACCAGTGCTTGCATTCGCGAACCCGAAGGATTCACCGACGCAAGCCACCGGCCCGTTCGCAAAGTCGGCCACTGGCAAGGGTTGAACGGTCACGGTGGCCCCATCGCTATTGGAACAACCCGTGGCGGGGTCGGTGTATTGGTAGGTGACCGGGTTGCCACCTGGTATGGCCTGCAAGGGGTCGAACTCTCCAGTGGTGGGGTCCACTCCCACCCCGCTCCATGTTCCACCGGCAGGCGTGGCGGCAAGCACTTGCACACCGCCATCAAGGCATACACCAATGTCGTTGCCAGCATCCACAACCGGTAGGTCGTTCACCACCACGGTCACCTGGTCCTGCAGCAAGCAGGTGCCCGTTCCTATGGAATAGGTCAGTGTATAGGTGCCGGCGACCGCTGTGGAAAATACTCCCGCTGGGCTCACCTGAGGACCGCTCCACGTGCCACCCACCGGTGTTGCGTTCAATTGTAATGGCCCGCTGCCCACACATACCGCATCGTCCGCGCCCGCATTGGCCGGCTCGTTCACGGGTTGCACGTCCACCGTGGCTTGGTCGCTCGCCACACATCCATTGGCATCAACAAAGGTGTAGGTGAGCAAATCACTGCCCACACCGGAAGGCAGCAGTTCGTTGGACGCGTTGATGGTCATCCACCCGGCGCTCCAAGAACCACCGTTAGGTGTACCGCTCAACGGGAAAGGGATGGGCTGGTCGCAGAGCACCAGATCGGGCCCTGCGCTTACAGTGGGTATGGCGTTCACCGTGGCGCTCACCGTGGCCGTGGAGATGCAACCGTTCGCGTTCTGGTAGGTGTAGGTGAGCACATGTGCGCCTGGTATCACAGCTCCGGGGTCGAAGCTCCACGGTGGTCCGGAGACTCCATTGCCGGTCCACGTGCCACCCACCGGGTTGCCAACAAGGGCCACGGCCGCGGCATCTGCACAGCGACTGAAGGCGGGCATGACGTTGAGCAATGTTGCCGGCACCACGCTCACTTCCACTTGATCGCTCGTGGCGCATGTGCCGGTGCCATAAGCGTAGGTCAGTGTGAAGTTGCCGGTGGTACTTGGCGTATACCAACCTCCTGCAGCGGCCCCGGTCCATGTTCCACCCGCTGGCGACCAGCCCTGCAACTGCAAGGGCGAATTGCTCTGGCAGACCGTGGTATCCGGACCTGCATTCGCAAACTGCGGCACATCCTGCACCGTGATCGGGACCTGCGCCGTGCTGGTGCATCCGTTCACGTTCACGTAGGTGTAGGTCAGCACGAACACTCCCAACGAATCGGGTATCGGTGTGAATACACCGCCACCGGTCACCAAGGGACCACTCCAAGTGCCTCCTGCTGGCGAAGCGCCCGCGAGCGTTACCGGTATGGCCTGATCGCAGAAGGTCTGTGCGGTACCGGCCGTTGTAGGCGTAGGCTGGTACACGGTCATGGTCACAGTGGTATTGCCGGGACAACCACCCACGTCACCAGTCACCGTGTAGGTGGTAGTGACCGGCGGCGTGGCCGTGAAGGCCGGACCGGTGCCCACCAAGGTGGAGCCGATGTACCACTGGTAATTCCCTGCACCGTTCGCCGTGAAGGTGGCACTTCCACCATTACACACGGCCGCCGTGTTTGGTGTGACCGAGACCGTAGGTGCTGCAACCACCTGCACGTTAACGATGGTGACCGGGCTTTGGCAACCATTGCTCACGGCCACTACGGAGTACTGACCGGCGTTCGCGGCGGATGCGTTCGGTATTGTGAACGCAGCCTGGTTGGAGACCACGTTACCACCCGGACCGGTCCAGATGTAGCTTACTCCCGCACCACCGTTGGCCGTAAAGGAGATGGTCTGCCCGGCACACACTGGACTGTTGCTGGAGGCAGCAGGTGAAGCAGGTGCGTTACCAATAGACAGGTTCGCGTTGGATGTGACCTGGCCGCAGGCGTTCGCTACAGTTAACGACAGCGTGGGGTTGCCCGCATTGGCGAAGCACACCTGCCCCGGTGCAAGTGTGTTCGCGTTTGCCGGACTCCCTCCCGGGAAGTTCCATGCGTAACTGGTGATCGGTGCACCGCAATCCTGCACCGTGGCCGAGGGTGTAACACATTGCCCGGCACAGATGCCGCTCAAGGCCGCCGTGCTCACCTGGGGTGGCGCATTCACCACGACCTGCTGCGTGATCGGAGGCACGTTGCAGGTATTCACCGCGCGGAATTGTACCGTGTAGGTGCCGGGTTGATCGAACAGGAAGTTCGGCTGGAACGCTGTTGAAGTGATGCTCGTGGCCGGACCTGTCGCGCAGGCTGAAGCCGTTCCGTTCACATTCCACTGCCACGTGGTCTGGCAACTGTTCGGGCTATTGGTGGAGTTGGTGGTGGTCACGTTAAGCGGAACACAACCTGTATTGGCGGACAGCGTGAACGCAGGCACCGGTGGCTCTTCCACGCAAATGGTACGCGACAGGGTATGAAGTCCGCAGCTATTACCGGTAAGGTCGGTGATGGTATAGGTGCCCGCCACCGTGAACTGCAGGTTCAGGGTGGTGCTACCATCGGTCCAAAGTCCGGGGTTGGCCGGGTTGCCATTGTCATTGCCCAAGGTGCCTGACGCAATGTTCCATCCCGTGGATGGCGTGACGGACCAGATATTGCGGGGAGCTGTGGCACAACCCGGTGCTGTAAGCCCGATGCTCTGGTCGGTGAAGCTCACGATGGTGTTCACACAGGCCGTATCGTTCGGCGCCAATGTGAACTGCGCCTGCGGTGTTTCGCTCACCCTGATGGGGCCGATCTGACCCTGCGTCTGGTCGCACGGATTCTGTGCGGTGAAGGTGACATTGAGCTGTCCACCCGCCATTCCACAGGTGGATGCGGTGTAGGTGTGGTTCACGACCGCGGGCGGCGGATGTGCAAGGGTCACACTGTTGCCATCACCAAAGTTGATGATGTACGTGGTACCCGGCGAATTACCCGCCACTGAGTTGATGTAGAACGGCAGCGTACCGCCCGTGCAGATGTTCGTGTTCGGGTCGGTGCTGATACCACCACCAGGGTTGGTACCTAGGAACACTTGGTACTGCTGGGTGCGGGTACAATTATTGGGATAAGTGATCGTATAGGTGAGCGTATAAAGCCCGGAGGGATAAGTATGGCTCAGTGCCCATCCCTGGGTGACATTCAACGCCGGTCCGCCATCACCCCAGTTCAAGGACCGGGTACTGCCCGGCACAGCAATGCTTTGGTCCGCGAAGCTGAAGTTCCAAGTGGCACTGGGGTCGCATATGCTGAACGTAGTGATCCCGTTGAACGTAGTGATTTGTTCCGGGCCTGTCGTCGTGAGCAATGCGGGCCCCGCCGGGTTCACATTGATGGTGATGTTGTCCGTGTCCGTGCAGTTATTGTCATCAGTGACCGTGAGCGTGTACACCGTGGTCACTGTGGGCGAGGCGATCGGGTTGGCGATGTTCGGGTTGCTCAAACCCGTAGCAGGCGACCAGCTGTAACTGTAGGGCTGCTGGCCATTGCCTCCGGTCCCGTTCAATTGCTGCGTAGCACCCTCGCAAATAGTGTATTGAGGAGGACCGGCGTTCGCGGTCACATTACATGGCTGAGCCCACGCGCTCTGCGCTATACACAAGGGCAAAAGCACGACAAGCCAGCGGAGCGGTCCGTTCATTTTAGTGCACACGTTTACGCATACGAAGGTACCCGCACCCACAAGCGCAGACCGGCGTGAGACCATTGGTTATCAACGACATCGTGTGATCAAGACGTGTAATTGGGACGGACCGTTGCCCTTGACAGACACTTAACTGCCCATTGATCAGAGCCCGGCCAAGACCGCGTTGATCCGCTCCGAGACCTCTGCCGCGCGATCGAACACCATGAAATGGCCACCTCCTTTTACCAAGACAGGCTGTTCGATGTATCCGATGGGCATCAACCGATCATGATCGCCGTGAATGTGGACGAGGCCTTCAACGCGCGCCGCAGGGCCATCCCAGCACAGGCAGGCATTGATCTGCACCTTCAACTGGGCCAGCGTGTGTACCATCAAGAGGCTGTCGAACAGCGCACTGCTCTCGGCCGACTCCACCCCCATCTGCCAGCGCATGAACGGGAGTGAACGCTGAATAAAGACCTTGGACAGGATGCGTTCAGGATGCGTACCGCGCAACAACTTCAGCGGCGGTGGCATTTCCTGTGGGCCTTTCCAACTGGAGATGATGATCGTGCGCACCGGTCTTGTCAGCGCGGCCATCTCTTGGACCACCATTCCACCCATGCTAACGCCAACAAGTACATGCGGATGATCAACATCCACCTGGCCCACAAGCACTGCTGCATAGTCCCGCAGGTGGCTGCCATCCGGCATTACCGGCCAATCCAAGGTATGAAGCCGATGCGGCGCGAGATCAAGGCGTTGGAATAGACGATGATCTGCGCCAAGACCGGGAACGAGGTAGAGGTCCATCCGGCACGAAGTTCGTAGGAACTGCGGTATCCATTTACCTTGGTTCGCATGGAACGCATCGCTCCCCTACCCCTGCTCCTTCTCCTGCCTGCCTTCTCCTTCGCACAATTGATCAACGGATCGTTCGAGGGCAACGGTACCGGCGATCTTTCGGGGTGGACCGGCCTGTGCTGGGACCCCTACCTCGAAGCCAGCAACTGCCCCGACGGCGGTGACTGGGGCATGGTGGTGGAGAGCGGCCATGTCAACGGATGCATCAATGCCATTGTGATCCAGAAGCTGCCTGAGGTGCAGGATGGCACCTTGCTGCGGCTTAGTGGCTGGTGTACACGCTATTTCGGCAACGGCGGTCAGTTCATCGGCTTCGGTCTGGGCACGGTGAACAATGGTTCTTACACGTACAACACGTATCCACAAAGCAACTTCTCCGGCTGGCAGTACTTCGACTACGAGCAGGTCATCGAACTGGGCGCGGGCGATACCGCCATGGTCTTTCTTCAGCCAGGCTTTGTGAACGCACCCTTCATCACCAGCTTTGTGATGTTCGATGAATTGGAATTGAGCGATATCAGCACCGGTGTCGAAGCAGTGGACCGGTCCATTCCCCATCGGTACGATGCCGCAGCGCGACGCATCCATCTGGCGCCTACACTGGCTCCGGCGGAGGTGACGGTCTTCGATGCACAGGGCCGCATACTGCACGCCCCCGTTGAACAACGACCCACAGGCGAGGTGATGGTGGATGCTTCCACCCTACCCCCTGGCCTCCTCGTGTTGCAGGTGAACAATGCACAGGATGCGCAATGGGCGCGCATCATGGCGTACTGAACGATCAGCTCAGGGGTACACTTCGTACGAAGGATAACGCAGCCTCCATCGGGGTGTGCATCACCACATCCGTACGTACGAAGGGCACCTGTTCGCGGAAGGCTGCCACCAACGATTCCAGTTTGGGAGAGCTGGTCAGCGGACGGCGGAACTCCAGCGCCTGGGCCGCCGTGAACAGCTCGATGGCCAGGATGCGCTCCACATCCGCAGCCACCTGCCAGGTCTTGATGGCGGCAGCGGCGCCCATGCTCACATGGTCCTCCTGCCCGTTGCTGCTGTCGATGGTGTCCACGCTGTTGGGCATGCACCGCTGCTTGTTGGCGCTCACCAGGGATGCTGCGGTGTACTGCGGGATCATGAACCCGCTGTTGAGTCCCGGCTCGGCCACCAGGAAGGCCGGTAGTCCGCGCTGGCCGCCGATGAGCTTGTAGGTGCGGCGCTCGCTGATGCTGCCCAGCTCGGCCAGGGCAATGGCCAGGAAGTCCAGGGCCAGTGCCAAGGGTTGCCCATGGAAGTTACCCGCACTGATCACCAGATCATCGTCGTCGAACACCGTAGGATTGTCCGTCACGCTCTCCAGTTCACACTCCACCACACGCTCCACATAGGCGATGGCATCGCGGCTGGCCCCGTGCACCTGCGGGATGCACCGGAAGGAGTACGGGTCCTGCACATGGGCCTTCTTCCGCTTGATGAGCGCGCTACCCTTCAGCAGCTCGCGGAAATGCCCCGCCACCACGGCCTGTCCAGGATGCGGGCGCACGGCGTGGATGGCAGCATGGAACGGCTCGATGCGGCCGTCGTACGCATCGAGGCTGATGGCGCCGATGATGTCGGCGAGCTGCGCCAGGCGCGTGGCCTTCAGGGTGAGCAACGACGCATAGGCGTTCATGAACTGCGTGCCATTGAGCAGCGCGAGACCTTCCTTCGGGCCGAGCTCCAACGGCTTCCAACCCAGCTTCTTCAAGGCTTGTGCGCTGGGCATGCGCTTGCCCGCCAGCACGACGTCGCCCAAGCCCAACAGGGGAAGCGTGAGATGCGCGAGCGGGGCCAGATCGCCGCTCGCACCCAGCGAGCCACGTTCATACACCACGGGAAGCATGCCGGCATTGTACATGTCCACCATGCGCTGCACGGTGGCCGGGGCCACGGCACTGTGGCCGAAGGCCATGTTCTGCACCTTCAGCACCAGCATGGCGCGCACGATCTCGGCCGGCACCGGATCTCCGCTGCCGCAGGCGTGGCTCATCACCAGGTTCTTCTGCAGCTGCGCGAGGTCCTTCTTCGCGATGGACTTGTCGTAGAGCGAACCGAAACCGGTGTTCACGCCATAGATGGGGGCATCGCTCTGCTTCAGCCTGTCGCTGAGGTAGGCGTGGCTGCGCTTGATGGCGGCGACAGCGTCGGGTGCCAGGGCGATGGGCGTACCGCTGTGCAGGATGTGCCCAAGTTCAGCCAGTTCAAGGCCGACGGTGCCGATGGGATGATGGGTAGCGGGCATGGGGTTCGTTCAGTGTTGCAGCAGCTGCGCGATTAGTGCTTCGATGGGCATTGCCGTTCCCTTGTCGTTGGCGCCCATGCGCTTCAGCGTCACCACGCCTTGCTGCAGTTCGCTCTCCCCCACGATCGCCACGTAGGGGATGCCTTTCTTCTCGGCATAGGTGAACTGCTTGGGCAGCTTGGTGGCATCGGGGTAGAGCTCCGCTGCGATGCCGGCCTCACGCACCTGGCGCAGCAGCTTCAGGCAGTGCAGGGCCTCCGCCTCGCCGAAATTGGCGAAGAGCAACTGTGTGCTACCACCCAGCTCGGCGGGGAACTTGCCGGTCTCCAGTAGCACATCGTAGATACGGTCGGCACCGAAGCTGATGCCCACGCCGCTCATGCCCTTCAGCCCGAACACGCCGGTGAGGTCATCGTAGCGGCCGCCGCCACAGATGCTGCTCTGCAACGAGCCTTCCGCGGCCTTCACCTCGAAGATGGCGCCGGTGTAGTAGTCGAGGCCGCGGGCCAGGGTGGGATCGAACTCGAGCACCGCGCTTTTCAATTGGCCGACCGCTTCGAACGTGAAGGAAAGGTCCTTCAAGCCTTGTTGAGCGATGGCTGAAGGGGCCAACCATTGCTCCAGCTTCACCCGCTGTTCATTCCAGGTACCCTTGAGCTCGAACAGCGGCGCGATGCCTTGGATGGCCTGGTCGCTCACGCCCTTCTCCCGCATCTCCTCCTCCACCTTCTCACGTCCGATCTTGTCCAGCTTGTCGATGGCAGTAACGATGTCCACCACTTTCTCAGGTTGACCGCTCACCTCCGCGATGCCGCTCAACACCTTGCGGTCGTTGATCTTCACCACCACCTTCAAGCCAAGCTGGGTGAACACATCATCGAAGAGCTGGATCAGCTCCACCTCGCTCAACAGACTCGTGCTGCCGATCACGTCCGCATCACACTGATAGAACTCGCGGTAGCGGCCCTTCTGCGGCCGGTCTGCACGCCACACGGGTTGGATCTGGTAGCGCTTGAAGGGGAAGACCAGATCGTTCTGGTGCTGTACCACGTAACGAGCGAAGGGCACGGTGAGGTCGTAGCGCAGTGCTTCATCTGCGAAGCCCTTACTGCGGTCCTCCAAAGCGCGCTCCAGTTCTGCACCCCGCTTCAGCACCTTGAAGATGAGCCGATCCCCCTCCTCACCGTACTTCCCGGTAAGCGTCTCCAAATGCTCCATGGCAGGGGTCTCCAGCGGCAGGTAGCCATACTTCTGGAAGACCTTCTCGATGGTGTTGAAGATGTACTTACGGCGCAGCATCTCCTGCGGACCGAAGTCGCGGGTGCCTTTGGGGATGGAGGGCTTCATCAAGCTTCAAGTAACAAGGGGCAAGTGTCAAGGCACAAGGAGAACCCTGGACACCACCGTTATGCGGCCGCGAAGGTAACCGCCACCGGACCTACACGCCTGCGTCGACCATGACCGTGAAGCCCGATCCAGAGTAACGACCTTGCTTGGTCCTACTCCTTCACCAGACGCACGGGGACCAGCGCAGGATGCTGTGGGATGCGGGCGATGTAGACACCGGCAGGAAGGCCGGTAAGGTCCACTGGAACACGTTGCGACTGCACGGTGACACGCTCGATCACCGAACCGCGCATGTCCACCAGTTCGATCAGCTCGCCCACAGCGGCATCGGGCACCAGCACCACCAATTGATCCCCGTCCGTGATGGTGCGGAGGCGCGGCACTTGCTCGTCGACACCGGTGGTGAGCAGGGAAACACTGCGGAAACTGAAGGCTTCCAGGAAGACCCCACTGTCAAACACGCCATCGCCCACATCGGCAATGGCGATCTTGAAGTGATACTCCGCATCGGGCTCCACCACCGCGAAGGCCGTGAGGTTGGTGGTGAACCCATCGTAGGCCACATACGCGCCCCCAATGGTCTCGTTGTCATGGAAGTACTCCACATTGAGCATCCCATTGACATTATTGATGGCCACCGGTGTGCCATTGGGAAGCGCGGCCACATTGGTGGGCATGGGGAAACCCGGACCAGTGAGGTAGATGGCGAACACATCATTGAACGTGGAACCGGCGAACTCCGGATACTCCTCGCTACCAAAACTGAAGTTGAACAACAGTGTATCGCCCATGGGAATGCAGTCGAACTCGAGCACACAGGCATCGTAGGTGGGCACCGTCACCACTTCCAGGTCGAGGTCAGCATCTCCGGGTGTTCCGAGGTATGCCGATGCGAAGGAGGCTGCGCCCCCCGCCAGCTGGTCAGCCGAACCGGTGGTAAGTACAAGTCCTTCGCTGATCGCCAGTTCCGAGGTTCCTACGAAATGCCCCATGGCCTGCTCCGGACAGTTCACCTCCACGTTCAGGATGCTCACGTTCAGTCCTTCGAGCAACTGGGTCACCGAGCCGATCGTGAGGCTGTCCGTAACGGTGAGCTGTGCCGCAGCCAATGATGCTGAACCGGCGAGAACAAAAGTGAGGAAGGATCTCATGTGAACGCGGGATGAACGGTGAATGGGATGGTGAACTTACGGAACTCTTCTTACCAGACTTGACCGGACCGCCCCCCAAAAACAGCGGAACCGCCCTGGCTGTGCCTTTGGGCGGTCCGCCGACCAGAACGTACCCTGTTGTTCAGGCAGGGCCTTCGCTCAGAACAAGGTTACGCTACATGGCTTCCATTCGCTGCACCAGCGACCACCTTCCGCACACGGCGATATACACCTCCAACACGACCGATATATTGCACCATGGTCCTGACCGAACATGAACATTTGGCCCCACGAAAGGCATCAGGCCGCAGCTCCTGCAAAGGGGGCCTGCTTTTCCTGCTTGTCACCCTTGCGGGGTTGCCCTCCATGGCGCAGATCGGCCTCAAGCTCACCCAGTTCAGGCCCACTGGCGACCTGGGCTATGTGGTGGAACGCAGGTGGACGCCCGAGTTCCAGTACATCCAGGACTTCGAGGATGTGACCCGCATGCGTTTCTCCTTCCTGTACCTGAACCTGCAGCCGAGGCTCGACACCTTTCCCACCACAGGCCTCATCTCGGATGGCAACGGCTTCCGCGTACTGCCCGGTTGGCAGACCTTCTCGAAGATCAACATGTTCTTAATAACCGGAGGGATCGACTGGGCCGTGGTGGAGCTCTTCGACTACGACCTGGCCCTGTACCCCGGACTCGATATCATTTTCGGGGGTGTCAACATGGAGTATGAAAGCTTCACGCCCCAACTCGTTTCAAGCGGTTTTTCCGGCGGTTTCAAGATCGGGGGCCTTCGGCTGCGTTTTGGGGCGGAGTATGCCTTCAACGACCACTTCGGCGCCAACCTGGAATGGAGCACCGCCACCTACTACCAGGAGGAAGGCGGCCGATACACCTTCAACGACCTGGGCCTCGGGGTCCGCTATCAGTTCTAAGCCATGAAGCAGTTCACCTTCACCGCCATCGCCCTTGCCCTGCTGACACAGGCCTGCAAGAAACCTTTGGACGAAATGGCCGACTACTACCCCACCGTGCGTACGGAATCGGTAACGCTGCTGCCGAACGGCACCGTGAAGGTGGTGGGCCGCATCCTTTCGGAAGGCGATGCGCCCATTGACTACGCGGGCATCTGTGTGGACACCGTGGCCAAGCCGGACATGCTCGCTGGACAGGCCGTTGCCGAACTGAACGGCGACCAGTTCACCGTCATCTACAGCGGTTTCGACCCCTACGACACCTACTACTTCAGGTCGTGGGCCACCAACGAGCACGGCTACAGCTATGGCAATGTGCTCTCGTTGGACAGCATTGCCGCCGTGCCCGTGGTGCCGCCATGCACGTCCACGAACAACACGGCCAACATTGGCACGAGTACAGGCACGCAGACCTACTACCCCATTGCGGCACCAGAGCAGTACATGGGCGTGTGGAGCTTCCAGGCCAACACGAATTCGAACAACATCACGTACCGTTTCGGAGGTAGCATGAGCACGGGTGTGTACACCACCACCACGAACACCGACCCAGCCCCTGGCCAAGCCCGGATCAGCTTTGTGTCAGGCTTCTACAACGCTGTGCTAGCGGCCGGCTCATCGGTGTACATGGAACAGCTTTCGGCCACCAGCTGGCGGATAACGGTGTGCCAAGCCCCGTGGAGCACCGGCACCAGCACCTTCTATTTCAACACGCGGTTCACGGTGAACAGTTGAGCCCGGCCCGGTCTTTGTCCCGGAAGTCGTCCGAACTTCGCACCGCACAAGGCCCGCACATGGTTCTCCCTCGCACCTTCAGATCACTCTTCCTGCTTTTCGCGCTGGCATTAAGCTCCTCCGCGATCGCCCAGCACCTCACCTATGCCGAGTGGCAGGAGCGGTCGGCCAAGGACCTGCGCCTGCTTCCCCGCTATGGCGACAAGGAAAAGACCGCAGAGCAGGTGCTGGCCGATACGGTACTCGTGCAGCGTGTCATGGAATCGGAACCCGACCGTCGCAAAGCCTCGGACCGACTGGCGGGCATGGGCATGGGGCTGTTGGCCGGGGGCGACATGGTGAGCGCCATGTACCGCTTCAACCACGCGTTCCTGCTTGACCAGAAAAACCCCATGGTATACAACGGCTACGGGGCCTTCTTCATGGCGCTTGACCGCACCACCGAGGCGGGGCAGCAATACCTGGAGGGCCTGAAATACGACAGCACGAACGCGCACCTGCTGAACGGACTGGCCACGGCCTTCATAGCCGAGCAATATGCCCAGCGCCCCACCGATGCTGCGCGCGCCGACCAGTCGACCAAGGCCGCTTTGGCCCTCCTGCAGCGCGCACTGACCAGTGACCCACGGCATGCGGACAGTGCCTACAAACGCTCTGTATGCCACGTGTTGCTTTCGGACTGCCCAGCGGCTTGGGAGTGGTACCGGAAGTACTTGGAACTCGGTGGCAGCACGGCATCGACGAGCTACCGGCAACAGCTGGAAGCGGCCTGTCCGCAACCCAAGTGACCTTGCCTCCTTGGGGATAGGCCGAAAAAGCGACCTTTGCCGCCCGAAAGCCCCCACCATGAAGAAGATCATCGACAGCCGCAAGTTGCTCGGCGCCACCGCCAAGAGCGACCTGCAGGAACTGGCCAAGCTCTACAAGGGGCTGATGAAACAGCACCATCCGGACCGTTTCCAGGATGAGACCGAGCGTGCTGCGGCCGAGCAGTTGAGCACCAAGATCATTGAGGCTTACAAGTTCCTGGAGAGCATCCACCCCGAGACCCACGCTGCCAACGCAGCTGACTTCGAGACCACCGTGGCCACCAACATCGCCAATTGGCATTACCAGCACCAAACGCTGCACCTGACCTTCGGTGATGGCAGTGTGTACGAATACTACAGCGTGCCCTCAAACGTGTACAACAAGTTCGTGGCCACCAATGGCCAGCCCCGTTTCGCCCGCCGCCACATCATTGGCACCTACGCTGGCCGTAAAGTGAGCGGACCGAAGCCGAAGGAGTGAGCGACCAAACGTACTTGGAACATGTATAAGCCCGGTGATGAGCCGGGCTTTCACTTTTCCATGAACCGATCGCTCACACCCGCCGGTACCCCTTTTCCACCTTCTTCCCCCTCACCTTCTCCATCTCGCGACGCGCTGTTGACTCGTCGGCGAAATGTTTGGTGAGTGATTGGCCAGTGGTTCCGATGCGGCCGTAGCGCACGGTGTAAGCAGCGCCTTCCACCTTCACCTCCCAGAACTTGCTGCTACCATCCTCCACGCATTCGTAGCGCTCGAAGGATGCGTCGTTGGTAGAGGCGATCGGTTCCGGCGGCAGTTCAACCAAACTGGGTGCAGGCTCCAAAGCTTCTGTTGCAACGGCGATCGGCTCCGGCTCTGGAACAGGCAAGCGCTCCACAACAACCTCTGGCGTTGCTTCCTCTTCTCCTGCAAGCACACGCTCCACACGCGCCATCACCTGTTCCGGATCATTGAACCAGTCCTTGGCGAGGATGCTGATCACTTCCCAACCGAAGGCGCGCAGCAAGGCCGGACGCTGGCAGTACTGCTCCAGTACATCGTCGTTGCGGTAGTGAACGTCGGAATCGATGAGGATGCCGAGGCGGTAGCCCTTGCCATCGTTGGCACGCACGGCCAGGTCGCAGCGGAAGTAGGAACTGCCCACGTTGCGGTCCACGTGATGACCTTGGGCTTGGAGCCGTTCCGCGATGCGCAGGGTAACAGCCGCCACCTGATCGCTGCTGTGCTCGGCGCCGCGTAACGAAAGGCCATCGAGCACCGTGGCCGCACCATCCTGCTCACCGGCGGACAACCGTTCAGCGTATTGCAGGAAACGACGCAGGTAGTTGGCGCCCTCGTTGTGCTCGTTCTTGATGTCGTTGGCGGTGATGCTGCTCACCACGGCCATGTGTCGCTTCGCACGTGAGAAGATCACGTTCAGGCGCTTCTCCCCGCCCCTCCGGTTGATCGGACCGAAGTTCATGAGCATGCGTCCGTTGGCGTTGGGCGCATAGCACACGCTCATGATGATCACATCGCGCTCATCGCCCTGCACGTTCTCCAGGTTCTTGATGAAGAGGCCCACGAACTGGTCGTCCTCCACACGTTGGTATTCCTCTTCCAATCTGGCCTCGAAGTCTTTGTCCGCTGCGGCCAATTCCTGCAAGGCCTCTTCAATGGCCGACTGCTGCTCAATGGAAAAGGCCACCACGCCGATGCTGCGACCTTGCCCAAGCAACTGTTGAATGAGCAGTGCGATGTAGCGCGCCTCCTGACCGTTGCGGCGCTCATGGTACACGCCGTTGCGCACATGGTGGAAACTGATCGGACGGTCGGAAAGCGCGCTAGCATGGTGCACGGCTTCGGCGGCATCCGTAACGCTGATGGGCACTTGCTGGGCTTGAAGCAGTTGCTGGTCAGGGATGGTGAGCAGGCCACGTCCATAGAACGCTGCATTGCTGAAGCTGATGAGGCTCTCGTGTCGACTGCGGTAATGCCAGCCGAGCATCACGCCCGGAAGCTTGCGCACGCCCTGGCTGAGCAGGCTGTCCGCGTCAAGAGCGATGCCGATGCGTTCCTCGGTGGCGTCCTCCTCTTCGTCCACATCGCCGCTGGTGGTGTTGAAGAAGTTGGTGGGCGGCATCTGCATCTCGTCGCCCACGATGATGGTCTGCGCCGTGCGGAACAAGGCCGGCACGCCCTCCTCCAGGGTGATCTGGCTGGCTTCATCGTAGATCACCACATCGAAGAGCCGGGTGTCCAGCGGGAGGATGTCCGACACGCTTTGCGGGCTCATCAGCCAGACCGGCTTCAGGCCCATCACCACCGGTCCGCTCTCCTTTCCGACCAGTTCACGGATGCTCTTGTAGCGCATGGACTTGCCGAACTCGTTCTCCAGGATGCGGCGGCCCGCGGTCCAGTCCTTCTTGATGGCGCGCTGCTCCGGTCCCATGCCGGTGACACTGGTATCGGAGATCCGCACGTGCTGCTTGAAGCGGGCGCGCACCGATGAACGGATCATGTCCACGTTCACATCGAGGTAGCGTTTCTCCAGTGCGTTGAGCTGCTTCACGCTATGCAGGATCGCCAATCCATCGAGGCGATCGAAGAGCCGGTCGTTCCGGTAGATCTCACGCACGGACTTGAATGCCGAGAGGTAGGCCATGGCATCGGCGCTCAAGCGTTGCCTGGTGATGAACCCGTGCAAGCGCGGCTCGAGCGCAGCGATCCCGCGGAGGTGGGGCACCACACCACTGGACCCGTTCAGCGCATCCTTCACCGAGCGCAACCAACGCTCCACACCGTTCATCGGGAGCTCCTCGCAATACGTGTTCAGGGAGCGCGCGAGCTCAGCGAAGTGATCAAGGTCCGCGCCCAGAGCGACCAGTTCGGCGATCTCCGACGGGGCCATGGACAGCAGCGCGCTCCACTTGGCATCACGCTGCCGATCGCGCAGCGCCCTTACCATCTCACGGTTCAGGGCATTGTCCTCCAGACCATAGCGTTCGTGGATGCCTCGCTGAAGTCCGGTGAGCTTCTCGTGCGCTTCATGCTCGGCACACAGATCGTCCAGCAACCGAGCGATGTCCGGCACCACCTGGTGCTTGCCCAGGTCATAGCTGTTGCTGACCAGCGCCTTGATGCGCCGATAGGTGCCGTTCAGGAACTTGAAGAGACCCTTGTTCACCCTTTGCCACTGGTCGCGTGCGGCCCGTGCATCCACGGCGTTGGGCTTCTGCTTCCAATGGACCGTTGCCGCAACCGCCCTGGCCACCTCCTGCCGCTGCCGGTCAATGGCCTCCAACTCCGCATCGTAGCGGCGCGCCTCCTCATGGCCGATCTCGAACAGGCCGAGGCGATCGCGGGCCGCAATGGGTCCCAATTGGCGCGCACCCCCCACCAGCAGCATCAACTCGCCCAGCGTGGGGAGGGCTCCTGCCGGCAGATCGATGGCATCCAGGTGCTCGCTGATGCGCTCCCACAAGGCAGCCGCCTTCTCCCAGACCTGAGCGATGCGTCCCAGAGGCTGCTCGTCGTTCAGCAGGTGTGCCTGCACCGCGACCAACGAATGATCGGCCACGATGGGCGAGCGCCCCATGTCCTTCAGTGCTGCGGACAACTCGCGCACGACAGGCTCCACGGACGACCAAGCGGCATGGTGCGGTACGCGCTCCAGTGAAACGGCATCCAGGTCATGTAGGCTGTCGTTCCGTTCGGTGATCAGCCGGTCCAGCAGGGCATGCAGCGGGATCCCCGTGGTGGCGTGGACCTCGCGCATCTGTCGGTGGAAGTGCTCCAACCGACCGATCTCCTCCTCCATCGTGCTGATGACCGACACACGCTCCCGGCCAATGGCCGCCTCATCCATGGAGCTCTTCAGGAAGGTCTCGTAGGTCTGCTTCAGGTCCTGGATGAAGGCCTTCTTGTCCGCCTGCGAGTCGTGCACGCGGCAGCACACCTCATCCAGCTCGCGCTGCTTCAGGCGGTGGAAGACCACATCGAGCGCCGCCCGTTTCTCGCACACGAAGAGCACCTTCTTCCCCGCACCCACGTAGTAGGCGATGAGGTTGGTGATGGTCTGGGACTTACCCGTGCCCGGCGGCCCCTGGATGATGTAACTGCCACCGCTCGCCGCCTGTTCGATGGCACGGGTCTGCGTGGGATCGGCCTGGATGATCGGGAAGCGTTCGGCCAGTGGAGCCCGCACCGGTGACGCCTGCTGCAGCGGTCTTGGCTCATCGCTGAAGAGCAGGCTGAACACATCGTCCTTGGCGTTGGCCGCAATGATGTGATCGTAATCGCGCACCAGGGACATGCGTCGCGCATTGAAGTTGCCCAGCGTGACATTGCAGAGGTCCACCTCCCAGTGATAGGGGTTGGCATCGCCCTCCTCCACGGTGTTGTAGAAGCTGCGGCCAGCTTGGCCCTTGGCATGGTCCACCCCGGGCCGGATCTCCTCGTTGATGATGTACTCAAAGGTGCTGGCAGCGGGTCGCACCTTCCGCTGGTACAGCTGCAGGCCTAAGGGCGTGAATCCCTCGTTGCCATAGGAATAGCTGAAACTGCGGGCATCGAGGCCGCTGGCGTGGCGGCGGGTGCGGCGGAGGGTGCGCGAAAAGGCCTGGCGTGCGGCGGCATGCACAAGTTCGATCCGGGGCTTGTCCACCAGGTCCAGCTCCATCTCCGACCCGCTGCTCTTCGCCTGCTGACGGATGCTGGCCACCAGGTCCTCCACGCTCGATTCCTCCAGATCGATGATGTCGGGCAGTTCGATGCCGTACAGGTCGCGGAAGTAGTGCACGAGCACCGGGTTCACCTCGGCCTCTGCGGATGGACATTCCAAGACATACTGGTCCTTCACACCCTTGCGTTTCACCAGTTCAACGGGCAACAGGATCAGCGGGGTGCTGATCTTCTCGTTGCCATAGTCCTTGAAGTTGGTCCAACGCAGGAAGGCGATCACAAGGCGCAGGGGATCGACGCCATACTCGGTCACCGCCTTCCGCGCCTCACTGCGCACCTTGTCCAACCGCGCCGGAAGCGTGGGACGCTCCTTCATGTCCAGGTACCCCGTCAGCACCAACCGCTTCCTGCCGATGAGCTTCTCGCGCACGGCAGGGCTCCACGTGATGAGGGTGGCCGGGTCGATGTTCTTGTGGTCGAGCAGTGGCGGCACACTGGCCACGGTGAGGTTCAAGAAGCCCTCCGTATCCCTAAAGTAAAGCAGCTTGTTGCGTCGGCTCAGGTCGAAGAGGCGCGCCTTGAGCTTGGCCAGGATCCAGTTGTCGCGCGAACTGAGGTCCTGCTGGCGGAACCCGGCCGTTCGCGTGAGGTCCACGTAGTTGTCCGGGTCGTACTGCCTGAAGTTCTTCAGCTTGGCGATGACCTCATCAAGGCTGCGTGGACGGTCCTCGCGGTAGAGCTCCGTGCATTCATGGATCACGCTGACCAAGGTGGGGTGCACCTGGTCGTTGAGGGCGAAGAGGTTGTCGCGGTGGTCCACGAAGGCCTCCAGGTCCTCCGGGTCGTTGAAGTCCAGACCGAACGCAAGGCTGGCTAGGATGAGCCCGCAGATATGGATATCGGTGATCGGATCATGATGGCCGACCTCCAGTTCCCAGGCTGCATAACCCACCACGTACTTCGGCGTGCTGAGGGTCTCGCCTTCTGCGCGGATCAGCGCATTGCGATAGAGGCGGTGATCCTCGTCGTCCACTTCGGTCACCTCGCGTGTGACCACCACCGGGCCTTCCTGCTTGGGCTTCGCGAAGAGGTGGCGTGCGTTGGAGATCGTGCCACTGGTGCGACCAAGGTCCAAGAAGAGGCGCCCTTCTTCCACCCGCAAGGCATCGGCGTTCCGCAAGCGAGCCACACGCCCTTCGATATGGACGCCGTGCAGCGCCTCTAGCAAGGGCATGGCAACCGCGATCACGTCATCCGTGCGCAGGCCGCCCTGTTCATCGCAGTACCGAAGGAAGCCTCGAAAGTCCAGCACCTCGTTCATCGCTTATTCTTCTTGCAGGCTTTCCTCACCCACGTCCTTCATCTTCGACAAGCCCTCCATGGCACGGTCCTTCAACTGCTTCAGCTCGCGTGCGCCGAGCTTCAGTTCCTCGCGCAGGATGGCATCGAACTCCGGTGTCAATCCAAGCAGTTCGGCCAGTTCGAGAATGTGGCCCAAGGGCACCTCCTCCTGCGCACTGTCGCAGCGCGCCACATCGAGGAGCACATAGCACAGGTAGTTCCGCGTGTCCTTGGCGGCGGTGCCGACCTGCTCGCGCAGCGTTTCGGTCACGAACGTATCAGGCCTGCGTTTGAGGTCGGGGAAGTAGGAGCGGCATAACGCCGCGACCGCCGTGCTGAAGATCCATCCGGGCTTGACGGCCAGCACCAGCACTTCGTGCGTCAGGGCCTGCAGTTCCTTCTGCCGGAACAGGTCCAGGTTGTTGATGTCCAACGGCCCGCGCACCAACCGCTCGATCCGCTCCATGGACCCTGCGGGATCGAGATGCCAGTAGTGCAACGCAAGGCAACGCAGGTAGTTCTCGGGGTGGGTGGCGCCCTCGCTGCCGTCGTTCGCTGCATGGACCACTTCCTCGGCCTGCTGCACATAGCTGGCCGTGTTCACCTGCGCCAGTCCGGTGTGCATTTTGATCAGGCAACTGAGCACGGCCTCCACATCCTGCGCGGCCAGCATGGCCCCACGATCGCAGAACAGCTCCATGTACAGGCTGTACAGGCGCGCGGTCTCCACATGCACATCCTCGCTGCGCTCGTCGTTGGCGATGGCGTAGACCACCCGGTTCGTGATCTCGTGCTCGCCATCCTCCAGCGTATAGAACAGGTAATGCGCCAGCTCGTGGCCCAGCAAGGCCAGCAGCTCCTTGCCGGTGAGCAGTTCCATCAGCCGGCCACTGAGCACGATGTGGGCTTCCTTGCCGAGGATGGAGATCCCTGCGTTCAACTGCGCGGTGTTCTGCTCCTGGTACAGCGTCACCTGCGCATCGATGTTCAACGCCTTCACCGCCTGCGCCGCCGAGGCATAAGCATGGGCATAGGTCGCCGGATCCAGTCGGTAGGTGTTCTTGAGCAGGGCGGTGCGGTGCGCCTTGGCCTGCTCCTCCTTCACCTGCTGCTCGCTGAACCACTTCCACGTGCGTTCGCGTTGCTTGAAGTGATCCCGCAGTTGGGTATGGAAGGGGAAGGGCGATAACATGGTGGCCAGGACAGGTCCCGAAACTACGGATCGACCGGGAGCGGATGGCAACAGGAACAAGCGGATATGCGGTATCCGATGCACAGGGAGGCCGCCGTATCACCGGGCGTTCCTTTCAGCCAGATGGCAACCAGTTACGTGCGCGCCACCGTCCGTTGAGGCGGTTCCCGATGAGACCGCCTATCGAATGATGCTCCGGGGTTCTCAATGGGTCCGCATGAACACCTGACCACTACCGTGCGCACTTCCATCGTCGTACACCTCGGCGATCAAGCGATCGGGCCCGGAAAAGTCGGCATAGATGACCTTCTCGCGCCGGTTCCGCTCGTTCACCAGGGTGCACTTCACGTGCTTGCCATCGGGATCGAAATGGCAGGGACCGGTCCATCGCTCCTGCTCCAGGGACCCTTTCCATCCGATGCCGCCCGAGCGGTCCGTCTCGACCTCATTATGCAGGATGACCTCACCGTTCCGCCCGAATGAGAGGACCTGCACA
>JAEUSY010000060.1 GCA_016788295.1 Flavobacteriales bacterium
GGCCGCCGATGTGTTCACCAATTACACCGGCCACCCCGCGCTGCCGCTCTTCGGGGCCTGGGACGCGGACGTGGTGGAGACGCGCGTGCTCTCCGCCGCCGTGGGGGAGCATGTGGTGGTGGCGCGCCGCTCGGCCAACGGCGACTGGGCCGTGGGGGCGATCACCAACGAGCAGCCCTTCACCATCGATCTCCCGCTGGACTTCCTGGACCCCGCCGCGGCCTGGCAGGCCGACCGCATCACCGACGCGCCAGACGCGCACTGGGAGACGGCGCCGGAGCGGTACGTGCACAGCACGGAGCGGTATGCCGTGGGGGCGGTGCCGCGCACGCTGCGGTTGGAGCTGGCACCGGGGGGCGGGGCGTTGGTGGTGTGGAGGCGGGGGCGGTGAAGTAATCTGGTGGCTGCGCACGCCTCATGGGCGATCGAGCGGGCGCCGCTGACCAGACCGCAGAAGTGATGGACATGGCGCATGGTACCCTGTATATGGAAGGAAAGCGTGCTCCACGCCGCCTTCAAAGCCTCAAGGCCAAGCCGAAGCTCAGGTTCATCCACGACATGGGTTGTTCGAATGGGGGCAACTCCTCGGACAAGCCACCACCGGTCACCACTGCACCTTCGAACCTCGGGTTCATGGCCTGATAGTCCAGGTTACCGAAGAGGGCGATCTTCCGGCCCACCGCGAAGCGGAAACCGGCACCGATGAGGTAGGTGAACGTGAAACTGTCCACGGACAACTCACGGAACGTTGTACCACCCACATCGATCTTGAGCTCGGGAGTATTGGCCATGGCGGAGCCGGCCATGGCCCTTAACTCCAGCCCGTTCCCTTCGGAGAGCGGGAAGATGGCCGATCCACCAAGCAGGAAACTGGAAGCGCTCCAAGGCTGGGCCTCCACGCGCGCGGTCCCTCCCCACGAAGCCGCCGCGTTGTTCGCCAGGACCTGGACATCCACTGGATTGGCCACGCCACGAATGCTGAAAGCCAAACCGAACTTGGGCACGAAATGATAGGCACCCGCGATCTCCAAGAGCAATCCTTCCCGCGCAAGGCCGGCCTCCTCTACAGTGATGTCGTTGTCCCCGAAAACACCCATGGGAACGGCATATCCCAACGCCACGCTGAGATATCCCTTGTCCTGTGCCGACAGGCCCATGGCCATGACCATGACGAAGGGCACTAGAAGAGCTTTCTTGTCCATATGCCGGGGCATTTTTATGGTGAAGTCACCTCCATACTAGCACCGATGCGGTCGGCCGACAATGCGGTTGGTCATGTTCAGGACGGGCATCGCTTATCTTGAGTGAGACCCATGCGCATGCGCACGGCGACAGGAAGGATGCTGGCAGCTCCCGGCCGAACCCCCAACGCCCCCGCCGCTACCTGGCAGGAGGACCGCATGACCGACGCGCCGGACGCGCATTGGGAGACGGCGCCGGAGCGGTACGTGCACACGACGGAGCGGTATGCCGTGGGTGCGCTGCCGCGCACGGGGCGGTCGGAGCTGGCGCCGGGGGGCGGGGCGTACGTGGTGTGGAGGCGGGGGCGGTGAAGTCTAACTTTTGCGGCAAGATCTTCGCGGATAGTGCTCGGTCCCAAAGACATAAGCGACACCTGGTTGAATTTCATGCGTGCTCAATTGACATTGCGCCATTTTGCTCTCCTGGTTTGCCTATGCCTCATGCTTGCCGCCAGTGCAAGAGGCCGCATGTGGCAATACACGCTGACGGGCACGGCCTATGACCAGGCCACCAAGGACGTGCTGCGGAACACCACGCTCATGATCGGCGAACAGGTGGTGACCACTGACAGCGTTGGGCATTACACGGTGGTCATCAACGGCGTTACCTGCGACAAGGGCTCGGCTGCGCAGATCAAGCGGTGCAATGAGGATGCCTATGGTTCGCTGGTGGTGCGCCGTGTGTTGAGCACGGCCAGCATCACCATAAAGACGCACTGGAAGCGCTACGCGTTCTGTACGAACAACATCGTGCCGTGCGATGTGCAGCGGCGAGATCTGTTCGTGCCATAAGGCTGCGAACGCGCGGTCAGTCCTTCAGGACACGGACCGTACTTCGGCCACCGTTCCCATCAACCAGCTGGAGCAGCAACACACCTGTCGGCATTGTGGCAAGATCGAGCGGAGCGTTCATCCAACGCCCCTCTCCCACCAATGCTCCGGTGATGGACCGGACGCGCCATGAAACGACGGTGTGTCCCGGCCATTCCACCCAGAGCAGCTCACGCGCAGGCGAAGGGAACGCATGGATGCCTGAACCGGAGATGTGCTCATCCACCGAAGTGCTGATGTCCTGCATGAGCCGCAGCGTGGAGCCGCCCACCACGTACACGGCATTATCACTCCCCAAGGCGAAGCCCTGCGAATTGCTGCTTCCCGCGGTGATGTACCAGGCGCCCGTACCGTCGCTGTTCACCTTGCAGATGCCCATATTGAAGAGGATGCCCGCGCAGAGGTAGGCGTTGTTGTCGGCGTCGAGCAGCATTTGGGCGTGCAACAGGAAATTGTTGGGGCCGTCGGCATCGTTGTTCACCCAGATCTGGTCGCCATCGGCCGATGCTTTCAGGAATGCCGCACCACCGCTACCCACCAAGGGGAAGCCGCTCACCACCGGTGCACCATCGGTGCCCACTTCCACGCGGTAGGCGGTGATGGGATAGGTGTACTCCCAGAGCAATGAGCCGGTGGGCGATAGCTTCTTGATGACGCTGCCGCCGCCGCTGGCCGGTGTGCCATGCACGCAGTAGGTGTTGCCGAAGGCATCGCCGGCGGCATCGCCCACGGTGAAGCTGTTCACCGCCGGAAGGCTCCAGAAGGTGTTCCCATCGCGATCGATGCGCGCATAACCGTTGATGTTGCCGGTGATGCCCCGCGCACTGATCACGAGCTGGCTGTCCGGTGTGAACTTGATGTTGATGGGCGCGCCGATGCCTTGTGCATCGTACCAATCCCACATGGTGCCGCCATCGGGGTCCAGTTTCTTCACCTTGGTGACCATGCCGTTGGGCCCCATGCCCAGCCCCAGCACGTAGATGTTGTTGGCCTTGTCCACCACGCATTTGCGCGTGGAGGAGCCATCGAAGTCCGTCTCGTACACCACGCGCCAGAGCAGTTCGCCATCGGGGTCGAACTTCATCACCAGGCTGTTCGCGTTCACGGGGCTGGAGAAGCCGCTGGTTACGGTGCCGGTGACGATGGCATTGTCCTGCTGGTCGGTGGCCACCCAGGTGGCGCGGTCGGTGCGTGTGGTGCTGGTCTGGTCGTAGCTGGTCTCCCAGACCAAGGACCCATCGGGTGCGCGCTTGGTCAGGGTGATGTCGCCCCCGAGGTTGGAGTCGTAGTTCACCGTGAACACGTTGTTCTGCTGGTCGAGCGCGATGGCGAGGCCGTTGGTGGGCTGCACCCAATCCACGGTGACCTGGGCGTTCAGGTTCAGTACAGCAACAAGCGAAAAAGCGAGCAGCATGTTCTTCATGGTATGGCGTATGGCGCTCCACAAAGCTTGCATGAAGTCTGGTGCCCGGTGGTGACCGTCGTCACCTGTGCACCTCATCCGGGAAATGATGCGGACGGAGCCGGAAAAGGCGCGGATGGCCCGGGCAAGAAAAGAATGAACGCCAGCACCAAGAAGGCAATTCAGCCTGAAATAGACGGCGTTGGGCAATAGAGCAACAGCTACGGATGCGCTTCCTTCCAGGGCTTAATGCCGATGAAAGACATCACCATCGGGATACCTCGGTCCAACTACCGGTAGGCCAGCATGCTTTTGCAGGAAAGCAAGTAGCTCCTTGAGCAGGGCGGCATACAGTTCGGCTTGCTGATGAAGATCCTCCTTGTCCGGAACAGGGAAGCGCCCCTGCCCTGCCTGCCGCAACAGGTAGGCGCTCGTGTAGCTCTCGTGATTGAAAGGCTCCTTGGGATCCAGGTAGCGCACATCGCCGCGCACACCTTTGAACATCGGGAACGGCGGCTCGCCCTCAGTATCGGCCACCATGAGGATGGGCAAGGGATAGCTGTGCGTGGTTATCGCATGCAGCACGAAAGGCCACTTGTCGCGCACCTCCGCTGTGTCGGTCTTCCACTCCATGGTGGTCTCCAGGCTGATGAAGGCATCGGCGAGGCCGGGCTCGTGCAGCGTACACCAGCCCTCCTGCGCACCCCAGCTGTGGCCAATGAAGAAGACCTTGTTGCCACCATTCAACCTGCGCGCGAACTGGAGCATGGTGCGGATGCTGCTGTGATCGGGCGTCCACACCACGGGAAAACCATAGGACCTGCCTTCAAGTGGCCAATGGAAGTTGCACGACAGGAAGAGGAAGCCGTTCTCGGCAAAGTACTCGGCCATCCACACGTTCTCGTCGCTGAGACCCTGTGATCCGTGGTGATACACGACCACAGGGCGATCGACCCGTGCAGGGAACGCGGCACGGTGAGCGTGCGTTCCCAATGAAAAGAGGCTGTCCTTCACCTGCCACTCGGTCAAGGGTGCGTAATCGATCGGTCCATCACCATTGACGGGATAGCGCAGATCGTATTCGATAAAAGCGCTGTCCATGTGCAGCACCAATTGCTGATGAACGGGCTGAAGCGCGGGAGGCAGGGTGGGCTTGCGCAGTTCGTGGAAACGCAAGATGTTCGCTCCGAGCCTTCCCGCGGTATCGGCAATGGAGGACCCGAGCGGGAACCAGGCCTGCACAAAGAGCGGTGCGGGACCATCGTAGCCGAAGCCGGTGTAGCGAAGGCTGTCGTTGAAGAGCAGCGTATCCGCGAAACCAATGGAGGGCGGGGATGGTTGCGCGAGCACCAGCGCAGGAACGAACAGACCGAACGCGACCCAAGCACTACGCACGCGAACAATGCTCCGTGACAGGAACGAAGCAGCACGTGTATTGACAGCTGCGCTCATGCTAACGCCCCAACTTGAACAGCAGGTTCTTCTTCACCGCCGGCCATTCGTGCGGCAGGATGGAATAGACGCAGGTGTCGCGCAGCGTGCCATCGGGCATGCGCATGTGGTTGCGCAGGATGCCATCGGACTTGGCACCGAGGCGTTCGATGGCGCGTCGGCTGGGGAAGTTGAAGAAGCTGGTGCGGAACTCCACAGCGATGCAACCCAGCGTGTCGAAGGCGTGCGTGAGCAACAACAGCTTGCACTCGGTGTTGAGGGCGGTGCGTTGCACGGAACTCGCGTACCAGGTGGAGCCGATCTCCACGCGTGGTTTTTCGGCCTCGATGTTCATGTAGGTGGTCATGCCCACCACCTTGGCGGTGCTGAGTTCGCGCACGGCCCAGGGCAGCATGGTGCCTTGTTGCAGCAATGCGTTGCGGCGATCGATCTCGGCGCGCATGCCCTCGGGCGATGGCACCATGGTATACCAGAGCCTCCAGAGCTCGCCATCGCGGGTGGCGTCGCAGAGCTCGTCGTGGTGCGCTTGCGAAAGCGGTTCAAGCGCAGCCACCTGGCCGGTGAGCGTGATAGGTTTGAGGACAGTGGACATTTCAACAAAGTTGATGCATGGGATCCTCAGGTGCGCGCCGCTGCTTCACGCTGCAACATGCGCTGCATCAGGAACAACATGCCTACGCACACCAGTAGCACAGCGGTGAAGATCCACCAGGTGCTCACGTAGCCCACCCAGGCGATCAGGTTGAGACCGAGGCTGTGGCCGATGATGTGCGCCACGCTCCACGAGATGGTGTAGAGCGCCATGTAGGAACCGGGCTGGCCGCGGTCGGCACGCTCGTTGGCCATGCGGTTGGTGAAGGGGAAGCAGAGCATTTCGCCCACCGTCATGAAGAGCATGCCCACCCACAGGAAGGCCACGGAAGGCACCAGGTTGAGCACCGCGAAGCTGGCCGCGAAGAGCAGCACGCTGGCTTGCAGGATGGTGTGCAGTCCGAGGCGGCGCTCCTCGCACCAGCGCACCAGTTGCATCTCGGTAAGGAAGATGAGCAGTCCGTTGCCGCCGAGGATGAGGCCGATGTACTCCTCGCTGAGCCCGTGCACCTGGCTGTAGAACAAGGGCACACTGCTGAAGTACTGCAGGAAGGGGATGCTGATGAGCGTGACGATGAGCAGGAAGAAGAGGTAGGGCCTATCGCGGTAGGGCGATGCGTGCGCCAACCCATTGGCCGCTGTTGTGCTCGTTGTGATGGCCACAGGCGGAAGTCCGGTCCAGAGGATGAGCGCGGCGCCGAGGCAGGTGATGGCATCCACCCAGAAGAGACCGCTGAAGCCGCCGTGCGCAATGATGAAACCGCCCAACGCAGGGCCCAGGCTGAAGCCCAGGTTGATGGCAAGGCGCACGAGCGTGACGGCCCGCGTGCGCTGATCGGGTCGGGCGTAGGCGCGAATGGCCACGAACATGGCGGGCCTGAACGCATCGCTGAGCACCATGAGCACGAACACGCCCGCACCGAAAGGCACGAAGCCTTTGACGTACTGCAGGCCGATGAAGGCAAGGCCCGAGGTGACCAGTGCGCCCACCATGACGGTGCGGAAGCCCATGCGGTCGGCCAGACGACCACCGAGCCACGAGCCTACCACCGAGCCCGCGCCAAAGCAGCTCATGATCCAGCCCACCTGCTCCAGCGTGAGGCCCATGTCCTTGGTGAGGTAGAGCGAGAGGAAGGGCACCACCATGGTACCGGCGCGATTGACGAAGCTGGCGAACGTGAGCAGCCAGATCTGCCGATCGAAGCCGGAGAATGAACCGATGTAGAACTGAAATGCCTTGCGGAGCGGGGCCACGTGCCTTGGGGATGGGAACGCGCTGACGTGCGGATGCACTACGGCGGTCGCCGGGGTAAAGGTGCGGGATCGGTGCCATGTGCGCAGCCGGGAAGTGATGTACCGCTGACCGGGCCAAGACCGAACGTTCCGTCCTACCACCAAGGCCCGCATGCTGCCGAACCCTACCTTGGGTGCATGAGCACGGCGCGCATCACCTCCATCGATCTGTTGCGGGGTATCGTTTTGGTGTTGATGGCACTGGACCATGTGCGCGACTTCTTCCATTATGGTCTGTTGTTCGGCCCATCGCCCACGGACATGGCCACCACCACACCGGTGCTGTTCCTTACGCGGTGGGTAACCCACTTCTGTGCGCCGGTCTTCGTGTTCCTGGCGGGCACCAGCGCCTACCTGTACGGGCGCACACGCACCAAGGCGCAACTGAGCCACTTCCTGTGGACACGCGGCCTCTGGATGATCTTCGCCGAACTGGTGATCGTGGCCTTCGGTTGGACCTTCGATGTGCGCTTCACGTTCTCTGTTCTGGCGGTCTTCTGGGCCATCGGCATCAGCATGATCGCGTTGGCGGCGCTGGTGCACCTGCCCTGGCGCGCGGTGCTCGGCATCGGCCTGGCCATTGTGGTGGGCCACAACCTGCTCGACGGTCTGGCGTTGCCGGAGCAGGGCATTGCCGGCGTGCTGTTCAGCGCCCTGCATCGCGGGGGCATGTTCCAGCCCGCACCGGACCGCCTGCTCATGATCCAATATCCCGTGCTGCCCTGGATCGGCACCATGGCCCTGGGCTATGCACTGGGGCGGCTCTTCACGGCGGAGGTGCCCTCCGCACACCGGCAACGCACGCTGTACCGCTTGGGGCTGGCGGCCATTGGAACGTTCGTACTCCTGCGCGGCCTCAACATCCATGGCGACCCTTCGCCGTGGGAACAACAGCCGAGCCTGGTGTTCGATGTGCTGTCCATCCTCAACACCACGAAGTACCCGCCCTCGCTGCTGTACCTGTGCATGACACTGGGGCCTGCCCTGCTTTTCCTCGGTTGGGCCGAGGGCCGCACGCTTGGGTGGAGCACGCCCTTTGTTACGCTGGGCCGCGTGCCCTTCTTCTACTACATGGTGCACATCTATGCGATCCACCTGCTGGCCACGGCGGCCATGGTGCTGCAAGGACAGCCCGTGCACGAGACCGTGCTCTCCTCTTCGCTCGACCCGCAGGTGCACAGCGACAACGGTTTCCCGCTATGGGTGGTGTACCTGGTGTGGATCATGGTGGTGGTGGCCATCTACTTCCCGTGCCGTTGGTTCGCGCGCTACCGTGCGGCGCACAAGGACCAGTGGTGGCTGAGCTATTTGTAAGAGCGCACCACGATCGCTCACCGACCGTTCGGCGCATGGCACGCCTGACGAAAGGCCACACAGCACACCTGCGGAATGCAGAACTTTCGCCGGAACCGGGCAGCGTTCGGGAAGTTTGCCATGTCCTTGGAACAGGAACCTCACTCACCGGACCAATTCCCACAAACACGTCACCCCATGCGTAGAACGCTACTCCTCACTGCATTGATCGGCACCACGGGACTCTTTGCACAGAACTTCCCCTTCCCCACCAGCAATGCCACCTGGGTGCAGTACTTCGAGGTGATGATCACGCCACCACCTATCCCACAGTTCGCGTGGATGAGCACGGCCAACTTCTGTGTGGACGGCACCGACACGTTGATCACGGGCACCAGTTACACGCAGCTGCGCCACTGCAATGCCGACTATGTGGGTGGCCTGCGCGAAGAGGACGGCGCGGTGTACTTCTTCCCGGCCGATTCCACGCAGGAATACCTCCTGTACGACTTCGGCGCTACCGTGGGCGACACGCTCTATGACATCTATGTGAACGAGGAACTGGGACTGGGCGGATCATCGGGATGGATGGGCACCCGGTTGGTGGATGTGCGGGTGACCGCAGCAGAACCGAACCCGAACTACGGCGGTCGCATTGGCGTGCAGGTCCAGGCCATTGAGGAATTCATTACCGAAAGTTCCGAGTGGATCGAAGGCATGGGCTGCATCCATGGGCTGTTCACCTTCAACCCGATCAACATCTCGGAATACTGGTACGGACTGGACTGTTTCAGCCACAACGACACCACCTACTGGAACGGCTGGTACAGCGAAGCGCCCGGCACCTGTGTACCGCAATACATGAGCGTGGCCGAGCAGCACTTGGGCCGCACGCTCGCCTACCCGAACCCCACCAACGGCATGGTACGCGTGGAAGGCATGGACCGCAACCTGGTGGTGCGCGATGCACTGGCCCGCTACGTGTACGCACCCACTACCCGCGTTGCCCACGAAATGGTGGACATCGACCTTTCCGCATTGCCTGTCGGCCTGTACACCGTGCAGGATAGGAATGGCCGGGTGGTGCGTTTGAGCCGGGAGTGAGACCGTGGGATACTGAGCAGGCCAGGGTGCACAGATCGGCAGCGGATCTATCTGTCCGCGTTGCTGCGCTTCACGTAGCGGGCAGTGCGCTGTGCCGCCATTGCTCTTCAACGTTCCACGACCGGACAAACACTTCCCAGGACACCAGCTCGTCTTCGCACCTGCCGTCTTGAGTCGCCGATCGAAGGGTTGGATCCACGCCAACCCAAGTGCTCTTCATCGATGCACCCAACCCTACTATTGATCCCGGCGGAACGTGTCGGGTCGGCTTCTTGAATAGGACCGGCGCCAAGGAGCGCGATCAGAGATCGGCTCGCGTTCCACTGGAACCCAATGGTCGGTCTCCGAGAACACTGCACATCGGATCAATTTGTCTTCGCCCACGAGATCAGAGCCCCCACCGGCTCAATACCGGGCACGCGCATGTAAAGTATTCCTCATATTCGGGCCGGATCCCATTTAGGTGTGCCAGGTGAACACGGCTGTGCGCACCGCCCGATGGTTCCCTGGTCCCTCCACCACTGCGCATGGCGCTCACGCTTTAACTCCCGATGCCGATGACCCTCACTACCGCTGACCGTTCACCTCGCAGTATGACCACCCGCAAGCTGGCCGCGCTGGCCTTGCTCGCCTGCATCCTGCCTGCCGCGGCGCAGCAGACCTTCGACTTCGACCAGGAACTGGTGGGCCAGAACAGCGATGACCTCTTCGGGTGGTCGCTGGACCTATCGGGTGATGGATATACGGTGATCGTCGGAGCCATCGACAACGACGGCGCCGCTGTTGGTGCGCTGCCCGCCGGTCATGCACGGGTGTATAAGAACACCTACAATGCGCAGTTCAACTCTTGGAGTTGGAACCAGGTGGGCGCCGACATCGACGGCACCTTCCAGGACGAGGAAGCCGGATACAGCGTGGCCGTGACCACCAACGGGAACACCGTGGCAGTGGGATCGCCCAACCGGAACAAGACGCGCGTGTACGACCGCAACGGCCAGAACTGGGTGCAGCGTACCGCTAACGGCTTCAACATTTACTCCAGCGAGGCCCCCCAACGGGCAGGACATGCAGTGAGCTTGAGCGGTAACGGACATATCCTGGCCATGGGTGGCCCATTGGCCAGGAAAGTGTGGATCGCTGACATCTCCCCCGGCCCAGGTATGGGAATGATCACGGGAGTTCCCATCCAATTGCCCGGCACCTATGCCGGTGGGTCCTTGGACCTGGATGAGAACGGGGATAACCTGGTGATCGGGGCCTACCAGGCCAACACCAACCGGGGCGAGGTCTATGTATACCAGCGCAGCGGCAATACATGGACACAGCGCGGCCAGACCTTGCAGGGCGTGAACAACTACGATGAGTTCGGATTTGATGTGAGCATCAACAACAATGGCAATACCATCGCCGTGGGCATCAAGGGCTGGGACTCGAACCCGAACAATACCACGTACGAGATCGGGCAGACGGCGATCTATGATTGGGACGGCAGCCAGTGGGTGCAGCGGGGCATTGCCATCCAGGGCGCCAACTTCTTCGACCAGTGCGGTTATGCGGTGAGCCTCTCCGGCGATGGTAACCGCATCGCTGTTGGCTACCGGGCCAGCACACTCGCATTCACCGGTGGAGGACAGGTGCGCGTTTTCGATTGGAACGGCAGCGCATGGGTGCAGAACGGCGATCCCATCCTGGGCGACGGCACCAATGTGTTCTGTGGCCACAGTGTGGGCCTGAGCGACGATGGCGTGGTGCTGGGCGTCGGTCTCAGCCGGGGCGGCGTTATTACTCCCTTCGGCGGTAGTCAGGGGAAGGTGTGGATGTACGAAGAAGCCGACATCATGACGGGTACGCCATCGCTGAGTGCAGTGGAACTTGCGATCCACCCGAACCCAACAAGCGACCGGATCACGGTGCGGAGCGCGCTTGCAGTAGCACGATTGGAACTCTTCGACCTGAGCGGCGGCTACGTGGTCGGAACCGTATCACAGGCGACTTTGGACCTCTCCGGACTCGCTCATGGTCCTTACTTGGTGCGTGTGACTTTTGTGGATGGCGGAGTTGCACATGCGCGCTTGGTGAAGCAGTAAAGCGCTCTAGGCACCAGCTGGAACGACACCGGAAGCAGCGATCCACGATCGAACTGGAGCCTGCCCACGGCTGGAATTCGCGGCGTATGTGGAAGATGTCTTGAGCAGGTTCGACGTCTAACGCACGCGCTCCGCGCAGTACTTCCGCTGCTGCTCCACGAAACCCAGGCACTCCGCAGCGCCGAGGTACTTCAGGTCCTCCCGGTCCTTGCGTACGCGCGTCCGCCATCCGAACAATCGGATCTGCCCCGGCCTCCCTTCCTGCACGCCGTAGCAGCGCTCGTGCACTACGCCGTTCATCTCGAAGCGCACGCCAATCCGTGAATGGCCTGGCCAGATGTCGAGCTTGCCCATGCACTTGTCCCAGGCTGCATCCTCCACCCCGGGCTGGCGGCGTAGGAAGGCGACCAAGCTGTCGTAAGTGGGACCGTGAACGATGTAGGTGCCCTGTGAAGCGGCTACCGGATGTCCCTTGCGTTGTTGATGCAGTTCATGCTTCATCCACCGATCGAGGGCCTGTACGTTGCCCGAGGCGAGCGCACGGTGGAAGCGTTCCACATCCTGCGCTTGCACCGTTAGTGGCACGAACAACAGACCGATGAGGAGTACCCTCATGGCTCAGTTCGCGCCAACTCAACGCGGCCTTCAACGACACTGACCACTTCCAGTCTCCCCGGTCGTGGCAGGGGGCGGGCAGGGTCCTTGGGGGGCTTCGGCGGCTTTCCCTTCGTTCCCAAGGAATAGCTGCGATCCACCGGACCATTCGCAGTTTGGAAAGAGACGATGAGGACAGCGTTGCCCCAGCGTGTGTAGCCGCTGGTGACCGTCAGTACACCGCGTTGCTGACGAAGCACCTCGGCCATGGATACCATGCGGTAGTTCCATATGGGTGAAGGGGGTGTGCTACGATGCTCTTCAACCGGCTCGCCGTTGTCGAACACCAGCTTCCGCACATGTTCGTCCATGCTGTTCAGGTCACCCCGTTCAATAGCCAAGGCGAACGCTACTGGATCGCGCACCGGTTCGGCAAGGGCCGAGGCGACACGAACATCCACCTGCGCCACTACATGGCTCGTTCCAATGAGGGTATACATCAGGAAAAGGACAAGGCCTGTTCTCATGGTCCGGTTCGTTCGCGTGCAGTGAAGTAAAGGTCGTTGTCCAGCAGGAAGTCGATGTCCCGAAAGTGCTCGCCCTGCGCGGGGACCTGACGAAGGATGTAGCACCCTTGTGTGTCAGGTCGGAGGTAAAGCACGACGTGGTGATCCCAGCTTTCGGTGTAGATGTCGGTATCAGTCCGAACGGCGAAGATCAGTTCGCACACCACATAGCTTTCGTTCTCCAGATACGGATCGCCGAACGACGCCACGTGCGACTGCCCGCTGTTGTTCCACACGAACTCGAAGCGCATGCTGTCCCCGCGCTCCGGGTTGATGGGGCTGATGCGCACGTGGTCGCCGAACAGGTCGCCGATGACGGTATCCCGAGGCACCGCCGTATCGATCACCAGCGCACCCTCCTCCCACCGGTAATGGTTCGGCTTCCAGTCGAATGCGCCGAGGTCGATGCGCTCGGCGTATGGCGTTCGGATGACCATCGTGGAATACACCTGGAACGTGACCGCCATGTTGATCAGGTGGATGTCCACCCAGCGACCATGCTTGTTGCGGATCACTTCACACACCATGTCGCCCTCGAACTGTCCGGTCGTCTGATCCACCTTGAGCTGTGGCCTGTTGGAAATCACACCGGCCCGACGAGGCTCCGTGTGGGCCACCACCATAGAAGTGTAGTAGCCTTTGATCTCCCAGCTCTGGATATTGGTGACCGTTCCGGTCACATGGACCGTGCGCACCGCGGCCTTCGCTGTGCCCCAACAGAAAAGGAGCATCAACGCCATCAAGATCTGTATCGTACTGGATCTGGCCCGCATCGTGGTTCAATATCGAATACGGAACAGGACCACGACCGAAGCATCTGCGGCTACCACCGATCCGTTCACGTATGCCGGCACCCACTTCGGCATGTTCCTCACCAAGCGCAGGGCTTCTTGGTGAAGTTCGGGATGGGGCTCGCCCTTGGGAACATGAACGTCGGTAAGATGGCCATCAGGCCATACCACGAACGCGACACGCACCCTCCCCTCGGAGCTGATCTCCAGCGCCAGTTCAGGATAGATGAGGTTCGTGTCCAAGTAAGTGCGCAGGGCCTCGTCCCCTCCAGGAAAAACCGGTTGGAAGTCCACCAAACGGCGGATACTGTCGGGAGCCCAAGTCACTGTATCCATGATCCCATGGCGCGTTGGATCGTGCTCCCCGAACCGATCGAACCGCGGATCCCCGCGCTGACGGAAGAGATCATCATACCACGTAGGAGTCCTTGTATCCGGCTTGATCTCGGCGGGTACATGTTGGGCGACCCCACAGAGCGGTCCCATCATCAACAGCGCGCAGATGAACTTTCCGGCCTCACGCATGAGCTTCCCAGTTGGTGGTCTTCGACCGGTACACTTCAAGTTCGGTAAAGTTCGAACCAAATGCCGGTAAGCGTGTACGGACAACCGATGAGATCGTCGATCCTCTGCTTGCTTCTGCTGCCCTTGGGTCTTTTCGCCCAGCACTGCGGCTACGACTTTGCCTCCATCATCGTGGTGCATGCCCATCGCGCGAATAGCTCATCCGTGGAGCCTCGCCTGCGCATCACCCTGTTGGACACGAACAACCTGCCAGCGGTGATCAACGGACAGGACTGGAACCGCTTCCGGCCCAACGATGGGCGCAGTGTGCTGCACGACCGCACCTGGCAGCCACACTTCGAGCGCTACAGGAGCACCTCGTACCCTTTCGCAGGTGACAATTACATACTCGTGGTCCCCGCCCACCTGAACTACACGGGCTATTCCATCCTGGTGCAGGACGAGCGCAACGGCGGCATGGGCGAGCTGAAGCGGACCGTGGTGCCGATCACGAATAACGATGTGTACAGCCTGTGCGGCACCTATGATGAAGAGGTCTATCCCCCCATGG
>JAEUSY010000004.1 GCA_016788295.1 Flavobacteriales bacterium
GACATGGTGATCGACACCTACCTGGCCGAGAGCACGCTGCTGCGCACGCTGAAGCTCGCCGACATGAAGGGCGCGGCCAACGTGCCCGAGCAGATCGCCATGTGCCAGCTGTACATCCACGACGCGGCCGACCGCATCCACAAGTACGCGAAGGAGGCGTTGTGCAACTTCGCCGACGGCGATGAGCGCCAGGCGATGCTGATGGGCGCGAAGCGCTGGAGCAAGAACACGCCGCTGAACACGGCCGAGCTGCGAAAGGCGATCGCGAAGAAGATGATCGCGGAGGGGAGGTACTGCTACTGAGCGGAGCGGCAACGATGCAAAGGGCGCCTGGGAACGATACCAAGCGCCCTTTGTCATTCCGCTGGAGCGGACCGGCCGAAGATCAACGCCTGCCAGCCATCGCGGTCCCGCTCCTTACGCATACGCCAGATGAAGGCATCGATGATGTAGTGCGTGACCTGCGGCAGCGCGAGCAGGGGCACCAGCAGTGACAGCAACGCGCGGTCGTCCACTGCGGGGAACAGGGATCCGAACGGCTTGAAGAACCGGGCATGTTCGCGCCATACGAAGGCGTCCCAGAACCCCTCCTCCACATAGGCCAGCAGGAACAGGAGACCCAGGTAGAGCGGGAGGGCCCGCAGGGAGAAGAACCAACGCGCAACGGCCGGTGCGCCATGTTCCGCCGCTCCTCGCTTGCGTCCGTAGGCCCACACCAGCGCCATGTAGGGCACGCCGTGCCCCACCACGTTGAAGAGGGTGAACGTGACGTCACCGTTGAAATGGACGATGCCGAGGTACCAGCTGAGCGCGGTGCCGGCCAGCAGCAGGTTCTTCGGCAGATTGAAGCGGACGCCACCGCGCAACGCCATCGCCTCGGAGACCACATAGGCCAGGAGCAGCGCACCATACGACCACAGGATCACGGCGGCCAGCCAAGGCATGTGTACACCGAGCATGTCGTTCGGCACGAACCAGTTGAACGCACGGGGATAGCTGAAATGCCAAACCAGCAAAGGCGCCAGGGTGGCGGCATAGATCACGGTGGCGTCAAGGCGGTGCTTCCAGCGCAGGTGCTGCTCCCCTCGTTGATACAGGCGCATGAAGCCGTACTGCTGTCTCACGAAATGGAACACGGCGAGGTAGGCCATGCACCGCCAGAACCACAAGGCGCTCAACGAGTGGATGACCACCATGAGCACGAAGGCAAGCAGCGGAAGCCAGGTGAGCTCGAAGCGATAATGCCGCCGTGCGATGGGGTCCAGGTAGGTCCGGTAGATGGTGCTGTACACGTGCGCTACATCGATGAGCAGCACCAGGCCGAGCCAGTGCCATTCGCTGAAGGTGGCCGCGGGGCCGAACACGCCAGGGAACAAGGCGACAAGGCCCAGGAGCACGAACGGCGGCGCCAGCACGAAGGGCACGTCCAACGCTGCGGAATGGATCCAGGGGGTACGAACCATCATGACCGTATCTGCTGAAGCACCTCGCGCGCAGCGCGAAGGCCGTGGTGGAACGCTTCCTCGAAAATGCTGATGCCGCTGAGGTCCGAGTGTGCGAAATGGATGCGGTCCGCCACGGGTTCGGCCAGCCGCGCACGCAACGGCCCTTGAATGTAACCGGGCGTGGGCACGATCATGCCGTGGCCCCAGATCGCCACCTCCGCCTCGATGATCCGTTCGCGCAGGTCGGGATGCACACGCTCCAGTTCCGCGATGGCCTCCTCCACCCACGTGGCGGCCTCCACCGTGGCCGCGCGTTCCCGCGCTTCCTTCGGGGTGCTGCCCACGAGCGCACGATAGTGCGTGAGGATGAGGCCGGGCGGCCGATCGAGGCGTTGATGGCAAGCGTTCACATAACCGAGCGAACCTTCGCCGAAGAGCACGTTGTCCCAAGCCATGGCCTCGCCACTGCGTTCCTCCGGTCCCCGGTCCAACGTGATGTTCACCACCACCCAAGGCGCATACTGAAGCCCAACAGAACGATGGACGTGTTCATCCCCCAGAAGCCTCCCGGCAACGAACTGGGGAACCGCGAGCACCACGTTGCGGCAACGAACATCAACCGCTTCGCTGGTGCTCAGGTCCTGAACGACCACCTGTACCTCCTCCCCCACCTGCCGCACGGAACGTACAAGTTGCCCGGTCCGCACCTTGTCGCCCAAAGGACGCAACAACGCCTGCACCAGAAAATCGTTGCCCTCGGGCCACGTGAGCACACTGCCTACCTCTGCATTGGCCCCATGACCGCGACGGGCGGCGAAGTAGTGCAGCCCCGCCCATGCGCTGACCTGTGCGGCGGGTGCACCGAGGTCGTCAAGACAGCAGTAGTCGAGATACCAGCGCAACGCATCGCCGGTAAGGCGCTGTTCATCCAACCAGATCGCGAACGACAGTGTATCGAGCGCTCGTACATCGGCAGTATCAGGCGCCGCGGAACCGTTGTCCAATGGAATGGTGAAGGCCCAGCGACCATCGGCACCCTTGCGCTCCGCAAGAAGTGCGACCGTCTCTTCGAAACGCATGAACTGCTTCTCCTCTTCGAGCGACAGACCAGAGCGTGGACGAAGCCCCGAGCGCCACTGGCCACGGTGGAAAAGCCGCTCGTGCGGATCCCCACACAAGTGCTCCTCATTGTAGATGGGAAGTCCCGAATCATCGAAGCCCGTAATGACACCGCACTCCTGTAGAAGCTCGATAAGCCCAACATCGCTGACATCGGGCACCGGCAGGTAGTGAGCCCCCAAGGGGAATGCTCCTAATGCGTTGCGGCCACTGCGCGCGTTGCCCCCAGGCCGATCCTCCAGGTCGAGCACACGTACATCCGTGAACCCTTGTCTGAGAAGCGCACGTGCAGTACTGAGTCCGGCGACCCCTGCTCCTACCACCAGCACTTCCGTCCATTCCGTACGGGTCGTAACAGGCAGCGCGGCATCACGCATTCGGTGGCCATGATCGGCCGAGGCCCCGCTTACTTTCACGGGAAAGGTGCGGCCACGACCACCGCAACGCATCAGGAGCAGACCACCCGCCGCACCCGCGATCAGTTGGAGCGAACGCCGTCGGTTCATTGTCCCACTCGGTCCCATTCCTCCTCGAAAAGGCGCACCAAGGCCTGGTTGTTCAAGCGGTTCAGCTCAGTGTTCCGCCACGCGATATCGGGCGGAAAATGGCGGGCCTCCGCGAAGGTGCGATCATCCAGGAAGCGGCGCTGAACGGTGGTATCGAGCGGCATGGTGCGCAAGGCCGACCGTGACGCGAGGAAGAATCCCCAATCACCAAAGGACGGTACGTAGACATGATAAGGCAACACCTCGTATCCTGATGCGCGCAGCGTATTATGGATGCACCAATAAGAGCCCGTGGCCACGTAGGGCGAAGTGCTCTGCACCACTACCACGCTGCGGTCGTGCAGCCGTTGTGCAAGAGCGTTGTAAAAGGTGGTGGTGTACAACTTGCCAAGCGCGAAACTGTTCGGGTCCGGAAAGTCGATGATCACCACATCGTAGGCCGGGCCACCTGCACGCAGCCAATTGAACGCATCGGCACTGTGTACATCCACGCGTGGGTCCTGGAACGCACGCCCGTTGATCTCCTTGAAGGTCTCATTGGAACTGAAAAGGCGGGTCATTGCCGGATCGAGGTCCACCAGGTCCACGTGCCGCACATAAGTGTACTTGAGCACTTCGCGCAGCGCCAACCCATCGCCACCGCCAAGCACCAGCACGTTGGCAGGCCGCTCGAAGTGCATGAAGGCCGGATGAACAAGTGCCTCATGGTAGCGATACTCATCGTATGTACTGAACTGCAGGTTGCCGTTCAGGTAAAGGTGAAGTCCATCCCGCTCGCGCGTCACAACGATCCGCTGGTAAGGCGTGCTCTCCGCATGAATGATGGGACCATTGTAGGCCAGGCCCTCAGTAAAGGCCTGCACACGATCGGCCAATGCAAAGGCGATCGCGAACCCGATGATGAGAAGCGTGGCGATGGCGCGGAGAAGGCCCCTGCCCTTCACTTCATCCTTGAAACGTTCAATGAGCACCAGACCGATCACGACATTCAGGAGCCCAACGCTATAGGAAGTACGGAGTATACCGAGGTGTGGCATAAGCACCAACGGGAAGATCACTGATGCCAGCAGCGCACCCACGTAATCGAAGGTGAAGATGTTGGCCACCAGCGAACGGAACTCCACCTGGTCCTTGAGCATGCGCATGAGCAAGGGGATCTCCAAGCCCACCAAAGCACCGGTGAGGAACACAAGGAGATAGAGCACCACGTGGAATGATGCGGCCGTTCCGAAGAGCAAGTACAGCAATGTGCTGCTGATGCCGCCCACAAGACCTACCAGAAGTTCCACGCGGATGAACCAGGTCACCAGATGGCGTTCGATGTACTTGCTTGCCAACGAACCCATACCCATGGCAAAGAGATAGACACCGATGACCAGGGAGAACTGCGTGACGCTATCGCCGAGCAGGTAACTGGCCACGGTGCCCGCGATCAGCTCATAAACGAGACCGCAGGTGGCAATGACGAAGACCGTGGCGAAGAGCAGCGCTCGCATGCGTTGGTCGTCAGCCGTGGATGGCGCTTGCAATAATGTTGGCGATGGCGATCATGAAACCGGCGGCCAGCACAGCCAGTGCCACGTTCTTCTCCACCAGGATCATCTTCCATAGGTTCTCCGGCGTGAGCTTCTCGAAGATCCAGAAGCAGATGAACAGGATCACTACACCGAGCAGCGAGAACACCACGGCGTTGAGGATGAAATCCGGATTGATCGTAAGGAGCATGTTGTTGGTCATTTATGTGTGTAGGGCTGTCCGTAAGTGGCGCGGTCCTCAGCCTTCTCCAAGTTGGGTCGAATGAACCGGAAGCCGAGCAGGTGACCAGCGATGAGCAACACCCACAACAAGGTGAGGTAGCCGATGAATAACTTGACGGGGCGCGTGGCCCAGGGAGGTGTCACTTTCATGTTCAGTCGCCCCAGCGGTTCGCTTCAAAATTGGAGACCCGGTACCACGTAAGCAGGGGAAAAGCCAGTGCCAATGCGAGCATGAGCCACATGTTGCTCCAGAGCATCGGGTCCACATCAACGCTTGCTACGAAGCCGCCAACCGGCCGCGACCGGTCAAATGCCGGTTGGAACTCCAGGTGATAGGTGCCAGCTGGCAACGCACTGAACACGATGCCATCCTTGGTCCCCCCTTCGGACCAGCGCTCACCGCCTTCGTAACCGTGATAGTACTCGATGTTGAAATTGAAGGAGCGAACCTCCCCCGTGCCCTCATTGACCAATGCACCCCCGACCTCGAACCAGTTGTTGTCCAGATCACGCGGAGCCACCCTCAACTCCACAGCGCTGAGATGATCGCTCAAGGTGAAAGGAGGGCCTTCGACCTCCAGGTATGAACCCGCAGTATCCAAGCCGGTGGCGTAAGACCGTTCCTGCACCGTATAAGGACCAGAGGAAATGCCCAAAAGGATCTGCGTAAGAACGAGGACCGCCACGGCCGCGATGGATATCGTGCGGAGAACATCCTTCTCGATGGCGAGCTTCATGGGTTGGGCCGCACCAATGCCGGAACGCAGGGGTGGCTCCTTGGTCTTGGCGAACCCCTTCTTAACGACCGCTGGTTCCACATACTGCCCGAGATACCAAGCGAGCTCGTCCGGATCGCTCTCCCTAGTGAGCATATATGGCGGCGAGATCAGCTCCCTCAGTTTGGCGCGCTGGTCGTCGTTCACATCGCGGGTGAACTCTCCTGCGGCCTCAAGTACAATGCATGAATAGGAGTTGTACGGCTCGTAAGCCCGGCGATCAAAGACCAGTATGCCATTGATATTGACGTCCAGTGGATAAACGCTCAACTGCTCATGAAAGGTCCAGTGGCCATCGAATACACTGAGCTGAGCAAAGCCATGTACCGGGTTGAACAGATGGTACTCCACCCACTTGAACGAGGTGCCCTTCTCCTTCTTCTGCACCCAGCCTGTCACCAGATAGCGGCGGCCGAACAGTTCACCAGAGTCACCGGGAACGAGATAGGGAATGAAATTACGAATGTGGTAACGACGCAGTTCGGATAGTTTCCCCGTTGACGTTTCACGTGAAAAGACCCTACCACAACCCGGACAAACGATACAACGGGAAAGCCCATGCAGACGTATGACCAATTCCGCGGAACACGTGGGGCACAATGGGCGTGCGGCGGCGGGCAATGTGATCCTCAGGTCCATTGTGCAACTGAAGGGATGTTCTCCAAACGAAGATCGGCATGGTCAACCGTGATACCCGAAAGCACGGACACACGCTTCGCTCCCTCAATTAACAGCAATGCCTTTCCATCGGGCGGTCGTCCGACCTCCACCTCCACATCATATGGCACCCTGAGCTCGTGCATCAATACACCTTCGAACGCATAACGGAAACGCGAGCTCAGCATCTCCACATGGTAGGCATCACCCTCCTTTAAGCGCAACTTGCCGCTCGGCCGAAGTCCACGTAGGTCGCTCATGGGCAGATCACCCTTCCATTCAGAGAGCAATGCGTAGTTGCCGAAACACTGGGCTATCCACTGGTAGGCCAGGTCGCCTTTGATGCTCCAGAAATTGCGATAGCCCCTGTCGCTCTCTACGCGGACCCTGCCTGTGATCCGAAAATGCTCGCCACGGAACCTCCCCACGGAGCCCACCTTCATTGGCGACAGATCCTCGACCATGGGCATCTCCACCATTGCACCAAGGTGAACAGCACCGTCTGCGAATACCAATGCAGAGCACCCTGGACAAACCGCGGCCCATGTGCCAGGCTCCCGGCGGCCCATGTCCTTTTGGCAACGTGGACAAGTGTTCATTGCCGTCAGCGTAGCAGGCGTTGTACGGTCCAATTACCCTGCCCCATCAGTTGCATGATGGAATTACAAAGCGCCTCAACGGCCTGTGCATTATCGCGTTCGAAGTTGCTAATGAACACATCGAAGGTGACCCGGCCATGTTCCGGCCAGGTGTGGATGCTGATGTGGGATTCGGTAAGACACACCACCGATGTGAACCCCGCGTTCGGAAAGGCATGATGCACGGCACCTACGCTCACAAGTCCCAGCATGGCGACCTGTTCCTCCACCATGGACTTGAAGCCCACCATATCATGCAACGGAGCAGCGACAAGACCTTCTCCATCAACAACCACGTGCAACCCTCGCCTATACGGACGCGCTCCCAGTTCACCCACTTCACGTGAAAGTTCAGCTTTCATGGATGCCGAATGTACACAAGCAAGGGTTCTTGGGAACACCCACCGTACTGCCAAGCAGCCTTTACGTTCCCTTAACGTCTTTCGAACGAAGCGGACCACCAACGCTGGCACGATTTTCTCGCCGGCCGCACATACTTCACCAGGCCCTTCCGAGTTGTTCAACTACCAAACGATCGATCCTGATGCGCAAACTACTCGCACTCGCCTTCATCGGAATGGCGGCCGCAACGATCGCCCAGAGCACTGAAGTGATCATCCACTTTGCCAATGGGAGCACCAGTCCGGATGCGGACGGAACAAGGCAACTGGAAGCAGTTTGTGGCACATCGGCAGAAGAGCGGACGTGCGAGATCATCGGTCATTCGGACGATCGTGGAGCAACGGCACTGAACGACCAACTGGCCTTGGAGCGGGCCAGGAAAGTGGCCGCATTGTTGGGCGAAATGTGCCAGGACCTTACCATTGGCAGTGTTACGGGGGCAGGAGGACGGGAACCGATCGCCACGAACGATACAGAGGCAGGGCGCGCACTGAACCGACGTGTGGTGGTGCGCATGCGGCCGGCCCAAGCACCCGCTGCGACGGCCACGTTACCACCGCTCGCAGCGCATGCACACGCCCAGGTAACACCCTTGATGCCCGGTGCGGACAAACCACGCGAATGGCATTGTGTGGACGCCACGCAACCCATTGAAGTGGGCATGTCCGATGGCACACTGGTGCGCATACCGGCCAACAGTATGGTGCATGCCGATGGACGGCCGGTAGAAGGAACGGTGGACCTCAGCTATCGCGGTTTCCTTGACCCCTGGGAAGTGGTCGCCTCGGGAATACCGATGCACTATGGCAGTGGTAACGGGCTTGCGCATTTTGAAACGGCCGGCATGTATGAATTGTATGCCAGCCAGAACGGGGAGCCTGTACAGATGCGGCCCGGCACACCCATCACGCTTGAGACCGATGGTCCCGAAGTGACCGATGAATACGGTGCCTATGCGCTGAACGCGAACACCGGTGAGTGGGAACTGGCCGGACAATTGCTGGGCGGAGAGACCCGGTCCGTGCCACGAAATAGCAGAGCGGTGAGCGAATACAACCGTACGCTGCGCAGACTGCAAGCCGAACCCGACAGCCTCACCTTCGATGAGCGCCAGGCCTCACCGGACTATTGTTACATGAGCCGCTGCACACCAACGCGGAAGCCTTACGCTTACGACGACGGGGAGTTCATTTCGCCCTATGCCGAGAAGCAGATACCGGCCGTACACCTCACGCTGGACAAGCAATACTCGCGCAAGCACAAGGTGATCGCGTTCGACGTGCACAGCGGCGCGCAACGGCATCCTGAAATGCGGGCCTTCGACAACCGCGTTCGATGGATCTATCAAGGCCCCATGGACCGCAAGACATTCAGGCGAAGAGTGGTGCGCAAGCACTACTATCAGGATGTTGCGTTCCACGCCACAGGAGATGCTTCGGGTGAGGTCAGACTGAAGGACCGAGGTCGGTGGTCGGCACTACCGGTTGAGCTGCGCGACCTAAATGCGAAGAAAGATGCGACAACGGAAAAGGTGACTGCTGCCATTGCCCAGTATGAGAAGCGGCTGGAACGAAAGCGCAGGAGCTTCGACCGCGATGTGGCGCGTAACGTGGAACGGACCAACAGAAGGCGCGACCGCTTGCTCTTGGAGGCATACACCAAGGCTCAACGCTTCATGGACTCCACCGAAAAGGCGATGGGCCAACAGGACTTCGACCAGTATGCGCTGCTGGCACAAGGCACTACCACCATGATGAACCAACGGGATAACGCTTACATCTACTCGCGTCGTCCCACATTCGCCATGCCCGGTTTCGGTATTTGGAACTGCGATCGCATGGTACCCATCCCACTTATCGAAGTGCCCGTGCAAGTATTGGCGGACGACGGCAAGACCATACCGTGGGTGAAAGCGTACGGCGTTCCAGCGCGCGGCCGTGCAGTGATCACCTATTGGAACAATGAAGGCAAGCCTGTTCAGCCCATGCGCCTCAGCCCCAATGTGGAGCGGATCATTTTCGTTGATGCCCAACGCCGAATGGTGGTGGCCGATGTTCCGGGCGGTGTGCGCAATACGAAACAAAGGCTGGTGCTGAAGGCGGAACAACTGGCCCAACCCAGTGACGTTTCCATGCTAACACAGATGGCGCAGGGCTTCTGAACGGCGATGTCCGAAGGCAGGTCCGCACATACACCGGCCTTACCTTCACCACATGCGATCGCTATTGACCATTACGCTGCTTTGCTGGCTCCGCCTGCATGGCCAGCAATGGACACAGCTTCCGGACTTCCCCGGTACACCACGTGATGATGCAGCGGCTTTCACGGCAGTGAATGGTGTGTATGTGGGCACCGGCTTGGATAACGGCTTCCAGTACACCAACGACTGGTACTTCTTCAGCATGTCCGAATGGGCATGGAGCACGGTAGCGTCACTCCCCGCGAGCGGAAGACAATATGCCTGTGCCTTTGCCATGGAAGAGAACGGCTACCTCTTTGGAGGCGTGGATGCCAGCGGCCCCTTGAACGAGCTCTGGTGCTACAACACCACGACCGACACCTGGACCGAACGCACACCACTGCCGGGCCAAGGGAGGTATGCTTCGGCAGTGTTCACTATTGGTGATAAGGCCTATGTCTGTACCGGCATGTTCAGCGGCGGCATCCCTACGAACGAAGTATGGGAATATGACCACGTGACCGACACGTGGACCCAACGCGCACCCGTGCCAGGTGCGGCCCGCCACCGAGCAAGTGCCATCATGAACATGATCGCGGGCGGAGCGGATGCCGATGGCAATGCGCTAGCGGACGTTCACGCCTATTCGCCCGCAACGAACACGTGGATCACCCAAAGCGCGATGCCTGGAGCGCGATACGCAGCAGAGGCCGCCGAGAACTTGATCATCGGCGGGGCTTCATCGCCGACCACGCTGCACGCCGAGGCTTGGAGCTATGATACGGTCGGCGATACATGGAACAGCAATGCGCTGCCACCCTTCCCAGGAGGGCCGCGTCGTGGGGCCGTATCAGCTCCGAACCTCTACCTGATGGATGTCGGCATGGTCTTCTACGGCACCGGCAGCGACAACCAACAGCGCTTCAACGATTGGTGGACCTTGACATTTCCAGTTGGAATGGGCGAACGGACCTCTCCCTCCATGGTCATGTACCCCAACCCAACAACCGACCGAGTTACCATCACCGGACTTCCGGCCTTCGGAAAGGTCCGACTGCGATTGCTGGACAACCAGGGCCGCGAGGTGCGCCAATGGGAACAAGGTGCCGACGCAATTGAAGTAGGCGATCTTGCCGCCGGGCACTACCAGCTCATCGTGGAAACATTGGAACAGCCTGTCTTTCTTCGCTTGATCAAGACACCCTGATGCACTTCCTCTCGCCCGAACTGGAGCACTACGCCGAGCTGAACACAGCACCCGAACCTGAGTATTTGCGGGAATTGGCGCACGAAACACGCACCACGGTGGACATGCCGGTGATGCTGAGCGGACACCTGCAAGGCCGCTTCCTCAGCATGATCAGCAAGCTGCTGGCACCACGACTGATCCTGGACATTGGCACCTTCACCGGCTACAGCGCATTGTGCATGGCGGAAGGTCTGACGCCCGAGGGGGTGTTACATACCATCGACATCAAGACACCGCTGGCATCGCTGGTGGACCGCTACGTGCGCAAGTCTGGCTTCCAGCGGAACATCCATCAACATGTAGCGCCGGCCATGGACGTGATCCCACGGATAGAAGGCACCTTCGACCTGGTCTTCATCGATGCCGACAAGCAGAACTACTGCAACTACTTCGACCTGGTGGTGGACCGCATGCGACCGGGCGGGCTGATCATTGCCGACAACGTGCTATGGAGCGGCAAGGTGTTGGCACCCGACGAAGAACAGGACGGTGAAACCCGCGGCCTTGCGAAATATGCCCAAAAAGTGAAGGACGACCCACGTGTGGAGAACCTACTTCTCCCCCTCCGCGATGGTCTGCTGGTGAGCCGCCGGAAGTGACGATCGTCATGCACACGGGCCTGTCGCATGGCGAACTTCAACCCGTCATGGAAGCACAACTGTTCTACAAGGAATTGGGGCGCCTGCTATACGCCATTGCGGCCGCCGATGGCACTGTTCAAGAAAAGGAACTGGCCATGTTGAAGCGTATCGTGAAGGAAGAACTGGCGCCCAACGAGGCAAGCACCGACCACTTCGGCACCGATCAGGCCTACATCACGGAATTCGAGTTCGAAGTGCTGGCCGAGCGCGATGCTCCTGTGGACGAAGCGTTCGACTCGTTCGTGGCCTACATGGCGCGCCACCGGAACGACCTGGGCGAAGCGCGAAAGGCGCTGATCTACATGGCCGCGGACAAGGTTGCCACCTCGTTCCATGGGGTGGGCAAGAAGGAGATGCCCCTGATCATCGAATTGCACCGGCACTTGGAGCAGCACGCCTGAGGGCATCGTGCGCCGCGTTATCTTGGGCCGTTGCCTTTCGGCCCCATGATCGACCTGCGTTCAGACACTGTTGCCCACCCCACCCCGGCCATGCGCGAGGCGATGTTCCGTGCACCCGTTGGTGATGATGTATTCGGCGAAGACCCCACGGTGAACGCCTTGGAGGAACGTCTTGCCGCATTGTTCGGGCACGAGGCCGGCCTCTATTGCCCCAGTGGCACCATGACCAACCAGATCGCCGTGCGTGTGCACACACGTCCGGGCGACGAGGTGATCGGCGAGGACGGCATGCACATCTACCGGTACGAGGGCGGCGGCATCATGGCCAACAGCGGATGCAGTGTGAAGTTCGTGCCCAACGACCGTGGGCGCTACACCGCCGGAGCCGTGGAGGCCGCCATCAACAACGCTGCGGACAGCTACGTGGCGCGTTCGCGGATGGTGAACATCGAGAACACGCACAACCGTGGTGGTGGCGCCATCTGGGACATCAACGAAGTGCTGCAGATCAAGCAGGTGTGCCAGAAGCATGGGTTAGCGTTGCACCTGGATGGAGCGCGCATCTTCAATGCCATGGCCGTTGATGGGTACACACCAGCGCAGTGGGGAGCACCCTTCGATTCCATCAGCGTATGCTTGAGCAAAGGGCTTGGTGCGCCAGTGGGCAGCGTGTTGTTGGGCAATTCCCCGTTCATACGAGAAGCACGCCGCGTGCGGAAACGTTTTGGAGGAGGGATGCGCCAGGCCGGTTACCTGGCCGCCGCCGGCCTCCATGCACTTGATCACCACGTGGGCCGCCTACGCGACGACCATGACCGGGCGAAACGATTGGGCCAGGCATTGGCCGAACTCCCCTACGTGGCATCCGTGGCACCAGTTGAAACCAACATCGTAGTGTTCACCTTGAAAAATGGTGTTCGCGAGAGCCATCTGCTCGAGCTGCTGCGCGAACGCCAAGTACGTGCACTGCCGTTCGGTGCGGGCACCGTTCGCTTTGTCACCCACCTAGAAGTGAACGACGAACAGATCGAGAACGCCATCACCATCCTACAGGACCTCCGACCATGAGAACCCTGCTCCTTTCCTTCATCGCCGCAATACTCGCTGGCTGTGCGGCACCACAATACCTCGCCAAAGGCACCCACGACGGAGTTGAAGTGGCCTACCGCTGGAACCACCCGGCCAACAAGCCCAGCGAACTGCTTTTGCGTTTGAAGAACACCACGGATACGGACAAACGGATCGAGCTGGTGATCGATCTGGCCTACCAGGGTCGCACGGTGGAAAGCCTTAGTGCCGATACCTGCATCAAGGCCGGGCAGGTGCTCAATGGGAAACTGAACGGCATCTACTTCATTCCCGCACGAGTGACCACCCAACAGATCAAAGATGGTGGAGTGGATGTGGACCTGACGCGCACGAGCGTAGCGCCGTGTGAGCAACAATGAGGAAACACCCTGTATCGGACCGATGGTTGATGATCCTCTTCGGGGTGATCATGTTGATTGGCATTGCCTATCTGATCTATGCGTTGGTCAGCATCAATGAACGCGAGATCGAGCTCGCCGAACTGGCGTTGGAGCGCAATCAGCAGGTCACCAGCACGCGGTACGATGCGCTGTTCCATATGGTGGAAGAGGACCTGCGACAGGAAGCCTTCGCCATTGCCCATTTGGACACAACTGAAACGGCATCGGTGCTGAAGCGCTGGGAGCCACTGATCGCCTCGCACTGGGACGTTACGGCGATCAGGCTCGCTGATGAACACGGCAATGAGCTCGCCATGTTCCGCAACGGGGAACGTTTGCTGTGGATGGAAACGCGCGATGGCTCACGCACCGTGCCTCCATTGGTGACCAGCCTGTCATCCACAGGTGCCTTGAGCCTTGCGCTGGAAGAAGAACCGCTTGACCAGGACACGTTGCATGACCCCCGCCAGCGCATCTGGTTCAGTAGAACGCTCTCCATCGGCAGCCAGGACCCCATCTGGTCGATACGGCGTGATGCGCGTGGCGGCCAACCTATCCTTCAGGTCTCCTACCTCATCCGGCGGCCGGCCCATCCGTTCGGCCATCAGGTGATCATGTTCGACCTCGACCCTTCCCGTTCCGAGCGTTTGCAAGTAAAGGGATCGGCACCAGGACTATTCCGCTCCATCCTGCTCGATGACGAAGGGCACCCCTTGATCACCTCATCAACAGAGCAACGGGACAGCGTCCTCATCATTGCCGAGCAGGAAGCGCAGGCCACGTGGTCGCAAATGCGCACACGCCGCACCTTCCGTTTCGCACATGGCGACAAGGAGATGATGGGCTTGCTTCTGCCCTACTCGTTGAACGGACAGGAACTATTGATCGGCGCCTTGATCGACCTGCGCACACTTCGATTATGGACGGGGCCGGAACGCAGTGCATTGCTCGTCATCACTGCGCTGTTCGCCACACTGGGCATCCTACTGTTGTTGGCGTGGGCCATCAGGCTCCGTGTGCGTAAACGCATGCGCAAGCAACAACGTGCGAACCGCAATCTGACGCGCAAACTGGACAAAGCGATCGGTGAACGCGATGTGTTGAACAGAGAGGTACACCATCGTGTAAAGAACAACCTGCAAGTGGTGAGCAGCCTGCTGAACCTACAGGCTTCGCGCCTGGACGATGGACCCGTGCGCCAGGAGTTCCTGCGTGGCAAACGGCGTATCGACACGATCGCACTTGTACACCACAAGCTCTACGGCTCCGACGACCTGCGGAACGTGGACCTCACCAAGTTCTTCAACGGACTGGTGGATGCCTTGAAGGAAATGCACAAACCGGGCAGCAAGGCCGTAAGCCATGTCATTCAAGTGGATGGCCTGAAAGCGGATCAGGACACGGCCATTGAACTGGGCATCATCCTATGCGAATTGGTGAGCAATGCCTATCAGCACGCGTTCCCACATGCCACCGGCGGCCACATCGACATCGGGTTGCACCAAGTGGAAGGAGGCCTTTACCGTTTGGTGGTGAAGAACAACGGCAAGAACCTGCCCGCCGACTACAAGGACGGCGCTGGCAAGCTCGGTCTGGAGATCGTGGATGCGCTTGCCTCGCAGCTGGATGGCAGCTTCCACATCCGCACGAACGGCAGCCTCACCTTCGAGGTGCTGTTCCGCATGCTGAAGGATTCCGCATCACCGGACCCCGTCAGCGGGGACACCGAGGGCCTGGAGTAGACCACCGCTGGCGCGAAGCAGTTGCAGCTCAGCAACCTTGGTATCGAATCCTGAGACAACGGCCCGTCGCTCTGCATCCGCAAGGTCCAACTGCGCCTGCCGGAACTGAAGCCCGGTGAGCTGTCCGCTCTGGAACAGTTCACGCGTGCGTTCGAAATTCAACAATGCCGTGGCGACCGCTTCACGCTGGATGCGCAGCACTTCACGCTGACTGCGCCATGTGGTGAAGGAATTCCGCACATCGCGCTCCACTTGCAGCCGGGCCTGTTGCTCGGCAATGGCCGCATTCTCGGCACGCAGTCGAGCGGTCTCTGTTTGCGTGTTAATACGACCACCATCGAAGATCGGCACACTGAGCGTGAGCCCGCCATTGAACCCTTGGGTATACGTACCGAGTACAATGCCCACTTCGTTCTTCTGGTCCGATAGTCCATAGGCCGCATTGAGGTCCAGCCGCGGCCAGCGCAATGAACTGGCAACGCGGCGGTCGACCTCGGCAGCGCGCACCTGCGCCGTGGCCGCTGAAAGTTGCACGTTCCCTTGCATGGCCTCTTGCACCAACTGTTCCTGCGAAAGCCCCTGCATGTAATTGATGTTGCGTGAAACCAGCACATCGGCATCGGGCGTGCGTCCAAGAAGCACGTTTAGATCACGCGCGGTACGTTCGCGACGTTGCACCGCGAGAATGTGTGTCGTGCTGTCGGCCTGCAGGTCCACTTGTGCGTTCAGCACGTCCAGGCGACCGACGCCACCAAGCAACGCCTTGCCCTGCTGGCGAGCATACCGATCATTGGAGATCTCGAGAATGCGCTGGGTGATCCGAACGTCCTCGTCCAATGCGGCAATGGCATAGTAGAGCGCGATCACCTGCGAAAGGGTGCCCTCCACCTGTGCACGCGTACCGATATCCGCCAACTGCGCGTTGATCTGCGAACGCTCCAACGCAGCCACATTGCCCATGCCATTGAACAAGGTGTAGGTAAGGCCAAGCTGCCCGTTCAGGGCGGTGTTCTCCACACCATCACGCTCCACATCGGGGATCCCTTCCGCGAAATCGAGCTTGGAATATTGGTTGCTGTAGGTGCCTCGTCCGCTGGCATCCACGCGTGGGAGCAGTCCGGCATTCCCTGCGGTGGCCTGACGTTCAGCAATGGCCGCCGTGTTCCGCGCGATGAGAATTCCATGCTCATGTGCCAATGCCAGTTCAATGGCCTGCGCCAGGGTGAGCGTATCCTGTGCCTTGGCACCGAGGGATACCAGCAACAGTGCGAGGCTAACTGCGATGTTCCTCCAGGTCCTCATAGGGCAGTTCTTTCACGGCGGGTTCAACGGATCCGGCACTTGGCATTTCTGCGTTCCAAGCCCAGGCAACAAGGCGACGGCCCTCATTGAGCGCAGCCAGCAGAATGGGCAGGATGATGAGCGTAACGAAAGTGGCAATAGCCAGTCCGTACGCCACGGTGATGGCCATGGGGATGAGGAACTGCGCCTGAAAGCTCTTGTTGAGCGTGATGGGCAGCAGACCCACGACCGTGGTGAGCGAGGTGAGCAGGATGGGTCGCAGGCGCGAAAGTGCAGCGGTCCGAAGTGCTGAATAGAACTCCATGCCGGTCTTCAAATTGGCATTGAAGGTGCTGATGAGCACCAAGGAGTCGTTCACCATCACACCGATCAGCGCGATCATGCCGAAGAAGCTGAAGAGGCTGATCTGCACGCCGTGGATCCAGTGGCCCCAGCCGATACCGATGAACCCCAGCGGCAGACACAGCAGCACGGCCACCATCTGCCAGAAGCTACGCAGCGTGAGGACGATCATCGCGAACATGATGATAAGGGTGATGGGCAGCACGCGCATGGCACTGCCACTGACCTTGCGGCTCTGCTCGCCCTGGCCCTCGAAGCTGTAGCTGAGACCCGGATACTTGGCGAGCAACGGAACCATGATCTCGGAAGCCACCACGCCTTGCGCATCAGTAGCGCTTTGGGCACTGCTGGCCAGATCGGCCTCCACACGCACTTCGCGCTTACCATCGAGGTGATTGATGGCGCGGATACCGCGCTCGATGTGATAGCTGACCAGCTCGTTGAGCGGGAACTGGCGACCATCGGCAGTGCGGATGCGCATGTCCTCCAGATCACGCAGCGACGCACGTCCATCCTCCGCATAACGCACCCAGATCTTCACCTCGTCCTCGCCCCGCTGCACACGCTGCGTCTCCAGTCCGAAGAAGCCCTGCCTCACCTGGGCCGCCACATCCTGGAGCGTGAGGCCCAGGAGCTGGGCTTTGTCCTTGAGCTTCAGCACCACCTCGCGGTTGCCGGGGCGATCGCTGTCCACCACATCGCGCAGCATGGGCAGCTTCTGCAGTTCCCCGCGCAGTTCACGCTTTGCGGCATTGAGCTCGGCCAGATCATTGCTCCGCAATGAGACGGATACGGGCTTGCCGAAGGGCGTGGCGAGACCATACGTTAGGTTCTGCACACCGGGCACAAGACCGGCTCGTTCGCGCAGTCGGTTGGTGATCTCTTCGGCCCGGAAGCCGCGCTGCTCACCATCGAGCAGGATGATGTTCAGCTTGCCTTGTTCCGCACGTGGACCGAGGATGGTCTGCACCTTGAGGATCACATCGAGGCTGTCCTCCCGCGCAGCGCTCAGTTCGTCGTTGATGGCCCAGGCCAGGCGCTCGATGCGTTGCAGTTCGCTGAAGACCACGTTCTCGCGCGTACCGGTCACCATCTCCAGATCCACCGCCACGTCATCGCGTTCGATCACCGGAAAGAAGGTGGTCTTGATGATGCCCGCCCCGACCGAGCCGATGGTGATCGCGAGGAGGAAGAAGGCGATACCGATGGTGAACATGCGGTGGCGCATGATGCGATCGTAGAAGCCGGCATAACGCACATCGCGCAAGCGGCCCATCACCCCATCCATGTAGGCCTCCAGTTTGTTCTTCGGTTCCCGGCTCAGGCCTTTGGAGTGGGCCACGTGCGCAGGGAGGATGAAGGCGGCCTCGATCAGCGAGAAGAGCAACGTGGCGATCACCACGAAGGCCAGCGCTGGCGCGAAATCTCCGAGGCGGCCTTCAATGAAGAAGAAGGTACTGAAGGCCGCAACGGTGGTAAGAACGGAGCTGATCACTGCAGGAAGCACCTTGTTGATGCCCTCGAACGCAGCTTTGATCGGTGGAAGACCGCGCTCGTATTCCTGATAGATGCTTTCGGTGATCACAATGCCATCATCCACCAGAATGCCCACCACGAGGATCATCCCGAACAGGCTCATCACATTGATGGTAATGAAGGCCGGAGCAAGGATGAACATGCCTGCGAACGCCACTGGGATGCTGAAGGCCACCCAAAGCGCCAACCGCCAGTTGAGGAACAACGCGAGCACGATCACCACCAGGAAGAAGCCTTGGATGCCGTTCTCCAGCAGCATGGCGATGCGCTGCCGCAATACGGTGGTGGCATCGTTGATCAACGTAGCCTGCACCGGTCCACCCCGCGCATTGAAGGTCTCCATGTACGCGATGGTGCTCTCTGCGATGAAGAGGATGTCCTCGCTCACCGTGCTGCTGACGTTGACCACCACCGCCGGCTTGCCGTTCACGTAATTGCGTGCCGGGTCCTCCGCCCACGTGTCGCGCACATCAGCCACATCCTTCAGGCGCAGTACACGGCCATCCGTTCCGGCACGCAGCACCACGTTCCGCAGTCCTTCGGCATCCTGGCGCTTGTCGCGAACACGGATCAACAGCTCTTCATCGGCGGTCTTCACCTTGCCGCCGGTGAGGTCGAGGTTGGCACCGCGCACCGCTGCAGCCGCCTGTGCGAAGCTGAGGTTGTTCGCCCGCAGATCCGCCTCACGGAACGCCACCTCCACCTCCTCATCGGGGTAGCCGGTCACCTCCACTTTGCTGATGCCACCGATGGAGCGGAGGTCCTGCTCAACGCGGCGAGCGATCAATTTCAACGCCTTCAGATCAACGCCATCGCCGCTAAGAGCGAAGGTGACGGCCGGGCGGATGTTCTCCAGCTTGAAGGTGCGGATGGGCTCCATGCCATCGGGCAGCGTGGGGATGCGCTCCACCGCGTTCTTCACGTCCTGCAGCACCACGTCCACATCATAGCCCTTGATCACCTCCACGATGATCACGCCACCGTTCTCCTGGCTCACACTGCTGATGCGTTCAACGCCCGTGACGCCCTTGATGTCATCCTCGATACGCAATACAACGCCCTCCTCCACTTCCTCTGGAGCCGCGCCCGGATAAATGATCTGCACCTGGATGGTGCGGCTCTCCACTTCGGGGAAGAGGGAACTACGCGTGGCCTTCAGCCCGAAATAGCCGAAGATCATGATCAACAGCATGACGGTATCCACCGCCACACTGTACTTGATGAAGTAAGCGGTCAGTCCCTTCATGGCTTCACCGGGGCTACGCGCATGCCTTCAAAAGCCCCGCTCAGGCGATCGGTGACGACCACCTGTCCATTGGATAAGCCCGTCACCACGGCCTGCTCCACGCCTTGATGAAGGATGGTGACCGGCTGCTTCACGAGCGCGCTGTCAGCGACCGTGTAGAGCGCACCGTCCTCGAGCAAGGCGCTCCGGGGAACGCTCACGGCATCGTTCAGCGAACCGGCCTCAATGCTGCCGCTGAGGTACTGTCCATCGCGCAGGCCCTTGCCGGTCACCTGTACAAAGAGCTTCACCGTTTGGGTGGACGCATCGATGCTCTCCCCTGTGCGGATGATGCGACCGTTCCAGCTGCCGGGGCCTTCCGAGCTGGTGAGGCGAAGGGTATCACCCACCTTCACAAGAGCCAGTTCACCCGCACCGATGGCGGTCTCCAGCTCAAGCGAACCAGGTGCGATGAACTCTCCGAGCCGTGTGCCTGGGGTGACGATGGTACCAGGCTCCACACCAGCGGCCGCCACCACACCATCGAACGCAGCGGTGATCACGTACTTGTCGCGTCGCTCGTAGAGGGCCCGAATGCCGTAGTACTGGTCCAGCACACCGCGGCCTGCGAGGTAGTTGCGTTCCTGTTCACTGGCCAGCTTCGGCAGCTCAGGCAGTTGTCCTTCCACCGGAACGCTCTTCAGGTAGGCATCCCATTTCGCTGCCTGCTCAGGAAGATCGATGCGCAGGTCGGGCACCAGCTGCACCAGGGTGCGCAGGAAGGCGCTCTGCTGGGCGTTGATCTGGGCGCGTACCTCGCCGTCGTCGATGCGGAAGAGCACCTCGCCGCGGTTGAAGGCGACCCCTTCGCGGAAGGCCTTCCCGGTGCGCTGCAGGGTACCGCTGACCTCGGCAGTGAGCACCATGCGGTCCATGGCGCGCAGCCGACCAGTGATGGGAATGCTCAGGCGCACCGGGCCGTTCTGGGCGGCAATGGTGCGCACGGCACGGGCCTGCGCCGGTGCTTCGTTGCGCGGTGGCGATGCTTTGCTGCCCGCCAATTTCTTGCAGGTGCCGACACCTCCCACGATCAGGAGAAGGCCGAGGATAAGGGAGAGCCTACGCTTCAGGAGGTCGTTCATGCGCGGATGGATCGGATGATGAATTCGGGAACGGTCTTGCGGCGCTTGAGGATCATGCGGCGAAAGGCTTCATCGTTCATGCCATGGATGTGGGTGAGCATCGGTCGCGCCACGAAGGGGTGCGCACAGAGCGCCATCATGTTCACCAACAATTCGCGGGGTTCGATGTCGATGATGCTACCCTTGGTGCGGGCCTCCTCCACCAGACGGAGAAAGCGCTGACGGCTGGACTCGCCGCGGTCGATGAAGGCCCGCAAGCCTTCCGGATCACGGTTCATCTCCTGCGCGATGAACAGCGGCAACAGCGGATCCTCGAGCATGCGCTCCATGTAAGCGGCCACAAAGCGCTCAATGGCATCGAAGAGGTCCGGACTATCGGTAAAGGAGTTCCAGATGCAACTGAACTGCTGGTCCGCGCTGCCTTTGAAGACACCTTCGAACAAGCGTTGCTTGTCCCGGAAGTAGTAATGGAGCAGGGCCTTGTTGATGCCTGCCTCATCGGCCACTTCCTGCATGCGCGCTCCGGCCATGCCCTTGCGGATGAAGACCCGCCGGGCCGCAGCGAGGATGCGTTCCTCGGTGCCATGCTCCTGGTGAACGGTGGACATGCGGCCGCAATATTAACCATTTGGTTAAAGCAACCGGTTAACACTGAGTGAAGCGTCCTTCCTGCCGAGCAAGGACAACGGGTCCAAGGCACTGGATGTGATCAACAAGGATGGCCGTTCTACCGGCACGTCGAGTATACGGAAGGTCCCGAATGGATCCCGACGCTACCGCAACCACTCCACCTCCACGCGGCGCTCGCTGGGGTCGCGGCCGGTGCTGCGGCTATCGCCATAGTAGTTCACCAGCAGCCGCTCAGGGGCTATGCCCCGCTGAAGGAGGTAGTTGCGCACGGCCTTGGCACGCTCCTCGCTCAAACGCAGGTTCACGGCCGCATCGCCACTACGATCGGTGTAGCCGGTGATCAGCACACGGTCCTGAGGCGAACGGGCCAGTTGCTCGAACACTTCGTTGAGCACCACGCGGTACTCGGGATCAAGTGTGGTGCTGTTCCGCTCGAAGCGGATGATGAGGTTACGACCGGTGAGTGCACTGAGGTCGGCCAATGGATTGTTGTCGCCGCTGGAAGCCACTTGTCGAACATCGCGGACCTCCAGTTCCAATCCGCTCATGCGGTCCTCCAGGTCCTCCATGCGATCGCGCAGTTCCCAAAGCTCCTTGCGTTGGTCCATGCGGTCGATGCGTTGGTTGATGGCATCCAGTTCGTTCTTCAACCACAGATCGCGCTTCCGGACCTTGGCTTGTGGTGCGTTCGCATTCACGTTCGCCTCTGCCGACCGCTGGGCCATTTGCTCCATGAGCTGTTGGCCCAGCACGGGATCCACGCCACCATTGCCGGTATCGGCCAACTGAAGGTCGAGGGCGCAGAGGAAATTCTGCTCATCGAAGACGGTACCGCAGGTCGAATTGATGCGCACCGTGGTGCCCGGGTCGGCACTCTCGCCACGCAGGACCTCCACACTGGCCAGCGGCAGCAGATCGGCACGCAGCTGACGTTCCAGTTCCTCGCGCTGCGACCTGACGTAATAGTAGATGGCGAGGTACTTATCCTGCTCGGCACCACCGTCCACGCCGAAGCGGGCCTGGCTCCAATCGATCCGTGTAAGTCGGTCCAGTTGGCGTCGTGTTGGTTCTGAAAGTGCCACTGCAAGCGCTTCAACCCCGAACTCTTTCGCGGCCGCCTTCACCATGGCATCAATGTCGCCCACCATACGCTCGGCAGGGAGATCGGCCTGCACACCATTGCGGGTGAAGTGTACACGAGTATCGAGGTAGGCCCCGATGGCGGCCTCCATCAACCGATCCAACATGAGGTGAGTACCGGACGGTACTCGGGCACTGGGCTGCCACTGGAAAGTGGCTGTGGCACCGGGCACTGTGCGCCAAACGGCCTGGAACAGGGGATCCGCATCATCGCCCTCCTCACGGCCTTGCACGATGATGGTACCCGCACGGTCTTCACCCACCAACGAAAGTCCCGCACTTTCCTGAGCCGAGGCACGATGCACTTGACCGAACAACTGCAGGACCAGCATCAAAGCGAACGTCACTCTGCCCGAAGTCAACACACATGCTGTGCGCTTCCCAATTGGACTGAGTGTTGACCAGATCGCTTTCACAACGTGGTGATGATCAGCGGAGCTGCAGATCGGCGAGTTGACGACGTTCGCGTGCCCAGCGATAGGCCTCTTCGCGCCAGCCGAACACCCTGAAAGGGAACGCGGGCTTGTGTACACGCCGGAACAGTTCGCCCTGCAGCCTGCCTTGCAGGTCGGTGGTGAACAGTGCCACTGGATGACCTTGTGCGCTGCACACGCGTCGCAGCAATTCACGCGCAGGCTCCTCCACCACCACGCGTTCGGGATACACCAGCAACACGGGTGCGGAACGTGTGGTATCCAATGCCGCGATCAACCGGATCAGCTCCTTCATGTCGCGCACCCGCATATTGGCACCAACGGCCAGTACCAGGTGCAGGATGCCATCTTCCTTCCACAGCTCAAAGGGGCTTTGGAACGCGGGCTTTTCCCATGTAAGCATGCCGAAAGCTAGGCCCGACCAGGAGGGCTTTGACCACCCTGTACGGTCATGATCTCCACGATCATTGTGGAAAACCTCAGCGCGTCAGCACCTCCTCCAATACACGGCCCGTTGCCGCATCTGGCATGGTCATTCCCAGAAGCATGGAGATCGTTGGCGCAATGTCCGTGATGGACGTGCGGTGGAGCACCTCACCGGGCCGCACCCCCTGCCCATAGAACAGGATGGGTACATGGGTATCGTAGTTCCACGGTGCTCCATGGTCAGTGCCCTTCTTCAACATGCCGGTCCACCCCGGCGAATAGCTGGGTCGCAACACGAAGCAGACATCACCGCTGCGCGAAGGCATGAAGCCACGCTGGATCATGTTGCGAATACCAGTGGGATAGGTCAAGCGCACCAGGTCGCTGGCCGTGAGCGCTTCGGCGATGGCGGGCTCTTGAAGCAACGCATCGGCCGCAGCACGTTGCACAACAGCAGGATCCAGCTTGCGCGTGGTGATCAATGAATCATTCAGAAAGAGCTGCTCCTTTACGCGCTTGCGTACCCAGTTGCCCTCACCGTACCGCGCTGACAATGCACGGTTGACCGCCCCAACCAGTTCAGGCATATCGACGTAACCGGCGCTGGCACGTTGGTCCTTCAGGTATTCGGGCACATCCACGGCAGCATGATCGGCGGTAAGAAAGACCGTGTAGCGTCCCTTGCCAACGTGTGCATCAAGCTCGGTGAGCAAGCGCGCCAGCTCACGATCAAGGCGGAGGTACATATCCTCGATCTCCAACGCACGTGGGCCAACACTGTGACCGAGCTCATCCGGGGCGCTGTAGCTGATGGCGAGCAGGTCAGGCACATCGTCCTTCCCCAGCGATTCACCGATCATGGCGGCAATGGCCATGTCGGTGGTGATGGTGTTGCTTCCGGGCACGTACCGCAACAGTGCCGTATTGCGCCCGTTGGCTTCGAAGAGGGCTTTCAGGTCTACTGGCAGCGTGGCCTTCGCGGCACCCATCAAGGGTTCCTCATAGGGATTGTCGTCGGGCAATACCTGGTGGTACCGCTCAATGGGCAGCAACAGGTCCCAAGTTCCACTGAGGTATTTGGTGGCGAGGCCCTGTGCATTGAAGTCGTTCACCCATTGGGGCAGTTCCTTCATGTACCACGTACTGGTGGCAAAATGGCCCTCGGTGCCTTCAAAGAACCAGTAGGCCGCATCGCCGGTGCGCCCGATGGGCAGGATGGAACTGCGGTCCTTCATGGCGATACCGATGGTGCGTGAACGACCATCGAAGCGACGCTCCAATTCATCAACGATGGAGCCGGAAAGCAGGTTGAAGGGCGAGCGCTGGCCCTTGTAGCCACCGCCTCCCACTCCGACCTCCTTATCATCCTGAACACAGTACAGGATGTTGCCGGTGGAACGAACGAACATGTCGTTGGCCACGATGCCGTGGTGCGCGGGCGTGGTGCCTGTATACACGCTGGCATGCCCCGGTCCGGTCTGGGTGGGTGCGTAGTCGAAGTGTGCGTCACGCAAGAAGGCGCCCTGACCCGCCAATCGCTTGAAACCGCCCTCGCCGAAATTGTTCCAATAGCGATAGAGGTAATCAGTGCGCATTTGGTCCACTACGATACCCACGACCAACTTGGGTGGATGCTGCCAGGTGGGCGCTTGCGCGGAAGCGACAAGCACCATTGCGCTTAGGGCGGACATGACCGATAGGCGAACGAACAAGGACTTCATGTGATCACGCGTTACGGGCGAGGATGTAGAAGACAATGAGGCACGCCCCCACGCTCAGCACGGTGTTGAGCAGGAAGAAGCCGATCTGGCCTTCGCGGAGCAGCAGGAAATTCTCGTAGCTGAAGGTGCTGAAGGTGCTGAACCCGCCACACACACCGATGGCCAGAAAAGCCTTCAGGGCATCGCGACCAGCCAATTCGCTCTGCATCCGCAAGGTGAGCCAGGCCAGAATGATGGCCGCGAGCACGTTGCTGGCCAGCGTGGCATAGGGGAACGCACCACGCAGATCAAGGGCGAGCAACAACCGGGTGATGCCATAGCGCATCAGGCTGCCCACTCCCCCTCCCAGAAAAACGGCGAACCAGATGTTCATGGGTCACATGGTCGTTGCGTGTCGCAGAAGACGACGGAAGGTGAAGAGAAAGACACCCCCTATGAGGGCCCCGTACAAGCCTCCCACCAACACATCACCCGGGTAGTGAACGCCCAGGTAAATGCGGCTGTAGGCAATGAGCGCGGCCCACACGAAAAGCGCAGGTGCCACCCACCGCGGCATACCGGCGAAAATGCCGGCCATGAAGACCGCGATGCCGAAGTGGTTGCTGGCATGTGATGAAACGAACCCGAACCGGCCACCGCGATACAATTGACCATCACCACCAACGAGAAGGTGTATGCGGTCCTGCAATTCGGCTACATGGCTGGGACGCAACCGCTGCACGGTGTTCTTGAACAGGAGCACGGAACCCGTGTCGGTACAGAGGATCATGAGCGCGATCACGGGCACCGCCAAGGCAAGTCCACGCCAACCATAGCGGCGCTGCAGCACCACAAGGAACAGCATATATAAAGGCACCCAGAGCTTCAGGTCGCTCACGTGCCACATGAAGGCATCGAGGCCTGGCCAATGCACACCGTTCAAGGCCAGGAAGACCTCGCGGTCCAGGGCATCGAGGCGGTGCAGCAGGCTCATTCCACGTGGTCGGCCGGGAAGGTCCCGTGCAGTTTCTTCCAGAGCTTATCCTTCAGCTCATCGAGCCCGATGCGCGCCACACTGGAGATCATGACATGGTCCACACCGCGAGGCAGTTCCTTCCTCATCTGCTCCATCATCTCCGCATCGAGCATGTCGCACTTGGTGATGGCCAGCAGGCGCTGCTTGTCCAGCAGATCGGGGGAATACTGCTCCAGTTCGTTCAGCAACACCTGGTAGTCGTGGCGGATATCGTTTGAATCGGCAGGTACCAGGAAGAGCAGCACACTGTTACGTTCGATGTGGCGGAGGAAGCGCAATCCCAGCCCCCGGCCCTCGTGGGCACCTTCAATAATGCCCGGAATATCGGCCATCACAAAGCTCTTGTGATCGCGATAGGGTACAATGCCCAGATTGGGCGTAAGCGTGGTGAAGGCGTAGTCGGCGATCTTCGGCTTTGCGGCCGTGACCACACTGAGCAGGGTGCTCTTTCCCGCGTTCGGGAAGCCCACAAGGCCCACATCAGCGAGCACCTTCAGTTCCATCACCACCCACTTCTCGGTACCCGGTTCGCCGGGTTGGGCATAACGTGGCGTCTGGTTGGTGCTGGTCTTGAAGTGCTGGTTACCAAGACCGCCCCTTCCACCGGAAAAGAGCACGTGCTCCTCCCCGTTCTGTGTCACTTCGCACAATACTTCGCCCGTTTCATCGTCCTTCACCACGGTTCCCAGTGGAAGTTCGATCACTTGGTCATGACCTGCGGAACCTGAACATTGGTTGCTGCCACCCACCTCACCATCGCCCGCGATGACGTGCTTGGTGTAGCGCAGGTGCAGCAAGGTCCAAAGCTGGGCATTGCCGCGCACGATCACGTGACCACCGCGGCCACCATCGCCACCATCGGGACCGCCCTTGGGCATGTACTTCTCGCGACGGAGGTGCGAACTGCCCTTGCCTCCCTTGCCGGAGCGGCATTCAATGCGGATATGGTCGATGAAGTTCATGGGGTCATGTGCTCATGTAGCTACGTGCGCACCTTCGAATGGGCACATGGGTCACGTATCACTCAGCCGATCGCGGCCACCAAACGGGCCGTGATCTCTTCCACGCCGCCCACACCGTTGATCCCTTTAAACTTGCCTTGGGCACCGTAATAGTCCTTCAACGGCGCGGTCTCGGTCTCGTACTTGTGGATGCGGTTCCGGATCACCGACTCGTTCTGATCATCGGCGCGGCCACTTACGGCACCACGGCCGAGCAGGCGCTTCACCAGCTCCTCTTCCGGCACTTCCAGCGCAAGCATGACCACTATCGGCTCGTTCTTGGCAGACAACATGCCATCCAGTGCTTCGGCCTGGGCCTTTGTGCGGGGGAACCCATCGAAGATGAAGCCCTTGGCATCGAGGTGGGCTTCGATCTTGTTCCGGATCATGCTGATCACGATATCGTCGCTTACCAGATCCCCGCGACCCATGATCTCCTGTGCCATGAGGCCCAGTTCCGTTCCGGCATCCTTCTCAGCACGGAGGATATCGCCAGTACTGAGATGTACAAGTCCGTATTTCTGGATCAGGAAGGCGCTCTGTGTGCCTTTGCCAGCCCCGGGAGGGCCGAAGAGTACAAGGTTCAGTTTGCTCATTGTCAGTTCGGAATGATCCGGTAGATGCCGGGCAGGTTGCGGCCAAGGCCGTTGTGGTCGAGGCCGGAGCCCACCACGAAATCGTTCGGTATGCGAATGGCCACGTGATCAATGGTCACCTGCTGTTTGTAGGCATCGGGCTTGAACAGCAAGGTGGCGATGCTCATGCTGGCCGGGTGTCGATCTCGCAGCAGGTCGAGGATGTGGACGATGGTATTGCCGGTGTCCACGATGTCCTCCAGGATCACCACATCGCGCCCTTCGATGCGCTCGTTGAAGCCGATCAGGTCGGTGACCTTGCCCGTGCTGCTGGTGCCGTGGTAGCTGGCCACCTTCACGAAGGTGATCTCGCACTCGATGGTGAGCCGCTTCAACAGTTCGGCAGCAAAGAAGAACGAACCGTTGAGCACACCCACGAACAGCGGCCGTTTGCCGACGTACTTCACGTTCAGTTCGGCAGCAACGCGGGCTACGGCCTCGTTCACTTCGGCCTCCGGAATGAACAGCTCGAAATCGAGGTCGTGCAGGTGTACGCGTGACATGACAGCTAAGTGGCCAACGGCTTTGCGCCAGTGGGTCGGCGAAGGTAAGGATCGGCGCGGGGCTGCCGGATGAACGGGGCATTGGCCGGAGCGTTACTTTCGGAGCGATGAGGAACACGCTCCTTGCACTGTGCTTTTTGCAGGCGCTTCGGCTTACGGCCGGTGGCGACCCGCTGCCCATGGGCGCACGCGCGGCCGGCATGGGCTATACCGGAATTGCCACCGCCGACCTATGGAGCCTGCGCCTGAACCCCGCCGGCATTGCGGGTCTGGAGCAGGCCACCGCCGGCCTCTTCTACCAGCAACATTTCCTCAGTGGCGATCTGGCACAACAGGGCCTTGCCGTTGCGTTGCCCGTTGGTAAAGGCGCGTTCGGCATTGCGGCTGACCGCTTCGGCTACGACCTCTACAACGAAACGCGCTTCGGACTGGCCTATGCCATGCAGCTCAACGAAGGGTTCCGTGCGGGCATTCAACTGAACCACGTGGGCGTAAGGCTGGGGGACAACTATGGCAGCACGGGCGCCATCACCGCCGAACTGGGAATGCAGGCGCGGCTCACAAACGAGCTCTGGATAGGTGCGCACTTGTACAACCCCACGCAAGCCCTGCTGGGCACCAGTGGCGACGGCGCCGTGGTGATCGAGGAGCGCATACCCACCCTGCTGCGTGCCGGACTGGTGTACAACTTCAGCAAGAAGCTATCGATGACCGCCGAAGCGGAGAAGGACATTGACCGTCCCGAGCGCTTCCGGTTCGGCGTGGAATACAACCCCAACAACGTCCTCTTCCTGCGCACGGGTGTCAGCACTGGTGACCTACAGGGACATTTCGGCGCTGGGTTCCGGTTGAAACAGCTCGATATCGACCTGGCCGTGGTGGCGCGGTCGCAATTGGGCGCCACACCCGTGATAGGCATCAACTACCGGTTCAAATGATGCGGGGCCTGCTCGTTGTCGCTTTGGTTCTGTTCGCGTGTGGCCTGCGGGCCCAGGTGGACGGCGTGCCGAAGGACCTGATCGAGCAGCGCATTGAGGAAGCGGCCGAGCGGCTGGGCGATGAGAGCGATGTGGACCTGACCAACCTCTTCGAGGTGCTTACCGACCGCTACCTCGACCCCATCGACCTGAACCACACCAATGCGCAGGAGCTCAGCGCGCTCTTCCTGCTGAACGACGTGCAGATCGGAGCCCTGCTGCAACATGTGCGGCGCAATGGAAAGCTGTTGAGCATCTACGAACTGCAGGCCATTCCCGGCTTCGATGTGCGTACCATCCAACAGATACGTCCCTTTGTCACGGTGCGCGAGAATCCCATGGGCACCACGGCCACACTGGGCCAACTGCTTACCAAAGGCACGCATGAGGTGACCGTGCGGAGCATTGTGAACGTGGAGGAACGACGCGGCTTCATGGACCGCAACAACCCCTTCGGCAAGGAGTACTACTATCCGAACGGCAACCCACTGCCTGACCTTGATGACCCGGCCGTGGTGGATTCGCTGCGCGCCAACAGCAAGGTTTACCTGGGCAGCCCATACAAGCTCTACACACGCTACCGATACCGCTACCGGCACAACCTCAGTTTCGGTTTCACCGCGGAAAAGGACGAGGGCGAGGAGTTCTTCAGAGGCACGCAGAAGAACTTTGATTTCATCAGCGCACACCTGTTCCTGCGGGACATGGGCCGCCTGAAAGCACTGGCCATTGGCGATTACCAGGCACAGTTCGGGCAGGGCCTCACCTTCTGGAACGGTCTGGCATTCGCGGCCAAGAGCAGTTTCACCATGAACGTGAAACGCAATGCGATCGGCCTCGCCCCTTACACTAGCGTGAACGAGAACCTTTTCATGCGCGGCGCAGCGGCAACCTATGCCTTGACGAAGAGGATCGACGTAACGGGCTTCTGGTCCAGGAAATACATCGACGCCAACCTGAACGTATTGCAACCGGGTGAGGACAGCCTGGGCACCAACATTCCCGAATCCACCTTTACCAGTTTCCAGGAGGATGGTTTCCATCGCACCTACAACGAATTGCGCAAGAAGGACGCCGTACTTGAGCAAGTGGTCGGGGGGCACTTGCGCTACCGCGGAAAAGGCTTCAGCATTGGCGCCACTGCGGCCCATGCGGAATTCGATGCCACGCTTGATCGGAACCTGCAGTCATACAACCAGTTCGATTTCAACGGGCGCGAGAACACCACGGCCGGCGTGGACTGGAACGCGTTGTACCGCAATGTGAACTGGTTCGGCGAGATGTCCATGAGCGCCAATGGTGGCACCGCCATGAACACCGGCATCCTGGTGGCCTTGGACAAGCGTGTAAGCATGAGCATGCTTTACCGCAACTATGGCCGCGACTACCATGGGCTATACAGCGTGGCCTTTGCCGAAGGCACCAACCCTTGGAACGAGCGCGGGCTCTACACGGGCATCGAGATCCGCCCGGACCGTAAGGTGAGCATCAACGCCTATGTGGACCAATTCCGCTTCCCGTGGCTGCGCTACCAGACCGACGCGCCATCTGATGGGAACGACTGGTTAGTGCAAGTGAACTGGCGGCCCAGCAAGAAAGTGGAGGTGTACGGCCGTGTTCGACAACAGGACCGTGCGCGCAACACCAGCGATGATGTGGCCGGTATAAAGCCCGTGGTACGGGTGGCGCAGACCAATTACCGGTTCAATGCGAGCTACAAGGTGAGCGATGCCGTTGCGCTACGCACCCGACTGGAGACCGTGGACTTCCAACGCGGCAGTGCCCCACTACAGCATGGCTTCCTGCTCTATCAGGACATTGTGCACCGCCCCCTCTCGAGCCCATTGGAGCTCACCCTGCGCTTCGCACTGTTCGAGAGCGGCAGCTACGATGCAAGGCTCTACGCGTACGAGCACGACCTCATCGGGGTGTTCTCCATTCCCCCGTACTACGGACGCGGCATACGCTGGTACGGCATGGCGCGCATCACCGCCGTACGCAAAATGGACGTCTGGCTGCGCTACGGCGCCTGGATCTATCAGGACCAAACGGTCATCAGCAGCGGCCTGCAGGAGATACCCGGCAACGTGCGTAGCGACATTAAAATGCAGGTTCGGTGGCGTTTCTGATGACCAGCGTGCAATTCACGGACATGGCTGACCAGCCGTTCGTTCGCGAGACTTTCGACATCCACTGACATGGCGTTGCAACACATTCGTCTGGACCAGAACGCTCCGGTCGCTTTGCTCAGCGGTTCGTCCATGCCACGTCTGGAATTCCGGCAGGCGCTCTTCCGCAGCCCCTTACCTGGCTGGCACCGTAGGCTCTATCCGGCCGCGTTGATCGTTACCACAACGGCATTCGATGTACGCGACCGCAAATTGGTGGTGGACCACCAGGCCATGCGTTTCAGCCTCTTGTATGATGAGACCTGGCCTGACCCCGTGTTCCTGAAGGTGAACTGCTGGCCTTACAAACCCGTGGAGCTCCGCAAGGACGCACCTGTGGCCTATTGGACCATTGAACTAAGGCTGCGCGATCTGCGCTTGGGGCCCGAGGAGTGGGTGGAAGTCGTATTCCTGGGCTGACAACCAACCACCCGCGCAGAACGCAAGCGAATAATTTGGATATACACTTCGGGTAAGCGACCGAAGTAGGCCGAAAGAATGAACGGTCCGGAACAGAAGGTCAGGACGCGGCCTTATTCCGGTCGGCGGGCAGCACGAGGCCCCACGAGAGGTAACCCATTACCGCGCCATAAGCCGTGCTGGTCCACCAACGTCCGGTGATGGCGCAGCCGTTCACACAACCGAACCAGTTCCAATAGGCCCAACCGGCCAAGGCGCCCAGCGCGATGAAGGTCGCATACAACATCCACCTTTTCATGCCGCAAAGATGGACCGCCAGAAGCCTCCATGGCGTGACACAGGTCACCAGCCCAACTGGGCCCTGCGCTCCCTTACCCGTTTCGGAGGAGTGCCTTTCATGGTGAAAATGATCGGCATGGAGAACTGCACGCGTACCGGCTTGCCCAACTGGGTACCCGGTGTCCATCGCTCCAATGTGCTCACCACGCGAATGGCCTCATTATCCAACAACGGATGCACACCCCGAACGAGTTTCACCGACGATACGGAGCCATCCTTTTCAATAACGAACGAGACATACACTTTGCCTTCGATCCATTGCTTGCGCGCCTCTTTGGGGTAGCGGGCGTTGGCCGAAAGGAAAGCGTACAACTGTTCAATACCACCGGGATACTCGGGCATCACCTCGCACGTGGTCACGCAGGTATCACCGTAGGCGACCACGCCAGTGGCCGTTGTATCCCCTGCCTGGGCCCCTGCCGTGGACCACGCAACAAGCGCCAGCAGTACCAACAGTGTTCGCATGCTCCAAATTTCGGCAACTACCTTTACCATCGTTCACGCATGCGCCACTACCTCGTTATCCTGCTCCTGGTGATCGCCTCACACGGGCGTGCCCAACTGAACAATTGGGATCCTTCGTGGTACCCCACGGACACGGCCCTGGTCTTCCACGACGACCTGGATTACTACTTGAACGCTTACAGCAAGGCCGAGATCAAGGAAATGCGCAAGCAGGTGAACATCTGGCGCATGAACTTCGACAAGCTGATGCGCCAGACCATCCGCGACCTGCGCACCTACAGCGAAGGCGGTGGCATGGTACCGCGCACCCATGACTTCACGCTGCCGATCGCCCAAGAGCCGGGCACCTATCACCTGCGCGGCAACGACGGAAAGATCCGGGCGTTCATGTTCGGCAGCATCAGCAACCCACCATCGCGCATGCAGATGGAACGCTGGAGCAGGCTGTTGCAGAAATACGCCAAGGAAGAGGTCCAGATCTTTGTGATCTACGGGCGCGAACTGCACCCCGGCGACAAGAAGACCTACAAGTTGTACCCCGAACCGAAGAGCGAATACGAGAAGGCCGCTTATGCCAAGGAATTCGCGCAGTTGGGCAAATTGCCCGTGCTGATCGATGGACTGGACGACGCCGTGTACACGGCCTACGGCAAAGCACCGAACGGCGCGTACCTGGTGGACCAGGACGGCAACCTGGTGTTCCGGGGCACATGGGCCGATGCACGTAAGATGGAGCACATGATCGACACGCTGCTGAAGTGGTACAAGGCCGGCAAGCCGAAGAACTTCGTGGCGAAGTAGAGCTGGGAGTGAAGCGAGGTCACACCTGCACTGACTTCCATCGCCCCCTTCGGAACATCGCCGCACTAAGCAAGGCCAGGAGGCTCTCGCTAATGGCGATGGATGCGAAGACTCCGTTGGCGCCCCAACCCAGGGTCCGTGCAAGGAACCACGCCAGGGGTATCTCGATGAGCCAGAAGCAGACGATGTTCATCCACGTGGGTGTGAGCGTATCGCCGGCACCATTGAAGGCCTGCGCGAGCACCATGCCGTACGCGTAGAAGAAGTAGCCCAGGGTGATGATGCGAAGCGCTTCCGTGCCATAGCGTGTAACGACCGGATCGGTGGTGAAGAAGTGCATTATCCACGGCGCGGTGATCCAGAAGAAGATGGCCACGCCCACCATGAAGAACATGTTGTAATGCCCGATGAGCCACGCGCTGCGCTCCGCGCGGTCCGGTTGCTTGGCACCCAGGTTCTGGCCCACGAGCGTGCTGGCCGCATTGGCCATGCCCCAGGCTGGCATGATGCTGAACATGATGACGCGCACCGCGATGGTGTAGCCCGCCACCGCGGCACTTCCGAAGATCGCCACGATGCGCACCAGGAACACCCAGCTCAACGAGGGGATGATGAACTGCGCCACGCCGCCGGCGCTCACCCTCACGATCGTCCATAGCACGGTGGGATCCAAACGCACTTCCGAGCGCAGGAGCACGATGCGGCCCTTCGGGCGCGACAAGGCCCAGAGCTGGTAGAGCACCGCCGTGCCCCGGCCGATGGTGGTGGCCACCGCCGCACCCATTACGCCCAATTCCGGAAAGGGCCCGATGCCGAAGATGAGCAGCGGATCGAGCACTAGGTTGATGCCGTTGGCCACCGCAAGCACGCGCATGGCCATGGCCGCATCGCCAGCCCCGCGGTAGATGGCGTTGTTCACGAAGAGCAGCAGGATCACCACGTTGCTGGCGATCATTATCTGGGCATAGCCAGTGCCCACGGCCAGCACACCCGCCTCGGCACCCATCAGGTGCAGTACCCGTTCCGCATTGAAGTAGCCAGGCACGGCGATCAGCAGACCGAGCACCGTGGCCAGCAGGATGCCTTGCATGGCGGAGCGCGAGGCACCTCGATCATCCTTCTCGCCAGAGCGGCGCGACACCACTGCGGTAACGCCCATGCCCAAGCCCCAGGCGAGCGAGTAGATGATCATCATCACGCTCTCGGTGAGGCCCACCGTGGCGATGGCATCCACGCCCAGTCGGCTCACATAGAAAGCGTCCACCAAGGCGAACACGCTTTCCATGCCCATCTCCAGCACCATGGGTATGCTGAGCAGCACGATCGCGCGCCGTAGTCCCATGCCGGTGAGGTCCTTGTCCTCACCGCCTCGGATGGCTTCGCTTATAAGCTTAAAGGTGCTGCGGCACGACACGAATGAACGGGGCTGGCATGTAAAGACGCCCGAGCGGGCGGCGAAGTTACCTACCACCGCTGCTCGTACGGATCCCACCGCATATAGCATCATGGCATCAAATTGGTTCGCAACGGATAATTTTTCCAGCACCATGATGACGAACAAACAGTACCACACCACCCTGGCCTGTGCGCTTCTCTTCAGCATTGCCCATGCGCAATCCGATCGGGTAATTGGCGGGAACACCGCTGCCAACGGGCAATTCCCGTGGATGGTGGAAATGCGTTTCCTGGATGACGAGCACCTCTGCGGAGGCACCTTGATCCATCCCCAGTGGGTGTTAACGGCGGGGCATTGCGCTCTTGTGGGCGAGGATGCGGATATGCGGCTGATCGCCAACTCCGTGATAAATGCACAAGGCCTTGCTGGACCCGATGCGGAAGAACTGCAGGCCGACATGATCGTTTACCATCCCGACTACGACGGAGAGAACGGTCCGGACCTCGCACTCATCCACCTCACCCAGTCAGCGAGCGCCGCTCCCGTTCTGCTGCTGCCACCCGCACAAGCGGCCCTCCTCGCCACCGGCGATAGCGCACTGGTGCTTGGCTGGGGAACGGCCGACACCAGCACCCTGCTCATGGCCGACAGCCTGCAATACGCCGCAGTGGCCTTGGTGGATTACAATACCTGCGAAGCCCTGTATGCGGATGCGAGCTACGACTTCTTCGGACTGAACGGCACCCCGGGACTGATATGTGCGGGAGGCTTCGCCGGCAGTTCCCTCAGCGGCACGGGCAACGGCGACAGCGGAGGTCCCTTGTTGGTGATGCGCCAAGGCCAATGGCAGCAAGTGGGCGTTGTGTATGGTGGAGAGGGATCGCATGTGACTGAGATCAATCCCGGCGTCTTCACCACCACTGCCTACAATTGGGAATGGATACAGAGCGTGATCGGCACTGCAAACGTGCAGGACAGCGAGTTGCAGAGCAACACACCGACCATACGTGCACTGCCCGAGCACATCACCATCGCGTTCGCCACACTTCCCACGGAGCACTGGATGGTGGACCTGATCGGCTCCGATGGCCGACTCCTTTGGGGCGGCGATCCCGTACGGCATACTGAGCAGACATTGTCATGGCCATCAGGCCATCCTGCACTCCTTATCCGGGTACGCGATGCGCAGGGCAGGTTGATCCATGCCCAGGTGCTGGTGCGCCCGACCTGAACCACGTGCTGTTGAAACCCGGTACAGAACTTGCCCACCGGCCACCTCACCGCCCGGTAATTTCGCATACATGGAACTTCGCTCACTCTTGATTGCCGCGCTGTTCGCGATCGTCACGGCCCCACTTTCCGCCCAGAACGTGCTGCAACGCACCTTGCAGAACGACACCATGCCCAACCTGGTGCCCAACCCCGGGTTCGAGGATGTGGAGCGGACCTATTGCGCATGGACCACCGATGTGGCGAAGTTCAACGCGGCGGTGCGTGGCTGGAACTCGCCCACGCAGACCACGCCCGACCATTTCAGCACCACGCTGGACCCCGAGTGCTGGGCCCACCCACGTAAACACAGCAGCGGCAAACAGACGACCCATGGCGGCAATGCCATGGTGGGGATCAAGATCTACGGCAAGGGCAACACACCCACCTACTGGCACGAGTATGTGCAGACCGAACTGCCCGAACCCCTGCAGGCGGGCGTGCGCTACATCGCCGAGTGCTGGGTATTACGAGCACACCGCAGCAACGAGGCCAGCAACAACATCGGCATGTACTTCACCGATGCACCCGTGAGCACGCGGGACTGCCTGCCCTTGTACCTGACGCCTCAAGTGAACGAAGAGAAGGTGGTGAAGGGCGGCTGGCACAAAGTGACAGGCGTGTTCGAGGCCACGGGAACCGAGAAATTCCTGCTGATCGGCAACTTCTACGGTGACGAAGTGACCAACCACGAGCGCCAACCGGATGGAGAGCGTGGTGCGTATTACTTCATCGACGATGTGAACGTGCGCATTGCTCCGGCAGGCATGGCCCTGACCCCGAAGCCGAAGACCAGCACCCCGCCGCCGCCCCGCCCTGTGGTACCGGACCATACCAGCAGCACCACGGTGGATATTCACCAAGTGGAGCCCGCCGTTGGCACACGCGTGCGCTTGGACAATGTGCAGTTCGCCTTCGACAAGGCCGAACTGCTGCCAGGCTATGAGAAGGAACTGGATAAACTGGTGGACCTGATGACCGACTTTCCCTTCCTGCGCGTGGAGATCGAAGGGCACACGGACGACCAGGGCAGCGATGACTACAATGCCAAGCTGAGCGACGCGCGCGCCAAGGCCGTGGTGGACTACCTGCTGAAGAAAAAGGTGGAGAAGGAGCGCCTAACGTGGAAAGGCTACGGAGAAAGCAAGCCCTTGAAGCCGAACACCAGCGAAGAGAACCGCGCCATCAACCGCCGAGTGGAGTTCCGGGTCATCGATCGCTGACAAAAAGAAAGCGGCCCGCCGGAACGGACCGCTCACTTCCCTGCCACCTGCAGGGCCATCCACCTCCGCCTCCATACTGGACTTTACTCGGCCAAGATCTGCTTGGCGCGCTCCAGGATGCGGGTATCATCCAGCGCTACGATGCCACCGTCGGGCCCACTCTCCAAATGCACGCCCATGGGCCTACCCGTCGGGTGTCCATAGCCTCCGAAGTAGTTCCACACGGTCTCCACATTGAGGTCGAGCTCCCTTGCGATCCGATGGATGCTGCCATCGGGCAGGGTGTCCTTGATGCGCCGCAACTCGTTGAAAGTGATGTTCATGATGAGGTCGGTTTGGGTTGGTGAGGTGCCTTAAAGCTAACATCACGACAGGGGGGATCCCAAACGCGATCGGCACGGTGTTCGCGAAGCGGCGCTATCTTTCCAACCATGTGGCGCCGAGTCGTTCCGCTATTGCTGGCCATGCTTCACTGGCTTGCACCTACGGGCGCCCAACAATACGATCTGCGCACCTTCTCGTTGGAGCAAGGCCTGCCCAGTGCCAGCGTGAACGACCTGTGCGAGGATGCCGAGGGATTCCTTTGGGTGGCCACCGATCAAGGCGCTGCACGGGGACAAGGTCTCCGGTTCGAGGCCATCGGCAATGTGCCGGGGCAGCCAACAATCGAGGTCACCGCACTGCTCGCCATGCCCGATGGCCGCATGTGGCTCGGTGCGCGCAATGGAGCGCTCTCATGGTGGCAGAACGGCAGCAACGGGAGTTGGTCCGGCCAAGCGCTTCCCAAACACCCGGTGCGGGACCTGGTGGCCGCTACCGATGGATCCATCTGGCTCGCAAGCCGTGGGGGCGGCATTTGGCGCATAGACCCCGGCACCCAACAGGCCGGCGAAGTGAACCAAGGCCTGCTCTCCCTGCGCATCAACGCATTGGTGCAACTGAACGATGGACGGTTGCTGGCCGCAACGGACAGCGGACTGGCCACCTTGAACAAGGACCGCTGGATACGCTTGCGGATAGCAGGCCTACCCTCACAACGCACCCTTGCGCTGTATGCTGATCCATCGGGCGTGCTCGTGGGCACCGACAAGGGCTATGCTGAACTGGACGCGCAACTGAACATGCTCCCAATCGGCGAGCGCTTCGCAGGCTACCAACCCCTGGTGCTTCCACACCCCGTGGTGCTGAGCGTTCTACGGGCCACCAATGGGGAGATCTGGTTGGGAACACCGGCCGGTCTCGTTCACCTATCGCGCCGCCAAGGTGTGCCCACGTTGACCACCATCGCCGAGGCGAACGGTCTGGGCCACGACCTGGTGCGCTGCCTTCACCAGGACCGAAGCGGTGGCATCTGGATCGGGACCGCGTTCGGCGGTGTGAGCAAATTCACCAGCGATGCCTTCCAGTACTTCACCGAGCGCGACGGACTGGGTTCGCGGATCGTGAGCGCCATTCACCGCACGGCAGACGGTGTGCTTTGGATGGGCACACAAGGCGGTGGCGTGGCGCGCTGGGATGGCGGCAAGGTCGCCACGTACGGACGAGAGCACGGACTGCCTTCGCTCTTCATTACCTGCCTCGGCGAGGATGCGAAAGGATACCTGCTCGTGGGAACCGCCATGCACGGCCTGCACCGCTTGAAAGGTGATCGCTTTCAGCCCGCGCTTGAAGTGGGCCGGTTGGAGAACGCCCGGGTGAACGCCATTGAACGCGGACCGGACGATCACCTTTGGATCGGCACCGCCAGTGGGCTCTATCTCGATGCTGGTGAAGGACGTTTTCGCTCAGTGGGCCCGAAGGCGCGCATGATCACCGATCTGCTCTTCGCCGGCGACACGCTCTGGGCCGCCACGGACAGCGGGCTTTTTCGCGCATCCATTACACGACCAGAACCTGAGTGGCTGAGACATGGAAGCATACCAAAGGCCACTATTACCAGCCTTGCCCGCGACACCCCGGGCAGCATTTGGGTGGGCACGGCGGCCAGCGGGCTTTACCGCCTGAGCGGTGGAAAAGCGGACCACTTCGACGAGAGCGACGGGCTACAGAGCCTTGCCGTTGAAGGCATTGTGCTCGATGCTTGGGAGAACGTTTGGCTGGGCACCCGGAAAGGTGTTCATCAAGTGGAACTGGATGTGCTGCAGGAGCAGGTGCTCAACATCAAACAGTATGGTCCGGATGATGGGTTCATCGGCATCGAGAGCCTGCGCAACGCCGGTATGCTGGATGCTGACAGTACGCTGTGGTTCGGCACTGTGCGTGGTGCAATACGCTATGATCCCCGCGAAGTGGTGGAAGAGACCCGCGAACCCTTGATCCACCTCACCGAACTTCAACTGTTCTACGAACGGCCCGATTGGACACCCTGGTGCCATGGAATGGGGCGGAACGGGTTCCCGCAGGAACTTGAACTGCCGCACGACAAGAACCACCTCACCTTCGCCTTCACCGGCATTTCCCTCGCCTATCCTGAAAAGGTACGCTACCGCTGGATACTGGAAGGCTACGATCCGGACTGGTCGCCGATAACCGCCACGCAGCGCGTTACCTATAGCAACATTCCACCGGGCACCTACACATTCAAGGTGATGGCCCGCAATGCCAGTGGCATCTGGAACGAAGAACCCATCTCCTACGCCTTCTCCATTGCGCCACCCTTCTGGCAGACCAACACCTTCCGCATTGCCGGCGGTGGCGCGCTTCTGCTGCTCCTGTTCGGCTTTGTGCGCGTGCGCGAACGCAACCTGCGCAAGGACCGTGAACGCCTGGAACGCACGGTGGCCAACCGCACGCGCGAGCTGGCCACCGAAAAGGACCGCAGCGAACGCCTGCTGCTGAACATCCTGCCCGCATCAACCGCCGAGGAGCTGAAACTGAAAGGCACTGCCGATGCCCGGCGCTACGAGCATTGCACCGTGCTCTTCAGCGATTTCAAGGGATTCACCACCTTCAGCACGCACATGGACAGCGACACGCTGGTGGCTGAGCTGGACCACTACTTCAGGCTGTTCGATGGGCTGTGCGAGCAGTACGGCATAGAAAAGATCAAGACCATCGGCGATGCGTACATGTGTGCTGCAGGGCTCCCGGAGCCAACACCCACGCATGCGCTTGATGCCGTGCTGATGGCGCTGGGCATGGTGGAGGCTGTGGACCGTAGCAACGCCGAGCGCCGCGCTAAAGGCCTACAGGAATGGCCGGTACGCATCGGTCTGCACACCGGGCCGGTGGTGGCCGGCGTGGTGGGTGAGAAGAAGTTCGCCTACGACATCTGGGGCGATACCGTGAACCTGGCCAGCCGCATGGAAAGCAATGGCGAGGCCGGTCGTGTGAACGTGAGCGGACCCGTGTACGCCCAGGTGATGGACTATGTGGAAGCACAGCCTCGTGGCCCTATACAAGTGAAGGGAAAGGGGCAGGTGCAGATGTACTTTGTCTTGCGATTGAAACCAAAGTACAGTGCGGATGAGCGGGGGCTTTTACCGAATGAAGCCTTATTGAGGTCGTATCGGGCCACACTTCCCTGAAGGTCCCCAGCACGAAAAAGGGCGGACACCTTTCGGTATCCGCCCTTGCGATGGGATGGTGTCGACCTACTCGATCACCAGACGTTGTGCGGTGCGCACACCATTCATGGTGAACTGGGCCATGTAGTTGCCAGCCGCCATGCCCGTGAGGTCGATGGTACGCACGCTGCTGGCGCTTAAATGACCACTCCAATTGAACACGATGCGGCCGGTAATGTCCATCACCTGAATGGCTGCAGCACCGTTTTCGCCGCTGTACTCGATGTTAAACAGGCCTGTGCCCGGATTGGGGTACACTTGGAAGGAGGAAGTCGCTTCTTGCTCGTTGATTCCAATGGTGCTACCCGAACCCTCCGTTACGCAGATCTCGAAGCTATGCTCGTCAGAACCATGCCCATAGTCGTAAACACGGACGAAATATGTAGCGCCCACCGTAAGACCTGTCCCAATAAGCTGCTCCGAAGTGGTCTCGGTGGCGGCCATCGGGAAAGTAGCATCGGCGCAAGCCAAAGGGGTCAACGACTCACAACCTTGTCCGGAGAACATCTGAACCACAGCATCGGCGGCATTAAAGCCAACTACGCCAATGGTCTGGGTCTCATTGGTGCACTCGAAAGAGAACCAAACATCGAATGCGTTCGGAGATGTGAAGCCCGCACAGGAAATGGGCGCCAATGACTGGGTGGCACCAAGCGTGGTGAAGGGAGTAGGCACGCAGGTGGCACCAGATACAAGTTCGATGGCGGTGGAACACTCATCGTACGCAGGTGGCAACGGGCAGGCCGTGGCGTTGATGGTCAATGTGTAGGGCCCGGCCGTGGCAGGCTCGCCGCGCACTGGGATATAATAGGTGCCCGCAGGCACAGCGGTCCAAAAGATGGTGGCATTGCCGTCCGGGCAATCACTGAAATTGCCCCCGCTGAAAAAGACCAGGTCATCGCTCATGGGGCAGGTGGATGCCAACACCGCTTGGTATATGGCCGGTTGGACGGCAGTGCCACAGTACGCCACCGAAAGGTCAACACAGCCCGTGATGGTGATGCGGTGGAACACGAACACGGTATCGCCACCGAGGTCCAAGGCGGATCCCGGTTCAGCGTCGCCGGTGTTGGTGGCACCCGTAGTGGTACCCGTGAATACCAAGGGGGTGCCAGGCACCACGACCTCGGCGGTCACTGCCGTGCATAGGTCGTTCGGCGGTACGTCACCGCGCGCGGCATCAGCCGTGTTAGGGCGTGCGTTCGGGTTCACCAGAACGGTGCCTGCGACACCGCGGTTCGCCTTGTTGGTGAATACGCCTTGAGCATTCAATCCTGTTGCCAGGAGCATGAACGGGGCGGCAAAAAGGAAAGCGTTGAATTTTTTCATGGGATCGATCTTGTTCTTGACAAAATCAAAGATGAAGTTTTGCTCGCAACTTTCAGTTCATGTTGGAGCTCTGGAACATGACCTTCACCGATGAAGCCTGAACACGACCCTCCCGTTGACTTACCCAATGCAGCCAAGTGAAGCCCTAGACACCCGTGATGTAGACCCTCAGCTCAACCCACTGATCACGCCGTTCGCATCAATGTCCATGCCCTCCGCCGCGGGCACTTCGGGCAGCCCCGGCATGCGCATGATCTCGCCGCAGATGGGCACCACGAAGCCGGCGCCGGCACTGATCTCGATGTCGCGGACGGTGATGCGGAAGCCGGTGGGCGCGGCGCGCAACTCCTTGTTGTCGCTGAAGCTGTACTGCGTCTTGGCCATGCAGATGGGCACGGCGTTGAGGCCGAGCTTGTCGATGCGGCGCAGCGCGGTCTCAGCATCGCCGCTGTAGTCCACGCCCTCGGCGCGGTAGATCTCGCGGGCGATGGTCTCGATCTTCTGCTTGATGGAGCCGTTGAGGTCGTAGAGCGGCTTGAAGTCGCTCTTCCCCTCCTCGATCACGCGCAGCACGGCGCTGGCGAGGTCCGTCATGCCATCACCGCCTTTGGCGAAGCCCTGCGCGAGCACCGCCTCAGCACCGCGCTCGGTGCAGTAGGCCTTGATCAGGTCGATCTCCCCGGGCGTATCCGTGGGGAAGTGGTTGATGGCCACCACGGCCTTCACACCGAACTTGGCCACGTTCTCGATGTGGCGGCCTAGGTTTGCGAGGCCGGCCTTGAGCTTGTCGGGCGCGGCGGTGTTCACCTCCTTCACATCAACGCCACCATGGTAACGCAATGCGCGCACAGTAGCCACGATCACAGCTGCACTGGGCTTCAGTCCCGCCGCGCGGCACTTGATGTCGAAGAACTTCTCCGCGCCGAGGTCCGCGCCGAAGCCCGCCTCGGTAACCACGTAATCGCCGAGGCTAAGGCCCATCTTGGTGGCGAGCACGCTGTTCACACCTTGTGCAATGTTGGCGAAGGGACCACCGTGCAGGATCGCAGGGTTGTTCTCCAAGGTCTGCACGAGGTTCGGCTTGATGGCGTCCTTCAGCAGGATGGCCATGGCGGCCTCGGCCTTGAGGTCGCGGGCGTAGACGGGCGTACGGTCCCAGCGCTGGCCCACGTAGATGTCGCTGAGGCGCTTCTTCAGGTCCTCGAAACTGGTGGCCAGGCAGAGGATGGCCATGACCTCGCTCGCGGGCGTGATGTTGAATCCGTCCTGCCGGGGCACGCCGTTGCCGGTGCCCCCAAGGCCGATGGTGATGTCGCGCAGGGCACGGTCGTTCATGTCCATCACACGCTTCCAGGCGATGGTGCGCGGATCGATGCCGAGCGAGCGCTTGCGATTCTGCAGGTTGTTGTCGATGAGCGCAGCGAGCAGGTTGTTGGCCTTCTCGATGGCAGCGAAGTCACCGGTGAAGTGGAGGTTGATGTCCTCCATGGGCACCACCTGCGCGTAGCCGCCACCGGCAGCGCCGCCCTTCATGCCGAACACGGGACCGAGCGAGGGTTCGCGCAACACCACGATGCTCTTCTTGCCGAGCTTGTTCAGGCCTTCGTTGAGGCCGATGCTGGTGGTGGTCTTGCCTTCACCGGCCGGCGTGGGCGACAGGGCGGTCACCAGGATCAGCTTGCTGTTGGCCACCTTGCTGTCATCGATCAGTTCGAGCGGCAACTTGGCCTTGGTGCGTCCATACGGCTCGATGACCTCGGGGTCGATGCCGAGGCGTTCGGCCACCTGCGCAATGGGCTTCATCTGCGCTTTCTGCGCGATCTCGAGGTCGGATGGGAAGGACATGGTGGGCAATGGTTGGTGTTGCGAAGGAACCGATAAGGTGCGAAGGTGACAACTGCGACTACTTCACCGTGAAACCGGCAATACGGAGATCATCCCAGAAACCGGGATAGCTCTTGTTCACCACATCGAGGTCGCTGATGGTGAGCGCACCCAGTACCAGCGCCAACGGCGCCAAGGCCAGGGCCATGCGGTGATCACCGTGCGGATCGAAGAACGGCGTGCCCAGTGCGATGATCCTCCCGGAAAGGTGGAATGTGCCATCCTCGGCAACGGCACGACAGCCCAGCGCACCAAGCGCATTCGCCACGGCTGCAAGTCGGTCGGTCTCCTTCACGCGCAGGTTGTCCAGTCCAGTGAAATGCGCCTCTTGTCCACGACCGGCACACGCACAGACCAAGGGTTGGAAGAGATCGGGATAATGACGCAGTTCAATGGCTTCGGCAGGCCATGGCCCGGGTACCGCACGATGGGTAAGGTGCGCGCCTTCGCCATCGAAACGGGTATCCACCCACGGCGCAAAAAGCTGCCGCGCATGGCGATCGCCTTGCAGTGTCTCATCATCCAAGCCCTGCAGGAACACCTCGGCGCCGGGCGATAGGGCCACGGCCTCGTACCAGAACGCGGCACCGCTCCAGTCGGCGGGCACAGCATAGGGCGCAGGCCGGTACTGCGCTGGCGGAACGCGCACACCATCGAGCTCCATGAAGGGATAAACACCGAAGTGCGACATGATCTTCAAGGTCATGTGCACGTAGGGTTCGCTGAGGCGCGTGCCGGTCCAGCGCATGGAAAGGCCCTGCTCCATGGCGGGCGCGATGAGCAGCAAGGCACTGAGGTACTGGCTGCTGATCGGCGAATCGAAATGCACCTCGCCACCGCGCAGCTTGCATCCCTTCACCCGGTAACCCTCCGGCACAGCGGTGATGTCAGCGCCCAGGGTGCGCAGTGCATTCACCAGATCATCGTGCGGCCGTTCGAGCAGGCGCTCAGTGCCGGTGATCAGGCGCTCCTCCCCTTCCTGGCAGCAGGCCCAAGCGAGCAGGAAACGAAAGGTGGTGGCACCAGCACCACAGTGCATGGTGGCGCCGCGCTGGCGTAGGTGTTGGAGCAGGATGCGTGTATCATCGCCTTCGCCGGGATCGTGCACGAGGTCCAGATCACCAAGCAGTGCGGCAATAATGAGGGCACGGTTGGCGGCGCTCTTGCTGCGCGGCAAATGCACGGTGGCCTTCAGCGGGGCCTGCGGCTTTGAAATGAGTACAGAGGACATGGGGCGCAAAGGTGTGAAATAGGCCTATGCACAGCGGGCGGTCCACCTGCGAGTTATGCATGACCAAGAGGGGAACAGCAGTGCCTTTCGGCCTGTTCGGGCAAAGGGTCCAGCGCAATGGACCAAGGGGCCTGGAACACCTTCAACTGCCCACCAAGGTGCGGTAGTAGGCGAGCGCCTCCTTCACTTCAGCTGCGGTCACGGGCACATCCACGCGGGCCTCACCAATGGCGGAAAGCAGTGTGAAGCGGAACTCGCCATTGGCGTTCTTCTTGTCGTTGCGCATCAGTTCGATGATGCGGTGGTCGGCCACGGGATCCAGGGCGTAAGGCCGGTAGAGCTCCATCAGTTTGGTGCCGATCGCCTCGAACGCTTCACGCGGCAGCAGCCCCAAGTGCCAACTGAGCCACGCCTCGCACACCATGCCCAAGGCAACGGCCTCTCCATGCAGCAGCACGCGTTGCGAGCCTTCCCAAGAATGCGACTCCAACCCATGCCCGATGGTGTGCCCGAAGTTGAGCGCCTTGCGGAAACCGCGCTCCAACGGATCGACGGCCACAATGGAGGCCTTTATGGCGGCAGAGCGTTGCACCAGTGGGGCCAAGGCATCGAGGTCGTGCAAGGTGGCGTTCCCGATGGCCTCCCAGTGCGCGGCATCCTGCACCAGCCCGTGCTTGAACATTTCGGCCAATCCGTTCAGTAGTTCGCGTTTGCCGATGCTCTTGAGGAAGGGCACATGCACATACACACCGAGCGGATCGTGGAACACACCCACCATGTTCTTCAGTCCACCGAGGTCGATGCCGGTCTTGCCCCCGATGGCCGCATCCACCATGCCCATGAGCGATGTGGGCACATGCGCACAGCGGATACCACGCTTGTAGGTGCCGGCCACGAAGCCGCCCACATCGGTGACCACGCCGCCGCCGAGGCAAACCAGCAGCGCATTGCGATCGGCCTCGCGATCGGTAAGGTGGTTCCACAGTTCGCGGCACACCTCGATGCTCTTGGACGATTCGCCATGCGGAATGCCGATGGTCTCCGCCTTGCGCAGCACCGGCACGCGGCCCAGCAGTTCGGGCAGGCAGTGCCGCAGTGTATTGTCATCGCCCAGGATGAAGAGGGACGAAGGAGCGGCCTCGCGGATGGCACCTTCCAGCGCCACCAACGAGCCGGGCCCCAGCACCACGGGGTGCCGCCCTGCACTGATCTCCGTCACCTCCTTCGACGATGGGTCCATCGCTAATTTTGGCGGCCCGTAGCCGGTTCCCCAAAGGAACGAAGGAACCGGTCACCAGCGCCACCCCTCCATGCCAGCCCCTGTCGGCACCGCCGTGCCACCAGCCACCCGCCACCCCGATCTGCAGGACACCCGCATCGCATTCGCCGACAAGAGCGACCGCGACCTGTGGCAGGCGCAATGGTTGTTCCGCATCATTGGCAACCCCACGCTTTCCAGCTTGGGCCAATCCCTCACCAAGGCCGCACTGGGCATTCACCTGCCCATCGGGGGGCTCATCAAGGCCACCATCTTCAAGCAGTTCTGTGGCGGCGAGAACATTGCCGAAAGTCTGAACACCGCCACCAGGCTCTCCAAGAGCGGCATCGGCACCATCCTCGATTACAGTGTGGAGGGCCAGGAGGACGACGACTCGCTGGATAAAGCGGCAGCGGAGATCCTGCGCACCATCGCCATGGCCCGCACGCGCAAGGACATTCCGTTCAGCGTGTTCAAGACCAGTGGCATTTCGCCCACGCACCTGCTTGAACTGGCCAGCGAGGACCGCATTACCGACCCCGAGGATGTGCGCGAATGGGAACTGGTGCAGGCCAGGGTGCTGCGCATCTGCCAGGCCGCTGCCGATGCGGGCGTGCCGGTGATGATCGATGCCGAGGAGACCTGGTTGCAACCCGCGATCGATGCCCTGGCCACCCGCATGATGGAGCGATTCAACCGCGAACGGGCCATCGTGATCAACACCTATCAACTGTACCGGCACGATCGGCTGGCCTTCCTGAAGGAGTCGTTCGCCGCGGCCGAACGCGGTGGCTACCACTTGGGTGCGAAACTGGTGCGCGGCGCCTACATGGAGAAAGAGCGCGAAACAGCGGCGAAGGATGGACTGCCCTCGCCCATCCATGCGGACAAACAGGGCGTGGACCGCGACTACGACGATGCGATCCGGTTCTGCATCGACAACTTGGACCGCATGACCGTGATGGTGGGCACCCACAACGAACAGAGCACCCTGTTGCTGGCCCGGCTGTTGGACGAGCGTGGCATTGCCCGCAACGATCGCCGGGTATGGTCCGCACAGCTGCTGGGCATGAGCGACAACATCAGCTACAACATGGCCCACGCAGGCTACAATGTGGCCAAGTACGTGCCTTACGGTCCTGTGCGCGAAGTGCTGCCCTACCTGATCCGTCGTGCGGCCGAGAACACCTCCGTGAAAGGACAGACCGGCCGGGAGCTGGGCCTGATCATGGCCGAACGGAAGCGCCGGGCCCAGGGTTGAGGACCGCGCATCCCGCCACGCGACCATTCGACCGGAAGCACTGCCTGGGCCTATTGGCGTGACCTAGTTTCGAACTGAGAAACAAGGTCCACCATGACACGCCACCTTTCCACGCTCTCCGTACTGCACTTTGTGTACGGTGCCTTCCTCTGTGTTAGCGGACTCGCCGCAGTGCTCATTATTGGGCTGGGCACCTTGCTGGGCAGCGACCTGATCACCGACACCGGTGGAGAGCCCATGCCTGATGTGATCGTTGCGTTCATTCAAGGGTTCGGGCTCATGATCCTGATTATTGTGGAGCTGTGGGGTGTGCTGAACCTGCTGAGCGGCTATTGGATCGGGCGCCGCACCAACCGCACCGCTTCCATGATCATCGGTGCGTTGAACTGCCTCAGCGTGCCCATCGGACTGGCGCTTGGCATCTTCACGCTGATCACGCTCAGCAGCAAGGAAGTAGAGGACGCGTACGCCTACCGCATCTGACCCTATCGGGCCTTCAGCGACCACAGCGTGGCCGTGCTGTCGCGGTCGAAATCACGCAGGCCAACGATCACGAACCGGGCAGGCTTACCATCCACCACGCCGTCCAGGGTATAGTAGATGCTGTCGTCGGTGCGCACGCTTTCCTTGAACGATACCGTTGCTGACGGAATGCTCTTGCGCACCGCCTCCAGATCGGCCGGCCAGGTGGACAGCGCGGTCTCGGCCTGGGGCGCGGTCTTCAACAAGGTGCTCTCCAAGCGCTGCTTCACCTTATGCTCGGGCAGCCAAGCCCCACTGGTAAGCCGTTCGCCATAGATGAAATAGGCCATGCCACCACCAATGATGAGGCCGAAGAGGTAAAGGGTCAGGCGGCGTTGGAGATCCATGGAATGCTACATGTGCGCATGTGGGCATTTGTTCATGTGCCCATTGGCGGTCGAACAAAGGTCTTGATCATCCCTCACATCGAAAGCAGTCGCAGCCAGTTGTTCATATCCGCTTCCAAGTATAATGGCCGGGTAAGCACTATTGACAAGCGGTTCAATCTTCCCAGTTGGGCTCGTATTGACTTAGTTCTATCGCAAAGTTCAAGCTGCCGGCTAGTCTCAAGAGTTCTGGTTGGAACATGTCAACTTGAACCCCAGACAAGATCATTCTTGTGTGGACCCCAAAGTCCAAAACAGGAATCTCGGTTTTCAGAAGCCCAAATTCGCTGAGTCGTTGTAGTTGGACATGCTTATCTGTCAAGAACCTTATCGCATCCGACTTCTGAAGGTCAAACTCGTCAAAGTCGGCTGTACTGATGTCAATGTTGCAGCCATTCGCAGCACAGTACATCTCCTTCTTTGTGAATGAATGGATCGGCTCACCTGTGCGCCACACCTTAAAAGCATGAAGTCCTGTTTCATTCAGAAACTCATCAACTCTGAAATTCACACCCTCTATTCGAAGCACACAACTCATCTGTCAATTACTCTCGAACATCAGGACACAACAAGTCAACCATACTGCGGCCGATCTTTGAATTGTCGGATGATCGTACCATCGAGCCATCTCATTCACCCGACCACTCAAAACGCTGCCAGCAAAATATCCAGGTCCTTGTAGGGCAGCTTGAAGGCCTCGCCAAGGATGGGGCTGGTAACGGTGCCGTTGTAGAGGTACACGCCGTGACGCACGCCCAGGTCCTGTTTGATCAGGTCCTCGAACCCGCCCGTTTCACCCATGTGCAGCAGCATGGGGCCGAAGATGTTGCTGAGCGCGGTGCTGGCCGTGCGCGGTACGCGGCTGGCGATGTTGGGCACGCCGTAGTGCAGCACGCCATATTTCTTGAATACCGGGTCGGTGTGGGTGGTTACCTCGCTGGTCTCGAAACAGCCACCTCGGTCGATGCTCACGTCCACGATCACGCTGCCGCTCTTCATGTCCTTCACCATTTCCTCGGTGACCACCATGGGGGTGCGGCCTTGTTCGGGACGCAAGGCTCCAATGGCCACATCGGCATTCCGCAGGGCCTTCTTCAGTTCCTCGGGCTGCACCACGCTGGTCCACACGCGTTGGCCCAGATCGGTCTGTAGGCGGCGCAGGCGGTAGATGCTCTTGTCGAAGACCTTCACGCTGGCACCCAGGCCCAGTGCGGCGCGGGTGGCGAACTCGCCCACGGTACCAGCGCCGATGATGACCACTTCGGCCGGCTCAACGCCGCTGATGCCGCCCAGCATAAGGCCCGGGCCGCCCTTGTCGGCGCTGAGGTATTCGCTGGCGATCTGGATGCTGGTATTGCCCGCGATCTCCCCCATGGCGCGGATGATCGGGTAGATGCCTTCGCGGTCCTTGATGAAGTCCCAGGCCACGGCCGTCATGCGCTTTTCCATCATGCGCTTCAGGGTGTCCTTGGGCTGCACGGTGAGCTGCAGCGCGGAGATAAGGATCTGCTTGTGGCGCAGCATCTCGATCTCCTCGTGCGTGGGCGGGGCCACCTTCAGGATGAGGTCGGCCTTGAACACCTCGGTGGGGCTGTCCACCACCATGGCACCGGCCTCGCTGTAGTCGCTGTCCTGCCACTGGGCGGGCTGTCCGGCGCCGCGCTCGATCACCACATCGTGCCCACGGCCCACCAGCACGGCCACCACAGCAGGCGTAAGCGGCACGCGGTGCTCCTGGAAGGTGATCTCCTTGGGGATGCCGATGAAGAGGCTCTTCTTCCGGCGGCCCACTTCCATGACCTGTTCCTGGGGCAACATGGCCGACTGCCTGGCCAATTGTTTAAGCAGATCGGAGGAAGTGCTCATCTGGTGGTGGGTGAACTGCGAAGGTACTGAGCAGGATGCGAGCGGCGGTCCATGGCCACCTGACTGCCATGCCCCCTAACTAAAGTTCTATTGCGAGGCCAATGGGAAGCAGGCAGTTTTGCGGACGAACGAATACCTGACGCGATGACAAAAGCAAGTACCCCGTTGATGGTCCTGTTATGCAGCCTGCTCACCGGCCTGCAAGCGAACGCCCAAGGTTTTGATTGGGCCAGCAGTGGCGGCGTAACGGGCATCGCCAATTCCTTCTCCGGCGCCCTGGACCTGGCCCGCGACCCACAGGGCAACCTGTTCCTCTTCAACGATGGCAACACCCCGCAGCAATGCCAGGGCGATACGGTCTTCCCGAGCGGCGGGCCCGGCAGCGTGAACGCCTTCGTGCACAAGTTCAACAGTGCCGGTGAACTGCAGTGGATCCGTCCGGTGGGGCCGCAGTTCCAGCCCTTCAGCATCCGTGCCGATGAGGCTGGCAACGCCTACTTCCTGGGACGGACCTTGGTGAACACCATCATCGTGGACGACAGCACGCTGAACGTCACCGCAGCGCGCAACTACCTGTTGAAGTTCTCGCCCGAAGGTGAATTCGTTTGGGCGCACAACACCGGCATGCCCAGCACCGGTGGCCTGGGCCGCACCACCATGCTGCACTACGCCGACGGACGGCTCTACTTCCAGAGCGGCAACCTGCAGATGTCCAGCATCGACACCGACGGCACCCCCCAGGCAACGCTTGCCGCCACCTCCTACGTACCCCAGACCGCCTTCCCCAACCTGTGGTTCAAGAACGCTGTGAGCCTGAGCAATGGCGACGTGGTCATCGCTGGCGAACATCGGGGCGAACTGGCCTTCGGTGATGAGCCAAGCCAGCCGGGCGACGCGACCGCAGCGGCCATCAACCGTTACTTCTACCTGCGTTGCAGTGCGGACCTTTCGACCATCCACTGGTACCGCTCGCACGGCAGCTTCAAGGACCGGTTCCAGTTCAACATCCCCTTGGTGGCGGATGGTGCCGACAACATCTACACCATCGCTACACTGAACTTCAACACGCCGATCCAGTTCGGTCCCGACCTGATCACCAATACCACCTTGGTCAACGGGATCGATGCAGTGCTGAAGATGGACGCCGACGGCACCCCGCTATGGATGCGTCAGCTCAACTCAACAGCCTCCACCTACGCCTACGGCCTCACCCTGAAGGACAATGGCAACAGCCTTTACCTCTGCGGCCAGCAATCCTCCTCCACCCTCACCTTCGGCAGCACGGTGATCACGGCATCGGAAACGGGCAAGGGCTTCATCGGGGAGATCAATGCGGAGGGCGACTACCTGACCGGCTTCCATACCGGCTTTCCGGCACAATTGCCGAACGCCCTGCAGAGCTTCGCCTACGCGCTTGTTGCCCAAGGCGATGGCCGCTACGTGGTTAGCGGTCAGCTGAACACGCTTTCGCCATGGGAACTGAGCTGCACCGAACGTATTGCGAACCGCGGCTTCTTCGTCACGGAGTTCACCGGGGTTTCCGATGCCGTGCCTACGCCGCAGATCAACCAGGTGGGCGGCACGCTCATCGCATCACCTGCCTTCGATGGCACCATCCAATGGCTGCTCAACACCGAGATCATCGAAGGCGCCAACGGCCAGACCTACGAACCCACTGTGAACGGCTCCTACAACGTGATCTACACCAACGAGGACGGCTGCGTGGGCTCGGCCACTTCGGAAGTACTGGAGGTGATCAACACCGGGCTGGGCCTGAACAACGCACAGGAACACGGCCTGCAGGCCTGGCCCAACCCCACCGAAGGGCAGCTGTTCCTGCGCGGTCTTTCATCCAACGGCACCGCACAGATCACCGTCATCGACGCCACGGGCCGGTCCGTGGCCGCATTCACCAGCACGGGCAGCAGCGTCGCGATCCACATCGGGGCCTTGCAGAACGGTGTGTACTGGCTGCGCGCAACGCAAGGCAACACGCAGCAGGTGCTGCGCATCGTGAAGCAGTAAGGTCCGTTCTTACTACGCGCCCTCAGTGAGGGTAACGGTGCGGGCGCCGTTGGCGGACTCCATCAGCGTCACATGCAACGTGCCCGGCGGTAGCAGGTCCGCCGCTAGCTCAGGCCACTCGATGAAGCAGTAGTGCCCGCTATCCACGTACTCGGTGAAGCCGATGGCATCGAGCTCCTCCGCGGCCTTCAGGCGGTAGAGGTCGAAATGGTACACGGGCTCGCCGTTGGCCGCGCGGTACTCGTTCACCAGTGCGAAGCTGGGGCTGCTCATCGCATCCGCCACGCCCAGCACCTGTCCCATGGCCTTGATCAACGTCGTCTTGCCCGCGCCTAGATCACCGTGGAAGGCAAGCACGCGCGCCTCGGGATAGCTCAGCAGGATGAGCTGGGCGATCTCCGGTGCTTCAGCGGGTTTGCGGAGGGTGAGGGTGGCGATCACGGGGCGAAGATCCGAATTATGCATGTGCTCATGTGCGCATGTGGGCATGTGCTCATGGAATGCGCGCTTCGAGCGAAGGCATCGGACTTATCTAGGCGGCACTCCGCATACCCATCGTAGAAGCAGCAAAGGGCTCGGCCCGATCCAATACTTCAAGTAACACCCATGGGCACATGAACACATGTCCACATGAGCAAATGCTCTTCACCTTGCTTTCAACACCGCCCACGGCACGATCATCTCCTCCAGGCTGATGCCCCCGTGCTGGAAGGTGTGGCGGAAGTAGGTGACGAAGTGGTTGTAGTTGTTGGGGTACACGAAGAAGCGATCGCCCTTGGCGAAGATGTACACGGTGCTCACGTTGGTGCGCGGCAGGTGGGCCTTGGCGGGGTCCTTGATCACCAGCACATCGCGGCCCTCGTAGGTGAGGTTCTTGCCCAGCTTGTAGCGCAGGTTGCTGTTGGTGTTGCGGTCGCCCACCACCTTGCTGGGCTCGTCCACGCGAATGGTGCCGTGGTCGGTGGTGATCACCACGCGGCCGCCGCGCTCGGCAATGCCCTTCAGGATGTCGTACAGCGGGCTGTGCTCGAACCAGCTCTTCGTGAGGCTGCGGTAGGCGGCATCGTCCTCGGCCAGTTCGCGGATCACCTCCATCTCCGTCCGCGCATGGCTCAGCATGTCCACGAAGTTGTACACGATCACGTTCAGCGGGTTGCCCATCAGGTTGTCCAGGCTGTCGGCCAGTTTGCGGCCCGCGTTCAGGTTCAGGATCTTGTGGTAGCTGAACTTCACGTTCTTGCCCAGGCGCTTGATCTGGTCGCCCACGAACTCCTCCTCATGGGCGTTCTTGCTGCCCTCCTCCTCCTCGCCGATCCACTTGCCGGGAAAGCGCTTCTCGATCTCGCTCGGCATCATGCCGGCAAAGAGGGCGTTGCGGGCGTATTGGGTGGCCGTGGGCAGTATGCTGTAGAACATGCCCTGCTCCTCAATGCGGTAGAACTGGCCCAGGATGGGCTCCAGCACACGCCATTGGTCCAGCCGCAGGTTGTCGATCAGCACCATGAACAGCGGCGGCTGCTTCTCATCGATCAGCGGCGCCACCTTGGCCTTGAACAGCTGGTGGCTCTGCAGCGGCAGGTCGTCGCCCTGGCCGTTCACCCAGTCCACGTAGTTCTTCTCCACGAAGCGGCAGAACTGCGCATTGGCCTCGGCCCACTGGCTGCGCAGGATCTCCGTCATGCCCTGGTCCTGGCTGCCGCTCAGGTCCAGCTCCCATTTCACCAGCTCGTCGTACAGCTGTTTCCAATCCTCGGTGCTCAGCCGGTCGCCCAGGCGCATGGCCAGCTGGCGGAACTGCTGCTGGTAGCTGCTGTTGGTCTTCTCGCTCACCAGGCGGCGGCCCTCCAGGTGTTTCTTCAGCGAGAGCAGGATCTGGTTCGGGTTCACCGGCTTGATCAGGTAGTCGCTGATCTTGCCGCCGATGGCCTCTTCCATGATGTGCTCCTCCTCGCTCTTCGTGATCATGATCACCGGCACGTGGGGCAGCACGCTCTTGATGCGGTTCAGCGTCTCCAGCCCGCTGAGGCCGGGCATGTTCTCGTCCAGGAAGATGATGTCGTACTCCTTGCCCTGCGCCTTCTCCACGGCGTCCAGCCCGTTGTTCACGGTATCCACCACGTAGCCCTTCTGTTGCAGGAACAACACGTGCGGACGTAGCAGATCGATCTCGTCGTCGGCCCAGAGGATGTTGGCGGTCATGGTGGTCAGGGAAGGGCCTGTGGGTGCCGCAGGCGCGGGGTTGAACGTTCGCATACCAGGCACAACGCGGAATGCCTTCCCGTGTTGCCCTGTACTTTCGGGGCGTGAAGGTAGCCTTCCACAAGCCCGGATGAAATGGCCGCAGAGGCGCAGAGTCGCAGAGAATTGCATGCATGGGGAACCGGGGCATTGCACCATGATTTGGACGTGCGCATCGGTCCCATCTTCGCTAATTCGTCCTCACGCTGCACCTTGAACGGTATTCCCTGCGCCTCTGCGCCACTGCGGCTACACCCATGAAGATCCTCAACGACCCCATCTACGGCTTCATCAGCGTGCCGCACCCGGTGCTGCTGCGCCTCATCGACCATCCCTGGTTCCAGCGGCTGCGCTACATCAAGCAACTGGGGCTGGGCCACCTGGTGTACCCCGGCGCCTTGCACACGCGCTTCCACCACGCCCTGGGCGCCATGCACCTCATGGGCGAGGCCATCGCCACCCTGCGCGGCAAAGGGCACGAGGTAACCGAGGAAGAGGCCCTCGGTGCGCGCATCGCCATCCTGCTGCACGACATTGGCCACGGCCCCTTCAGCCACGCGCTGGAGCATAGCCTCGTGGAAGGCATCGGCCACGAAGCGGTGAGCGCCCTGGTCATGGACGCCCTCAACACCGAGTTCAACGGCGCGCTGGACCTCGGCATCCGCATTTTCCGCGACCAATACCCCAAGCACTTCCTGCACCAGCTCGTAAGCAGCCAGTTGGATGTGGACCGGCTGGACTACCTGAACCGCGACAGCTTCTACACTGGCGTCAGCGAAGGCGTCATCGGTGGCGAGCGCATCATCAAGATGCTGCAGGTGGTGGACGACCGGCTGGTGGTGGAAGAGAAGGCCATCTACAGCATCGAGAAGTTCCTGGTGGCACGCCGCCTCATGTACTGGCAGGTGTACCTGCACAAGACCGTGGTGGCCTGCGAGCTAATGCTGGTGGAAACGCTGCGCCGCGCCAAGCACCTGGCCATGCAGGGCACCGGCGTCTTCGCCTCCCCCGCCCTGCTGCAGTTCCTCACCGCCACCCACGACCGCACCTCCTTCCGCGACCCCGCCATCCTCGGCGATTTCCTCAAACTGGACGACCACGACGTAATGGGCGCCGTGAAGGTGTGGTGCGATCACCCGGACACCGTGCTGGCCCAGCTCGCCACCGACCTGGTGCACCGCCGCAACCTGCGCATCCGCCTGCAGAACATCCCGTGGGACGATACCCGCATTGCGCACCTGCGCGAACAGGTGGCCGTACAGCTCGGCATCCCCCTTGCCGATGCCGCCCACTTCGTGCTCACCGGCAGCATCGTCAATAACGCCTACGACCCCGCCAAGGACCGCATCGAGCTCCGCTACAAGGACGGCACCCTGCGCGACATCGCCGAGGCCAGCGACAACCTGGGCATCCAGGCCCTGGCCCGCCCGGTGGAGAAGTGGTACCTGGCGTGGCCGCGGTGGGTGAATAGTTAGGCCGACCGGTCCGTAGGGCCCCCAACAACGGGTACAGAATCCGGGCTAGGTCTTGTCAGCATTCAGCGTTCCTCGTACAAGAACTTGACCGTGTAGTTATCGATCTGGACGAAGTAAATTCCAGAGGCAAGCGCCGGTATGACGATTCGGTCCGTTCCAGAACCCAGGCTGCGAACCATCTGCCGCAGCAGATCCTTCCCTGTTGCATCGAACAGGCGCACCTGTTGCACACCCTTCGGCAAGCCAACCAGCGAAAGCTCGCTTGAAGCGGACTGCCAGACCCGCAACTCCGAGGTCGGGCTTGTGTCTTCCAACATCCCAACGGCGGTGCCACAGCTATCTACGTAGCTATCTCCGATGAACTTCGCGCCAAAGTTCACGAACTGATCATCGGCTGTTACGCCGCATGCCACGAAGAGCGTGTCCCGGTAAAAGTCCATGGACAAAGCACCGCCAAGCATATTGTTCGTTAGAACACCAGGAACCCCGCACCATCGAGTCCCATCCCAAGTAGCCACTCCACGCGCTTCAACCCCGCCCGCGTAGTTGAAGCCACCGCATGCCCACAGCAGGCCATCATGCACCTTCAGATCGGTGCATGTGGAGAAGGTCGAAAGATCGCCCAGATTCCTTTGCAAGCCCGTAGCTACCGGGTGGAATGCGGTGCCATCCCAACGCATGATCTCCTGCCCGGCGTTACCCTCTGGAATGGAGATCTGCCCACCCACATAAAGGTCTCCTTGATAGACCGCCAGACAAGCCGCACCGGATACCCCACCTACTATACCGGGTCCCAGCGCCGACCATTCATTGCCGACCAGTTGAAAGATACCCCGTAAACCGTTGATGTACCCATTGCCGATCGTGACCAAGCGGCCCTGGTACTTGACAACATCCCACCAGCTCTGTTCACCGGTAGGTAGCTGGCCAACAGCAACCCACTGGCCACCTTCCCTTCGGGCTATGCCCTTCGCAGGTTGCCCGTCCGCCATCGTGAAGTAGCCGAGCGCGTATAAAGTATCGTCGATGACGCGGAGCTTGAGGACCGCGTGCTGCAGGTCGCCGTAGGTGTGCCAGGAACCATTTGCCCAATAGGCGATCCCCTCGGCGGGAGTACCAAGGTCCAAAAAGGTGAATCCGCCACCAGCAAAGAGGGTATCGTGGTGAAGAACCACACTAAAGATGATCGGGGTATAGATGTAGCCTAGCGTATCCCATTGGCCTGCCGTGTATCGAAGGACGGGGTTGAAACCCTGGTCAACCTGATCCAAGTCTGTTCGACCACAGTAGTAGATGGTGTCGTGCGCTGCATTAGCGTACACCTGCTTCATCGGTGCGGCTTGACCCGGTAAACCAGCCGGCGCCCAGTAGGGCTGGGCCATGCACGAAAGCACGCACGCAAAGCAGTACAGGAAGATCACATGACGGATGGAGCAGGACAAGAACATTTATTTCAGCGTCGCTGAATGACAACTTTAGTCGAACGGGTGCCAACGCGCAGTAAATACAAGCCAGGAGACAGATCTCCGGGATCAAACCGCAGTGATCCATCGGGGACTACACGAACCGTGGATCTGAAAACAAGACGACCCGCAGCATCGTCGATCGTTAGAGTCTGCGAACCCGACGCAGCTCCCGAAACCGACCATTCGCCCGAAGAAGTGAGCCATGCCGCAAGCGCCGAGTCGTCATCAGCAGCTAGGACTGGCACCCCCACCCCTGGTTCAGCGCCAATGCAGAACGCCGAGATAAATCCATCCTGCGAAGGACCAAATACCTCATCATACCACGACCCAGGGATCTGCTCATCAAAGAGTGGGAAGTACTGGTTTGGGCCATAGGGAGAGTTGGTCAAACCGCATGTGTAGAGCCGCTGGCCTTCCTTCAATGCGAGCGAGTTGATCTCGTCCATCAAGTCGCCACCGAAATAAGTGCCCCAAAGGTAGTTGTGAACCTGATCGAAGCGCATGAGGACACCATCCTTTGTCCCGAACATCGCATCGCGGTAATAGAGTTGCCATCCCCACCAATTGCAAGGGAAGTTGGCACCAATTGTGAAACCGCCAACGAAGACTTCTCGGTTCAGCCCGACACGCACAGACCTCAAGAAAACATTCGCATCGCTATTCACATAGGTGATCCACCGACGGTTCCTTGAACTAGAAAATTCTGAGATAAAGCCGCGATAGCTTGTCCCTGATGGAGTCGTTGCATCGTACCAGTCCGTGGGATGCAGCACTGGCAAATTGGAGCTTTTCGTGTCTCCTACAATGTAAATGTCCCCGGTGATCGGATCAATGTCCAAACCATGCGGGCCAACGTTGTCGCTTCCATTACCACCGAAGAGTGTGCCCCATTGCTGGTCACCGTTGAGGTTGAATTCCAGGATCATAATGTCATTCGAACCTGCTCCAATACCCACATTCTGATCTCCTCCACCGTTCATCGCTTGCGGGAAGCTGCTACTGCTCGAAAAGCCCGCCACGACGATCTTGTTGCCTTTTGAACAGACCACTTCAGCTAACTCATCACCCGAGCCGCCAAATGGTGTACTCCAAAGCAATTTGTCGTTCAGATTGAACATGGCAATGAACCCATCCCAGCCGCCGCCATATACCCATTGTTCCGCGCCCGGTGGTAATGGGACCTGATGTACAGGGAGATTCATTCCATCAACCCCTACTCCGACAGCTATAAGTCTGCCCAGCGGGTCGATTGTAATATCTCTGATCTCCATGAAATCATTCCCGAAATATGTGGAGTGCTCCAGCAGCCCCACGGTATGGTCGAAGCGCACAATAAAGCCGTTGTTGTACCCGCTGCCGCTGTTGTCAAAATAGTCGTTGCCGGGGCTGGCATCCTGGCAATAAAAATTCGTGGTGGCGGTCCATCCTGCAACATACACCTTGGGGTCGGAGCCATTCCTTACGGCGATGCCATTCGTACGTTGGGAGTTTCCGGACCCACCGAAATAATTCTTCCACTCTACATGGTCTTGATCATTCATCCGGCAAGCGAATAATGTCGGTGACCCGCTGAAGTAATTGGTCCCCGGGGTGCCAGGGAAACTCATGAAGGTGGAATAGGTGGTGCCAGTGACATAGTGGTTCCCATCGCCATCGATGGTATTTACGGCGATCTGGTCCCAAGCATCCCCTCCGAAGTAGGTCGAATAGCACATCCCCGGTGCGAATGCTGCTGGGCTCATCGGTAAGGCACCTATAAGCAGTACCAAGGGTTTGGTGTCGTCGTAGCTTTCTGTATGGAAACCCACTACGCCAGCGCTATCATCGGGCAGGTAGCTGGCGGTCCAGTTCACCGGAAGCATGCTGTTGTCCAAATTTACTTGGTACGCCACAGCCTGCCTCAGGTAGATCCATTTGTCGCTCAGCAAAATCTTCAGATTGCCCCAAAAGTCCAGATCTAGTTCATCTTGCCCCTGAATCTTTAGGCGCAGGTTCTCAGGGTTGCCACCGGGCCGTACCACGAAAGCGATCTTCTGCGCAACACGACCGCTGTATACATGCATGTCGATAAAGGGATAGATATCCTGATAGATGACCCGACTGAAACCATGCACATTGGTCACACCTGAAGGGCCGCACCAAGGCATGTAGAAGTTCTGGATGTAGTCCTTCTGCAGGTAACTTATCGCGTCCGGGTTTTGGGCCTGTGCGCCAGTAAAGGAAAGGTCCAAACGATGCAGCGTGTCTGGCGTGCCAATAATGGTATCCTCCACTGCGAGCACTAGGGAAATTTTCGCCTTCTCACGGAAGTATGCCCGCGGATAAGCTCCTTCCGTGTAATACTGGATATCGCTTTGAGGTGCTTGATCAGGCCCTACAACCTGACCACGTTGTTCCCAAATACCGTAGCTGATTTTCTGATCATCCCCATAAAGATCTGGCGGGATATAGGGTGCTTGGGCGTTGGAGGTGTTATGACACCAGAGAGAATGCGAGTAATGTGAGTAGGTTTTTCATCACAAGCTGGTTTGGAAACTGAAACTAATGTAGGGATCTTCCTGTTCCAGGACGGCACCCTGCGCGACATCGCCGAGGCCAGCGACAACCTGGGCATCCCAAGCCTCCGCAGGGTCTCACGCAGTGGACCCTGCGCCCCTTACTACAAAGAAAAAGGCCCGGAAGACCAGCCGTACGTCGAACCACCGTCCAACCGGTTCTTCCGGTCCTGCTTGGCGCGAAGTGCTTCTTAAGCGTGCGGTACCAACTTCATCCGGAGCACGCATTCCATGGGCACATGCGCACATGCCCACATGGGCACATGCTTGCACCGCCGCATCCCTTAGCTTGGCATCCACCTTTTGCCCATGGAATTCATCCTCTTCGTCCTGCTCGTCACCTTGGTGGTGCTGGTGATCGGCATCAAGACCCGCGTGGTGCAGGTGGAGCGCGAACTGCGCACCAACCGCTTTCAGATGCAGGAGCTGATGCAGGTGCTGGCCAAGCGCGCAGCAGCGGGCGTAGAGCCGCAGGCAGCACCCACTGAGGAACGCCCCGGCACGGCCGCCGCCACACCAGAACCGCCACCACCGGCCGAAGCACCCGCCGCCTTTGGTGGCCTAACGCTGGAGCCACTGCCCCCGGTGGTGCTGCCCGAGGTGGAGCGGCCGGTGATCATCACCCCGCCACCTGTGGCCACACCGGAGCCCGAGGTGGTGGAAGAGGCCGCCCCCTGGCCGCAGGCCGTGCCGGAGCCCGCACCGCCGCCGCCCCCGCCGCCGCCGCGCCGCCCCGGCTTCCTGGAGCGCAACCCCGATCTGGAAAAGTTCATCGGCGAGAACCTGATGAACAAGATCGGCATTGCCGTGCTGGTGCTGGGCCTTGGGCTGCTGCTGAGGTACGCCATTGGCCATGGCTACATCGGCGAGGCGGCGCAAACGCTGATCGGCATTGCCAGTGGCGGCGTGCTGCTGTTTTTGGCCCACCGCCTGCGCGACAGCTTCCGCGCCTTCAGTTCGGTGCTGGTGGGCGGTGGCCTGGCCGTGCTCTACTTCAGCATCGCCATCGCCTTCCAGCAATACCACATCATTGGGCAAACAGCGGCCTTCGCGGTCATGGTGGGCATCAGTGCGTTGGGCGTGCTGCTCACCCTCGCGTACGACCGGCGCGAGCTTGCGGTGATCGCGCTGCTGGGCGGCTTCGCCACGCCCTTCATGGTAAGCACCGGCGAGGGCAACTTCAGGGTGCTCTTCACCTACCTGCTGATCCTGAACGCGGGCATGCTGGCGCTGGCCAACTTCAAGAAGTGGCCCATCATCAACATCCTCTCCTTCGCGCTCACGTGGCTGCTCTTCGGCGTGTGGGCCTTTACGGGCTTCCCCCACATGGAGCAGCCCCCGGTGTGGGCGGCGCTGGGCTTCGGCACGGCGTTCTACGGGGTGTTCTTCGCCATGGTGCTGTGGTACGACCTGCGCCACCGCACGCCCTTCACGCCGCTGGACTATTCGCTCTTCATCGGCAACACCGCGCTGTACTTCGGCACCGGCATCACCTTCCTGAGCCAACTGGACACCCGCCTGGAGGGCCTGCTTTGCGTGCTGCTGGCGGCGGTGAACGTGGTGTTCGCCCTGCGCTACTTCCGCGACCAGCAGGTGCCGCGCAACCTGGTGTACCTGCTGATCGGTGTGGTGCTCACCTTCATCAGCCTGGCCGCACCCGTGCAACTGAAGGGCGACCACATTACGCTGTTCTGGGCCGCCGAGGGCGCGCTGCTGGTGTGGTTCGCGCACCGCTCGGGCATACGCCTGGTGGAGCGCGCCAGCCTGGTGGTGGCTGTGCTGATGGTGATCAGCCTGATCATGGACCTGCAGGAATACAGCGCCTTCCACGAGCCGCTGCTGCTGCCGGTGGTGAACCGCCTGTTCCTGACCGGCGCGGCGGTGGTGATCTCGCTGGTGCTGCAGGTGCGCTTCTGGGGCCACTGGGCCGCCGACCACACGCCTATCCATGCGTTGCGGGTAGACATGCTGCGCCACCTCTACGCCGTGGCCGCAGCCGTGCTGGGCTACGTGGTGGGCATGCTGGAGCTTGACTACCAGTTGCACCGCGTGCTGCCCGCGGGCAGTGTGGCCATGTTCGAGATGGTGTACAACCTGCTGGTGGTGCTGCTGGTGGACCGCTACACACGCAGGGCGCCCGTGGTGGTGCGCTACGCGGTGGGCGGCCTGTTCGCGCTGGTGGCGCTGCTGTACACAACGTGGCACTACACCAAGGGCATGGACCAGCTGCGCGCCATGCTGGCCGGGGGCGAAGGCACGGCGCACATGGTAGCGCACTACCTGGCCTTTGCGCTGCTGGTGGCGGTGGTGCTGCGCATGATGCAATGGTCGCGCGCGGTGCTGCACCTGCGTTCGCCCCAATGGAACATGTACGCCTGGGCCATGTGTACGCTGTTGGTGGTGATCGCCAGCCAGGAGCTGGACCACATCCTGCTGGCCCTGCAACCCGCCACGGACAACGGCTTCGATAGCCACCACGCACTGTACCGCGCACGCACGGCGGGCTACCCCATCCTGTGGGGCGTGGGCAGTTTCCTCTTTATGACCTACGGCATGAAGGCGCGGCTGCGCATGGTGCGCGTGATCGCGCTCACGCTCTTCGGCATCACACTCGTGAAGCTCTTCCTCTTCGACATCCGGGGCGCCAGCGAGGGCGCGCGAGTAGCGGCCTTCATCAGCCTGGGCGTGCTGCTGCTGGTGGTGAGCTTCCTGTACCAGAAACTGAAAGTGCTGTTGAAGGATGATACCGATGCGCAAGCCAGCCAGCCTTAGCCTTGCCCTGTGTTGCGCCATGGGCGCCATGGCCCAGCACCCGCAATGGAGCACCACCCTGCCCCCGGTGCGGCAGGGCGGCCTGCATGCCGTGCGGCTATCGCCCGAAGTGGTGGGCCGCTCGCTACCGGGCCTGCAGGACATTCGCCTGTGGGCGGCGGACAGCGCCCTGGTGCCCTACCTGGTGCGCACCGAGGCCGAGACCATGAGCGCACCCCGCGCCGTGCCCTTCGCGGTGCTGCGCAACGAACGCGTGGGCAAACGCACCGTGGTGGAGTTCGAGGTGCCGGCCGGAACGCTGATGGACGGCCTGGAACTGGGCATCCGCAACGCGCAGGTGGACAAGCAGGCACGCATAACCGGCAGCGACGACCGCCTGCAGTGGTACATGGTGAAGGACCAGGGATTGACCCTGACCGGCGATGGGGCCACGCGCAGCTTGCGGTGGGTGGACCTGCCCTTGAGCGACCACCGCTACTACCGCATTGAACTGAACGATTCGCTGACGCCGCCCGTGCAGGTGCTGAGCGTGGGCCACACCATGCAGGCGCGCAGCGAAGGGCATTACGTGAGCGCCGGCAAGGTGCGTTGGGACCGTCGCGAAGAGAAAGGCCGCACGCTGCTGCGTATTTACGGCGACCATCCGCTGGTGGTGGATCGCGTACACTACACCACGGCCGACACCATGCCCTACCTGCGCCATGCCGAGCTGTACACCATGCGCAGCGAATGGCGCACCGAACGCCGCCAACGCAAGCTCCTGCATCGCTGGCGCGAGGACCTGGGCACCGGAACGCTGGCCTCGTACCAACGCACCATACTGCCCTGCCCCGGCACTGCGGTGGACACCCTGTACATGGAAGTGCGCAACGGCGACGACCGGCCGCTTTCCATTACCGAGCTGACCGTGCTGCAACGCCAACGAACGCTACTGGCGCCCTTGAGCCCCGGCCAGACCTACACGCTCACCACCGGCGATGCCCAAGCACAAGCCCCCCGCTTCGACATGGCCTACTTCAGCGACAGCCTGCCCCCCATTGTGGCCACGCTGGAACTGCCCGCACTGATCCGCACCGCCACCGATGCCCCCGCCGAAGAACCCTTCGACCTATCGAAGGTCTGGGTGTGGATAGCGATGGTGGTGGTGGGCGGCCTTTCCGCCTATGCAGCGGTGAAGGCGTTGCGCCAAGGAACGAGCTGAGAGGGCCCGTACATGTGGTCATGTGGGCACATGCTCGTAACCGGTTCCTTTGCACCATGTCCGCTCCCCTAATACTCATCACCGGCGCCACCTCGGGGTTTGGCGAGGCCACGGCCCGCCGGTTCGCTGCCGAAGGGTGGCGCGTCATCATCACCGGTCGCCGCAAGGAACGGTTGGATGCCTTGCAACGCGAGCTTGAAGGGCTGCACGGCACCATGGACCGCCACGACCGTGTGCACTGCCTGCACTTCGATGTGCGCGACCACGATGCGGTGGTGCATGCCCTGGCAGCCTTGCCCAAGGAATGGCAGGAAATTGATGTATTGGTGAACAACGCCGGCCTGGCCGCGGGGCTTGACCCCATACAGGATGGTCGACTCGACGATTGGGAGCGCATGCTCGACACCAACGTGAAGGGCCTGCTGTACGTGAGCCGCGCCGTGATCCCCGGCATGATCGCACGCGGCAGGGGCCACATCATCAACATCGGCAGCACGGCCGGCAAGGAGGTGTACCCGAAAGGCAATGTGTACTGCGCCAGCAAACACGCGGTGGATGCGCTGAGCAAAGGCATGCGACAGGACCTGTTGCCCCACGGCATCAAGGTGACGCAGATCTGTCCGGGGCTTGCGGAAACCGAGTTCAGCGTGGTGCGCTTCCACGGCGATGAGCAGAAGGCCAAGGCACCCTACCAAGGCTTGACCCCACTGAAAGGCGAGGACATAGCCAACCTGGCCTGGTTCGCGGCAACGCTGCCCGCCCATGTGTGCGTCAACGACCTGGTGGTAACGCCCACGGCGCAGGCCAGCAGCATGGTGGTACACCGCCAGGCATAGTGTAGTTTCGTTGGCATGAACACCAACTGGGCCAAGATCCTCCTCTTCAGTCTGCTCAGCTTCGCGCTGGGCGTTATCCTGTGCATGCTGATGTGCGGTCGCTGTGGCGGCGGCGCGTGCGGCGGCAAGAGCGAATGCCACAAGGAAACTTCTTGCGCGCACGGCACGGGCTACGGCGGCCGTTGCACAGGCGACAGCAAAGGCACGTGCGACGGCAGCTGCAAGGGCAAGTGCGGCCACGGTTCGGGAGCGGCATGCTGCAAGGGCGGTGGTGGTGGCCACCATGGCGAAGGACCTGCGCACGGCATAGTGAAAGCGCTGGAGGCCGCCGATTTTCAAGGTGACACCACCATTGCGATAAACGGCGGCACGGTGAACGTGAAGCGCGACGGCAACCGCACCGAGGTGCGCGTGATGATGCAGGACAGCGTAAGCATCACGAAGCCCTGACACTTGGGCAATATTGCCCGATTACATTTACGGCCCTTAACCCGACCCATGCCCAAGTTCCTCAAATGGCTGCTGATCGTCCTGGCGGCCCTGTTCGTGATCGGCTTCTTCGGATTCAACTACATGAAGAGCCAGACCAAGAAGGCCAGCCCCGAGGAGGTGGTCACCTTCAACGTGGGCGAGCTGAGCATTGAGGTGGACTACAGCCGCCCCAGCAAGAAAGGCCGCGCCATTTTCGGCGGACTGGTGCCTTACGGCAAGGTGTGGCGCACGGGCGCCAACGAGGCCACCACCGTTACAGTGAACAAGGACATGCTCTTCGGCAAGACCGTTGTGAAGGCCGGCAAGTATACCCTGTGGAGCATCCCCGGCGCCGACGAATGGTCGGTGATCCTGAACAGCAAGATGTACGGCTGGGGCGTGAACTTCGACGGCGAGGCCCAGCGCGACCCCATGGCCGATGTGGCCCTGGTGAAAGTGCCGGTCCGCCACATCCTGGTGCCCATGGAGCAATTCACCATTGCCGTGGAAGGCGACCCCGCCGAGCTCACCCTTACCTGGGACGATGTGCAGGTGGGCGTGCCCGTTGCAGCCCAATAGTCCATTCCGAAACCCCATTGATCGGAGGGACGTCCTGAACGGAGGTCCCTCCTTTCATTCACCCCCGATCGACACCGTGGCCTTCATCGCTCCGCGCCCTCCATCCACCTCAGGGCGGACCACCGCGATGAACCCGTATTCCCTTCTGCGCTCTTCGCGCTCTTTGCGTCTTCGCGGTGAACCCCGCATTCCCCTGCGCTCCTCCGCACCTCTGCGGTGAACCCGCATTCCCCTCTGCGCACCTCCGCGCTCTTTGCGTCTTTGCGGTGAACCCCACATTCCCCTCCGCCCCTACCTTTGCCGCATGCAATTCACCGCCGCGCAGATCGCTGAACTCCTCCACGGAGAGGTTGACGGCGACCCGCAGGTACTGGTGAACGACCTGGCCAAGATCGAAGAGGCCCGCAGCGGCACCCTCACCTTCCTGGCCAACCCCAAGTACACCGAGTTCATCTATTCCACCAAGGCCACCATCGCCATTGTGGAGAAGGGCTTCGAGGCGCACCGGCCCATCCCCAAGAGCCTCACGCTCATCCGCGTGGCCGACCCGCGCATGGCCTTCACGCAGCTGCTGGAACGCAACTACCAGCTGCAATATGAGAAGAAGGGTATTGAACAGCCCAGCTTCGTAAGCCCCTCGGCCAAGTTGGGCAAGGGCGTGTATATCGGCGCGTTCAGCTACATCAGCGAAGGCGTGGTGCTGGAGGACGGCGTGAAAGTGTTCCCCAACACCTTCATCGGCGAACGCGTCGTGGTGGGCAAGGGCACCCGCATCCACGCCGGCGTGAAGATCTACCACCAGACCGTGATCGGCGCGCAGTGCGTGATCCACAGCGGGGCGGTGATCGGGGCCGACGGCTTCGGCTTCGTGCCCAATGCCGAAGGGGTGTACGAGAAGATGCCGCAGGTGGGCAACGTGATCCTGGAGGACCAGGTGGAAGTGGGCGCCAACACCACCATCGACCGCGCCACCATCGGCCACACCATCATCCGCCAGGGCACCAAGCTGGACAACCTGATCCAGGTGGGCCACAACGCCGAGATCGGCAAGCACAACGTGATCGTGTCGCAAACGGGCATCGCCGGCAGCACCAAAGTGGGCGACCACAACCAGATCGGTGGACAGGTGGGCATTGCCGGTCATTTGCACATCGGCAACCAAGTGCGCATCGCAGCACAGAGCGGCATCGGCAGCAACCTGCCCGATGGTTCCATGGTGCAAGGCTCGCCCGCATTCGCCAAAGGGCTGTACGACCGCAGCTCGGTGATCTTCCGCCGCCTGCCCGACCTGCAGAAGCGCGTGGATCAACTGGAGAAAGAGCTGGCCGCCCTGAAGGCCAAGCAGCAGGACTGACCGGGGTCCTGCACCAGTAAGCGGCGTCATCCTACCTTCGCCGGGCAAGCACGGCGTCCTTGCACAACCCACTCAAGGATCCGCGCGACCACCTATTCCTGCACCCCCTTTGCCGCACCCTGCATGAGCGACAAACAGCACACCCTCCGCGCACCCATCACCCTCGAAGGCGTGGGCCTGCACAGCGGCGTAGCCGTGAAACTGACCCTGAACCCCGCCCCCGTGGGCCATGGGTACAAGTTCCAACGGGTGGACCTGCCCGACCAGCCCATAATTGATGCCGATGCCGACCTGGTGGTGAGCACCGCGCGCGGCACCACCCTGGGAAAGGGCGAAGTGGTGGTGAACACCACCGAGCACGTGCTGAGCGCCCTGTACGCACTGCAGGTGGACAACTGCCTGTTGCAGCTCACGGGACCCGAAGTGCCCATCATGAACGGCAGCGCCCTACCCTTCGTGGAGGCTATTGAGGCCGTGGGCCTGGAGGAACAGGACGCCCCCCGCAACTGGTTCGTGCTGAAGGAACCGCTGTGGTTCGAGACGCAGGAGCGCGGCACCGAAATGCTCGGTGTGCCCACGCCCGGCGGCGAGTTCCGCGTAACGGTGATGGTGGACTACAACAGCCCCGTGCTCGGCACGCAGCATGCGAGCATGTACCGCGCCGATGAGTTCAAGAGCGAGATCGCGCCTTGCCGCACCTTCGTGTTCCTGCGCGAACTGGAGCAACTGGCAAAGGCCGGCCTCATCAAAGGCGGCGACCTTGATAACGCCATTGTGCTGGAGGACCGCGAAGGCACCACGCAAGAGGACCTGAAAGCCCTGGCTGAAGCGCTGGGCCGTCCGTACCAGGAAGTGGAGATCCGCCGAAACGGCGTGCTCAATACCACCGACCTCAAGTTCTTCAATGAACCTGCGCGCCACAAGCTCCTCGACATCGTGGGCGACCTCGCGCTGGTGGGCCGCCCCATCAAGGGCCACATCCTCGCAGCGCGACCGGGCCACTTCGGCAACACCAGCTTCGCCAAGCGCATCAAGGAAAAGATCCGCGAAGAGGAGAAGAACCCCGTGGCGCACCTCGACCTGAGCAAGGAGCCCCTCTTCGACATCCAGCAGATCGAGAAGATGCTTCCCCACCGCTACCCCTTCCTGCTGGTGGACAAGGTGATGCACATGGACAAGAACAGCATCATCGGTGTGAAGAACGTGACCATGAACGAGCCGCACTTCACCGGCCACTTCCCCGGCAACCCGGTGATGCCCGGTGTGCTGCAAGTGGAGGCCATGGCGCAGGTGGGCGGCATCTTCGCGCTGAGCCAGGTGCCCGACCCCGAGAACTACACCACCTACTTCCTGAAGACCGACGGCATCCGCTACCGCCGCAAGGTGATCCCCGGCGATACGCTGGTGTTCCACCTGGAACTGCTCACGCCCATCCGTCGCGGACTGGTGCACATGCAGGGCCGCGGCTACGTGGGCGGACAGCTCGCCGTGGAGGCCGAGATGATGGCACAGATCGTGAAGGACAAGGTCCCCGCCAAGACCACTGAAACGGCCACCGCCTGACCCACAGCCCGATGAGCATTTCACCACTCGCCTACGTACATCCCGACGCCCGCATCGGCAAGGATGTCACCGTGGAACCCTTCGCCACCATCTACGCGGACGTGGAGATCGGCGATGGCACTTGGATCGGTCCCAACGCGGTACTGATGGACGGTGCGCGCATCGGCAAAAAGTGCCGGATCTTCCCCGGTGCAGTGATCAGCGCCATACCGCAGGACCTGAAGTTCGCCGGCGAGCACACCACCGCCGAAGTGGGCGATGGCACCACCATCCGCGAGTGCGTCACCATCAACCGCGGCACCGCCGACCGCTTGAAGACCGCGGTGGGCAGCAATTGTCTGTTGATGGCCTACGTGCACCTGGCGCACGACTGCATCCTGGGCAACAACATCGTGATCGCCAACAGCGTGAACCTCGCGGGCCACGTGACCATTGACGATTGGGCGATCCTGGAAGGCAACGTGGCGGTGCAGCAATTCATCCACATCGGCGCGCACAGCTTCATTGCGGGTGCCAGCTTGGTGCGCAAGAACGTGCCGCCCTTCGTGAAAGCCGCCCGCGAACCGCTGAGCTACGTGGGCGTGAACGTGGTGGGCCTGCGTCGCCGTGGTTACGACGATGCCGCCGTGGCCCGCATCGAGGACATCTACCGCGAGATCTTCGTGCGCAACAGCAACGTGGACCGCGCCGTGCAGAACGTGGAGCAGACCCTGCCCCGCAGCCCCGAACGCGGCCAGATACTCGACTTCATCCGCAACAGCCCGAAAGGCATCATGCGCGGATTGGCGGAATAGAGGATGTGGGCTTGTGGGCATATGCGTTAATGGAACTCCTCCTCACCAACATCTCCAAGCACTTCGGGCGTGAAGTAGTGTTCCAGGGCATCACACGCACCCTTGCGAGCGGTAGTCGCACCGCATTGCTTGGCGCGAACGGCAGTGGCAAAAGCACACTGCTGCAAGTGATCGGAGGTGCATTGACACCCACCGCGGGCACCATCGTACACCAGCTGCAAGGCCGCCCGATACCACAGGAGCAGGTGTACCGGCACGTGAGCATCGCCGCGCCCTACCTCGGCCTCTACGAGGACCTCAGCCTGCGCGAAGTGATCGGATTCCACGCGGGCTTCAAGCCCCTGCGCCAAGGACTGAAGATCGCCGACGTTGCGCGCATCGCCTACCTGGATCATGCCCTTGACAAGCCCGTGCTGCACTTCAGCAGTGGCATGAAACAACGCCTGAAGCTGGCACTGGCCATCCTCAGCGACACGCCCCTGCTCCTCCTGGACGAGCCCGCCAGCAACCTCGATGCGGAAGCCATTGCCTGGTACCGTGGCCTCTTGCAGCAACACATGGCCGGCCGCACATTGGTGATCGCCAGCAACCGCCAGGCCGACGAGCACGACCTGTGTACCGAAAGCGTGGAGATCGGGGATTACAAGGGGAAATAGGGGCATCGCTAGGAATCGCGTCGAACTGAATGCCCGCGAGGGGATGCTTATCACCCCATCGCTCCCACACCCGAAAACCCTATTTTCGCGGCCCGAACATCTGAATCTCAGCATCATGGCCTCCACGTCCGACGTCAATATCGGTTCCTACATCCGCTTCAACGGCGAGATCTGCCAGATCATGGAATGGCAGCACCGCACGCCCGGAAACCTGCGCGCCTTCTACCAAGGCAAAATGCGCGTACTGCGCAACGGCAAGCTGAACGAGCATCGCTGGCGCAGTGGCGAGAGCATGGAGGTGCTGCGCGTGGAAGTACACGAACTGCAATACCTCTATCGCGAAGGCGACAACCTGGTGTGCATGGACCAGGAGACCTTCGAGCAGAAGTACGTGCCCGCTGAGCTGTTCGGCGATGCCATGCGCTTCATCAAGGAGGAAATGGTGGTGCAGGTGGGCTTCGAGAGCGATACGCCCATCTTCGCCCGTCCGCCGAAAGTGGTGGAACTGGAAGTGACCTACACCGAGCACGCCGTGAAGGGCGACACCAGCAACAAAGTGATGAAGGCCGCCACCCTCGCGGGCGGTGCCGAGATCAGCGTGCCCAGCTTCGTGGAGATCGGTACCGTGGTGCGCGTGGACACCGAGACCGGCGAATACCTGGACCGCGTAAAGAAGTAGCGTCGACCCATGGGTCGACCGAGACCCATACCAACACCGGGCCCCGCCACCAGCAATGGGAGGCGGGGTCTGCATTTTCAGGGGCACCGGACCTGCTGCCACCGACCCGAACCCGACCTGCTGACATCCGTTGCGCAGCTACCTTTGGGCCACATCCACAGCACGTGAAACTCTCCCCTCCACTGACCGCCGCCCAACTGGGCCAACTGATCAATGCCCAGGTGGTGGGCAACACCGAGCGCCTGGTCACCGGCCTCAACGAGATCAACCGCGTGGAAGAGGGCGACCTGGTGTTCGTGGACCACGAGAAGTACTACGACAAGGCCCTGAACAGCGCCGCCACCACCATCCTGATCAACAAGGCCGTGGAGCCGCCATCTAGCAAGGCCCTGCTGATCAGCGACGACCCCTGCCGCGACTACAACGCGCTGATGCGCCGCTTCATGCCACGCGCGGGCTGGGCCGAGACCGGTATCCACATTGGTGCCGGCAGCGAGGTACACCCGAGCGCGGTGATCGGTCCGCACGTCACCATCGGAAAGGACTGCATCATCCACCCCGGTGTGGTCATCTACGAGCACACCACCATTGGGGACCGGGTCACCATACACGCCAACACCGTGATCGGCGCCGACCCCTTCTACTACAAGAAGCGCCCCACCGGCTACGACAAGATGGCCCCCGGCGGCAGCGTGGTGATCGAGGACGATGTGGAGATCGGAGCGCTGTGCACCATTGATCGCGGCGTGAGCGCCGATACCCGCATCGGCCGAGGATGCAAGCTGGACAACCACATCCAGGTGGGCCACGATACGTTGATCGGTCCCGGCTGCCTCATCGCCTCGCACGTGGGCATCAGCGGTGCCGTGGTGGTGGAAGAGAACGTTACCCTCTGGGGCCAGGTGGGCGTGCCCAGCAAACTGCGCATCGGCAAGGGCGCCGTGGTGCTGGGCCAGAGCGGCCTCATCAACTCGCTGGAAGGCGGCCGTACCTACTTCGGCAGTCCGGCCGGCGAGTGGAAGGCCAAAATGCGCGAGATCGCCCTGCTGGGCCGCTTGCCCGAGCTGTACAAGAAACTGAAGGACTGAGCCCCATGGCCCGATTGGAGCGCATAGCGGAACGGCTCGAGCTGAAGGAATTCCAGCTCAAGGCCCTGCTTGATGTGACCAAGGCCATCAACGCCAACACCCCGCGCGAAGAACTGCTGCGGCTGTACGAGAAGATCGTGCGCGAGGACCTCGGCATCACGCGCCTTCTGCTCTTCGAACGCACCGACCGCTGGCAACAGGTGCTCGGCTTCGGGCATCCCGATGGCACCACCTTCGATGCGGAGCAGGCTTTCGGGCGCTTCACCGACATCCAGGTGATCGGCAGCGAGGCCGCGGGAAGTCTGGGCGCCTTCGATGTGGCCGTGCCCGTGTACCACCAGGACCGTCCGCTGGCCTTCCTGCTCATCGGCGACATAGATGAGGAAGAGCAGCGCATGAGCCCCACGGTGAAGCACCTCAACTTCATCCAAACGCTCACCAACCTCATTGTGGTGGCCATGGAGAACCGGCGCCTGGCGCAGGAGGCCCTGCAACGTGCCCGCGACCTCCGCGACCTGGAGCTGGCCCGCCAGATGCAGCGCATGCTGGTGCCCGCCACGCTTCCGGACAATGCACAGATCGCCGTGGACGCCTGGTACCAGCCCCACAGCCAGGTGGGCGGCGACCACTACGACCTCATCGCGCTGGCCGACGGCACCTATGTGGCCTGCGTGGCCGATGTGAGCGGCAAGGGCATGGCCGCCGCACTGCTCACCAGCAACTTCCAGGCGAACCTGCACGCCGCCGTGCGCCACGCCACCGATCTGGTGGACCTGGTACACGACCTCAACACCAAGGTGTGGTCCAACGCCCGCGGAGAGCGCTTCATCACCTGCTTCATCGGCCACATCGACTTGGGCACGCGCCGCATCCGCTACGTGAACGCGGGCCACAACGATCCGCTCCTGCACAGCAGCGCGGGCATCACCCCCCTGCATACCGGCAGCATCGCCCTCGGCATGATGCCCAAGCTGCCCTTCCTGCAAGTGGGCGAGGCCGACATCCCCGAGGGAAGCACACTACTGTGCTACACCGACGGACTGGTGGAACAGGAGGATGCGCACGGCAACGACTTCGGCACCGAGCGCCTGCACCACTTGCTGCGCGACCTACACGCCGCCACGCCCAAGGACATCAACGAGGCCCTGCAAGGCGCCTACGAGGCCCACCGTGCCGGCCAGCCCTACCTGGACGACATCGCGGTGCTGACGTGCCGGTTGAAGTGAGGTCGCTCAAGCGCTCACCTCCGCCACTTACTTCTGCACGGGCGGGTTCTTCAGGTCCAGCAGTACGATGATGGCGGTGAAGGCCCAGAAGGGCACCGAGGCCTTGTCGGTATCGAGGAAGTTGTTGAGCGCGCCGTGCAGGTAGTAGGTGACCAGGCCCAGGTAGGTGGCGGCGAGCATGCGGCGGTCGGCACCATCGGGCAGGCGGTAGTAGAGGCGCAGTGCTGTCCAGGTAGTCACCACGATGAGGGCCAGCATCAGCAACATGCCGAACACGCCCTGCTCGCTGAGCGGGCCCAGGTATTCGCTGTGCGCGTTGCCTTGCACACCGAAGTTGGTGCTGATGATGGTGCGGTCCTCGCTGGCCTGGAAAGGCGCGTACTGGAACATGTAGGTGCCCGGTCCCCAGCCGAACACGGGCCGTTCCTGCCACATGCGCATGGCCGAGTTCCAGCGGTTGATGCGCTCCAGGTTGCTGGCATCGCTGCTGATGTTGGAGATGGAGCGCACGTGCTCGCCCAGATCGTCCGATGATTCCTCGCGGTTGCGTTCCAGTGCGATGGTGATCTGGTCCTTGTTCACATAGTAGAGGCCGCCGGTCACCAGGGCCATCGCCAACAATGCCCACACCGGTATGCGCAGCTTCAGCACCAGGAAGAGGGCCAGTGCGCCCACCAGGCTTAGCCATGCGGCACGGGTATAGGAGAAGATGAGGCCCGTAACGAGCAGCGCGAGCATGAACACCGCCACCCCGCGCCGTGTGCGCGTGTAGCCCGGCAGAAAGAGCGCCGTGACACCGAAGGGAATGAAGAAGGCGATGAGCGCACCGTAGCTGGTGTGGTCCTTGAAGAAGGGGCTCATGACCCAGTGCGCGGGATCGTGCGCGAAGTGGAACTGCGCGTGGTGGATCACGGTGTAGGTGATCACAATGGCCAGGCCGGAGAGGTAGGCCCAGATGAAGCGATGCCAGTTGCGTTCATCGCGGAACAGGCGCGTGGCCAGGAAGAACATGGTGCTCACGAACCATAGCCGCGCGGTGAAGTACTTGAATGACACCATGGGCATGCTGCTTGGCACAATGCATACGAGCATCCACACCAGCTGCGCCACGATGACCCAGGTGATGGGATGCCGCCACACCCGCGGATCGATCACGTTGCGCTCCAGGGCCATCTTCAAAAGGAAGAGGAGCATGAGGCCCACCATCAGTGGCTCGGTGGGCAGCGCGATGCCGATGCCGCCCAGGTCCAGTTCCTCCAGGTTGATGGAGAGCGGTGTGGCGAAGGCGATGAAGAGCACCAGGCGATCAACGGCGGCCACCATGGCCCACACCACCAACAGCACGGCGGGCAGCGCGTTCAGCCAGTAGACCTCGTTGGCCACCAGCACGGCATTGAGCAGCACGAAGACCACGCACGTGGCGGCGATCCAGTGGGCTTTCAGCGCGTGCAGCATGGGCGGGGCTCAGGCGCGCGTGCGGCGATCATCTCGCCACAGCAACAGCACGAAACACAGGAAGAGCGCCGAGAAAGTGACCGACGAAACGATGACCCAGCGCACCGGGAACACCTTCTTGTCGCTCACCTCGGGGTACACCACCACGTTGGTGTAGGTGAGCTCCTTGGTCACATCGTTCACCACCTTTTCGTATTCGGTGAGCAGGCGGTCATAGTTGCTTCGGAACAAGTTGCTGAGCTCGGTGAGCTGGCGGAACTCGCCTCCCTTCTCCTCCAGGTCGCGGATCATCTTCAACACCGCGTCCTTCTGGGCCTGCGACGTGGAGGTGCTCAGCATGCGCACATAGCCCTTGGTCAGCTCCTTGGTCTGGGCTTCGTAGTTCAACAGGCCACTGGTGCGGCGAAGCACATCCAGCTTCGCTTCCACCGAATCGAGCTTGTGGCGTTCGTGGCCCAAAGCGCGCTCGGCGATCTGCAGCACCTCGGTGGACTTCTCGCGCTGCAGGCGACGGGCCAGCAGGTTCACCTGCTTCAGCATGCCGTTCACCAGATCGCGGGCACGCACCGGGTTCTCGTCCACCACTTCGATCTGCACGCTCTCGAAACGCGTCTTGGTGATGTCCACACGGTCATTGAACTCGTTGTAGAGGGCGAAGTAGCCGCCGTTCGCAGTGGTGTCCACCTCGTACCATTTGGCCAGATCGAACTGCTTGATGAGGCTGTCGCGGATACTGTTGCTCTCCAGCAGTTGAAGCAGCTGATCGGTGCGCGTCTCGATGCTGTAGCTGTTCAAGTTCACGGGGTACACCGTGGCGGTGCTCATGTACCTCGGCTTGATGAAGGTGGGTCCGCTGAAGATGCCCGACAGCGTGGCCGCGGTGATGCCCACCACCACGAACAGGCGCCAGTTGCGCTGCACAAGGGGCAGGAAGCCGTTGAAGTTCACTTCGCTGCTCATGCGTTGCGGATCTTTTTCACGTTCTCCTGCACCACGATCAGCAGCAGGGCCAACAACAGCGCCGCAATGCCGCTGATGGCCACCACCAGCCAGCGGATGGGATAGGCCTTCTTATCGGCGGGTTGTGCGCGGTTCACCACGAACTTGTGGGGCAGGTCGCTCTCCAGGTCGGCCTGGGCCTGCTCCTGTTTCATCTTCAGCACGCTGAGGCGCTTGGTCTCGTTGAAGAGGCGGTCCTGCAGGGTAACGTAGGCGCCACCGTACTGGGCCAGCACCTTGAACCGCTCCTCGAACTCCTTCACGGCGCGCTGGTCGCCCTTCACAATGGCCGCGCCCAGATATTCGTTGTAGCGCTCGGTCTGCGTGTGGTAGTCGTGTACGCCCAGCTCACGCAGGATCCGCATGCTGTCGGCCATCTGCCGGATGTCCGCTTCCAATTGCTTCACCTTCGTATCCACCAGGCGGAACCCCTTCTCGGCACGCTCCTGCGCCATGTCCTTCCACACGCTGTCCACCTGGTCGGCGATGTAGTTGGCGATGTCTGCCGCGCGTTCGGCCTTGGGGTCCAGCACTTCCACGCGCACACTGCTGAACTTGGTATACTCGAACTTGATGTGCTCCTTGAAGGCCTCGGCCAGTTCGGAGTTCTTGTGCTTGCTGTCCGACTTGATCTTGTACACCTCCATCAGGTCGAACTTCCGGGCCACGCGGTCGCGCACCTTGTCGGAGTTCAGCATCTGCAGCAGTTGCTCGCTGTCCTCCTCGTCGCCCAGCGCCAGGATGTCGTCGCGACCGGTGGTCTGCTCGTTCAGCAGGGCCTTGGAGGCCGAGTTGGTGATGGCGGGGAACATGATCACCTCGCTGCGGTAGAGGGGGGTGATGACGTAGGCCGCCACCACACCTGCCACCAGTCCGAGCGCCGTAATGCCGATGATGAGCCGCCTGCGGGCCCAGAGGAACAGGACCAGGTCGAACGATGCCGGGCCTTGTCCCGAGTTTGCTTGCTGCATGTGCGTTTCCGCTGAAAAGAGGGCCTAAAGTAAGGGTTCGGTCCGTGCGGACGGGCCATTAACGGCGGGCCGGGGCCGGTAGTATGGCCGCGCACCACTGCGCATCAAGAAGGCCTAATGCACTTGAAAACCAGAGCAAAGGCCTCTGGCCTCGCCTTTCGCACCGCGTTGAACAGTGATGTGTACCTATCGCCCGCGCTGCAACAAGGCCTGCACTTGCGGTAGCGAGCGCACATCCAGCAGGCCCGTGGCCACCGCGGCCACCACCGCCAGGGTACCAAATGCCAAGGCCTGTGCCCCAAGGCCCATTGCGGTGCCGCCCATCCACCAGGCCGCGGCCACCAGCACCACGGCATATACCAGTGCGCCGAGCACCACCCTCGCCACACCGGGCAACTTGCGCGACCGCAGCACCAACACCACCTGCAGCAGGGCCGTGCCCACCTGGGTGACCAGGCTGGCCCAAGCAGCGCCATCGGCCTTCCACGCGGGAATGAGCCAGAGGTTGAGGCCGATGTTGACCAGTGCCCCGGCGGCGGCCATGCGGTTCAGCAGGCGCAGATCGCCGGCGGCGGTGAGCAGCGTACCGAACACATAGGTGGTGCTCACCGCCACGAAGCACCACAGCAGCAGCGTAAAGGGCATGGCGGCCGCGGTGGTATCCTCGCTGTAGCGCAGATCGAGCACGGCACCCGCGTTGAGCGCACCGAAGGCCGCCACCGCCAGCGAGCCCGCCAGCAGCAGGCGCCAGGCCAGCAGCGTAAGGGGCGCCACATCCTCGTGTGCCCGCAACATGCGACTGAAGATGGGCAGCAGCAATCCGGCGAAGAGGTAGCCCAGCATGTTCAAGGCCTCCACGAAACGGAAGCCCTGCGAGTAGATGCCCGCCTGCAACGCGCCATCGGGCAGCAAGCGTTCCAGCATCAGGGTATCGATGCGGTAGTAGAGCGTCATCAGCAGGATCAGCAGGGCGTAGGGGAAGCTCTGGCGCAGCACCACCAGGCTGAAGGTGGGCCGCACGGAAAGACGCACGGGACCGCTGAGCCGGAGCACCAGCAGCAACGCCACCAACGTGGCCACCGCATAAGCGCCGGTCTGCGCCCACACGAACCACTCGATGCGGAAGGCCCCGCCACCGGCACGTCCCCACAGCAGCCAGCCCACCACCCCGATCAGCAGGATGCGGTCCAGTACGCTCAGCAGGCTGTCCTGCCGGTAGCGTTGTGCGCCGGCGATGTTGCTGCGCAGGTACAACAAGGTGGCTGCCAGCGCCTGGTTGAGCACCAACCAGCCGAGCATGCCCAACTGCGCGCCCCGGTAGCCCAAGGCAAGACCGGTGCCCACGGTGAGCAACGCATAGCCCCCCACCAGCGCGAACCGCATGCCCGCCAGGCCCCCGAGGGTCTTGCCCATGAGGTGCGTGTGCTGGGCAATGTGGCGCGTGTTGAAATTGGTGATGCCCAGGTCCAGCACGATGTTGAGCAGGAAGCTGAGGCTGAGCAGTGCCGCATACACCCCATAGCCCTCGGCCCCCACCGCATCCTGCACCCCGGCATCGATGCCCAGGATGTAGAACGGCTTCACCAGCAGGTTCAGCACCAGCAGCAAGGCCAGGTTGGTAAGGAAGGTGCGCTTCATACGGCGGTGTGAAGATGGGGAGTGCGGACGGAAACACCGTGCATGGATGAACAAAGCCCTGCCGATGGACCATTCCAACGGCAGGGCTTCCATTATCCGCAAGCAGTTACCGCGACACCTTCACGGCCTTCTTCACCAAAGGCTCGCCATCGAGGAGGAGCGTGACATAGTACACTCCTGGCACCAGATCGCCGGTGTTCCATGTGTATTGGTATTGGCCGGCCACTTGCTCGGCCTCATACAGGGCCTTCAGTTGTTTGCCATCGGCGCTGTTCACCAGGAGCTGGGCACGACCACTGCGCTCCAGGGTGTAGCTCAGTGTGGTTTGCTCGTTGAACGGATTGGGCTGGATGAGCAGACTGCGCGCATCGCCTTGAAGGGTCTCCTGTTCACTGCCTGATGTCTTGCCATCGGCAGGCACGGAGGGGTTGGCGCAGCAGGCGGCGAGTAGTTCATTCATCTGCACGATCTGGCGCTGTTGCTCTTGCATGGCTGCGACCAGCAGCGGAATAAGGCTGATGTAATCAACGGCCTTGTACGTTAACGACTCGCTTTCCACAGCTCCATCGACGTTCAGCTCAGCAGGCTTCTTGGTTTCAAGTACCAACTCCGGTAGCACCTCCTGTAACTCTTGTGCAATGAAGCCCATATGCCTTCCATCAGGCAGGTCCATGGCCGAAATTCCAAAGTCGTTGAAGGCATAACTACGCGGCCTAAGCGCACCAAGCAGGTCCAATGCGCCAGTTAGATCCTGTACATCAGTCTTGAACTGGCCATCCGATGTAATTGCTATGGTACCGTTGACAAATCCATTACCAGTGATCTTCACCTGTCCGTCAAAATAGCCCGCCCACCGATTCGCCGGATTACCTCCATTTGCTTTTGCCCATACACCATACACTTCCGCATTCGCATCATTGGCGAAGGCTTCGAAGTAGCCCGCATAATCCCGAGCAGTTGTTGATTGATTGAACGTCCGGGCATACACTCCATAGTTGTTCGTGATCGTGGCTGTGGCTTGGCATGTGGTAGTTGCCTCCAGACCGTAATTGGCAGTCACAGTGGAAGTACCTATAACATCGCCCCCAAAGCGAGCGCCGTGATTACTAGCGACACTCACTGTGGCGTTGGCCAAACCAAAAACCCCAAAGTTGCCTTCGCTGCCAAGCGTACTGCTCGCACCGCTGGCTATTGCCCGTATTGCCTGATGCACGGTTCCTGTTCCGGACACGCTAAAGTCGCCTGCGCGCTTGCCATTGGAGGTGCCATCCAATTGGAAGGCGCCCGCGTAAGCATCACCGGTAGTACCGGTCCATTTTACATGCAGCTTGGCCGAAGGCGCATTGGTGCCGATCCCAACAAAGCGGTCGTATTGTGGACAGCCAGGATTACCGGGGTAAGCGGTAGCGATATTGGCGTTTCCTGTGCCGAGTAACGTCCACTTACAATCTGCGCCACCACCACCGCTACCGAAAACCGAGGGAGGAACCCATTTCACCACACCACGTTCCTGGTTGGTGGACGTAAGGGTTGTGCGGTCAACCACCATCACGTAAAATGAATCCGTGGCCGCTACATCGTCCGGAAGCTGCCTGATACGCAGTCGACCGTTCAGGATATCCAGCCGTTCCGTAGGATCTTGCACAAGCGTCGGGGTGATCTGGTTCCCGGCAAAAAAGTCGCCTATCCCCACATTGACCAATTGGGTACTTTGAGGCCATAGCCGAATGGCTTCCAACCCTTCTACGGATGTGGCGCCGCGTGTAGCCCCTGGAACGAACTGCGTGGTGAATACGAACCTCATGCGGTCGGTACCCCAAGGACTTCCGTTGGGGTTATCGCTCCACTGGATTACAAAGTCGGTATTGTCATCACCCGCGTACCGATGCCCTATGTAGCTCTGGTCGCTGTTCCCGGTGAAGGTGATACCATTGCGCTGCCATGGACGGAAGCCGATGGTCTGGGCATACGTTATGGGGTCCGCAGGCCCGACACCATCGATCAAATGAAGCCGCGTGAACGGCGCACTGTTTCCGGCGTTCACGAACGCGTTCGGTTGTCCGCTTAACATCAGGAAGCCATCCCTGTTTATCGCTGGAAATAGCCCAATTGGCCCGAGCACATTCCCATTGAAGCGAGCACGCTGCACATTCTGTGTAAGCAACAGAAAGCCACCGTTGGGCGCATTGATGTTGAAATTGGTGTTGGCCGGATCAGCAAAGAGCTGCCCCCGCTCAAAACCCGCCGTGGTGCCACCCTGGAACATGCGCCAGCTGGTTAGTCCTGTGGTGGGGGCTATCGTGCGAAAGACCTCCGGCGTAACGCTGGTACCGCCCATCTGGTCCCCGCGGATGTTGAAGGCGGATGCGCCTGTGAGGAACTGGCTTCCGATCGTGAAAGAGCGAGGCGCATTGTTGCCCGTGTTCAGGGTCAGGCGGTAATCACCATTGACATTATTCACTACTTGGGCCTGCAAGCCCACGGTGCAGAGCAGTACCATCATGGCCGTTGCCTGCCTTTGCTTGGTATTCATCGTTCATCGGATCAAGTTTCAGTACTTCAATGAACGGATACGAACGGACGGACGGTCGCGTAGCTGCACTACCAGCACGTACAAACCGGTGGGGATGTCCGCCAACTGCCATTGCAGTGTTGACCGGCCTTCAACCCCACTGCTTCTCAACAGGCGCCCACGTGCATCGAACAGGTCCGCATATTCTGCGGCACCCTTCAAGCCCCACGCCTCCAAGGGAATCTCCAACACGTCGCTAAAAGCAATGCCTTGGGGCAAGCTTGCTGCCATCTGCTCACCCAGGCCGCTCACTGGATCGCACACTCCGGGCTGCTGACTCACACACACCATGTCCACGAAGGCATAGGCTGCCCATATTCCATCGGGTGCAGCATCCACCTCCTCCCATTGCGTCAGGCTGTCGGCGAAGAAGTTGCCGATCTGGAGGTGGGCGTAGGCCGAGTCGGGTATAAAGGCGGTGCTGAGCATCGTCCAGTTCGCGGTGTCGTTGAGGATCGTGGGCAGGTAGAGCGCCGCGGCATTGAACTCAAGCGACCCGTATGCGGTCTGGGCACCTAAGGCTTGCGTGCTGAAACGCAAGCCGATGTGGCTTGCCATGAGCTTGGGCGAGGTCCAGCCGGGGTAGCCGAAGCCACCGGGCGAAACCCGCATGCTCACGTAAGTGAGCACACCCGGCTGCAACGGCGCTTCCAGCCTCCCTTGCATGTACTCCTTGAACCAGATGTCGAAGAACCCCAATCCCGCGTAGCCCGATCCATCGCTCGGCCATTGGTAGCCTAATGGGTTGTAGGGCACCGTCATAGTGTCATCCGCACAGGCGTTGAAGTAGTCGGGAGACGAGAAGATACTTTCCCACCCAACAACACTATCGATCTGTGTAAAATCGGTTGGGCAGTGTACATACTCCTCAAAGCTCGGGTTCACCACCAGGTTCTGCGCCCAGATGGTAAGCGGCGTATGTGCCAACACGATGAAACCTATGCAACGCATGGGGCTGTGGCTGTTCACGACGTTCGTCCGTCCGTTCGTTATCCGTACCGCTCGGCACATGGAGGACGAGCCCACCCGCAGGTACGCTGCCTCCGCTTCCGGCCTGCCTTGCAGCACCGGGTGCTCACCGCCCCGCCAGGCTTGCGGCTTGTTCCTGGCGGGGTCGGTACCTTTGTGCTAGCTTGTGTTCATCTTACGTCGCAGTTGGGTGGCACATGAGTGACCAAGGCCCCTGGTGTTAGCGCACCGGGGGCTTTTTTGTATACGCCATAAAGGCGCGTCATTGGAGAGAGAGAGAGAGAGAGAGAGAGAGACGCATCAGCACAACGGCCGAGGCGGTCGAACTCCCTTGCGGGCTTGGGTGATATGTAAATAGGTTCAATACCATGGCCACGCCTCGTACACCTTGTCCACGAACACATCCGTGCCAACAGCGAACCCTCGGACCAGCGGGCTCAAGCACATTGGCCTTGCTAACATAAGCACAAAAACAGCGGATCCGACATCGTTCCGACCCAAGCCGATGACTATTTCTGCAAGGCGCGGAGGACTAGCGATCGGGAGGGAGAGAGTTGGGAATGATGGTGATCTGGAGCCTACTTATTGAACTTGGCCATGGGCACCCTTAACGGTAAAAAGAGAAGCCACTCAAGCCCCCTTGCCAATGCCCCCACCTTCCCCAACTTTACCCCATGCGCCAATTGATACCGCTCCTGCTCTTGCTGTTGGTACCGCAGCCTGCCCTTGCCCAGAAACGCAAGAAGGAGAAAGGCCCCAACGAGCAGGAGGTGCGGCAAGCCCTGGTGGTGGAGGCCGAGGCCGCCTTCAAGGCCGGTGATCTGGCCACGGCGGAAACGAAGTACACGCAGGCCCTGCGCCTGTGGAACGACCGCGCCGACCGCTACCAACGGGCGCTGGTGCGTGTGGCACAAGGCGACTCGGCCGGTTATTGCACCGACCTGGCCACCTTCGGCGGCAACGATGAACTGCAGAAGCAACTGTACCGTAGTGGCTGTACCAAGCGCGACAGTGTGCCCTTCGCTTCCACTGGCCTTTCGGCCACGCGCTTTCCCGGCGCCACGGAGGCGTTGACCTACACCTACCGGCACGAGGGTCGCACGGTCTACAAGCTGTACAATGCGCAGAAGGAGCACATGGTGTCGTTCTTCGTGCTGGCCGGCGATACGGCGTTCGCCTATTGCGATACCCTGCCCAGCTTCCCAGGTGGCGAAAAAGCGTTGTACAGCTTCCTGGGCAGCAACACCAAGTACCCGGCAGTGGCCATTGAGAACGAACGCAGCGGCACGGTCTACGTGCGGTTCCGCGTGGGCACGGATGGGAGCATCGGCAACATCCAGGTGTTCAAAGGCGTCTACCATGCACTTGATGATGAGGCCGTGCGCGTGGTGGGCACCATGCCCCCTTGGACACCCGGCCAATGGCAAGGGCGGCCCGTGCCGGTGCTGTACAACCTGCCCGTTCGCTTCACGCTGCGCTGATCCACCTGACCTTGCCCAGGCGCCAACACGATCGCCTTTCGCACCTTTGGGCCTGTAGCCAGAACGACCACCCACGTGCGCATCGCTGTAAACACCCGCCTGTTGCTGCCCGACAAGCTCGAGGGCATCGGCTGGTTCACGCATGAGACCATGCAGCGTGTGGTGAAGGCGCACCCCGAGCACGAGTTCCTCTTCCTTTTCGACCGGGCCTACGACAAGCGCTTCGTCTACGCGCCGAACGTAACGCCGGTGGTGATGGGCCCGCCCACGCGCCACCCGCTGCTGTACCGCCTTTGGTTCGACTGGCTGTTACCGCGCAAGTTGAAGGCATTGAAGGCCGATGCCTTCATCAGTCCCGATGGGTTCCTGGCGCTGCGCAGTAATGTGCCCACGTTAGCGGTGCTGCACGACCTCAACTTCGAGCACTATCCCGAAGACCTGCCGCACGCCTACAGCCGATACTACCGCCGCTACTTCCCGCTCTTTGCGCGCCACGCCACACGCCTGGCCACAGTGAGCGAATACAGCCGTCGCGACATTGCGCAGCGCTACGAAGTGAACGCCGACCGCATTGATGTGGTGTACAACGGTGTGGGCCCCGCCTTTGCGCCGCTGAGCGAGGCGGACCGCGCGGAGGCCCGCACCACACTGGCCGGTGGTGCGCCCTACTTCGTCTGTGTGGGTTCCATCCATCCGCGCAAGAACATCGCCCGGCTGCTGCTTGCCTTCGATCGCATGCTGAACGAACACCCCAGCGACCTGCGCCTGGTGATCGTGGGCGAGCGCTTCTGGTGGGACGACCGCCTGAAAGAGGCCTGGGAACAGGTGCGCCACAAGGACCAGGTGGTCTTTACCGGACGCCTGGGACAGGACCGTTTGCGACTGGCCGTTGGTGGCGCCCTGGCGTTGGTCTTCCCCAGCTACTTCGAGGGCTTTGGCATACCGGTGGCCGAAGCAATGCGCTGCGGAGTGCCCGTGGTGGCGGCCGAGGCCACCAGCCTGCCCGAGGTGGCCGGTGATGCCGCGCACTACTGCGACCCCTTCAGTGTGCAGGACATTGCGCGCGCACTGCACACCGTGGCCGGCGATGCCGCGCTGCGCGAACAGTTGGGCGCCGTGGGCCGACGGCGATCGCAGCGCTACACATGGGAGAACGCCGCGCGCGACCTGTGGGGCAGTTTCGAGCGGATGTGCGCCGATGCCGGTGTTCAGTTGCGCGCCACCCGCTGAGGGGTGGATGCCTCGCCCAACAGCACATTGCGCATGGTGCGGTTGAAGCGCACGAAACGCGCGAGGTCGCTGTGGTGCCCGCGCGGAAAGGAGAACAGCTCGCGGTGCACCGTGGACGGAATGCTGGCGTAGAGCTTCAGGGCGCTGGCGTAGGGCACCACGGTATCGTGCTGTCCGTGGAAGATGTACACCGGCACCTGCACACGCGCCATGGCCTTGTCGTTGCGGAAGGGGTAGCGCAGCAGCAGGCGGTAGGGCAGCACGGGCAGGTAGTGCGTGGCCACATCGTAGAGGTTGGCGAAGGGCGTTTCGAGCACCAACATGCGTGGCCTGTTGGAGGCAGCGACCGGCGTGGCCAATCCACTGCCCAAGGAGCGGCCGTACACGATGATCTCCGCCTCGGGACGTTCGGCGCGCGCGCGCTCGTACCAGCGCTGCGCATCGGCATGGAGGGCCTGCTCGGTGAGCTTGCCGCGGCTCTTGCCATAACCGCGGTGATCGGGCATCAGCACATCGAAGCCCAACTTGGTGAAGCGGTTCGCATAGCGTCCCCAGCGGCGCAGGCTGCCCGTGTTGCCGTGGAAATAGAGGATGAGGCCACGTGAGCCCTCCGCCTTGAACCGCAGGGCATGCAGGCGTGCCCCATCGGGCGTGTCCATGAACTGCTCAGTGAACGGCACCCCATGCTTGAACCGGAAGCGGTACCCATCGCGCAGCGGGAAACGGATGAAGATGAAGCGCTCCTGGAAAAGCCAGTAGAACGCGGCGAGCAAGGCATAGCCCACCACCACCAGCGTCAACAGCGAACCCAAGGCCAGCCACATGGCGCAAAGGTACCGGGGCCACCTCGCGATCTGCGACGATCTTTGCACCGTGCATCATCGGTGTTCACTGTCCCTGTTGGCCCTGCTCTTCGCTGGTGTGCTGAGCGGGCAGGCCGTGCAGCGCAAGCACCTGCTGATCGCGCTCGGCGGCGGCGGCGCCATCACCGAGCTTTCCGGCCCGGCCGACAGTCTGCGCATGCAACCGACCAGCAGCGGCGTGGTGCACTTCAGCTTCGCCTATGCCCTGGGCGATCGCTGGTCGCTGGGACTGCGCTTCGATCGCATCGGTACCGAGGACCAGGTGGAACCCATGGACCGCATGCGGGTGAACAGTTTCCTGCTGCAGGGCGCGTACCGGCCGTGGATCGCGCGACGCTCGGCTGTGGAAGTACACCTCGCCTTGGGCACTTCGGTCATCTACGTGGACCCCGAGAACGAACTACTGCCCGTGACCGCCAACCCCGGCGCGGTGCTTTACGGCGTTCGCTTCATCCAACTTATTGGCGGCACAATGGGCCTCTATGCCGCGTTGGAGAAAGGCGTCTCGAACACGGACGCTGCGAAGTTCAGTGAACAAGCGCTGTTGGATGCCGAGGCACAGCCCGTGATGCTCTCGTGGAAGGCCACACGGGCAACGATCGGGCTTGTCGTACGGTTCTAACGCTTGTCGCGCAGGAACACCCATTCGCTCTCGGTGCTCTCCGCTGGCGCGAAAAGGTAGCCGTCGCCATCGTAGGCCTTCAGTTGTTCGGGTTCCAGCAAGCGGTGTTGGATGATGTGGCGGGCCATGGCCCCACGCTGGTGCTTGGCGTACATCATCACCACCTTATAGCCACCGGGCCCTTTGTCCTTGAACACCGGTGTGATGACCCGCGCGTTCAGCACCTTGGGTCGCACGGCCTTGAAGTACTCGGTGCTCGCGAGGTTCACCACCACGGCATCGTGGTTCGCAGCGAGGTCGGCATTGATCTGTTCAGTGATGCGGTCGCCCCAGTAGGCGTAGAGATCCTTGGCGCGGCCCACCGGCAACCTGGTGCCCATTTCAAGGCGGTAGTCCTGCATGAGGTCCAGCGGACGCAGCACACCGTAAAGACCGCTAAGGATGCGCAGGTGCCGTTGTGCGAAGCGCATGTCGTCGGCATCGAGCGTGGCGGCATCGAGGCCCCGGTAGGCCTCGCCATTGAAGACATGCACGGCGGTGCGCGCGTTCTTCGCAGTGAAGGGAACGCCCCACGCCTGGTAGCGCGCGTGGTTCAGCTCGGCCAGCTTCGGACTGATGTCCATCAACGCGGCCAGCTTCTTCGCGCTCATGCCGCGCAGTTTCTGCACCAACGGGGCGCTCTGTTCCAACAAGGCGGGCTGTGTGGCGCCCTTGATGGTCGGGGCCTTAACGGCGGAGAGGTCCTTGGCGGGCGAGAGCAGGATGATCATGGACAATGCGTTAACGGACCGCGAATTAACACCGGCCCGGGCACAGCTGTTCGTGCCTCAGGTCACTTCAACCCGCGCTGCTTCTGCACGGTCTCGTAAGCCTCCTGCACTTTCTTGAACTTCTCATTGGCGGCCTTCTGCACCTCCTCGCCCAACTGCGCCACCTTGTCGGGGTGGTACTTCATGGCCATGCGGCGGTAGGCCTTCTTCACCTCCTCGTCGGTGGCATTCGCATCGATCTCCAAGATGCTGTACGCCGCGCTGGGGTCGGCGGTGCGGAACATGGCACTGAGCGAACCGAGGTCCTTGTCGCTGACGCCCATATCGTGCGCAATGCGGCGCAGCAGGTCATACTCGGCGCGGTCCACATGGCCATCGGCGTGTGCGAGACCGATGAGGTAGTGCATGAGCTGCAGGCGCACCGGATGCGGCATGTTCTGCCGTATCTGCACGCACACATCGTGTACGGGGATCTCGCGCTTCAGCACATCGCGCAGAAGCACCAACAACTGTTGCGCCTGCAATGCACCGAATTGCTGCATGAAGAACTGCCGCACGTGGTCGAGCTCGCGCTGGGTCACACGTCCATCGGCCTTCATCAGCGCAGCGGTGAGCACCACGAGGCTCATGGCGAGATCGCCGCCGGTGGTGGTGTGTTGGCGGGGACCTTGTTGTGGGGCGGGCGCCTCATCGGGACCGCGCCAGGTGTCAAGCATGGCGCCGAGGGCAAAGCCCAGCAGCCCGCCGATGGGTCCACCGAAGGCCCAACCGAGGCCGCCACCGATCCATTTGGAAAAGCTCACGAGAGGGGGACGATTTACTGTAGGGGTGCGAAATTGCGGAAATGGTGAAGGATGCTACCAGCTGCCGCCCGCACCGCCGCCGCCGAAGCTGCCTCCGCCGAAGCCACCGAAACCGCCGCCGCCGCCACCGCTCCAGCCACCACCGCCTCCACCACCGTTCCAGCGACCGCTGTGCTTGCGGTCCATTTGGCTCAGCAGCCACATGGCGGTCCAGAAATCGACCTGGTTGGTGCGGGCATAGCGGTTCACACGACCGCGCCATGCGGCGATCATCACCACGAAGAAGAGCAGGAAGAAGATCAGCACCTTCCAGGGGAACTTCTGCTTGCCGTAGCTCTTCTCGTTGAACTCGCCCTTGGCCAGCGCCATCAGCACTTCGGTGGCTTGATCGATGCCCGCGAAGTATTGGCCCTCGCGGAAATGAGGCAGAAGCTCTTTATCGATGACGCGCTTTGCCGTGAGATCGGGGATGGCGCCTTCGAGCCCGTAGCCTGTGGCGATGAAGACCTTGCGTTGACCGGGCGGCCCGTTGGGCTTGATCAGCAACACGATGCCATTGTCGAAGCCCTTTTTGCCGATGCCCCAACGCTCACCGATCGCGAAGGCAAGGTCCGCCTCGGACTGGTCGCACAGCGTGTCCACGATGATCACCAGCAGTTGGTTGCTGGTCTCGCGTGCGAACTGCACCAACTTGGCGTTGAGGCGCTGTTCCTCAGAGGCGGAAAGCAGTTCGGCGTAGGACCACAGCAGGCGGTCCTGTTCGCGTTCCTTGGGCGGCGTGAGGGAACAATCGAAACGCGCGGCCTGCGCGGTGGTGGCCAGAAGCAACAGGACGATGGCGGCGAGCTTCCTCATCGGCGCGAGAAACTGACCTCGTTGGAAAGCTCGTTGCGGTCGTTGGCCAGCAAGGGGAAATGTTGCTTGAGCTTGGAGGCCACCATGTGCACGGCCTCGGCCAATCCATCGGCCCGGCGACCGGCGGCGAAGTGCAACTTCAGCACGGCCACCACATCGGTCCAGAAACCTTCCGGAACACGTTCGTTGATGCCCTTGTCGCCGATGACGGCCACCTTGCGATCGGCCACGCACACGTAGATCAGTACGCCGTTGCGCTGGTCGGTGCGGTGCATGCCGAGCTCCTCGAACACGAAGGCGGCATGGTCCAGCACATCATCCTCGATGTGGTCCTCCAGGTGCACACGGATCTCGCCCGAGGTGAGCCGTTCGGCTTCACCAATCGCCTGCGCAATACGTTCGCGCTCGGCATTCGAAAGGAAATCCTCTGCGGTGAGGGTGGTCACTTGAAAGAGATATCAGGCGCGTTCTCGGTGCCCTCCTGCGCCTTGAAATAACCCTTCTCCTCGAAGTTGAACATGCCGGCCAGCAGGTTGCCGGGGAAGCGCTTGATGCGCGTGTTGTATTGGCGCACCACATCGTTGAACTTGCGGCGCTCCACACTGATGCGGTTCTCCATGCCTTCGTACTGGGCCTGGAAATCGCGGAACGCGGCCACGGCCTTCAGGTCGGGATACCGTTCAACGGTGACCATGAGGCGGCTGAGCGCACCGGTGAACTGGGCCTGCGCGTCCTCGAAGGCCTTCAGGTTCTCGGGGGTGAGCTGGTCAGCGTTCAGGTTGATGCTCGACGCCTTGCTGCGTGCTTCGATCACCTGGGTGAGGGTCTCCTGCTCGAAGTCGGCAGCACCCTTCACGATCTCCAACAGGTTCTTGGTCTTGTCGGCCCGCTCCTGGTAGCGCACGAGGACATCGCCCCATTGCTTTTCCACTTGCTCGTTGATGCCGATGGTGCCGTTGTAGAAGGTCCAGGCCCAGAAAATAATGAGGGCAAGGAAGCCGAGTCCGATATAACGACCGAGGTTCTTCATGGATGGTGTGCGATGAGCGTTTCTGTTGATCGCGGGACAAAACTATTGCGTTAAGCCCGGCCATCGACCGTGCGGATCACATGCCATGACCAGCGGTCGGCCAAGTTGACAGGCGGCGTGTAGAGCAGCACGAACATTGCACTGGGCGGGCGCGATGACCGGATCCGAAGAGACACGTTTCAATGAAGCGAACGTGATGGTGCTCCACGCGGTGACCGGCATCACAACGGAGCGCCTACGCCGGGTACACCTTCGCCCCAGGAGCTCCAATGCGCTCTACCTGCCCTGGTACGCTGAACGACCGGGCGGCGCTTTCGTGCACGGGGATCGCATCACGGTGACCGACGAACTGCACAGGGCACTGCAGGAACGGGACGCCGCACGCACCTTGCGCTGGCTGCTGTTGATGGCGCACGAGGTAATGCATGTGGAACAGGCCTGGCGAACAGGCCGCAATCGGGCCAGCAAATGGCGGTTCACGGCACGGACAGTGGCAGGATATGTTTCCTCCTTTCTCCGCCACGGGACCGCTGCGCACCGCATGGCCACCATGGAGCAGGAAGCGGAAATAGGACGCACTCGCATGCGCGAACTAATGCGCAGAACAGGGGGCGTACATCCTGGTCATCAAGTGATCGACCTCGTGCTGCGAAATGATGTGACCGGCATGAAGGGCTTCCTCGACCGGAACGACGCGCTGATCCGCCAACTGCGGAGCGAGTTCGTGGTGTAGCGAAGGGCTCAGTGCTGCACCTGCAGGCGCGTGCTCCAAGCCGACGTGCTTCCACCCACGCGGACAGTGTAGCTGCCATTGGCCAGGTTGCCCAGGTCCATTTGTACCGTGGAACCACCACGCACCGGCGGACCGGCGAGCACCACGCGACCCGCGGCATCAAGCACTTCGAGCATACCATTCACGCCCGCTGGCACAGCCACGTTCATGGTGCCATTGGCCGGGTTGGGGTACAGTACCAATTGGTCATTGGCATTCAACTGCGCCACGGAGGTGTTCACGTTCTCGGGATCGTAGTAGAAGCGGGCGGTGGTGGCCTGTCCGGCGAGCGTGGTCACGATAAGCACCGGCGCATCCATGCCCAGCGCGATCCACTTGTACTCCACGGTCTCTGGCTCGTTAATGCGGAATCCCTGACCGAACTGGTTCACGTAGATGGAATCCGAACGCTGCAGCACCGAACGCACGCGCAACACCTGGAAGGTATCGGCGGGCAGGTAGATGGTGCCCCATCCATCCACGTTGTTGATGCGGAGCTGGTCCTGCATGAAACTGAACAAGGTGGGCACACTGAGCGTGAAACTGCTGAAGGAGCTGTCCTCATCCCCGAAGTTCATCGGGAAGCGATGGATGTAGTCCACCGGCACGCGGCGCGTGCTGGAAGGCAGACCGTTGATGTTGGCGCCGAAGCCCACGTTGCGGTAACCGGAAGCGTCCTTCTTGTAGTAGTCGTACAGGTTGGAAACGGTGAGGAAGGTCTGGAAGCTGAAGTCCTGCCCCTTCATCGCGAAGTTGGCCTGATGCTGGGGGTACAGGATGGCATTATTGAAGAAGAGCTGGTAGGCGAAGGGCGTGGAAGAGACCGCAACCGCTGTATCGGCACCGGGCAGGTCGGGGGACAGGTCGCTGAAGTCCCAAACAACGTCAGCGCCGGTGAGGCCCAGGTCCACGCCAGCGGCTACGGTGTTGCGGTATCGCATGGTGTCGCCTGAAGAGGGCATATCGGCCGTCCCGATGGTGATCTGGGCGAAGGCGGGGGCGAACAATACGAGAGTACAGAGGGTAAGGATGGATCGCATGGGGTTCCGGTTGCCACCAAAGCTACCGGAAGCGGCCATACCGGATCGGCCCGATGGTTGCCGCAGTAGTGACCTACCTTTGTTTCCCAATGCGTCATCTACTCCTGATAGCTGCGGCCCTGCTCGCTCTTCATGTGCATGCCCAGCCGAACCAACCCATGCTGGTGCAGTTCAGCGGCGTGGTGGTCACCGACAGCCTACTGCCCGTTCCCTTCACCAACATCCTGGTGAAGAACACCTATCGCGGCACCATGACCGATGTGTTCGGCTACTTCAGCTTCGTGGCGCAGGAAGGTGATACCATCCTGTTCAGTGCCGTGGGCTTCCAGCGCTCGCAATACGTGATCCCCGACAGCCTCACGGAGAACAAGTACTCCATGATCCACGTGATGAACCGAGACACGGTGCAATTGCGTGAGATCGCGGTGTACCCTTGGCCTTCGCGCGAGCAGTTCCGCGAAGCCTTCCTGAACCTGCGCCTGCCTGCGGATGACTACCAGCTGGCCATGCGGAACCTTTCGCCCGCCGAGATGGTGCAGCGTATGGAAAACCTGCCGCCCGACGCCTACCAGAGCTTCCGCTACCAGATGCAGATGGACCACACCAAGCTGTATTGGGCGGGTGGCACACCACCGATCAATCTGTTCAATCCCATTGCCTGGGCGCAGTTCGTGCAGGCCTGGCAGAACGGTGCCTACAAGAAGAAGGATTGACGCGGCCCCATGGCCACCCTGCTCCCCTACCTGAACAAAGGCCTGCTGGAGGCCGGGTGCGACGAGGCGGGGCGTGGATGCCTGGCCGGACCAGTGGTCGCCGCGGCTGTGATCCTGCCACCGCGTGTGCGGATACCCGGATTGGACGACAGCAAGAAGTTGACGCACGAACGGCGCGAGGCCTTGCGTCCACTGATCGAAGAACGTGCCCTAGCGTGGGCCGTGGCCTTCGTGGAGCCCACCGAGATCGATGTGATCAACATCCAGCGGGCGAGCTTCCTGGCCATGCACCGCGCCTTGGACCAACTGGCACAACGCCCCGAGCACCTGCTGATAGACGGCAACCGCTTCACGCCCTATGCGGGCATTGCGCACACCTGTCTGGTAAAGGGTGATGCGCGTTTCAGGAGCATTGCGGCAGCGAGCATCTTGGCGAAGACCCACCGCGATGCGCACATGGCCAAGCTGCATGCGCACCACCCCGATTACAATTGGGCGGTGAACAAGGGCTACCCCACGCCTGACCACCGTGCCGCCATTGAGCGCGTGGGGCCTTGCGAGCACCACCGGCGCAGCTTCCGCCTGCTGAAAGAGCAGCTCGACCTCTTCTGAGTCCCTGTACACGTGTCCACATGCGGGTGTGCAAAGGCCGCGTGGATCGCGGCGTTCCGGCGTTCGGGCACGGATAATTTCGCACACGTCCCTACCACACCATGCGCCGCCTTCCCGCTATTCTCCTGCTCCTGCTGATCGCGGGCGCCGCAGCATGGACCCTTTACCGCTGGAACGCATCGGCCCTGGGCAGTTCGGACCCGTGGCAAGCAGTGCCCGCGCAGAGCGCCATGGTGCTGGAGTTCCCCGATGCGCTGGCCGGATGGGACCGCATCATGCACACCTCGCAGCACTGGAACGCGCTGGAACAGTTGCCCGGCATGGCGGCCACCGGCAGGCTCGTGGCGCGCATCAACGCACGCAAGGAGGACGACCCTGCATTACGCACGGCACTGAGCGGCGCTTCGATTCTGGTGAGCGTGCAACGTGTGGGTGGCCAAGGCTGCGGAGCCTTGATCGTATGCGCACCACGCCAGACCAACGAGGCCGCACTGAACGCGCTGGCCAATGCACTGGCCATGGACGCCGCCAGCGTGGAACAAGTGCGCAATGGTGCTTCGGTACAATTGGTGCTGGACACGGCCTTGACCGGACCGGTATTGGCCCAAGCGCACGGACTCTGGTTGATGGCCACTTCGCGCGATGTGCTCGACGAGGCCTTGCTGGAACTGAACAACGGACAGGGCCTGGTTGCTGACAGCCTTTTGAGAACGGCACGCAGCACCTTGGGCGGTGGCACCGATGCCCATGTACTGATCCACCTGGAACGTACGCGGAACCTGCTCGCTAACTGGTTCACACCCGATGCCCTAATGGCACTTGACGACATGCCCAACGGCTGGGCCGCGCTGGACCTGCGGGTACGCTCCGATGCCCTGCTGATGAGCGGCCTGGTGGCACCCGAAGGCCCGCACCGCGCGTGGACCATCCTGCAGGAGCAAGGCAGCGGTGAGCTCGCCTTGTTGCGCAGCATACCGGCCGGGGCCGAACAACTGGACATGCGCCACATCGGCGATACGAGGCAATGGGTGGCAGCGAACGAAGTGGCCATTGACGACAGCCTCTACGAAGGCCTGCTCTCATGGGTGAACGGAACGGTGACCATCGCCACAGCGCACCGTGACTCCACCGCCGCCCTGTGGGCCTTCTTCGGCACAGCGGATACCGAACAGGCCAGCACGACATTGGCCACCTACCGTCCGGTGGCTCAGCCCAACGACACGCTGCATTACCGCGGACAGCGGCTCACGCGCCTACCCACGGCACAGGAACATGAACGTATCCTGGGCACGGCGTTCGCCGGGCTGGAAAAGCCTTGGTGGACGGCACTGGGCGACCATGTGGTGTTCGCGGCCACACCACAATTGCTCTCGCAGGCCGTGGACGCGTGGTACGACGGCAACAGCCTTGCGGAAGATGGTCGCACCAGCGCTTGGGCCGCACGGATGAGCGCCACGGCAGGGCGTGCATGGTGGTGCGATGTGTCGCGTGCGTACACCGGCCTCATCCAACAGCTGAAACCCGCCGAGCAGCTCAAGGCCACGGCGCTCGCAAACCTGTGGGGCCGGTTCGGTGGCGTTACCGTGCAGCTCTCGCCTGGACAGCGGGGCATGCACCACTTGGTGGTGGGCATACAGCACGTGCCGTTGGAAGTGCGCACAGAGAAGACCCTTTGGAGCGCGGGCATTGGCGCACCGGCCAACCGCCAACCGGACATCGTAATGAACCACACCAACAACACCCGCGAAGTGCTGGTGCAGGACGAACAGCACCGCATCCACCTGATCAGCGCGGCGGGCAAGGTGCTGTGGCAACACGCACTGGACGGACCGATCATGGGTGCCGTGCACCAAGTGGACCGCTTCCGCAACGGAAAACTGCAGTTGCTGTTCAACACGGCCGGTCGCGTGTACATGATCGACCGCAATGGCAAGGACGTGGGCGGGTTCCCAGTGAACCTGAAGGAACAGGCCTCCTCAGCGCTCTCGGTGTTCGACTACGAAGGCCAGCGTGACTACCGCGTGATCGTGCCGCTGAAGGATGGCCGACTGTTCAACATCGGTGTGGACGGACTCCCGGTGAAAGGGTGGGAAGCCCCCAAGCTGGCACATGCGGCCAACAGCCCGGTAACGCACTTGCGCATCCGCAACAAGGACCACTTACTGGTATTCCCGGCCCCGGGCCGTGTGCAGGTGCTGGACCGAAGAGGAAGTGAGCGCGAAAAAGTGAAATTGGAACTACCCGAAGGCGCGAAAGTCGCTCAGGTACACGCGGGCACCGAGCTGGCCAATACCGAAGTGTTATGGACCGACCATGAGGGCACCGCTTACCGCAGCACGCTTGGCGGCACCACCACACCACTGGCGAAGGGCGTTGCGGGCGCCATCAGCATCAGTGGCAACTGGCGTAACGTTGGGCCTGAGCTGGCGCAGGTGCTGGGGGACAGTATCCGCGTGCTGCATGGCGACCAACAGGTCTGGCACAAGGGCTTTGCAGCTGCTCCCCTAACGGCCGTGCAGTGGTATGAAGTGGCCGGCGTGGGAACGGTGATCGGCGTTGTACTGCCCACCCGCGAAGAGCTGTTGTTGCTGGATGATGCCGGCGCAGCGCTGCCCGGCATGCCCCTGAAAGGTGCCACACTATGCGCAATTGCCGACCTCGACCTGGACGGACGACCCGAGGTGGTGAGCGTACTACGCAACGGCCAGGTGGTCGCTCAGGCGTTGCCACAACGAAAGATCACCGCACCCTGATATTGCGGCAACACCACGCTCCACTAAGTTTGTCACCTACAAGCTCCGGGCATGCTGGCCCGGTCCGATGAAAAAGTCGCTCCTACGCACCGTGCTGCGCAAGGAGGTGGTCGGCCTGGCCCGCATCACCGTGATCATCCTGGCGGTGTTCCTATTCCTTTTGGAGTTCGGCTTCCGCAGCGATGACGCCACGGCACAACTACTGGACCAACTGAGCTATGGCCTGGTGATCGCCGCCGCGTTCGTGACGTTGGGCAGCCTGATGCGCACCAGCCTGCGGCAACAGCATGTGCGCAAGGCCGAGCTGATCTGGTTCTTCGCGGCCCTCCTGCTCATCTTCATCAAACCGGCGGGCATTGCTGTTTGGCATCATGCCTATCACTGGCCCAACCTGGTGTTCCTGCTGGGCTTCATCTTCATTGAACTGTCGCGCTTGGAGCTCGGTCGCAACAGCACGCTGTTCAACCCGGCACTGCTGTTCACCACCAGCTTCGTGCTCATCATCGCCATCGGCACAGCGCTCTTCCTGCTGCCCAAGGCCGGTACACGGCACATCACGCTCATCGAAGCGCTGTTCACCTCCACCTCGGCCGTGTGCGTTACCGGGCTCAGCGTCATCGATGTCAGCAAGGACCTCACCTTCGCCGGGCAATGTGTGCTGCTCTTCCTGATCCAGATCGGCGGCTTGGGCGTCATGACCTTCACCAGCTTCTTCGCTTTCTTCTTCAAGGGCCGCACCTCGCTGGAAGAACAACTGCGCATCCGCGACATTGCCAACACCTCGCTGGTGAACGCCCGCTCGTTCATCACACAGGTGATCCTGTTCACCATCGGTGTGGAGCTCATCGGCACGGGCTTCATCTACTACAGCGTTCCCTCAACGGCTTTCGCCAATACCGGCGACCACCTCTTCTTCTCCGTGTTCCACGCCATCTCGGCCTTCAACAATGCCGGCTTCTCCACCATGAGCGCAGGCATGTACGAACCCGTGCTCCGCTACAACTACGGGCTGATGTGGATCATCGGGTTGCTGCTCATTTTCGGTGGCCTGGGCTTCGGCATCATCTTCAACTTCAGCAAGTATGTGCGGCTGTGGATCCGGGAACGCATCAAACGTTTCTTCACTGGAACGCCCTGCCAGCGGCACCCGCGCCTGGTGAACCTGGGGTCGCGCATGGCCTTGCAGGTCACCGTGATCCTGATCGCTGTTGGCACCATGGCCGTGATGGTGTTCGAGTGGAACGGCGCCCTGGTGGAACACCAGAGCTGGTGGGGCCGCATCAGTACGGCGTTCTTCACCGGCATCACCCCGCGCACGGCCGGTTTCAACGTGGTGGACTACGGCCTGCTCTCGGTACCCACGTTGATGGTGACGCTTCTGTTGATGTACATCGGTGCCTCACCGGGCTCCACGGGCGGCGGCATCAAGACCACCACCTTCGCCGTGGCCACGCTCAACATCTTCGCCACGGCACGCGGCAGGCGCCGGATCGAGTATGGCGGCCGCGAGATCAGCAACCTGAGCACCCGTCGTGCGTTCGCGGCCATCGTGCTATCGCTCATCTTCCTCGGGCTCAGCATCACCGTGATCGCCTCGCTGGAAAAGGACCTGCCCCTGATGCCCATCGCGTTCGAGTGCTTCAGCGCGTTCAGCACCGTGGGCCTCACCATGAACCTGACCCCGCACCTGGGCGATGCCGCACGCGTGGCCTTGGTGGTGGTGATGTTCGTGGGACGCGTGAGCGCACTTACCTTGTTGGTGGGTGTGCTGCGCCAAGTGCAGACAACGCCCTACCGTTACCCCAAGGAGGACATCCTTATCAACTGACCCAACGCCTTCGCCGGGCTACGGCGCACAACGCATGAAGATCGCAGTGTTCGGCCTCGGCAATTTCGGCAAGCACCTCGCCATCAAGCTCACCGGCATGGGCCACGAGGTGATCGCCATTGATCACGACATGGAGAAGATCGATGCGATAAAGACCGAAGTGAGCTATGCCGTTTGCCTGGAGAGCAACGACCCACAGGCCGTAAGCTCGCTCCCCCTGAACGAGGTGGACGCGGCCGTGGTGGCCATTGGCGAGCATGAGGGCGCCAACATCATGACCACCGCGCTGCTTGTGAACCTGAAGGTGAAGCGCGTGATCAGCCGCGCCATCAACCCGCTGCACGAGATGGTGCTCAATTCCATGGGCGTTACGGACATTGTACACCCCGAGGAAAAAGCGGCCGAAGGCCTCGCCCGCAAACTGAACCTGCGCCGGTTGGTCGACCAGTTCGAGCTGCCCGGCGGATTCATTATTGCCGAGATCGTGGTGCCCGACCGCTTCGTGGGCAAGCCGCTTAGCGGTATCGCCGAATTGCGCCAACGGCAACTGGGCCTGGTGACGGTGCTGCGCAAGGAGAGCGAGAAGAGCTTTCTGGGCCGCCGCTCAATCAAGCTGGGCGCGCTTGGCGTAATGGACCCCGACTTCGTGCCCGAGAAGGGCGACATCCTGGTGCTGTTCGGCACCAAGGAGGAAGTGGTGCGCTTCACCGGCGAGAACGACTGACGCTGGTCAGCCGCGCAACGTCTGCCCCTGCGAGCTTTGTCCGCGTGAACCACCGGACCGACATCACTTCACCTGCTGATGTCCGCTTGCTCATTGAGCGGTTCTATGGAAAGGCGCGGCCCGATCCGATCATCGGCCACTTCTTCACCGGCCTGGACTGGGACCACCACATCCCGCTGATCACCTCCTTCTGGGAAATGGTGTTGTTCGGCACCGAGGGCTACACCGGCGACCCCATGACCGCACACGTGAAGCTGCACCGCCACATGCCCATGCAGCCCACCGACTTTCAACATTGGGTGCGGTTGTTCACCAGCACGGTCGACGAGCTGTTCGCAGGTGCGAAGGCCGAGGAAGCCAAGCAAAGGGCCACCAGCATTGCTGCGGTGATGGCCTACAAGGTCAGGGTGAACTGAGCGCCTACCGCTTCGGCTTTTTCAACCACACGCGCTGGCCCTCGGTCAGCTTGGCATCCGTGCTGAGGCCGTTGTACTTGGCCAGCTTGGCAAGCTTCACGCCATACTGCTGGCTTACGCCCCACAGCGTTTCGCCGCCCTTGGCCGTGTGTTGCTCGGCGGTCTTGGAGGCTGCACGCTTGGGCTGGATGTAGATCCGTTGGCCCTCGGACAATGAGGCCTCCTTGTCCATGTCGTTCCAACGGGCCAGCATGCCGTGGGTCATCTCCAGTTCATCGGCCAACTTGCGGAACGTATCGCCCTGCTTGGCGCGTACATACTTGATGCGCCCCTCGAACACCTCCACCGAGCGACCAGCGCCGATGGTCACCACATCGCCGCCCACGGTGGGTTTGCGGCCCTGGCGCGCTGGCGCGGGCTTGGGATCAGCCTTCGCAGCGGGCTTGTAGGTAACGTCCACGCCCTGATCCAGCTTGTAAAGCTCGTAGCGCTCGATCAGGTTGATGAGCTTCTGCGGATAGGCGGGATCGGTGGCGTAGCCGGCCTTCTTCAGTCCATGCGCCCAGCCCTTGTAATCCGTGGGTTTCAGCTCGAACAAGGAAGCATAACGCGACCGCTGCAGGAATTTCGCATGGTCTTCGTAGCTCTGGGCCGCATCGTTGTACTTGCGGAAACACTCGTTCTTGGCGTCGTCGTCGTGGTAGCTTTTGCCACCGGTCCAATCGGGCGTGCACTTGATACCGAAGTGGTTGTTCGCCTTGCGGGCCAGTTCGCTATTGCCGTTGCCGCTCTCCAGCAGTCCCTGCGCCAGCGTGATGGACGCCGGGATGCCGTGCTCCTTCATCTTCTTCACGGCCACGGCCTTCCACTGCTCGATGTACTGTTCGGCGGTAATGCGATCGGTGCCGGGCTGGCCGGGCGCGGAAAGGGCGGTGCTGAGCACGGCCACAAGGGCCAGCAGCAGGGTTTTCAACAGATCAACACGCTTCACCATCGGTCCGGGCACTGGTTCTACAAGGTGCGAAACTACTGGGGTACAGAGGGGTTATCCACGATCCGTCCACCGCTTCGTACACAGCCGATCGTGGAAATAACGTGCCACGAACGGCCCAGCGCATGGCAGGTCCGGGAACTTTGTGCCGCCCAGCGAACCATCCACTGCCTTGTATGTTCCAAGGGCGTAAGGGAATTCAGGAAAAGACCGTGCAAGCGAACAGCAACGAACAGGACGAGCGGTCCGAACGCATGCGGCGCCTTGGGCTGCAGGACGGCGACTACTACTTCTCGGAGGAAGGCTACCTGGTCTTCACCGAGCAGTACCACCTGCGCCGCGGCTACTGCTGCCAAAGCGGCTGCCGGCACTGCCCCTTCGGCTTCCACGACAAGAAAGGCAAGGGGAAGGCGGTCTGAAGCGGCGTGGCCGAACTTTCCTGTTACCTTCAGGGTGCCGAACGTCATGCGCGCCCTCTTTGCCACTCTACTCATTGCCGCAGTCGGTCCTACCCTCGGGCAGGACTGGGCCCTGCTCAACCCCGCCTACCGCTACAACTACAGCAACGACGGCACGGACACCATCAGCAACCAGATCCGGGTGATGGGGGTGGATACGTTGGGGGTGGATAGCGTGCGGTACACCTTGAACCTCATCGGGGTGGTGTGCGATACGTGCCCGGCGATCTTGGGCGGGCCTTGCAATGGCTGCTTCGTATGGGTGGACCAGCCCCAATTCCTGGGATACGATTGCATACGGGTGGGCAACGATTGGCACTTCAACGGACGGGACACCTTTCTGCTGCGAACGAATGTGGAAGTTGGTGAGACCTGGCCATGGGATACGGCCGGCACAACGATGGCCACCGTCGATGCCGAGTGGGAGCAGGAGTTGCTCGGGGTTAATGACACGTTGCGACGCATTCTCTTGAGCACCGGAGACGCGGTCCTGGTGAGCCGATCGTTCGGGATCATTCGCTTCCCTGGCATGGTCGGGAACTACCAATTGATCGGGGTCGAAGGGGATGGCATTGGTCGATCATTGCCTGATCCGCTATCATTTTTCGATTACAATCCAGGGGATCAGCTGGTCTACAAGATCGTCAGCACCTACACTGCATCTCCACCGGGGGGGCCATGGTTTCCACAGACCCAGACCTATTACTGGCAGGCGATCTTCACGGGGCGGGAGAACTTTCCGGACAGCGTCCGGTATGCCGTCTCCGTAGCTCGTTCTGCAGTGTCATACGGTTATTCGGGTGGTTGAGGGACCGCCTCGTTCTGGCCCATGCCGCCGAACCCATGGGTTATTGATCGCACGACATTGGCCCAGCAACATCCCGTGCTCAGTTCATTTCCAATGCAGTTACTGGACCGTACGGCGGTATGGTCATCAACGGCTTACACCGGTTACCTGGCTGAACATGGTCTCACCGAGGATGGTCGTCAGGTTATTCGCTCCGCCCAGTTGCTGGCCAACAATGACGGCATCAACCTATACTCCTCGCCAATACCTGGCCTACATCCCTTCCATACCGGGTACGACGCATCCGCATCAGTCAAGGTCAAGTACGAAGAAGGACTCGGATTGGTGACCGTTCTTCTGCGACGACAATCCATTATCGAGTATAGCGTGACATTGGTCGGAGCCATCATTGATGGAGATACTATCATTCCACCTCCCAACATCAATTGGACGGTCGGTGTGGAAGAGTCTTCGTTGGGAGTATTGATGCTCTACCCCAATCCGGCCGACCACACCTGCTTCATTTCCGGCTTGATCGGCAGCGAGCAGGCCAGGGTGTTCGACCTGGAAGGGCGCGTAGTGCTCACCACCCAACTGGCCGTTGAGCGCGCTGCATTGGATGTCAGCGGTCTGGCACCCGGGACCTATGTGGTGAACGCGGAAGGAATGCGACCCCAACGGTTGATCATCGCCCGTTGAACCCTTCTCGGGACCGGGCGTTTAGCTTTGCTGAACCCTGTACGACCCCGATGACGACCATCACCGCCAGCGACCTCGCCCTCTTCCAACAGACCATCCGCGAAGGCATTCCCGATGTCCTTCCTCCCGCCCGCCCGCTCGATCCTTCGGTGAGCCACGCGCCCAAGCGCAAGGACATCCTCACCGCCGAGGAGAAGAAACTCGCGCTGCGCAACGCCTTGCGCTACTTCCACCCGAAGCATCACGCCACGCTGGCGCCCGAGTTCGCACAGGAACTGCTGGAGCACGGCCGCATCTACATGTACCGCCTGCGTCCGGAGCATCCGATGCACGCGCGGCCCATCGATCACTACCCGGCGAAGAGCCGACAGGCCGCGGCCATCATGCTGATGATCCAGAACAACCTGGACCCGGCCGTGGCGCAGCACCCGCATGAACTGATCACCTACGGCGGCAACGGTGCGGTGTTCCAGAACTGGGCGCAGTACCGCCTGGTGATGCAGTACCTGAGCGAGATGACCGACGAGCAGACGTTGGTGATGTACAGCGGCCACCCGCTCGGCCTCTTCCCCAGCCATGCTGACGCACCCCGCGTGGTGGTGACCAACGGGATGATGATCCCGAACTACAGCAAGCCCGACGACTGGGAGAAGTTCAACGCGCTGGGCGTGACCCAGTACGGCCAGATGACCGCCGGCAGCTACATGTACATCGGTCCGCAGGGCATCGTGCACGGCACTACCATCACCGTGCTCAACGCCTGCCGCATGATCAAGTCGTCGCCGGGCACCAAGGGCAAGCTCTTCGTCACCGCGGGCCTCGGCGGCATGAGCGGCGCCCAGCCCAAGGCCGGTAACATCGCCGGCGTGGTGACCATCTGTGCTGAAGTGAACGCCACTGCCGCCTACAAGCGGCACAGCCAGGGCTGGGTGGATGAGGTGATCACCGATGTGGACGCGTGCATCGACGCCGCGCTGGAATGGCAGCAGAAGGGAGAAGCGCACAGCATTGCCTACCTCGGCAACATCGTGGACCTGTGGGAACGCCTCGCCGCACGCCAGGTGAAGGTGGACCTCGGCAGCGACCAGACCAGTTTGCACAACCCCTGGGCCGGTGGGTACTACCCCGTAGGCCTGAGCTACGAGGAGAGCAACGCGCTGATGGTGCAGGACCCGGCCGTCTTCAAGCAGCGTGTGCAAGAGACACTACGCCGCCACGTGACCGCCGTGAACACGCTTGCCGCGAACGGCATGTACTTCTTCGACTACGGCAACGCCTTCCTGCTGGAGAGCAAGCGCGCCGGCGCGGAGATCGGTCCACTTCCTGTCCCTTCGAGCGGAGTCGAGAAGGAGTTCCGCTATCCCAGCTACGTGGAGGACATCATGGGCCCCATGTGCTTCGACCATGGCTTCGGTCCCTTCCGCTGGGTGTGCACCAGTGGCGACCCAAAGGACCTGGCCACCAGCGACCGCATCGCCGGCGATGTGCTGGAGTCCATGTTGAAGGAGGCGCCCGCCGAGATCGGCCAGCAGATCGCCGACAACCTGCACTGGATCCGCAGCGCGCAGCAGAACAAGCTCGTGGTGGGCAGCCAGGCGCGCATCCTCTATGCCGATAGCGAGGGCCGCATCCGCATCGCGCAGGCCTTCAACGAGGCCATCAAGCGGGGCGAGATCAGCGCGCCCATCGTGCTGGGCCGCGACCACCACGACGTGAGCGGCACCGACAGTCCGTACCGCGAGACCAGCAACATCCGCGACGGCAGCCGCTTCACCGCCGACATGGCCGTGCAGAATTTCGTGGGCGATGCCTTCCGCGGCGCCACGTGGATCAGCCTGCACAACGGCGGTGGCGTGGGCTGGGGCGAGGTGATGAACGGCGGCTTCGGCATGGTGCTCGACGGCAGCGCCGACAGCGACCGGCGCTTGAAGAGCATGCTGCACTGGGACGTGAACAACGGCATCGCACGCCGCGCCTGGGCCCGCAATCCCAACGCAGTGTGGAGCATCGAGCAGGAGATGAAACGCACGCCACTGCTGAAGGTGACCCTGCCGAACGAGGCGGAAGATGGGCTCGTGGAGGCCGCGCTGGGATGAAGCGTTGGTCACAGTTCCGTCATGTCGTTCTGTTGAGGCGGCGTAGCACAACGTGCAACCGTCATCGTTCCAGTTCACCCCGAACGTGAATGAGCATCCCATGAGACCATTTCGCACGTTGCTCGCCCTACCGACGATCATGCTGGCCTGCAGCACGATCGCACAGCCCTTCACCGTTCAACTGAGCGGAACCGTTCCCGCCTGCGCTCCCAACAGCGTGGTGGAGATCTATGTGGAATCCGGGCTGTTGCAGACCGTGGTCGCAGTGGATGACAACTGCGCCTTCAACGCCACCTTCGAGGTGTTCCTGCCCATCGGCACGCTGAGCTTCTATGGAAGTTGCAGTAACAGCGCCACGGCATACACCTTCTTCAACTTCGAGTTCGCAGCACCGGGCGATACCTTGTTCGCATCGGTCGCGCTGGTCTGCGGCAGTTCGCAGGTGGACTGCCAGGGCGTGACCGGTGGCACTGCATTTCCGGGGCATCCGTGCGACGATGGTTCTGCACAGACCGTGCTGGACCTGTGGTCAGCGGATTGCCAATGCGTGGGTCTGGACTCCAGCCAGGTCGTGTTCGATTGCCTGGGCATCCCCAACGGGCACAACCTACCGGGATCTCCGTGCCTGCTGGAAGACCTCAACAGCCCCTTCCCGGTCGGTCTCTGGAGCGCGGATTGCCAATGCCTGCCGGACAGCATTTTCGGCAGCTACACGGATTGCCTGGGTGTGACCAATGGACCTGCTGTAGCCGGGTCACCCTGTAATGATGGCAACGCCAACACGCCGATCGACCTGTGGGATGCGAGCTGCCAGTGCGTTGGCTACGACTCCTCTGCTGTTGTTTTCGATTGCCTCGGAGTGGCGTTCGGCGGAGCACTGCCCGGAGCGCCATGCTTGGTCGACAGCCTGCCGTTCTTCTCCATCGGTGTTTGGGACAGCAACTGTACTTGTGTACCGGACACCACGTTCGGGACCTTTGATTGCCTGGGTATCGCCGGTGGTGGGAACCTGCCCGGAACGCCTTGCTTCACTGGTATCAACGAACTTCCGGCCGGCTTCTGGAGCACAGCGTGTGAATGTGTGCCCGACAGCGCACAGATCCTCTACTTCGATTGCACCGGGATCCCGAACGGTCCCAACGTGGCGGGTGCGAGCTGTTCGTTCACGGCGGATGGGGTCACCTTTGGCCCCGGCATCTGGACCGCGGACTGTGTGTGCATCGCTGACACCAGCGCCGGTCCGTTGGACTGTGCGGGCATCGCCAATGGACCGAACCAACCCGGCACCCCCTGCTTCGACATCAGCAATCCGATCGGCATCGGGTTCTGGGACCTGAACTGCACGTGCGTCATCGACACCACGAACGCACCGGTGGATTGCCTGGGCATCCCTGGTGGGCCGAACATGCCGGGCATGCCGTGCAGCCTCCTGCCCGACTCGTCGAACACGGTGGTGGGCGTTTGGGGACCGGATTGCATCTGCTACGCCAATACGTTCGACTGTCTGGGCCTACCCGGTGGAAGCAACCTGCCCGGCGCACCTTGCCAAAGCATCGCGCAGGACGGCACACCGTACGAAGGGATATGGGGCCCTGATTGTTTCTGCTACGGGGACAGCAGCACCTTCGTGCTGGATTGCTTGGGTCAGCCGAACGGTCCGAACATGCCCGGTACGATCTGCATACCCGTGAACGAATTCCCCTTCGCACCCGTCGGCTATTGGAGCGCCGACTGCCAGTGCCTGCCGGACACCAGCCTTTTCTACACGGACTGTCTGGGCATCGAGAACGGACCCAACACCATAGGTTCCGTATGCGATACCGGCGACCCCAATGTGCTCGGCTACTGGAACAATGCGTGCCAATGCGAAGCCTACAGCATGCCACCGTGCACCGCAGACTTTCTCGTAGCACCGGGCATCGTGGATACGACCGGCTCCACCCCGGTGCAGCTGTGGATCTTCAATACCAGCTACGGTGGCTCGGGCAACTACAGCTACCTGTGGGATTTCGGCGATGGCAACACCTCCACCGATCCGTGGCCGCTGCACGAGTACGAGACCTTCGGGCCGTACGTGCTGTGCCTGACCATCACCGATGATGCCGGTTGCAGCAGCTCCTATTGCGACACCTTGCAAGTGGATGAGAACGGCTTCTTCGGCGGACGGAGCAACGGCTTCTCGGTGCAGGTCCGCCCGGATGAAGCGCCCACGGGCATCGACGAAGCAAGCAGGGTGGCTCCGGAGCTAAGCCTTGCTCCAAATCCCACAGTGGATGAGCTCACCATCCGGTGCGACCTTGGCGATGCAGGCATGGCCGTGGTCAGCATCGTGGACCTGGAAGGTCGTGTAGTGCGCGAGGAGCGCTGGTCGACCAGCAGCGGGTCCAACGCCTTCACCCTTTCCACCGCGGACCTGGCCCCGGGCCTGTACGTACTGCGCTTTCAAAAGGGCAGCATAGCGGCTGCCGCGCGTTTTGCGCGTGTAGAGCGATGAGCATGCCCCTGTTCAGGTACGTGCAACTTTGTATTGAGCTGGCATCGCCTTAATGAACAAGACCCTTCGGCATGATGAAAAATGACGGCCTCGACAGCGACCGTCGCTTGAAGAGCATGCTGTACTGGGACGTGAACAACGGCATCGCGTGCCGCGCCTGGGCCCGCAAACCCAACGCGGTGTGGAGCATCGAGCAGGAGATAGCGCACACCACTGCTGAAGGTGACCCTGCCGAACGAGGCGGAGGATGGGTTGGTCGACGATGTGATCGGTTGAACAGCACATGAGGCGAGTGATCTGTTGGGCAGCCATTTTGCTCTCGCTCCTCGCATCGGTCCTCTTTGGCCTGCTGTGGTTTGCTCGCTCGCAAATGGACTTCAACACCGAAGGCCGCTACCTTGATGAAGCGACACTTGTTGTTCATGTGGAGAGCATCAAGCTGGCATACGGTACACTGAGTCTGCTCTTCCTGGCCTTGGCGCTGGTGTTGTTCGCGTATGTGCGGTGGAATGCGAAGAGTTCGCGCCTCGGCAACTGATCGTCCGAATACCTAGTGGCTGATCTTTTTTCATGCGTCACCCAACCCTGTGGACGGAAACGTCGTGTATGTGATTGAACGACCAAAAACCGACCTTCACACCATGAGAACCACTCTCCGCTCCCTCACCCTTGTGCTGGCTGGGGCCTTCGGCCTGGCAGCCTTTGCGCAGCCTACACCACCCTACCCGATCCTCATCACGGGATATGTCCAGGGATGCATGCCCAACAGCCAAGTGAACATTGCGTCCATGCCAGGGGCGCAACCCACTTGGAATTACACCCTCGACCTCGTGAACTGTGGATTTGACACCGTGGCCTGGATGCAGAGCCCCGGTGGCGGATTCGTCATCACGGTACCCTGCAATGGGGCCCTGCTCACCGCCGTGGGCCAGTACCAAGTAGATCCTTCCGGATCAGATTCGATCATGGTGGTCCTGAACTGCGGTGGTGGCGGCACACCCGATTGCCTGGGAGTGCCAGGTGGCAGCGCGCTGCCCGGCACGGCATGCACCACGGCACTTGGCCAGGCGGGTGTTTGGAGCGCCGACTGCGAATGTTTAACGAACGCACTTGTGGATTGCGAAGGCATTCCCAATGGTCCGGCCATGCCTGGCACGCCTTGCACCAACCCGGCCACAGGACTTTCGGGCTTCTGGAGCCCTGACTGTGTTTGCCAGGCGGATACGATGGGTGGCAACTACGACTGCCTCGGTGTGCTTAACGGCAGCAACCTGCCCGGTACGCCCTGCTGGACGCCCGGCACCAACTTCATCGGCACCTGGGATGCGAACTGCAACTGCACAAACGGTGGTGGACTGCCCTGCCAGGCCGGCTTCTGGGTGATCCAGGCCTATGGCCAGGACAGCCTGCCCGTGCCCAACGAAGTATGGGTGTGGAACCTGAGCACCGGCAACGGCGCACTGACCTACCTGTGGAACTTCGGTGATGGCACCAGCAGCACCAGCGCATTCCCAACGCACACTTACAGCCAGAACGGCCCCTATCTGCTCTGCCTCACCATTGCCGATGCCAGCGGCTGCACCAGCACTACCTGCGACACCATCTCCATCGGCGAGAACGGCCTGCTCAATGGAATGATCCTCGGTGGCCACCAAGTGGCGAACACGGAACGCACCGATGGCTTCACGCTGAACGTGCAGAACCCGCTGACCACCTCCATTGCCGACATGCAGGAACTGACCAACGCCGCCATCTGGCCGAACCCCAGCAATGGCGACCTCAACCTGGCCCTGGTGGCCACGGCTGACGGCCTGCTGCGCGTGAGCTTCTTCGATGTGAACGGTCGCGAAGTGCGCCAGGAGAGCCGCACGATGAACGCCGGTCGCAGCCAGCACCGTTTCGACACCAACGACCTGCCGGCAGGCATCTACACCCTGCGCGCCACCGACAGTAAAGGTCACAACATCAGCATCCGGTTCGTGAAAGCGGATTGATCCGCCGTCCGATCCTTCCAGGAGCGCCTCGCAGCAATGCGGGGCGCTTCTGCGTTCGGGGTGGCAGGTGGATTAATTTTCGGTCGCACCCAACCCCTCGGCGGTCGGCTCCGTGTATGAGAGTGAACGCCCAACGAACGAAACGCACTCCCATGAAACACATACTGCGCTCCCTGGCCCTTTCCGCCGCCCTATCTGGCGGTGTGGCCGCCATGGCCCAGCAACCGTACACGGTCACCATAGGTGGCCAAGTGACCGGATGCACGGGCAACTCCTTTGTGAACATTGTGACACTGCCTGGCACCGAGCCAGCGGTGGACATTGACGTCCCCGTTCTACCTTCAAGCTGCACCTTCAGCGCCACGTTGCTTTTTGCCTACCCCACTGGTGGGTTCACCATCAGCACACCATGCCAAGGTGCCATTCAAACGGACACGGTGCTGTACGAAACGGACCCGATCATGGACTCGGCCTTGGTGTACGTGGTGTTCAACTGCGGCGGCACCGCACCGGACTGCCTTGGCATACCCGGTGGTAGTGCCCTGCCCGGAACAGCCTGCACCACCTTCCTCGGAATTGCCGGTACTTGGAGCGCGGATTGCGAATGCATCCCGAACGCCTCCTCATGCCAGGCCTGCTTCACCGTAGAGCAGTCCACTTCCGGTGGTAACGCTATCCCGTTCACTGCTGACCTCACCAGTTGCAGCATCAGTTCGGGAGGCTCATACTTGCTCGGCTGGGAATTGCCCAACGGCGGTGCGGCCACAGGAGAAAGCACCACCTTCACATTCCCCGGCAGTGGCTTCTATAATGTTTGCCTATGGATGGCAGGTACGGATAACAACTGCGTGAGCACGATGTGCGATTCCGTATTCGTTGACACCGACGGTACAGTATCCATGGGTTCGACCGTGAACTGGGATTGCCTCGGCATACCCAATGGACCCGATCTGCCAGGAACGCCATGCACCCATCCGACCCTTGGTGCAGGCACATGGGATGCCAACTGTTTCTGTGATCCTGACAGTACGACCATCACCTGCCAGGCCGGCTTCTGGGTGATGCAGGCCTACACGTACACCGATACCATCAACAACCCCGGCGGTGGTGTGGAACCCATCCCCAACGAAGTGTGGGTGTGGAACCTGAGCAGCGGTGGCGATGGCAACTACCAGTTCCTGTGGAACTTCGGTGATGGCACCACAAGCACCGATCCTTACCCCACACACGTGTACGCAACGGGAGGCCCCTACCAGCTGTGCCTCACCATGGTGGACGGCACGGGCTGCACCTCCACCTTCTGCGACACGGTATCCATTGATGAGAACGGTCTTTACGACGGCATGCGACCCGGTAACGGTGAAGTACGCTCGGGCTTTACGCTCAATGTGATCGCCCAACTGCCCACGGCTGTTCCCGCGCATGAGCAACTGAACGACATCGCACTGTGGCCCAACCCTGTGGAGGACATGATCGGCCTTTCGCTGAACAGCGCGATGAACAGCAACCTCACCATGGACATCATCGACCTGAACGGCCGTGTGGTGCGCAGCACGAACGAGGCCGTGGCCGGTGGCCGCAACCGCTTCGAGGTGAACGTGAGCGACCTGAACGCAGGCCTTTACATGATCCGCTTGACCAACGGCCAACAGACCACCACCCGCCGTTTCGTGAAGCGCTGAACCGAACGCTGATGAACGCCGAAGGGCCTTCGTTCTGATGGAAGGCCCTTCGGCACATCGCCGATGATACCAGAGACCCTCATAGCACGCTGCATCCGCGAGGAGCCCAAGGCACAGTACGAACTGTACCGGGCGCTGTATGGCCAGATGATGGCCATTTGCTGCCGCTATGAACGCAACAAACAGGACGCCGTGGCCCGCATGAACCAAGGCTTTCTGAAGATCCTGACCAACCTGGGCAAACGACGGCCCGACGTGCCCTTTGAACTGTGGACCCGACGCATCATGATCAACACGGTGATCGACGAATACCGCAAGGACCGCCAGCGAAAGGCCAGCGAAAGCCTGGACGCCTCGTTGGATGAGTCCACGTTGGTGGAAGTGAACGACTACCTGCGCCACATGGAATCCGACGCCTTCGCAGAGCTGCTGCAACGCGTGCCGGACATGTCGCGCAAGGTCTTCAACCTCTTCGCCATCGATGGCTTCGGCCACCAGGAGATCGCACAGATGCTGGGCATCAGCGAAGGCACCTCGAAATGGCATGTGGCCAACGCGCGCCAAACGCTTCAACAGGCCATTGCACAGCTGGCCGGACAGACCACCGCAAAGACCGCCATCCGATGAACCACGACAACGAATTCGACGAGCTGGCCCGGCGCAAGCTGAGCGAACAGGCGTTCCCTTTTGAGGAGGCGCACTGGGAGCTGGCCGAGCAGGCGATCGCCGCACAACGCGGCCGTAAACGCGGCGGCTTCTGGCTGCTGGGCGCCGCCGCACTGCTGTTGGTGAGCACCGCCGCTTGGTGGACGCTTCGCGAAACAGAGCTCAAAGCGGAGCCGCTGGCTGCTGCGACCACCGAACAGAACACGGACAAGGCAACAACAGCGCCCCACACATCGGAGAAGATCACCGAGACCGCACCGTCCTCTTTTTCGTTATCGGAAATTCCTTCGGAAAACACGGCAGCGAACACGAACACCACGTCCTCCACTTCGACTGACGTCAATAGTTCGAGTACATCTACCACTGCGTCTTCGGCTTCCACAGTGAAGAGCACATCCACAGCACAGGTATCATCTACGAAGACCACGACCGCGGCTACCGGCAAGGCCAGCTTAAGTATGCCGCGAACGGAACGTACTGCAACGCCCAAGAACTCGGGCAATGCACCCACGGCGAACGCAGCCAGCAACGCCACTGCGACCACCAGTTCAACCGGAACAACACTGGGCACAAGCATTCCGCAAGCCGAAGGGAACGGAGCGAGCACATTGCCCGCAACCACCGCTTCCACAGGCGCTTCGCTCAGCGCAGGTACAACCCCGGTCCAAGACCCCTTGGCATCACCCGAAGCCAATGCTTCGGAGGCGAACGTGGCACCTTCCGCAGTGAGCAGCAATGCTCAAGCAGTGGACGCTGACACGCCGGACCACACGGAACTGATCACGATCCTCACTTCAGTATCAACGACAGTTCCAGCAGACAGCGCCAACTCAGCACCAGCCGTAGCTGCACCGCTCGTGGCGCCGATCATTCCGGACCGTGCCCCCTGGGAGATCAGCATGCTGGGTGGTGCGTTCTCATCCACCGGCAATTACAGCGGAGGCAACAGCGACAGTTGGTCCAACGGCATCACGCCGGAAACCACCATGGGGTATGGTGCCGAGCTGATGCACATGGGCCGCAACATCGGCCTCGGCTTCGGTGTGCACTATGGCACCTATGCCGAACGGATCAAGGTGGATGCCATCGACAACACCACGGTGGAACGCTGGAACTACTGGTACCTCGCTCCGGTCGACACCACCATCCTCTTCATCACGGACACCATCATTCAGAACGGACAGGTCTATTACGTGGGCCAATCCATCAACACCACGGTGAACGTGATCACACTGGGCAGCGACAGCACCGTCACGACGATGCGTGTGCGCGATGCGCGCGAGCTACGCGTTACCACCAGCTACTTCGAGATCCCGATGTTGTTCGATGCGCACGTGGTGCAAGGCCGCTGGAGCCTGGGCCTGCGCGGTGGTCCCACGGTGGGTCTGCTCAGTGGCCGTACCGGAGCGCTACCCAACAGCACCAACGATGGCTACACCGAGCTGGGTGATCAGGCCTTCCGCGAGGTGGTCTTCGGCTACACGGCGCGCGCCTACATCCGCTACCGCTGGAACGCCGCTTGGTCCGTGGGCATTGAACCGGCCCTTCGTGGCCAGTTCAGCAACAGCCTGAGCGATGGCGACGTGCAGCGCCACAGCCGCGCTTTCGGGGGCATGATCAGCCTCTCGTACCGCCTGCGTTGATCGCGTTGCCGATCTTCGGGGCATGAAGCGTTTCGCGCCCTTGCTCCTGCTGGCCATGGTGGGCTGTGCCGATGCGCCAACACCTGAAGCCACAACGATGTCCAATTTGGAAGAACTGAACGCATCGCCTCGCGCGGGCATCCTCCGTGCCGTGATCGAGATACCTGCGGGCACAGTGGAAAAGCGTCAGTACGATCCGGCCACGAACACCTTCCCCATCGACCTGCGCAACGGCCAGCCCCGCCTGATCCGTTTCCTGCCCTACCCGGCCAACTACGGCTTCATCCCGGGCACCAAGATGAACAAGGAGGAAGGCGGCGATGGCGATGCGGTGGACGTGTTCGTGCTGTGCGGGGCCGTGCCCAGCGGCACCGTGCTGGAGGTGGAACCCATCGGCATCATCGAACTGCTCGATGCCGGTGAACGCGACGACAAATTGGTGGCCCTGCCCATCGATCCGGCATTGCGCACCGTGGAGGCCGGTGATATCCATGAACTGCCGCAGGCCGCACGCGACATCCTGGTGACCTGGCTGCTCAACTACGACCCCGAGGACGGTGCCGAGCTGGTCGCCGTGAAAGGCAAGGCCGATGCGCTCGCCACGGTGGAGCGCTGGCGCACGAAGTGATCATCTGCGCAGTTCCGCGCCCAGCTCCTTCTCGAAAGCCTGGCGGATGCGGCCCATGGCCTTGTCCACCTGCTCATCGGTCAGCGTCCTCTCGGCATCCTGCAGCGTGAAGCTGAGCGCGTAGCTCTTCTTGCCCGCCGGCAGTTTGTCGCCCTGGTACACATCGAAGAGGCCCACCTCGCGCAGCAGCTTGCGCTCCGCGTTGAAGGCCAGCTTGCGCAACTGCTCGAAGCGCACGCCCTGCTCCAGCAACAGGCTGAGGTCGCGGCGTACGCTCGGGAATCGCGGCACCTCGGTGAAGCCCACGGCCTGTGCGTGGCAGGCATCCAGCAGGGCCTGTTCATCCAGTTCAGCGAACACCACGGGCTGGTTCACATCCGCGGCCTTCAGCGCCGGCTTGCGTACCGCGCCGATCAGGCCCACCGGACGGCCCTTGAGCAGCACGGTGCACGCCTTCTCCAGCAGGGCATGGCCCAGCGGCTCCCAATGCACCAGCTCGGCGAGGCCGAGGCGTTCCAACAGCACCTCCAGCTCCTCCTTCAGGTCGTAGAGATCGCTCTTGGCATCGTCGCTGCGCCAGCTCTCGCGCTCGCGCCGCCCGGTGATGACCAGGCCCAATGTCTCGCGCTCCACGATGCGGTCGCCGTCCTTGGTGTAGGTGCGGCCCCGCTCGAAGAAGCGGAGGTCGCGCTGCTGGCGGTTCAGGTTGTAGGCCAGTGCACCGAGCAGGCCCGGCAGCATGGTGGGACGCAGCACGTCCAGCTCGGCGCTGAGCGCATTGGCCAGCGTTACCAGCTGCTCCGCGGAGTGGCTGCCACCCTTCACCACGCGCTCGCCGCTCACCAGCGAGGGCGTCATTACCTCGCGCAGTCCGCGGGCGGCGAGGTGGTGGCCCACTTGGGCACGCAGCGATTCCAACGTAAGCGCCTCATGCAGCACTGGTGGTAGCTGCAAGTGCTTCGGCAATGGCACGTGGTCGTAGCCGTGGATGCGCAGCACCTCCTCCACCACATCGGCCGGGCGATGCACGTCCACGCGGTAGGCGGGCACCTGCACATGCAGGCCCTGTGCATTGCGCTCGCGGATGCGGAAGTCGAGCAGCTCCAGGATGTGCACCACCTGATCGGCGGGAATGTGCAGACCGGCGAGGCGTTCGAGGTCGGCGAACTTGAGGTGTACCTCCGAACGGTGCTTCGCCGTGTGGTCGATGTCGGTGATGGACGAGCTGATGCGCGCACCGGCCACCTCCTTCAGCAGCAGGGCCGCGCGCTTCAGCGCATACACGGTGATCTCGGGGTCCACGCCGCGCTCGAAGCGGAACGAGGCATCGGTGTTCAGTGCGTGGCGGCGGGCGGTGCGGCGGATGGTGGAGGCCTCGAAGCAGGCGCTCTCCAGGAACACCGTGGTGGTGGCATCGGACACGCCACTACGCAGGCCACCGAACACGCCCGCGATGCAGGCCGGCTTCGTGGCATCGGCGATCACCAGGTCATCGGCATCCAAGGTGCGCTCCTTCTCATCGAGGGTGAGGAAGGGCTCGCCCGCGGCCGCCTTGCGCACCACGATGCGGCCGCCTTCCAACTGGTCGGCATCGAAGGCGTGGAGGGGCTGGCCCAGCTCGTGCTGCACGTAGTTGGTCACGTCCACCACGTTGTTGATGGGCTTCAGGCCGATGGCCAGGAGGCGGTCCTGCAGCCACTTGGGCGAGGGGCCCACGCGGATGCCGGTGAGCATAAGGCCCGCATAGCGCGGACAGGCCTTGGCGTCATGCACCTCCACGGGCACGGTGCGCGCCTCGTCGTCCTGCGCAAAGGCCGACACATCGGGCAGCTTCAGTTCCAACGTGGCGCCGGTGCGGTGGTTCTGGGCGGCGATGAGGTCGCGCGCCACGCCCAAATGGCCCAGGGCATCGGTGCGGTTGGGCGTGAGGCCGATCTCCAGCACATGGTCGCTGTGCAGGCCCAGGTGCTGCGCGGCGGGCGTGCCCACCACGGCGGTGGGGTCCAGCACCAGGATGCCGTCATGGCTCTGGCCCAGGCCCAGTTCGTCCTCGGCGCAGATCATACCATGGCTCTCCTGCCCGCGGATCTTGCTCTTCTTGATGATGATGCAGGTGCCGTCGGTCATGCACAGGTTGGCGCCCACGGTGGCCACCAGCACCTTCTGCCCGGCCGCCACGTTGGGGGCGCCGCACACGATCTGCACGGGCTCGCCGCTTCCCAGGTCCACCAGTGTCACACTGAGGCGATCGGCATCGGGGTGCTTGCGGCACTCCAGCACCTGGCCCACCACCACACCGGCCAGCATGCCCTTGATGGGCTCGTGCAGCTCCACGCTCTCGCACTCCAGCCCGGTGCTGGTGAGGATGGCCGCCGCCTGCTGGGGCGTGAGGCCGGGTTCAACGTATTGCGTGAGCCAGTTCCAGGAGATGCGCATGGTATCCGCCGTAGCCTCGGCGAAGGTGGATGGGGTTCGGAAAATTGCGGACGGCGAAGATACTTGGTGGGCGTGGAGGGCGGGTGGCGACGGGCCGCAGTGCTCCGGGCGCCCGGTGGCCGGACCGGGGAACGGACCACGGTTTCGCGCCGATCGCGGGATCCAAGAGGGCGGCTAGGGTCGCACACGATGCGTTGTGCCTGGAAATGACCTGTGCGCCTGAAACCATTGCAGGTGCGGGGAGATCTTGTCAGGCGTACGGCCGAACACACGACGCGGCAACATTGGAACACGACGCTCACACCCGCGTTCACGCGACGAACACTGACGTCATTGCAGGTGCAGGGTGATCTTGTCAGGCGGCGAGGGAAGAATTCGATGCGTCAAGCCGAACAACGCACCGGGACAGGAAAACGAACGAGGGTGATCGCGCCGAGAAGGAGATGTACGGTGGAGCAACGCGGGATGAACCCGTACCAACTGATCGTTGAACGAGGCCGAAGGCCCATCCAAGGGCAATGAAGCGCCCGGATGTGGAAGCGATCGCACTGTGACGAAGAACGAACGAAGCGCGTGCGATGGCTTGCAAGGGAGGTAAGCGCTAGATGATGCCCGACCCGACGGTGCTCAGTTACGGTGGTGGCGGGAAGGTGTATCTTGGAGCTAAATGAAGGTCAAATGGAGCGATCAGCACAATGGAGCACAATGTTCTCCACGGATCACAGATCCGCGGGAGCGAGGGAATCTGACGGCCACGCGCTTGCAACTATCCGCTAGCCGATTCGCCATGGGGGCCTATTGGGTGCAGGTCACTTCGAATGGTCGCATGAAGACCAAGAAACTGATCATCCACTGAGTCATGAGAGCAACAAGCTTCTTTGCCTTCGCCTTCGCATGGACCTGCGCAGCGCATGCGCAGCCGACCTTCATGAGACTCTATCGGTCTGCGACGAGCTACTCATTCGACCTCATAGAGCTTCCCGGCGGGAACACGCTCACTTGTATGGCTGCTATTCACTTACTAGATCCTGATGGTTACATCCAGCATTCGTCCTACTATCATGACATCGGTACTGATATGACCCAGATCCTGAAGCAGGTAAGAGCCAATCGATTCTACTTCACAACATCCACCACACCGCTGGATTGTCCATGGAACCCGAACAACGAACTTGGTTTGGTACAACCGGTTATCGGGCTCACAGACTCTCTCGGCAATACCGATGTTATGCTAAAGTATGACATGAACTTGGCGGTATGTGACGGATCAATCGGCGGATTGGAAGTGACAAGTAATAAAGGAGCGATCATATGGGGGCGTGGCAAGAACTTCTTCACTATGCGGGTCGACAGCCTCTTGGAACCAGTTTGGACATGGAGGATCGAGCGCTCGGGGGGCTTCCAGTTTATTAAGGAACTGCCCAACGGCGATCTACTCGCAGGCATCAACATGGATACTGCGGGAGTAGTGGTGGCCCGCATGGATGCAGATGGCAACTTCCTTTGGACCAAGAGTTACATGCGCCCCGGGGGCATGATCCACGACGCCTTGATCGAATCGGACGATTCGTTCATCATCACGGGCTATACCGATAGCACACAATTGCTCTTCACCCAGCCACTGCCGGCCAGCTTTCAGCCCAAGCTCTTCATGATGAAGCTTGATGGCGCTGGAGAGGTGCAATGGTGCAAGGGTTGGTACAGCACACCCTTCCTGTGGTACACCGGAAGACCGTCAAAGATCAGAAGAACGCTTGATGGACAGTATGCTATGCTCGCTACCCTTGGGGTCCCCCAGAACAACTTCCACTATCACCCCTTCCTAATGAAAACTGACACCAATGGCGACACCTTGTGGACGCGTGCAGTGGGAGAGGATGGATACGTCTACATCGCCCAGGACCTGCTCGCCCATTCGGATGGTAGCTACATGCTCAGTGGTATCATATATGGGAATCTGCCAGGAAATGCGAGCAAATTCATCTACAAGACTGATTCCTTGGGGCGGTTCGATTGCCTGGAGCATCCCAACCCCTTACAGGTCGCTGATCTCTTCCCGGCGGATAGCAGTTTCGTACTGACAAGCACTACGAGTGTGGCCACGGCAACGACGATCTTGGTGAACGACAGCATTTTGGACCCAAGCATTTTCACCACCTACGATGCCTGCACCTTCGCCACCAACCTCCCCCCCCGCATGGAGCGGCACACGCCCATGTCCGTCCGCCCCAACCCTAACACCGGCACCTTCACCCTCTCCTTCGCCTCCCCCCTGATGGCCGATAGCTACTACAGCGTGTACGACACCATGGGCAAATTGCTCTTCGAGCAACGGCTGCAACCCGGTCAAGAGAGCGAGGCGGTGGACCTATCACGCTTTGGAAAGGGCATCTTCCTTGTTCGTGTGAGCGCCGCCCAAGGCTTCTATTCCGAGCGGGTAGTGGTGGAGTGACCGCCATCGACCCGGAGCTACAGGCCGCCCCGCCGGCCCCGTAATTTCGCTCCACCCATGGACTACATCGCGCTGGCCATTCCCCTCTTCTTCGTGCTGATGGGCGCGGAGCTGGCGTGGAGCGCGTTCGCGCACCGGAAGGTGTACCGCTTCAACGACTTCGTGGCCAACCTGGGCTGCGGCATCGGCTCGCAGGTGGTGGGGGCCTTTTCCAAGACGGTGATCTTCGCCATCTACCTCTGGACCTACGACCACCTGCGCCTCTTCACCCTGGAGCGCAGCGTGCTCACATGGATCGTGGCCTTCCTGCTGGTGGACCTGCTGTACTACTGGTTCCACCGGCTGAGCCACGAGATCAACTTCCTGTGGGCGGCGCACATCGTACACCACCAGAGCGAGGAGTACAACCTGAGCGTGGCGCTGCGCCAGAGCTGGTGGCAGGGCCTGTTCAGCTGGTGGTTCTACCTGCCTATGGCGGTGATCGGCATCCACCCGGTGGTGATCGTTACGGTGGGCGCCTTCAACACGCTGTACCAGTTCTGGATCCACACCAAGGCCATCGGGCACCTGGGGCCCTTCGAGTGGCTGTTCAACACACCGAGCCACCACCGCGTGCACCACGGCAGCGACCCGAAATACATCGACCGCAACCACGCGGGCACGCTGATCGTGTGGGACAAGCTCTTCGGCACCTTCCAGCGCGAGGAGGATGAGCCGGTGTACGGCATCACCACGCCGCTGTCGCGCTGGGACCCGCTCACGGCCAACTTCCACTACTGGGGCGACCTCTTCCGGCTGGCCGCGCAGGCCCGCAGTTGGGGCGACAAGCTCCGCGTGTTCATCAAGCCACCGGGCTGGCGGCCGGCGTACCTCGGCGGCTACGCGGGGCCCGTGGGCAAGGACCGGCGCACCTTCCGCAAGTTCGACACGCGGGTGCCGGCGGCCGTGGGCGGCTACGTGGCCGTGCAGTTCACGCTGCTGCTGGTGGTCACCACCTTCTTCCTGTTCCGCCAGGCCGACCTGGGCGCCACCCGCCAGTGGGCCACCGCCGCGCTGATCGTGGTGTGGGTGATGAACATGGGTCTGCTGATGGAGGGCCGGCGCTGGGCCACGGGCGCCGAAGTGGTGCGTGTGGTCACCCTGTCGTTGCTGCTCTGGCATAGCACCGACCTGCTACCCGGCACAGCGACCATTGCAGCGAACGCCTTGGTAACATTGGGCTCGTTGGCCTTGCTGTGGAACGCGCACCGCACAATGGCTTCAGCATCCGTGAACGGCACCGTAACACCTGCTGATTAACTTGCCCGCGCTCCGGTACGGCGAACATTCGTCGCGCCACCATTGATGGACATTCGGAAGAACACACCCTTGAACGGCGTGGTGTACGGGCTGGCCCTGCTCGGCACCATTGTCGGTGGCTCGCTCGGCGTGCAGTGGCTCGTGTACCTGTGCAAGCCGCTGCTGATGCTGGTGCTGAGCAGCTGGTTCTACTTCCACAGCCGCCGCGTTGGCGACCGCTTCACGCTATTGGTGCAGGCCGGCCTCTTCTTCTCCTGGATCGGCGATATGGCGCTTATGTTCCAACACCGCGACCAGTTCAACTTCCTCATCGGCCTCGCGGCGTTCCTCATCGCACAACTGTGCTACACCATGGCCTTCGCGCACAACGTGGCCGATGTGCCGGGCGGTCCCTTCCCCTGGCCCTCCATCGTGCTCTCGGTGGTGATCGCGGCCTACGGTTACTTCTTCGCCGGGCGCATTGTGCCCACGGTTGATGATGGCATCGCGATCCCCATCATCGTGTACGCCATCGCCATCAGCCTGATGGGCATTGCTTCCGCGTTCCGCTTCGGGCGCACCTTTCCGCGCAGCTTCTTCGCCGTACTGACCGGGGCCTTCCTCTTCATCGCCAGCGACAGCCTGCTTGCCTTCAACCGTTTTGTGCGCCCGCTTGAGGGTGCCGAGTGGATGGTGATGCTGACCTACGGTCTTGCGCAGGTGCTGATCGCCGGTGGTTGCCTGGCGCATGTGCTGGACCCCGAGGAGATCCGGCGTCGTGCAGCGCTCAACACCTGATCACGCGATCAGCTGATGCGGCCCCACACGGCCTGCCCTTTCAACTGCTCGTGCAAGGCTCGTGCGATGGGCGCGTGGCGCGGTTCGGCGAGTCCGGGATCCGTATCCAACAGGCGCATGGCGGCCTGACGCGCCTGTTGCAGCAAGGCGCTGTCTTCCACCAGATCGGCGATGTGCAGCTGCGGCAATCCGCTCTGTTGGGTGCCCATCAGATCACCGGGGCCGCGCAGCCGAAGGTCGGTCTCGGCGATCTCAAAACCATCGTTGGTGCGCACCATGGTCTCGATGCGTGCGCGGGCATCGTTGCCCAGTTTCTCGCCGGTCATGAGGATGCAGAAGCTCTGCTCGGCACCGCGACCAACGCGTCCGCGCAACTGGTGCAGCTGCGATAGACCGAAGCGCTCGGCGTTCTCGATCACCATCACACTGGCGTTCGGAACGTCCACCCCCACCTCGATCACCGTGGTGGCCACCAGGATGTTCGTTTCGCCCTTCTTGAACCGCGCCATCTCGTAGTCCTTGGTGGCCTGGTCCATGCGGCCGTGCACAATGCTCACGGCGTACTTGGGCAGCGGAAAGCGGCGCACCATGCTCTCGAAGCCATCGTTCAGGTCCTTGAGGTCGCTCTTCTCGCTCTCCTCAATGAGCGGGTACACCACGTAGACCTGTCGCCCCTTCGCCATCTCCTCTTCCATGAACCCGAACACCGCGTTGCGCGCGGAATCGAAGCGATGCACGGTGCGGATGGGCTTGCGTCCCGGCGGCAGCTCGTCGATCACGCTGCTGTCAAGATCCCCATAGAGCGTCATGGCCAAAGTGCGCGGGATCGGTGTGGCGGTCATCACCAGCACGTGCGGTGGGATCTCGCTCTTGGCCCAGAGGCGCGCGCGTTGTGCCACCCCGAAGCGGTGCTGCTCATCGATCACCACCAGCCCCAGGCGCTGGAACTGTACGCGGTCCTCCAGCAACGCGTGGGTGCCCACGATAATGTGCACCTCGCCCGCCTGCAGTGCAGTGAGGATGCTGCGTCGCTCGGCCGTGCGCGTGCTGCCGGTGAGCAAACGCAACACCACGGGCATGCCCTCCAGCATGCGGCTGATGGAGTGGAAGTGCTGCTGCGCGAGGATCTCGGTGGGCGCCATCAGCGCGGCCTGGAAACCATTGTCCAACGCGATCAGCATGCTGAGCAGCGAAACCACCGTCTTGCCGCTGCCTACATCGCCCTGCACCAGGCGGTTCATCTGGCGGCCGGTCCCCATGTCCTTGCGGATCTCCTTCACCACGCGTTTCTGCGCACCGGTAAGCTCGAAGGGCAGGTGGTGGTGGTAGAAGCGGTTGAAGTGCTCGCCCACCTGCGTGAACACGTTGCCGCGCAGGCTTTGCTGCAACAGCAGTTTCTGCTTGAGCAGTTGCAGTTGAATGAAGAAGAGCTCCTCGAACTTGAGGCGACGAACGGCCGCATCGAGCTTGGTGCGGTCCTGCGGGGCATGTACCTGGCGGAAGGCCTCTTCGCGCCCCACGCCGCCCACGAGGTCCAGGAGTTCGCGGCTGAGCGTTTCGGGCAACTGGCCCATTACCGTTGGCAGCAGTGCCTTCTGCAATTTCCAGATGGCGCGACTGGTGAGCCCGCGTGCCGTGAGTTTCTCAGTGGTGCTGTACACGGGCTGCAAGGCCACATCGAGGCCCTGGTCCCAGGTGGCGGCCAGCTCCAGTTCGGGGTGCGCCAGGTTGAAGCGACCATTGAACACCGTGGGCTTCCCGAAAACCACGTATTCCTGTCCGGGCTTCAAGGAGGTCTGCAGCCAGCGGATTCCCTTGAACCACACGAGCTCGATGGAGCCGGTGGCATCGGTGAACTGCACCGCTAGGCGCCTGCCCTGTTTCTCACCCAACATCTTCAGGGGGCCGATCACGCCGCGCAGCTGCACCTGCGTCAGCTCCTCGTTGATCTCGCGCACGCAGTGGAACACGCTGCGGTCCACATAGCGGAAGGGGAAGTGCTGGAGCAGTTCGCCGTAGGTGCCGATGGAAAGGTCCTTGCGCAGGAGCTCGCCCCGCTGGGGACCAACGCCCTTGAGGAACTCGATCGGTGTATCCAGCACGCTCGGCACCGGCCGAAAGTACAGCGGTCCCGGCGGAGGCGATATCGGTCAGGTGCGGCGAAGGCCTGCGCTCGTAGCTTGGGCAGTGGAATGGAGTTGCGCAACACGGCCATCAGCACACTTCAGCGCTACCGTAGCGCCTTGGAGCGAACACGTCTGCGCACCGACACCGAGGGCCTCCACCGGCTGCGTGTGCGCTTGAAGAAGACACGATCGCTCCTGCGTTTCCTGAGGCACCTGGACCGTGATGCACCACCGCCGAAAGGGGTCGTGCGTCGCAGCAATGATCTGTTCAGGGCCGCAGGTGCATTGCGCGAAGTGCAGGTGAACTGTGCGCGGATGAACGAACTGCGGAACGTTCCTGCGGAAGCGCGCACCATCGGACTTGCCCATCTGCGCAAGCAGGAGGAACGTCTTGCCAAGGAACTCCGCCGATCACTGGAGCGCATCCGGCCGGAGGACTTCCAGCGCTTGGAGCTTCATGCCTTGCGTGTACTTCAGGGTCGTACGATGAACGACCTGCGCGCCGCCGCGCAGAAGTACGTGAAAGCCGAGCTCGATCGCGCCAAGGGCCTGACACGGGCAGCCGATGCGCACCTGCACTTGCACGAGGTCCGCAAGCACCTGAAGCACGTGCGCCACCTCCACGAACTACTGGACCCTGGCGTGCCGGAACCCAACGGCCTCGGGAAGGTGCTGGGTCGACTGGGTACCTGGCATGATGAACTGGTGTTGCGCACCAGCTTACAGGAACTGCGCAAGTATCCGGAACAACGGAGCGAATTGCTCGCTGCTGTTGACCAACGACTTATCACCCTACGGACCTACGCAGTGCATCGCCTGCAGTTGCTGTTCGGCGAACGGGATCACTCCCCGCGCACGAAGAGCCAGCGTACGCCCTTCCACAGGCCCACGAAGACATAGCCCAGCGGACCGAGCTTCTCTTTCTCCTGCAACTGCACGGTAATGGTGGCCATGTCGGCGAGGTGGGTGAGCTTGTTCAGCTTGCCCTCGAACGATTCGATGTCACCGTTCACGCGCTCCAGCTCCTTTTCCACGGCCAGAGCGGCCTGCACGTTCTCGGCCTGTTGCAGCAATTGCAGGTAACGCTCGCGGGCGCGGCGTGCGTTCTCCAAGCGCGCCGTGAGGTCCACGTACTGCTCGGTCACATCCTCGCCCTTGAAGGCCTTGCTGCGCAACTTGCCCAGTGCGGCCACCTCATCCACGGCTGCGGCCAGTTGGGGTTGTTTCACCCGGATCACCGATCGGCCATCGGCCAACGAGACCACGTAGCCCTGATGCTTCTCAGCGATGGCCCGCAGATGCACGTTGGTGCTGTCGGCCTCTTTCACTTTCAACTCCAGTGTGGCCGCGTATTGCACCACGCGTTCCCCTGGAGCGTATTGCGCCTTGCCGTCGGCGAGGTAGCGGGCGTTGGAATAGGCCGTGCTGCTTGCACGCTGGCTGCCACCGCATGAAGTGGCGACCAGTATATACAGGAGCAAGAAGAGCGGTGCGAGGCGCATGGTGATGATCGGAGTTGGGTGAGCGCAGAACGCGGACGGTCCAGCCGTTCGTGTGAACGCATTATTGCATCTCGGTGAACATGGAGTCGATGCGTGTGAAACTCTGTTGAACGGCACTGTCCAGCGCTGCACTTGGGGTTGTGAGCGACTGGCGGATGAGCCCGGTGCTCAGGGCACGCTCACGTGCATAGTCCAGCAGGCGATCGCGGCGGTAGGCCACATCGGATGAAAGTTCCAGCGTGAGCGTACCTTCCAATAGGGCCACGGCGCTGTCCCATGCCGGTGCACTGCGTTCATCAAGCAGAACGAGCTGCTGTTCCACGGTCCCCTCATCGCCCAGCCGGAACATCGCCAGGCCTTCCTCCTCCATGCGTGCGAAGTCGGCCATGCGGGTCTCGAACACATGGTCGTCCGCGGGCAAGGTGCTTACGGCCCAACCACCGGCCAACGCAAGCAACACCGCTGGAGCGGCCATGGAGGCCCATTGCAGGCCGGCCGCTTCGGGCTTGCGCAGGGCGGGATAGAGCGCAAAGCCCATGAGCACACCGCTGAGCAGACCACCGATGTGCGCGGCATTGTCCACGCCGCCTTTCATTCCGTAGATGAGGTTGTACACCACGAACACGCCGATGCTGGAGAGCAATTGCTGCCGCGTCTCTTTGTGCAACAGGTCCGTGGTGAGCAGCGCGAGGAACACGCCATACAGCCCGAAGATGGCACCCGAAGCGCCGGCGCTCACGGTATTGTCGTGCCACCACAGGCTGGCCAAACTGGCGAAAACACCCGTGATCACATACAGCATCAGCACGCGTTTGCTGCCGAGCAGCGGCTCCAGTTGCAGGCCCACCATCAGCAGCGCATACATGTTGAAGAGCAGGTGGATCACCCCGATGTGCACGAAACAGCAGGTGAGCAGGCGCCACCACTCGCCGGACATGGTGACCGCGCGGTAGTTGCCACCCCAGGTGAGCAGGTCCTCGCCGGTGGGCGACATGAAGTGTACTCCCGTGGCCACCATCAGGATGTACACGAGCACGCTGATGTCCAGCAACAAGGGCGTGGCGAAGAAGTCGCGGCGCGGAATGAACACGGAACCGATGTCCTTCCAATGGAACTCGTTGGCGTGAGAGGTGCTGGCATCCAGCTGCATCACACCGCTCTCCTCCAGTTCCTTCAGTTCGGCGGCCATCACTTCGGGCGTGGTGGAAACGCGTGCCAGGGCGAAGGCCTCGATCAGTTTGTCGAGGTTGACCTGATGACGCTTCTTCTTGGCAAATGGGCTCCACTCCGATGGTTTGCTCAAGGCCGTGAAGCCATGCTCATCGAATTCGATCACCACATCCTCTCCTTTGGCGAAGCCCGTGGCCGGGGTCTTGGCCACCACGCGCATGGGGTGCAGGTGCTCCACGCCCCAGTTCAATGCGCGGAACGCTTGGAACAACAGGACGATGACCTCGGCCCGCGAAAGGCCTTCGGTGGAATAGCGGATGGTGGGGCGTTCAGCGGCCATGGTCGGTCAAGATAGGCAACCGACAGAACGACGGCAGCACCTCAGATCGCCCCGAGGCCCAGCAGCAATGCCGGTTCCTCCAGCAACTGCTTGAAGGTGTTGAGGAAGGCTGCGCCCGTGGCACCGTCCACCACGCGGTGGTCGCAACTCAGGGTCACCTTCATGGTGTGACCGGGCACGATGGCACCGTTGCGCACAACGGGTTTCTCCACGATGCCGCCCACCGCCAGGATGCACGCATCGGGCGGATTGATGATGGCCGTGAACTCCTCGATGCCGAACATGCCCAGGTTGGAGATGGTGAAGGTGTTGCCTTCCCAATCCGCAGGCTGGAGCTTTTTCTCCTTGGCCTTCTTCGCGTAGTCGCGCACCTCGGCACCAATGGTGCGCAGGGGCTTGCCATCGGCAAAGCGCACCACCGGCACCAGCAATCCCTCCTCCACCGCCACAGCCACACCGATGTGTACGTGGTGGTTGGTGCGGATGCGGTCGCCGAGCCAGCTGCTGTTCACCTTGGGATGCTGTTTCAGGGCCACGGCAGCGGCCTTGATCACCAGGTCGTTGAAGCTGATCTTGTCCGGCGCGATGTGCTTGTTGATCGCCTCGCGGGCGTCCATGGCACGGGCCATGTCGATCTCCAACGTAAGATAGAAGTGCGGTGCGGTGAACTTGCTCTCCGCGAGGCGACGGGCAATGGTCTTGCGCATCTGGCTCACGGCCACTTCCTCAAAGCTCTCCACCTGCGGACCGGCGTAGGCCATGCCGCCACCAGTGTATCCTTCCACATCGCGCTTGGTAATGCGGCCCTCGGGACCACTGCCCTTCACACGAGCGATGTCGATGCCTTTCTCTTCGGCCAAGCGGCGCGCGAGCGGACTGGCATGCAAGCGGCCATTGGAGGCCACAGCGGGCGCAGGCGCAGCCACCGGTGCAGGACGCGGAGCTGCAACTGGTGCAGGCGCAGGTGCCGCGGCCACAGGAGCAGCAGCGGGCGCAGGAGCAGGAGCAGGAGCAGGTGCAGTTGCCTCAGCCGCGGGAGCCGGAGCGCTCTGTGCGGCATCGGCCAGCAACGCCGTGATGTCCTCACCGGCCTTGCCCAGCACGGCCAGCACGCTATCCACGGGAGCGGCCTTGCCCTTCTCCACGCCGATGTGCAACAGCACACCGTCGGTGAAGCTCTCGAACTCCATGGTGGCCTTGTCGGTCTCGATCTCGGCGAGCACCTCGCCGCTCTTCACCTTATCCCCCACCTTCTTGTGCCACGCGCTCACCACCCCTTCGGTCATGGTGTCGCTCAACTTGGGCATGCGTACGATCTCGGCCATGTCTAAAACGCCGTAGCCCGGCGCAGGTGTTGGTCAGTCCTTCTCGAATGGGTAATCCTTCTCGAAATACACGTCGTTGTAAAGTTCCTCCTCTGTGGCCATGGGGCTCTCCTCGGCGAACTTCACGGCCTCTTCCACCTCCTGCTTGATGGCCTCATCAATGGCCTCCAGCTCGGCTTCCTTGGCCCATTTGTTCTTCAGGATGGTGTCGCGCACGCCCTCAATGGGGTCCTGCTTCTTGTATTCCTCCACCTCTTCCTTGGTGCGGTACTTCTGGGGGTCGCTCATGCTGTGCCCCTTGTAGCGGTAGGTCTTGATGTCGAGCAGGTACGGTCCGTTACCGGCGCGCACATGTTCGCAGGCCATGGCAATGGCGTCGTGCACATCCTCGCAGCGCATGCCGTTCACGCCCAGTCCGGGCATGTCGTAGCTCTCGCCCAGGCGGCTCAGGTCGTGCACGTTGCTGGTGCGCTCCACGCTGGTGCCCATCGCATAGTTGTTGTTCTCCACGATGAAGATCACCGGGAGCTTCCACGTCATGGCCATGTTGAAGGTCTCGTGCAGCAGCCCCTGACGCACGGCACCATCGCCCATCATGCACAGGGTCACATGGTCCTCGCCGCGGTACTTGTCGGCGAAGGCGATGCCGGCCCCGAGGCCGATCTGCCCGCCCACGATGCCATGTCCGCCAAAGAGGTTGCGCTCCTTGTCGAAGTAGTGCATACTGCCGCCCTTGCCCTTGCTGGTGCCGGTGAGCTTACCGTAGAGCTCGGCCATCACGTTCTTCGCTGGCACGCCGAGCATGAGCGGATGGGCGTGGTCGCGATAGCCGGTGATGATGCGGTCGGTCTTACGGATGGAGGTGCTCATACCCGCCAGGATGGCCTCCTGCCCGATGTAGAGGTGGCAGAACCCACCGAACTTCTGCATGGTGTACAGCTGGCCGCACTTCTCCTCGAAGCGGCGCATCAGCATCATCTCCTTGAACCAATGCAGGTAGGTGGCCTTGTCGAAGCTGCCCTTGGCAGGTCCGTCAGCGGTCTTGTTCGGCTTCTTGGGCGAAGCGGTCTTGGTGGTCATGCAGCACGCGTTCGTGAGGGGGCAAATATAGACCGCAGCCCGCCAGCACTGCGCCCGATCAAGGGTTCAGGAAGGTGGCGTCGAACGAGAAGGGCAGCAGGTCCTTGGCGCTGGCCAGTTCCACCACGGGACCACCCGGAACGGCCATCAGCAGCCGCATGGGGCCGCCCTGCCTGAACTCCTGCTCCAATAACGCCTGCCGGCAGATGCCACAGGGCGCCACGGGGCGTTCGCCTTTGGCCGCGGGAACGATGATCGCCATCACCTCCACCCTGCCATCGGCCTGGGCGGACATGGCGGCGTGCAGGGCGGTACGCTCGGCACAGATGCCCGCCGGAAAGGAGGCGTTCTCCTGGTTGTTGCCGGTCACTTGTCGGCCGTCGGCCATGCGCAACGCAGCTCCCACCATGAATCGCGAGTACGGTGCATAGGCCCTCAGCGCGGCAGCATGGGCCTCATCCACCAAGTGCCGGTCGGCGGCCGAAAGTGCATCGGCGCTGGTGTGCTCGGTGTAGTTGATCGTCACAGTACCGTGCTTCATGGGCGTTTGGGCAAAGGGCGTCGAATTTACACCCTGCGCCAATGAACCCTGCACCTACACCAACGTCCCAACACCTCGCGAACCTTAGTTTTGGCAGCCTTGTTCCCACCCGTGACCGACCTCAACGGCATTCTCCAGCGCTTCGAGCCCATCTCACTGACCGAGATGGACAGCGTGAAGCTGCAGAACCGGGTGGACACCAAGTACGTGTTCGCCACTTGCACATTGCCCGGTCTCTTGGAGGCCATGGCACACGACTACCGGCTGTTGCATGTGAACGGCTCGTCCGGCAGCGCGTACCGCAGCCTCTACTTCGACACGCCGGAACTGCAGCATTTCCGCGACCACCACAACCGCCGGACGTTCCGGAGCAAGGTGCGGTTCCGCGAGTACATCGGCAGCGACCTGGTGTTCCTGGAGGTGAAGCGCAAGACCGGCGGCGGACGCACCGACAAGGCACGCATCCGCGTGGGATCCATTCCCGAGCAGCTATCCGCCGAGCAACTGGCCTTCATACACAAGGCCACGGGCAAGCAGGAAGAACTGGTGCCTTCGCTCTGGAACCATTTCACGCGCTACACCTTCGTGAACCGCCACACGCCCGAGCGGCTCACCATGGACATCGGCCTCAGCTTCACCGATCCGCAGGCGAAGCGCCAATTGGGCGATATCGTTGTGGCGGAGCTGAAGCAGGAACGCGCGGACCGCAGTTCGCCCTTCGTGAAGTTGATGCGCGAGCGTGGCATCCGTCCGGCCGGAATGAGCAAGTATTGCGTGGGCATGCTCCTGCTGGAGCGGCCGGTGAAACACAACGCCTTCAAGGAGGTCCTCCTCAAATTACAGCGGCTGCGCAACGCGGCCTGAACCCCAAGAACGAACGAATCGTGATGAAGATCTTCGGAATGCCCGTGTTCCACAACGATATGTGGGAGCTGTTGTTCAAGTTCGGGCTGAACACCCTGGTGCTGTTCATCCTTATCCGGGTCATCTACTACCCCATCCACCGGAAGAAGGACTACCTCTTCACCTACTTCCTGTTCAATGTGCTCATCTTCTTCCTGTGCGTGCTGCTCAACAGCGTGAAGCTCAGCATCGGCTTCGCGTTCGGCCTGTTCGCCATTTTCGGTGTGCTGCGCTACCGCACCGAACAGATCAGCATCAAGGACATGACCTACCTGTTCGCGGTGATCACCATTGCGGTGATCAATTCACTGGCGAGCAAGAAGGTGAGCGTGGCCGAACTGGTGTTCACCGACGGCATGATCCTGGTGATGACCTACGCGCTGGAGCACCTGTGGCTCACGCGGCACGAGGCCATGAAGCAGATCATCTACGAGCGCATCGAGCTGATCAAACCGGCCAATCGCGTTCAACTATATGCCGACCTGCACGAGCGACTGGGCGTGAAGGTGAGCCGGGTGGAGATCGGCAAGATCGATCTGCTCAAGGACACGGCGCAGTTGCGTGTGTTCTACTTCGAGGATGAACAGGGCCACGGCTCATTCACCGAGCTGGCGCCGGACAACGGTGATGATTGATCAGGCGCGACGCTGCACCAGGGCGACAGCGTAGGCACATACACCCTCCTCGCGGCCCACAAAACCCATCTTCTCGTTGGTGGTGGCCTTGATGCTCACGGCATCCTCGCCCACGTGAAGGAGCGGGGCCATGGTGGCACGCATGGCAGGCACGTGGGGCATGATCTTCGGGCGTTCCAGCACAAGAGTGGCGTCCACATTGCCCACTTCCCAACCGCGCTCGTGCAGCAGGTCCACCACGGCTTTCAACAACACCTTGCTATCAGCGCCTTTCCAGCGCTGGTCCGTATCGGGGAAGTGGAAGCCGATATCGCCCAGGGCCACGGCGCCAAGCAGCGCGTCGCAGACGGCATGCAGCAATACATCGGCATCCGAGTGCCCGAGGGCACCCACGGTATGCGGAATGAGAACACCGCCCAACCAGAGCTCCCGGCCCTCGGTAAGGCGGTGCACGTCGTAGCCGAAGCCTACACGGACCATTATTCAGCCGTGGGCTTCTTCTTGCCCTTATCGAAACGGAAACCGAGCGTGAACCGCAACGTGTTGGCCAGCGGGCTTCGGGCCGTGTTCGCGATCAGGTAGCTCAGGTCGAGCGAGAACACGTTATAGCGGACACCAGCACCCAGGGTCACGTACTTGCGGTTGCCCTTGGTGTAGTGCTCCCAGAAATAACCCGTGCGGAAAGCGAACTGATCGGCGTACCAATATTCAAGACCGCCTCCGATGTTGATCTCGCGCAGTTCCTCGCGCAACCTGCTTCCGTCCTCCACAATGATGTTGCCGTTGTCATCGTAGCTCACGTTGCCCGGAGCGTCGGAGAAGGATTGGATCATGCCGGTGGCCACACCCACGTTAGGGTTCTTGCCGCTGGCGATAACGTATTCACCTGTTGCGGGATCGAGGATCAGGGCACCGTTCTCGTCCAACTGGTAAACGGGCGGCGTGGGCACCAACAGCTTGTTCACGTCGAAAGCGAAGGTGAGCTTGTTGTACTTGTCCAGGTCCAGCGTGAAGGCAGGGCCCAAACGCAGGTTGATGGGAATGAAGTTCTGCGCAGCGGTCTCCGAGTAGGACATCTTCGCCCCGATGTTCGAGACGTTCACACCGAAGCTGAAGGTCGCGTCCTTGTCGCCCACCTGCATGTCCGGCTTGGTGTAGAACAACGACACATCGGCAGCAACGCTCTGGCCCGCCTTGGTGTTGGCGCCCTGCACGCTGATGCCACCAGTGAGGTTGCTGTTGATGTAGCGAATGGCCACTCCACCGGAGAAATTCTCGCTGAACTGCTGCGCGAACACGAGGTCAACAGCGAACTCGGCCGGCTTGAAATCCCGGATGGTGGAACCGTTCTGGTCGGTGAAGAGGATGCTGCCCAGGTTGAAGTAGCGCAGCGAGCCCCCGATGGCGCTCTTCTTATTGCTGAGCCGCTTGTAGCCGGCCAGATAGGCAAGGCTCATATCGGGTACCAGGTTGCGCAACCACGGACTGTAGCTCATGGTGAACTCGCCATCGTGTTCGGCAAAGGCCAGTTTGGAAGGGTTCCAGTGGATCGCGTTCGCATCCGCGGAAACGGCCACGCCTCCATCGCCCATGCCACCTGCGCGGCTGTCGGGCGAGATCATGAGGAAAGGCACCGCCGTAGTGATCGTGTTGATCTGGTCATTACACTGCTGGCCACTGGACCGGAACTGCGGATCGCAGGGTTGGGCCACCAGGCCCGCCGGCAAGGCGAGCGCGATGACCAGGAGGGTCCGTTCGAAAAGGGTGTTCAACAGCATAACAGGCAGGTCTGGTGCAAAGGACCGCAAATATACGCGGGAAGGTGGGGGCTTATTGTGCTGATCACCTCAGGATCACCAGCTTCTCGAACTTATCGGCATTCTCGCCATCGGGTGTGGTCACGCTCAGGCGGTACACATAGACCCCTCGGCCCAGTTTGTCGCCGAAATCATCCCGTCCGTCCCACTCCATGGGTTCGCTCCGGAATCCTTCGCACGCCAATTGCCGGTTCAATGTTTTCACCAGGCGGCCGCTCACGGTGAACACCTGCACCTGCACGTTCAACGTGGTGCATGGGCGGTTGTGCTCGAAGAAGAACTCCGTTCGGGTGGTGAAGGGGTTCGGGTAGTTGAGCACATGGTCCAAGGCCAGTTCCGCACTGGAGGCCACCACGAACTCGGTGGATACCTCGTTGGAATTGTTGTGCACATCCCATGCCTTCAGGCGCAGCGTATGCGTGCCCTCGGCCAATTTGCTCAAACGGTATCGTACCGAGCCGCTCTTGTAGGTGTCCAGATCGGCCTCATAGAGGTCGTTCAGCACAATGGCCTGCTCGGTGTTCTCGTCGAGCACTGCCAACAGGTCGTGACCGATGCTGCTTCCTACGGTATTGATGCCATTCTCGTCGAACAGCTTGCCCAAGAGCAGCGGGGTCTCATTGGTCATGCCCCCACGCACGAAGAGCTCATCGTTCATGAACAGTTCAATACGAGGTCCGACCTCATCGGCAATGATGTTCGTGGCGGTGCCTCCAACCTTGGGTGTATTGGTGTAGCCGACGGCATTGGTGTTCCAACTCTCCGCATAGCAGCTTACACGGCCAGCGCCCACGGTGTAGTTGATGTCCTTAGGCACCACGAACGTGAAGCTGAACTGGCCATTCGTTACGGTGGCCTTTCCTCGGTAAAGGATGTTCTTGTAGATGCGGAAATTGAAGGGGTTGCCGCCGTCGTTGGCGAGTGTGCTTTGCTGCTGGTCCTTGTCGTAGACCGTGGGCACCACCAGACCATTGAAATCAGCAACAGGCTGGCCGCTACCATTATCCACGAAGCCCGTGATGCGCACGGTGGCCAAGGCCTTCAGGGTATCCACAACATTGCCCAGAGTATCCGTAATGGATGTGATGCGCGCCGTGAGCCGTGGCATGGCCAGGCGCATGCTGGGGTCTCCGATCAGCGCGAAGCTGCGGTGGTTCGTGAAGGTGGGGTAGGCCGTGGACATGTCCACCTTGGTCTTGCGGTATATGTCGCCCAACGCCTGCGGACGGCCCTGCTCGTCGGTCTCATCGAAAACATGGTCGTAGAAGTCACGACCCAGATCGAAGTTCTGACCTGAATACGCGAGTCGTGTGGTGGTCATCAGGCCGATACCGCCGCCATTGGGATTGAGCATCACGTACTCACCTGCCGATGTACGCCCGGGATCATCCCAACGTGTGAATTCACAAGTGGCCGTCATGAAAAGCGGTGCACGCTCCCTGTTCGTCCAGCCCAGGATGGTGCCATTGTCCAACAGGCGTTCGTGCGCCCAACCCACTTCACCGCCATGACCAACGTAGTTCACCAACAGGCACCCCTTCTGCACTTTATCGCGCAGCTCTGATTGGGCCTGGGGATACCGCTCACCACCGGGTGTGCTTACCTGCTGATAGGCGTCCATGTAGATCTTGTCCACATTGAAGCGCGGATGCTCCGTCTCCACCCGACGTGCAAGGAAATCGCTCTGGTCCATGTGAATGATGCCTTCAAAGCCATCGCCTTCCTGGTCGTCCGAAACAAAGAGGACATGTGCACGCCAATCAGCTATCCCACCATCGCCGGAGGATGTACAGTTGCTGCTGCCAGTGGACAACAACTGTAGCTGATCGTAGGCCAGCAATTTGGAGACCATCTCGCGCGCCATTTGCTGACTGGAAACGGGTATCCGACCGATCCCGATATCCACCAGGTCGCCAGGGATCTCGCTCTCGTTGGTATCCAACAATCCGAAGTAATCATCGGATGTGTAGGAGCGTCCGGGATCGAGACTGTTATCGGTCTGGTAGCTGGGGATCAGGTTCTGGTTGGTGGTGTTCCAAGAGAGGTTGTTGAACGAGCCATCCCCGAAGAGGAGGAGGTAACGTGGCATCAGTTCGGGATCGGCGCCAGCGCGCTCATACAGCATGCGCATGTAGCGCTTGATGGCAGTGGCATCGCGAGAGCCGCTGGAGAACTCATTATAGACCTGCTGTGGGCTCACCACCAATACGCTCAACCCTTCACTTGTGCGACGGTCCACCAGTGGTTGCAGCGCCGAGCGATACTCAGGAGGTGAAACAATGACCAGATCGGTCGGCAGTTGCGTGGCATGCAGGTCCTGATTAGGGACCCGACCCACGCGCACAGGGGTCACATAATTGGCATCGCGGAAGGCAATGAACTCCCGAAGGCTATCGGTCGCTGCGCGGAACAGCTTTCTTGTTCCATCGGTGGTGAAGGCCACCTCACGCACGTTGGTCGGATCGGTCACTTCCCAAATACGTGATACGGCGTTCGATTGCTCAAGCCGGTACTCTGCGATCTGGCCCGCCCCCACCGAAGCGAGGTGGCGGAACCCCAGTTGATCGCCCGCAAAACGCAACTCGCGTACACAGTTCAGCTCCAGCCAGTTCATCCAGCCCAAGGAGCTTACCGGATCGAACTTGTTGAAGGTGACCGTCAACGGAATGGCATTGCCGGATGCGCTCCAGCAGAAACTGTTGCGTGCTGCCCTTGCATAGGCCCCCGTGTAACTACCGGAAACCCCAGTGATGGACATGGTCCCATTGAGGCCGGTCGGCGACGTGATCACGAACGAACTGGAATTAAAGACAACGCCACTGTTCAAGGTCCGCGCAGCGACATCCATTACGATGCACGCCTGTTCGGAGCTGACCAGGTTCGGTGTATCGAACGCGTAGTTGTAGGTGGTGGTCAGGTCGTAGGTTTCGCCGAACCAGGTGCGGCCGGATTTAAGGAAGTTCACCAGATCGCGATCGATGAACTGCCGATCATTGAAGGTGGTAATGGTGGTGGTCGGTGGGTCCTGCGAAAGCTGAGCAGGGGTAACGCGCTTGGGCGGGTCCACGCCGATGCCCACGAAATAGGAAGCGCTATCGCTGTAGGCGTTCTTGGTGTGCGAGAACCGGCCGTCCACGAGGTCCCAGCGATGTGGTCCGGTAGCATAGAAGATCAAGTTGTCGCCTGGGCCGAACACTCCATCGCCGCCGTCATTCACCTGGATGGCGTTCAATAAGAGGTCGGTCGGGCGCTCCACCGAATTGGCATATGGCAGTTGCCCGAAGTGGTTGCCATAGATATTGATACTGGACGAGGACAGGTTGTTCACGTCAACGCCCAGATCACGCAGGAACTCGTAGGTGATCCGGCATACCCCATCACGACCTACCGTAAAGCGGAACCAATTGCCGCTGGCCAATTTGGAAGTGGCCGGGTAATCCTTCGGCACCCCTCCGCCACCACCACGGGTCTCTACAAGCTCCAACCGGAAACGCAGTAGTTTCTCCACTTGCCCTGTTGCACTGTTCCTGCGGAAGGGATCGATGCTGATATAGGCGTAGGGGCGTTTGCGCATGAGCGACACCCGGGACAACACTTGGGGTTCGGCGCCAACACTGGTGGCGGCCGGCCATGCCGCGCGCTCGGCTTCGGTCAGTGGTGCATACTCGGCATCCTGCAGGTTCACCGCAACGGCGGTCACCCCTGGATCAAGTGGCAACACTTCATTATAGAACGGCAGTCCATCACGCTCCGGATCGAACCGGGCTCCGTCGAAGGCTTGCACCACCGGGGTGCGCTCGGAGGTGGTCGATTTTGCATTGGCGGCGGTCCCAGGCTTCCCGGAAACGGGTTTCTCAGCGACCGTAGGCCACGTCAAAAGCCGCGTCCACCGGTCTTGTGCGACCATTTGACCTGCCAACGTGAGGGCTAGGAAAACGAGGGTTGGGCGATAACGGTTCATCAACAGGGATCAACAGGTTTTCAACAGTTCGGAACGAAAATACTACCTTCGACCCTTGCGTTCCGGAACACCGGTCCAACGGCATCTGTTCAGAGATATTGCCAATGGGCAGAGAACCGTAATGCAATGGGTTGCGTATACTTGGCGCTGGCTCATGGGCCGTGAACGAATTGAGAGCATGATGGATCGGACTGTTTGGCGAGCGGCCTTGTGCCTTCTTCTGGGCGTGGTCTTGACCTTGAGCGCATCCGCTCAGGACCCGCAGTTCACACAATTCTATGCGAACCCGCTCTACCTGAACCCCGCGTTCGCCGGTACTGCGCGCTGCCCCCGCGTTGTGATGAACTACCGGAACCAGTGGCCTGCGCTCACCGGTACGTTCGTGACCACCAGTGTCAGCTACGACCAGCATGTGGACGGGCTCCAAGGCGGTCTGGGATTGTTGGTCACCCACGATCAGGCCGGCAAGGGCACGCTGAACACCACACGTGTCAGCGGTATCTATTCCTACCAACAAGCGCTCACAAAGAAATTCTCGATCAAGGTCGGCTTCGAGGCCACCTACTTCCAGAAATCGTTGGATTGGAGCAAGCTCACTTTTGGCGACCAGATCGACCCGCGCCGGGGCTTCATCTACAATACCCAGGATGTTCCTCGTGGCGGCAATGTGGGTAATGCTGATTTCAGCGCCGGTATCCTCGGCTACACGGACATCTTCTTTGTGGGCTTCGCAGCGCATCACCTCACCGAGCCGAACGAATCGCTCATTGTGGGCAACAGCGACCTGCCGATGAAGTTCACCGCACATGGTGGTGCAGCCATCCCCATCGGCATGCAGGGAAAATATGGTGAGCCACGCACCCGGATCTCGCCCAACGTACTATATCAGCAACAAGCTTCGTTCAGGCAGTTGAACCTAGGCCTCTATATTGACCACGGTCCCATAACGGCCGGCGTATGGTATCGTACGCAGGACGCGTTCATTGCCTTGATCGGTTTCCATACGGACAAGTTCAAGTTCGGATACAGCTACGACCTCACCACCAGCAAGTTGACCACCCGTACCGCAGGGTCGCACGAGATCAGCCTGCAGATGCAGTTCAACTGCAAAGCCAAGAAAAGAAGGTTCCGCGTGGTAGCCTGCCCCACGTTCTGAGCCAACGAACAACGAACCAGCACAAGACCATGAGCCTTGTAAGGAATATCGGAACCCTCACCGCCGCAGCGGCACTGTTCAGCAGCTGCCAGTTCGAGAAGAGCGGTGCTACAGGATGGAACTACAACGACTCCAAGAACGGCGGCTTCGAGAAGACCGCGTTCGAGGAGCAGGAAACGGGCCCCGGCCTTATCTTGGTGGAAGGTGGCCAGTTCACCATGGGCCGCGTGACCGACGACCTGCGCCACGAATGGGACATGATCCCGCGCTCGGTGACCGTTTCATCCTTCTATATGGATGAAGTGGAGGTGACCAACTTCTATTGGCTGGAATACCTCTACTGGTTGGAGCGCGTGTTCGTGGCCGACTACCCCGAGATCTACAAAAAGGCCCTGCCCGACACCCTGGTGTGGCGCAGCAAGTTGGCCTTCAACGAGCCTTATGTGGAGTACTACCTCCGCCACCCGGCCTACCGTGACTACCCTGTGGTGGGCGTGAACTGGCTGCAGGCGAACGACTATTGTGCCTGGCGTACGGACCGTGTGAACGAGGTGATCCTGATCCGCGAAGGCCTGTTCGAGCACTATCCCAACCAGATCAACGAGGACCATTTCACCACGGACGCCTATCTGGCCGGCCAGTATGAAAGCGGTAAGAAGGTGGATGGCGTGACCGACTTCAACCCCAACAAGGACACGCGTAACATCAAGATGGAGGACGGCATCCTCCTGCCCCGCTACCGCCTGCCGACCGAGGCCGAATGGGAATACGCCGCGTACGGACTGGTGGGCAACACCGTGGATGAGCGTATCGTGGAGCGCCGCATCTATCCTTGGAATGGCCACTGGGTGCGTTACGACAGCCGCAAGAAAGGTGGTGCCTTCTACGGTGACTTCCGTGGCAACTTCATGCGCGGACGTGGTGACTACATGGGTGTTGCCGGCAGCCTGAACGACAATGCCGATGTGACCGCTCCTGTGTTCAGCTACTGGCCGAACGATTACGGCCTGTACAACATGGCCGGCAACGTGAGCGAGTGGGTGATGGACGTGTACCGCCCACTGAGCCCCGAGGACAAGGATGATTTCCGCCCCTTCCGCGGAAACGTGTTCAAAACGAAGGTGCTGAACAGCGACGGTGCCGTGCAGGACAAACATGATATCGTGGTCTACGATGTGGACGGCATCAAGTACTACCTCACCGAGTTCCAAACGGCCATGCAGGGTCGGGCTACGGATGAGGAAGCCGCGCTAATTGACGAGCTGCTCACTGCCATCGATCAAAGCATTGAGTTCAATAACACCCGCAAGCCCGATGCGGCCATGCAGCGTGTGCAGGACATGGTCGACCTGATCAAGAGCAAGGACCTCGATATCTGTCCCAAGCTTTTGAGCGGTATCAGCGACTATCAGGCCGACCAACCGGGTGACGTTCGAAATCGCAACGTCACGGTGGAAGAGAACATCGACCGCCGCAACTATCGCCAGAGCGACAACATTGACTTCCGCGATGGTGATGTGGAAAGCAGCATCTACTATGAGCAGCCTGATTTCGAGGGCAACGCGATGTACGACTGGGGGAAGACCACCTTGGTTAACGATCGCAGCCGCGTGTATAAGGGTGCCAGCTGGGCCGACCGCATCTACTGGGCCAATCCGGCCACACGTCGCCACCTTGACGAGCGCCAGAGCACGGCCACCATCGGTTTCCGTTGTGCGATGACGCGCGTGGGCAGTCCGAAGGGCATGGGCGACGACAAACGCCGCAAGAAATTGGAGACCAAGCGCTGACCTGAAGGTCCGCCCCTATTTTCGAGCCCCCGGAGACCCCGGGGGCTCGCCTTTTTCATGACCACCATCGCCACCCTTCACGCACGCTTCCGCGAATGCTCCGGAGCCTGCACCGATACACGGGACATCACACCGGGCAGCCTCTTTTTCGCGCTGAAGGGGCCGAACTTCAACGCCAACGCATTCGCCTCTGAGGCCTTGGCCAAGGGCAGCCGCTTCGCCGTGGTGGACGATCCCCGTGTTGTACAGGACGAACGTTTCCTGCTGGTGCCCGACGTGCTCTCTGCATTACAGGAGCTGGCCCGTCAACACCGCAGGCAATTCGACATACCCGTGATCGGCATTACGGGCACCAACGGGAAGACCACCACCAAGGAATTGGTAAACGCCGTTCTCGCTGCCGACCGTCCCACCCTGTCCACGACCGGCAACCTGAACAACCACATCGGCGTGCCCCTTACCCTGCTGCGCCTGAACGCCGAGTATCGCATCGCCATCATCGAGATGGGTGCCAACAAGGTGGGCGACATCGCGGAACTGGTGGCTATCGCCGAGCCCACGCACGGACTGATCTCCAACATCGGGCGGGCTCACTTGGAGGGTTTTGGCAGTTATGAGGGCGTGATCACCGCAAAGACCGAGATGTACAGCTTCCTGGGCACACATGGTGGTATGCTCTTCGTGAACGCGGACGATGCATTGCTCCTTGAGAAAAGCGCCAGTATGCCGCGTGTGACCTACGGCCGCCAGCCCGATGCCGACACCGCAGGCGACACGGCCTCCACCGGGCCTTTCATGGAACTGGTGTTCGCAGGACGCGATGGGCAGGCCTACCACGTGAGCACGCACCTGATCGGCGATTACAACCTGCCCAACGCCTTGGCTGCCGTGGCGATCGGCCAATACTTCGGTGTGCCCGATGAGCGTATTGCAGAGGCACTTTCCGCATACGTGCCCAGCAACAACCGATCACAATTCTCGGACACGGGCCGCAATCAACTGATCCTGGACGCGTACAACGCCAACCCCACGAGCATGGCGGCGGCCCTGCGCAACTTCGCGGCCATGGCCACCGACCGGCCCAAGCTGGCCATCCTGGGCGACATGCGCGAACTGGGGTCAGAGAGCGCTGCGGAGCACTCTGCCATCGCGGCATTGGTGCGCGAACTGGGCTTGCACGCCCAATACGTGGGTCCCGAATTCCAGCGGTCCACACCAGCGTTCGCGAGCGCGGCGGACCTGCTTACACACCTGAAGAACGAACCCCTCACTGGGCACTTGGTGCTGGTGAAGGGTTCACGGGGGATCAAACTGGAAACGGTGGTGGAGGCGCTGTAGCCATCGGTAACCCGCAACTGTTCTGCAGTACCTATGGTGCGCCAGCATTCTGTAGGACCAACTGATGGAATACAGATCGCACCTGTAGGGCGACCCGATTGGTCGACGCTACGGGTGCGGATCTGAAATGTTGGTGCGAACCGGAACTGGTTCAGCCCTTGAGGACGGACCGGCTGATCACGATGCGCTGAACTTCGCTGGTTCCCTCGTAGATCTGCGTGATCTTGGCGTCGCGCATCAGGCGCTCCACGTGGTACTCTTTCACGAAGCCGTAGCCACCGTGCACCTGCACCGCCTCTGTGGTGGTCTTCATGGCCACCTCGCTGGCGAAGACCTTGGCCATGGCGCTGGCCTGGTCGTAGTTCATGTGCTGGTCCTTCAGCCAGGCGGCCTTCAGGCACAGCAGGCGCGCGGCTTCGATCTCGGTGGCCATATCGGCCAGCTTGAAGGCGATGGCCTGGTGCTCGCTGATGAGCTTGCCGAAGGCCTTGCGCTCCTTGCTGTAGGCCAGCGCCAGTTCGTAGGCACCACTGGCGATACCGAGGGCCTGTGAGGCGATGCCGATGCGGCCACCGCTCAGGGTCTTCATGGCGAAGGTGAATCCGAAACCATCCTCGCCGATGCGGTTCTCCTTGGGCACCTTCACGTCATTGAACATCAGCGTGTGGGTGTCGCTGCCGCGGATGCCCATCTTATCCTCCTTCGCGCCCACCACGAAACCGGGCATGCCCTTCTCCACGATGAGGCAGTTGATGCCCTTGTGGCCTTTGGCGGCATCGGTCTGGGCCATCACCAGGTAGGTGCTGGCGCTGCCGCCGTTGGTTATCCAGTTCTTGGTGCCATTGAGCAGGTAGTGGTCGCCCATGTCGATGGCGGTGGTGCGCTGGCTGGTGGCGTCGCTGCCGGCCTCGGGCTCGCTCAAGCAGAACGCGCCGATCTTTTCGCCTTTGGCCAGTGGCACCAGGTACTTCTGCTTCTGCTCTTCGTTGCCGAAGGTCTCGAGGCCCCAGCATACGAGCGAGTTGTTCACGCTCACCACCACGCTGGCACTGGCGTCCACCTTGCTCAGCTCCTCCATCACCAGCACGTAGCTGATGGTGTCCATGCCGCCACCGCCGTACTTGGGGTCCACCATCATTCCCAGGAAGCCGAGCTCGCCGAGCTGCTTGATCTCCTCGGCGGGAAAGCGCTGTTCGCGGTCGCGTTCGATGACACCGGGCTTAAGCACGTTCTGTGCGAAATCACGTGCGGCGTCGCGCGCTGCGATCTGCTCTTCAGAGAGTTCGAAATTGAGGCCTGCGAGGGTAGCGGTATGGGACATGGACGTGCTTTTCAAGGGAGCGCAAAAGTACGGGGTAACTTGGCGCCATGGAAGTGCTGGAACGCGACCATTTCGAGGTGATCGGAGTCATGAGCGGAAGCTCGTTGGACGGCCTTGATCTGGCCTGGGTGGAACTTGTGCACGACGTAGGCGACTGGAGCTTCAACATCCGGGAAGCGCGCACTGTTCCCTACGACGACCCATTTCAGCAACGCTTGAGGGACGCCATGCATGGTAGCGCGATGGAACTGGCCCGTCTGGACCGCGACCTCGGAGACCTGATCGGCACCGCCTGCAAGGAAATGCTGAACGGCAGGCAGGTGGACCTGATCGCCTCCCACGGACACACGCTCTTCCACAAGCCCGCGGAAGGTCTGACCACCCAGATCGGCCACGGGGCACGGATAGCAGCCGCTGCAGGCACTACCACCGTGTGCGACTTTCGCACCATGGACGTGGCACTCGGCGGCCAAGGCGCCCCCTTGGTGCCTTTGGGCGAACGGATGCTCTTCCCGCGGTACAAGACCTTCCTCAACATCGGCGGTATCTGCAACATCGCGCTGCATGGTAGAGAGCGGGTCATCGGCTACGATGTTTGCATCGGCAACCAGGCACTGAACTTCCTGGCCAACGAGGCCGGTCTACCCTACGATGCCAATGGAGACCTGGCCCGCGCTGGCCAGATCATCCCGGAACTGCTGGCTGCCCTGAACGCGCTACCCTTCCACCACCAGCAACCACCCCGCTCCTTGGGCCGCGAGTGGTTCGATGAAGCGGTGAAGCCCTTTATCGCTACACAGACAAATGCCCTTGCCGACCGGATAGCAACCGTGGTGGAACACATCGCCCAGCAATTCACCGCAGCCCTTGCATTTGCCGATGGTCCGGCCTTGGTCACTGGAGGTGGCGCGCACAATGCCTTCCTGCTGGAGCGGCTCCGCAGCCAATGCGCCACTACCATCGAAGTGCCGGACCAGCTCACGGTGGACTACAAGGAGGCGCTGGTGTTCGCATTGTTGGGCGCTCTGCGGATACGTGGTGAGGTGAACTCCCTGAGCAGCGTGACCGGGGCCGGGAGGGATAGCGTGGGGGGAGCAGTGTACCGGGCCTATTAACAGCGCACCGGGAAAACCTGCACAAGGATGACCCCGAAAGGCCGGAACCGGTCGGGTTACCTTCGCCCCACCTGCAACCGGACCTGCCATGCGTGATGCCCTGCGCCGCTTTGAAGAGCGTGCCCCCGAGATCGTATTTGAATGGAACGACGCCCCAACCGGAGCCAAGGGCTGGGTGGTGATCAACAGCCTGCGTGGCGGCGCGGCCGGTGGTGGCACCCGCATGCGCAAGGGCTTGGACAAGCGCGAAGTGGAGAGCCTGGCGAAGACCATGGAAGTAAAGTTCAGCGTGTGCGGACCGGCCATCGGTGGTGCCAAGAGCGGCATTGACTTCGACCCCGCTGACCCGCGCAAGAACGCCGTGCTGGACCGCTGGTACAAGGCCGTGATGCCCTTGCTGAAGACCTACTATGGCACCGGCGGCGACCTCAATGTGGATGAGCTCCACGATGTGATCCCCATCACCGAGCGCTACGGTCTGCGCCACCCGCAGGAAGGCGTGGTGAACGGCCACATCGGCACCCAGGAGGATGTGAAACTGCAGGCCATCCAACAGTTGCGCACCGGTGTGAGCAAGATCGTTGACGACACCACCTACGTGCCTGTTGCCGGCAAGTACGCCGTGGCTGATATGATCACCGGCTGGGGCGTGGCCGAAAGTGTGCGCCACTACTACCGCGTGTATGGCGGCGACCTGAAGGGCAAGAAAGTGATCGTGCAAGGCTGGGGGAACGTGGCCGCAGCCGCTGGTTACTACCTGGCCCAGGAAGGCGCACGTATCGTGGGCATCATCGACCGCGTGGGCGGCATGCTGCTGCCCGAAGGCCTCACCGCCGACCAAGTGCGCCAACTGTTCATGGACAAGGCCGGTAACGCGCTTCGCATGCAGGACATGCTGCCCTTCGACGAGGTGAACGCCAAGATCTGGGATATCGGCGCGGAGGTCTTCCTGCCATGCGCCGCCAGTCGCTTGGTGACCCAGGACCAAGTGGACCGCATGGTGGCCGCAGGACTTGAAGTGATAAGCAGCGGGGCCAACGTGCCGTTCGCGGACAAGGAGATCTTCTACGGCCCCATTGCCGAAAAGGCGGATGGACAGGTGAGCGTGATCCCCGACTTCATCGCCAACTGCGGCATGGCGCGCGTGTTCGCCTACTGCATGCAGCCCGGCAACGCCCTCACGGACAAGGCCATCTTCGAGGATGTGAGCACCGTGATCGGCAAGGCCCTGGAGGATTGCCATGAGAGCAGTGCAAGCCGCACCCACGTTACCCGCACCGCCTTCGAGATCGCCCTGGCCAAACTGAACTGACATACTTCAGCGGGCGAAGACCCCGTTCCATTCCAACCTGAACCATCCGATGCAATTCCCGCTCTTCACCCAGATCGAACAGGCTGCCCGCGACGTCATCGAGCAGCAAGCGGCCACTCCCACCGAGCCCGTCATCGAGACAATTTCCATCTGGCAGCTCATCGTTGATGGTGGGTGGTACATCATGGGTCCGTTGGGCATCATGTCGCTCATCGCCATCTACATCATCATCGAGCGCAGCATGGCCATCCGTCGCGCCCTACGCGAGGAAAAGGACTTCATGAACAAGATCCGCGACTACATCCACGAGGGCAAGATCGACAGCGCCCGCAACCTCTGCGCTCAGACGGCATCACCCGTGGCCCGTATGCTGGACAAGGGCATCAGCCGCATCGGTAAGCCCCTGAAGGACATTGAGGTGAGCATTGAGAACGCCGGCAAACTGGAAGTGTACCAACTGGAAAAGGGGCTCAGCGTGCTGGCCACCATTTCGGGTGCTGCACCCATGATCGGCTTCCTTGGCACTGTGATCGGTATGATCGTGACCTTCCACACCATGAAGATCAGCGGGGCCGGTGTGGAGATCGCGCAGCTCAGCGGCGGCATCATGCAGGCCATGGTGACCACGGTGGCCGGCCTGGTCATCGGTATCATCGCCTACGTGGCCTACAACACGCTGGTGGCCCGTGTGGGCAAGGTGGTACAGAACATGGAGGCCACCACCATCGCCTTCATGGACGTGCTGGAATCACCCGCCAAATAAGGCACCATGGGACTGCGAAGCACACACAAGGTGGACGCGGGGTTCAGCATGAGCTCCATGACCGACCTCGTCTTCCTGCTGCTGATCTTCTTTGTGATCGTGAGCACGCTGGTGAGCCCCTATGCCCTGCCGGTGGACCTGCCGAAGAGCGCCAACAAGACCAAGGAAAAACCCAAGGTGGCGGTCCGCATTGATGCCGACCAGCACTACAGCGTGAATAACCAGCTGATCGAACCGACCGAGCTGGAGGGTGTACTGAAGAGCGAGATGAGCAAGCACCCTGCCGACCAGGCCATTGTGATGCACGTGGACCAGAGCGTGCCCACGGGGACCACTGTGAGCGTGCTCGACATCGCCAAGCGGAACAAGTGGAAGATCATTCTGGCCACGAAGCCTGAATAGAACGGACCAGGGTCATGAGCACGATCGTCATTGAGCAACGCGAGAAGGACAAGCGCATCAGCGCCATCCTGACCATCCTGTTCCATGCCCTGCTCGTGATCCTGTTCCTGTACTTCGGCCTGCAACAACCCAACCCGCTGCCCGAAGAGCAGGGCATCGAGCTCTCCTTTGAGGATGCGGGCGGCCTCACAGGTGGCAACCCCGACCCCAACCCCGGTTCGCCCCAGGAAAGCGCAACGCCCGTGACGGCACCAAGCCAGCCCGAGGATGTGGCCACGGACGATGCCAGCGAGGTGGAGATGCCCAAGCCGGTGAAACCTCAGCCCAAACCGCCCAAGCCCGAGACCCCGAAGCCACCCAAGCCGAACCCGAACGCCCTGTTCAATCCTTCCACCAACCCGAGCACCAACCCCACTACCGGCCCTCCCGGTGGGAACAAAGAACCGGGTACGCAGCCCGGCGGCGGCGGCATCGGCGACTTCAGCGGCAAGGGGTTCAATGGGCGTTTGGTGGGGCGTGGCTTCATGAAAGGGCCAAGCATTACCGAAAAGCCCAATGAGGGCGGCAAGGTGGCACTCGACATCTTCGTTGACCGTAATGGGAAGGTGACCCGCGTGGCCTTCAACTTGGACCGCAGCACCACCACCAGCCAGGTCCTCTTCAACCTGGCCAAGAAGGCCGCATTGCAATGCACCTTCTCGGCCAAGCCCGATGGTCCGGCCGAGCAGAAGGGTGAAATGACCTTCGTCTTCATTCTCGAATGACCTACGCGGAGACGCTGGCGTACCTCTACGCGCAGCTCCCCATGTTCCAGCGCATCGGCCAGGCCGCTTACAAGGCCGACCTCGGCAACACGCATGCATTGATGGAGGCTTTGGGCCACCCGGAGCAGGGCCTGAAATGCGTGCATGTGGCCGGCACCAATGGTAAGGGCAGCACCAGTCATCTCATCGCAAGCACATTGCAGGAGGCCGGCTACACAGTGGGCCTCCACACTTCGCCACACCTGAAGGACTTCCGGGAACGGTTCAGGATCAACGGCGCCATGGTGAACGAGAACACGGTAGTGGAATTCGTTGAGCGCTACCGCAACGTGTTCGAGCCGATCCAACCCTCGTTCTTCGAATGGGGCGTGGCCTTCGCCTTCTGGTGGTTCAGGGAACAACGCGTGGACATTGCGGTGCTGGAGACCGGCATGGGCGGCCGATTGGACAGCACCAACGTGGTGAGCCCCGAAGTGAGCGTGATCACCAACATCGGCTGGGACCACATGCAGTTCCTGGGCGATAGTCTCCCCGCCATTGCGCGTGAAAAGGCCGGCATCATCAAGCATGGAACACCCGTGGTCATTGGTGAGGCGGAAGGTGAAGTGAAAGAGGTATTCCGTTCGGTGGCCGCGGAACACCAAGCCCCGATCACCTTCGTTGACCAACACCAACCGCTCCCCTACCCGAGCGCCTTGCCCGGCCAGCACCAGGAACGGAACGCACGCACAGCACTATCCGCATTGCTGGTGCTTCGCGACCGCGGCTGGAAGATCCCTGAGGAAGCTATTAACGCCGGTTTCCGGAACGTGGTGGACAACACCGGGCTGATGGGCCGTTGGCAAGTGCTGGGCGAACGACCACGCACCATCGCGGACGTTGCGCACAACGTGGATGGCATCCGGGTGGTGCGCGCCATGCTGGAACGGGAACACTACGACCGCCTGCACATCGTGCTGGGCATGGTGAACGACAAGGACCTGTCGAAGGTGTTGTCCGAACTGCCCGACCAAGCCACCTACTACATCTGCAAGGCCGATATACCGCGCGGGCTGAACGCCGATCTGCTGAAGGAACAATGCGCGGCACATGGCCTTACCGGAAGTGCTTACCCCACGGTGGCCACCGCCTATCGGGCCGCGTGCACGGACGCCCAACCCGATGACCTGGTGCTCGTGACCGGCAGCGTGTTCGTGGTGGCGGAGGTGGTGTAGCCCGATGGGGGGCGGAACTGCCGGAACGAAAAAGCCCCGCCGAGGCGGGGCTTTCGTGGGACGTACTGGATTCGAACCAGTGACCTCATGCGTGTGAAGCATGCGCTCTAAACCAGCTGAGCTAACATCCCAAAATGACAAACCGAGCGGAGCGAAGCCTTTACGGCTTGGCCCTGAACGGGTAGAGGGTGGAGGCAGCCGGATTCGAACCAGCGACCCTCTGCTTGTAAGGCAGATGCTCTGAACCAGCTGAGCTATGCCTCCGAAGGGGCGGCAAATATAGAAGTTCCGCCGATATCCGATCAGAACTCCACCATGATACCGATACTGGGTATCACCGTAGTGCCATCATTAGGCACCAGCTTCACCACATAACGCGAGGGATCCGAGGGGTCCACCTGCAGCTGGCCGCTGGCATCGCGCACCACATCGAGGAAAGGCGCACCGGGCAGTTCGCTGGCCAGCACGTTCTCCACATCGAAGTAGACGTTGAGCGTCCAGCCCTTGAAATAGTAACGTTTGTCCACCCGTACGTTCAGTTGGGTGAAAATGCGCAACCGCTCCGTGTTGATCAGGCTGTAGTCGAGCACGCCTTGTTGGGTGGCATCCCAGACCGGGATCAGCGAAGATGTTGGGATATCGTACGGTGTGTAGGGCCCACCGCCTTGGAGACGCCAGTTCAGGCCCACCTCCCAATCCTTGGGCAGCCGTTTGCCTCCGGTCAGGTTCAGGATGTGGCCGTAGTCCCAGCTGCTGGGGGCATACCGTGTGTCCGCATTGGTGAATTCGCTCTTCACGAAGGTGTAGGACAGTATCCCGTAGAATCCCTTGTAGAGCTTCTGTTGGATAAGGAACTCCACCCCGTAGGCCCTGCCTTGGGAAGTGGGCGCTGCGAGCTCGTTACCGATCACCCCGAAATCGCCGCCCAGATTGGCCAAGCTGATCCCCTTGTCCACCAACAGCGGGTACTTGTCGTACCACTTGTGGAAGCCTTCCACGGACACCTTGCCGTTGTTACGGGTGAAGTACTCAACCCCGGCCACGACATGGTCCGCCTGGATGTAGCGGATACCGTTGTTCAGGTTCAACAGGTCGCCGGACCCATTGCGGAAACCCAGAACGGTGTAGGGCGGCAGCTGATGGAACCGGCCCACGTTGGCATTGATGTTCACGGCATCGCTGACGGCGAAGGACAGCGAAAGGCGCGGAGAGATCTGCTCCAAGGGATCGCTCATGGTACCACCGAGCGTGTTCCAATCGGTCCGCACGCCCAAGGAGGTGGACAGCTTGCCGAAGGTGCGACTAAGCTGACCGAACACGCCGAACTTGTCCATGCTGAGGCTGCTCTCGTAGTCCACGATCACAGGCAGACCAGCGATCACGCGCTGTGTGTAGGTATCGGTGCCATAACGAGCAAGTTCGTAGCCCGCCCCGCCCACAAAACGCCAGGGCCCATAGTTCATCACGGCCTCGTAACGCACCTTGTTCTCCTCCTCGGTGCTGCCATAGCGCAGAAGTAGGGCCGCTGGATCGGCATCGTCGTTGTTCCGGTACTTGCTGGCCTCATTGAAGAGGTGGCTGCGGCTCACCACCACGGTATGGAAACCTTTCTTCACGAACCTGTCGTAACGGGCACCGACGGTGTAGTTCCACTGATCGTTATCAGGCAGGTTGCCGAGGATGTAGCGGTTGCGCTCGAAGGTGGCCTGATCAGTGACACCATCATTCGCCGCAGGGTTCAGGTCCACGTTATCGAAAGCGCCAAGGCCGATGAAGGTGAGACGGCTGTTCTTGCCGAGCTGGATGCGGTGCTTGATCTGTGCATCATTATAGATGGGCAGGAAGGGCAGCTTCAGGGCCTGGAAAAGGAATTGCAGGTACGAGCGGCGCACCGATACGATGGTCGTTGCATTGCGTCCGGTGGGCCCATCGAAGGTGAACCCGAGGTCGCTGCTGCCCAACATGAAGGTGTAGGTCGGTTTCTCCGCGTTGCCCTCGGGCTGCTTGAACTCGAAGACCGAGCTCAGCGTGTTGCCGCGTGCAGCGGGGAAGGCGCCCGTGATCACATCCACCTCGCGGATGAAGTTCACATTGATCATGCCCACGGGTCCGCCGCTGGAACCCTGTGTACTAAAGTGATTAATGGTGGGCACCTCGATGCCGTCCAAGTAGAAGCGGTTCTCATTCGGCGCGCCTCCACGGATGATGATGTCGTTGCGGAAACTGGCCGTGCTGGCCACACCCGGTAGCGCACGTATCACCTTACTGATATCCCGGTTGCCGCCCGGGTTGCGCATGATCTCCGCAGACCCGATGGTGCGCACGCTGAGCGGGCTTTCCTGCGTACGCACGAACGGCTGGCGGGTGATCTCCACCTCCTTCAGCTCGGTTGCGGACGGCTCCAATTGGATGGTCAGCTCCACCGGCTTGGCCGTGCCCACCATCACTTCGGGCACCACACGACGCTGGTAACCGACCGAGGACACGATGACATTGTAAAGACCGGGCGTGACCTCCGTGATCACAAATCGGCCGTTCTCATCGGTGGTGGCTCCCGTGGTTGTGCCTTCGAGCAACACGTTCACGAAAGGTAGTGGCTCTCGTGTGCGGGCATCCGTAACGGTACCTGATACCTGGCCTTGGGCAAGAATGCTCAGCGGTAAGAGCACGACCAGGACGGTCTGGAGGATGCGAAAAGGACTCAACATGGGGTTCCGGTGAAAGAGCAAAGGGAACAACCCTGATCGGAATATGTTCCGGCAGGCTCGGTAGCGCCTGCATAAACACCTGAATGTCTGTCGATTGACAAAATTCAATGCGTTCTCGGAGAGAGGTCGATCGTCACGAAAAATCATTTTGTTCAACTTTTTCTTGGAAACATCAGACAACTTAGTTCACCTTTGTTCAGTCTTTCGTCCATAACATTAAACATTGCGTCATGTCCACACTCGAGTTCCAACAGCAACTGGTCGGACTGCGACAGCAGTTGTACTACTTCGCCCTCAGCCTGACCAAAGACCGCGACAACGCCCTGGACCTTCTTCAGGAAAGCCTGATGCGTGCGTTGACCTACCGCGACAAGTTCCAGGACAATACCAACTTCAAGGCTTGGCTCTACACCATCATGAAGAACACCTTCATCAATGACCACCGCCGCGCCAAGCGGACGAAGGCCCTGATGGACACCGTGGACCGCGAGCGCGATCAGGTGCGCAGGGTGCAAACTCCGGCCAGTGCTGAAGCCTCTGTGAAAATGAGCGAGATCAGCCGTAGCTTGGAGCGGTTGGACCCAGCGTTCCGAACGCCATTCACCATGCACCATGAAGGCTACAAATACCACGAGATCGCCGATCACATGGGCATCCCCATCGGCACGGTGAAAAGCAGGATCTTTCAGGCACGCCAGCGCTTGATGGAGATGCTCAGCGACAAACACATCAACAACTAATGCCGCACGCGATCGTCATCGGCTCGGGCTTCGCAGGCCTTACCGCCGCCGCTTCACTGGCGCGGAAGGGCTACAAAGTGACCGTGCTAGAGAAGAACACCGAGCCCGGCGGTCGTGCGCGCACGTGGAGCGAGCAAGGCTTCACCTTCGACATGGGTCCCAGCTTCTACTGGATGCCCGAGGTCTTCGTGCGCTTCTTCAACGCCATGGGCGAGCGCGTGCAGGACCACTACAAGCTTGAGCGTCTGGACCCCTCCTATAGCGTGGTCTTCGGTCCCGGTGAGAAATGGGCCATCCCAGCCGACCCCATTGCCCTGCGCGCCTTCTTCGACAGCAAAGAGAAAGGTGCCGGCGCGCAGTTGGACCGCTTCCTGGCCGAAGCCAAACTGAAATACGACCTTGGCATGGGCGAGCTCGTCTACCGCCCATCCTTGAGCTGGGGTGAGTACATGCACCCGGGCCTGATCGGCGGCCTGCTGAAGACCAAAGTGTTCCGCAGCCTCCGCAAACATGTGCAAGCGCACTTCAACGACGCGAAGCTGCGCCTGCTGATGGAGTTCCCGGTGCTCTTCCTGGGTGCAGCGCCGCAGAACACGCCCGCGCTGTACAGCCTGATGAACTACGCCGACATGGAACTGGGCACCTGGTACCCCATGGGCGGCATGGGTAAGGTGGTGGATGCCTTCGTGCGTGTGGCCGAGAAGCAGGGTGCGACCATCCGCTGTGGCTTGCCCGTTAAGCGGATCGTGGTCGAGAATGGAAAGGCCGTGGGCGTGGAAACGAGCGAAGGCGTGCTGAAGGCCGACATCGTGGTGGCCGGCGCCGACTACCACCACGTGGACCAGGAGCTGATGCCCGAGGAGGCACGCGGCTACAACAAGGACTACTGGAGCAAGCGCACCATGGCACCCAGCGGCCTCCTGTTCTACCTGGGCTTCGATCGCCGCCTGCCCGACCTGGAGCACCACACCCTTTTCTTCGACGAATCGCTGGACGCCCACAGCGCCGAGATCTACGACAACCCGGCGTGGCCCAGCAAACCGCTCTTCTACACCAGCTGCGCCAGCAAGACAGACCCCAGCGTGGCGCCCGAGGGCAAGGAGAACATGGTGATCCTCATCCCCATCGCCCCCGGCCTGGACGACCGCGACGAAACGCGCGAACGCTACTACAACGTGGTGATGGAGCGCTTGGGCAAGCACCTCGGCTTCGACCCGCGCCCGCATGTGGTGGTGAAGCGCAGCTACAGCATCAACGACCTGAAGCAGGACTACAACGCCTTCCGCGGAAACGCCTACGGCATGGCCAATACCATCATGCAAACAGGTCCACTGCGGCCCAGCATGAAGAGCCGCAAGGTGAAAGGCCTCTATTACACAGGCCAGCTCACTGTGCCCGGTCCCGGCGTGCCGCCGGCGATCATCAGTGGCGAAGTGGTGGCCGATCTGATCGAAAAGGAATACGCGCCCAAACCCATCAAGGCATGAACACCATCGGACTTTACGATAAGGTCTGCCTGAAGGCCAGCAGGCACACCACCTACAGTTACAGCACCTCGTTCTCCTTGGGCATCCGCTCGCTGGACAAGCGTTTCCATTCGCCGATCCACGCCATCTACGGCTTCGTGCGCTTCGCCGACGAGATCGTGGACACCTTCCACGGCTTCGATAAGAATGATCTGCTGAAGCGCTTCCGGGAGGACACCTATCGCGCCATCAACGAGGGAATCAGCCTCAACCCCATCCTGCACAGCTTCCAGCGCGTGGTGAACGAGTACCGCATCGAGCGCGAACTCTACGACACTTTCCTGGACAGCATGGCGATGGACCTGACGGACACCGCCCACGACCAGCGCAGCTACGAGACGTACATCCTGGGCAGCGCCGAGGTAGTGGGTCTCATGTGCCTGCGCGTGTTCTGCGAGGGCGACGATGCGATGTACCAGGAGCTCAAGCCCGCAGCCATGAAGCTGGGCGCGGCCTTCCAGAAGGTGAACTTCCTCCGCGACCTGAAGGACGACCACCAGAATCTGGGCCGCACCTACTTCCCCGGCATCGACCTGAGCCAGTGGGGCGAAGAGACCAAGCGCGCCATCGAGGCCGACATCCAGGCCGACTTCGATGCGGCGTTGATCGGTATCCGCGAACTGCCGAAAGGCGCGCGCTTCGGGGTGTACATGGCGTACATCTACTACGTGAACCTCTTCCGCAAGATCAAGGCGCTGCCCGCGAGCCGCATCATGCAGGAGCGTGTGCGGGTCCGCAACCGGCGCAAGATCGCGCTGCTCACCACCAGCTACCTGCGGCACAGCTTCGGCATGCTCTAATTGGCCATGCAAGACCACGCATTGAACGAGGAACAGGTGGTGTTGGTGAACGAGCACGACGAGGCCATCGGCACCATGGGCAAACTGCGCGCGCACCAGGAATGCGCGCTGCACCGGGCGTTCAGCGTGTTCCTCTTCGATGATCAAGGGCGCCTGTTGCTGCAACGGCGCGCTGCGGGCAAGTACCACAGCGCAGGTCTTTGGACCAACACCTGCTGTAGCCATCCACGTCCCGGCGAGCACCTGGTGGATGCTGCGCGCCGTCGGCTGATGGAGGAGATGGGCATCGACGCCGAGGTGGAGCACCGCTTCAGCTTCCTCTACAAAGCTGGCTTCGACAATGGCCTGTACGAGCACGAACTGGACCACGTCTTTTTCGGCGACTACTACGGCACGCCACAACCTGCGCCCGACGAAGTGGACGACTGGAAATACCTGCACCCCGATGCGCTGGAGGCCGACATGGCCGCGCATCCTGAGCAATACACCGTGTGGTTGCGTGAATGCTGGCAACGCGTGCGCGCCGAACTGGCCTTGAAGGCCGCTTGAGAACAACCCGACCCTCCACAACATGTTGATGAAGAAGAATGGCGCGGTGATCCCGTTCGCCCTGCCCATCGAAGATCTTGAGCCCGAACAACACGCGGCATCCATCGATACACCAATGCGCGCTGATGCGTTCGCACTGGCACCCGATGAGAAGATCGCTCGTATCGAGAAGCACTTCCGTGGCATCATGGAAACACTGGGCCTCGACCTTACGGACGACAGTCTGCAGGGCACACCCAAGCGCGTGGCCAAGATGTTCGTGAACGAAGTGTTCAGCGGACTGGATCCCGAGACTCGCCCCGAGCCCACGCTCTTTGCCAACAAATTCGGCTACAAGGGCATGCTGGTGGAGCGCGACATCACCGTACACAGCTTCTGCGAACACCACTTCGTGCCCATCATCGGAAAAGCAACCGTGGCCTACTTCAGCAGCGGGCAGGTCATCGGCCTGAGCAAGCTGGACCGCATCGTGAAACACTTCGCCGCACGGCCCCAAGTGCAGGAGCGCCTCACCGAGCAGATCGCAGCCGAGCTGAAGCGCGTGCTGCGCACCGACGACGTGGCCGTGCTGGTCGATGCCGAGCATATGTGTGTGAAACTGCGCGGCGTGAAGGACGAATGCAGCAGTACTGTTACCACGCACTTCAGCGGTCGATTCGAGGATGCCGAGGTGCGGAATGAATTCCTGATCTACCACAAACGCTGAAGTGGAGGTGAAGCCCCGCATCAGCATACACTGGTTCCGGCGTGACCTGCGGCTGGAGGATAACCATGGTTTCTTCCGTGCCCTGAGCGAGCATGGCGATGTGCTGCCGTTATTCATCTTCGATTCGGACATCCTCAGCAAGCTGGAGGACAAGCACGACCGCCGCGTGGACTTCATCCACCGCGCATTGCAGGGCATGCAGGCCAGGCTGGTGAAGCATGGCAGCAGCCTGCTGGTAGAGCATGGCAAACCCATCGGGGTCTGGAAGCGCCTGCTGGAACGGTTCGAGGTAACGGCCGTGACCACCAACCACGACCACGAGCCCTATGCCTTTGCACGTGACAAAGCCATTGGGGAACTGCTTGCAACACGTGGCATCCCCTTACACAGCTTCAAGGACATCAGCATCTTCGAACGTGGCGAAGTGGTGAAAGACAACGGCGGACCGTACACCGTGTACACGCCGTACATGAAGAAGTGGCGCGCGCACTTCACGCGTGAAATGGCGGCACCCTTCCCCAGCGAAGGCCACCTGCACCGCCTGTGGAAAAGCGCTCCCCTGCCGCTACCGAGCCTGGAGGACATCGGCTTCCAATCAACCGACCTGCAGGCACCGCCCAACACCTTGAGCGAGGAGATCCTGCGGAACTATGCGGAAACGCGTGACATCCCCAGCATCGTTGGCACCAGCCGTATGAGCACCCACCTGCGCTTCGGCACGGTGAGCGTGCGCGAGCTGGTGCGTCGCAGCCTGAGGTCGAGCCCGAAATATCTCAACGAGCTCATTTGGCGTGAGTTCTTCATGCAGATCCTGTGGCACTTCCCCCACCCCGAGAAGTCCTTCAAGCCCAACTACGACAACATTGAATGGCGGCATGACGAGGCTGCGTTCAAGGCCTGGTGCAGCGGACGCACGGGTTACCCCTTGGTGGATGCCGGCATGCGCGAACTGGCCGCAACGGGCCTGATGCACAATCGGGTGCGCATGGTGGTTGCCAGTTTCCTCACCAAGCACCTGCTGCTGGATTGGCGGTTGGGAGAGGCCTGGTTCGCTGCCAAACTGCTGGACTTCGAGCTGAGCAGCAACAATGGCGGGTGGCAGTGGGCCTCTGGCTCGGGCTGTGATGCGGCCCCGTATTTCCGGGTATTCAACCCCCGCCTCCAACTGGAAAAATTCGATCCTCAGTTAAGATATGTGAAGAAGTGGGTGCCGGAATACGGTTCGGCAAACTATGTGCAGCCCATGGTCGTTCATGAAATGGCACGCCAACGAGCCCTCGACACCTACAAGAAAGGTCTGGAGGGCGGGCTGGCCAAGGATCAACGACAAACCAAACTCTTCACATAGCCATGCCACGCAAAAAGAAAGTCCTCGTCCTCAGCCAACCCGTCAAGGAAGGTATCAAGGCCATCAAGGTCCGGTTGGATGCACGCACCATCATCACTGTAGCCAGCCAAAAGGCCTTGGAATTCTGGCGCCAGCGCTATCCCAAGCTGGAGGTCATCGGATAACCACACATGTCACAACACGTCCTCGAACGCAGCCAGCTACTGCCCATCTCTCTTGATGAAGCCTGGGCTTTCTTCAGCAGCCCACGCAACTTGGCCAAGATCACACCGCCCGATATGGGCTTTGTGATCCGCGAGCCGTTCGATGACAATCCCACCTATGCCGGGCAGCGGATCACGTACACGGTGAGCCCGTTGCTCGGCATTCCGCTTAAATGGGTCACGCTCATCGCCGAGGCCGAAGGACCATATCGCTTCGTGGACACCCAGGTGGAGGGCCCTTACAAGCGCTGGTGGCATGTACACACGTTCGAGGCCGTAGAGGGCGGAGTGCTCATGAAGGACCGGGTGGAATATGAACTACCCCTTGGGCCCTTGGGCGAACTGGCACACACTATTTTTGTAAGGCAGCGCTTGAAGGCCATCTTCGATTTCCGCTTCGCGACCCTTGAACGGTACTTCAAGGAAAACAAGCGAACCAAGTAGGCCGGGCGCCTGTTCGAGAATCATGAGCATTTGGGCGATCATCGGCATCGTGCTGGGCACTGCCATCGTGATGGAATTCGTGGCTTGGGCCACACACAAGTATGTGATGCACGGTTTCCTCTGGAACCTGCACGCCGACCATCATAAGAAGGACCACTATGGCTTCCTTGAACGCAACGATGCCTTCTTCCTGATCTTCGCCATTCCTTCCATGATCCTGTTCATCGTGGGGAGCTTGAAAGGTCTTCACACGCCCTACCTCTGGATCGGCCTGGGTATTCTCATCTATGGCCTGTTGTACTTCTTCGTACACGAGGTGTTCATCCATCAACGCATCAAATGGTTGCGGCGCACCAACAACCCCTATTTCCTCGCGATCCGCAAAGCGCACAAGGTGCACCACAAACACCTCGGTAAAGAGGACGGCGAATGCTTCGGCATGTTGGTGGTCCCCTTCAAGTATTATCGGGAGGCGCGCAAGGCCCTCGCGCAGCAGCGCTCCTGATCAGGGCATGCCCGGTGCCGGGCAGTTCGCTGCGGGCGAATTCGGCTCAGGAAGGTCTGGGCTGATGTAAGGTATGCCCAGATCGAGCCCGCGCAGGATGAAGAGCACTGCCATTAACACGTACGCTACGGGAGCAATGCGACGAATGGTGGTGCGCACCGATGGCGAGATATAGCTGCTGCTCACCTTCAGCCCGACAAGGGCCGGCCATGTCCCCAGGCCGAAGAACACCATGAACAGGGCGCCCGCGCCCCATCCATCCTGGGCCAGCGCCCCTGCGAGGCCCAGATAGACCATGCCGCAGGGCAGCAATCCGTTCAACACACCCGTGAGGAAGAGGCCTTCGGGCGAGGTACGCTTCAGTTGCCGGGCCATGAGCCCTTGTGCACGCATGACCAGCAGCGCAGGTCCCTGCGACAACCGCAGTCGTGACAACAAACGCGGAGCGATCAACCCGATGAGGATGGCCACTCCAAGTCCAATGGACACCACCTGCTGAAAACCGGCCAACTGAAGCCCGCGTCCGAAAAGCCCGGATGCAGCGCCCAAGAGCGCGTAGGTGATCACCCGCCCGCCATTGAGCAGCAATGCACTGGTCAAGCGTTGCAGGAAGGAATTACGAGGTGATGGTATCGCCAGTGCCAAGGGTCCGCACATACCGATGCAATGGGCACTGCTGAGCAGACCCAGTACGAAGGCCGTACCAGCCGCAACGGTCATGGAATGTGGATGCGGTCCTTGCTCAGGTAATCCACGCTGTCGGCGCGCCACTCCAACACGGCGTTGTACGCACCCTTCATGCGGTCCTCGATGGGAACATGCATGCGGCCGAGGGAATCAATGGCCACGGCGATACGAGCATCGGCGCGTGAATCGGAAGGCCGTTGTAGGTAAAGCTCCCCGCTAACGGACTTTCCGTGCACTTCCGCAGGGAAGGAGATCACAAGCTGGTTGCCGACCACTTCCATGCGCACTGCCTCTGCGAGCTCACCGGTGCGGTTCAGCTTGTCGATCTGTTGCTGGTACTTGATCTCCTGCTCGTAATAGTTGTCCGCTACGAGCTCCTCCTGATTGAACGCTGCGCGGTACATGAACGAGGCCATGAGCAGCACAAAGGCCGTCATGACCAGAAAGATGGCCTTACCCCAGGAGAACTTCATTTTGCACTACGTATCGGTCCCACGAAGGTAGTGTTGACCTCTTCGATGAGACGGTCGCCGGAGTAGACACCAATGGTGAGCTTGGTCTTCGTTCCCTTCACTTCCGAGGGGTCGAGCAGAATGAACATGGCCCCTTGGCCCAATGCGGCCTTCTCCAGAAACACTTCCTTACCCACAAGCTTGATCTCACCTTTCACTCCTTCAAGACGGAACTCCAGCGGCAGATCACGCGAGGTCTTGTTCACCACCTTGTAGTTGTACAGGTTGCTGATAAGGCCGTCCTCTGTTTGTTGGAACAACATGCCCGGTGTGCGCAGTACGGTCGCCTCCACATCGCTACGCAGTACGATCAACGTGATGATGATACCTACCAGCACCGACAGCACGGCCGTGTACGCCTTCATGCGCGTTGTGTAGCGCCATGGCTGTTTCTCACTGATCTGTGTCTCACTGGCAAAGCGGATCAGTCCATTGGGCAGGTCCACGCTCTCCATCATGTGGTTGCATGCATCAATGCATGCCGTGCAGTTCACGCATTCGAGCTGAGTGCCGTTCCGGATATCAATACCGGTGGGACATACATGCACACAGGCCTTGCAATCAATACAATCACCCTTGCCCAAGGCCGCACGGTCCTCGCCCTTGCGGAACTTGGCACGGCCCTCACCGCGGACGTGGTCGTAAGCCACGACCAGGCTCTGGCGATCGAGCAGCACGCCCTGCAAGCGGCCATAGGGACACATGGTGGTGCAGACCTGTTCACGCAGGAACGCGAAGACGCCATAGAACAGGAAGGAGAACACCATCATGGCCACAAAGCCCCCGAAGTGCTCTGATGGCGGCGAGGTGATGATCTCGATCAGCGCATCGCTGCCCACGATGTAGGCCAGGAAGGTGTTGCCAATAAGGAACGCGATCCCGAAGAACAGGATGTGCTTCACCGTTTTACGGATCAGCTTATCGGCATTCCAAGGACCTTTGTTCAGCGCTTGCTGCTGCTTCCAATCGCCTTCGATCCAATACTCGATACGGCGGTAAACGAGCTCCATGAACACGGTCTGAGGACAGACCCAACCACAGAACAGGCGACCGAAGACGACCGTGAACAGCGCGATGAAAATGACGCCCGCGATGAACGCCAGAACGAACAAGTGGATATCCTGGGGCCAGAAGGTCTGACCGAAGATCACGAAGCGCCTGCCCAGCAGATCGATCTGCAACAAGGGATCACCACCAATGCGCAGGAAGGGTCCCAGGAACAGGAACACCAGCAGGCCGTAACCCACCAGTGCCCGTTTGTTGAACCATTTACCAGAAGGTTTCTTGGGATAGACCCAAACGCGCTTACCGCGTTTGTCCACCGTTGCGATGGAATCCCTGAAACTCTCGTCGCGTTGTTGACCGTTCGGTCGCTCTGTGTCCATGTTCACTTGACTACTGCAACGGCCGTCGAATCCGTTGCAGATGCGGACGCGCTGTCAGCAGGTGAGGCAGAACCTTCGGGAGCCCAAAGCTCGCCCTGTGGGGCCTTCGCGTTGGCGGGATTGCTGCCTTGCAGCGATAGGATGTAGCTGGCCACTTGTTGGATCTCCATCGGCTTCAGGTCCTTCTGCCAGCTCTGCATGCCCTTTTCCACCACCCCGTACTTGATGGTGGTGAAGACATGGTTGATGCTTCCGCCATGGAGCCAGTAGGTATCCGTGAGGTTGGGTCCTACCGCATTGCCTTCGCCGTTCTCGCCATGGCAGGCCTTGCAATACGTCACGAAGGTGTTCTTACCGGCAGCGAGGGCGGAGGCATCCGTGAGGGCCACAACGGTCTTTTCGTCCACTGCGGCAGCTGACTTGGCGAGGTAAGCAGCAACATCGGCCTTGGCCTGCGCCATTTCCTGCTCGTACTCATCGGCCTGGTGCAACCACGTGCCCGATACATGCACATTGAAGATGTACACTACGCTCCAAATGATGGTGCCGTAGAACAACCACAGCCACCACGGAGGAAGCACGTTGTCCAGTTCGCGGATGCCATCGTACTCGTGGTGCATCAGGATGTCCTGTTCCTTCTCCACCTTCACCGTACGGGTGAGCTTGTTGAGGATCGCATCCGCGAAGGAGTCACCCTCCTTGGCCTTGCGAGCGGCTTCCTCCTCAGGACCACTGAGCGCGCGCACCATGCCGCGCACCACCGATAGCTGGGCTACAATGATGACGAAGAAAATGATGTTGGTGCTGATGAGCCAGTACATCAGCGTCTGCGTGGTCACCATGGCCAGACCGGGAATGGCGGCCTGTGCGTCCAACGAGGATGCGGCGAATATGACCAGCAGTACCATGGCTGCACGGCGGCCTTTCAGGTAATCAGCCCATACCGTACCTGTTCCGCCCAAGGTCTTCATGATCCCTGAGAGGGTGAGGATGATGACCACTTGGAGCACGGCCATGGCCAGCAGGATGTAGTTGGTCTCCATGGTCGGGTTCTCCAACAGGCTGGCCGCAGAAGCCGCAGCAGGGGCCGCGTCCTGAGCAAGGACCGGTGCGGCGGCCAGGCCACCGACAAGGAGAAGGGCAAAGGGGAGGATGTTCCGTAGACGCATGGTGGTTCGGATGTGCGTTCAGGCTTGTTCGTTCTCGGAAAGAGGCAGCTGTTCCATGTGGGAAATGCGGCTGCGGTCGGTGGTCAGTATATACCAAGAGGCCACGATGAAGATGCCCACGAACAGCACGAAGGCCGCGACCGGATAGATCTCGATATCGGAGATCGACGTCATGTGGTGCTTGATGAACTTCAGCATGGCAGTGGGTTATTGGGCTTGCACGACCTGCGTGGCGGGCTTCTGCTTGATGTCGGTACCCATGCGCTGCAGGTAGGCGATCAGGGCGATGATGTCCTTGTTCGCGTCCGCCTCGATACCGTCCTTCTTCAGGTTGGCGGCCACTTTGGCGGCCTGCGCCTCCAGGTCGGCAACGGCAAGCTCATCGAAGCCCTCGGCATAGGGCACACCCAGCTTCTGCATGGCGCGGATCTTGGCCGGAATGGTGACCTTATCTATCTCGTTCTCGTACATGTGCGGGTAGGGCGGCATCAACGAACCTGCGCTCATGCTGGTGGGGTCGTACATGTGGTAGTAGTGCCAGCTATCAGGGTACTTGCCACCCACACGGTGCAGATCCGGACCGGTGCGCTTGCTACCCCATTGGAAGGGGTGATCATAGATGAACTCGCCGGCCTTGCTGTATTCACCATAACGTTCGGTCTCGCTGCGGAACGGACGTATCATCTGGGAGTGGCAGGTGTAGCACCCTTCCTTGATGTAGATATCCCGACCGTACAGTTCGAGCGGCGTGTAGGGCTTCACCTCGGTGATCGTGGGCACGTTGCTCTTGATCAGGAAGGTGGGCACCAGTTCGATGAGACCGCCGATGGCAACGAGCACCAGGCTAACCACCAACATCATGATGGGACGACGCTCGATGGCGCGGTGCCAGTAACCACCGCTTTCGCCCTTATAGTTCTTCTCCAGTGCGGGAGCTTCAGCATCCTCGTTGGCGATGAGCTTGCCGCTGGCGATGGTCTTCCAAACGTTCACCACCATGAGCAGTGCACCGATGAGGTAGAGCGAACCGCCCAAGCCGCGCATCCAGTAGGCATACTTGATCTGCAGTACAGTGTCCAGGAAGTTCTTGTACACCAGGTAACCATCTGGCGTGAACTGCTTCCACATCAGGCTCTGCGTAAAGCCGGCGAAGTAGAGCGGAATGGCGTAGAACACGATGCCCAGCGTTCCGATCCAGAAGTGTGCATTGGCCATACCCTTGCTGTAGAGCTTGGTGCCCCACATGCGTGGAACCAACCAGTAGATCATACCGAAGGTGAGGAAGCCGTTCCAGCCGAGGCCGCCAACGTGCACGTGGGCAATGGTCCAGTCGGTGAAGTGGCTGATGCTGTTCAAGAACTTGGTGCTCAGCAGGGGGCCTTCGAGCGTGGACATGCCGTACGCCGTGATGGCCACCACCATGAACTTCAGCACGGGCTCATCACGTACACGGTCCCATGCACCACGCAGGGTGAGCAGACCGTTGAGCATACCACCCCAGCTGGGTGCGATGAGCATGATGCTGAACACCGTACCGAGGCTCTGCGCCCAATCAGGCAGCGAGCTGTACAGCAGGTGGTGCGGGCCGGCCCAGATGTAGATGAAGATCAGTGCCCAGAAATGGATGATGGAGAGCTTGTAGCTGTACACCGGTCGGTTGGCGGCCTTCGGCATGAAGTAGTACATGAGGCCCAGGTAGGGAGTGGTGAGGAAGAAGGCCACCGCGTTGTGACCATACCACCACTGCACCAGTGCATCCTGCACCCCAGCGTACCAGCTGTAGCTCTTGAAGAGCGTTACAGGCATCTCGAAGCTGTTCACGATGTGCAGCATGGCCACGGTGACCCATGTGGCGATGTAGAACCAGATGGCCACGTACAGGTGACGCTCGCGGCGCTTCAGGATGGTGCCGAACATATTAATACCGAACACCACCCAGATCAGCGTGATGGCGATATCAATGGGCCACTCCAACTCGGCATACTCCTTACCGGTGGTGAAACCAAGTGGCAGCGAAATGGCCGCGGCCGCGATGATCAATTGCCAGCCCCAGAAATGGAGCCAGCTCAGCCCATCGCTGAACATGCGGGCCTTCAACAGGCGCTGCAGGCTGTAGTAGATGCCTGCGAACATGCCGTTGCCCACGAAAGCGAAGATCACGGCATTGGTATGCAGTGGGCGCAAGCGGCCGAAGGTCAGCCACTCGGCAATGTTCCAACTGGGTATCACCATTTGGAAAGCAGCCGTAAGGCCAACAAGCATCCCTACGATGCCAAAAATGATCGTGGCCATGATAAAGGCCTTCACGATCTTGTTGTCGTACTGGAAACGTTCGATCATCGCGTCAAGCGTTGGGGTTCGTGGTCGAGTTGCTGGAAGATTCGATCGGCTTCACCGGACGGGCATCGCCCAGGATACGCACTGAGGGCGAGCGATCATCGTCGAACTGTCCGCTGCGCACCGCCCACGTGAAGGCCGCGAGAAAGAGCACGGCGACCACGGTACTGGCGGTGATCAGGAGGAAGATGACATTCATGTGACGATACTTTCGAGGGCCAAATGTGGCGGGTGTGCCATGACCGATCCATGACCTTGCTCAGTCGTTCAGCTGACTTTCGTCATGTTCCGATCACTTCGCCATGCGCGGAGAGCGGCCCAAGTGGTGGCCAGCGTAACGAACCCTACCACGGTCACCGAGCTCAACGGCATTAGTATCGCCGCGATCAGCGGAGTGAGCTTGCCGGCAACGGCGAAGGACACGCCGGTAACGTTGTACATGAGCGATAGGCCCAGGCTCATCTTCACGATGGTGCGTGCCTTGCGCGTAAGCCAAAGTGCCTTGGGCAGATGTCCCAAGCTGCGTGCATCCAGAATGGCATCGCTGGCGGGCGTCAATGCCGCGCTCGATTCGCTCACGGTCATGCCCACATCGCTCTGTGCCAGGGCACCCGCATCATTGAGGCCATCGCCCACCATCATCACACGGTGCCCCTCCTTCTGCAAGTCGGCCACATAGGCCGACTTGTCGGGCGGCGTGCAACCCACCCGCATGGTGGCCTCACCGAACGCTGCGGCCACTTCGGCATCCACGTTCGAGTCGCCGGTGAGCAGGTGCGTGGAGGCCATGCCCTTCATGCCCGCAATTGCGGATGACATTCCCGAGCGGGCCCGTTTGCGCACCACGAAATAGCCCCGGTGCATACCACCGATGGCCACGTGCACCTGTGCCTCGCCCGGCACCAGTTCAACGCGCTCGCCTTGTGTATACGTTGCGGATCCAATGCGCAGTGCAAGCCCGCGCACCACGCCCGAGACGCCCATACCGGCGACCTCCTCCACCTCTATCGCATCGCTCACCTCGGCCTTGATGCCGTTATACAGCACCGCGCTCAATGGATGTGCGCTGTTGCGGGCCAGTGAGCGCACGCGCTGTTCCTCATCGGGTGTCAAGGGCACGCCGACGAAGCGCATCTCATAGGCCTCTCGTGCTGTGAGGGTGCCTGTCTTGTCATACACTACGGCGTCCACGCGTGCCATGCGTTCCACCACCTCGGCATCGCGCAGGAAAACACCATGCTTGCCCAGCAGGCGCATGGTGTGGCCATAGGCGAAAGGCATGCTCAAGGCCAATGCGCACGGGCAGGCCACGATCAGCACAGCAGTGACCACCGGCCACACCATGGCCGCATCCTTGCCCGCCCAGTAGATACCCGCCGCGGCCGAGATCAGCAGCACCGCGATGGTGAAGCGCTGCGCCACCGCATCGATCATGCGCGGCATGGCTGGCCTGCGTTGTGCGGAAGTACCTGCATGCTCTTCCCACAAACGCTTCAAGTGGCTTTGTTGGAAGGGGCGCAATACCTCCAGCTCAATGGCGGCGCCGCGCTGGCGACCACCGGCACGCACCGTATCACCCACCGCACGGCGCACCGGCAAAGGCTCACCGGTGATGAAGCTGTTGTCGATGTTGCCAATGCCCTCGCGAAGCACGCTGTCCACCGGCACCAGCTCCTGGTCGCGCACAACAATGCGATCGCCCTCTGCCAGATCACCCACACCCACGGCCTCCTCCACTTCGCCCTTCTTCCGGATCACCACCAGTGGAAGGAAATCGCTGAGGTCGCGATCGAAGCTGAGCGCCTGATAGGTGTATGCCTGATACCAACGCCCCACCAACAGGAAGAACACCAGACCGGCAAGCGAATCGAAATAACCCGGGCCGATATCGAGGATCACGTCCGCTGCACTGCGGGCGAACAGGGCCACGATGCCCAACGCTATGGGCTGATCGATGTTGACCTGGCGCGTGCGAATGCCGGCCCATGCCGACGTGAAGAAATCGGTACTGGAGAACAGGAGGACCGGCAACGAGAACACCAGGCTCAGGTACTGGAATCCCTTCAGCAAAAGATGATCACTGTCATCGGCACCCAAGTACTCGGGAAAGCTGAAAAGCATGATGTTGCCGAATGCAAAGGCGGCGATGCCCAGCTTCACATACAGGATGCGCGGCACACCTGGTCCACGGCGGGCCTTCTTGTCGCGATCGGTGTTCAGCAGCGGTGGGTAACCGATGCGGCGCAGCAGCTCCACCAGAGCGCGGAGGCTCAACCGGTCCTCACGGAAGGTGATGCTGAGCTCCTTCTCTGAAAAACGCACCCGAGAACGGATGATGGCCGGCTCGACACGTTGCAGGTTTTCCAGCAACCAGATGCAGCTGCTGCAGTGCATCTGTGGCACCGAAAGAGTCACTCTTGTGATACCATCCTCACTGTACTCCACCAGCTTGTCGCGCACCTCGGCGATCTCGAACAGCTCGGGGCGTAGTTCCGAGGTATCGCGCTCCTCCTTTACGCCCGGCTTCTCGGCCAGTTCGTAATAGTCGCAAAGTCCGCTCTCCTGCAACAGACCGTAAACGGCCCGGCAACCCTGGCAACAGAAGTCCTTTTCATCGAACCTAAGGTGCTCATCGCGGCAGGTATCGCCGCAGTGGTAGCACGTCAGCAGGGGTATGGTCACTCTCTTCACGTGACAAAAGTCAAAGTCGGTAACAAGAGCGGACCTGACGAACATCAGCCTGTTGATGCACATTGGCGGAACACGCCGATGCATGGCGAATGCTGCGGGCTACTTTTGCCATGCACCACAGCGAGCAATGAGCGATCAGATCAGACAACTGGGCAGTTACCTGGGCCACTTGGTTAAGGCACGCACGCGGCACGGTGTGCACAGCCCGTTCGTTTACGACCTCATTTCGCAAGTGCTCCGCCCCAGCAACGAGCTGCCGGAGTTCGCGCCCATGGAGAAGCTGCGCGAAGACCTGCTGCACAGCGAGCAGACCATCCGAGTGAACGACCTCGGCGCCGGTTCGCGCGTATTCGACCTGCCGGTACGTCGTGTTGCGGACATCGCCCGTTCGGCCATGAAACCGCCACGGCAGGCTCAGCTGCTGTTCCGCCTGGCCCGCTACTTCCGAACGGAGCATGTGCTTGAGCTTGGCACCTCCTTCGGCATCAGCACGCTTTACCTGGCCAAAGGCGCGGAAGAAGGACAGGTGACCACCATTGAAGGCTGCCCACAGACCTGCCGCATCGCGCAGCACCACTTCGAGCAACTGAAACAGCGGAACATCCTGCCGGTGTTGGGCAGTTTCCGAACACGCCTGCCCGAAGTGCTGGGCCGCATGGAACGGATCGACCTGGCCTTTATTGATGGCCACCACGCCAAGGAACCCACCCTGGAGTATTTCGAGCAATGCCTCGCCAAGGCCCACAACGATACGGTGTTCGTGTTCGACGACATCCATTGGAGCCGTGGCATGGAAGAGGCCTGGGAGGCGATCAAGGCGCATGAGCGCGTCACCGTCACCATCGACCTCTACAACATGGGGCTGGTGTTCCTCCGTCGCGAACAAGTGCCCCAGCACTTCGTTCTGCGCTACTGAACGAGGCACCGAACGCGGTTCCTTCCTTACTTCGTGGCCCAACCCACACCATGAAGATCTACACGCGCACCGGCGATGGCGGGCAGACCAGCCTGCTGGGCGGCACCCGGGTACCCAAGGACCACCTGCGCATTGAGGCCTACGGCACCGTTGACGAGCTCAACAGCCACCTCGGCATGCTGCGCGACCTGAGCCGCGTACACCACGGCGAGCGCATCATGGTCATCCAGCAGACGCTCTTTTCCATCGGATCGCGCCTGGCAGCAGGCTCCGAGGAAGAGGCCGAACGCTTCAAGGTACCGGCGGTGGGCGAAGAGGACATCGCCCAGCTGGAAAAGGACATGGACGCCATGGACACCGAGTTGGAGCCCATGCGCAACTTCATCCTGCCCGGCGGCCATCCCGCAGTATCGCAGGCCCACATCTGCCGCACCGTGTGCCGCAGGGCCGAGCGCCGGGTGGTGCAACTGGCCGCCCATGAGGCCATTCCCGAAACGGTGGTACGCTACCTCAACCGGCTCTCGGACCTGCTCTTCGTAATGGCCCGCCACTTGGCCAAGGTGAACGGCGTGGCCGATATCCCTTGGCGGCCAAGGGCTTGAGCCCGGAACAGGGCCCGCCGCCACCGGCAATCCCAACGGTTGATAAATCTGCGTTCGCCGCATGGCGATCCGGCTATATTTGCCGCCGATTTCACGGACCCTAACACGGCCATATAGCATGTACTGGACATTGGAACTCGCCTCGTACCTGGAGGACGCCCCCTGGCCCGCCACCAAGGATGAGCTTATCGATTTCGCCATGCGCACCGGCGCTCCCCTCGAAGTGGTGGAGAACCTGCAAGGCATTGAGGACGACGAGGAGGTCTTCGAGACCATCGAGGACATCTGGCCGGACTATCCATCGAAGGAGGACTTCTTCTTCAACGAGGACGAATACTGAACCGACCCGAACTGCAACGAAGCCCCCTGCGCACCAGGGGGCTTTGTCGTAAAGACCGGCACCTGTCGCAATGGCAGGCGCACCGGAGCGGCCCGGTCTGTGCTAAATCGCAGCCGCTACCTTTGCCATCCTTCCAAAAACCGGCACGGCCACAACAGCCGCCGCCCATTCCACACCTCCCCGACCATGATCGGCTCCCTGACCAAGGCCCTCAAGAAAGTTTTCGGCGACAAGGCCCAGCGCGACCTGAAAGAAGTGACCCCGCTGGTGGAACAGACCAAGGTCGAGTTCGCCAAGCTGGCCTCCCTGAGCAACAACGAACTGCGCCAGCGCACCCAGGACCTGAAGGCCCGCATTGCAGCCCGCACCAAGGCCAATGACGAAAAGGCGGAAGCCTTGCGCGCCGAGATCGAGTCCGATCCGCAGATGGATATCCACGAGCGCGAGCGCCGTTACGAGGAAGTGGACAAGCTGCAGGAGCAAAGCCTGAAGCTGATCGAGGAAGTGCTGCTGGAGATCCTGCCCGAGGCTTTTGCCGTGGTGAAGGAGACCGCACGCCGCTTCAAGGAGAACAGCGAACTGCGGGTTACCGCCACGGAGCTGGACAAGGAACTGGCGATCAAACGCCCCGATGCCGTACGCATTGAAGGTGACCAGGCCGTGTGGAAGAACACCTGGATGGCCGCCGGTGTGCCCGTTACCTGGGACATGGTGCACTACGATGTGCAGCTGATCGGTGGTGCGGCCCTGCACAAGGGCAAGATCGCCGAGATGAGCACCGGTGAGGGCAAGACCTTGGTGAGCACCCTGCCCGTGTTCCTGAACGCACTGCCCGGACGCGGTGTGCACGTGGTGACCGTGAACGACTACCTGGCCAAGCGCGATGCCGAATGGATGGGACCGCTGCACGAGTTCCATGGCCTGCGCGTGGACTGCATCGACAAGCACCAGCCCAACAGCCCCGAGCGCCGCAACGCCTACATGGCCGACATCACATACGGCACCAACAACGAGTTCGGCTTCGACTACCTGCGGGACAACATGGCACATGCGCCCACCGCACTGGTGCAGCGCAAACACCACTTCGCCATTGTGGACGAAGTGGACAGCGTGCTGGTTGACGATGCACGCACACCGCTCATCATCAGCGGCCCCACGCCCAAGGGCGAGATCCACCAGTTCGATGAGTACAAGCCGCGTGTGGAACGCCTGTATGCCGCGCAGAAGCAACTGGTGACCAAACTGCTGGCCGAGGCCAAGGAGAACCTGAAAGGCCTGAACGACGGCACAGCCACCAAGGAGCAACTGGAGAAGGGCGGCATGGCCCTGCTCCGCGCCCACCGTGGCCTGCCCAAGAACAGCGCCATCATCAAGTTCCTGAGCGAGACGGGCGTGCGCGCCCACCTGCAGAAGACCGAGAACTACTACCTGGCCGACCAAGGCAAGGAGATGCCCAAGGTGGACGCCGAGCTCTACTTCACCATCGACGAGAAACAGCACGGCATCGAGCTCACCGAGAAAGGCGTTGACCTGATCAGCGGCGATGTGAACGACCCCACGTTCTTCATCATGCCCGACGTGGGCGGCACCATCGCCGAGATCGAGAAGAGCGGCGCCAGCACCGAGGAAAAGGCACGCCGCAAGGACGAGCTGCTGCGCGAGTTCGGCATCAAGAGCGAGCGCATCCACACGGTGAACCAACTGATCCGCGCCTACGCACTGTACGAGAAGGACGTGGAGTACGTGGTGATGGACGCCAAGGTGAAGATCGTGGACGAGCAGACGGGCCGCATCCTCGAAGGCCGCCGCTACAGCGATGGACTGCACCAGGCCATTGAGAGCAAAGAGCGCGTGAAGGTGGAGGCCTCCACGCAGACCTACGCCACCATCACCCTGCAGAACTACTTCCGCATGTACCACAAGCTGGCCGGCATGACCGGTACGGCCGAGACCGAAGCGCAGGAACTGTGGGACATCTACAAGCTGGACGTGATGGTGATCCCCACCAACCGTCCGGTGGTGCGGAAAGATGCTGAGGACATGGTCTTCAAGACCAAGCGCGAGAAATACAACGCGGTGATCGACGAGATCTCGGCGCTGCGCGAGGCGGGCCGACCCGTGCTCGTGGGCACCACCAGTGTGGAGGTGAGCGAGCTGATGAGCAAGATGCTCAAGATGCGCAACATCCCCCACAACGTGTTGAACGCAAAGCAGCACCAGCGTGAGGCGGAGATCGTGGCGCAGGCGGGTCTGCCGGGCACGGTGACCATTGCCACCAACATGGCCGGCCGTGGTACGGACATCAAGCTGGGCCCCGGTGTGAAAGAGGCCGGTGGTCTGGCCATCATCGGCACTGAGAAGCACGAAAGCCGCCGTGTGGACCGCCAGCTACGTGGCCGCGCCGGTCGCCAGGGAGACCCCGGAAGCAGCCAGTTCTACGTAAGCCTGGAGGACGATCTGATGCGCCTGTTCAACAGCGAGCGCATCTCCAAGATCATGGACACCATGGGCCTGAAAGAGGGCGAGGTGATCCAGCACAGCATGGTGACGCGCAGCATCGAGCGCGCCCAAAAGAAAGTGGAGGAGAACAACTTCGGCATCCGCAAACGCCTGCTGGAGTATGATGATGTGATGAACAGCCAGCGCACGGTGATCTACAAGCGTCGCCACCACGCGCTCTTCGGCGAACGCCTGAAGCTGGACATCCTGAACATGTTCTACGAAGTGAGCGCGGGCATTGTGGCCGAATACCACGAGGCTGGCGACTTCGATGGCTTCCAGCTGGACGTGTTCCGCAAGCTGAGCACCGAGAGCCCGGTGGATGCTGAAGGCTTCAAGAAACTGAAGGCCGAAGAGCTTACCGAGCGCCTGTACGAAGCGGCCCTTGGCGCTTACGAACGCCATGGCGGCAAGCTGGCGGCACAAGCCATGCCGGTGATCACCGATGTGTTCCTCAACCAGGGCCAGCAGTACGAGAACATCGTGGTGCCCATTACCGATGGCCTGAAGACCATGCAAGTAGTGGCCAACCTGCAGAAGTGCTACAAGAGCCAGGGCCACGAACTGAGCGCGAGCATCGAGAAGTACATCACGCTCGCCATCATCGACAACGAGTGGAAGGAGCACTTGCGCGAGATGGACGAACTGCGCCGCAGCGTGCAGAACGCCGCCATTGAACAGAAGGACCCGCTGCTGATCTACAAGCTGGAGAGCTTCAACCTCTTCAAGGCCATGATCGAGCGGATCAACGGCGAAGTGGTGGGCTTCCTGGCCAAGGCAGGCCTGCCCACCGCCGAACCGCAGGTACAGCAGGCCCAGGCACCACGCGCCCCGCAACAGCGCCTGGAGACCAGCCGCACCGAAGTGCCTCAGTTCAGTGGCGGACGCAGCTCAGCACCTGCACCGCGCCCAACCGCCGGACAACCGGCACCTGGCCGTGGCCCCATGCCCCCGCCCCAAGGACCACGCCAGCCCGTGGCTCCCGTGCGCGTGGAAAAAGCCCCCGGCCGCAACGACCCCTGCCCCTGCGGCAGCGGCAAGAAGTACAAGCAGTGCCACGGCAAGGACGCCTGAGCACCCCAACTCCCGTTACAACACCGAAGGCCCTTGATCGCTCAAGGGCCTTCGGGCTTATGGTGTATGTAATTGGGTTCTAGAACTGGACCGGCAGGCGCACTTGCACGCGCACGGGTACACCGCGCTCTTCGCCGGGTGTCCATGGTGAGGTGGCCTTGATGGCCTGCACCACCTCGCGACCGAGCTGTTCATCCGCACCGTCCACCACCTTCACTTCGGTGAGCTCGCCGCTCTTCTCCACAATGAAGCTGGCGGTCACTTGGCCTTTGAACGGACGACCCTCTGGCGCCTTCACTTTATCATGGATCACACGCACCAGAGCTTTTTCCCCACCGGGGAACTCGGGCATGGTCTGGGCACGGGTGTATACGATGTTGGCCAACGCCTCGGGATCGTAGACCTTCTCGGCCAGCGGGCGCCCCCACTGATCGAACCGCTGCCAAACACCGGCTTTCATGCCCATGACATAATCGCCCTGGCTCTCCACCTTCCCATTGGGATGGTAGAACGTGAAACGGCCATGCTCAATGGTCAGTGCGGCATCGGCATACGTGCCTTCGGCTTTCAGGCGGCCGTCCATGGCAAAGGTCTTGCCCATGTACAGTTCGCCCTCCTTGCCGTTGGCGGTACGGTAGTAGCTGGCGTTCTTCTTGGTGGTGAGCGCGAGCACTTCGCTCAAGTACTGACGCTCGGCCGGCTGGGCCTGTGCGAAGGCGCCTATCGCGCTGCCGAACAGGCTCAGGAACAGTGTTGCAGAAAATGCGAGGTGCTTCACGGTGCCGTTGGCGTAAGTGGGTTCGGCCCGTGATACGCCGAAGGTCCCCGCCGGGTTTCAAAAGTTCACGCGGCCCAACCCTCGCGGTCCAAACTGCGGTACTGGATGGCCTCTGCCAGATGCTCGGTGCGGATGTCGGGGCTACCGGCCAGATCGGCGATGGTGCGCGCCACTTTGAGAATACGGTCGTAGGCCCGTGCACTGAGTCCAAGGCGGTCCATGGCCTTCTCGAGCAGGGCCTTGCCGGTGGCATCGATGCGGCAGATCTCGCGCAGTTCCTTGCTGCCGATCTGAGCGTTGCTGTGGATGTTGCGACCGGCATATCGCTCCTGTTGCACACGGCGCGCCGCGATCACCCGTTCGCGCATGTCGGCACTGCGTTCCGTGGGCCGCTCGGCGCTCAATTCGCTGAAGGGTACGGGCGTCACTTCGATGTGGATGTCGATGCGATCGAGCAGCGGACCACTCACTTTGTTGAGGTACTTCTGCACCACGCCGGGCGCGCACACGCACTCCTTATCGGGGTGGTTGTAGTAGCCGCACGGGCAAGGGTTCATGGCGGCCACGAGCATGAAGCTGGCCGGGTATTCCACCGTGAAGCGCGCGCGGCTGATGGTGACCAAGCGGTCCTCCAACGGTTGGCGCAGCACCTCCAGCACCTGCCGTTTGAACTCGGGCAGCTCATCGAGGAAAAGCACGCCATTGTGCGCCAGGCTGATCTCGCCGGGTTGTGGGAAGGAACCGCCACCCACGAGCGCCACATCGCTGATGGTGTGGTGCGGGCTGCGATACGGACGCACGCTGAGCAGGCTGTCCTCCTTACGTAGTTTGCCGGCCACGCTGTGGATCTTGGTGGTCTCCAGCGCCTCATCGATGGTGAGCGGCGGCAGGATGGTGGGCAGGCGCTTGGCCAGCATGGTCTTGCCGGCGCCTGGCGGACCGATCAAGATGATGTTGTGCCCGCCGGCCGCAGCGATCTCGAAGGCGCGCTTGATGTTCTCCTGGCCCTTCACGTCGGCGATGTCCACCGGATAGCTCTGGCTGCTGTTGGCGAACTCAGCGGCAATGTCCACCACGGTGGGCTGCACGGTGGGTTGTCCCTTCAACAGGTCCACCACTTCGCGCAGGTGCTCCACGCCATAGATGGTGAGGCCATGAACGATGGCGGCCTCGCGGGCATTGGCTGCGGGCAATATCACGCCCTCGAACCCGGCCTTCTTCGCCTCGATGGCGATGGGCAGAGCGCCTTTGATGGGCCGCACGCCACCGTCGAGGGAGAGCTCGCCCATCACCAGGTAACGTTCCAACATTTCGGCAGGCACCTGATCGGTGGCGGCCAGCAGTCCAACGGCCAGAGGCAGATCATAGGCAGTGCCTTCCTTCCGGATATCCGCCGGTGCAAGGTTGATGGTGACACCCTTGCCGCGTGGCGCGTAAAGGCCGTTGTTGCGCAGTGCGGCGTCCATGCGTTGCTGGCTCTCCTTCACAGCGCTGTCCGGCAGGCCTACTAAAAAGAAATAAGCGCCGGTCTCCACGTTCACCTCGGCGGTGACAATGGTGGCGTTGATGCCGAAGACGGCGGCTCCGTAGACCTTGACGAGCATCTGTCAATTACGCTTTAGCAGCTATGCGGAACATCCAAATGAGCATAGAGGACCGTGAATGGAAGCGCATGACAATGATTGTGGTCCCGGGGAGTTCCATTGCCGTGAATTCGTATCCATTTACGGTTGAACTGAACCAGCTTATCAGTACCTGTCCTTGCGCGCTGGTTCGGCCATGGCGCGTTCAATGTGATCGATGAAGGCGTGGATGATCTTGATGTGCACCTCCTGCACACGATCGGCATAGCCGTGGTGCGGCACCCTCACCTCCACAGTACACAGGTCGGCGAGTTTGCCACCATCCTTGCCAGTGAGGCCGATCACATGCATCTGCTTGGCACGGGCCACCTCGGCAGCACGCAGCACATTGGGGCTGTTGCCGCTGGTACTGATGGCGAGGAGCACATCGCCCTCGCGGCCATGCGCCTGCACGAAGCGCGCGAACACCTGTTCGAACCCGTGGTCGTTGCCCACACAGGTAAGGTGGCTGGGATCGCTGATGCTGATGGCCGCGATGGGGTCGCGATCATCGCGGTAGCGGCCGGTAAGCTCCTCTGCGAAGTGCATGGCATCGCACATGCTGCCGCCATTACCGCAGCTGATCACCTTGGCGCCCTGTTTCAGGCAATAGCTCATGAAGGCCGCGGCCTGTTCCACTGCGGCCAGGTTGGCGGGATCGGCCACGAAGCGCTGAAGCACGTCGGCCGCTTCGGTGAAATGGGATCGGATGCGGGTGTCGCTCATATTGCCAAAGATGCATCAAACGGGATCGCCACCGCGGTAACCGATGCGCAGGCGGTCGCCGGTGGGGCGGTCCAGTAGTTGTTTCACGGCCTCGAAGAGCTCGACCACCGCAGCATCGGTGTGTTCTTGCCTGCTTTCCATGCGCTCCATGCGCAGTTGCAGCTCCAGGTCGTTCTGCAACAAGCGGTTCAACCGCACGAACACCCGCACGATCCGGATATTCACCGCAATGGCACGGTCGCTGTTGAGCACGCTGGAGAGCATGAGGACACCGTGTTCGGTAAATGCATAGGGAAGCTGCCTCCGACCACCCCAGGATCTTGATATCGCAATTTGCGATGTCAAGTTCGCCCACTCCTCATTCGTAAGGGGGAACATAAAATCCTCAGGGAACCGCGACAGGTTCCTTTTGACCGCCTCATTCAGGCGAAAAGTAGGCACACCATACATCGTTGCAAGGTCGTGGGCCAACATCACCTTCTGACCGCGGACCCAGTGGACCTTCGCGGCGATCGCTTCATCGGGGAAAACGCTTTCCTGTTCCATTGCACATCCACCCTGACGAATATCCTGTCATTAGGCGGACGCACAATATGACAACGGATCGACGGAAAAGCAAGCACGCGCTATCAGCGCACACGACCAGGGTCGGGGATCACTATCAGCGGCTGGCCTGGCTGCCGAGCACCTGCATGCCTTGCAGGCCGCGCTCGAGGAACGCCTTGTACTCCTCCACGGCCGGCGTATAGCCCACGGGATCGGTGAGCAGCTTGCCATCGGGGCTCAGCAGCGCATACAAGGGTTGCGTGGCGCTCTTGAAGTTCTCGGTCTGCAAGGTGGCCCACTTGTTCCCCACAGTGAGGATGGGCTTCTTGCTGCCGTTGCTCGTCTCGAAAATGAACTGCTCATCCTTCGGCAGTTCGGCCTTGGCATCCACGTAGAGCGAAACGAGCACGTACTCCTGATCGATGAGGCGATTGATGTCCGCGACCGGCCAAACGTAGTCCTCCATCTTACGGCAGTTGGCGCAACCGTAACCGGTGAAGTCGACCAGGAGCGGTTTGCCGGTGCGCTTCGCTTCGGCCATGCCGCTTTCCAGATCGTGGTAGCAGGTGAGACCGGCAGGACATTCAGTGGGGAAGATCCAGCTGTACCCGGGCGAAGGCGAAATGCCACTGAGCAGACCCACGGGAGCGAACGTGCCCGCCTTGTCATCGAAGCGGAAGCCGAAGGCCATGTAAACCGTGAGCGCAGAGAAGGCCGTGATGAAGAACACGCGCGAGGGAGCGAACTTCTTCACCGGGCTATCGTGCGGGAACCGGATCTTGCCGAACAGGTAGAGCACGATACCAATGCCGCAAATGACCCAGATGGCGAGGAAAAGCTCGTAAGGAACAAGGCCCCATTTCATTACCAGGTCGGCCATGCTGAGGAACTTGAACGCAAGGGCCACTTCCACAAAGCCAAGCACCACCTTCACGCTGTTCAGCCAGCTACCACTGCGGGGCAGGCTGTTGAGCCATCCGGGGAAAAGAGCGAAGAGGCCGAAGGGCAACGCGAGCGCGAAACCGAAGCCGCCCATGCCCGCCGTAAGCTGCCATGCACCACCATCGGCGGTGAGGGCACCGGCCAACAACGAACCCAGGATCGGGCCTGTGCAGCTGAAGGAGACCAGCGCCAACGTAAGCGCCATGAAGAAGGTGCCGATCAGCCCGCCGAATTTGCTGGCGTTGCTGTCCATCTTGTTCACCCAGCTACTGGGCAGGGTGATCTCGAAATAGCCGAAGAACGAGATGGAGAAGACGATGAAGATGACGAAGAAAAAGAGGTTCAGCCAAGGGTTGGTGCTGATCTCGTTGAAGATCTCGGGGTTCACGCTGCCCAGCAAGTGGAAAGGCAGACTGAAGATTAGGTAGATGAGCAGGATGAAGCCGCCGTAGGTGAGCGCGTTCTTGAGGCCGGTGGCGCGATCTGTGCTGCTTTTGGTGAAGAAGCTCACCGTGAGCGGGATCATGGGGAATACACACGGCGTAAGCAGGGCCACCAGGCCACCGATGAACCCGAGCATGAAGATCCACAACAGCGAATTGCGGTCCTCGGCACGCTTGCCTTCGTCGCGTACCACGGGGTTATCCAGGTCCACGGCGGGAAGCTTCAGTTCAGACACATCGCTCTTCGTGGCGATGCCAGCGAACTTGGGATCGTTCGGGTCGAAGGAGACATCACCCAGCTCGTAGGTGCCTGAAGAAAGACCGAGGATATAGTAGACCGTGGATGGCGGCAGGCACATTTCATCGTTACAGGTCATGTACTCGAACAGGCCGGTGATGGGCGTGGCCGGATCGACGACCGCAATGCGCTGCGTGAACGTGGCGCCTCCTTTGAACTTCTTCACGGTCATGTCGAACACGACATCGTGCCCATCGACCACCTTCTTTCCGGTCTCGGAAGCACGGCCCATGACCGTTACTCCCGTGATGGAATCCACCTTGATGGAGGTGGGCCAGGGACCCATGTCGCCATAATTCTCCTGTGAATACACCGACCAGCCCTCTTCAATGTCAGCATGGAACACCACATCCCATTGTCCATTGCCCGCATCGGTGGTGGTAATGGTCCACTTCACGGGTTCCGGGGCCCCGTTGCTTCCACCCGGCTGGGCGAACACGGAAAGGACCAACATCACGCCCAGCAGGGCCGCGTACACACGTTCCTTCATTACTTCTTGGGTTCTGTGGCAACATCCACCCTGAAGGGCACACCAACAGGCGGCAGGCAGGTCTTATCGTTGCATAACATGAATTCCACTTCACCTTCCACCACCAGCGGCGCCTTGGTGTTCGGCTTCAGGACCAGCACGAAGCTTGGCGTGCCCGAATGGTGGCGCACCACCATGGCGAAATTGGGATCGTACTCCTCCACCGGCTTGGGCTCCTGCAGGGCAACAAGTGCGAACGCATGGGGATCCTTCAACCGGATGGAGGTCGGGATGGGGCCCTCATCGGAGGGCAGCTTGGTGGCGTACAAGTGCCAACCCTCTTCCAAGGTGGCCTGGCAATGAAGCTCTACCATGCCATCTGAGCGCTGCATGGCCGAGAACGACCACTGGGCCGGTGAACCTGCGATGGCCACGGACATCCAAAGGGAAAGCAGTGCGCTGTAGATCATGGACAGGCCAAAACTAACCCACCACCCGCCTCGTGGACCGGGTGGTTGGCCGGATCATTGCGATCCTATGAAGCCGCGCCGCTGTTAAGGAATGTCAATGCTCACCACCCTCGAAACGGGGATGGTGGTACCGTATTTGAGCACGATGTTCTCCGGATCGTAGGTCCAGATGGTGGTCTCCACCGCTTTGAGGCCTTCATCATCCTGGAAAACGATGCGGCACTTGCCCCGTTCGGCGTTGCCCAAACGCATGGCATGTTGTAATCCATGCAGGATGGAACTGCGCTGATCGTCGCTCAGATGCACGGGTTGGCGAGGAAAGCGCAACGCGGGAATGTGCTCTTTGGGAATGATGGTGGCTCCGTTAAAATGCATGGTCAGGGAGGTTGGGGACCAAAAGGTAATACCGAAAATGCCGGAATGGTACTCTTGGCTCCCGATCCACCTACTGGACCAACACATCGCCGCGCCACTGGAGAATTATTGCCCCTGGCGTACCGGGAGCGACCACGACACCCTCTGCCACACGCAGGCCACAGGCCCAAATGATGCGCCCACCACTGATGAGGACATACGCGTTGCGCTTCCGGTGGAGCGGCACTTTGGCATCCACCAGGATATCGCTGATCAACTTGCTGCCGCCAAGGCCGGCTGGTCGCATGCGATCACCCACCTGCCACGGACGCAGTTCAAGCGGAAACTCGATCGCTTCGGCATCCACACTCACCACTTCCCTCCCGTTCGTTGCCTCGCTGGCTGCATCGGTCGGGTCCAACACACGCAACGGAACCTGCTCTGGCAGTTCATACCATGAGCGGATGGTCCAATGGGGAAGCTCCTGCCCTGCCGGGGCGATCACCAGTCCATTGCGGTCCACGAAGACCTCTTTTGCTCCGGCAGGGAAGCGCGCACCAACGTGACCTTCCTCCAAGGCTTGCAGCATATCGTCCAAGCGATCGGGATGCAGCCCCAGACCGTGCAGCACATGATGCAATACGAGGTGCGGCATTCCGGACCCAAGAACGGTGCTTCGTGGAACATGCACTGCTCCGAACGCATCGCACACCAAGTGACCGACCACTGCGGCCAATTGCTGTTGAACGGCCACGTCCATTTCGCGGGCAAGCACCATGTCGCGTTGCATCACGGTTCGACTGCCTGCACGCATGCTTTCCAATAGGGGAAGCAGCTCGTGGCGTACACGGCTCCTGAGGTATACCGGATCGCGGTTGCTCGCATCCTCGCGAAAGGGAACCGCGTATTGCAGTGCGTATTGATGAATGGAAGCACGGTCCACTTCGAGCAGCGGGCGGATGAACGGACCGCTGCGCATGGGAATGCCGGCCCGGCCGCGCGCACCCATGCCCTGCAGGGCCTGAATGAAGAAGGTCTCCACGGCATCATCAGCGTGGTGCGCCATGGCCAGTACTACAGGTCCTTCCTCTGTGCATCGTTTGAATACTTCATACCGCAATGCACGGGCCGCCATCTGCGTGGAAAAACCCGTGGTTGCTGCGTGGGCCTTCACATCCACACGCTCCACCACCAACGGCACACCGAGAGACCCACAGTACGAGCGGACCAATTGGGCATCAGCATCGCTCTCGACGCCGCGAAGCCCATGGTCAATGTGCACGGCCTTAACCGGATGCCCCAATGACCAGAGCACATGCAGCAGCACCATGCTGTCCACGCCTCCGCTCACGGCCACCCACACGGGCGCAGCAGGCGGCAGCAAGCCATGCGACCGAATTGTGCGTTGGACCCGATCACGCATGGCCCAATGCATCAAGTACGGAACGCGCCTTCACTTCGCACTCCTCCCACTCCATTTCGGGATCGCATTGAGCAGTAAGCGCACTGCCTGTGGAGAGCGAAGCGAGGCCCTCGACCCTGTCATAAAGCAGCGTGCGGATCACCACGTTCAGATCACCCGTTCCATCGGGAGCGAAGAAACCTAGCGCGCCACTGTACAGGCCACGTGCCTGGTCCTCGGCATTGTCAATGAGCTTCATGGCGCTGATCTTCGGTGCACCGGTCATGCTGGCCATGGGAAAAGCTACCCGCACCATGTCGAAGGGTGAACGGCCACGTTTGATACGTGCCGCTACTGTGCTCACCATCTGGTGTACGCGCGGATAGCTGCGCACCTGGCACAACCCCTCCACCACCACGGAGCCACTGGCCGCCATGCGCGAGAGGTCGTTGCGCATCACATCCAAGGCCATGATGTTCTCACTACGCTCCTTGGCATCGGCGGCCAATTCTTCGCGGAGCAGGGCATCCTCCGCTGCGTTCGCGCCCCTGCGTCGTGTGCCCTTCATCGGTTCGCCCGTGCAGCGATCGCCGTTGAACGACAGAAAACGCTCGGGACTTGCGCACAAAGCGAACCGTTCACCGTTCCGAAAGAAACCAGCGAATGGCGCATCGGTGCCTTTGAGCAATCGCGCGAATGCGGCGAAAGGGTCGAGGTCCGGCCAGTGGGTATGACGCTCGGTGCAGTAGTTCACTTCGTAGATATCACCACGATGGATGTGGTGAAGCAGCTTGGCGGACTGCTCCAGATAGCGCTCGCGGTTGGTGCTGCACGTCCACTCCGGCACAGGACCGAGCGCAACGTCATGGATCCCATTGGACAACTGAGCCATCAGTACCTGCGCATCTTCCAAGTACTCTTCGCGTGCGTGGAGGAAAGCCTCGTCGCCGCGCCATTCGATCACCCAAAGTGGTATGCGCCATTGCGAATGCGCCCAGTGCGAAGGATCGTAATGTCGAGAATCAAGTCCGTAGGTATGCTCCTTCCACTCGTAGGAAAGGTGGCCGTAGGTCCAATCCTCTACAACGGCGCCATTACTGAAGTCCGGCGTATCGCTCACCTTGAGCGACCCAATGAACAGCAGCGCACGGTCCTGATCGGCCAACCGGCGGAAGAGGAAGTGGTCCTGTCCACGCAAGACCTCGGGAATGAACGGGATGCCACGCCCCAGTGGAATTCGCTGTCGCACGGTGCCAAGATACCTGACCGCTGGAGCATGGGATCACGCCAACGCCCTGCGGCGCTGCACGGCGGCGAACACCAACAGGATCAGGGCCACCATCGCTGCGGCATGTCCGAGCAGATCGCCATAACGAACAAAAAAGGTGAGGTCCTCATTGAGGTACACCGTTGTTCTGAAGGCATCGGGCCGCCACCATTCGGTGCGTTGGTGAATGACGCCGCGTTGATCCACCATGCACGAGATGCCGGTATTGGCCGAACGGACGATCGAGCGCCGCGTTTCGATGGCACGGATGGTCGCGAAGGTGAGGTGCTGCCTGTATCCGGGTGAATCGGCCCACCAACCATCATTGGTCATGATGGCAATAAGATTGCCGCCATTGCGCACGTGCGCCGCCACATGTTCACCGAACACCGACTCGTAGCAGATGGCCGGCACGATCCTTAGGCCAGCATCGCCGTAGTGCAACACCGCACGCTCCTTCTGCTGCCCCAGCGAACCCGTTGTGCCACCCAGGTCCACGGACAATGCGCTCAACGGACCCAATACCGATTCAAATGGCATGAGCTCCACCCCCGCCACCAGTTTCGACTTGTGGTAATGCTGCACAGCGGTATCAGGAACCAGATATATGGCCGCGTTGTAGGCCTCGTAGTACAGATCGGTGCCACCGATGGGCCGTGCCGTTACCGGCAGATCCGAGGCATTGGTCGGGAACAGGTACGCCGATGACATCCCCGAAAGCACGGACACGCGCGGGTGTTCCTGCTGGAATGCACGGATACGTTGGGCACTGCGCGATCGCTCCAGATCATTCTCCCACAGTCCGTTGAGCACAGGGCGTATGCCGTGCAGGTCCACCGTGGCGTTCTCCTGCAACGCCGTTTCGGGCAGCACCAGCAGCACCGTGGAATCCGTCACTACGTTCTCCGCTTGTTGCAGCATGCGGTCCAGTTGGTCAAGCGGATCCACCCCGCCGAACTTCTCGCTGTAGGGATCCACGTTGGGCTGCACCACCACCACTTCCACCGGAACACCACGCTCGAAACGATAGTGGTTGAAGCGCCACATACTTAGCACGATGGGTAACATTACAAGGACGAACGGCGGCACGATCCGAATGACGTTGTGCACTAACGCCCGTGATCTCCAGCCCTTCACCATGCGGTCGAAATGCAGGTTCAAGAGCAGCACCCACAACGTGCCGCCCATCATGCCGGTCCACTCATACCACTGGATCCAAACAGGATGGCCGGCGAACACATTACCCAAGGAGAACCACGGCCATTGCAGGTCCCACGCGTGGTGCAACCGTTCGAAGGACATCCAGAAGGCCACGAACGCCCAGCCCGCCAGGTGCACATCCGACCATTTGTGCACCACGCGTCGCAGCCACCATGGCAGGGCCATCAGCAAGGTGTTCACCACCATGGGCGCCAGGCCACTTACCAACCGCGTCGAAAGCGGCTCGCTGACCATGAAGAACCACCAGGAGGTAAGCGCGTTCCAGAAGAAAAGACCAATGAGCGCATAGGGAACGAAGGCGCGCTTTCGCCCAGCGGTGCGCTGGTCATGCAGGCGCTCGGCATGGAACAGAGGCAGCCAAGCCACGAAGGCGAGCCATGCCATGCCACCGATCCCCGGCCAGGCCAGGGCCCATAGCAGCCCACTGAGCGCGGACCATGCAGCAATGCGGAGGCGTTCCATTCAGGCGGGAGCGAAGGTCACGAAAGTAGGCGGGGCCTACCGCAACAGGTACATCTTGCCGATGCCCTTCGTGAAGTACTCCGAAGCCTTGGTCTCGCGGATCTCCAGGTCCTGGCCGTTCAACTGCGCGATCACACGGTAGAGATAGACACCACGTGCCAATCGATCACCGAACTCATCGGTGCCATCCCACGCGAACTCCGTCTTGTTGCGCCCAACGCGCACCGGGCCGATCTCGTGCATCTTCACTTCGCGGACCACCTTGCCCGTAACGGTCATGATCTGGATCTTCATGTTGGTGGGCGGTTCGGTACCGGTCACGGTGAACACAAATCGGGTACTGGTGGTGAAGGGGTTCGGGTAATTCAGAACTTCGGTGATGGTGGGCCTGTTCACCACCTCGAAATTCACTTTCAGGTCATGATCGCCCGAGCGGTTGTTGCTGCGGTCCGCGGCCTGCACGATCAACTGGTACTTGCCATCCACCGGGAAGTTGGGGCGGTACATGATGTGCGACTCGTTCGCAGGTCCGTTCGCCGGAATGAACTGCATCACCTCATTGCCCACGCCATCACGGAAGAAGATGCGCTTCACCACATTGTCCGGGCTGCGCAGGAAGATCTTGAACAAGGCGGTATCGGCCGGTGAGTCGAGCAACAGCACCGTGTTCTCATCGTTCAGGCTGACCTGGATCTCCGGCCGCGACGAAACAATGTCGCCGTCCAGGATGTGCACACCATCGAAGGTGACATACACCATCGGGTTCTCTTGGTCGACCTCCACGTTGAAGCGCCACTGGGCAATGTTGTTGAAGTGGTATTGCTCCAACTGGTGGTAGAGGCCCGTGATGGTATCGAGGGGGTTCGCTTCCAAGATCAAGGTGTTGGGGCCTCCGAACTGCTGCGTGTTGAAACGCACCGTATCGATCAGCACGGCACCTACGGGTAGCGGGGCGTTCAATTTGTAGTGGATGCGGTGCCGAACATTGGCGCGGTCCACCACCCACGCGGTCATCAGCAGGCTGTCCATGTCCACGGACCCGATGTTCCGCACGGCAACGGCCACCGATGCCTCCTGCCCTTGGAACCAACCATCAAGGGCCTGTACATAGCCAGCGGCAGGATCAATGGCACATTCAGGCGCCGGTGTGCACAAAAGCTGCCAACGCTTCATTTGGGCAGGATCGGGCACGGGCACATCCTCGTCAAAGAAATGGCCACGTATGCGCAGCCGCGGGTACTGTTGTGCATTGGCCACGGTGCTCAAATAGGTCACCGAATCGAGCGTGGAAGGCAGATCGAACAACTCCACCACCTGACCGAAAGGAGTAATGCCCTGAAGGATGATGCGCGTACTATCCGCCTCGTTACGCGGCGTCTCATCCCAGTAAAGTGCCTGCCATGCTGAGGCCGGTCCAGCATCCACCGTGGTCATCAGACCCTGGTCCGCGAGCAATACCATGTCGGCACTGAAGGTCAGCACCTCATTGATACTGCTGGCAATGGTATCGCTGAAGGTCTCTGGGAAGCCCTTTCGCACGTAGAAGATGTAGGGCACACTATCCGGCAGGTTGTCGATGTCGGGTACACCGAGCGCCTCCATGGCGGAAACAAGCCCGGGACCGTTCGCATACATACCATCCTTGTCGAGGTACAACCACGTGTAGATCAATATGTGGTGCCCATCAGGTATGCGGTTGGTGATCATGTCCTGCATGCCCGCCAACTGCGCCGGTTGGTTGGTGAAGAAGGTGAAGTACTTCTGCACGCGTGGCCTGCATTGAGAGAGGTTGTTCGCATTGCCGAACTCGTTCTGTGGATTGAACTCGGCACCATTGCCTGCAATAAAGTGCGTGCCCCAGGGCTCCATGGTCACGGGATCGATCACGGCCACGTGCCACCCAGGCCAAGGACCGCAGCCACTGTAATCTATGGCCGTGAGATCGATGTCGTAGCCCGTATCACCGAACGGGTTGTTGCCCGATACGCTGGCCCTGATCTGCCGCACACCGCCGGAATAATCGAATTCGCGCTCCGGGCGATCGAAGAGGATACCGTTGTAGCTGTTCTCCTTGAACTGGAAGAAGTGCGATTGTCCCCAGCCATTGCGCTCGGGTATGTACTGGAAGGAGCGCTCGTACCAATTGTAGCCTTGGTTGCCCGTGCTATCGATGCTGCACCGCCAGTAGAACACGGTGCTATCCCGCAATGCGTTCAATCCGAAGATGGAGCTGGGCTGCCAGGTGACCACACCACCGGGCGCGTTCACAGTGGCGGTCTCACGCACCGGACTGTTGAAACGGTCGGTGGTGTCGATCTGGAAGACGTATGTGCGCACAGGCGCCAGAGGATCACCGGTGCTGGCCTTCAGTACCGGTGTGGGGTCGGGAATAATGGCGTAGTTGAATGGGAACACCGGAATGATATCGCCACTGCTGATGAAGAGCGCGGAGTTGCCGACGTTGTTCGCGGTCTCCTGCAGCTCAGCGATCGCGTTGGGATCCATGTCCACGCGGGCCTGGAAGGCGTTGATGCCCGTGCCGCCAGCAAATGCCTTGGTGGGCACACGGAACACGGCCGTGTCGCGGAAGTGCATGTTGGATACCGTGGTGAGATAGCCCTGCGTGGGAGGCGGGAGGTTCGGGTTCACGCGATCCAACGCCACGGTCATGGTGGCATTGGTGGCGCGGCCTATGTTGGTGATGGCCACCTTCACTTGGAAGGTGTCCACATCGGCGTTCACGTTCTCGGGCAGGAACAGGATGTCCTGGTCGCGTACCACGAAGTCGGGCTCCGGCGGGGAATTAAGCTTCAGCAAGGGATCGCCTTGCAAGGTGAACGTATGCACATGGAACAGGGCCGGCAGATTGCTGTTGTTGGACAACATGCTAAAAGCAGCGAACCGCATGTGATCACCGATGGTACCACCATAGTTCACTTGACTGAAGCTGCGGTAGAAGCGGCTCGTGTAGTCATGCAACATCGGCGTCACGCCCTGCTTCACAGAGGCCAGGAAGGCGTTGGGCCCCGCGTTCGTGAGGCCCACCCAGTTCTCACTGGCGCTCAGCGATCCGTTCTGGTGGATGTTGCCGATGTAGCACGAGTTGGCGATCACCATCGGGTGCTTGCCGTTCCACTCGTAGTTGGCGGGATCATCGATGGTGATGTCGAAGTTGCTTGAATAGGCGTGTGCGAAGAAGGTCATCAGCGTAACGCCCTCATCCTCTATCAGCTGCTCCACTGCTGCTGCCGGGGCCTGTTCAAGCACCTGCGAGGAATTGCGCAGGAAGGTGTGAACGTTACCACCAAAGGAGGTGTCGGTGGCAGTGACCTCATAAGACCGCAGATGATTCGCCAACAGGGTCTGTTCCTGCTCCGTAAAGCCGCCTCCGAAGTGCATGATGTTCTTCATCCATGCTGCGGGCAGTTGTGCCTCCGCGGCCTGTACTTTGGCGAGATAATCCAGTACATCCTGCGCATTGTTGGCGCTCAACCGGCCCACAGGGATCTCCACCCGCCGCGGGTCGAAGCGTAGGCCGATGGTGAAGCACTGATCACAGTTGGGAGCGCCATAGGTAGGTACCAAACAGCGCGCATAACCACCATTGATATCTGGACGCGTGCCGTCCGGGTCGCCCAGGCGCGGCGAGGTGTTCACCGATTTACCGATCAGGAACAGGCCGCGCGGGTCAGATGGGAAGGTCTGCAATGTGTAGTTCGCAAAGCGGCGAATGGCATGAGGGTGCTTTGGCACTCCACCTCCGAACTGGTCATAGAGCTCATCCACATCGGCAAGCACCGTGGGGTAGCGATTGTAGGGGTTGGTGCGGCGGTAGTCCTTGTACTGCTGGGCACCGGCCATCAACGAGGAATGCGTAACAATGAGCATGGCCGAATCCGCCGCCTGCTCAGTGAAATCGGTGAAGTAGCCAGTAACGTTCACTGGTGCAAGTGCCGTGATCGCCGTGATATTGCCCTGGCCCAGCGCATACAAGTAGGTGCTGTCGGCGGCCGTGTTATTGGGAACGAGTGCATTCCATTGACCACCGATATTCACGCCCACCACGCGGCAAACAGAGTCACCAAAGGCATAGATCACGGGCGCTTCCCACGTGGCCTGGAAAGCCAGACGAGCGGGTTGACCATTGGCGTTGGCCGGCGTCCATAGCTCAACTGGGGCACTTGCCTCAAGTACAGGCACCCGCGCATAGTGCACCTTCAGCGCATGCACGGTCTGGAACTCGCGGTACCCCGGATTGATCGAGCCGATCTGCCCAGGTCCATCAAGATCGTGCGGCACTTTGAATCTCAGGTTGAACAGGCCCGACCCATTGTTGATGTCCGCATGCGGCACCAGGAAACGCCCATTGATCACCTGAGAGCCTCGGAAGATGGTATCGAAGGCCATTGTAGCGAAGCCCGGACCATACATCACTTGTAAATGATGGTCATCGTAGGTGCCATAGCCCACACTGTTCTGCGCCGAACTGTGTGTGAACACCCGGGCCTGCGGTGCATTGGGCCCATTGTAAACAGCCGGTGTGCTTACTACAGCGTTCATCTCGCCATCCGCCCCGTCGGATACCAGGAACGGTCCACCCCAGCCTTCGCCATTCACCATGAGACCACTGGTGGCCACTACGTTCAGGGAGGTCCAATAGTAATGGTCCAACATGCCCTGCCAATAGTAGTCCGTGTAGGAGCGAACGCCCTGGCCCCAAACCCATGGGAGCGGCACCTGCTCTTCAATACCCGGCGGGTCGTACGCGCTCACCCTGGACTTTGGCGCCACTGGGTCCCAGGTCAGGAAATAGCGGATGGTATCGTTGTGAATGCTGTAGTACGGGTTGGGGTTCTGGGAAGGCAGCGGGTACATCTGCGAATCCAGCCAACCATCGTTGCGACGCCCGATGAACTCAATGAAGTCACCGGTATTGAATACGCCGTCAGCGCCGCCCGAGATGAAGAGCGGCACCTGCTGCTCACGCGCGAAGAGCATAAGATCGCGGGGATCCACGGAACTTACCGGGAAACCCGCAGAGGCCAATGCGGCCGAGTCGATGCGGTAGATCCCGTCCCGGTGGATGTTGAAGCGCCAGTACTGCCGATCGTGATCGACCCATTCATTGCCGTAAGTGCCTTGGGCAAGGCCAACGGCGGCGTTCAGGAATACCAGGACGAGGAGTACCGCTCTGATCATGAGGACGGCTTCTTGAAGAGGTCGAACTTCAGGGAGAAGATGTTGGAGTACAACGCAACGCTGTTGTCACCGATGTCCGTGAGGGCGTAGTCCAACGAAACGCTCTTGATCTTCAGGCCCAGGCCGATGTTGGGCTGCACCGTGAGCGAGCGCTTGTCACTGATGTCCGTAACGTACTGCATGTTGGCGATGCCGGTACGCACGTAAACGATACCCGCATACCCCAATTCAACACCCAAGCGCGGATCAATGCTCACGAAGTCCGACTGGATCAGTGTATTGCGCCGACCATCGAAGGTGTTCTCCAGGTCCAGGGCGGCAATGAGCTCGACCTTCTGTCCGAACTTGAACTGGCGGGCGGCGCCCAGCATCAGGCGGGGCAGTGTCACCTCCACACTGTTCACGGGGATGTCGTTGCCGGTCTGCTGGAACACATCAATGGTGCGCTGGTCCAGGGTATAGTTCCATGCGTTGAATGTGCCGGTAATGTCGCGGGCAACGGCGGAAAAGCGCCAGCGGTCGCGCTGGTAGGTGGCACCGGCATCGAGCCCGAAGCCCCAGGCCGTGGCGAAGCTGCCCACTTTGCGGTAGATCACCTTGGCATTGCCGCCCAGTTGCAGGCCGGGCACGCTCAGTTTGCGCGCGTAGCTGATGATGAACGCATGATCGGCCGAGCTGAAGGAAGTGATCCGATCGTAATCGATGTTCCCCGAGGGATCGATCAGATCGATGGTGTTCGGGATGTTGTCGATACCGAAGCGCACGAAGGTGAAGCCGATGGAACTGAGCGAATCGATGGGCTTGGCCAGGCCGATGTAGTCGTACTTGGCGATACCGGCGAAGTACTCGCTATGCATGGCCCCCACCTGCAGGTCGCTGCGCACGCCCAGCAGGCCGGCCGGGTTCCAGTAGCCGCTGGTCACATCGTTAACCACGGCGGTATATGCACTGCCCATGCCCAAGGCACGCGCACCCACTCCGATGGCCAGGAACTCGTTGCTGTACTTGGGCGCATCCTGTGCCATGGCCGTCCCGCAGGACATCACGGCGATCATCACGGCCCAGAGGCTGCGCATACCCTTCACGCTCACGGTCTTCATTCGTTCATGCTATTGACGCAGCTTCTAACTCCTGGTGGCCTTCATTATTGCCCCGAATTTATCCCAACTTCGACCCCGCAAGGTCTCGGCCCTGCCTATTCACCCTTTCATGGCCCGCCTGCCCCGCTTACCGGACGTGCTGACCACCGCGAACCTAGCGTGCGGCACGGGTTCCATTCTGTTGGCCTCCCAAGGACAGCTAACACTGGCGTGTTGGCTGGTGTTCGCCGGGGCGGTGTTCGATGTGTTTGATGGGCTGGCCGCCCGTGCCTTTGGGGGCGGCTCGCCACTGGGTGCCCAACTGGACAGTTTGGCGGACATGGTGACCTTCGGGGTGGCGCCGGCAGTGATCCTCTGGTGCGGCCATTTATCGCACACCTGGAGGAAATACCTGCTCTTCGTGGACCAGGACGGACCCGCAACTGAATTGGCACCCGATCCGATATATGCCATCGCTACAGTGATCCTTGTTATCGCCTCCTGCTGGCGTTTGGCCAAATTCAATGTGGATACGCGCCAAAGCAGTGGTTTCCTCGGCTTGGCAACACCGGCGAATGGTCTTTTCTGGGTCTCATCGGTATTGGCAGCCTCGGGTGAAGCGCTCCATGGCGGCCCCGGTTCAGACTTCTTGTTGGGGGCGGACCGGAATCTGCTGGGCAGTCCAGAAGCCCTTTTCGCAGCGGCCGTGGGCATGGCTGTCCTCATGCTCTCGGAACTCCCCCTCCCCTCACTGAAATTCAAGCACTTCAGGTGGCCCGGCAACCAGGTGATCTACCTGCTGGGTGGGATCGGGGCGTTGCTGGTGGCGTTCTATGGAATTCTGGGCGTGCCGCTGATACTGGTCCTGTATATCCTCAGCCCATTGTGGGGGCGGGTGTTCCCGAAGGAGCTGTGATCATCTCCTCCATTACGTAACCCATGCACCTGGGAAGGTCGACCCTGAGGGTCGACGTTGCAGGTGGAGGCGAATGACAGGCCCCTTCCATTGCACATTCGCAATTCCCTGCGACCTTTGCGCCCACCGCGCCTCTGCGGTGAATCGCCATTCCCCATGAAGACTTTCCGCGCCTCCATTGATGTGATGCCCCACGACAACCTGCTGGACCCCCAGGGCAAGGCCGTTACCGGCGCCATGGGCAACCTCGGCCTGCCCGAGATCAGCGGCGTGCGCATCGGCAAGCACATCACCCTGCACGTGGAGGCCGCCGACAAGAAGACCGCCGAGGCGAAGGTGGATGAGGCCTGCAAAAAGCTGCTGGCCAACCAGATCATGGAGAAGTACAGCTTCTCCATCGAAGAACTGGCATAACAGTTACCGCTACGGGTGCCCGGGGCTCCCGTAGTGTCGACCCTGTGGGTCGACCATTCCGAGCGGTTCCATGGGAGCGCCAAGGGGGCGAACCGCAGCGAATATGGCTAGGTCGGTCCGGTAGACCGAGGCTGAATGCGCTAGACCTTCCTCCGCAGCTCAAAGTTCTTCCCGAGGTACACGCGGCGCACGGTCTCATCCGCGGCCAGTTCCTCGGCGGTGCCCTGCTTCAGGATCTTGCCCTCGAACAGCAGGTAGGCACGGTCGGTAATGCTCAGTGTTTCCTGCACGTTGTGGTCCGTGATCAGGATGCCGATGTTCTTCGCTTTGAGCTTGTAGACAATGCTCTGGATATCCTCCACGGCAATGGGATCCACGCCTGCGAAGGGCTCATCGAGCAGGATGAAGCGCGGCTCGTTGGCCAATGCGCGTGCGATCTCCGTGCGCCGACGCTCGCCGCCGCTCAGCACATCGCCCATGTTCTTACGCACATGCTGTAGGCTGAACTCGTCCAATAATTCCTCCAGCTTCCGTGCCTGTTCGGCCTTGCTCTTCCCGGTCATCTCCAGGATCGCGCGGATGTTGTCCTCCACACTGAGCTTGCGGAACACGCTGGCCTCCTGTGGCAGGTAGCCGATGCCCTTCTTGGCCCTGCGGTACATCGCCAGATCGGTGATCTCCTCGTTGTCCAGATAGATGTGACCCTGGTTGGGCTTGATGAGGCCCACGATCATGTAGAAGCTGGTGGTCTTACCGGCGCCATTGGGGCCCAGCAGGCCTACGATCTCGCCCTCGCGCACTTCCACGCTGACGCCGTTCACCACGGTGCGGCGCTTGTACAGCTTGAAGATATTGTCGGCCCTCAACACGCGATCAGAAGGTGATGTTGAGCTTCAAACGTAAGGCCCAGGCCCGTGTGTTCGGGTGGTCCAGGTAGGTGAGGCGGCGTACGGCATCCACGCGCAGGATCTTCAGGATGTTCTCCACGCCCAGCGAAACCTCCGCATACGGGCCATTGCTCAGGTCGTACATGAAGGGCAGCAACTCCATTTCCTCCCGCTGTTCCGGGGCCAGGCTGCCAATGGCGGTCTTGAAGCCCACCACTTCGCGCCACTTCAACCGGCGGAACAGGGGAATGCGGTTGAAGAAGAGGCCATCGAAATGGTGCTCGATGAACATGGTGGCACTGCGGTCGTTGATGAACTCGAAGAAGTTCATGGTGTTGAACGCGATGTCGTCGTAGTAGAAGGTCTCGTTGCCCGCATTGATCAGGAGCAAAGGGTACGGCAGCGTGCCCCAGACCTTTCCGCCCGTTACGGTGTACCGCATGAATCCCAATGCTCCGAGCTGGATGCGCTGTTGAACGCGCACGATCATCTTGGTGTAGTCGTAGTCGCCGTCGAGCACACCCTTGAAACCGTGCACCAAGTGGACTTGCAACACCGGGAACGGTGTGCCCAGGCTTACACGCGAGAAATCGCCGCTCACATACTTCTCCTTGTACGCGAAGTAGGTATTGAGAAACACCTCGGTGGTGGTGATGCTGTTGATGATCTCGGGCTCCTGTGCATCGGAGTACGAGATGTATGAGAGACTTCCGCGCGGGAACATGGTGCGGTGCCTGAACCCAATGGTGTTGCTGAAGCCGGTGAACCACTCCCGTTCCAGGAAGGTGTAGTAATCATCCACCAGGGTGAGCTTGTTGTTGGGCAGACGCCTGAACAGCGAGGAGAGGATGTTATCCTCGCGGAATGCGCCCACGCTCTGGCCGAGCTGCTCGATGTCGCGCTTGAAGTAGGCACCTGCGATGACCCGTGGCGAGCGCGACACCATGAACTTCCCGCCGAGGCCGAACTTGAACTCCTCGTCCTTGGTGCCGTATGCCGTATAGCCTTCCAGTTCCACGCGCTTGCTCCATTGGCTGCTGGTGCGCGCACCGATCCGGAAGCGACTGCCCTCCACCGCGTTGAAACTGTAGGTGGTGAAGTAAGGCCCCAGTTCGATGTCGCCCATGGGGTAATAGCCCGTCACCACGGTCTGTACAATGTCGATGTAGGTGCGGAACCGCGGAATGGTCTTCATGGTATCCACCATGTGGTAGATCTTGGCCTCCTTCTCGGAGAGCGCCATGTGGCGGTTCTGTTCCCAGTAGGCCTCCTGTTCGCTGGCAGGGTCCAAGGCCATCAGTACTTCCTCGGCGCCCGCATAGAAAGCCTCTTCGCGCGGACGGTTCACCACGAACTCCCTGTAGCTCGCCGTGCGCCTTCCATAGAAACCCTGCACGGCGTTCTTGTTGGGCTTTCCTGTGTCGCGGATCACATTAAGGTCGGCCACGAGCTCATCGCGGGTGAGCATCCACACTTCGTTCTGCACCTGATCGTATTCCTGCCGCACCCAGAAGCCTTGCACGAAATTGAGGTTGGCACCGGCCGGGATGCCAGCCTCGATCCGGCGCACTGCGTAGGTGGTATCGTTGATCCACATTTCGCCGGCAAAGGCCAGTTCTTGCGGACGCTTGGGCTTGAACTCGAGCTTGTAGCACCAGTACTTCCCCACGTAAGCACTGTCGGTGAGGTAGTAGTCGTAAAAGCCCTTGCCGCCATCGGCAATGGGGCTCACGAAGTTCCTCCCGAAGATCACCAGGAAGTTGTCGTAAATGTTGATGTTCTGGTACATGTCGCCCATGAACTGCGACACGCTCTCGTTCTCGATACCGCTCACCTTGGTGCCATTGATCAGTTCGCGCTGGGTCTTGGGTTTCTGTCGGTAATACACCTCCGACAGGGTCTCCGTCATGAAGATGGGCAGGTAGGGTTTGGCTCCGGTGCTATCGATGTTGTCGAAGATGAACGCGAAGGGCTTGAAGAGCTTCTTCTGTGTGAACTCCTCGGTGATGTTGTTCAGGTCGAACTCGATCTTGTTGTAGGCCTGGTACTCGTAGGCCGACAGCTTTTCGCGGTTGTTCGCGGGCTTGTGTTGCACCACGCGGCGCAGGATGGCGAACGCTGGGTTCTCGTCCGGCGGCCGGATGACCACTTCGGCCAATTGCACATTGCTGGGCTGCAAGGCGATGTCGATCACCTGGGCGCGGTCCTTCCGCACGGCCACCGAGCGCGGTGTGTAGCCCACGAACGACACACGCAGCGAATCGGTGGCGTAGTAGGTGTCGATGCTGTACTTGCCATCGATATCGCTGGTGGTGCCGATGCGACTATCGATGAAGCTGATGTTCACGAAGGGCAGTGGCTCACCGGTATTGGCATCGGTAATGCGGCCGCTAACACGGGTGCTCTGGGCATGCACGCTCAACATCAACAACATCAGGGGCAGTCCCAGTGCAATACGCGCTATGCCGGTCGGCAGCCTCATGCGTTCCCTTTGGCAGGCAGGACATTGGCGGCGGCGCGTTCCATTCGGCGCAGGGTGCTGGCCGAGAGCAGGATGCTGGCCTCATAAAGAAGCATGAGCGGGCCGGCCACCACCAGCTGGCTCACCACATCGGGTGGTGTGATGATGGCCGATGCAACAAGCACGATCACGAAGGCATGTTTGCGGTAGGTGCGCATGAACGTTGGCGTGAGCAGTCCGGCACGTGTAAGGAAAAGCACCACGATGGGCAGCTCGAACAGCACGCCGGTCCAGAGCGTAACGGAGGTCACCATGGAGATGTAGCTATCCAGCGCAACTGCGTTCTGCACAGCACCGCTCACTTGGTACGTGCCGAAGAACTGGATGCTGAGCGGTGCGAGCATGAAATAACCGAATGCCACTCCCAACAGGAAAAGGAAGGTGGCGAACACCACCACCCCGCGAAGCGATCTACGCTCTGTCGGATGGAGACCGGGGGCGATGAAGCGCCAAAACTCCCAGAGCACATACGGGAATGCAAGAATGAACCCCGCCACAAAGGAGACCATGAGGTGCGTGAAGAACTGTCCGCTCATGCTGATGTTCTGGAGGGCGAAGGGCAGTTCGTTGATGCACAATGCATCGCCCATGCCCACCCGATGGCCCAAGGCGCAAAAGGCCCGGTAGGTGATGAAGCCGGCCGACTTCGGAGCGAGCACAATGCCGTCGAACACGAGGTCTTTGGCGATGAAGGCCGCGACCATACCGACGACCACGGCAATGCTGGACCGGACGATGGTCCACCGGAGCTCCTCAAGGTGCTCCAAAAAGGTCATTTCGGTAGGTTCAGGACGGGCCACGGCAGGGGTCCGGAAAGTGCCAAAGATAGCCGGAGGCCTAGCCGGCACCGGGGCTCAACAGTGTACTTATCAACGGGCGGTGTGCTTGCAACAACACCCGGCGCGATCCGTTGAAACCTGTGGAAAGATCGCGGTCCGTGAACCCACCTGTTACCGTACCTTTAAGCGTTCAAAAAATGAGCACCTGCTCCGGTGCCCGGTACCAAGCAATGATCAAAGTAGACCTGTCCCCTCGGGAAGCCCTCGAGCAATTCTTCGGTTTCAACACCTTCAAAGGCGAACAAGAGTCCATCATCCAAAGCGTTCTGGACGGCCAGAACACCTTTGTGATCATGCCGACCGGCGGTGGAAAGAGCCTTTGCTACCAACTGCCCGCGCTCATGATGGAGGGCACCGCGATCGTGGTGAGCCCGCTCATCGCCCTGATGAAGAACCAGGTGGATGCCTTGCGCGGCTTCAGCGATGAGGAGGGCGTAGCCCACTTCCTGAACAGTTCGCTCACCCGCAACGAGACCCTGAAGGTCCGTAAGGACATCAAGGACGGCCGCACGAAGATCCTGTACGTGGCACCCGAATCGCTCACGAAGCGGGAGAACGTGGAGTTCCTCACCGACATCAAGATCAGCTTCTTCGCCATTGACGAAGCGCACTGCATCAGCGAGTGGGGCCACGACTTCCGGCCCGAGTACCGCAGGCTGCGCACCATCTTCGACGAGATCAAGCGCGTGCCCGTGATCGCGCTTACCGCCACGGCCACGGAAAAGGTGCAGGAGGATATCCTGAAGAACCTGGACATATCGGATGCCAAGACGTACAAGGCCAGCTTCAACCGCCCCAATTTGTACTACGAGATCCGCCCTAAGAAGGACGTGGGCCGCGAGATCATCCGCTTCATCAAACAGCACTCAGGCCGCAGCGGCATCATTTACTGCCTGAGCCGCAAGAAGGTGGAGGAAATGGCCGAGATGCTGAACGTGAACGGCATCAAGGCGCTGCCCTACCACGCCGGCATGGACGCCAACCAGCGCGCCAGCCACCAGGACCAGTTCCTGATGGAGGAGGTGGACGTGATCGTGGCCACCATCGCCTTCGGCATGGGTATCGACAAGCCCGATGTGCGCTTTGTGATCCACCACGACATTCCCAAGAGCCTGGAGAGCTACTACCAGGAGACCGGCCGCGCAGGACGTGATGGCGGCGAGGGCAAGTGTGTGGCCTTCTACAGCTACAAGGACATTGAGAAACTGGAGAAATTCCTTCAGGGCAAGCCCGTGGCGGAACAGGAGATCGGCAAACAATTGCTGGCCGATACGGTGAGCTTCGCCGAGACCAGCATGTGCCGCCGCAAATACCTGCTGCACTACTTCGGCGAGCACTTTGAAGCGGCCGAGTGCAACAAGGGCTGCGATAACTGCGCCAACCCAAAGGAACAGTTCGAGGGCAAGGAGGACCTCGCGTTGGTGCTGAAGGCCGTGAAGGAGAGCAAAGAGCGCCACCGCGCCAAGTTCATCTGCGACCTGATCACAGGCACAGAGACCAGCGAGATCAAGAACTATAAAGGCGACAAGCTGAAGGTATACGGCGAAGGTGCCGATAAGGACGGACACCATTGGATGGCCGTGTTGCGCCAGGCCAACGTGGGCGGGTTCCTGCACAAGGACATTGAGACCTACGGCAACCTGAGCCTCACCGATGCGGGCAATAAGTTCCTCGCCAAGCCGGTGTCCATCAAGTTCGTGAAGGAGCGCGACTACAGCGATTACGAAGGCGCCGACGACGAACCCATTGCACGCGCTGGTGCTGCGGCCGACGAGAAACTGATGGCCATGTTAAAGGACCTGCGCCGCTCCCAAGCCCAGAAACTGAAACTGCAACCGTGGGTGCTCTTCGGTGACCCCTCGTTGGAGGAGATGACCATGCGCTATCCCATCACCATCGACGAGCTGACACAAGTGAGCGGTGTGGGACCCGGCAAGGCACAGAAGTTCGGTAAGCCCTTCATTGAGCTGATCGCGCGCTATGTGGAAGAGAACGACATCGAACGGGCCGAGGAGGTCACCGTGCGTTCGGTGGTGAACAAGAGCGGCAACAAGGTCCACATCATCCAGAACATCGATAAGCGCCTGCCACTGGAGGCCATTGCCAAGTCGCGCAACCTTAGCCTGAACGACCTGCTGACCGAACTGGAGAGCATCGTGATGAGCGGCACCAAGCTGGACATCAACTACCAGCTGAACGACATGCTGGAGGCCGAGTCGCAGCAAGAGATCATGGAGTATTTCCGCGACGCAGAGTCCGACGATATTGAGACCGCCCACCAGGAATTCGATGGTGATTTCAGTGAAGAGGAACTACGCATGATGCGGATCAAGTTCATGAGCGAGGTGGCGAACTAGGCCCCACCAGCTTCCCAAGGGACCTCCGAAGAAGATCCGAGCAAGGCGTCGTGATACACAACGGGCCAACGCATCAACCCGGATCGACCCCATCCGCACTGGAGGTGGCGCTTTGGATACTCTTCTTTGTGGTATCCATTCCGGCCGTTGTATTCCTTCTGGGATACTGGTTGACCACAGACCTTAGCGAACGCACTTACCAGGCAGCACTGCTCGGCATGTTGGCCCTTCAATTGATCGGCCTCATCCGTTCAGTGCGAAGCAGCAAAAGGTTCAACCTGCTCATCACGGTTCTTGTTGGCCTTTTAGTGGCCGGGGCCTTGTTCATGACCATCTTCGCATTGTGGTTCAGCATGGACGAAAAACCACTCGTACAGAACACAGGTCCGGCGCCGTTGATCTCGCTGAAAGTACGGGCACCACATGATATCAGCGCCATTTCACTTGGTTGACCCTAAGCCATTAAACGACCATGAGCCCCAACGACCTCTCCATTGTCGCTAAGCACGTGATGAAGCTGCTCGTGGAGCGGCGCTTCGAGGAACTGGAAGTGGCTTCGGGCGGTGCTGGCCTGAGCGCCGACGACATGGAAGCCGCGGTGGACGATATCGGCGGCAAACTCGTGATGCCTCCCGAGAATATTTGGCGGGACCTTAGCGCCCGCGCTGTGAGGAACGTACCCGATGCGTTCGAGCTCTCTTTGGACCTGTATACCAAAGGCGGCCGTTCGGGCAGTACCGTGGAACTGATGGTCCAGCTACGGAGTGGGACACCTGCGGTCGTGGTGGAGGATATCATTGTGAGCTGAGGGTCCGGAAAACCTCGGTCGGGATCACCTCCATCGAGCAGATCGGATGTGACCCTCCTTGATCGAAGGCTATTGCCCCTCCCGTAGCACTCACTTATCGATCGTTCACTTCCTCCTCCGGAACCACCCAGTAGATCATGCGGCCCTTGCGCTCGCCGGTGTAGGTGAGGAAAAACCCGATGTGTTGCACGTAGTCCGTTTCATCCACACCGATGAACGCATTGAAGTAGAGGCTCTGTGCCCGCACGAGATCGAAGTCCAAGGCGTACAGGCCTGCTTGAGCAAGGAAGTCCGCATCCAAACTGTCGGCAAAGGTGAACCTGGTCAACACCGTGTCTACTACTGGTCCGTGTGCGTTGGTCAACTGGATCCGGTAACTGCGGTCGAAGTTCGACCCGCCGCTACCGGTACCCGTGATGGTTAGGCGATGCGGCTCGTTGTACAGGCTCAATGCGGTCTCGCTGAAAACCGTATCGGCTTCGCGCGCGGCAACTTCCGCTTCGATCTCCAGGGAAGGCCATGAACCGCTGGTATCCACCGTTGCAGATGAGACCTCGGGTTGCAAGCTGGGAGCTACACAGCCTACCGACAACATGATGACCATGGTTGCTGCGATGGTCCAGTTGGCACTTGCGTAGATGAACATTGTTGATGTGCTCTGACCTACACCAGCTCGTTCATCGCCCCTGCCACCATCATGCCCGCACCGATCACCAGCGCATCCTCATCCACATCGAACGCCGCCGTATGCAGGCCGCTTTGCGTTCCCGCCTTGGTGGGATTGCCGGTACCGAGGCGGTAGAAGCAGCCGGGCATCACATGCGTGTAGTACGCAAAGTCCTCGGCGCCCATGCGGATGTCCATGTCCACCACGTTCCCTTCGCCCACGAGTTGCGTCGCCACAGCGCGCATGCGTGCGGTCAGCTCAGGGTCGTTCTTCACCACCGGCGATCCCTTCACGATGCGGAAATCGACCTTCCCCTGCATACTGCGCACGACCTCCTGGGCGATGCGAGGTAACAGCTCATGTAAACGGGCACGCAGGTCCTCATTGAAGGTGCGCAAGGTGCCTTCGATGGACACCGCCTCGGGAACGATGTTCGTAGCACCGTTCGCCATGAACTTCCCGAAGCTGATCACCATGGGCTCGCCCTGTGGCACCGCGCGTTCGGCCACTTCGTAGAGCATGGGCAGCAAACGCGCCGCGATCAGAATAGGATCAACAAGGCGGTCGCGTACGGAAGCGTGTCCACCCTTGCCTTGCACGGTGATGTATAGCTCATCGGCCGCTGCCATGAACGGACCACTGCGGAAACCGAGCTTGCCAATGGGAAGCTCAGGCGTTACGTGTTGGCCGATGATACTTGATGGCGTTGGGTCCGAAAGCACGCCTTCCTTCACCATCAGCGACGCTCCGCCCGGCTCCTTCTCCTCGCCCGGCTGGAACACGAGCATCACATTGCCGCTCCACTCGTGGCGCATGCGATGCAATGCGACCCCAGCACCCAGCACCATGGCCGTGTGCGCGTCGTGGCCACAGGCGTGCATGACACCATCGTTCAATGAGCAGAATTCCGGCTTGCCTGTTTCCTGGATCGGCAGGGCATCCATGTCGGCGCGCAGGGCAATGCACCGATCGCTCGGTCGCTGGGTACCGCGCACCACGGCGATAAGGCCTGTGCCCTTGGCCTCGGGCGTAAGCTTGGCCACACCTTCGCGCACTTCGATGCCTTCGCGTTTCAGCACATCGGCAACGTACGCCACGGTATCGTGCTCGCGGAACGAAAGCTCGGGATGGCGGTGCAGGTGTCGTCTCCACAGCACCATGTCGGCCTGCATGCGCTCCACCTCGGCGTGTATCCGCTGGTTCACTTGCCCAGGATGAGTTTCACGGAGATCAGCAGCATCAGCACGCCGAACACGCGTTTCACCGTTTCCATGGGCAACGAAAGCGACCACTTGCTACCGAAGTAACCACCGACCACGAAGGCCACCGCGATCACGGCCACCATCTTCGGGTCGATCATGCCCGCCTTGTAGTAGTTGCGCACAGCAAGGGCCACCACAGGAAGCACAAGCACGGCAAGGCTCGTTCCCTGTGCCTGATGTTGCGAATAGCCAAGCAGCATCACCAGAGCAGGCACCATCACCACACCGCCCCCAATACCCACGAAACCACTGAGCACACCGGCCAGCAGACCGACAAGCGCAAGCAGGAACACGGTGATGAACGACATGGCTGATCAGATATCGAGGCCCAGCGAGAAATGGAACACCGGCCTTTGGATCACGCCATCATCCACGCCCCAGCCCCAGTCGGCACGCATGAAGTAGCCCAGGATGCGCGTGTGGATACCGAAGCCGTAACTACCCAGCACAGGTTCGCGTTGGTTGATGAGCGTAATGGTGAGCGGGTTGCGGCGGATCACACGCTGGTTGAACGAATTGTCCGGGCTGTAGGGATCGCCGCCGGTCCATGCACTGCCGATATCGCCGAAGCCCACGATCTGGAAATTCTGGATGAAGTCGCTGCGGATGGGTCTGTTGAGCAGGTAGCGGAAGAGCGGTACGCGGATCTCGGTATTGATCACGCCGAAGCTGGTACCGTTGCGGGCGTTGTAGTAGAAGCCGCGCATGGGCACGGACAGCGACTGGTAGAAATAATTCTGCGAGTAATCGATTGGAATACTGTTGTCCGTTTGAGAGAACAGCCAGTTATCCACCCCGCCCAGGAAGTGTATGATGCGCCGACTGCCGAATGAACCCGCACCGGCAAAGCGCGCCACCCAGATGATGTCGCGATGCACCTTCAACGAATGACGCAGATCAAGGCCCACTACCTGCATGTCGCCCTGCTTCGTGGGCTGCTGGTAGTATTCGGCGAAGACCTTCAGCTTCCAGCCGGTCCACAGGTTGAGGCCGCGCGGAATGGAACTGTCGTAGATGTATTCGAGCTTGCCGCCGGCCATTTCATCATAACTGTTGCCAGCGCGCAGGCTGAGCATGTCGATGGACTGCACCACGTAGCGATCGTTGCGGTACATCACCGAGGCCCGCAGGCTGGCCAGTTCGCTGAACGGCCAGCTGACCTGGTAACGGATGTTATGCGTATGCACCTTGTACACCGAGGTCTGCGTGAGCCCTTGATAGGCTTGGCGCTGGAAGGAGATACGCTTGTCCAGACGGCGCTTCACGTTCTCGAAGGCCACGAGGTAATCGTTGTTGTTCAGGTCAAGCGCGAGGCGGAAACCACCCACCACGCGGTAATCCTCGAACAGGTCCGAAATGCTCAATCGCGTGAGCGCGCTGAGGCCGGGATTCAGTTCCGGCGCACCGGTGAACGGCTGATAGAACTGGTTGGAGAAACTGTTATCCACCTGGGTCACCACGGCATCCATGGTGAAGTTGACGTTGTAGTTACGCTGCTCGGGCCACACGAAGGGCTTGGCAGGAACCGTGTCATTGGGCGCGGTCGTAGTTGTAGCTGCTGGTGCTGAACGCGACGTGGGCTTCGACGCTGGCTTGGCCCCGTCCACCTCATCACTGAACACATAGTTGCGCGTATCCACGGCGTCCTTGCCGGAGGGCCTTGGCACTTGCGGGTCCACCTTCACCACCGGGTTCATGTCATCGGTCACCGACGTGGGGTTGGTGGCATCGCGGGGTTCGGGCGAACCTTGACCGGTACTGCCCGTGGTGGTCGTACGCGCGATCGGACCCTGGTAGAAGCGGTATCGGCCGTTGGAGTATTGCAACTGCGCCAGTCTTCCACGGTCGGGATGGACGTCCTGCTCGAGGATGGAACGGCGCAGATCGGTCAGCTGCTCTTCAACGGTGAAATAGCGGTAGTGAACCGTGGTGTCGATGTGGCTCACCGTACTGTCATAATGCACAAGGAAACGGTTGACGATGCCGTCCGCATCGCGCAGGAACACATAGTTCGAGCTGTCGTAGCGCGCAGGCTGCATCTCGTTGACTCCCGGCGTGTTCGTGAGCCTTGTCAGCAGGCGCGAGCGTGTTTCCACATCGAGCAGGAAGATGTCCTTGCTGCCGTTCACCAAGGCCACGTTGGCATTGCTTCGCAGCGTATCATCCGGGCGATCACTGGCGAAGATCACGCGACGGTCATCGTCCACGAAGCGCGGGTCCAGGTCATCGAACTGATCATCCGTGAGCTGCTCCTGGCGATTGCCGATCACGAAGTACTGGTAGAGGTCGGTGCGGCCATCACGCACGGCGCTCATCACCATGCTGCGACCATCCTTGGAGTAGGACATGCTCAGTATCTTCTCCAGCATGTACACCTCCTTTTCGGTGGTCTTCCGATCATCAAGCGTATAGGTGCACAGCAGCAACTTCCCCTTTCGCTCCACGGCATAGGAAAGGGCCTTGCTCGTGGGATGCCATGCCAACACCGGGAAGGTCTTGTCCACGATGCGCTCCATCTTCTTCTCCCCCTTCACGATCCGACGCAGCTTGCGTGTGGCCGGCTCGTACAGCCATAACTTGTATTGCCCCAGTTCATTGCTCACCCAGGCCATGTACCGGCCATCGGGGCTCTGCTTGAACTGGCTATAGGTACGCTGCTTGCGGGTCTTGATGGCCAGGGGTTCCTGCGAAAGCTCCTTGCGGAAGCGGTCCTCCTCCTTGAACCGGGTCTTGTAGTAGGCCAGACATTCCTCGGCCAATGTCTTGAAGGAGACACCGAGCACGAACAGGAATCCGCTCTCGGCATTGCGGCTCACGCGGGTCATGTACAGGATGTTGGGTATCACCCCCGGACCATACACCTCTGCCACGTACTTCCAAATGGCATGGCCCACCAGTCGAGCATCATCGCCCTGCAACCGATTGAACTTGTCGAAACGACCGGCCAGAACGCCATCACGCAGGCGGCTGTTCATCTCGGCATCCCATGGGTTGCTGTGGTATGAGATGATGCCATCGGTGTACCACGGTGGCAGCGTCATGAAGGTGGCACTGCGCAGCATTTCGCGCCAGTTGCCTCCGAACATCATCTGGTCGATGATGACGTGCGCGATGCCCGAGCGGATCTGTCGGTCGAGCAGTTCATGATCTCCCTCGAAGTACACGAAGATCTTGGTGCCAACGATGCGTGTGAGGCCACCAATGTTCAGTTGTCCGTCCGCGCCGGCCAGACCGATGTTGCTCTGCCTGAAATCGGTGAGGGAGTTGTAGACGATGAACTGCAAGCGCTCGTCCACAGCAAAATCGAAGGCCACCTCCAGTTCCCTTAGGTGACGTTCGGCGGCCATGGCGGTGTAGCGCGCAAGGTCGCGGCCTTCCTTGTAGAAGTACACCTCCATATCGCGGAAGCGGTACTGCTGCCAAAGGAAGTCCTGGTACTGCACCCTGTTCTTGCCATACTCCTGCTGCGAACCCGAGTAGAACTGGGCGCGCAGCAGGGCTGCAGGCAGGAGCACGGCCAGTGCCATGGCCAGCCAACGGGAACGGAGCGGGGTTACGGGCAGCACGCTTGGAAGATAGCTACTTTCGAGCCCCTTTGCCGGGGCAATTCCCTGCGAATTTCGGGCTTTTACCGCCATGCTCAGCGTCGCCAAGTTCACCTTCAATCCCTTTCAGGAAAACACCTATGTACTGCATAATGGTTCGCAGGCCCTGTTGATCGACCCCGGGTGCTACAATACCGCAGAGGAGCGCGAGCTTGAGGCCTGGCTGGCGGAGAACGCACTTACCCCCGTCCGTCTTGTGCTGACCCATGCACACATCGACCATGTGTTCGGCTGTGCCTGGGCCCACCGGCGCTACGGCCTGCTGCCTGAACTGCACCCAGCCGACCACATGCTCCTGAACGGCGCACCGCAAGTGGCCCGCATGTATGGCCTGCCTTTCGAGGAGGGTGCCGGACCGGGTGGCGAACTGGTCCCGGGCAGCACGATCACCTTGGGAGATGACCGGTTGGAGATCCTGTTCGTTCCGGGACATGCGCCGGGACATGTGGCCCTGTACTCCGCCGAACAACGATTCGTGATCGCCGGCGATGTGCTGTTCCGCGATAGCATCGGGCGCACCGACCTTCCGGGCGGCGACCTGGACACCCTGCTACTCAGCATCCGCGAACAACTGTTCCCCTTGGGCGACGAGGTGACCGTGTACTGCGGCCATGGGCCCGAGACCACCATTGGGCGCGAGCGGAAGATGAATCCGTTCCTGCGTTAGGCCTGAAGGCTTTCGTGCGAGGGATGGCTTGATCAGTGGGCAGTTGGCAGTTGGCCGTGGGTGCTAAGGGTGATAGCTATCCGGCTTGTACTGCTTGGTTCGGCCTTTTTCGAACTCGTTGTGCTTGATGGGTGGCGGACAATCGAATCCATTGCGCGCACGCAGGAAAAGGAACCGAACGCTGAGGATGATCGGACGGTACTGGCTGCTGAACCACTGCAGCTGTCCGAACCCCTGGTCAGGGGGCGTGATACTGAAAACGGGCGTCTCCAGGGCGGGAATGAGGATCAGCTTGCCGGTGAGCTTGAAGCCATAGCCGACCCTGAAATGTAGTTGCCCGATGAGGTCCGGCGGGAAGCCATGCTGGTTGAGCACGGGGTCGCCCGTATGCTCGTAGTCGCTTCCCAAACGGTAGTCCAGGTTGGCACCAAGGCTTAGCTGCACGAACTGGTAGTTGCCGGTCTGGATGAATTTGTTGGCGTTCACCTGAAAGGTCAGCAAGCGCTCAGCGAAGGTCCCCTCGCCAGCCAAGGATGAGGTCGTGTCGCCGCGCATCAAAGTGCTTTCATAGGACTCCCGGCCGCGCAGGTTCTTGTACGCAAGACCCGCATCGAAATAGTCCACCACCACGGGGTCGCGCGTGAACCAGGTCAGTCCACCTTCCAGGTAGAACCCGATGCGGCCGTTGGGATCGTAGGTGGCCTTGTACAGCGTGTCGTTGCTGCGAAGCACTTCCTCCTCCTCATTGTTGATGCGGGTGTGGGTCCACGTAATGCCCGGCCCGATGAACCATCCGATGCGCTTGGCCTGGCCCTCAAGGGGAATGATGTCGGGGCGTTTGCGCTGTGCGAATGACGGGCTCGCAGCGGCAAGACCGAGAAGCAGGAGAAGGACGACCCTGAGCATGAGCACGAAAGTGGGAGCCCGCATGGAGACAGAACGACCGTAATGCTGGGAAAGTGTCAACGTGGCCGTGTGGGGATCGGCCGCGCGAGCTTTCGAATTGCACCTGCGGGGATCAACGGTAAACCAACAGCCCCAAGCCTCTCGCGTCTAAACAAACTGTGTCAAGAAGTCTCCTCTGCGATCCGATGCGGCATTTCCGGACGTTAGTCCAATACTCCTCCCGGACATCCTCATCGATATGCACAGGAGGACCGCCCTCATATAGGCGATCAGCACCATCCTTCCGGCAACCCTAGATCCAGAACTCCGCTCCGGTGCCTACCTCGAAGTAGTTCGACTTGAACCCTTGGCCAGCAAGCGTCTGAAAAGTTCGTCCCTTGTAATGGATCGAACTGCCAGACTTCGAGAAAGTGACCCGGCCGATCACAGCACCACCGACCAGACCTTGCGACTTGTCTTCGATGTACATGATGCGAGAGGTCGGACGCATGCTTATCAGATCGCTTCCAACAACCCCAAGGCCACCTTCTCCACCTCCTCACTCTCCCACTTCTCCTCGATCCCCGGCATGGCCAGCACCTGCTCCATGATGCGGTCGTGGCGCAGGCCCTCATCCCACGCCTGCTTGTAGCCGATATCGCTGAACTTTACCTGGCTGTAGAGCGGGATCCACTTGTCGGGGTGCTTGGTCTGCAGGCGGCCTTCGATCTTTTTGCGCAGGATGAACTGCGGGTCTGCGACGAGGTCGCGCATCTCCACGAAGTTGCGGAGCGATAGGTCGGCGATGGCGTCGCCGTTGGGCTTGCGCGCTTTGTGGTAGGCATCGAGCACGGTGCCCCAGTTGTCGTCGCCGTACTGATCGAGCAGGTCGTTCAGCACCTTGCAATCCTCGTAACCGGCGTTCATGCCTTCGCCATAGAAGGGCACGATGGCGTGGGCCGCATCGCCGATCAGCGCCACCTTGTCCTTGTGTGTCCATGGCGAGCAGCGGATGATGGCGAGGTTGCTCTGCGGGTTGCGGAAGTACTGCTCGGCGAGGTCGGGCAGCATCGGGATGGCATCCTTGAAGTGGTCGCCGAAGAAGCGCATGAGGTCCTTCTCGTCCTTGATGGTGTCGAAGGAGAACTCGCCCTCGTGCGGCATGAAGAGCGTGCCGGTGAAACCGCCATCGGTATTGGCCAGGCCCATCATCATGAACCATCGGCGCGGCCAGATGTGCAGGCAGTGCGGGTCCATCTGCGGCGTGCCATCAGGCTTGGGCGCGAAGGCGATCTCCTTGTAGTCGTGCTCGATGAAGGTCTGGCTGAAGGTGAAACGTCCCTTCATCATTTCCTGCCGCACGGCGCTGGGTGCACCATCGCTTCCGAAGACCAGATCGGCGGGCACGGCCACGTTCTCGCCGCTCTGCTCGTTGTGGAAACTGCAGGTGGCCGTATCGAGGTTGACACCCGTGCAGCGGTGCTCGAAGTGCAGCTTCACATTGGGGAACTTCTCCGCTTCAGAGAGCATCACTTTGTTCAGCTCGCCGCGGCTCACGCTGTGGATCGGACGCTCGTCGATGCTGTAGGGCAGCCGCGCGGTGTTGCCTTCACGGTCGTGCGTCATGCGGGCATGCACGGGCACCACGATGCGCTCAACGGCCTCATGCACACCGGCCGCTTTCAGTGCGGTCCAACCACGGTGGCTCACCACCAGGTTGATGCTGCGCCCAGCATACACATTGGTCTTGCGCGGATCGGGACGACGTTCATAGACGTTAACGTTGTGTCCGCGCTTGGCGAGGAAAACGGTAAGCAAGCTGCCTACGAGACCGCCGCCGACGATGGTGATGTTCTTCATTGTGTGATAGCGTTTGTTCGACCAGAAGGGTCGACAATACAGGTGCCCTGAAACCGGATCCGTGCTAAGCGGCGAGGCATTCCGTGAGGATCTGTCCGAAGCGCCAAACGTCCTCGAACGAATTGTACATCGGCACCGGTGCTACGCGGATCACGTTGGGTTCGCGCCAGTCGGCGATCACACCGCGTTCGGTGATGCGGTTGAAGAGCGCCTTGCCGTGGCCGTGGGCGAGGATGCTCAGCTGACAGCCGCGTTGGGCGGGATCGCTGGGGGTGATCACTTCGAGGTGGGTGCCGGTGGACTTGGCCACTTCGGCGATGATGAAAGCGAGGTAGGCCGTCAATTGTTCGCTTTTGGCGCGCAGGTTGGCGATGCCCGCGCGATCGAACTGCTCCAGCGCCACGCGGTGCACAGCCATGCTGAACACCGGCGCGTTGCTCACTTGCCATGCTTCCGCTGTGGGCATGGGCTTGAAGGTGCGTTCCATCTTGAAGCGCTCGTTCTTATCATGTCCCCACCAGCCGGCGAAGAGCGGCAACTGCTGCCCTAGATGGCGCTGATGCACGAAGGCACCCGCCACACTACCCGGTCCGCTGTTGAGGTACTTGTAGCTGCACCAGCAGGCGAAGTCCACGTTACAGTCGTGGAGCTTGAGGTGCAGGTTGCCGGCGGCATGGGCCAGATCGAAGCCGGCATACGCTCCGACCGCATGGGCGGCCTTGGTGATGGCGGCCATGTCAAAGGCCTGGCCGGTGTAGAAGTTGACACCACCGAAGCAAACGAGAGCGAGTTCATCGCTCAACTCGTTGATCTTGGCGATGATGTCCTCCGTGCGCAGGGTGTGCTCGCCAGCACGGGGCTGCACTTCCACCAGGTCGGTTTCCGGATCACCGCCGTGGAAGGAGAGCTGCGAAGTGAAAGCATACGTATCGCTGGGAAAGGGCCGCGTTTCTGTGAGGATCTTCTTGCGCTTTCCGCTGGGCCGGTAGAAGCTCACCATCAGGAAATGCAGGTTGCTGGTGAGCTGGTTCATGGCCACCACCTCCTCCGGCAGTGCGCCTACAAGTCGCGCCAATGACGCGGTCAGCTCCTCGTGGTAGCTGTACCACGGATGCTTCGCTTGGAAGTGCCCTTCCACCCCGAAGCGCGCCCAATCATCGAGCTCCTGCTTCAGTGCATCTGCAGCGGCTTTGGGCTGCAGGCCGAGCGAATTGCCGGTGAAGTACAACACGTCGTTCCCACCATGCTGTGGGAAGTGGAACTCGGAGCGGAAGGCACGCAGCGGATCATTGGCATCCTGGGCCTGCGCGTAGGCAAGGGTGTTCTCGGGCTTCATGGAAGGCGTCCAAAAGTAGCCGTCGCGGACCAGCCGCACCTGACGATCGTCGATCAGAAGCGTTCTCCCAGCCAAGCCAGCACCGGGATCAGGATCAGCAAGCCGTCCACTGCCACATCGAAGTAGCGCTCATTACGGCCGGGGCGGGTGAACAGGGCAAGCACGGCACCGAGCAGGAAACCCAACGAGGCCAACACTTCGCTCCAGGGCACTTCGCCTTCCACATAGGCCATGTAGCCCAACAAGCCTCGAAGGAGCACGATGGCACCGGCATACAGGAAGAGGAGCACGGCCAACGCACGGGTCCAACCTTCGCCGATCAGTTGTGGCACCGTCCGCAGGCCCGGAGGATCGAAATGCCGATCGCGTAGATCGAAGAGCAGTGCTACGGCGATGTACAGCGGTACATGCACCATGCCTTGGGCCAACAGCGCCGCGCCGAACACCTCCGCCGACCCCAGGGAGATGGGCAATGCCACCGTGGCCATGGTCCAGCACCACGTGATCACCACCACCTTCAACATGGGCACGTAGCGGAGACCGATGCTCCGCCCACCGCGCTGCCAGGGCAACAGGTAGAGCAGACCCGGCACCAAGGCCAAGGCCAACACACGCCAGAGCCTGTCAAGCTCAGGGGCCAGGAACAACAGCCCGATCACCGCCGCCGCAACACTTATGGTCAACGACTTTCTGCGATGGACGTGATGCCAATGAAGCATCGGCGAGGCCTGGCGCGTGACATCTTCCCGCGACCGCACCCAACGCAACAGGTTGTACATGGCGAACATGCCCAAGAAGACCGCCCCAATAAGCCGCACATGAGGCAGACCCATGTCGAAGTACATGCAGGTCCACCAGGTCTGTGCCGCAGCACCAAGTGCCAGCCATACATGTCCGTGAACCATCGCACGCATTGCCGATGACCACCAGTTGCCCATCGCTCCGTGCTAATCGGCCAATGCTGGATCGATGACGAACTGGCGCAAGGCCAAACCGACAGCCACACCGGCGAAGGTGCTCATCAATGTGCGCACCACCCGCTTGGAACGACCCACGCGCGCATAGCCGTAAGCATAGTACTCGTCGCCTTCCATGGTCACGTCGGAAATGGAGCCCTTGGTCACGTGGACGCGCGGCAGGATCATGGTCATACCCACCAAGGGAGGCAGGAAGAAGGCGTTCATCTCCAGGTCCAGGGCCACGGTGGTACCGGCGCCGATAAGGAAACCGGCGAGCACAGGCCCCAAAGGCTTGTATCCGCTGCGCGCATCCTGTTCACCCACGATGAAGCGGCGCATCTGGTCGATGCTTAGATCGTTGCCGAACACGGTGTCGTGGAAGTACCAGATGCGTTCGCGCCCCAGGCTGTCCGTAACACTGAACACCCCTTCCGTTGGCTCGGCACGTTCGCGTGTGCGGCCTTTGCGATCGGTATCCAGATAGCGGATCTCCAAGGTGCTCTGGCCGAGCACACGTCCTTTGAGCACTTGCCCGTTCATCAGCAGGATCTGGTCCGTGCCCGGGGTTTGGGCAAAGGCATGCAAAGCCGTTACGAACAAGAGCAATAAAACCAGTGGCGAGCGCATGTGCAGTGGCCAAAGATAGACGAGTGCACTTGGTACGAACAGGATGCCCGCCAGCAGCGTTTTGCACATGACAGTACAGCCCTTCCGCTCGCGGGCCACCCAGTATATTTGCGCGCCCATTCGGCACACTCAACCATCATGCAAGTCGTAAGCTACCAGGAACGCCACATCGGCCCCAACGCCGCTGAGACAGAGAAGATGCTCCGCGCCATCGGCGTGGGCACATTGGATGAACTGATCGCACGCACCGTGCCGCAGGGCATCCGCGCAGCCGCGGCCTTGGCCACCGGCGAGGCCATGCCCGAGCTCGACTACCTCTACCACATGAAGGAGCTGGGGGCGCTGAACAAGCAGTACCGCAGCTACATCGGCCTGGGTTACCACGGCACCGATGTGCCCCAGCCCATCCTGCGCAACATCATGGAGAACCCCGGATGGTACACGGCCTACACGCCGTACCAGGCCGAGATCGCACAAGGCCGCCTGGAGGCCCTGCTGAACTTCCAGACCATGGCGAGCGACCTTACCGGTCTGCCCATCGCCAACGCGAGCCTTCTGGATGAAGCCACCGCCGTGGCCGAGGCCATGCACATGCTCTACGCCGCGCGCCCCAAGGAATTGGCCAACGCCAGCAAGTTCTTCGCCAGCGATGCGCTCTTCCCACAGAACATCGATGTGTTGCGCACCCGTTGCGTGCCCATTGGCGTGGAACTGGTGGTGGGCAACGTGAAGGACTTCGATCCCACCGCCGGCTACTTCGGCCTGGCGCTGCAGTACCCGGCAATCGATGGCAGCGTGAACGACTACCGCGACATCGTTGCCAAAGCCAAGGCCGCTGGTGTGCGCACGGCAGTATGCGCCGACCTGCTCTCGCTGGTGCTGCTCACCCCCCCGGGCGAATGGGGAGCCGATGTGTGCGTAGGCAACAGCCAGCGCTTCGGGGTGCCCATGGGCTACGGTGGCCCGCACGCCGCCTTCTTCTGCACTACCGATGAATACAAGCGCCTGATCCCGGGCCGCATCATCGGCGTGAGCCAGGACCGCCGCGGCCGTCGTGCGCTGCGCATGGCCCTGCAGACACGCGAGCAGCACATCCGCCGCGACAAGGCCACCAGCAACATCTGCACGGCACAGGCCCTGCTCGCCGTAATGGCCGGCATGTACGCCGTGTACCATGGACCTGAAGGCTTGAAGCGCATCGCCCGCCGCGTGCATGGCATCACCCGCCAGGTGGCCGAAGCCGCCAAGGCCATGGGCTACACGTTGCAGAACAACAGCTTCTTCGACACCATCACCTTGGGCGGCTGCGATCCGCAGAAGGTGAAGCAGGCCACCGAGGCGCGCGAGATCAACGTGCGCATCAATGCGGACAGCATCACCATCAGCTTGGACGAGACCGTGGGCGCACAGGATGTGAACGACCTGTTGGCCGCGCTCGCTGAAGCACAAGGCAAGCCGCTGGTGGCACCCGCGATCAACGGCAACGCCACGGCCGTACCGAGCGGACTGGAGCGCAGCAGCGCCTTCCTCACCCACCCCATCTTCAACACGCACCACACCGAAACGGAGCTGATGCGCTACATGAAGCGCTTGGAGAACCGCGACTTCTCCCTGGCGCACGGCATGATCCCGCTGGGCTCGTGCACCATGAAGCTCAACGCCGTTTCCACCCTTTGGCCGATCACGCGTCCGGAGTGGGCCTACATCCACCCCTTCGCGCCCATCGACCAGGTGCAGGGCTACCAGCGCGTCTTCACCGAACTGAGCGACATCCTCGCCAAGGCCACAGGCTTCACGGCCGTGAGCCTGCAGCCCAACAGTGGCGCGCAGGGTGAATACGCCGGCCTGATGGTGATCCGCGCCTACCACGAGGCCCGCGGCGATATGAACCGCAACATCGCCCTGATCCCCAGCAGCGCGCACGGCACCAACCCCGCCAGCGCGGTGATGGCCGGCATGCAGGTGGTAGTGGTGAAGGCCGATGCCGAAGGCCATGTGGACGTGGCCGACCTGAAGGCCAAGGCGGAACAATACAAGGACACGTTGAGCTGCCTGATGGTGACCTACCCAAGCACGCACGGCGTGTACGAGGCGGCCATCAAGGAGATCACCGGCACCATCCACGCCAACGGCGGCCTGGTGTACATGGACGGCGCCAACATGAACGCGCAGGTGGGCCTCACCAGCCCCGGCGAGATCGGTGCCGATGTGTGCCACCTGAACCTGCACAAGACCTTCGCCATCCCGCACGGCGGCGGCGGCCCTGGCATGGGCCCCATCTGCGTGAACGACAAGCTGAAGCCCTTCCTGCCCGGCCACCCGCTGGTGAAGACGGGTGGTGAACACGCCATCTCCGCCGTGAGCGCGGCACCCTGGGGCAGCGCGCTGATCCTGTTGATCAGCTATGGTTACAGCAAGATGCTCGGCGGCAGCGGCCTCACCGATGCCACGCGCTACGCCATCCTCAACGCCAACTACATCAAGGCGAAGCTGGAGAAGCACTACCCCATCCTCTACGTGGGCGACCAGGGCATGGTGGCGCACGAGATGATCCTTGATTGCCGCGAGTTCAAGCGCACCGCCGGTGTGGAGGTGGAGGACATCGCCAAGCGCCTGATGGACTATGGCTTCCATGCACCCACGGTGAGCTTCCCGGTAGCCGGCACGCTGATGGTGGAACCTACCGAGAGCGAGAACCTGGCCGAACTGGACCGCTTCATCGAGGCCATGATCGGCATCCGCCACGAGATCGCCGAGATCGAGAGCGGCAAGGCCGACAAGGCGGACAACGTGCTGAAGATGGCCCCGCACACCAGCGACGAGGTCTGCGCCGACACGTGGAGCCACGCCTACGGACGCGAGAAGGCCGCCTTCCCCGTGAGCGTGAACCGCGAGTGGAAATACTGGCCCACCGCCAGCCGCGTGGACAATGCCTACGGCGACCGCAACCTGGTGTGCACGTGCCCGCCCATTGAGGAATACGCCTCGGCAGAAGCCTGAGCGACACCCTGACCTTTGCAGAAGCCCTGCCCGATACGATCGCGGCGGGGCTTCGCTTTTCCTCCACCAAGCCACGAACAGGTAATTTCGCCCCCTTGCGGCCGGGCCGCGATCATACCATTCGAATGAACATCCGCCACCTGACCCCGCTCGTTGCCCTCTTCCTCATTGCCAACAGCGTGGCTGGCCAGGGTGGAGCGAAGGCCAGCGCTTGTTTCTTCAGCGCGGACCTGGAGGATGGTCTCTTTCCCGCTGGTTGGACAAACCAACAAGTGGAACGGCTGGATGCCAATGGTGCCGGGACCGGAGCGTTCGTGGATGCCTGGACCGTGGGTGCCGCGAGCAATGCCAATGCGGGCGGCTTTTTCCCGGTGGCGAACGTGCCTACCGGCAACCACTTCATCATGGCCAACGACGATGCTTCGCCGTGCAATTGCGCCATGGATGATGTGGCATTGACCACACCAACGATCGACCTTGATGGCCGAACGGGCGTGGCCCTTCAACTGCGCGCCTTCCATGAGCAGACGCTGGGTGCAGGAGCAGCGATCATCGAAGCCTACAACGGAACGGAATGGACCAGCCTGTTGGAGATACCTGCTGTTGTCGGTGAATGGCAGCACCTCTTCGTGGACCTGAGCGCCTATGACGGGAACCCCGCGTTCCAACTGCGGTTCCGCTGGAGCGATGGTGGCAACTGGGCCAGCGGCCTGGCGATCGACGACCTCTGCCTGATCGAACGCCTTCCCGTGGACCTTTCGGTAATACAGGTCCTCACGCACGACCCCTCAGTGGGTCCGTTCAATACCGCAGTGCGCAGCCTTCGCTACCGTCAACTGCCCGCCACGCAGGCCAGCGAACTAGAGGGCGCAGTGGAAGTGATGAACCGCGGCATACAACCCATCGCTGCGTTCGACCTGCTCGTGACCATGGAGCAGAACGGGGACCAGAGCACGGCCATCGCCACGGTCACCGAAGCATTGGCTCCGGGCGAACGCCGCATGATCTCCCTGCCCGCAATGACCATGGCCCCGAACGCGGGTACCGTAACGCTATCCGTGCAGGCCACACCATCCACTGCTGATGATGACCCCACGGACAACACCGGCACGGCTTTGTTGCAGCTGACCGGCGATGGCTGGGAACAGGGCTATGGCGCCATGGCCTGCGACGATGGCACTTACGACGGTATGCTTGGCGGCGCTGGACAATGGGTGGCCGTGCAACGCATGGAGGTCACCGCGCCGGGAAGCACGGCATATGGTATCAGCGCTGTGATCACCGGTAGTTCGCAGGAAGGAGAGCAGGTACGCGCCATCCTTTTCGACGACCAGCTGGCCTTCGTGGACACTTCAGCACGTTACACGCTCACCGCTGCCGACCTCGATATGGGTGCGGCAGGCGAAGCACTGTTCCTAGCGCTAAGCACCAGCCCAATGCTGAGCACGGGCGACTATTACGTGGGCATCCAGCACTTGGAAGGCAGCACGGCTGGCGAGGTACACGTGGCCACTGGCGGCAATGGTCCGCTGGGCGCCGCAGCCCTTTTGACTGGCAGCACCTTCGTGGTGAACTACACCCGCCAAACACCCATGGTGAGGCTGCACCTCTCCGGTTTCGGGGTGGGCATCAATGAAACTTCGAATGCCGGAGCGAACGACCTGTTGGTGTTCCCTGTGCCTGTAAAGGACCAGGCCACTGTGGTCTTCGATCTGGCGCAATCCGGTCCGGTTTCATTCGAGCTTCTCGACCTTTCGGGACGCGCCCTTCTCACCGAAGAGCGCGGATACCTACCGCAAGGGCAGCACCGCACAGAACTGAACACCAGCAACGTGCTGCCCGGAACGTACGTGCTGTGCATAAGGACCGTGAGCCACATCCTTACCAGGACCATTGTGGTGAGCCGATAGTGACCAACGGTTAAATTGACCGTTCCCTGTGCGAACAGCGCCTTTGCTTGGTGAACATGACTGTCCGGGCAACACTTCGCCACAGCGGATCTGTCCATATGCCGAGTACCCTTAACTTCGTGCCTCTCGCACTTCAAAGACAAAAACCGATTACAGATGAACTATCGTTACGCTTTGCTGGCATCGACGCTGATCGCCAGCACCGCCATGGCCCAACGGGCTACCTACCAGCCTGCCCGGGTGGACTTCAGCCCAGCGACCGCACAAACGGAAAAGCTCCCTGCCAACCGCGAGACCGCCGATGACGAACGCGCCGGTGGCGATGTGGTCTGGTACGAGGACTTCGCCAATGGCATGGATGGCAACAACGGCGTAGGTCCATGGACCTTCGGTGGCCCTAATGGCAACATTTGGAAGCGCACCACCACGGGACCTGTTGGCGCCTATACCGCGGCCTCTGCCCGCATTGGAGCCCCTGCCACGTTCGCCAACGGCTTCATGCTGTTCAATGGTGATTCCGTGAACTGCTCATGGAGCGGCAATACCCCCACTGCACTTTCAAGCTTCACCAGCTACGAGGGTTCCATTGAGTCGCCTGTCCTCGATCTGAGCGCTACGCCTTTCGTGGAGATCCAGTTCTACCAGCGTCTGCGTTACTGCTGCGACAATCCTCCCCATTACCTGGAGGTGAGCACGGACGGTGGCACGACCTGGCCCACCCGGATCCTCACCTCTTCCGGTGTGGCCGTGAACCAACTGACCGCCACAGAGCTTCGCAAATTCAACCTGACCGCTGCGATCGCCGCCGATCCCACCAACGTGAAGATCCGCTTCCGTCACGATGCCGACCAAGGCACCTCGCACTACCACTGGCAGATCGATGATGTGAAGATCGTGGAGTTGTACGAATACGATCTGCGTATGGTGAGCTCTGCGGTCACCACCTGGGACATCAATACCGCGATCAGCTATGACTCCATCCGCTACTCGGTCTATCCCTATAGCCAACTGCGTCCCATCGGCCTGAACACCACGATCTTGAACAATGGTTCATTGGACCAGAGCGATGTGGTCGTGAACTTCACTGTTCAGCGTCAGGGTGGCGATGTGGTGCTTGATCAGGACCAGAATGTCGGAACGGTTGCTGCAGGTAGCACGCAGACCGTATTCGTGAACCCTGACTTCACCCCCCCTGCTGAAGCAGGCACCTACAACGTGACCTTTGACGTGAGCTCAGGAAATGAGGATAACGTACCCACGGACAATGGAGGGACCGGCAGCTTCGGTGTCAGCCAGTTCGTCTATGCACGCGACAATGGCACCATCGCAAGCTTCGAGGATGGTAATGGTGATGGCGGCACCCTCATTCTGGGCAACACCTTCTACATTGCCAACTCTGTCGACCTGTACAGCGTGGCAGTGGCCTTGAACACTGGCAGCGAAGTGGGGGCCGTTATCGTGGGCGAACTGCGCAACCCGAACGAAGCTGATTTCCCAGTGATCGCCACCACACCTGAGATCGAGATCACCGCCTCGATGCTGGGCGGCACGGGCAGCAGCAACTTCACCCAGTTGATCTTTGACTCCCCAGTAACGCTGGATGCAAACCTCGACTACATGGTGACCGTTCAGTGCTATGGCAATATCCGTATCGGCCAGAATGGCACGAGCGAGGCGCAGACCTCCTTCATCTACTACGTGAGCCCCACGCAGGGTGAGGATTGGTTCTTCACCACCACCACACCCATGGTGCGCATGAACTTCAACCCCACCGTGGGCATTGAGGCTGCTGACCGTGGCAACGGTGCTGGTCTGGGACAGAACGTACCGAACCCCGCCAATGGTACCACGATGATCCCTTACGAGCTGGAGAACGCCTCCACCGTGACTTTGGAAGTGCGTGACCTCAGTGGCAAGCTGGTGACCGTGATCAACGAGGGCACCCGCGGCGCCGGTAGCTACCGCATCACCCTGCCCCTGGACCAACTCGCCGAAGGCATGTACACCTACACCCTGCGCACCGAGCGCGGCAGCCTCACCAAGCGCTTGAGCGTGGTGCGATAAGCCGTTGCATCTACAGAATTGAAAGGGATGCGGCCTGAGCCGCATCCCTTTCTTATTTGCAGCCACGAAAGTTCCACATACTATCTTGGGATTCCGAAATCAACCCCTCATCACATGATCGAACATCGACTCGCACTGCTCGTACTGCTCGGATTATCGGTGCCAACGTTCGCACAGGACCGGACCAGCGGTGTGCAAGGCCGTACCGAAAAACCATCCCTCGATCCCCGTGTAGCACCCGGCCCTGCGAACCAAGGAGCTCCGCGCGTGGATCTCTGGAGCGACGACTTCTCCTCACCAGGCAACTGGGTGATGGGCCAAACAGGCGCCACCACATTGAACTGGCAGATCGGCACCGGATTGAGCTCACAAGGTGATTACCCAACACCGGCAATCCTGAGCACAACGGCCGATAATGGGTACGCCATGTACGATTCCGATGCCGGCAACAACAACACCGGCAGTCCAGAGTATGCGTTCATGACCAACGCCACACCGTTCAGTACCGCTGGATACCAGAACGTGATCATCGAGTTCCAGACCCAGTATCGGCGCTTCAATAACGAACAGACCTACCTCATCGTTAGCACCAACAACACCGACTGGCCCACCAACCTGACCCCGACCAGCGATATCAGTGGTCTTCAGAACGTATACCATGTGTTCGTGCCAGGCGAACTAACGCAGGGTGTTTCCCCAGGAAATCCGGAGACCCGCCGGATAAATATCTCCGCAAGCGCAGGCGACCAGGAACAAGTGTGGGTGCGCTTTCTCTTCGTGGGCGTCTGGGGCTACACCTGGTATATTGATGATGTGAAGGTGCGCGAGCAGCCCGCCTACGAACTGATCATGGAGGATGGATTCCTATCCCATACCGGCGACGGCGAGGAGTTCGGCCGTATACCCGCATCTCAACTGAACAACACCATGCGCGTGGGTGGCAGCTACCTCAACTTCGGATACGAGGACATGACCGACGTGGCCGTTACCGTGGAGCTCCGCGACGGTGCGGACAACCTTGTTGTTGGCGCTTCTACCGATCCCTTTGCCATGGCCGCAGGTACCGATGGGACCATGGATCAATCCGTGAACCTTCCGGCTCTCTCCGATGGTTTCTATACAGGCACCTTCGAAGTTACCGCCGCTGAGACGGACAGTGAAGAAGACCAGTTGAACAATAGCTACCTGCGTCGTTTTGAAGTGACCCCGCTGCGCTACTCGCTTGACGGACTGGGCAACCATCCCGATGGCTACCAGTCGACCACTTCCACAGGTTCCAATAGCTTCCTGGAAGATCCTGATGGACTCATGCTGTTCACCTACTACCCGGTACGGCAAGCCATTACCGTCTACGGGCTTGAGGTGGCCCTGGCCTCCAACACGGTGGAGGGAGGATTCATGATCGCCAGCATGCACGATACGGCCAGTGTATTGGCTGACAACGTGGGTGATCTCCTCGCCGAAGGGCAGCCCACCGACATCACTGCGGAGGATATCGAGAACGGGCTGATCACCATGCTCTTCGATGATCCCGTGACGCTCTCCCCCGAAGGCTACTACGCTGGCGTGGCCCTTTTCAGCAACACGGGCGCTGGTCACATCCGCGTTGTGGATGACCTCACCGTGCCCCAACCCGCCTTGGCCAGCATGATCTACCTGCCCAGCGACAACACCACCTACACCAACGGCAACGCCTTCGCCATCCGGTTGCTCACCGATCCGAGCATCGGTATGGCCGAACAGCGCAGAACCTTGGACGTGGCCCTCTACCCCAACCCCACCAACGGGCTGGTGACCGTGCGCGTGCCCGGCCAAGAGGTGGCCACCCTGGAAGTGATCGATGGCTTGGGCCGCACGCTGCTCACCAAGCGCAGCAATGGCAACACCACGCTCGACCTGCGCCATTTGGCCAAGGGCATGTACCAGGTGCGTTTGAACAGTGCCACAGGCACCGGCGTTCAACGCATCGTACTGGAGTAACCGACCGCAGCGATCAAATGCGAAGCCCCCGCCGGACAGCGTCCTGCGGGGGTTTTGCATTTCAACCGATCACAGGCCCATGGCCTTCTTCGCCTGCCGCATAAGGGCGCTCGCGAATACGAACTCGTTCAGCTCAGTGTTCGTGCTGCCCAGCAGTTCCTCGCGGGTACCCTGCCACCACTTGCGGCCCTTGTGGATGAAGATGATGTTCTCGCCGGTCTCCATCACTGAGTTCATGTCGTGCGTGATAACGATCGTGGTGGTCTTGAACTCGTCGGTGATCTCCTTGATCAGATCATCGATGACGATGCTTGTTTGTGGATCAAGGCCGCTGTTGGGCTCGTCGCAGAACAGGTACTTAGGGTCCATGGCGATGGCCCTGGCAATGCCTACACGCTTCTGCATGCCCCCGCTCAGCTCTGCCGGGAACAGCTTGTCTTTATCAATGATGTTCACGCGCTTCAGGCAGGTGTGGGCACGGTCCTCCATTTCGCTCTTCGCCATGGAGGCGAACATCTTCATGGGGAACATCACGTTCTCCAGTACCGAAAGGCTGTCGAACAGCGCGGAGCCTTGGAAGAGCATGCCGATCTCCTGCCGTACCTGCCGCTTCTCATCGCGGTCCATGTCGTGGAACGAGCTCCCTTCGTAGAACACTTTGCCTTCCTCGGGCTTGTGCAGGCCCACGATGCACTTGGCCAGCACGCTCTTACCCGAGCCGCTCTTGCCAATGATCTGGTTCACCTTACCCTTCTGGAATACAGCATTGATGTCGGTGAGCACCTGTGTACTTCCGAACCGCTTGCCAACGCCCACCACCTCGATCATATCAGCAGCAATTGGGTGAGCGCGTAGTTGACGATGAGGATGACCACGTTGCTGTACACCACGGCGAGCGTGCTACTGATGCCCACTTCACGCGTGCCGCCCACCGTATAGTACCCCTGGTAAGCAGAAACCGTGGCAATAATGAAGGCAAAGACCACCGTTTTGATGAGGGCGTAGGTAACGTGGTACGTGTTGAAGTTCATCTGGATACCCTGCAGGTAATCCTCTGTACTAACGATGCCCGTGCCGACCCCAGCGAGGTACCCACCGAAAATGCTCAGGAACATGCTGAACATGATCAGGAACGGGTTGAACAGCATGGTGCCCAGGATCTTGGGCAGGATGAGGTAACCGGCGCTGTTCACACCCATGATGTCCAGCGCATCGATCTGCTCCTTCACCCGCATGGAACCGATCTCGGCGGCGATGTTGCTGCCCACTTTGCCCGCCAGGATCAGCGAGATGATCGTGGGGCTGAACTCAAGGATGGTGCTTTGGCGTGTGGCAAAGCCCACCACCCAACCCTGGATCAACGGGCTATCGATGTTGGTCTTGGTCTGGATGGTGATCACCGCCCCCATAAAGAAGCTCAGTAGTGCCACGATGCCCAGGCTCTGAACCCCCAGCAGGTCCATCTCCTCCAGCGTACGCTGCCAGTATAGGCGCCGCTTCTCAGGCCTGCTGAACGTATCGCGCAGCAACAGGAAATACCGGCCGATGTGGAAAAGGACCTTCATGGTTCGGAACGTGGGCGAAAATAGGCCTTCCGGGCAGGAACGGCATTCCTGTACTGGCATTGCCACCCGCTACCTTTGCAGGGTACATGCTTCACCGGACCGGACACTCCCTGCTTATTCAGTTATTGGCGGCCTTGTTGGTGCTCGGCACCTTGTATGGTTGCCGTACGCAGCCGAGGAAATACCGCAAAAAGCGCGGGTGCGACTGCCCGAAGTGGAACCTGCACCAGGCTCCTGGGCCACAGGGCGTTCACGCCCAATGGGAGCGTTCGGTAGGCGAACACGCGGCACAAGCCTCGATCTGAGCACGTTGGGAAAGACGCCATGAGCACCAACCACGACCTGGACCTACTGCGCAAGCACCTGCCAGCTTCGGCCTGGCCGATCGTGCTGCACTGGTTGCAGGCCAATCCGGTGAAGGTGCGGGTGGTGAAGCCCCGCACCTCAAAACTGGGCGACTACCGCACCGCACATGCTGACAAGCCGCACCGAATCACGGTGAACCGCGACCTCAACATGTACGCGTTCCTGGTTACCCTGGTGCACGAGTTCGCCCACCACTCCACCTACATGCGCACCCGGCGCTGGCAGGATCCCCATGGCCCCGAATGGAAGGCCGAGTTCCACCGGCTGATGCGCCCCTACCTGAGCCGGATGATCTTTCCGGAGGATGTGCTGCACGCCTTGGAACGCCACCTGCGCGATGCCCCTGCCAGCAGCTGTGCCGACCCTGTGCTGATGCGGATCCTGCGCAAATACGACGCCTCTCCCCGGCCCATGCTGGAAGAACTGCCGGACCGCACGGTGTTCCGTTTCAATGAAAAATTGTTCGTGAAAGGCCCCCGGTTACGTAAAAGGTTCCGGTGCCAGTGCCTGAACGACCGACGCACCTACCTTATAGACCCACTTGCCGAGGTACACTTGAGCGCCCCGCTCGCTGTGCGAAAGGCTTCTTGACCCAACTTTGGGGCGAATTCCCGAGATGACCGACAAACACACCTACTGCGTGATCATGGCCGGCGGCGTTGGAAGCCGCTTCTGGCCCATGAGCCGCAGCGCCTACCCCAAGCAATTCCTCGATTTCCTTGGCTTGGGCCGTACCTTGCTGCAACAGACCTACGACCGGTTCCTAGCGATCTGCCCTCCAGAGAACATCCTGGTGGTGACCAACGACCGCTACGCCGCGATCGTGAAGGAACAGCTACCGGCATTGGCTGCTGACCAGATCCTGGCGGAACCATCCAGGCGCAACACGGCACCCTGCGTGGCCTATGCCAACCACGTCATCGCAGCGCGCGATCCGGAGGCGGTGATCATTGTGGCGCCAAGCGACCACCTGGTGCTGAAGGAGGAGGCCTTCCACGAGACCGTGCGCACGGCCGTGCAACAGGCGCGCAGTTCCGATTGCCTGGTAACGCTGGGCATCATGCCCAACCGCCCCGATACGGGCTACGGCTACATCCAGTTCACCGAAGGGGATGGCACCGTGCACCCACGTGTGAAGAAGGTGAAGACCTTCACCGAAAAGCCCGACCACGACACGGCACTGCGCTTCGTGGAGAGCGGAGACTTCCTGTGGAACGCGGGCATCTTCATCTGGAGCCTCAAGAGCATTCAACACGCCTTTGCGCAACACCTGCCTGAAATGCAGGCCAGGTTCGCCGAAGGCAAAGCGCATTTCGGAACACCCGGCGAGACCGCTTTCATCAATTCCATCTACGATGCCTGCGAGAACGTGAGCATCGACTATGGGATCATGGAGAAGGCCGCCAATGTGTACACCGTGGTGAGCGAGTTCGGCTGGAGCGATCTGGGAACCTGGGGCAGTCTCTACACCCACATCCCCAAGGACGGCAAGGGCAACGCTGCAGTGGGCGACCAGGTGCGTCTCTACGATTGCAGCAACAACGTGGTGCACGCGCACGACGGCCGCCTGATCGTGTTGGAGGGACTGGAGGACCACATTGTGGTGAGCACCGCCGATGCCCTGTTGGTCTGCCGCAAGCGCGAAGAGCAGAAGATCCGCCAAATGGTGAACGATCTGGCCGCAGAAGGTCTGGACCGTTATATCTGACCCCGGTCCGCAGTGCCATCCTACGAACTGATCACCACCCCCGAAGGTCTGGCCCGTGCGCTGAAGACCCTGGATGGCGCACCCTTGCTCGCGCTCGATACCGAGGCCAGCAGCTTTCACCGCTACCAGGAACGCGTATGCCTGGTGCAATTGAGCGACCGCGAGCGCACCTTGCTCGTGGACCCCTTGGCCATAACCGACCTTTCGCCATTGGGTACCCTGCTGGCCGACCCCGGCATGCAGGTGGTGATCCATGATGCCGATTACGACCTGCGTATACTGGCCAAGTACCACCGGATCCGGGTGGAGAACGTGTTCGACACGCTGGTGGCCGCTGAACTACTGAACGAGCCGGAGATCGGGCTGGCCGCACTGCTGCTCAAGTACCAAGGCGTGCGGGTGGACAAGAAATTCCAGAAGGCCGATTGGAGCGAACGCCCCCTGCCCGCGCCCATGTTGGATTATGCCGCTGGTGACACCGCCAACCTTATCGCTCTACGCGACATACTGGAGGAAAAACTGCGTGCCAAGGAACGCTGGACGTGGGCCGAAGAGGAGTTCGCCCTGTTGACCGATGCACCGTTCAACCTACCGGCGGACGAAGAGCCTGCTTTTCTGAAAATGAAAGGGGCCAAAATGCTCAAGCCGCATCAGCTCGCTATTTTCAGGGAAGTGCATGGCTGGCGTGAAGGGATAGCCGCCAAAATGGACCGTGCCCCCTTCATGGTGTTCGGCAACGAACCACTGCTCAGCCTGGCCATCGATCCACCACGCAACATCCAAGATGTGCTCGACCGGAAAGGCGTGAACGCGCGGGTGTTGCAGCGCCATGGCCAGGAACTGATGGATGCCATTCAACGTGGCCTGCAACTGCCCAAGGAAGAGTGGCCGCGCATCCCGCGCCACAAACGCTGGGACCGCGACGACGATTACGAAGAGCGGCTGAAGCGATTGAAGCAGGTACGCGACCGGCTCACCCTCGCCTCGGATCTGCGCCCGGGGATCGTTGCTGCCAACCAGATGCTCATGGACATCGCACGCACGCTGCCCGGCGACCTGGATACCCTGGCAGCGATCCCTGGCATGCGCCGCTACCAAGTGGAGCACTTCGGCGCTGATCTATTGAAGGCCCTTTAACAAGCTTTCACGCCCTTTTGTCGCTAAGTGACGCGTGTCACTTTAACGCATAGCCATGCGACTATACGTTTGCATCATCAATGACGCTTGTCATGTCGATGGCAACCTTGGACCAACGCATAGGCACCGAAAAGCTGACGAAGGTCAGTGAACTACTGCGCGTAGTGGCCCATCCACAACGTCTGGCGCTCTTGGATGCGCTGGCCGACGGTGAACGCAAGTGCAATCGTGAGCTACAGGAACTGCTGGGTATTGAGCAGGCCATCCTGAGCCAACACCTGACCCTGATGAAGGACCGCGGCGTATTGGCTTGCTCCAAGGAAGGCAAGTACACCTTCTGGGTAGTAAAACGACCTGAACTGCTGAAGATCCTCTCGTGCATGGAGGATTGCTGCGACAAGCTCTGAACACTGGACCATGGAACTGCTCGGCTACATCGGCGCGATACTCATGGGTCTGTCCCTTGGCCTCATCGGAGGTGGGGGCAGCATCCTAACAGTACCCATTCTTGTCTATTTGTTCCTGATCGATCCGGTGCTGGCCACGGCCTATTCCCTCTTCATTGTGGGCCTCACGAGCTTGATCGGCAGTTTCAGCCACATGCGGCTGGGCAACATTCACTGGCGCACGGCCATCGTGTTCGGCATACCCAGCATTGCGGCCGTGTATGCCACACGCGCTTGGCTGGTGCCCGCCATACCCGACCCCATCTTCACCCTGGGCACCACGGCGATCAGCAAGGCCATCGGCATCCTGGTGTTCTTTGCGCTCATCATGGTAGCCGCAGCGTATAGCATGATCCGCAAGCAGAAGGCGGCCAGCACTGCTGCCTCAGGTGAAGAAGTACGATTCAACTATCCGTTGATCCTGGCCGAAGGGTCCATTGTAGGCATGGTCACCGGCATTGTGGGCGCAGGCGGCGGATTCCTCATCATTCCCGCGCTCGTGCTCCTAGCCAAGCTGCCCATGAAACAGGCCGTGGGCACATCGCTGATCATCATTGCAGCAAAGTCGCTCATTGGCTTCACGGGCGACCTGAAAGGCCATGAGGTGATCGACTGGAATTTCCTGCTCACCTTCTCAGCAATTGCCGTGGTAGGGATCCTTGCGGGCAGCATGCTGAGCAAACGTATTCCCAACGAGAAACTGAAACCCGCATTCGGCTGGTTCGTGCTGGTGATGGGTGTCTACATCATCGCAAAGGAACTCTCCAAACTCAACTGACCTCAGCGGGCGCGTCATGACGCGCCCAATAAAATCGAAGGAACAACACTGCTAACACGCGACAGGCAGGATGCCTGTAGAACAACAACCCTCCCCCATGAAGATCGAACAGATTTACACCGGCTGCCTGGCACAAGGCGCCTACTATATCGAGAGCAACGGCGAGGCCGTGATCATCGATCCACTGCGCGAAACGCAACCCTACACAGAGCGCGCAGCGCAGAGCGGAGCCACCATCAAGTATGTGCTGGAGACGCACTTCCACGCGGATTTCGTGAGCGGCCACCTGGACCTGAGCAAGAAGACCGGCGCACCCATTGTGTACGGCCCCAATGCCAACCCACAGTTCGAGGCGCACGTTGCCAAGGATGGCGAGGTGCTCACCGTCGGTAATGTGACCATCACCGTGCTGCATACGCCCGGCCACACCATGGAAAGCACCACCTACCTGTTGAAGGATGAGAGCGGAAAGCCGCATGCGATCTTCAGTGGGGACACCCTCTTCATCGGCGATGTAGGCCGCCCGGACCTCGCCCAGAAAATGGGCTCTTTGACGCAAGAGGACCTGGCCGGCTACCTCTACGACAGCCTGCACAACAAGATCATGACCCTGCCCGACGACGTGATCGTGTACCCCGCGCACGGTGCTGGTAGCGCCTGCGGCAAGAACATGAGCAAGGAGACCTGGGATACGCTGGGCAACCAGAAGAAGAACAACTATGCGCTGAAAGCCGCCACCAAGGAGCAGTTCATCAAGGAGGTGACCGACGGCCTGTTGCCCCCACCCGCCTATTTCCCGCAGAACGTGGCCATGAACAAGGGCGTGATCGAAAGCGTGGACACAGTGAAGGAAAAGGGCCTGCGCGCATTGACACCGGACCAGTTCGAGCTCGTTGCTGAAACAGAAGGTGCGCTGGTGCTCGATACCCGCGGAGCACAGACCTTCAAGGACGGCTTCGTGCCCCGCAGCATCAACATCGGTATCAAGGGCGACTTCGCCCCCTGGGTGGGTGCCATGATACCCGATGTGAAGCACCCGCTGTTGCTGGTGACGGACGAAGGCATGGAAGACGAAGTGGTGACGCGCCTCGCACGCGTAGGCTACGACAACGTGTTCGGCTATCTCAAAGGCGGCGTGGATGCATGGAAGGCCAGCGGCAAGGACACGGACACCATCGAGAGCATCTCCGCTGAGGAATTCGCGGATCGTTTCCACGCCAACAAGCTCCGGGTAGTGGACGTGCGCAAGGACGGCGAATACGAAGCTGAACATGTTGATGGAGCCTGGCATGCCTCGCTTCAGTACATCAACCAGAACCTCGCCGCCTTCAGCAAGGACGAGACCAACTACATCCACTGCGCTGGCGGATACCGCAGCATGGTGGCGGCCAGCCTGCTGAAGTCACGTGGTTACCACAATGTGATCGATGTTGCCGGTGGGTTCAACGCCATCAAGAACAACACGGATGTGAAGGTGACGGACCATGTCTGCCCATCCACGCTCAAGAAGTAAACGCAAGCGAATGGTGAATGGTCAATGGTGAATGGGTTGCCCTCGGCATTCCCTCCCGATATACATCGGGACGCCATTTACCAATGACCATTCACCAACAGACCACTCCCCATGATCGAGACCCTCAAACAACCCTGGACCTGGTACGTGGCCGGTGCGCTCATTGGCCTCACCGTTCCTTATCTGTTGCTGGTCGGTAACAAGACATTCGGCATCAGCAGTTCGTTGCGTCATTTGTGCGCTGCGTGCATACCCGGGAACGTGAAGTTCTTCAAGTACGACTGGAAGAAGGAATCCTGGAACTTGTTCTTCGTCGGCGGGATCGCCATTGGCGCATTCCTTGCGGCCAACTTCCTGAGCAACCCTGACCCCATCGTTCTGGCCGAGAGCACCCAGCAATACCTCGCCACCAAAGGCATTACTGACACATCGAGCCTGCTTCCGGCGCAGATCTTCAGCTGGGACCAGCTCTTCACGGTCCGCGGCCTGATCTTCTTCGTCATCGGCGGTTTCATGGTGGGCTTCGGCACCCGCTATGCCGGCGGTTGCACCAGCGGACACGCCATCATGGGCCTTAGCAGCCTGCAATGGCCCAGCCTTGTAGCCACCATGAGCTTCATGATCGGCGGTATGCTCATGACGTGGTTCATCCTCCCCCACCTCCTCACGCTCTGAACAATGGCACACTCCTTCCAACACACCCCCACGCCGCAGGAGATCGCCGACCTGCAGACCCGTGAGCTCGATTCCATCTGTGTCAATGAAAGCGAACTCGTACACCCTTGGTGGTACAACCTGAAATACAGTGCCTGGGGCGTGCTCTTTGGCATCGTGTTCTTCAAGGCCGAGATCATCAGCTGGTTCCGTATCCAGGAGATGTTCCGCTTCGAAAGCTTCCATATGTACGGCGTGATCGGCACTGCGGTGGTGGTGGGCATGATCAGCGTGCAGCTCATCAAGCGCTTCAAGTTGAGGACCATCTATGGCGAGGAGATCCACATCCCCAACAAGGAATTCAACAAGGGACAGATCTTCGGAGGCCTGCTCTTCGGCCTGGGCTGGGCCGTTACCGGTGCGTGTCCGGGGCCGTTGTTCGCGCAGGTGGGCGCGGGGTATTCCGTGATCATCGTGACCTTCCTGAGCGCTTGGCTGGGGACTTACATCTACGGCGTGTTCCGCGACAAGCTTCCCCACTAATGAGGATCGAATACGACCGCAGCCATGATCATTCCCATCATCATCCTCATCTCCGCACTGCTGGTACTGGTGGTGATGTACGTACTGGACGACGCGCTGCGCGTGATGAACGAACGCGCAGGACTCGCTCCAGGCAAGGGAATGGTGTGGTCCAAACGCATCGTGTGGGCGTTGCTCCTTGCGGTAGTGGCACAGTTCTTCATACCCGCCGACCTGTTCGAACCGCCCCCACCCCAGCAAGCCCTGTACAACGCCGACAGCCTGTGGACCGGTGCGGATACAACGCGTCTTACCTACTTGGATAAAGACCAACGTGAACTGATCCGCTACGGCCAGGAGCTGATACGCAACACGGCGCACTACCTCGGCCCCAAAGGCACGGTGATGCAAGGCACCAACGGCATGAACTGCCAGAACTGCCATCTGGATGCCGGCACCAAGCCATGGGGCAACAACTACGGCGCTGTGTGGAGCACCTATCCCAAATTGCGTGCACGAAGTGGGAAGCTGGAGACCGTTGCCAAACGTGTGAACGATTGCTTTGAGCGCAGCCTGAACGGCACGGCGCTGGACACCACGAGCAGGGAGATGCAGGCGATACTGGCCTACATGCAATGGCTGGGGACCGGGATCAACAAAGGAGAAAAAGCCAAAGGCAGCGGCATTGTCGAGCTCGCCTTCATGGACCGTGCTGCAGACCCTGAACAGGGTGCACGGATCTACAGCGGCAAATGCGCCAGTTGTCATGGTGCCGAAGGACAAGGTGTCCTAAAGGCTGATGGTAATACCTATCAGTACCCGCCGCTCTGGGGACCACACAGCTACAACCAAGGCGCAGGGCTTTTCCGAATGAGCCGGTTCGCCGGGTACGTGAAGGCCAACATGCCCTTGGGTGCAACTTGGAACACGCCAATGCTCAGCGATGAGGAGGCATGGGACCTTGCCGCATACGTGAATTCCCAACAACGACCTTCGAAAGACCTCACCGGCGATTGGCCAGACATCAGCAAGAAGCCCATTGACCATCCATTCGGACCATATGCTGACGCCTTCACTGAGCAACAGCACAAGTTCGGGCCTTTCGGTCCGATAGCCGCCTACTACAAAAAGCCATGAGCGAGATCCACCACCCACCAGGCTGCACGTGCGGCGCGCATGATGAAGCATCCTACAACCTTAGCCGGAGACAAGCGCTGAAGTCGCTTGGCGCTTTGGGTGCTGGGCTCACCTTGGGGCCCACTGTGGCCATGGGCTCCATGGGTAATGCGCAAAGCCGTGACGAGATCATCCGCTCAACTGCCCTTCGCGCAGGCAAGGCCGAGAAGTTCAGCATCCTCTTCACCAGTGACATCCACTCGCAATTACACACACACGACGAGTTCTTCTTGGAGAATGGCAAGCCAGTGTACAAAAAACGAGGCGGCTATGGTGTGTTGAAGACGATGATCGACACGCTGCGCAACGAGGACCCGGCGAACACCATTGTGATCGATGGCGGCGATTGTTTCCAAGGTGGTGGTGTTGCGGCAAAGAGCGAAGGGCGCGCGATCGTGCCGCTGATGAACAAGGTGGGCTACGACCTGCTTTTGCCAGGCAACTGGGAAGTAGTGTACGGCAAGGAGAACATGCTGAAGGACCTGGGCGGCTACAAAGGGGCGAAGATCTGTGCCAATATGTGGCACGAGAAAGTGTTCGAAGGCTGCCCTCCATCCAGCGATCTGCAAAGTGAGCTCGTTGGCGAGCTCATCTTCCCGCCCTATTGGACCAAGGTGGTGGCCGGCGTGAAGATCGGTTTCATCGGTTATAACGACCCGCTAACACCAAAGCGCCAATCGCCGGCCTACAGCTGCGGCATCAAGTTCACCAAGCCAGACCTGAACGTTGCGCGCTACATCCGCCACCTGCGTGACTATGAACAGTGCGCCATGGTCTTCCTTGTCACGCACATGGGCCTTGCGCAGCAAGTCGATCTCGCGAACAAGAACGTGGTGGATGGCGTGGACATGATCCTCGGAGCGGACACACATGAGCGCGTACGGACGCCCATTGATGCCAGGTACAGCAAAGTGGTTGAGCCGGGAGCCTTTGGGTCGTTCCTTGCGCGCCTCGATGTGGTGGTGGAGAACGGCGTGGTGAAGGACAGCCACTACGAGCTGTTGGACGTGGACCCCGAGAAATACCCGGCCGACAAGGACATGCTCGCGTTGGTGGATGAAGTGAGCGCGCCCTATATGGAGAACCTGAGCAAGGTGGTGGGCAGCACCAAGAGCACACTGGTGCGCTACTACGTGATCGAGAACCCCATGGACAACTTGATCACGGACGCGCTGATGTGGAAGCTCAAACCAGACATTGCGATCAGCAACGGCTTCAGGTTCTGCCCGCCGATCGTGGCCGATGGCAAGACGCCAACCCCGATCACCAACGACCATCTCTGGAGCATGATACCGGTGGACAGCGATGCGAAGTACGGCGAAGCGACCGGTCGCCAGATCTGGGATTGGCTGGAGAAAGAGCTGCACAATGTGTTCGCGAAGGATCCGGCCAAACGCTTTGGCGGATGGGTGGTGCGCTTCAAAGGCATGACCGCCAACTTCACCATGAACAACGACCTGGGGAAGCGTGTGAACTGGATCAAGGTGGGAGGCAAGCCCATCGACCTGGAGCAGTACTACACCATAGCCGCGTGCGAACGCGAAGGAGACCCGGACCACGTGCTCTGCCGTATGGAACATGTCCGCAACCCACGCCTGGCCGGCATCACCATGCACACCATCCTGCGCGACTACTTCGGCAAGTTCAGTCCGGTGGCACCGAAAGTCGAAGGACGTATCACTGCCACCGATGCGCCGCAAACGCTGTTGAGCCAATTGGAGGGATATGATTACGAATTCCGGTGAGGGCTGTGATGCGCGTCACTGTATTCGACCATCCCGCACACCAGCTTTGCGCACCATGAAGAAGCTCCTTCTCCTCCTCGTCCTTTTCATCGGCTTCACCGCACACGCCCAGGACAAGCCCACGCATCACCGCATCGTAATGCAGCTCACCAGCGGCGATTCGCTGGTGCATAAGAACATGATGAAGCAGATCCGCAACATGAAGGAAGCCGCGCCCACCATGGAACTCGAGATCGTTTGCCATGGCCCCGGCATGGACCTGCTGATGAGCGACCGCAGCACGGTTGCCGCCAAAGTGAAAGAGTTCGCGGCGCAAGGCATTGTGTTCCTTTCTTGTGAGAACACCATCAAGGAACGGAACCTCGATCGTTCGAAGGTCCTTTCTGAAGCGGGGTATGTGAAGGCGGGCATTATCCACATCGTGGAGCGGCAGGAACAGGGCTGGAGCTACATCAAGGCAGGCTTCTGATCCGATCCATCGCGTGCTTCGCAACCTCGGCATTTTCCTTTTCGTGCTGTCCAGCGTGCTGGTGCAAGCGCAGCAGACCGACCAGGATCTGCCGCCAAGCGACACCCTGAAGCAAGGCGCCCCCCTGCCCGATGTGATCCGCAACGGCACGCTCGAAGGTCGATTCAGGCTCTTTCTCATGGGAACCCTGAACGATGGCGCTCCTTCGGATTACCACGCACAGGCTTTTGGGGGATCATTGGGCTTCTCTTCGTTGCGCTGGCATGGCTTTCAACTTCGCATGAGCGGAGGATACACCTTCGACCTATGGAGTTCCGACCTGACGAGGCCCGACGCAGCGACAGGGATCCCCAACCGCTACGAGATCGGCCTGTTCGATGTGACAGATCCGCGCAGCGACAACCAGCTCGCCTACGTGCACCTCTTTCAGGTCAACTACCGATCGCGCAACGAAAGGTCCTCTATCGTCTTCGGTCGGCAAGAGCTGACAACACCGTTCATTAATGCGCAGGATGGTCGCATGCACCCCGGGCTTGCAGAGGGCTTGTGGAGCACGCATAAGAGCAAGAAAGGCCTGCGCCTCGAGGGCGGGTTCATCTATCGCATGGCGCCGCGATCAACGGCTGCTTGGTATGCGATAGAGCGCACCTTCGGGCTGTATCCAGTAGGCATCGGTGTGGATGGCAGGTCAAGCCGGTACGCAGGGAACACCACGACACCCGGTATCGCCATGGCAGGCATCACAGCACCTCTAAAGCAGAAGATCACCATCACTGGCTGGAACATGCTCGTGGCGAACGTCTTCAATTCGGCCATGCTACAGGTGGAGCGTGGTGCACGTGATGACCGCTGGATGTTCGGTGCTATGGCCGTGCGACAAGACCGCATTACCAACGGGGGTAATACAGCGGACAGCCTGGCCTATTTCCAGAGCGATGCATCCATGACCTTCAGTGGCCGCGTTCGCATGAACCTCGGCCGCTTCCGCTGGCAGGCCAACTACACGCGTATCACGGCCGATGGTCGTTACCTGGTACCGCGCGAATGGGGCCGGGACCCGTTCTACACCTTTCTACCGCGCGAACGCAACGAAGGCTTTGGCGATGTGCATGCCGCCACACTTAACCTGATCTGGCGCACCAAGAGCGGGTGGCGAGTCCAAGCGGATGTGGGCCATTACTGGTTGCCCGCTATCAGCAACGTCAGGCTGAACAAATATGCCTTCCCGGCCTACCAGCAATTCGACGTGAACGCACAGTACCAGTTCAAGGGAAGTTGGAAAGGCCTTGCGGCACAGTTCATCTATCTGGTGAAGCTGCCGATGCCTGGCGCCATTTACACCGAACGGCAGGCTGTGAACAAGGTGGACATGCACCACGCGGAGATCATCGTGAACTACGCGTTCTGAAGCACGGCATTGTGTGACGGACATCACCGCTGCGCCACTCTCGCTCAGAACAACTTTGCGATCAAACAACCACAAGATCAAATGGGCATTCTTCAAACCCTGTTCGGCATCGGCGGCCCCAAAGTGGACATCGCCCAAAAGATCAAGGAAGGCGCCATCATCATTGATGTGCGTACACCAGAGGAGTTCAGGTCTGGCCATGTGAAGGGCTCCATCAACATCCCGTTGGACAAGGTGCAAGTGCAGCTGGGCAAGATCAACAAGACCAAGCCGATAATAACATGCTGCCGCAGTGGTGCCCGCAGTGGCATGGCCGCCGATGTGCTCAAGCGCAACGGGTTCGAGTGTTACAATGGAGGCGCATGGACCACCGTCCGCGCCATGAAAGGATGATCGCACAACTCCTGAATTGGCATTGGTCGCGCTGGCTGCGGGCCGGGGTGGCCTTGGCATTCGCCGCACAGGCCGTGTTCGGCGATGATGCCATGGCTTTCATTCCCGCCGCATTTTTCGGTGCGCAGGCCGTGTTCAACCTTGGCTGCGGCATGAATGGCTGCAGTACACCACAGAGCAAGACGGCAGAGAATGAGAAAGCCGTTGAATACACTGAGATACGCTCTGCTGGAGAGCGATGAACAGCGACCGGTTGGTACGGCGTAACCTCTGGCGGAGTCGACCAGTTGTCCGAAGGAGTAGATTGGCCACGGACCACTTGATAACTTGAACCATGAAAACCATCCAGAAGACCGCATTCTACCTCGCCCTAGGAGCTGTTACCATCACGCAGACCGGCTGCTTCGGTGAATTCGCGCTGACACGCAAAGTGTACAACTGGCATGATGGCGTTTCGAACAACAAGTTCGTGAAATCGCTGCTGTTGTGGATCCCCATGGCGTTCGCGTACTCCATCTCCGCCATGCTTGATGTGGTCATCTTCAACCTCATCGAGTTCTGGGGCGGCAGCAACCCTATCTCCATGAACGAAGGCGACCATGAAATGCAATTGGCCACTGTGGATGGCGTGGACTACCGTATCGAGGCCACCAAGGACACCTTCACCACCACCCAGCTCTCCGGCGAAAAGGCCGGCGAGGTGCGCGTGCTGAAATTCGATCGGACCACGATGACCTGGAAATACAGCGACAGTCGCGTGTGCGAACAACCGGTAATGAGCTTTCTTGATGATCGCGCTGAAGTCGTGCGCGTCTACACGGATAATGGCACCTTGGACCTCGCTACCTCAGATCTGAACAACAAGGATGTGGTGATGGCCAAGCTTGGTGCGACCAAGGGGCTTGTTACCGCCTCCTCGAACTGACCAACTTTGCATTCGAAATGGAAAAGCCCGGCCAAAAGCCGGGCTTTCTTCTTGAACGGGAGCATCACCGACCGACCTCAAGCACGACCCTCGCGGGATCGATCCGCAGCACATCCAAATGACCCATGAGCTTCTGGTCCCACGAGATGTAGTGCACATGGATGTTGGTGTCGTGGTGCGTGAACACCGCCTTGTGCTTCGTGGAGAAGAAACCCACCAAGGTGCCTTCGTTGTTACGATCATGAACCACCACTTGGTGTGAATGTGCCTCGCCAGGCCCATTGATCGTCGTGCCCGGAGGAACGTTCATGACATGTACATGAGCATCGCCCACCAGGCCGCGTAACCGGAATGTGAACGGCTCGGTCCTCATCTTAGCCCATTCGGTCAGGAACGCATCCAACGAGGGAAGGTCAACGACCATGGAGGGAAGTGTGACCGTGTCCCATCGGGTCACTGAGGCACGCACGAAGAACGGTGCTTTCACGTCGCTCCGTTCCTCCACCCTGACCGTACCGTCAGGCAATACGTACGACACGAAACAACGACCATCCACCATGGTGATCTCGCCCCGCAGGTGCTCCAATGGTCCAATGCCATACATACCCGGCCCCGCGATCGAATCCATTGCGATGAGCCCAGCGAGCTGCCCCTCCCACATTGTGCGGCGCATGGCACCAGTGGGGATCACCTGCGCGTGAAGTGAGCAGGACAGCAATGAGCCTACGATCGAAATGAGGATGATCCTCATCCTCCGCTCACCATGTCCGCCGGATCCACCCACTTGTCGAAGTTTTCGGCAGAGACGTGGCCCAATGCGATGGCGGCTTCCTTCAGTGTGGTACCTTCCTTGTGCGCCTTCTTCGCGATCTCGGCCGCCTTGTAGTAGCCGATGTGCGTATTGAGGCTCGTCACTAGCATCAGCGAGTTCTCCAGGTGACGCTTGATCATGGGTCGGTTGGGCTCGATGCCTTCGGCGCACTTGTCGTTGAAGCTCACGCAGGCATCACCGATGAGGCGTGCGCTTTGTAGCACGTTGGCTGCGATCAACGGCTTGAAGACGTTGAGCTCGAAGTGGCCATTGCTACCCCCGATGCTCACGGCCACATCGTTGCCCATCACCTGTGCGCACACCATGGTGAGCGCCTCGGGCTGGGTGGGGTTCACCTTGCCGGGCATGATGGATGACCCGGGCTCGTTGTCAGGGATGATCAGCTCACCGATACCGCTACGCGGACCGCTGCTGAGCATGCGGATGTCGTTGCCGATCTTCATGAGCGACACGGCGAGACGCTTCAGCGCGCCGCTGAGTTCCACCATGGCATCGTGTGCGGCCAGCGCCTCGAACTTGTTGGGCGCGGTAACGAAGGGAAGGCCGGTGAGCTCGGCGATCTTCTTCGCCACAAGCACACTGTAGCCTGCGGGTGCATTGAGGCCGGTGCCCACGGCGGTGCCACCGAGCGCCAGTTCACGCACCATCACCAGGGCATTGTCCACAGCACGCAGACCATTGTCAAGCTGCTGTACGAAACCACTGAACTGTTGGCCAACGGTCAGTGGCGTGGCATCCATGAAGTGCGTGCGGCCGGTCTTCACGATGTCCTTGAAAGCCTCCGACTTCTTTGCCAGTGTATCGCGCAGCTTCCTCACGCCGGGAATGGTGACCTCGGTGGTGAGCTTGTAGGCCGCGATGTGCATGGCCGTGGGGAAGGTATCGTTGCTGCTCTGGCTCTTGTTGACGTCATCGTTGGGGTTGAGCACCTTCTGCTCATCCGTAAGCTGGCCGCCGTTGAGCACGTGTGCACGATAGGCAACCACCTCGTTCACGTTCATGTTGCTCTGCGTGCCGCTACCGGTCTGCCAGATCACCAGCGGGAACTGGTCATCGAGCTTGCCTTCGAGGATCTCGTCGCATACGCGGCCGATGAGATCGCACTTCTCCTGTGGAAGCTTGCCCAGTTCGGTATTGGCCAACGCGGCGGCTTTCTTCAGGTAGGCGAATGCATGTACGATCTCGCGCGGCATACTGGCGGGCGGACCGATCTTGAAGTTGTTGCGGCTGCGCTCGGTCTGCGCGCCCCAGTACTTGTCGGCGGGTACTTTCACCTCGCCCATGGTGTCTTTCTCGATGCGGTAGTTCATGGTAGCAGAGTTGGGGCGGGAAATTTCCCGCCCGTACAGATCCATTCAGAATAGTTCCTCAATATTCTCAGGGGGGCGGCCGATCACCGCCTTATGGTCCCGAACAACGATCGGACGTTCGATGAGCTCGGGATGCTCGCGCATCACCTTCACCCATTCGTGCTCGTTCAACTTCAGGTTCTTGAACTTCAACTTATAGGTGGCCTCGCCCCTGCGGACCAGGTCCTCGGCCTTGATGCCCAGCTTCATCAGCAGCATCTCCATCTCACGCTCCGTGGGCACGGCCTTCAGGTATTCCACCACCTTGGGCTCTATGCCCTTGTCACGCAACAACTCCAAGGCCTGACGGCTCTTGGTGCAACGCGGGTTGTGGTAGATGGTCCAGTTTGGCATCGCGGTCACGCCACCTTTTGCGATTGTCCGTGCTTCATCAGGTAGGCCTTCAGGAACTCCCCGATATCACCATTGAGGACATCGTCCACGTTGCTGGTCTCGTGCTCGGTGCGCACGTCCTTCACCAGCTTGTAGGGTTGCAGCACGTAGTTGCGGATCTGGCTGCCCCACTCGATCTTCTTCTTGCCGGCCTCGATCTCGCTGCGCTTGCTACGACGCTTTTCCAGTTCCATCTCGTACAACTGGCTCTTCAGCAGCTGCAGCGCTTTGGTCTTATTGTCCAGCTGGCTGCGGGTCTCGGTGTTCTCGATGATGATGCCCGTGGGCGCGTGACGAAGACGCACACCGGTCTCCACCTTGTTCACGTTCTGGCCACCGGCACCACCGCTGCGGAAGGTGTCCCACGTAATGTCACTGGGATTGATGTCGATCTCGATGCTTTCGTCCACCAATGGATACACGTACACACTTACGAAGCTGGTGTGGCGGCGGGCGTTGCTGTCGAAGGGGCTGATGCGCACCAGGCGATGTACGCCGTTCTCGCCTTTCAGCATCCCGAACGCGAACTCACCGTCCACCTCCAAGGTGGCCTGTTTGATGCCTGCGGCTTCGCCGTCCTGATAGTCGAGCACCTTCACGCTGTAGCCGCCTTTCTCGGCCCACATACGGTACATGCGCAGCAGCATCAGGGCCCAGTCGTTGCTCTCGGTACCTCCTGCCCCACTGGTGATCTGCACCACGGCGCTCAGGGGATCCTCCTCGGCACTGAGCATATTCTTGAACTCGAGCTCCTCCAGGGCCTCGCTCGCCTTCTTGAATTGTGCCTCCAACTCCTCCTCGCTAACATCCTTGGCCTTGAAGAACTCGTACACTACCCCAAGGTCGTCGATCTCCCGCTTCACTCCTTCATAAAGGGCCACCCAGCGCTTCAGTTCGCGGATCTTGTTCATCACCAGCTGGGCCTTCTTCTGGTCGTTCCAGAAATCGGGGTCCAGGGTGTACTTCTCCTCCTCCAGGATTCGCCCGTGCTTCTCTTCGATGTCCAGGTAGCCCTTGAGCGCTTCGAGGCGCTCGCTGAGCTCGGTGATCTTGTCAATGGTGATCATATGGGCGTGCCGTTCACGGCGGACTTTGGGGCCGCAAAAGTACCGCTCAGGAGGGCATTGGGCACGCTGCCGAACGTTCAGCCCGCTTCCACCAGCCGCAGGGCTTGTTCCACGGCTTCTGCGGCGAACCCTTTGCCAAGAAAGTACAGGAACACCTTCTGCCGCTTCACGTACGGGTCGGTCTCTTTGGTGCGTTCCCAGCGCCTGACGACCGCCACCTGTAACGCGGCGTCGTACTCCGGCTGTTCAATGGACCGCATGGCCAGGCGGATGCACGGATCGGAGACCTGTTTGAGCCGCAGGGCCTGCTCGATCTTCCGCAAGCCCCAGCCCTTCTGCCTGAACTTGCTCACCGCGAAGTGCTCGGCGAAACGTGCTTCGTTCAGGAAGCCCTCACCGATCAACTGGGCAATGATGGGCTCGATGTCACGTCCGGCAACCTGCCACGCGAACAACTTGTTACGCACCTCTTGCTGGCAGCGCTCTTGGCTGGCGCAATAGGCGCGTGCTTTTGCGAGGGCTTCCGCTGATGAAAGGGTGCGTTGCACAGCGCGAAGTTGCAACGAGCTTAACGCACGGACGCTAAACCGGCACCTCGTTCCCCTGCCCGTCCTTCACCGAGAAGGCGAGCAACTGCTGGGCGCCTTCGGGGCGCACCTTCACCCACTTCTTCCAACGCCACCACCACTTGTGCTGGATGCTGGGCAGGCCGTTCGTGAGGTAGCCGTGGATGAAGGGATGAACGCAGAGGGTGAGGCCGCTCATGTCCTTCTCCATGAGGAGGTAGTTGAGCGCGTTCTCGATCTCGTCGATGATGAGGATGGCCGCCTGGACCTCGCCGGTTCCCTTGCATGTGGGACAAGCCTCGGTGGTGTCGATCTCCGTCTCGGGCCGTACGCGCTGGCGGGTGAGCTCGATGACGCCGAAGCGTGAAGGGGGCAGTACGTTGTGCTTGGCCTTGTCGTCGGCCATGGCATCCTTCATTGCCTTGTGCAGGATACGCCTGTTCTCAGGCTCGTAGAGGTCGATGAAGTCGATGGCCACGATGCCGCCCATATCACGCAGGCGCAGTAACCGTGCGATCTCGTTGGCGGCCTCTACGTTGATGTCAAGCGCGTTCTTCTCCTGCGCCTGGTTGCCTCCCTTGCGGCTGCCGCTGTTCACGTCGATGACGTGCATGGCCTCGGTCTTCTCCACAATGAGGTAGGCTCCGCTGGAAAGCATCACCTGCCGCCCGAAGGCCTGCTTGATCTGCTTGTTGACCCCGAAATTGTCGAAGATGTCGAGCTTGCCCTTGTAGTGCTTGACGATGCCCTTTTTCTCGGGCGCTGTCTTCTCCAACGTCTGGTAGATCTCCTCGGCAAGGAGCTCATCATCCACATGGATGGCGGTGAAGTCCTTGTTCAGCAGATCGCGCAGCACGGCGTTGGTGCGGTCGATCTCGCCAAGCACCTTCTTGGGAGGCTGGCCATTGCGCAGGTTGTGGAACATCACGTCCCAGCGCTGCATCAAGGTCTTCAGGTCGTTCTCCAGGTCCTCGGTCTTCTTCTCGGCCGCGTTGGTTCGGATGATGACCCCGAAGTTCTTGGGACGAATGGCCTGCATCAGTTCCTTCAGGCGCTTGCGTTCCACCTCGTCGGTGATGCGGCTGCTGATACTGACCTTGTTAATGAAGGGGACCAGCACCATGTATCGCCCGGCCAGGGTAACCTCGGCCGTAAGGCGTGGTCCCTTTGTGCTAATGGGCTCCTTGGCGATCTGCACCAGAATGGTCTGGCTGGCGCTAAGCACATCGGCCAACTTGCCGTCCTTGGCGATATCAGGCTCAAGCTTCCAATCATCGAGGAGGCTGGAGGATACCGTGCCGGATACGGCGCCTTTGGCGAACTTGTAGGAATTGCGGTACTGCGGCCCAAGGTCGAAGTAATGCAGGAATGCATCCTTCTCGTGGCCCACGTCCACGAAAGCGGCATTGAGGCCAGGGGCCACCTTTCGGACCTTCGCGAGGTGAATATCGCCCACGGCAAAGCCGCGTTCGGTCTTTTCGCGATGAAGTTCGGACAAGACCTTGTCCTTCATCAAGGCGATGGACACCTCGGAGGGACCTGAACGGATGATCAGGTCGATGTTCACTCGATGTTCCGCGTGTTGGGAAGTGTGAAGCGCCATGGTGGGCGCCGTCCATAAAGCCGCAAGGGCCCCGAAGACCGTAATATCTTCGGGGCCACGCTACGGCCAGGCGTCAGAAAAACCTACCGGTTCTTCTTCTTGTGCCTGTTCTTCCGCAAGCGCTTCTTGCGCTTGTGCGTGGCCATCTTGTGCCGCTTTCTCTTTTTACCGCAGGGCATGGGTCTGTGTTATTTATTCTCCAGTTCGATCAGGAAACGGTCCACCCCGTTGATGATGGCCGTGTCCTGGGAAATTGTCCGATACTTCTTGAAGCACGCGATCGCTTGATCGGTGCTGTCCAACGTTGCATAGGTGCGCCCGAGGTAGAACCAAACGTCAGGGAAACCCTGCTCGTTAAGGTCCCTCACCTTCTTGAACCGCTCCAGGGCCTTGTCGTACTGACCGCTCTGGATGGAGAAGAGCCCGAGGTGCCAATGCGCTTCGGCATTGTTCGGGTCCTCCTGCAGGATCTCGCGCAGCATCATGATCCCCCGCATGGGGTCTTGTCCCTGCACCAGTGCCACGGCCTCGGCGGTCTTCGCCTGGGCCGCGCTCATGGCCGGGGCCTGCGCTTCCTGTTTCCCGGAAGGTGTCCGGGGCGCCATTACCAAAAGAACGATCACCACCAACGCCCCTGCGAGGGCCAACAACTGAGGCTTTTTCAAGCCCATCATTGCTGGCCGCCCTGTGAGCGGTTCTTCACCTTGTCGACGAACGTGTCGGCAGGTTTGAACGCCGGCACATCATGCGCCGGAATGATGATGGTGGTGTTGCGCGCCAGGATCCTTCCGGTCTTCTGGGCCCGATGCTTCACCACGAAGCTCCCGAAACCACGGAGATGGACGTCCTCGCCCTTCTCCAAGCTGGTCTTTACCTCCTCCATGAATGCCTCCACGGTCGTCAACACCACCTGGCGTTCCACTCCGGTGCGCTTCGCGATGATGCTGACCAATTCCGCCTTCGTCATACCCTTCTTCGGTTTGGGGCGGCAAAGATAGCCGATCCAGTGGATCGCACAACCGATCTTTGCCCCTGTATGTCAACAGCTTCATGGTTCGGCCCGGCACTGCTGCCCTGGTACCGCGAACAACAGCGTCCGCTCCCCTGGCGCCAAACCCGCGATCCGTACCACATCTGGCTCAGCGAGGTGATCCTGCAACAGACCCGCGTGGACCAAGGCACCGCATACTGGCATCGCTTCGTGGAACGGTTCCCGACCGTGGCCGACCTGGCCGGGGCATCGGAAGACGAGGTACTGCGGCTTTGGCAGGGACTGGGCTATTACAGCCGGGCCCGCAACCTGCGCACCGCTGCCCAGCAAGTTGTGAATGAGCACGGTGGTCGTTTTCCCGCCGGCCATGCCGCACTATTGGGCCTGAAGGGTGTGGGCGACTACACGGCCTCGGCCATCGCCAGCATCTGTTTCGGCATACCCGAACCGGTGGTGGATGGCAATGTCTTCCGTGTGCTGGCCCGGGTATTCGGCATGGCCACGCCCATCGACAGCACCGAGGGGCGCAAGCAATTCCGGACATTGGCCGGCGAGCTGTTGGACCGCAAGCATCCCGGCGATCACAACCAGGCCGTGATGGAACTGGGGGCCACTGTGTGCATCCCAAGGAACCCTCGCTGTGGTGAGTGCCCGCTGGCCCGGAAATGCATCGCACGAGCAGAGGATCGCATTGCCGAGCTGCCCGTGAAGAGCGGGAAGACCAAGGTGCGCACCCGGCATTTCAACTACCTGCTTATCGAGGCGAAAGGCGGCATCCACCTGCGGAAACGCACAGGCAAGGATATCTGGCAGGGCTTGTGGGAACTACCGTTGATCGAAACGGAAAAAACGATGTCCGCACGCAGCTTTCCGGCCATGCTCAGGAAGGAACTTGGAGCGGGCTGGACCATAAAGGACCCACACGGTCCGGTAAAACACGTGCTGAGCCACCAGGTCATCCAGGCCATGTTCTGGAAGGCAGTGCCGCCTGCAGAACACCGCGCCCCTTTGGATTGGAAGGTGGTAGAGCTGAAAGCCGTGGACCAGCACGGACTTCCCCGCCTGATCGAACGCTACCTCGCTGCCCATGCAGGTTCGGGCCGACCATGAGCGAAGCCCTATCTTCGTCCATTCATCGAACAAGTCATGGCCGGAGTCAATAAAGTTATCCTGATCGGAAACCTGGGTGCAGACCCTGAGGTACGCCACCTCCAGAACGGCGCCAGCGTAGCCAATTTCCGCCTCGCCACCAGCGAGACCTACAAGGACCGGCAGACCGGCGAACGGCGCGAGCAGACCGAGTGGCACAACGTGGTGGCTTGGCGTGGCCTGGCCGAGATCACCGAGAAATACCTGCGCAAAGGCAGCAAGGTGTACGTTGAAGGCAAGCTCCGCACACGCAAATGGCAGGATAAGGACGGTCAGGACCGTTACACCACCGAGATACAGGCCGACGAGATGACGCTGCTGGACCGCCCGACCGGCGACGCAGGTGCTGGCGCGCCGATGGCCGCACGCCCCGCCGCGCAGCCCATGGCCGCTGCACCGCAGCACATGTCCGCTCCGGCCGATGATGTGGACGACCTGCCCTTCTGAGCGACGTCCGCGACTATTCCACTAAGCACCTGTTGATTGGAGCCTCCCTCCGCATATCCCTTGTTGGTGGCGCTGTATTGGCGCCCGTTGGATGCCGCAACGGTCGTGATCCTGCTGGTCATTGGCCTGCTGTTGATCGCATCGGCGGCCATGAGCGCCAGTGAAGTGGCCCTCTTCTCGCTGAACCCAACGCAACTGCGCGACTTGAAGGAACGCGGCGGCAGTTCGGGGCAACGTGTGCTCGACCTATTGGCCAAACCAAGGCGACTGCTCGCCACGATCCTCATTGCGAACAACTTCGTGAACGTGGGCATCGTGATCCTGAGCACGGTGGCCGTTTCCGCACTGCTGGAGGTGGAACGCATGCCCACCTATATGGTCTTCATCATCCAGGTGCTGGCCGTCACCTTCATCATACTGCTCATCGGCGAGGTGCTTCCAAAGGTTTACGCCACAGCCAATGCCATGCGCGTGGCACAGGTGATGGCGGGCCCGCTGTGGGTGATGCGTTGGGTGTTCAAACCCGTCAGTGAAACGCTCGTTCGCAGCACCACGTTCATCGAGAAGCGGTTCAAAAAACGAGGCACGCAATCCATCTCCGTTGATGCGCTCGGGCATGCCTTGGAGCTAACGCAGGATGCCAGCACCACTGCCGAGGAACAACGGATCCTGCGCGGCATTGTGAAGTTCGGGAACATCGAGGTCCATCAAGTAATGCGGCCGCGCACCGAAGTGGTCGGCTTCGACAAGGACATCGACTTCAAACAGCTGCTGATCTCCATCGTGGACTCGGGCTTCTCTCGTGTCCCGGTTTACGAGGAGACCTTGGACCGCGTGGTGGGTGTGCTCAACATCAAGGATGTGTTGCCGCATCTCAGCAAAGAGACTTTCGACTGGCATAGCCTGTTACGGGACCCCTATTTCGTTCCCGAGGGCAAGAAACTGGACGACCTGTTGAAGGAGTTCCAATCGGAAAAGGTGCACCTGGCGGTGGTGGTGGATGAGTACGGAGGCACCAGCGGGATCATCACCCTGGAGGACGTGATCGAGGAGATCGTTGGTGACATCACCGATGAATACGACGACGAGGACCTGATCTACAGCAAGCTCGATGACCGCACCTGGGTCTTCGAAGGCAAAGCCCCCCTGCCCGATGTGTATCGCGTTCTGGGTGTGGACGGCAAATTGTTCGAAGAGAACAAGGGCGATAGCGGCACGCTGGGCGGCTTCATCCTTGAACTGACCGGACGCATTCCGAAAAAAGGGGAACGCGTGGACCTGCAGAACTACGGCTTCATTGTGGAGGCATCGGACAACAAGCGCGTACGCCGCGTGAAAGTGATCGTGAACGATGAGGCCAAACATTAAGTGGTTGCTTGCATTGGCCGTTCTGGCCGGTTGCAGCGAAGAGCCCCTGCCCAAGCCGCGGGGCTGGTTCCGCATAGACCTGCCGGAGCAGACCTATGCCCGCTGGACCGATGATGACGTGCTGGCCATGGACGTGCCCACCTACGCCCGTGTGCGTGAACGCAAGGCGGAGGGCGATGCACGCTGGTACGACCTGCGCTTTCCCGGCCAACGCGCCACCGTGCACCTCACCTGGTCGCCCGTGAACGGGAACATCAACGCATTGATCGATGATGCACACGCGTTCAAAGGCAAGCACGAGGCCATTGCCGTTCGCATTCGCAGTGAACGGATACTGATCGACAGCACGCGCGTATTCGGCAACGTGTTCGAAGTGGAAGGCGATGCGGCCAGTCCGCTGGTGTTCTACCTCACGGACAGCACATCGAACTTCCTGTATGGCGCCTTGTACTTCGATGTGAGGCCCAATGCCGATTCGCTGGCTCCGGTCACCGAGCGTATCCGGCAGGATATGCGGCACATGATCGGCACCCTCCATTGGGGTAACCGCTGACCGGAAGCCTTACGATATAAGCTTGCCGCTTTGGTGCAAGGCCTTCAGCATCGCGGCCAAGAGGACCAGCGCACCGAACTGGTGCACCACGCCAAGGATCAGGTCCACCTGAGTGAGCACGGTGAATACCCCGAGCGTGAACTGCAACAGCACAGCGCCCACCAGCCAAGGCGTAACACCCGCGAACTGACGACGATAGTGCAGGGCAGTGCCCACAACGAGCGCCGCGACCAACCAGGCCAGATTGCGATGTACGAACTGCACGCCATCACGATGGTCCGTAAGGTCCTTCCAAAGGCTGCCGTGTGCCATAACGTTCTCGGGCATGAACGACCCGTTCATCAACGGCCAGGTGTTGTAGATACGTCCTGCATCGAGCCCGGCCGTGAAGGCGCCCCAGATGATCTGAATTACAAGCACGGTAAAGGCCACGCGGACCCAACCATCTCCGGCCTGGCCACTGGCACGGAGGCCACGACGTCCATCGCGGATATCGAACACTGTCCATAGCACCAGTGAGAACACGGTGAAGGCCGCACAGAGGTGAATGGCTAAACGATAATGGCTCACATCAGGGTTGTCCTGCAGACCACTGGCCACCATGAACCAGCCCAAGGCACCCACAGAGCCACCACCAACAAGGATGAGCCATGCCCGCTTCAAGAGCCAGCCCTGGAGCAGGCCCCGTCGCCAGAACAATACGAACGGCACGATGAACACCAGGCCCATCAATCGACCCCAGTTGCGGTGCAGGTACTCCCAGAAAAAGATCTGCTTGAACCCGGCCATGTCCATGTGCTGGTTCTTCAGCGTGTATTCGGGAATGGCCTGGTACTTCTTAAAGGCCTCGGACCACTCCACTTCGTTCATCGGAGGCAGGGCACCCATGATCGGCTTCCACTCCGTGATGCTCAGACCGCTGCCGGTAAGTCGCGTAATGCCACCGATGACCACCATGCAGGCAATGAGCAAACAGCCGGTGATCAACCACCAGACCACCGGTCGCAGGTCCTTCTCGTGCTCCTTGTTCATGGGCCGCCAAAACTACCAACACCGCTGTGGCCCATCGGTTCACCCGAACACACACAACGAAAAAAGGGGACCGAAGCCCCCTTTCAATTCGTACACTTCTTTGATCACTGACGCAGCACGCTGGTCAACAGGGCCAGGATGCTGGGCAGCAGCACATCCGAGGACGGCAACGACGCCTTCACGCCTTTCTCCTCCTTTTCAGCGGGCTCCTCATCACTGCTGGCCCCGGAAGAACCACGCACCTGTTTGGTGACGGTGACCGCGAGCACTTTGTACTGTCCATCGTGCAGCGCTTGAATGGCCTCCACCATCTGGGCGTCCGTCACTTTGCTCTCGTCGTAGGTCACAATGGCGTGATCGCGCTCATCACCCTCGATGAACTGGATCTCCGTGGAAGCGATGCCTGGTAGCTTGGCCAGCGCCTTCTTGATGGAACCGCCGCACATCATCTCGCAGCTCATGCCGTCAATGCTGAGGTCGGCAATGGCCAGGGGCTCGCCGGAAGAGATCACCACTTCCTTCACCACACGCTCAACGCCGGGCAGGGCGACCTCGGCAGCGGGTTGCTCACTACTGCCGCACGATGCCAACACCATTGCGACAGCGAACAAGGGGAACAGGGAACGAACGATCATGACCGTGTTTGTTAGACGTGCATAGGACGCACAACCTCAACGAAGGTTACAAAGGTATAGTTCAAAATTCCCCTTGGGTATTTTTGTCGGCCTGCTTAACGCCCACATGGGTCACGCAGGGGCGCAGGCATGCAGGAAAAAGGCGGTAGGAACGGAGGGATATGGCTACTGCTGTTGGTACTGGCCCTGATCTGGGGCAGTTCCTTCATCCTGATGAAACGGGGGTTGTACTACGAGGGCGTTCCCGTGCTCACCCCCTGGCAAATGGCCACGGCGCGGCTCTCCATCGCCTGGCTGGCGCTCTCGCCGGTGCTCCTCAGGCATGCAGGGCTTCTGCGGAAGCACGTTCTTCCCCTCTTGGGCGCCGGCGTGCTCGGCAATGGCATTCCGGCGTTCCTGTTCGCTACGGCCCAAAGCCGCATCGATAGCTCTTTGTCCGGCATGCTCAACAGCCTTACGCCACTAATGACCTTGCTGACAGGCGGCCTGTTCTTCGGTACGCACATACGGGGCGTGCATGTGGCTGGGGTAGTGCTTGGGCTTGCAGGGGCCGTGGGCCTGATCGCGTTGAAGGGAGGAGATGGCCCGCCCTCGTGGTCGCTTTACGCGGCCCTGCCGATCATCGGGACACTGTGCTACGGATTCAGCGGCAACATTGTGAAAAGGCACTTGTACGCTGTGCCGCCCATGGCCACTTCGGCGCTGGCGCTCACGTTCGTGGGCCCTATCAGCATAGGCCTGGCCCTCACCAGTGGCCTTCCGGAGACACTGCGCACCAACCCGCATGGCTGGAGCGCATTGGGCCATGTGGCCGTGCTGGCCGTGCTCAGCTCAGCGCTCGCCCTGGTGCTCTGGAACGTGCTCTTGCAACGGACCTCTGCCTTGCGGGCCAGCTCTGTGACCTATCTGATGCCCGTGGTGGCCATTGGCTGGGGCCTGTTGGACAAGGAGGTCATCGGCCTGGCGCAACTGGGCATGATCGCCTTGGTGCTGGGCGGCGTGTACGTGGTGAGCGTGGCCGAACGCAATAGGTGAGCGTTCGACGCTGGGGACGCATCTTTGCACCATGTACCTGGGCCAAAAGGTGATCGTGGTGCTGCCCGCATACCGGGCAGCGCTCACATTGAAGCAGACCTACGACGAGATCCCCTTCGACCTGGTGGACGAAGTGGTGCTGGTGGATGATAAAAGCCCCGACAATACCGTGGAGGTGGCGCGGCAGCTGGGCATCAAGCACATTGTGGTGCATGATGTGAACAAGGGCTACGGTGGCAACCAGAAGAGCTGCTACGACAAGGCCCGCGAACTGGGGGCCGACATCGTGGTGATGCTGCATCCCGACTACCAGTACACGCCCAAATTGCTCGCCAGCATGATCACGCTGATCGGGAATGGCGTTTACCCCGTCGTGTTCGGCTCACGCATACTGGGAGGCGGTGCGCTGAAAGGCGGCATGCCCATGTACAAGTACATCGCCAACCGGGCGCTCACATTGACGCAGAACCTCCTGATGGGAGAAAAGCTCAGCGAGTACCACACCGGCTACCGCGCGTTCCACCGGACGGTGCTTGATGCGTGCCCCTACCATACCTGCTCGGACGACTTCGTGTTCGACAACCAGATGATCGGACAGATCTTCTGGAAGGGCTTCGAGATCGCCGAGATCACCTGTCCCACGAAGTATTTCGATGAGGCCAGTAGCATCAATTTCAGTCGCAGCATGACCTACGGCTTCGGCGTTCTGAACGTGAGCTTCCGCTACTTTCTTGCGCGTACCGGCCTGATGGGCTGGGCGCTCCTTGGCCAACGAAAATCCTCGCGCTGACCCGCACCTTATGCTTACCCGCGGCCGCATCCAGCTGTTGATCATCGCTGTGGCGGCGCTGCTCTTCGTACCCGGGCTCGGTGCGGTACACCTGTTCGATTGGGACGAGATCAACTTCGCGGAGATCGCCCGGGAGATGATCGTGACCGGCGATTGGTCAAGGCCACAGATCGGGTATCTCCCCTTCCATGAGAAGCCACCGCTGTTCATCTGGCTGCAGGCGCTCAGCATGAAGGCCTTCGGGGTGGGCGAGTTCGCCGCACGATTCCCCAACGCGGTGTGCGGACTGCTCACGCTACTCGTGCTCTACCGCATCGGCGATCAATTGCGTGGCCGGGTCTTCGGCATGTTGTGGCCCTTGGCCTACATCGGCTCCGTGCTGCCCCACCTTTACTTCCGCAGCGGCATCATCGATCCGTGGTTCAACCTCTTCATCTTCCTCGGGCTGCATGCCATCATCACCCTTGTGCAGCGCGACCCCACGCGGCATCCAAAAGGATTGAACGGACGCACTGACAAACATGCCTGGCTGGCCGGTCTTTTCCTTGGGCTCGCGGTGCTTACCAAAGGACCGGTCGGGGTGCTGGTGCCCGGACTGGCCATGGCGGCTTACTGGTTCCTTGGCCGTTGCAAGCCGTACCTGCGTTGGCGGCGCCTGGGGATCATCGCAATTGCCACGCTGCTCACCGTGGGCACATGGGGCGTGTATGACCTGCTGCGCAACGGACCGGAGTTCATGGTTGCCTTCTTCTGGCGCCAGGTGGCCATGCTCACCACCGAGGATGCCGGCCATGGAGGCTTCATGGGCTATCACTTCGTGGTGCTGCTCATCGGTTGTTTCCCCGCCTCGGTGTTCGCCTTGCAGGAACTCATGCGGCCCACACGTACCGCTGATCCAGCGCAGAACGATCATCGCCGGTGGATGGTGATCCTCTTCTGGGTGGTGCTGATCCTCTTCAGCATTGTGAAGACCAAGATCGTGCACTATAGCAGCCTGTGCTACTTCCCGCTCACCTACCTGGCAGCGCTGCAACTGGAACGCATCTGGAAGAAGCAGGAAGGCTTCGGGTGGTCGCGCTTTTTGCTGGGAGCACTTGGCACCTTGCTCGCCTTGATCGTGATCGCCCTTCCCTTTGCCGGCATGCAGCTCGAACGGCTGAAACCGCTGTTCGCGCAAGACCCCTTCGCACTCGCTAACCTTGATGCGGACGTACACTGGACCGGTGTTGAGGCGCTGGCCGGGCTTCTGCTCCTCACCGCATTGATCGCAGGGCATTTTTGGCATGGCAAGGCCCGCTATCGCGCCGCGATACTTGCCGTGTTCGGTGGTGGTGCGTTGTTCGTCACCGTCACCTTGTTCTTCTTCATCAACCGGATCGAAGGGTACTCGCAACGTGCTGCCATCGAGTTCTTCGAGGAACGGCAGCATGAGGAGTGCTATGTGATCACGAAGAACTACAAGAGCTACGCGCAGCTGTTCTACACCCGCAAGCCAACTGTGACCGACCTGCGGGCGCATGATGAGGAGTGGCTGCTCTATGGCGATATCGACCGGCCGGTATACGTGGTTTGCAAGATCACCGCAGTGGATGAGGTGGGCACGATACGCACGCTCACGGAGATGGGCCGAAAGAACGGGTTCGTGTTTTTCCGACGCGACCCGTAGGAACTTCGTTCCCAGCCGGTTAGCTTTCGGTCACCAAACCACCGGACCATGGTCTTACGCTACCCGTTCATTTCGTTGCTTGCCTTGTTCTTGTTGCAGGGCACGATCACCTTCGCACAAGGAGACACCTGCACGACGGCGTTGGAGGTGGTGAGCGGCGTGCATTACGCGAACGGCCCTTCAACGGGTGCTGGAGTGGATTGCGTCACGGGCGGTGCCCTTAGCTATAATGGGGACTGGTACAGCTACACGCCGTCATTCTCTGGCACCATACAGATAACCTCATGCCATACCTTGAATCAACAGCCGTATCCTGACACCTATCTCTACGTGCTCACGGGTAGCTGCGGCTCGCTGACTTGCCTCTTTCAGAATGATGACATGGGTGCCTGCAATGGCTATCCGTTCTTCTCCATGCTCGAGATCCCAGTTGTTCAAGGAGAGACCTACTTCATTGTCTGGACCGATAACTGGTCTAACTCCGCCTTCTACTGGGAGCTCCGGGAGTGCGCCGGCACGGTGACAGGAGTGACCTACCGCGATGCCAACAGCAACGGCGTGCGCGATACCGGCGAGGAACAGGTGGACGTGATGCTCCAAGTGGATCCCGGTGCACAGTTCCGCTACGCCGGACAGGCCCCCTATTCCTTCTGCAGTTCCATCGGCACCTACACCATCTCGGTGCCCACACCTCCTGTGTACCACAACGCGGTGCCGGCCACCCGCACCTACACCGTTGCCGCCCAAGGTGACCAGGTCACGGGCATGGACTTCGCCTTCCAACCCATCCCGGGCATGTACGATGCTGCGGTGACGCTGTGGGGCTGGAACCCGTGGATCGGCAACAACACCCAGCTCCATATCCATTACAGCAACCCGGGCACCGAGCCGATCGAGGCCTCCGTACTGCTCACGCTCGATCCGCTGCTCAGCTACGTGTCGGCCTCCACACCTGCCACCTCCGTGAACGGTCCGCTCGTGACCTGGGACCTCGGCACCCTGCAGCCTGGCTCCTCCGGGACCATCAACGTCACGGTCTTCACCAGCATCAGTGCCACGCCCAATGCGCCCATCCTGAACACAGTGATCCTCGCCACGGAAGAGAGCGATGTGAACGCAGCCAACAACGCGGATGACATGCATGGCATTGCCACCACCTCGTTCGACCCCAACGACAAGGCCGTGGACCTCGTGAGCATCACCCCCGAACAAGTGATCGCTCAACAGAAACTGGAATACACCATCCGTTTTCAGAACACGGGCAATGCACCGGCGGTGAACGTGGTGATCAAGGACAGCCTTGACGCTGATTGGGACCTCAGCACCTTCGAGATGATCGGCGCCACGCACCCATACTCGCTCACCATCACCAACGAGGTGGCCATCTGGACCTTTGCCAACATCATGCTGCCCGACAGCGCCACCGACCCCTTGGGCAGCCAGGGAAGTTTCACCTACCGCATGGCCGCCCGTCCCACCCTGCAGCTTGGCGAGCAGCTCACGAACCGCGCCGACATCTACTTCGACTACAACGAACCCGTGCTCACGAACACCACGGTGACCACTGTGGAGCTCAACACCAACATTTCGGACGGCACCCGGCAAAACACGTTCGACGTGTTCCCCAACCCCAGCAATGGCCAGTTGCAATTGCGCTACAACGCGGCAGCGCTTGGTCACGCACAGCTCACCGTGTTGGATGCGCTGGGCCGCATGGTGTACACGTCATCCATCACTGGCCTCTCGCAAGGCCGTGCAGTTTCCTTGGACCTGGCCGGACTGCACAGCGGCACCTACATCGCGCGCCTGACCGCCGATGGCGTGGAGGAACGCGTGCGCTTCGTGATACGTCGCTGACACATCCGTTGAACCATGGAAAAGCGCTCCCTTGGGGGCGCTTTTCTTTTGTCACCAACTTCGCTGCATGGACCTTTCCCACATCCTCACACACCTCGGCGAAGAACGTGAGCGCGGCTTCGATGCCGTGGTGCCGCCCATCGTACAGAGCGGAAATTTCACCTACCCCACCGTGGCCGCCATGCGCGCGGTGGTGCAGCAGGAGATGGAACGCCCGCTCTACACACGCGGATTCAACCCCACCGTGGGCATGCTGCGGAAGAAGATCGCCGCTTTGGAACATGCCGAAGATGCGCTGGTCTTCAGCAGTGGCAGCGCTGCGATCGCGGCAGCAGTGATCAGCTTCACCAAGGCGGGCGATCACATCGTGTGTGTACACAAGCCCTATAGCTGGACCAAGAAACTGCTGGCCGAACTGCTCGTGCGTTTCGGTGTGGAACACACCTTCGTGGACGGCACCGATGCGGAGAACTACCGCAAGGCCATCAAGCCGAACACCGCCTTCTTCATCCTGGAAAGTCCCAACTCGCTCACCTTTGAGCTGCAGGACATCGCAGCGGTGGCGGCCATCGCCAAGGAGCGCGGCATCATCACGCTGTGCGACAACAGCTTCAACAGCCCGCTGTACCAGAACCCGATCGATCTCGGCATCGACATGGTAGCGCACAGTGCCACCAAATATCTGAACGGCCACAGCGATGTGGTGGCGGGCGTGCTCGCGGGCAGTGCCGCGCACATGCGCCAGGTCATGAGCAAGGAGTTCATGACCCTTGGTGCAGCGCCGTCACCGCACGATGCATGGCTGCTGATGCGCGGCCTGCGCACACTGCCCCTGCGCATGGAACGCAGCGCGGACAATGCGGAGAAGGTGGCGCGCTTCCTTGAGGCACACCCGAAAGTGAAGCGCGTGCATTGGCCAGGGCTGGAAAGCCATCCGCAGCATACTCTTGCGAAGAAGCAGATGAAGCGCGTGGCCGGCTTGATGAGCATCGAACTGGATGCACCGGACGTTGCAGCCGTGGAACGTTTCTGCGACAACCTGAAGACCTTCCTGATCGCAGTGAGCTGGGGCGGATACGAAAGCCTGCAATGGCCGGTGTGCGCGTTACAAGGACCAAGTGGTTACTACACCGACCTGCCCTTCACCATGATACGCTTATACGTGGGGCTGGAGGATCCCAACATGCTCATCGCAGACCTGGAGCATGCGCTTTCCCGCATGTGATCACTCCACCGGATACGGGTACTGGGGAGGCACGATGCACACCCCGCTATGGTTCACCGTCACCGAAGCACTGGCTGCTGGGCACGCTCCACCTACCACCGTGTAGGTGAACACATAGGTGCCTGATGAAACACCTGCCGGGTTGAAAGTGGCTCCGCTCAACGCACCTGTAGCGCTGTCGTCCGTCCATGTGCCGCCCGGCGAGGGCGTTCCACCCAATTGCGCGAACAGGTCCAGCACGCCAGAGCTGAGGCACCAGTTCAACGTGGCATCGACCCCGGCGTTTGCAGGCGCATCCACGTTCATCAGTGCTGTTAGACTGACAGCCGGGCAAGGCGGAATGCCAGGAATGGTATACACGTATGGACCGATGGGATCGACACCAGGTGTGAACATATTGGAGTGAGGCGCACCCAGATAGGTCCATGTTCCGCCCGGTGGCAGTCCCGCCCCCATGTCGTATGGAGTGGGCGAGCACAGCGTGATGCTGAAATTCGGTCCCAGCACTGATGCGTCGTTCACCGAGATGCACAAGCTGCTGGTGGCATTGGCACACGGCAGGGATCCCACAACCGTGTAAGTGTAACAGCCGGACATACTGACTCCCGGAGTGAACACGGGCGACTGTGGATCACCTGCCGGGTTCGTCCATGTGCCGCCAACATCAGGGAAACCACCTAATGCCTGCAACATCGAGAACGGGGCATCGGACGAACAGACCGAGAGCGTGGTATTGGTACCAGCAAACGGTACAACACTCGTATTCACGAACACCAATGCCGTATCGGCACACCCATTCGGTGAGGTCACTATATACCGCAGCACTTCGCCATCAGCCATGCCGGTGAATTGATCATCGAACATCCAAACACCAATGCCCATATGGATCGACCATGTTCCGCCCATGTCCGGTGAGCCGTTGAGGAAGGGAAAGGCCTGAATGGAGTTGCCACAAACGGAAGCCACGGAATTCACTCCAGCATTCGGTGCCTCCATCAGCAGTCCAGCCGTCGGAACACCCAACTCCAGCGGATCACTGCTGTTCACCCGCAACTGGAAGCCATTGCCAGAAAGCCCCGCCGGGAAGATGCAGGTGATCGTTCCCGAAGCGGTGGACACCACGGAACCCAGCACTGTCGGAGTCGCAAAGGATCCGTTGACGTCCGATAGCTCAGCCGTGAAGGTGTTCCCCGTGTTGTACGTACCCGATGCCGTGAAGGGCAGCTCCATCTGCACGTTGGCGCACAGGATACCCGTGGGGATCGTACCGACCGTGATCTGCGCTGTGCCGGGAGCGGCAAACCCGAGCAGGAAAAGGACAAGGATGTTGCGTGCGTTCTTCATGGTCCGTGGCATTGGCACGTGATGAAGCTACGCGTTCTTGAACATCACACACGATCCGTTCGACGAACGACCGGGCAGAGCGGTACGAAATAGACCACCGTGGACGATCGACCAAGCGATCATCACGGCGCAGGCCTACTTCTTCCTAAAGAACAACCGGATCGGCACGCCGGTGAAGCGCCAGTGCTCGCGCAGGCGGTTCTCCAGGAAGCGCTCGTAGCTGGGCTTGATGTACTGCGGCAGGTTGCAGTAGAACACGAAGGTGGGCACGTAGGTGGGCAGCTGCGTGATGAACTTGATGGTGACCTGCTTCGCCTTGTACATGGGCGGCGGTTGGCGCTCGATGATGGGCAGCAGCTCGTCGTTCAGTTTGCGCGTGGGGATGCGGCGCTTGCGGTCCTCATAGACCTGCACGGCCAGTTCCATGGTCTTGATGAGGCGCTGCTTCTCCAGCACCGAAATGAAGATCACCGGCACATCGGTGAAGGGTTCGAGGCGCTGTTTCACGTCGGCCTCGAACGCCTTCATGGTGTTGGTCTCCTTTTCGATGAGGTCCCACTTGTTCACCACCACCACCAAGCCCTTGCCGTTCTTCTGGATGATGGACAGGATGTGCAGGTCCTGTTGCTGCACACCTTCCTGCGCATCGATCATCAGCAGGCACACATCGCTGTCCTCGATGGCGCGTACGGAGCGCAGCACGCTGTAGAACTCGATGTCCTCATCAACCTTGCTCTTCTTGCGGATACCGGCCGTATCCAGCAGCATCACATCGTGCCCGAACACGTTCCAACGTGTGTTGATGGGATCGCGTGTGGTGCCGGCCACCGGGGTTACGATGTTCTGCTGGCGACCCAACAGTGCGTTCACCAGGGAGGATTTGCCCACGTTCGGCTTGCCCACGATGGCAAAACGGGGGATGTCCGGTTCGGCCTCCTCGCTCGGTTTAGTGAATCCGGCAACGAGCGCATCGAGCATGTCACCGGTGCCTGCACCGCTCACCGCTGCAATGCAGAACACTTCGCCGAGACCCAGGCTGTAGAACTCGGCGGAATCGTACTGCCGTGCGTGTTCATCCACTTTATTGGCCACAAGCAGGACAGGCTTCTTTGCCCGGCGCAACATCTTGGCAATGGCCTCGTCCATACCGGTTATGCCGTGCTGTACGTCCACCAGGAACAGGATGGAGTCGGACTCCTCGATGGCAAGGTTCACCTGCTTGCGGATCTCGCCCTCGAACACATCATCACTGCCGCTGACATAGCCACCGGTATCGATCACACTGAACATGACACCGTTCCACTCGGCCTTGCCGTAGTGGCGGTCACGCGTGGTGCCGGCGGTGGGGTCGGTGATGGCCTCCTTGCGTTCGATCAAGCGATTGAACAGCGTGCTCTTCCCGACGTTGGGCCTTCCTACGATGGCGACAATGTTTCCCATTTGCTCTGAGTTAGGAGCGCTGGGTAGCGAGTGGCGAGTGGCCTCCCGGAAAGGATGTCACTCGCCACTCGCTACTCGCTGATCTCCACTGCATTCAATATCCGTATCGTTTCAGTTTGCGCTCATCCTCGCGCCAGTCCTCATCCACTTTCACCCGCAGGTCCAGGAACACCTTGGTGCCCACGAAGCGCTCGATGGCGATGCGTGCCTCGGTGCCCAGTTTCCGCAAAGCCTTGCCGCCCTGGCCAATGATGATGCCCTTCTGGCTCTCGCGCATCACGATCACATCGGCCTGGATCTTTGTCAGCGCCTCTCCTTCCTCGAAGCTGTTCACCACCACTTCGGTGCTGTAGGGGATCTCCTGCTTGTAGAAGGCCAGCACCTTTTCGCGGATCATCTCGCTCACGAAGAAGCGCATGTTGCGATCGCTGAGGTCCTCCTTGTCGAAGTAGGGCGGATGCTCGGGCAGGTGATCGATGAGGTACTGCCGCAACTCGTTCACATTGAGACCGTGCAGCGCGCTCAGGGGCACCACCTTCGCCTCAGGAAAGGCGTTCTGCCAAGCATGCAGCGCTTCCAGCACGACCTCTTCGGTACCGGTATCCACCTTGTTCACCAGCACCAGCATGGGGCCTTTGAAGCGCTGGGCGCGTTTCACCACGTTCTCGGCCTTCTCGGGACGTTGTCCCAGTTCCACCAGTACGATCAGCAGATCGGCATCAATGAGCGCCTCATCCACGGCCTTCATCATGCTGTGGTGCATCCGGTACTGCGGATCGAGGATGCCCGGCGTATCGCTGAGGACCAGCTGGTGGTCCTCGCCGTTGATGATGCCCAGGATCCGGTGGCGCGTGGTCTGTGCCTTCGGGTTGGTGATCACCAACTGCTCGCCGAGCAGGGCGTTGAGCAGCGTGCTCTTGCCCACGTTGGGTTCACCGATGATGTTGACGTATCCGGCCTTGTGTGCCATGGTCATGCGCCTTGCGAAGATCGGCAGCAGACTGCCACTTACTGGTCATTAACGTGAAAGCCCGGCCTTGCGACCGGGCTTTCCTTCGTAGCGGGGGCAGGACTCGAACCTGCGGCCTTCGGGTTATGAGCCCGACGAGCTACCATCTGCTCCACCCCGCAATGGACGGCAAATGTATACTTTTTCCGTACACGGCCAAGGATGAATTCACTGGACCACCCGGAACGCCATGGAGGGCAGCGGGGTCACTGGTCCGGCACCACTGGCCAACTGGGCCTTGATCTCCTCGAAGAAGACCTGTTCACCGGGGCGCAGATCGGCTATCAGATCCCGCATTTGCGGGGTGAACGTGTTGGAGGTCGACTCCATTTCCACCACCCGGGCACCCCGAACGGCCACGATCTTGAACCGTTTCACCAACCACGGCGCCTCGAAGTCGGTATCCACCATGCGGGCCACGATGCCTTGTGCGGCCATAAGCTCGGCTTTCCGGATGCGGTTGTCGCGTGGCGTTTTCCCTGCAACAATGGGGAGCGGTGGCGGCAGGTCCTTCACCCGGAAGCGCATAGGCCCTACCCGCCGCGAACTTCCATCGGGCATGGTCACTGTGGCGAACACTTCGGCCGTGTTGCCGGTCATTCCGCTTGCCACCCAGCCCTGTCCACTGCGAACGATGCGGCCCGTGCTGATGACCGCCTGCACCCGCTCCGCCGACACGCCCGGCACTGAGAGCTCGATCGGATTGTCCACTCCCCGGTACAGCACGTTCATCTTGGTGGGCGAGGCCACCAGCAGCGGCGCCATCACCTGGTAGGTGGTTGAATAGGGGATCTCCTCCACGCCCTTGGGGCCTTCGAAGCGGATCATGCCTTCCACTCGCTGTTCACCCACTTGATCGGCACGCAGCCTTAGTTTGGCCTTGCCATCCGTTCCGACCGGCAGTGGGCCGCCACCAGCGAGCGTTACGGTGGGCGCGTTACGCGGATCATAGGCTGCCAGGAAAACATCGGCACGGAACGAGTCGCCCGCCATGACGAGGTTCGTCTGCGGGATCACAGCGGTGGTAAGCGTTCCGAACTTGTAATCGGCGGCCTCCACCGAGCGGTACAGCCACTTCACCATGTCGTTCTCGGCACTGCGGATGTCCGCCTGCAACTTGGAAAGCGTGGCAATGCCGGCAGCGAGCGGCACATCGTAGAAGTTGATCGACTCCCAGTTGTTCAGCGTACCGGACGCATCACGCCGATCGCCATGATCGAACAGCAGATCAAGCGCGGCGCTCAGTTCAGGACCACGTCCGGCCACCAACAGTTTCAACGAATCGCGGAACGCCCCGATGCGCTGCTTCAGTTCGTAGGCACCACCCGGGCCTTGGTGAGGAGCAGCGGGCTCGGGGCCCACCAGCATACGCGTGAGCACTTCCCGGTCGTCCTTGGCATCGAGGGCCAGCAAGGCCCGCAGCGTATCACGGCCCTGTGCATCGGCACCACGCAGCATGGCAGCACTGAGTCCATCCGCTTGTGCGATCGCTTCGGTCTTCGTTCGCTCAATGATCTGCACGAGCGAATCGGCCTGTGCCTTCACACGTAGCGCCTGTGCGTGGGTGGCACCGAACTTCTCGGGAAAGCGCGCCGCAGCATCTGCAAATACCGCGTACTCCAGTTGCGAGCGTTGGGCATGGGCCTGTTCACTGCGCACCAGTTCAGCGTCCATGATGGCGAACGCGTCCAGCACCTCCTTGCTCACGTTCATCGCCAACATGGCGGTGAGCACCAGGTACATCATGTTGATCATCTGCTGCCGGGGAGGCAATTTCGTGCTGGCCATGGCATCGGTGTGTTGGAGCAGCTCTGCGACATGCAGCCCTGCATCACATCAATGCACATTACGCGAACACGTAACGCGTGCGGTTCGAACGCGCAGGCTCAGTTCGCTTCCCCCAGCTCCTCCATCTGCGCCGAAGCTGCCTCCCATTCGCTCATCACGGCAGCAATGCGTTGGGCCAGTTCACCAAGGCGATCGTAGCCTTTCTGCAGTGCATCCGCAGGCATGCCACCTTTCATCACCTCGGCCTGCAAGGCCTTCTCCTCCGTCTCAAGGTCGGCCAGTTGTTGCTCCAAGCGTTGCACCTGGTTCTGCACACGACGACGCTCCTTGTCGCGGTCGCGCTTATCGCGCTGATCGATGTTCTTGGCCGCTTTCTCCTCCTTCACCCGCGCCGACGACTTGCCGATATCGGCACCCTGTAGGGCCTTGCGCTTTTCGATCAGCTCAAGGATGTCCATATGCTGGTCTCGGATACGAAACTCATCGAGCTCGAGGATGCGCGAGGTCAGGCCCGTGAGGAAATCCCGGTCGTGGCTCACGAGCAGGAAGGTGCCATCGTAGTTCTTCAGGGCTTCCTTCAGCACGTCCTTGCTCTGGATGTCCAGGTGGTGCGTGGGTTCGTCGAGGATGAGGAAGTTGAGCGGCTTCAACAGCATGCAGCACAATGCCAGGCGTGCGCGTTCACCACCGCTGAGCACCTTCACCTTCTTGTCCACGTCCTCGCCACTGAACATGAAGGCACCCAGCATGGCGCGCACGCGCACCCGGTTCTCCTCACTGGCCGCGTCCTCGGCGGTCTCCAGCACAGTGCGCTGCGGGCTCATGCGCTCGGGCATGTCCTGGGCGTAGTAGCCCACGATCACATTGTGGCCCATGCGGATCTCGCCATCATAAGGCTCCTCGCCCATGATCATGCGCACCAATGTGGACTTTCCCGTGCCGTTCGCACCTACCAGGGCGAGGTGCTCCCCTTTGGCGATGGTGAGCTCGGCCCCGCTGAAGATCTGCTTGGCGTCGTAGGCCTTGCTCACGTTGCGCACCTCGCACACGATCTTGCCCGAACTGGGCGCGGGAGGGAACTTGACCAACATCTTGCGCAGATCCTCGTCCTCCACTTCAATGCGGTCCAGTTTCTCCAGCTTCGTGATCAGGCTCTGGGCGAACGCGGCTTTGCTCGCCTTCGCGCGGAACTTGTTGATGAGGTCCTCGGTCTCCTTGATGTAGCGCTGCTGGTCCTTCGCTGCGGCGGCCTGCTGTTCGCGCTCCACTTTGCGCAGTTCAACGTACTTGCTCCACGAGGCCTTGCGATCGATGATGCGCCCACCAGCGACCTCGATGGTGCGTTTCGTGAGGCGATCGAGGAAGGTCTTATCGTGCGAAATGAGCACCAGGGCCGATGGGTAGGTACGCAGCAGGTCCTCCAGCCACTGGATAGCGGGCAGATCGAGGTGGTTGGTCGGTTCGTCCAGCAGCAGCAGGTCCGGTTGCAGCAGCAGCAAGCGGGCCAGCTCGGCACGCATGCGCCAACCTCCGCTCAGTTCGCTCATCAGGCGGTGCATGTCAGCCCCTACGAAACCAATGCCCTTGAGCATGCGCTCGATCTGCATGTCGTGGTCGGCGGCGCCAATGGCGTTCAAGCGCTCGTGGGCGTGCGCGAGCATGGTGGCCAGCTCAATGGCCTCCTCATCGGTGGTGGCCTTCTCAAGATCCTTCTCGATCCGGTCCAACGAAGCCTGCAGCGTGAGCGCCTCCTCAAAGGCCTTTTCGGCCACCTGCCAGGGGGTCAGCTCCAGGTTGTGGGCCATTTCCTGCGGCAAGTAGCCCATGGTGAGCTCCTTGGGCTTGCCAATGGTGCCCTTGTCGTAGGGCTGCTGTCCGGCCATGATCTTCAGCAGGGTGCTCTTGCCGGCACCGTTGCGTCCTACCAGACCGATGCGATCGTCGCTACCAATGAAGAACGAAACGCCATCGAACATCGGTCGCTGACCGAAATGCAGGGTAAGGCCTTGAACAGTGATCATAGCGAGCGGTGGCGCGGGAGTGGTTTTCCGGAAAGGGCCGCAAAAGTACGCCCCCCTTGGGGACCGGCGCTCAACGAGGGACCCTGCGCCTCAGAAGTTCCACAGGTCGTGCTCGAACTCGAACAGCGCCTGCTTGATCTCCTCGCCTTCCAGCAGCGCGTCCAGACCGGTCTTGTACTGGTTGATGCCCCGGTCGTACACGTTGCTCCACTTGGTGATGTAGCTGCTGAACTGGCGCTTCCAGAAGATGTCCTCGAAGCTGCGACGCTCGGCATCGTTCTCCCGGTTGAAGGCGTCCCAGTTGGCGAACACGTAGCGGCACTCCGGATAGTACAGCCAGAACAAGGGGCGATAACCGCGCAGTTCACCGTCCTCGCCACGGATCTCCTTCATCGGAGCAATACCGATGATCCGGATGTCCATCGTGGAGCGCTGTTTGTCGAAGATCCAATCCTCTTTCACGTTGTACATCTTGATGTCGCGGGTCTCCAAGGGGATCTCCTGGATGACCATCTCCATATCACCCGTGGTCAGCGACTCGGTGTACTGCGTGTCGATCCGCATAAAGATGTCCTTCAGGTCGCTCGCCAACAGCGGCTTCTTGAACTCATCGTCGTTCGCAAGGGCACCGGGGTCATAGGCCGTGATGGAGCCGTCCACAAGAAGACCGTGCTTGATCACATCGAACAGGCTTTTGCGGTCGTTGATGGCCTCCGTAGGGTAGTACAACGGATGGTTCATCTTCTCGCGCAGGTCGATCGTACGCCACACACGGCGCGCCCACATCACGTCCGCCTCGCGGATGTGCGTGTAGGGCACCACGCGTTTGGTCTTCGTGTGCTCTTCGATGTAGGGCTTCGGGGCCACGGTCGGCGGTTCGCTGACCTGCGCGATCACGTCAGCCTCCCCCAGCATACTGGTGAGCACAATGACCAGAAATGAAAGGAACCTACCCATTGTTCTTCGAACGTTGCAACGTCATGCACTATTACCTCGTAAATGAACAGGGCCCCGTTCGGGGCCCTGTCCTGTAGGTCAAACTAATGGCGCATCAGAAGTTCCACAGGTCGTGCTCGAACTCGAACAGCGCCTGCTTGATCTCCTCGCCTTCCAGCAATGCGTCCAGACCGGTCTTGTACTGGTTGATGCCCCGGTCGTACACGTTGCTCCACTTGGTGATGTAGCTGCTGAACTGGCGCTTCCAGAAGATGTCCTCGAAACTGCGACGCTCGGCATCGTTCTCCCGGTTGAACGCGTCCCAGTTGGCGAATACATAACGGCACTCGGGATAGTACAGCCAGAACAAGGGGCGATAACCCCGAATCTCGCCGTCCTCACCACGCACCTCTTTCATCGGGGCGATACCGATGATCCGAATGTCCATCGTGGAGCGCTGCTTGTCGAAGATCCAGTCCTCTTTCACGTTGTACATCTTGATGTCGCGGCTCTCCAAGGGGATCTCCTGGATCACCATCTCCATATCACCCGTGGTCAGCGACTCGGTGTACTGCGTGTCCACGCGCATGAAGATGTCCTTCAGGTCGCTCGCCAACAGCGGCTTCTTGAACTCATCGTCGTTCGCAAGGGCACCGGGGTCGTAGGCCGTGATGGAACCGTCCACCAGAAGACCGTGCTTTATCACATCGAACAGGCTCTTGCGGTCGTTGATGGCCTCCGTGGGATAGTACAACGGATGGTTCATCTTCTCGCGCAGATCGATCGTGCGCCACACACGGCGCGCCCACATCACGTCCGCCTCGCGGATGTGCGTGTAGGGCACCACGCGTTTGGTCTTCGTGTGCTCCTTGATGTAGGCACCATCGAGCACGGTCTGGGCCACGGCATCTGGTGCCGCGCACAGACCGGCCACGGCGATCGCCGCGGTGGTCAGGATGTTCTTGCAGGTCCTCATCTCGGTCTCCGTTTAAACGGTCATTACACCACCTTGAACGAAAGCGAACCCAGGTTCCGCACGGTACCGTCCGGGCCTTTGGCCTTGATGCCTTCGATATAGACCTTCTGGCCAGGTTTCGCCTTTTGGAACATTTCCTTCATATCCGCGGATACGGCAGGGCCTTTCACCTCTTTCTCCAAGGGAACGCCACCCACGATCATGGTCACCTTGAAGGAGACCACCTCGAACTTGAGGTCGAACTCGAAGTTCTCCATCTTGGCGATCACACCCGCAGCAGCGGTGAGCTCGGCCTTCTTGATGTTCTCGTCGTTCACGCTCTTACCGGCGAAGTAGGGCGAAGGGTTCGGCACGTTCTTCACGCGGAACTTCATGCCGGTCATTGACTTCTTCGTGCCATCGGGGTTGGTCACCGTAGCGCTGATCACGGCCTCGGCATCCTTGCCCGGACGCATGATCCAGCCTTCGGCACCCTTGGTCAGCGCACCATTGGTCGCGGTCGGAACAATATCCTTATCGCTGTAACCTGAAACGCTCACGCTAACAGGGTTATCCACACCGCGGTAGAACACGTTCATCTTGGTGGGGCTTACGACCAGGTTGGGGGCGGCCACCTCGTATTCCGTAGTGAACACCTCCGTGGTGATCTCGCCACCCACAGGCTTGTACTTGATGATACCGCTCACCGTGCGCAGACCGGCACCGGAAGCAACTTGCTCCAAGCGGGCCATGGCACCGTTCATTGGCAGTTTGATGGCCTCGCCAATGATCTCCTTCTTCGCTGTATCCACCCGGGCACCAGGACCGCAGATGTACACTTCAGGTGCGTTCTGGTCATCATAGGCACCGAGGAAGATGTCGGCCATGTACTTGCTACCCACGGTCACGTAACTGCTCTGGGGTTTCACAATGGCGGTGAGCTTGTTGAACTTGAAGCTCTTGCCCTCCACGGCGTCCATCATCCGCTTCACCACCTCACCCTCAGCGTTGCGCACATCCGCCTGTATCTTGCTCAGGATGGTGATTCCAGCGGCCAGAGGTACGTGGTAGAAGTTGATGCTCTGCCAGTTGTTCATGGTACCTGAAGCGTCCTTCCGATCCTCGAAGTTGAACACCCGGTCCATTGATGCCGCCAGTTCCGTATCGTCCTTACGGCTGTTCTTCACCAGGTCACGGAATGCCTCCAACTTCGTCCTCAGATCGGTAGCCGACATCGGACCATCCTTAGGCTTGGCCGGCTCATCACCGATCAACAGGTTGGTGAGCTCGTCGTGACTGTCCTTCTTGGTCACCTTGGCGAGGTCAACGATACGACCGTCACCGAGCACCACACTGTCACGCGGCCAGCCCTCAGCGGTCATGATCGCTTGGGCCTTGATGGAGTCCACATAGGCGATTATCTCACCGCCCGCGGTCCTGATCTTCTTGGCCTCTTCCCATGCGGCGCCATACTTCGCGGCATTCTCGTTGGCGAACTGCTCAAAGCTCTTGTACTGAGCGGTCATCTTGTCGTTCAGCGAGAGCTTAGTGTTCTCAAGGCCGGTATTCACCGTGATGAAGCTGTCCAAGATCTCCTTGGAGACGTTCATCGCCAGCAGTGCCGTGAGCACCAAGTACATCATATTGATCATCGCCTGTCGAGGCGACTGTTTCCCACTAGCCATGTTCTTCCAACAGGTTAAGCTGGTTCCTTCGAAAAAAGGTCAGGTTCGGGATCAGCCCCTGATGGTCATGGCGTTCAGCATGTTGCCATAGACCGTGTTCAGCTTGGCGAGGTTGTCGCTGAGCTCGGAGATGTTCTCCTTGTAGCGCTTGGTGTCGTCCACCGAGTTCTTCAGGTTGGTGAGCATTTCGCCCATGCCTTCGAACATCTGGTTGGCGGCCTCCAATTTCTCGCGGCTACCGCGGAGCTGCAGCTCGTACATCTCGTTCAGGGCGCTCAGGTTCTGGCTCATCTTCTGCAAGCTCTCACCCGCATTGCGGCCAGCATCCACGTTGGCGGTCAGGCCCACGAGGCTCTCGCTTGCCTTGGCATAGCTGTCGCTCAGGCTGCTCACCTTCACCGAAGCTTCCTTCAGGCTGTTAGCGTACTCATTGGTGGCCGAAGCTGCACCGGTGATCTGGCCCATTTGCTTGGCCTGATCGCTCAGGCTGCGCATGCCATCACCCAGGCTCGCGATGAGCTCGGGCTCGATCTTGGCGCTCTCCAACATGTTGTCCAACTGCTCGGTGATCGAACGCTGGTCGTCCTTGCGGAATTCATCTCCTTCGGCCTTTTCGCCGGTAGCGAGCTCGGGGTACACCAAGCTCCAATCCGGATCCTCATGGGGCGGTTCGAATGCGGAGAAGAAGAAGATGATGGCCTCGGTGCTAAGACCAAGGATGAGGAACAGACTGGCGAACGGCCAGTGCTGGATCTTGAAGAGAGCACCCACGATCACGACCGCTGCACCGATACCGTACAGTTTGGCCATGAAGTTCTTCCACCTCTTGCTGCCTGGTTTCATCGTTCTTCCTTGCGTTTGTTGGTTGGTCTGAGAGTCTGGTTCCTTACGTCTATGAATGCGTCCGTTGAGGTCAGGTAACGGTCGTCAGTTCCTTGGTCTAGAGGTCCTCTGCGTTCACGGCCTTGCCACGGCCCAGGAAGGTCATCACCGAACGGAAGCCGATGTAGGCCTTGGTGGTGTCCTGGTACTCGTAACTGCGGGTGCCGGTCTGCATATAGTACCCGATGTCCTTCCACGAACCACCGCGGATCACCTTGCGCTTCAGCGAAGGGGGATCGCTTGCAATGGCGTCGTAGCTGTACTCAGGGTTCAGGTCGTGGTCGAAGTCGTACACGCTCTCATCGAACGCGGTGCTCGTCCACTCGGCCACGTTACCGGCCATGCTGTACAGGCCGTAATCATTGGGGGTGTAGCTGTCCACGGGCACGGTGTGGAAACCACCGTCATCCACGTAGTTGCCGTGCAGGGGCTTGAAGTTGCCGAGGAAGCAGCCCTGGCGGTTACGCACGTAAGGACCACCCCAGGGATACGGTGCCAGGTCAAGACCACCGCGAGCCGCATATTCCCATTCGGCCTCGGTGGGCAGACGGAAACGGTTCACGAAGGCCTCGCCGTTCTGCTCCAGCCAGCTGTTCATGAGCTGGGTGCGCCATACGTTGAAGGCATTGGCCTGCACCCAGGTAACACCCACAACTGGATAATCATCGTAGGCCGGATGCCAGAAGTAGTTCTCGGTCATCGGCTCGTTGAAGGAGTAGGTGAAGTCATGCACCCAAACCAGTGTGTCGGGGTACACATTGATCACTTCCTTGATGATGAACTTGCTACGATCGCTGTGACCACGGATGGCGTTGTTCTGGCCCTTCACGTTGGTGTAGCTCAGGTCCAGATCGCGGGCGTTGTTCGCCTTGCGGGCCGCCTCCTTCAGGTCGATCCAGTAGTACTCGAAGTTCAGCTTGCGCGTATCGATCTCCTTGCGGCGATAGAAACGCTCGCTCTCGCTCAGGAACATGTCGGCCAGGGCCTCGCGCTCCTCATCACCGTACCAGTTGATGCGCTCGCGCCAGTTCAACACAGGCGGATCGATCTCCTCTCCGTATTCATCCTCCGTGATGATGTGCTCTCCGATATCCTCATCACCCAAAGTGCGCTTGGCAATGGAATCGCGTACGTAGTACACGAACTGCCGGTACTCGTTGTTGGTGATCTCCGTCTGGTCGATGTAGAAGGCCTGCACCGAAACGGTCTTGCTCTTTGACACCACGGCGTAGGGCACATCCTGGTCACTTGGACCCATGACGAAGCTACCCATGCCGATATAGTTCATCCCGTAGGGATCGACCTGATACCAACCTGGACGACCCTGGGCGCCGATCAGCTGCCCCTGGCCACCACCGCCACAGCTCGCCAGCAAGCCAATAGCGCCGAGATACAAAATGGGACGTATCATGCTCTTCCTGTTATGCCGTTCCATTGGTTTTCCTTGCAGGGGCCTTTGTCTTCGGGTATTCCGGTAAGTGAACACCTTGGACGAGGCGATGTACGGCAGTTGAAGCGTTTTGGTTTCGTTCGGTCAGAGGAACCTTACGTTACGGTAGATCTGCACATCGGGCGGTTTCACCAGCAACACGCAGTAGTTGAGCATCACCTCGTGGCTGCCGCTGCTGTAGTTCGAGAGCGTCGAGGTGGTGACATCGTAGCTGTATCCGATCCGCAGCATCGACTTATCGTTCGGCTTGAACTGGTAACCGATCATGGGGGCGATGGCATCCTCCGTACGGTACGAAACGCCCAGCCACACCATGTTATTATACAGGAAGGTGGCATTGAGGTCCACCTGGGTGGAGGTGGCATCGGACTTCACGAGCACCGAGGGCTGAAGGATGTACTTCTTGTCGCCCTTGATCGCCCAGTCGTAACCGGCCTGCACCCAGTAGTGGCGCGCGGTCTTGATGCTCACGTCCTCCAGTTCACCCTCGGTGATGTGGGTGGCCGAAATACCGATCCAGAACGTTGGGGAGGTGTAGTAAAGACCACCACCCAGATCGAAGCTGGAGTCACTGTCGCCGTTGGCGGGAATGGCCGCATCCTGAGCCAGGGGGTCGCGCGCACGCCAGTCGCGGCCCAAGGTGTGGCTCACCAATCCGGCAGAGAGACCGATACCAAGGGTACCGGCGCCCAGCTTACGGTGGTAGGAATAGCTCAGGCGGGCAAAAGTGCTCTTCTGCTGGCCCAGCTCATCGAGGTATACCGATAGGCCGATGCCGCTGCTGATGGGCTTGATCGCCATCGATGCATTGAGCAGACCGGTCTTCGGTGCACCATCGAATCCCGTCCATTGCTGGCGGAACATCGCTGTGGCACACAATTGGCCAGTAATGCCGGCCACGGCCGGATTGACCGACAGGCGGTCGAACATGTACTGGGTGAATTGCGGGTCCTGTTGGGCGAACACTGTTCCGCCCACGGCCGCGCAAAACGCTGCGGTGATTATCCCCCTCATGCTGGTGTTCCGTTCAGTGTTGGCGGGCCACGGAGCAAGTTTTTTCCCGTGGGTATCCGTCAGATCCCGGTGCCAATATAGCAAAGATCCGATCCCACCAAATCCGCCACGATATCGGCGGACGAGGGATCCCGGGGCACCAGCGACCGTCCGACGGCGATCAACTGAGCTTCTGGAAGGTGCGCCACCAGCGGTCCGGGACCTCTTCCCGGCAGGCCGTCTGGTAGTCGGTATAACTGCACGGAACAAGGTGGTGACGCTCGAAGCGGGCCTCTTGTTCGGCGCGGTAGGGAATGTCCATCCACCAACGGTCGCTCACATTGCTCTTGTAGAACACCAGCTCCTGTTCGTGGCCACGGATGGGAATGCGGAACCGGGTGAAGCGCTTGCGATCAAGCCAGGGCAGATCGTTGGTGCGACTGCGGAAGCCGTCGAGGAAGCACCACACCATTTGCGCCACGAGCTGCGCCGTTACACCGTCCTGGTCGCGGGCGGGGTCCATCTCGTAGATGCCCACCGAGGTCACCTTCTCGCTGATGCCTGCATAACGCATGAGCTGGCAGATCTCCTCGCCATGGAAGCCATTGGGCCCGGGCCGTGTAATGCCGGGCGCATCGCTGCGACGCACGGCGTTCATGTCCACGCTCACGGTGTCGGCATTGCGGAGCACGGGTTCGGCATCGGACAGGTGCGCACGCAGCTCGCCGAGGCGGTGCGCATCGAAGTACAGCTTGTCCATCAGCTCGATGCCAGGTTGGTCCACCAGGTAGGTCTGAAAGCCGAGGTTGCTGTAGTTGAAGAGGTAGTTGGGCTGCCGCAGCACGATGTGGCTGAGGTAGCTCGTTTCGGCGAGGCCCTGCCCCGGTTCACCCAGATCGAACCGACCATCGATGCACACCAGATTGGCGGTGCGCTCCAGCATTTCGTAGGCCAAGTATTGCGAGTAGGTATGGCCTTGTCCGCCGCCGAGGAGGATGGGCACGATGTTCATGCGCATGAGCTCGGCCAGTGTTTCGGCCACGGCATGCTGGGTATCGGCAGCACTGGCGCCGGGGTGAATATCCCCGAGATCTGCGAGCTGCATGTTGCCAGCGGGCAGGAACAACTGATAGAGCTGCTCGCGGATGGCGTCCGGGGCCTCGGAGCAGGTACGCGGCCGTGCATGACCGGGATCGTCCATCACACCGAAGATGGCCACCTGCATGCCCTCGAGCGGCGGAAATCCATTCCCTTCCGTGTGGAAGATGGTGTTGTCACCCAAACTGTTCGCAGGCCATTCGGGCCGGCTTCCACCGAAACGTTCCGAGGGCTTGAAGTAGATGCTGATGTCCATGCCGACCAGGGCGCCGGCAGGATCGGATGATCAACGGATGATCCGACCCACCACCGGACGTACGTTGACGAAGGTCGGTGCGAAGCGCGGGGGCATTGCGCACCTGCGGTCATGTTCTGCCCACACCCGGCTGTTGGCAACCGAACGAAAGACCGTACGCCGTGCTGGTCCTCAGGACTTTTTACGGGCCGCCTTCTTCGCGGCTTTCTTCGGTGCGGCCTTCTTCGCAGCGCTCTTCTTGGCCGCAGCCTTGGCCGGTGCGGCACTCCGCGCGCCCTTGCGGCCCTTCCCGCCTTTGCGCTCGGGTGCTGCGGCCAGCAAAGCCGTGGCCTGCTCCAGTGAAAGGTCCTCGGCCTTGGTGTCCTTCGGCAGGTTGGCGTTCTTGTTACCGTCGGTGATGTAAGGACCGTAGCGGCCGTCCAACACCTGGATGACCGAACCCTCGAACTCCTTCAGTACGTTCTGGCGTGCGCCGGCCTTCTTGGCCTCCACCAGTTCAACAGCGCGCTCGAAGGTGACCGTTGCGGGATCCTCGGCCTTGGGGATGTTCGCGTAGACCTTCCCATGTTTAACGAATGGGCCGAAGCGACCGCGGCCCTGCACGATCATCTCGCCTTGGTATTCGCCGAGATCGCGGGTGGCATTGGCGATCTTCTTCAGGTCCACCAGTTCCACGGCGCGGCGCAGGTCGATCTCCAAGGGGTCATCCTCTGGCGTGAGGCTGGCATAAGTGGCGCCCATGCGAACGTAGGGTCCGAAACGGCCGATGCCCACGGAAACGATATCGCCATTGTGCTCGCCCAAGGTGCGTGGGAGCTTGAAGAGGTCCATGGCCTCCTGGAACGTGATGGAGGCGATGCTCTGGTCTTTGCGGAGGCTGGCGAAGCGCGGTTTCTCCTCATCGTCGGCCTCACCGATCTGGATCATGGCCCCGAAACGACCGATGCGCGCATAGACCTTCTTGCCGCTAACGGGATCAACGCCCAGTTCGCGGGCACCCGTGGCACGTTCGGCGGTATCGCTCACGGTGCCGATGGTGGCATGGAAAGGCTTGTAGAACCGCGCGATCATCTCACGCCAGTTCTCGCGCCCTTCGGCGATCACGTCGAACTCCTCCTCCACCTTGGCCGTGAAGTTCAGATCGACCACCGTGGGGAAATGCTCCACCAGGAAATCGTTCACCACCATGCCGATATCGGTGGGGAACAGCTTCTGCTTCTCGGCGCCCACGTTCTCCGTGGCGGTGGTCTCGGTGATCTGCTCGCCGGCCAGCGCCAGGATGCGGTAGTTGCGCTTGGTGCCTTCGCGGTCCTCCTTCACCACGTAGCCCTTCTTCTGCACCGTGCTGATGGTGGCCGCATAGGTGCTCGGGCGTCCAATGCCGAGCTCCTCCAACTTCTTCACCAGGCTGGCCTCGGTGTAGCGCGGCGCGGGGCGATCGAAGCGCTGCGTGGCGGTCATCTCGCGCAGGCCAAGGCGTTCGCCCTGTTTCATGTCGGGCAGCAGGCCTTCCTGCTCCTCGCTGTCCTCATCGTCCTTGCCTTCCATGTAGACCTTGAGGAAGCCGTCGAACAGGATCACTTCGCCAGAGGCTTTCAAGGCCTGCCCGGGATGTGTGCTGATGGCGATGTCCACCACGGTCTTCTCCAACTCGGCATCGGCCATCTGGCTGGCGAGCGTGCGCTTCCAGATGAGGTCGTACAATCGCTCCGCATCGCGGTCCTGGCCGGCGTTGCGCACCATCATGTCCGCCGGACGGATGGCCTCGTGCGCTTCCTGTGCGCCCTTGCTCTTGCTGGTGTAGCGGCGGCTCTTGCTGTAGCGCGCTCCGTACTGTGCGGTGATCTGCTCGGCGGCGGCAGCAATGGCCTGCTCGCTCAGGTTAACCGAATCGGTACGCATGTAGGTGATGTGCCCCTGCTCGTAGAGCCCTTGGGCAATGCGCATGGTGCGGTCAACACCATACCCCAGCTTGCGGCTGGCCTCCTGTTGCAGGGTTGACGTGGTGAACGGCGCGGCGGGCGTGCGTTTGCCGGGCTTCTTCTCCACCGCGTTCACGGTGTAGTCGGCGCCCAGGCAGCCTTGAAGGAACCGCATGGCCTCGGGCTCCGTGGCGAAACGTGCGGGCAGTTCGGCCTTCACCTGTGCGCCGGTAGCGGTGGTGAACACGGCCGTGATGCGGAAGGCGCTCTTGCTGTTGAAGTCGAGGATCTCGCGTTCGCGCTCCACGATGATGCGCACGGCCACGCTCTGGACACGGCCGGCACTGAGGCTGGGCTTCACCTTGCGCCACAGCACGGGGCTGAGCTCGTAGCCCACCAGTCGGTCCAGCACGCGGCGTGCCTGCTGGGCATCCACCAGGTGCACATCAATGGTGCGTGGGTTGGCGATGGCCTCGGTCACGGCCTTCTTGGTGATCTCGTTGAAGGTGATACGCTTCACCTTGTCGTCGGACAGGCCGAGGGCCTCCTTCAGGTGCCAGCTGATGGCCTCCCCTTCGCGGTCTTCGTCAGTTGCGAGCCACACGGTGCCTGCCTTGTCGGCTTCGCGTTGCAATTGGCGCAGGCGGTCCTTCTTGTCATCGGGAATGATGTAGGTGGGCTCGAATCCCTTCTCCACATCCACACTGAGGTCGCGCTCGGGCAGGTCACGTACGTGGCCATAGCTGCTCAGCACGGTGAACCCGTCGCCGAGGTACTTCTCGATGGTCTTTGCTTTCGCTGGGGACTCCACGATCACCAGGTCACCTGCACTCTTCTTCGCCATGCTTGCCGTTCGTTTCAATGTGCCGCGAACGAACAACCTGTCCGTTCAGCGGAGCGCAAATAAAAGGGCAGGTCGCTGCGTTTTGTACACCGCCACCCCGTTCGCGCCCCACTTCCCCTTTAGGGGGAAGGAAATTTTCAACATGATGGAACAACACATCCTCGAACCAATATTGCCGAACACGTGTTCACCCAACGAACTTTACGCACGCACCCGCCACACACCGTCCGCATGCACTACCGCGCACTGCTCACCCTACCGCTCTGTGCGCTGCTGCTGATCGCAGGATGCGGCGCCAGTAACGGACAACCGCACAGCGAACGAACAGCCACCATGAGTGACAGCATCCCGCACGACCACGTGCAGCATCCTTACTACTCGCACACCGACACCAACAAGTTGAACGTGCCGAAGAGCGAATGGAAAAAGCTGCTGCCCGCCGACCTCTACCACATTGCCTTCGAGCAGGGCACCGAGCGCGCTTTCACCGGCAAGTACTGGGACTTCGAGGGCATTGGCACCTATGCCTGTGCCGTGTGTGGCAACGTGCTCTTCCAGGCCGATGCCAAGTTCACCAGCCATTGCGGGTGGCCCAGCTTCTTCCAACCCTTGCGGAAGGATGCCCTGAACTACCACGAGGACCGCAGCTGGGGCATGGTGCGCACCGAAGTGACCTGCGGACGATGCAGCGCACACCTTGGCCATGTATTCGATGACGGGCCCAAGCCCACGGGGCAGCGCTACTGCATCAACAGCGTGAGCCTCGACTTCATTGGAAAGCCATAAGTACGGACCGGGTCCATTGGACATTTGCGTGATTCCATGGTCCAACCGTCGGCGACGGACGAAAACATCCCTGTGGTGTTCCGGACGAAGTAGCTTCACGCCCCACATAATGCGCATCACCATCATCATCCTTCTGCTGTTCAGCAGCACTTGCGCCTTGGGCCAAACACCGGCTGTAACGCCGCCCGCTGCGGCCAAGGCCCACTTGGCACAGCGCTATCCGAAGGCCGAGGTGAAGGAGTGGAAGCAAGGCACCAAGCTCTTCCGGGCGGAGTTCGTGCTGAAAGGAGAGAAGTACACGGCCGTGTACACCACCGAAGGCGCCTGGGTGCGCACCGAGCACGACATCCCGAAGGTGGACCTGCCCGCCGCCGTGGCCCGCGCACTGAAGGCCGGCAAATACGGGACGTGGAAGGTGGACGATGTGGAGGAGCACACCACGCCCGAGCATGCAAGCCTGTACAAAGTGAACGTGGAGACCGAAAAGGAAAAGGCCGAGCTCTTCTTTCTGCCGGACGGGAAATTGCTGAAGGAGGAGGTGAAGGCGAAGAAGGGGAAGTAGCGGAGGTTACTGGTCGTCGTTGAAGTAGGACCCTGCCAGACGGTCATCATGTAAGGTGAACACCAGAAGAAGGCTGGTGTCAAATGGTCTTCACCGCTGCATCCTGAACAGTTTGATCGGCTGCCACCCCGGCACACATTCACCAATTCGGCCCATCGGGGGGCATTGGTGTGTGCTTATCGAGCCATGGCAGAAACCCCTGCCTGTTACAACGGAACACCCAGCCCATCCGCAGGCCTACCTCCGTTGACCGAGATCCGGGGTCGACCTTCAACATGGAGGAAAATCCATAGGCCACGTAAGGGTCGATGGTGATTCCGCCATTCACGGCGGTGGGCACCTTGAACCCGAATCCGAAGATGGCTCGGAGCTCACCACCGAAATCATCCGGAACATCGTTGTCGAAGACCTCCACTTGCGAGCGGTATGGCCATTGTTCACTTCGGTAACCGGTCTTACTACCCCCGACCCTGAATCCACAGGACACACCGAACCGGACCACTGCCTCGGACCATGCACCAAGTCGCACTTCGGGCAGCACGGCGAAATTGAGCGTATGCAAGACGACATGAACAGAACTGCTGGTGCCACCGGCCAACCCACCGTTGAAATAGCGGCACTGGAACTCCTGCCGCATCCAGGTGAGCTCGAGACCCAAGTTGGTACGGCGGCCATGCTTCTCGCGATACAATAGTCCCACGTTATAGTCCGGGCGGACCATTTCGCTGAACGTTGATGAGGAATGCCCCCCGACCTGCCTGCTATAGAGTTTGCGGGAATGTAGACCGATGGCGCCACCGAGGTCGTACTGCGCGGCCAAGGGCACCGTGGCGACCAACAGGACAATCAGGACCGCGTTCCTGAGCATGCCGAAAACTACATGGAACAAAGGCCCGACCGACGACCTGACAGCTTGGCAGCTTGACGGATGTAGGCCTACCTTTGCACTCCTTTATCCGGAACCGGCTTGCAGAAGAAGGTCTACATAGAGAGCTACGGCTGCCAGATGAACGTGAACGACAGCGAGGTCGTGGCGAGCATATTGGCCAAGGACGGCTACACCCCCGTTCAGAGCGCGGAGGAGGCCGACCTGGTGCTGCTGAACACGTGCAGCATCCGCGAGAAGGCCGAGTACACCGTGCTGCAGCGCATCAACGAGATGAACAACCTGAAGGCCCGGAACAAGGACCTGAAGGTGGGCGTGCTCGGCTGCATGGCCGAACGCATGCGTGAGGACCTGCTGGAGAAGAAGAAAGTGGTGGACCTGGTGGTGGGCCCCGATGCCTACCGCACCCTGCCCGAGCTGCTGGAGAAGGTGGGCACGGGCCAGAAGGCCGTGAACGTGCTGCTGAGCCGCGAAGAGACCTATGGCGAGATCGTGCCAGTGCGCCTGGACACGAACGGCGTCACGGCCTTCGTCACCATCATGCGGGGCTGCGACAACATGTGCGCCTTCTGCGTGGTGCCCTTCACCCGGGGCCGGGAGCGCAGCCGCGATCCGCAGAGCATTGTGGCCGAGTGCCGCGACCTGTGGGCCAAGGGCTACAAGGAGGTGACGCTGCTGGGGCAGAACGTGGATTCATACAAATGGAAGCCGACCGCGTCGGCATCCGATGCGGGTGCAGAAGGCACCCGTAGCGTCGACCCACCGGGTCGACCTGGTACCGACGGGTCGGTCCCGACCGATTTTGCCGACCTGCTGGAACTGGTGGCCCTGGCCGTGCCGGGCATGCGCATCCGGTACAGCACCAGCCACCCGAAGGACATGACCGACAAGGTGCTGGCGGTAATGGCGCGCTACGACAACATCTGCAAGTACATCCACCTGCCGGTGCAGAGCGGCAGCAGCGACGTGCTGAAGCGCATGAACCGGGGGTACGACAGGGCATGGTACCTGGAGCGTATGGCAAGCATCCGGCGCCACATGCCCGATTGTGCCATCAGTACCGACATCATCGCCGGTTTCTGCGGCGAGACCGCCGCTGATCACCAGGAGACCCTGAGCCTGATGCGCGAAGTGGTGTACGACATGGCCTTCATGTTCAAATACAGCGAACGTCCGAAAACACTGGCTGCCCGCAAGTATGCCGACGACGTGCCGGACGACGTGAAAGGACGCCGGCTACAGGAGATCATCGACCTGCAAAAGACCCTGAGCGCCCAGCGCATGGCGGGTTATGTGGGACAAGAGCATGACGTGCTGATCGAAGGCGTGAGCAAACGCAGCGCCGAGCACATGTACGGACGCAACAGCCAGAACGCCGTGGTGATCGTGCCGCGTCATGCGGACGGTGCGGAACTGCTGCCTGGCATGTTCGTACGTGTCACGATCACGAGCGCCACTGCAGGCAGCCTGCAGGGTGCGGTGATCAAAGTGAGAGACCTTCAAACGGCCACCGCATGAACGTGCAATCCATCAAGCAGCGGTTCGGCATCATCGGCTCCTCGGCCGCGCTTGACCGCGCCATCAACAATGCGGCGCAGGTGGCACCCACCGACCTGAGCGTACTGATCCAGGGCGAGAGCGGAAGCGGCAAGGAAGTGCTGCCCCAGATCGTGCACGCCTACAGTGCGCGCAAACACGGACCGTACATCGCCGTGAACTGCGGGGCCATCCCCGAGGGCACCATCGACAGCGAACTGTTCGGCCATGAGAAGGGCTCCTTCACCGGAGCGCACGAAGCGCGCAAAGGCTACTTCGAGGTGGCCAACGGCGGCACCATCTTCCTGGACGAAGTGGGCGAACTGCCGCTGACCACCCAGGTGCGCCTGCTGCGCGTGCTGGAGACCGGTGAGTTCATCCGCGTGGGCAGCAGCAAGGCCCAGAAGACCAATGTGCGCGTGGTGGCCGCCACCAACGTGAACATGCTACAGGCCGTGGCCAAAGGCACCTTCCGCGAGGACCTTTACTACCGCCTGAACATGGTGCCCATCCACATTCCGGCACTGCGTGAACGCAAGGAGGACATCCACCTGCTGTTCCGCTACTTCGCGCAGGAAGCCGCGGCGCGCTACAAAGCACCGCCCATCACCCTCACCGAAGAGGCGCAGCGCATGCTTACGGCCTACCGCTGGCCTGGCAACATCAGGCAGCTGCGCAACCTGGTGGAACAGATGAGCGTGATCGAACAGACGCGCGAAGTGGATGTGAAGACCCTGCGCGACTACCTGCCCGATGAAAGCACGGCGCTGGTGCCCGCGAGCGCTGGTGGAGGCATTGAAAGCATCAGCGAACGGGAACTGATCTACAAGTTCCTGTACGACATGAAGAACGACCTGAACGCGCTGAAGGAACAGGTGCGTTCGCTCTTGGCCGGCCAGCCCATACCGGCCACGCCAATGCCGCCGGTGTACCGGGAAGAGCTCTTCATTCCACCTGCAGCAACCGCACCGGGAACGGTGAGCATACGCATGCCCGGGGAAACGGATCTTCCAGAGGATATCGACCACACTGAAGTGGAAGAGAGCCTGAGCCTGGAGGAGAAAGAGAAAGAGATGATCCGCAAGGCGCTGGTGAAGCACCGCAACCGCAGGAAGAACGCGGCTCAGGAACTGGGCATCAGTGAGCGCACGTTGTACCGCAAGATCAAGGAGTACGGCATCTCGTGAGGTACGCGACCCTTCTCCTGCTCGCACTGGCCTTGGCCGGTTGCCGCGTGAACTACGGGTTCACGGGAGGCGACCCCGGCAATGCCCGCACGTTGAGCGTGGACCTCTTCCAGACCGGCGCACCACTGGCCTCGCCCAACGTGGCCCAGGTATGCACCGAGACCGTGCGCGACCTGCTGCTGGCCCAGACCCCGCTGAAGCTGGCCCGGACCGATGGCGATGTGCAGTACAGCGGCACCATTGTGGGCTACGACGTGCAGCCCGTGAGCATACAGGCCAACGAATCGGCCGCGCTGAACCGGCTCACCATCACCCTGAACGTGACCTACGTCCACACCCTGGAGCCTGCCAAGAACACCGCGTTCACCATTTCGCGCTTTGCGGACTACAGCAGCTCGCAGGACCTGATCACCGTGGAAGAGAACCTAGTGCGCGAGATCAGCAAGCAGCTGGCGCAGGATATCTTCGACCGCACCTTGGGCAACTGGTAAGCCCGCAACGACCATGGACCGCGAACGGCTGACACGGCTGATAAAAGACCCCGGAACGGTGGACCGCACGGACCTCGGCGACCTGCGTACGCTGACCGAGCGCTACCCGTGGTTCAGTGGTGCCCAATTGTTGCAGGCCAAGGGACAACACGCCAGTGGCGATGTGCTGTACGACGAGACCCTGCAACGCACCGCGGCCCAGATCCCTTCGCGCACGCAGTTGTTCGACCTGGTGAATACCGGGGCGAAAAAAGCGGCCCCGCTCACGATCGTACCGAAAGTGGAAGTGGCCCCGGAAACCATCACACCCATGGCCGAGGCACCCTCCCCGATGCCGAGCGTGCCCGTGGAATTAATCGCAGCGGTTGAACCGCCGATGGCAGTGCCGGAGCCTGCACTGCCAGAACCGCCGGAGCCGCGGGCAGCCGCTCTCGTGGTGCCTGAGCAGACTGAGGAAGTTGTCGAGGCCAATTCCCCCGAGGCCGAAGAGGACCCACTGGAGCGCCAGATCCTGGAAGCGGCCTTTGCCAGCGCCTACGATCTTACCCTGTTGGCACCGCCGCCCCCACCGGCCCCACGGATCGAGGAACAGCCGACACCGGCGCCCACGGCACCGATCACTATCGAGCCTGTTGCTGCTGCCATTGAAACGCCAGTGCAGGAGCCCGCTCCCGTGGAATTGCGTCCCGCAAAGCCGCTGCGCGGGCGGATGCGTTTCACCGACTGGCTCGACGCGGAAGCGTCGCAAAACACTACCGTGGAGCCTTCCGAAGAACTGCCTTCCACGTCTGTGGCCAGCGAGCAGGAGGCCATGCCCCTGCCCGTAACAAGCGGGACACCGAAGCGCATGTCGACGCCCGAAGAGACCTCGGCGCTGATCGACCGGTTCATGCAGCAGGAAACGCCGGAGCCCAAACCGAAAGCGGCCTTCTACACGCCGCAACAGGCCGCCAAGAAAAGCCTTGACGACACGGCCGGCATGGTGACCGAGACCCTGGCGCGGATCTATGAGAAACAGGGCAATCTGCCCAAGGCCATTGATGCCTACCACCGGCTGGCCTTGAAATACCCGGAAAAAGGCGCTTACTTTGCGGCCCTCGCGAAAGCGCTCGAGGAGCAATCGACCAAATAGCCATGCTGACCGCCATCTCCATTCTCATTCTCGTGATCTGTGGCCTTCTGGCCCTTGTTGTGCTGGCCCAGAACCCCAAAGGCGGCGGATTGGCGGCCGGTTTCACCGGTGCACAGCAGATCGGCGGCGTGCAAAAGACCGCTGACTTCCTCGAAAAAGGGACCTGGACCCTGGCAGCCAGCCTGATGGTGTTGTGCCTCGTTTCGGCCGGTCTCCAGGGTGGCGATGCCACAGTTGTGGACGACATGGAGGCCATCGACGCCACCGAGCAGCCCGCATCCGGCGAAGAAGCCGCTCCTTCTGAAGGTGCGCAGGGTGCGCCGACGGAGGGCCAAGACCCCATCTAAGGATCGTCAGGTTGTCAGCCCATTGCTGACGATCACGAGCCGCTCCCTCTCCCATTCCGAAAACTTGTCAGGGTTCATGTCATCCCCAGGGGATGGCATGCCGCTTGACGAGCGGCGGCGCGGAACATCAATGTTCCTCCTATTTCCAACCAATCAATCCCAATCAACGTCATCATGGCGACGAACGTAAAACCGTTGGCGGACCGCGTGCTTGTTGAAGCGGCAGCCGCTGAAGAGACCACCAAGGGTGGCATCATCATCCCCGACACGGCCAAGGAGAAACCCCAGCGCGGCAAGATCATCGCCGTGGGTGGCGGCCGTATCGCCGACGACGGCAAAGTGACGCCGCTGAGCGTGAAAGTGGGCGACGAGATCCTGTACGGCAAGTACAGCGGCACGGAGCTCAGCCTCGAAGGCAAGGACTACCTGATCATGCGTGAGAGCGACATCTACGCTGTGTTGAACTAAGCAAAACCGAACAAGACCATGGCAGCCAAGAACATCCAGTTCGACATTGACGCCCGCGACCGTTTGAAGCGTGGCGTGGACCACCTCGCGAACGCCGTGAAGGTGACCCTCGGTCCCAAGGGCCGCAACGTGATCATCGACAAGAAATTCGGTGCACCCCAGGTGACCAAGGACGGAGTGAGCGTGGCGAAGGAGATCACCCTGAAGGACCCTGTGGAGAACATGGGCGCCCAGATGGTGAAGGAAGTGGCCAGCAAGACCGCCGACCAGGCCGGTGATGGCACAACCACGGCCACCGTGCTCGCCCAAGCGATCGTGACCGCAGGCCTGAAGAACGTGGCCGCCGGTGCCAACCCCATGGACCTGAAGCGCGGTATCGACAAAGCCGTGATCGCCGTGGTGGGCGAGCTCAAGAAGATGAGCAAGACCGTTGGCGAGGACAACGACAAGATCAAGCAGGTGGCCACCATCAGCGCCAATAGCGATGAGACCATCGGCACCCTGATCGCCGAGGCCATGGCCAAAGTGAAGAAGGAAGGCGTGATCACCGTGGAAGAAGCGAAAGGCACCGAGACCACCGTGGAAGTGGTGGAAGGCATGCAGTTCGACCGTGGCTACCTGAGCCCCTACTTCGTGACCAACGCGGACAAGATGGAGGCCGAGCTCGACAACGCCTACATCCTGATCTACGACAAGAAGATCAGCAGCATGAAAGAGCTGTTGCCCGTGCTGGAGAAGGCCGTGCAGACCGGCAAGCCCCTGCTGATCATCAGCGAGGACGTGGACGGCGAGGCCCTGGCCACCCTGGTGGTGAACAAGATCCGCGGCGCCCTGAAAGTGGCCGCTGTGAAAGCCCCCGGCTTCGGCGACCGTCGCAAGGCCATGCTGGAGGACATCGCCATCCTGACCGGTGGCACCGTGATCAGCGAGGAGCGCGGCTTCAAGCTGGAGAACGCTGACCTCACCATGCTGGGCCGTGCCGAGAAGATCACGATCGACAAGGACAACACCACGATCGTGAACGGCGCGGGCAAAAAGGACGACATCAAGGCCCGTGTGAACCAGATCAAGGCCCAGATCGAAAGCACCACCAGCGACTACGATAAGGAGAAGCTGCAGGAGCGTCTGGCCAAACTGGCCGGCGGTGTTGCCGTGCTCTACATCGGTGCCGCCACCGAGGTGGAAATGAAAGAGAAGAAGGACCGCGTGGACGATGCGCTACATGCCACCCGCGCTGCCGTGGAGGAAGGCATCGTACCCGGCGGTGGTGTGGCCTACATCCGCGCCCAGAAAGTGCTGGAGAAGATGGAAGGCATCAACGCCGATGAGACCACCGGTATGGCCATCGTGCGTCGCGCCATCGAAGAGCCGCTGCGCCAGATCACCGCGAACGCCGGTCTGGAAGGCAGCATTGTGGTACAGAAAGTACGCGAGGGCAAGGCCGATTTCGGTTTCAACGCCCGCACCGAGGAGTACGAGAACCTGCTCGCCGCAGGTGTGATCGACCCCACCAAGGTGACGCGTGTGGCACTGGAGAACGCTGCCAGCATCGCCAGCATGTTGCTGACCACCGAGTGCGTGATCAGCGAAGAACCTGAAGAGAAGTCGGCCGGCCACAGCCACGGCGGTGGCATGGGCGACATGGGTGGCATGATGTAAGAACCACTTCCACAGGGTTCCCTTCGGGAAACCACTGCGGTGGTTTGAAAAACAAGGGCAAGCCCCGGTCGAAAGGCCGGGGCTTGTTGCGTTCATGGTCGTGGGAGTGGGTTCCGCTCAAGTCATACTCTGGAGAGCGCCTTATTCTGAAAAAAGGTCACTCGACTCATGTCCAATGGCTTAGCGCTCGGCAAGACCGATCGACCAGATCAAGACCGCGGCCATGTCCCCCCACCACGTTACTAACACCCGTGGAAAACTCGGCCCCGCCCGGCCCACGGCACCCGGCTACTTTCACATCGCAAAATCACGCCCCGATCCATGCCGGACGCGGGCAAGAGACGTACGCCGATGCAGATCACCCCGAAACGCTTCTTCGACTTCTGCGGGAGCCATGTGCCCTTATTGCACGCCATTGCCATGCGCCCTGGCGATGTAAGCGAGGCACAGGTGCGGCAGATGATCAGGACCTTCAGCGACACAACCGCTGAACAGCCCGAGACCACGTGGCAGCGCCTGCTTGAACTACAGGTGATCGTGCCGTTGGAGGAAGGCAGCTCACACTATGTGATGAGCCAACCGCTGTTGCAGCTGCTGAACTTCCTGTACAACGATGCGCTGCCCACCAGTCCCGAGATCATCCAGGGCTACATCGCCGCTCTGGAAAGCGCACGCAAGCGTATCGCCATTGGCGTGGAGGCCGCCGATCCGCTGAGCGTGGCCATGGCCACCAACGAAGTGGACCACACCCTGCGCCGCATGCAGGACGACCTGGATGCCACCCACCGCGCCGTGTTGGCCGAAGTGGCGCGTTACAAGGCTGACCGCAGCAGTGTGAGCGTGCGTGAACGCTACTTGCGGATTCTGAGCCTGATGGACCAGTACGTGCATCCGCTGGTGGAGATCGTGCGGGTGGACGGCCTGCTTGACAGCACGCTGATCGAGACCGATCTGGTGCTGCGCGCGGCACGCGAACAGGGCGTATACGTGGAACTGAACATGGTGCAGCGCAACGAGCGCCAGATCCGTGTGCTGCGTCGCCGCGCCATCCACACCCTGAACGAGAGCCGCAAGGAACTGCAGCCCTTGTATGATGTGCTGCGCCGCTCAAGTGCCATTGCACACGGTGCCACGCTGGCCCTGGGCCGCCTGCGCCAAATGAAATTGGAGGATTGGGTGGCCAACTATGTCACCCCCACCACCAATGCACGAGTGGAGTGCCCACCTACGGACGAAGTGCTGCGCCGCATCATTGACGAGGTGATCTCGCACCCGCCCATTGCACCGCCGCTTCTGAACACTTCGGAGGATGCCGAAACACCGCCTGACTACGTGCGCCTGTTGTGGCTGAACGAACTGCCCGAACGCCTGAACGAGGAACTTCCGGTGAAGGACCTGACGGCATGGCTTACGGGCAACTTCCCCGAGAAAGGCACGGCGGATGCCCTGTTGGGCCTGAGCCGCCTGCTCTTCGACCCGAAACTCGCCGTTGACTTCAAGCACGGCAAGACCAAACACTACCGTACACGCGACGGCATCCTTGAGGCCGCCACCATTTCGATCACCAAGACATCGCCTTCGCCCGCCAAGGCGAAGTAAAAGGACCCCAACGCCGGGCTACGGCGTACAACGCATGAACACCCTTCCCCAACTGAAGGACATCTTCGACAAGCTTCGTCAAGGTGCCTACATCACCCACGAACAAGGCACGATGCACGCCGCATTGGCCGAGAACTATGAGGGCTACAAGGAGTATTTCGAGCCGCTGGGCCTGAACCTGATCAGGCACCCGCGCGACTTCTTCTACTTCCACACGGAAACAGCAGAAGGCACGCCACCTGCGGCATCGCTGGCACCCATGGCGGTGTTCTGCTTCATCCTCATCGAGGCCGCCTCCAATGAAGGGCGCCCGATCGAGGAATACCTGCTCACCGAGCGCTTCACGCTGGCGGGCCTGCCGCACCTGAAGAGCGACCGCTACAAGGCACACATGCGTGCCGTGGAAGTAGACGACGAGGCCGGACTGCGCAAGCTGCTCAAGAGCATGGCCACCAAGGGTTGGGCCGAATACAACAACGACGACACCTTCCGGTTCCTGCGTCCGCTGCACCGCCTGTTCGATAAATGCCAGGAGATCAGCGCGGCTGCCGAGCAGGAAGCACGCGAAGTGCTGCCCAGCATCAGCAAGGACTTCGACCCCGAAATGAACTGAGAACGGCCCACGCGAACGCCACGGCCACGACAACGCCATTCCCATGCAAGCAGGACTAGGACCTTCCAAGCTCATTGCCATCCGCAGCGGCAGTTACGACTATGCCGAGGTGGACCTCGCGAGCTCCATACAGCTCGTGGGCCCCAACAACGCGGGCAAGACCACGCTGATCAACACGTTGCAGTTCCTCTACCTGGACAACCGCAACCAGATGGCCTTCGGCGACCACGACCCCGAGGCCACGCGCGCCTACTACTTCCCCGACCACTTCAGCTACCTGCTGTTCGAACTGGAAGGCCCGCAAGGCCCCTACGTGCTGGGCTGGCGCGGGCAGAGCAAGGCACAGGGCGGCGACCCCATCCGTTTCACGTACGATGGGCGCTACGACATGAAGGACTTCATGAGCGCCGATGGTCGCGTACTGGACCCGAAGAAGGTGGACGCCAAGCTCGGCGACCGCAACTTCCGCGTGCTGCGTGATGCTGCCGGACACCGCGAGGCGATCCTGGTGGCCACCAAGGGCGAGAGCAATGGACTGGGCGTGGTACACCTCACCGAGAGCGACCGCTACGCGCACTTCAAGGAAGTCCTGAAGAACCTGCTCAGCCTGCGCAGCATCGACCAGCACGAGATGAAGCGCAGCCTGCTGATGCTGGCCGGCATACCGCCGAACAAGCCCGCACTGGAGGCCAATCGCCTGATGACCGAGGACTTCGAGCGCATCCGCGACCGTCGTCTGAAGCTGAACACGCTGAAGAGCGAGCGCGAACGCCTGGAGAAGTACATCGACATGAGCGACGGACGCTTCACGCTGGAGGCCCGCCTGGCCTTCGTGTACGCCGATCTGATGGAAAAGCGCCGCAAGGCCCACGACCACAACAAGCACGTGAAAGAGGCCATTGTGGCCAAACAGGAGGCGCTGGAAAAAGAGAAGATCAGTACCGCCGAGATCCTGAAGGACCTGGACGAGAAGATCGCCGAACTGGCCGGATCGAAAGGCCGTGCCGAAGGTGACCTTGCCCGCATTGCCGATCTGGGCAAGGGCCTGGAGCACTTCGTGGAGAACCTGGAGCGCGAGGCATTGGGCAACGCCAAAGAGCGCCTGCACGTGCTGAACCGGCAATTGGGCAACGCCGAAGAGGCCGACCGTCAGCGTACCGCGCGCAGCCTGGCCGAGGTGAGCGCCCGCGTGACGAGCACAGAACGCGCGATCGCCAACTTCGACAAGGCACTCATCACCGAGCTGCGCGAAACGCTGAACGACGAGCAATTGCACGGTCTCTCGAAGCTCTTCAACCTGGACATCCTGAAGCTGCCCGTGGAGAAAGGCAGCGTGGAGCTGAAGAAGCGCAAGCAGATCGATGCGCTGCTGAAGAGCGTGGCGGAGAACATCGCCAACGACCGCTACAGCGACGCCCTGCTGAGCCTGCCCCTGCCGGACAACAGCAATGCCTGGAAAGAGCTATTGGACGTGAAGGCCCTGAAGCGGTCGCTCACCGATCTGAAGGCCGAACAGGACCGTCTGCGCAAGCTGATGGATGCCATCGAGAACCGCGAGGCACTGGCCAAGGAGCGTGCAGCGGTGCAGGCCGAATGCGATGCGCACGTGGAAAAGCTGGCCCGCTGGGAGCGATTCCAAGTGGACAAGCGCGACGAGCCGAAACTGCAGAAGCGCTTGGCCGAGCTGAACAAGGAGAAGAGCGAAGGCGACAAGCAGCGCAAGGAGGTGCGTGACAAACTGGAGGAGATCGGCGTGAAGCTGTTCGAGCAGCGCACCGCGTTGAACAAGGAGGACGAGCGCTTCAACCGCTTGCTGGTGCTGTTGGAACAATGCGTGCCGCCACCCGACCCCAACGCCACGGGAAAAGAGCCGATGGCCGTGCCGAGTGATGCCGAGGACGCCATTGAGCTGTACCGCAAGCTGATGCTGGAGCACAACGTGATGAGCCGCGAGATGGACCAGCTCCGCAGCAAGATCGAGAACGTACTGAAGAGCGACATCATCGGCCCCACGGAGGCGGAAACCGTGCAGCTGATGCGCGAACAGTTGGAGGGCCTGCCCACCTTCGAGGAGACCCTGCGCAAGGACTGGGACAACTACCTGCACCTGTTGCGCGCCAACTTCGCCAACGTGCTCAACGGCCTGAACGACATCAAGGGTGCCGCCGAAATGCTCAACCGCCGTTTCAATAACGTGAGCGTGAGCAACCTGGAAAGCCTGAAGATGGAGGTGATGGACCAGAACGAGCTGGTGGCCGCACTGAAGGAACTGGCCGAGACCGACCACACGGGGCTCTTCGACAGCTCGGGCAAGCTGGATGCGGCCTACCAAAGCTTCCGCAACAAGCTGAGCGAGCGCCTTACACTGAACTACGGCGATCTGTTCACGCTGCGCTTCACGGTGAGCACACGCGCCGGACGCACCCACAGCTACGACAACCTGCAGGTGGAGAGCCACGGTACGGCCATCACCATCAAGGTGTTGTTCAACCTGCTGGTGCTGCGCAGCATGCTGAAGGAGGACCCGAAGAAACTGACGCCGCTCTCGCGCGTGCCCTTCTTCCTGGACGAAGTGCATTCGCTGGATGCCATCAACCGCAAGGCCGTGCTGAGCATGGCCAAGGACCTCGGCTTCATGGCCATCACCGCAGCACCCGAGCCTGTGAGCGAAGTGGATGCCCTCTACTTCCTGCGTCCGGTGAACGGTCGCCTGGTGGTACGCAACGAATTGCGCGTTGGCGTGAAGTTCGACGAGGCCGTGGTGGAAGCCTGAGCAGGACAACAACGACCGTGAAAAGGGCCGCTCCCGAATTGGGAGCGGCCCTTTTTCGTGGCACGGACATTGAACGGGGCCAGCGCCCGCGTGTACCACCACACGTTACATTCACCCAGCCAAGACAACTCCATATGCGCCTGTTCATCCTATTCGCCACCTTGTCGCTCGCACTTCACACCGCACATGCCGCGGAGGGTGAGCGCTCCATCTCCAGCAAGATCGTGGACGCCAAGGTGTTCCTCAGCGGAGCGCAAGTGTCCCGTACTGCGAGCACCACGGTGCCAGCAGGTTCAAGTGTGCTCGTATTCACCGGGCTGGCGCAGGGAGTGGACCCACAGAGCATACAGGTGACCGGTAAGGGCGGCTACACGATCATGAGCGTGAACCACCGCATGAACTACCTGACCGAAAGCCCGAAGAAAAAGGAGATCGAGGAATTGAAAGCCCAGATCAAGAAGCTGGAACACAACTACAATATCGAGAACGGTGTGCAGCAGGTGTGGGTGAACGAAGAGCAGCTCCTGCTGAAGAACAGCGCTGTTGGAGGCCAACAGAACGGATTGACCGCGACACAACTCCAAGCCGTGAATGATTACGTGCGCGAGCGGATGAAAGCCATGAAAGTGGGCTGGCTCGAGCAGGAAGAGAAGAAGCAGGCGATCCATGCCGAAGCAGAGAAGTTGCGCCAGCAATTGAGCAGCCTGCAGGCACAAGCTCCGCGTCCCACGAGCGAAGTAGTGGTGGAGATCGCGAGCACCGTGGAGGTGAGCGCATCCTTCACGCTCACCTACTTCGTTGGCAATGCCGGTTGGACACCCGCCTACGACCTGCGCGCAAAGAGCGTGGGGCAACCGATAGAACTGTTAATGAAGGCCCAAGTGACCAACAACACCGGCGAGGATTGGAGCAAAGTGAACCTGAGCCTGAGCAGCGGAAACCCCACGTTGGGCGGTGTGATGCCCGGCCTCAACCCGTGGACGTTGTTCATTCCGCGCCCGCAATACCTGCAGGAAGTGACCATCAGTAGTCGACCACGGAAGGCTGAAGCTGCGCCAAGCGTGGCCTACGGTGGAGCGGACATGGAAAAGGACATGAAGTATGAGGAACGGTCAGCGAACACCACCGTTGCGAACACGGTAGCCTATCGCACCACCACCGTGGAGTTCGTGATCGAAACGCCGTTCACCGTACCGAGCGATGGTGTTCCGCACATGGTGGGTGTGAAGAGCCACGAGATCCAAGCCACCTTCAAGCACTACGCAACGCCCAAGCTGGACAAGGATGCGTTCCTGTACGCACGCACCACCGGCTGGGAGGATCTGAACCTGCTGCCCGGCCAGGCCAATGTGTTCTTCGAGGGCACCTTCGTTGGCGAGAGCTACCTGCAGTTGGACATCCCGCGCGACACGCTGGACATCAGCCTGGGGCGCGACAAGGGCGTAGTGGTGGAACGTGTGAAGCGCAAGACCACCGACCAGAAGGCCGTGGTAGGCGGCAAACGCACCGTGACCATCGGATGGGACCTGACCGTAAGGAACACCAAGGGTACCGCCATCGACCTTGAGGTACGCGACCAATATCCGCTAAGCCCCCAGAGCGAGATCGAGGTGAAGCTCGAGGACAAGGGTGGCGCAGCAGTGGATGAACAAAAAGGCCTGCTCACGTGGAACTTCAGGCTGGAACCGAAGGCCACGAAGAAGCTCGGTTTTGTTTACGTGGTGAAGCACCCGAAGGAAATGCCCGTGGTGTTGGAATAAGCACGAACTGAACACCGGCCGAAAAAGCAAAGGGCGATGCAACCACTGCATCGCCCTTTCACATTCTATTGATGCCGCGATCACGCCATGCCTACCTGACGCAGATGCATCAAGTGGCTCCACAGCGCGCTGCGTAGCGTGGGGAACTCACGGTACTGGATGTTGAATTCGGCACATACCTGTTTGAGGCGTTTGTTGAGCTCGGGGTAATGCACGTGGCTGATGCGCGGGAAGAGGTGGTGCTCCACCTGGAAGTTCAATCCACCGAACAGCCAGTTCCAGACCGGGTTCTTCGTGGCAAAGTTGACCGTGGTGGCCACCTGGTGTACCGCCCATTCGTTCTCGATCACTTGTCCGTCCGTTTCCGGATGATGGAAATCGGTATCCTCCACCACGTGCGCCAACTGGAACACCACCGCGATGACCAGACCGGTAACAAAGACCATGACGCTGTAGCCGACCAGCGTGGGCAACACCCCGGCGAAGTACATGGGCAACACCAGGAATACTGCGATGTAGAACACCTTCGACGCCCAGAAGATGATGTGCTCCTTCATGCTCATGGGCTTCATGGGTGTGTTCTCAGCGATCTTGCCGCTGAAATACTTCTTCATGTCATTGAAGAAGATCCAGAAGAGGTAGGTGCTTCCGTAGAGCAGCAATCCGTACACGTGCTGGAACCGATGGAACCAGTACTTCTTCTGGCCGGCGTGCACCCGGATGAAGGGTTTGATGTCGATGTCATCGTCCATGCCCTCCACATTGGTGAAGGTGTGGTGGTTCACATTGTGCTTTAGCTTCCAGAGGTACACGTTGCCGCCGAGCACATTGAGGCTGTGCCCCATGATCTCGTTCACCCATTGCTTGCGGCTGTAGCTTCCATGTGCGCCATCGTGCATCACATTGAAGCCAATGCTGGCCACCACCACGCCAAGGAGCGCGCACAAGGCCAACGACAACCACACGGAGGCGGGCGTGAAGAACACAAGCACCACATACAGCGCAACGAGTGCAACGGCAAGGATGGCCGTCTTCGCATAGAGCCGGATATCACCGGTCTTGGGAAGGTTATTTTCCTTGAAATAGGCCTCGGTGACCTCACGGAGGCGTTGGAAGAAAACGGGAGCGGTCTTGGCGAAGGTTGGTTGGGACATGGAACTAACTTGGTAACAGCGCGAATGTAAGCGCTACCGTCACCATGGCTATTTGACATCCGTCACACCTTGGTAAGCTATCCGCAGGGCTAGGGCCATACGAACCGCGATCTAACGATCATTTACAACCGGCGCACGCACGGATCACGAAGAAGCCACGTTGCACACAGGATCCCAAGCACATGATCGACCGCCAACGCCTGAAGACCCTCCTTATGGGCGGAGCCCTTCTGGCTGGGGCCTTTGCACTGAAATGGTGGTACCGCACGGCGACCATTGATGAACTGGACCTGCTGTTGAGCCCGGTGGCCCGCATGGTGGCCCTGCTCGGTAATACATCATACGAGCTGGTGGCCGGCAAGGGCTACTATTTCCCCGACCTCAACATGGTGATCGACCGCTCCTGCTCGGGCACGAACTTCATGGTGATCGCAACGGCATCCTTCGCATTCCTCGTGCTCAAGAGCAGGAACGGAGGCTGCATGCGGCCGTTGCTCGCACTGCTGATGCTGCCTGCCGCATATGCGCTGACGCTGCTGACCAATACCGGCCGCATCCTGTGCATGGTAGCCCTGCAGCGCGTTGGCCGCGCGCCTTCAGCATTGGCACACGAAGTGATCGGTGCCGCCATATTCCTTACCGCGCTCGTACTGGCCACCCTTCTCCTCGACAGACTGACCCACCGCACCACCCCACCATGCGTCCCTTTCGCAATCCCATAGGCATCCTCATTGCACATGTGGTGCCTGCCGCCTTGCTGGCCTTTCTGCTCGGCGATGTGTACAGCACCGTCCATTCGCTACTTCCGGAAGAAAGCCTTGGGCTCTGGCGACTTTTGGCCTTGCTGTTCGGCTCCCTTGTGCTTGGCTCCACCATTTATTCATTGGTCCTCTGGAAGCAAGGCAGGGACATCCATTTCCTGTACGGCATCGTGCTCTTTGCCGCGTATGTACCCATGCTCTGGTACTTCGTTGAGCATTACCGCAAGCTCATTCCATGGGATGTACCACGCTGGATGGTGAGCGACGACATGGAACTGCTCCCGTTCAGGTTGCTCGGGATACCGCTGTTGCATGCCTTGTTCGTGCTGGTGGCGTCCACCTTGCGCGAAGAGAGCAAAGGCAACCCGCTGCGCGACCTGCTCATTGCGGCGGGGATCCCATTAAGCATCTACCTCTTCGTACAGGTGGTGGAGCCGTGGCGCTTCGACATCGATTTCGAACGCCACGTGTGGGTTGTATTGTTCGTGTGCTTGTGTGTGGCTTTCCTGTTCTTCGTGTTCCGCGGTGCAGCCGCGCTGGTCATGCGCACCAATTCACGGTCCGTTGACCGCGGGCTCTTCACACGGATCGTGGTGGCGCTGGTGCTGCCGTTGCTCGGGCTGTTCATTCACAATGTCGGGTTCGGCGGGGTCACCTCGGAGGCACGCGGCATCTTCGGCAACCTATCGCATTGGTCATTCTATGTCATCGCCCTGTTGAACGGCGCCGTGGTGGTATGGCCTTCAAGCACCGATCATCGTCTACGCTTCATTCAGTTCATCCTGCGCAGCATCGGCTTCACTTACGTGCTGTACTTCTTCGTGCTTTTCGTGCCGTGGGTGCCGCTCAGCGTCATCGCCATCATCGCGTTCGGGCTGGGTTTCCTGTTGCTCGCACCCGTATTGCTTGTACTGGTGCAAGGCAAACAATTGGCTGATGATGCCCGCCACCTACGGTCCCACCATGGCACAGGCACCATCGTGTTGACGTTCATGCTCGCCTTATGCGTGATACCCGGAGCGGTCACCGTGAGATACCTGCATCATCGCGCGGTGCTGCACGAAGCGCTTCAATACGTGTACCATGCCGATCCGGCGAAGCCTGTCACAAATCCCATCGACGCGGTAGCCCTCCGTGCCGTACTGGACCAGGTGGATGCGAACCAGGAGCGCTGGTCGTCAAAGTCGGCCACGCCCTTCCTGACCCCCTACTACAACCGGATCGTGTTGGATAACCTGACCCTGGGTCGTCGCAAGCACGATGAACTCCGCCTGATCTTCCTGAACGAGCCGCCCAGGTATGAAAGCGAATTCCGCCGGACGCCTCCGCCCTCCAATGTGCGCCTGGACAGCGCTTTGGCGAAGAGTCGCTTCGATGCGGAGCAACAGGTATGGCGTACATGGGTGCATCTTCAAATGACGAACCTCGGTCCAGCGAACAGCGAGTTCGTGACACGCTTCCAATTACCCGACGGCGCTTGGATCAGCGACACATACCTGACCATTGCGGGCGAGCGGGTGCCGGGTATCCTGGCGGAAAAGAAAGCCGCCGAGTGGGTCTATCAGCAGATCGTGAACGTGCAGCGGGACCCCTCCATCCTTCGCTATCTCGCCCCCGGGGAATTGGAGTATCGCGTGTTCCCCTTCGCTGATACTGAAGTGCGTACGGCCGGCATTGAAGTGCTGCATCGCGAACCCTTCCTCATCGACCTGAGCGGACAACAGGTCCTGTTGGGCGACACGAGCACAACAGCGCTTACTGTAGTGACCACCACGCCCGATGGGGCGGTCACTTATGTACCACAACACGTGAAGACAGGACTGACGCGCGTGCGTCGAAAACCGGTCTTCCATATGGTGTTGGACGCAACGGAGCGTTGGCGCGCGGAGCGCGATCGGTTGATCGCGGAGGTCGATGCGTTCGTTGATGAACACAGGATCGATCCAGATAGCATGATCGTACACCTCTGCGACGCATACGACAAGCAAGTAACGTGGAACGAAGAGGGCAAGGAAAGCTTCCGCCACCATGTTGGAAATGGCGGTTTCTTCAGCGACCGCGTTATGCGCCGGATACTGGTGGAGAACTGCGCAAAGGCAGTTCCAACAACACCCATCATCGTTCTGGGAACTGGTGGCCCATCGTATGCATCAGAGAGCTATGGCATACTTCTCGACGACCTCGACGACGTGGCCACATGCCTGCCCGAAGGCGCTTCGTTCATTGTGCTCGGGCAGGAGGGCAATGGCACACGAAGCTCCTTCACTCCGCCATACCCGGCGTTGAACAGCAATTGGCTCACCATTGAAGTGCCGGAGGTACTGGCTTGGCCCGATGCACGAGCGCCCACCGCCTACCTGAAGGCCGACAGTGCAGCGAGCATCGTAGTGGACCCAGAGCGCCTCACCCCACTACTTGACCTTCGCGAACGCCAATGGATGGACATGCTCGGACTTGAAGGCCACTGGCGCCGATACATGATGCATGGAGAAAGCCCGAGCGCGACCTGGCTCGGTCTGGTACGCGGCAGCTTCCAAGCGCAGGTACTGATGCCACCAACGGCCTGGATGTGTCTGGAGAGCGATGCCCAACGCGAGACCTTGATGCGAAAACAGCGGGAAACGCTGAGCGCCGACCCCGGCCTTGATGTGGACGAGGACACCATGAGCATGAGCGAACCGGGCCTTTGGTGGCTGCTGCTGGCACTACCTGTCCTTTACTGGCGGAGAAGGTCCCGGATCTGAACCGACCGTACGTTACTTCGGAAAACAAGGCTGTTCCACCCGGACCTAAGGCCCCTGAGAAGCCTGTGCTTCAGAACAATTCGACAGGCAGGCTGTTGACACGATCGCTTTTCCGCCTACTTTCGTTGCGCCCAACGGCCGGGGCGTTCTTTGGCGAGACCTCCACGGCACAGGCAAATACGAACAAAACCCAGTCAGTAGAACTCATGAACATTTACGTCGCCAACGTGCCTTACTCAGTGAAGGACCAAGACCTCCGAGAGCTTTTCGAACCGTTCGGAGAGGTGACCTCGGCCAAGATCATCATGGACAAAGTGACGAACCGTAGCCGTGGCTTCGGATTCGTTGAGATGTCCGATGACAACTCCGGCCGTGCAGCCATCGAAGGCACCAATGGCAAGAACTTCCACGGTCGTGACCTGGTGGTGAACGAGGCTCGTCCTCGCACCGAGGGTGACCGCGGCGGATTCGGCGGCGGTGGTGGACGCAGCTTCGGCGGCGGCGACCGCGGTGGTTTCCGTGGCGATCGCGGTGGCGATCGTGGTGGTGATCGCGGTGGATACCGCAGCGACCGCGGAGACCGTGGTGATCGCGGCTTCCGTCGTGACGAGTACTAAGCTCCACGCAACACACGAGAACAAGGCCCCCCGGAACATCCGGGGGGCTTTCTTTTTACGCTCATCGACCTCAGCGTGTGAAAAGTTGTTGATCCGATCGGACCCTTTCCCGGTGAATGGGTCTGAGAGACATGCCGCCACAACGCACAAGGTACTTTTGCCCGTTCATGTACAAGCGCACTTTACAGCCTATCCTGCTTATCACCCTGCTGGCCTTTGGCCTGGCCGGACCGGTTTCCGCGCAGCGCCCAGGGGGTGGCGCGCCTCCGGCGCTCGGGCGGATCTACGGAAGAGTGTTGGATGCCACCACCAAGAAGCCGGCCGAGTATGCCACCATAGCGGTTTACACTGTTCGTAACGACAGTCTGGTCGGTGGCACCATTGTTCGGGGCAACGGTGATTTCGACGTGGACAAACTTCCCTTGGGGAAACTGCGGATACAGATCAGCTTTATTGGTTATACCGCATTGACAGTGGAGGCTCAACTGAGCCGTGAGCGGTTGGAACAGGACATGGGCAACCTGATGCTGAAGCCCGATGCCGAACTGCTAAAGGAAGTGGAAGTGGTGGGTGAACGCGCCACCACGGTGATGCAGGTTGACCGACGGGTATTCAACGTGGAGAAAGACCTGAGCACGCAAGGGGGAACCGGTGTGGATGTGATGAAGAACGTGCCCGGCCTTAGCGTGGACGTTGAAGGCAATGTGGAAATGCGCGGATCGCGTCCATTGGTGCTGATCGATGGCAGGCCCACCAGCATGCAGCTGGACCAGATCCCTGCCGAGGACATCGAACGTGTGGAAGTGATCACCAACCCATCGGTGGCCTTTGATGCGAACACCACTGGAGGCATCATCAACGTGGTGCTGAAGAAGAACACCAAGCCGGGCTACTACGGCCAAGTACAGGCCGGTGTGGGCACCAACGATCGTTACCAAGGCGGCTTCAACCTGAACGCGCGCGATGGACGCTGGAGCTACAACCTATCATATAATTACAACACCGGTCGGAACCTCACCGATGGCGAGACGGATCGCACTGACCTGCTGAACGGGGCTTCCACTGGCCGCTTCCTTCAGGATGCCAGCAACAATGGCAAGAACACCATGAACGGAGGGCGCCTGGGTCTGGAATGGCGCCAGAGCAACCGGAACACGTGGGGGCTTTCCTTCAATGGAAGGCAGCGCGAAATGGGATCAAGTGAGACCCAGGATTTCCGTTCGGAGGATGGCAATGGCGAATTGCTCCGCACGGGCTACCAGATCAACACTTCCCTGTCCGAGAACTTCAGCTATACCGGCCAGCTCTCATTCCGACGCAAGGCACCGAAAGAAGGCAAGGAATGGAGCGCTGACCTGACCTACAATGGCTGGAACCGGGACAGTGATGCAAGCTTCAACATCAACAGCACGGAAGCGAACGGGGGCACCACACCGGGCAGCCCCAGCACACAACAGAACCTGGGTGGCAGCAATGCGAACACTTACACGTTCCAACTGGATGCCGTGGACCCGTTGAGCGAACGCACCAAGATCGAGTACGGCGTAAAGTCGAACTGGAACCTGGACAACACCTGGCTGAACGTGTACATCACTCGTCCGGATATTGGTGTGCCAGTGCGCGACAGCACGCTGAGCAACAACTACGACATCACCGACATCATCAACGCGGCCTACTTCAACTGGTCGCAGAAGCTGAACGACCGATGGAGCCTGATGGCAGGTCTTCGCTTCGAGCAAACGTGGTACGAGACCGTGCTGCGCGATACCGACCAACGCTTCAGTTACAAATACCCTGATGGCACCGAGAACCTGGCCAAGGCACTGTTCCCCTCGGTCTATCTGGTGCGGCGTTGGGAAGGCAGCACGCGCGAGCTTCAGGTGAACTTTTCCCGCAAGATCGATCGGCCGCGGTTCTGGCAGATCATGCCCTTCATCATGTTCGCGGACAGTCGGAACCTGCGTATTGGCAACCCCACACTGGCACCCGAACTGAGCAACCTGGCCGAAGTGAACCACCTGTTGCCCTTCCTGGGCGGCAAGGCCAGCTGGCTCACATCCGTTTACGGACGCTACACACAGGATGTGATCACCGGATATGCCACTCCGCTTGGCGAGGACAGCTTGGTATTGCTGAACACGTTCGTGAACGGCAGTTACAGCGCGAACGGAGGTTGGGAGAACGTGTTCAAGTTCGACCCCATGAAAGGGTTGCAGATCACGCTGAGCGGTACAGTGCAATACACGGACATCGCCTTGTCATCCGCGCAGGGTGGCGACCGCAACCAAGGCTTCAATTGGAACGCGAAGGCACTGGTGAGCTACCGCTTTGGCAGCAAGAGCAACTGGGCGATGCAAATGAACGGCGAATACGAAGGACCGCGTATCCAGCCGCAAGGCCGCACGCTTTCGCAGTACGGTGTCGACCTATCCCTGAACCGCGAGTTCACCAAACAATGGAGCGCCAACCTCTCAGTGAACGATGTGTTCTACACGCGTCGCTGGGGTCAGGTGCTGGACACGCCTACCATTTATCAGGAGAACTTCCGTCGGCGCGAGCAACGTTTCGTGCGCCTGACGCTGACCTGGAAATTCGGCGAGCGCGATGCATCACTCTTCCGGCGCAGAGGTCAACAGCAGCGTGAACCGGGCGGTGGCGGCGATATGGAGATGTGACCCGCCAGTGGCGCGCTTCACAACGGGACCACTTCGAACTGTGGGCAGCCGACCTGGCCTGTGCTACTGTAGAACTCCAGGAAACGCAGTTTGAAGTAGAAGCCAGCAGCATCCTGTATGATGTACACGATACGATCGTTCACCATGTAGGAGCTCGTCTCGAACGAGTAGGTCTTCCAATCGTAGCCTATGGCATCACGTCGTCCACTGAAGGGGTGGGCGATAGTGTCGTTCAATGTCACCTGTGCGATATCGGCATCCGGAATACGGGCCACTCGTGTGCGACCTTGGTCCATAAGCACGCCCGTAACGATGTAAGGCATGAACGGCTCATAGAACTGATGCGTGTACTGCGTGATCACCATGTCCCATGCACCAATGGGCGGGAACACGTTCACAACACCGTTCACGAAATGAAGTGCAGTGGCACTGCGTGAGGCATCCTTGTTCACCACGATGGTCTGTAGACCGCTGCCATTGAGCATCGCTACCTGCAAGGTGTAGCTAGCGGCATCCACCCCATCAAAACGCACCTTGCGGAAACCAAGCTGCTGGCCCAATGCGTCGTAGCCCATGTCAACCAGATAAACATGACCAGTACCTCGCCAGTCACCGATGGCCGTACTGTCCGGATGACCACTGGGGGCGTCGATATGACGCGTAATGAACATGCCAGCAGTATCGTGCGCCGCCGTAATTTCAACGGCACCAAGGTCCATGGCCGACATCAACATGGATCCGTTCAGGCGCACGCGCCACCCATCAGCGCCATTTTCAAAGGCCAGGTTCCAAGCGGTCTTCGGATTGCTGGAAACGACCGTTCCACTGCTCACATCGATCCAAAGCTGTTCGTTGTAACCGGGGCCCATGCACACCTGCATGACGCTCCCCTCGCCACGCGGACGCGCGGGCACAGGCAGCTCGTCCTTCAAACACCCGGTAAGAACGGTGAGCGCAAACAGTGATGAAAGGAAGATGCGTGACATCGGCGATCACTTTCGCTTTTTGAGATCCAGCTCCAGACGGATGAAATAGGTGCGGCCCGTGGTCATTGGAACACTTACACCTCCTCCACTGTGCGCTCCCGCCGCCATGGTGGCCTGCACGTTCTGCACATTGAAGAGGTCCTTGCAGCCGAGGCTGATGGATGAACGGCCTTCCCAGAAACGCTTGGTCACGTTCATATCAGCCATGTTGTAATCGCCAATGAAGGACCGGCCCACCTCACCGTCGTTCTCGAACGTATAGGCGCTCACTTCGCCCTGATATTTCCAGAACATCGAGATGCTCCAACCCGTCTTCATCCATTGGTGCGTGAGCGATGCACGTGCCTCGGGCGAGAGCAGCCAGGGTTCATCATGCTCCATCGCCATCTCATCGAGTCGCGCGGTGAGCCCACCACCGACCGAAACGACCCAATGGCCATTGTCCCAGCTGGACCCGATGGTACCGCCAGCGGTGTGCAGTCGACCGACATTGATGTAGGTGTAGGTGGTGGTGCTGACCTGTGCCAACGTGATGAGATCGTCGATGGCGTTGTAGAACAATCCCAGCTCACTGCGATAGACACCCTTGTCCTTGGCGTGCCGGTAGCTGAGCGCCGCATTCATGCTGTGCGAGCGTTCGGCATTCAGGTCCGGGTTGCCCACGATGTCGTGGTTGACATCCACGAAGTAGAGATAAAGCTCCTTGAGCGAAGGGGCGCGGAAGCCTTGCGCATAGGAAGCTCGCAGGGTGAACGCATCTGTAAGTGTCCACCGCACGTTGACCGAGGGTATCACCGGCGCGCCATAGCGCGTATTGTAAGCGGCACGTAGTCCCGGCCTAAGGGTGATGCGCGCTGTGGGCAGGTATTCCAGACTGGCGAACACTGCGTAGTCTCCGATCTCCTCACCTCCTTCAGCGATACGATCGCCACTACCCGTCTCCAAGTTGAGGTCATAGCCGACCTCATAGCGCAAGCGAGCGCTATCGGGTGATACGGCGAAGGTGCCTCGCAGATTGGTGAGCGTGAACCGGGATGTGTCCTGCATACCCTCGGCCGTGATGAGAATGGCATCGAGGTCGGTAAGATCACGGAACCACGTGTTGCGGGTCCGTGTGTAGCGATTGTGCGCTGCCAACATGTTCAGGCTGCGACCGCCAGAGAAGCGACGTTCGGCGAACACGGCATTGTCCAAACGCAGTGTAACGTACTCCTCATCGAAGGCGGTCTCGTAATAGGGCGCACGCGGACGCCCTCGATTGATGATGTGATCATCCATCACCTCGCCCTTGTAGTTCAACCTCCAATCACCCAAGCGGATGCCATAGCCCACCCTGCCGAAATACTGTTCGCGGGGCTTCCATTGTTGGTAACGCGACATATCGGCCGGGGCAGGCTCGAAGCTGGGTATGCCTTGCTGGCCGGGGTCCCAGCCTCCGAAGAAGTTTCTTCCTGCGGTAATGAGCAGATCATGTCGCCCCCATTTTCCGCCACCTGAAAGCGTGGTGTTCAAACGACCGATATGTTCGGCATACACGGAGGCCTTAAGCGCAAATGGGGAGGCAATGCTCTTCCGCGTGATGAGATTGATGGTGCCCGCCAATGCGTTCGTGCCGTAGTTGACACTGAGAGGACCTTCAATGATCTCCGCGCGCTCAACGCCGGTAAGGTCCAGCTGCGCCAGATCGATGTTGCCGTCCTGGCGACCCACCACAGGCACACCATCCACCAGGATCTTCACGTTCTGCCCACCGAGGCCCTGCATGCTGAGCGAGGTCCCGAGCACATTATCCTGCGACAGGCGGATGTTCAGCTCGTTCCGCAGTGCATCGCCAAGGTTATTGGCGGCCATGCGTTTGAACTGTGTATCATCCAACACGCGCACTTTGTGTACGGCTTTCTCGGGTGCTCCGGGCGCATACTGGCCGGTCACCACCACTTCCTGCAAGCCCACCGATGCCCTCTCCATGCGGTAGGTCCTTGGTGCGGTCGAACGTAGCGTATCAACAATGGCGACATTTCCGAGGAAGGAGATCCGCACCACAACACCGTTCGCGAGCAGCTCAGGCCCCAATGGAAGCTCTGCCCTGCCATCCGGAGCGCTCACAACCAACTGACCCTGGCCACCATCGAGAGGTTGCCACGCGATGTGTGCATACGGCACTGGCGCACCGGTCACTGCCTCCACCACTTCGATGGCCACCTGCCCACGAACAGCAACGACCAGGAACAGGAGCACCGGCAAGAAAAGGAGCCGCTTGCTCAGCATGATCGGGGAACCGGACAGGGCGCGCATTTCGGGCACACAAAGGACCGAAGCCACCGCGCGCGGAATGTCATACGACCGTCAAGCGACAGCCACTAAAGCCGGGCACCAAGGGTGACCAGAAAGGTGCGGCCGTTACCGGGCAGCGCGCCGGGCCCCGGATAGCCCCCGGAACGCCTGGTGGCATATGCTTCGTCGGTGACGTTATTCACGCCCAAGCGCAGCTCCAAGCCATTGCGGAACGTATGCCCCCCGTTGATGTCCAGCACCTGATAGCCCGCCAAACGGCCCACCGTAGCAGCCGCATTGGGCTCAACGGTATTGGCCGCATCGGTAAACACGGATCCCGTTCGGCTCAAATTCACCGTTGCGGAGAACCCACGACGTTGGTAATTGATGCCATAGCGCTCGATGTTGTTCGGGGCGTATTCCACGCGCTTCCCTTCGATGCCACGCACGGGGTCGTTCACCAGGGCCGGGTTGTTCCAGCTGGTGTAGCGCGCATCCATCCAGGTCACCGATGCATGCACTCGCAGGCTGGCCGGGCGTTCACCAGCGATCAGGCGAAGGACATCCAGTTCCACATAGGCCTCAACACCCTGGCTTTGCGAGGTGCCGATATTGGTGCGATAGGCCACACCATCGCGCAGCACGGTGCCAATGCGGTCGCGGTAAAGCAATTGGAACACGCCGACATCGAAGGTGACATAGCGTGCCAAAGAACCGCGATAGCCGGCCTCCATGTTGTAGCCGTTCGCGTCCTTCATGTTCGGGTCGATGATGTCCGTAGTAGCGGCCGGCGTGAGTTCCGAAAACAGCACGGGGCGGTACGCCGTGCTGAAATTGGCGTAAGCATTGGTGCTGGCCGTAGTCCTATACTCCAGACCTGTGCCGAAAAGAATGACCTGGCGCTGCCTCTCAGAAGGCTCAAGCGTACCTGTGGAAGATGTGTTCAAATAGCCCTTCGCGGTCGAGGCGATATGCTCGAATCGCACACCGGGCACGACGCTCAGGTTCCTGCCCACGCTGAAGATATTCTCGGCGAACACGGCGAAGTTGCTCGTTGTGTATTCCAGTTCACGACCGTACACCGGATCGGTCAGCGAAAGGTCCAGATCACTGCCCGTGGTGCCCCTGCCAAGCAAGTGACGTTGTGTGGTACCCCCGAAAGCCCGAACACCGGTGGCCAGGTCCGAGGGCTTGCCGAGCACCTTGTAGGAATGATGCAACCTCAGTTCAGCACCTGCATTGGCATACTCATCGCGATCTACCTGACGTGGAGCGTAGGCGCGGGTGATGCTGCTGATCGTGTCTGGTTCAGTGATCGGCTTCATGAATCCCACGCTGTTGCGCTCTGCGAAGGTCCCGAAGCACTTCAGGCTCATGCGCGTGCGCTCCGTAAGCACCATGTCGGCAGTTACGGCAGCAACGCTCCATGGCGCATTGAACCAATTACGCGCCCGGTCAGAGTACTGCGGATCCGCTTGAAGCTGAGCATCCGTGAGCCCGCCCGGTTGCTGGCTGGAATAGTCCATTCGCGTGTACTCCAGACCAAGGGTGAACCGCTTGCTGAATGCATGGGTCAAAGACACTTGTCCCGTATTGGTCACATAGCGGCTATTGGTTCGCCAACCATCGGCACTGCGGTGATGCCAGAACGCGTAGTAGGAAGTACGGCCGACCGTGCCTCCAAGTGCATTGTAGGCATTGAACAGACCATAGGAGCCCGCCGTTTGGCGCGTTTCAAAGGCCAACTTCCTACCTGCCACACCACGCTTCAACCGGTAATTGAGCAGGCCTCCGAACTGCGGACCGAACTGTAGCGATGCCGAACCGCGGATGATCTCGATACGCTCTACGGCCTCCATGGGCGGAGCGTAATAGGCTTCCGGATAACCGAAGGGCTCAGCGGCGATATCGTATCCGTTCTGGCGCACATTGAACTCCCATGAGCGATTGGGGCTGAGGCCACGTGCGGCCACGCTCATTTGTATGCCCGACCCTTCGCTTTCCCAGATACTGATGCCCGGCACCTTCGCGAACAGTTGCCGCGCATTGTTCGTGGAAAGGTCCGCATCCAGGCCTGCGACCTGCACCACCTCGTTCTTCTTTCCCGCAGCAACTATGCCTCCTTCCACAGGCTTCATCCGCTCCACCACATTATGTGGTCGGTGGCCTTCTATGTGCACCTCCTTCAGATCCACTTTGCGCAAGGTGTCCTGCTGAGCCTGCACAACGAAAGCGCATGGAATGAGCATCGCCGCATACGCGGTACGCAGAAAAGACAGATACATGGGAAAGGCCATTTTGAAGCGCACAAAGGACTCTTCCCACAACCGAGCACCCTATACCACGATCAGGGTAATCACATCAACGAAGAGGCCCCGGATATCGCTCGGATATCCGGGGCCTCTTGAAAGCGGTATGGATCACTCCACCACGAAGCGGGCCGTGGCGTTGAGGCCTGCGCCCATCAACCTCGCAACGTACATACCGGGACGCAGCGCGCTGACATCGAGCACACGGTCCGTAAGGCCACCGTTGCCATTGAAGTTGTCCTGCATCACCAAGCGACCGTTCATATCGGTGACCGTCAGCGAGATGCTGGCAGCAGGTGTATCCATAATGATGCGTGTGGCGCCGTTAGCAACAGGATTGGGGAATACGGCGAAGGTGGATGTGGCGGCCTCCTCCATGCCTACACCGCTCACCAGCTCCTGTGTGAAGGTCATGTTGCCATTGCTGCTTCCACCATAGCCGATGAAAATGAGCTTCCAGATATTGCCTACTTGGTCCTGCACGAAGTAGGTCCGGTCCTGCGCGTACTCATACTGGAACGTGGTCATGTTGAAGGTCTTCCAATCGGAGCCGATGATGTTGATATCAGCGCTGAACTCCTCACCCCACCACTGGGCATTACCCGAGGGCACGCCATCCACTTGAAGGGCCGTTACGTTCTTGTTCTGCAACACACCGGCCACAGGGTATGCTGTCGGGACGAAACCAACATACTTAGTGAAGAGCAGGTCCCAGGTGGCCGTGGCGGGTTCAGGGTTGAGCGTGGCCCCCGTGGCGAAACTGAAGTAACCGAAGTTCTTGCCCATGTAACCGGACTTCGAGAGCGAGGTGGTCACTTCCTCGGAACCATCGAGGTTGGCATAGGTGAACGAATAGGTGCCGCTAAGCAGCGAGTTGATGCGCAGCTTCTTGTAAGTGGCACTACCCAGATCGATCACGTAGACCTTGGCACCTACGATGGCGTGGGTGATCATGTTGTAGATGCCCCAACCCACATTAACCCCATCGGGTTCAGAGAGGTTGTTGCCATTGTTGAGCGCACCAACGGACCAGTTTGTCTCTGAGTTGTGGATGACCGTCCAGTTCGTCTCATCGAATGTGTTCAAACCGGCCCAATCGGCAACGGGAACGTTGGTCTCCCAAATGGACAGGCCCTTTGCGGTGTTCACCCGGATGGAGGATGTGAAGCCGGTGATCTCGAAAGCCAGGTCCCAATCGGCCAAAGGAGCAGCGGCCACCTCGCCGTTCTGAAGGCTATAAAAGGTCTGGGAGGAATTGGCCGCACCGGTGGAAACAGTGACCGTGGTCTGAGCGGATAACGCAGTGGTAAGCACTGCGGCAAGAACAAGTGTATAGAGTCGCATTCGCGTGTAGGGGTTAGTTACGGTTTGCAAAGCAACCTGTGATGCCCATTGCACTGCGTCACAATACTGTCGAACGTCAAGACCATCCATGGATCTGACAAAAATCAGCGAGGCCCGGGTCGTCCCGACGTATCGGGACTTCCCAGGCCTCGCCTTCACCGGACCTCCATTATCAGTCCACCTTCGTGAACCGATGCGTTGTTACACGGTCATCACTGACCATGCGAATGATGTACTGACCCACCGGCAGGGCCTTCACATCCAATACCATCTTTTCAACTCCTTTACCGAGCGCCATCGTCGCCGTGCGCTGGTTACCCTGCATGTCATACACCGCCATCTCGGTGCGTGAAGTGCGCTCGTTCACCAGTTCCAAGGTGATCTGGTCGAAAGCAGGCACAGGCCATGCATTAAGGATGGTCAACTGACCGCCTTTGTTGCCGCAAGCAACCACGTTGAACGGTGCACCTGCCACATCGAGGCTTGCGCAGATGTTGTTGGCGATCACCAGACCGAGCACATCAACACCCGTGGTCACACCCAGTTCCACAATGCTCAGGTCGAGCGTGGCGGGGTCGTAAACAAGTGTGTGGATCGTGTAAAGGCCTTCGTTCGTCACCGTGAAGCTGGGGTCAGCGCTCACGTTCTGGATCGTCAACTCTGCACCGCTGGTGAGCACGTAAAGCACGCTATAACCAGCGGGCACAACACTGTCACCGTTCGGGGTGGCACTGATGGTAAGGCCACCATCGTCCAGGCAGCCGTACTTGTTCACGCCGAGCGTACCGGCGTTGGCCGTGCAGCCTGCTTCGCAAGCCTCCACAGTGAAGACCGCACCTGCCACATCGAGGCTTGCGCAAATGTTGTTCGCGATCACCAGACCGAGCACATCAACACCCGTGGTCACACCCAGTTCCACAATGCCCAGATCGAGCGTGGCGGGGTCGTAAACCAGCGTGTGGATCGTGTACAGACCTTCGTTCGTTACCGTGAAGCTTGGCTCGTTGCTCACATTCTGGATCGTCAGCTCTGCACCGCTGGTAAGCACGTAGAGCACGCTGTAGCCAGCGGGCACCAGGATATCACCATTCGGGGTGGCGCTGATCGTAAGGCCATCATCAGCCAGGCAACCGTACTTGTTCACGCCAAGCGTACCGGCGTTGGCCGTGCAACCGGCCTCGCATGCTTCCACAGTAAAGGCCGCACCGGCAACATCGAGGCTTGCACAGATGTTGTTCGCGACCACCAGGCCCAGCACATCAACACCCGTGGTCACACCTAGTTCCACAATGCTCAGGTCGAGCGTTGCGGGGTCGTACACCAGCGTGTGGATCGTGTACAGACCTTCGTTCGTTACCGTGAAGCTGGGGTCAGCGCTCACGTTCTGGATCGTCAGCTCTGCACCGCTGGTGAGCACGTAAAGCACGCTATAACCAGCGGGCACAACGCTGTCGCCGTTCGGGGTGGCACTGATGGTAAGGCCATCATCCTCAAGGCAACCGCTCTCATCCGCCAAAAGCGTTCCTGCATTGGCCTTGCACTCTTCGTCGCAGACGATCACTTTGATCGGGGCACCAGCAACATCGAGGGATGCGCAAATGGTACCGCCGCCTTGGATCAACAGGCTGTTGACATCAAAACCAGTGGTCACACCAGGAACAACAATGCTGAGGTCGAGGGTGGCAGGGTCGTACACCAATGTATGGATGGTGTAATCACCGATCGAATTGACAGAGAAATCAGGCTCTGCACCGGCGTTCACGATGACCAACCCTTCACCTTGTGTAAGGACGTAGGCGACCTGATAGCCTGCAGGAACGTAGGGAGCTGCGCTGTGAGCTGCGGACAGCATAGCCATGCCGTCGGTTAGACATACCTCTGCACCGCTGGCGACCAACGTACCGCTGCTTGGATCATCAACTAGTACGCTGGTACCGACCACATCAAGGCTAGCGCAAATGGAACCACCTCCCTGGATGAGCAACGAATTGACATCGAAGCCGGTCGTAACACCCGGAACCACGATGCTCAGATCGAGCGTTGCAGGATCGTAGACCAAACGATGGATGGTGTAAAGACCGGTGGACGTAACATTGAAAACCGGCTGCTCCGATACACCGAGAATGACAAGGCCAGTGCCTTGGGTCAGCACGAAGATGCTCGAATATCCAGTGGGGATCACTTGATCGCCATTGGAAATACCACCGATCCATGTTCCGCCTTCCTGCAGACAATCCGTCGGCTTGAAACCGGAGAGGGTTCCCGCGAATGCGGTGCATTCCACAGCACATTCAGCGACCGTGACAGGAGCGCCTGCAACATCGAGCGCTGCGCAGATGGGGCCGCCGCCTTGGATCAACAATGAATTCACGTCGAAACCGGTTGTAACACCGGGCTCTACGACCCCAAGATCCAGCGTGGTCGGATCAAAAACAAGCGTATGGATCGTGTAATCGCCAGGTGCATCCACTTCGAAAGCAGGCTCTCCTCCGGCATTTACAATGACCAGACCAGCACCACGGGTCAGCACGTATGCGACCGTGTAGCCCTGAGGCACATAAGGCGCTACGCCAACTGATGCTGAAACGATCGCAGCTCCATTTTCAAGGCAAACATCAGAAGCGGTCGCAACGAGACTACCAGCATCGGGGTTATCAACTAAAATGCTGGCACCGGTCACGTCCAGCGCAGCACAAATGGTTCCGCCGCCTTGTATCAACAAGGAGTTCACGTCGAAACCTGTCGTAACACCGGGTTCAACAATGCTGAGGTCAAGGGTATTGGGGTTGTACACCAAGCGATGCACGGTGTACAGTCCCGTTTCCTGCACCAGGAACGTTGGGTTGTTCGAGACCGCTTGGATAACAAGACCTTCACCTTTCGTAAGGACGAACAGGACCTGATAACCAGCGGGAACGACCTGCCCTCCATTGGAAATGGCACCGATATACGTACCACCGACCTGGAGGCAATCCGTGGCCTTGAAGCCACGCAAGGTGCCAGCCTGAGCAACACAATTAGTTCCGCCTTGAGCGGAAGCACCAATAGACCAAGCCATGAAGATGCCCACCGAGAGCATCTTCACAGCCCGGGCCCAATTGGTCGGGATGAGTCCGGAGTTTTTCATTGGGTTTAGGTTAGGGGATTAGGTCTTTCGGAACCTTTGCTCTTTGGCCAGGCTCCGAAGAGATGAACAATGGATGGTGGAAATGGTTCGGGAAGGGTCAGAATTCCAACAGGAATTTCCGCTCCAGCATGCCCGAACGTAGTGCAGGGTCAAGGAACCCCATGCTCAGTAGTTGTACGGGGTAGTTCGGGAACTCGGTCGAACGCACCGGCGTGGCACCAAGCTCAAAAAGAGCATTGCGGCCTTGGGCATTGGTGTAGATCACATGGCCCTTTTCCAACGGCAAGGAGAGTTCACTTACGTGCTGAACGTAGGGGACCGTATACCCGGCATAGAAATTAAGCGAGGTGCCACCTTCAGCCACACTGCCGAAACGATCGGGCCCAAGACCGCGCCCTGCCACCCATTTGCCCACTTGTGCATTGGCCTGATAGGAAAGGATGGAAGGATAGATACTGGTGTTGATCACGAGACCGACCCCGATCATCAGCACGAAAGAGGCTTGGAACAAGGTCACACTTGTATTCCGAATGCGATGGTACAACGCAACGGACGCCGGCAGGAAGATCAAGGCCAGCGCCCACATCCGATCCTCCGAGGGGAAAGCGACCCATGCCAACCAGAACGCCGCCATGGCGAGCAATACTGCCAGGCCGGTCTGCGCATAACGCTGCCACCGCATCGGTTCATTCGGCCACGCCCTGGCGGCCAGCACAGCGAACAAAGGCACGATCACATACAGGTAGTGCGGCAACTTGAAATGCGAGAGCGACAATGCGCCGAACACGAGTACCACACCCGAGATCGTAACGTACTCAGGCAAGCGCTCGCCGCGAAGTATCGACCTCAGTGTCTTCCACATACCCAAGAGCACGAACAATGTCCACGGCAATAGCTGCCACACTACTTCATGCGTGAAGAACAACGCCGTGGAATCATCCTTCCAGCGGTTCTCTCCCGTGATGCGTCCAAAACTCTGCTCCCAGAAATAGAAACGCAGACCGTGCATGCCGTACTGTTCGTAAAGGCCGATGCACATGGGGACAAGGGCAAGGGCCACCAGGACCGGGACCACCAGCCAACGTAGATCGCGCAGAACGTTCCACTGGCGCGCCAGCAAAACGTGTCCGCCGAGCGCGAGCACCGGTGCCACCGCACCCATGGGCCCCTTCACCAACATGCCCGAAGCGATCGCGGCTGAAAGTAGAATGAGCTGCCACCAACGCCTTTCCTCGAGCCACGCCGCACCCGCCCAGATGGCTGTGATGACCGACGCTGTAAGGATGGTATCACAACGCACATCGTTGGTCATGAGCAGGAAGGCCGCGCTGCTGCCCAACATAAGCACCGCCCGGCGGGCCACCTCATCCCCATGGAACATTCGAACGAATCGATGGGTACTGAAAAGCCCGAGGAGAGCGTAGAGGATGCTCGGCAGCTTGTAGCTCCAGTTATGGATCCCGAAGATCTTGAAGGAAAGCGCCGAAAGCCAGAAGAGGAGGGGCGGCTTGTCCAAGTAGTCCTCGCCGCGATGGTAGAGCTTCAACCAGTTGTCCTGTTGGAGCATATCGGCCGACATGGCCGCGTACTGGGCAGCATCCACCTCCATGACATCCAGCACAGCACCGAAACCGACCACAACAACGATGGCGGCGAGGGCGAGACGGTATGCAAGGGTGCTCATGAACGGGATGGCGAAAGTAAAAGCCTTGTTAATGACCGGGGTGCCAACGTGTGCCCCAGCTTAACATTGCACAACGGCCATGGGACGAAAAGCGATAGGTACGCTGATCCTGCTGGCCACCCTGAGCGTGATCGGGGTGGTCCTGATCCAGTTGCTTTGGCTCAGGCAGGCATCCCACTACAGGAATGAGCAGATGGCCCTGAACCGGGAACGAGCGCTTCAATTGGAGAAGCAGTTCAACGACCGGGTTGTTATCGCGCTCACCGATGTTACCGAACAGATACTCTCGATGACCAAGGACCCGAGCGATCTGTATGACGCTGTGAAGCAGGAGCGCCCGAACTACTTCGCGGTCACCATCAACGATACGCTCCACCCCTACCTGCTTGAATCGCTTTTGAGAAAGGAGTTCAGTAGACGGAATATTCAAGAGGATTTTGAATATGGGATCTATGACTGTTTCACTGACAGTGTTGTTTACGGCAACTATGTTTCATTCGACACACTGCGGACCGACACCGTGCAGCACACCAAGTTGCAGAAGTTGGACAAGGACGGGCACTACTTCGGGGTCTACTTCCCCAGCAGGAAAAGCACACTGTGGGAGGAAGATGTGCACAGTGGCTGGACGTGGATATTCCCGACCATCGTTACCCTGATCGTCTTCAGCTTTTTCGCGTACAGCGTGTGGGTGATCCTGAAACAGAAGAAGCTCAGCGAGATGAAGAACGACTTCATCGGCAACATGACACACGAGCTGAAGACACCGATAAGCACCATTGCGTTGAGCAGTGAAGTGATCGCGGACCCACAGATCATCAAGGAACCCGAGCGATTGCAGGCCTATGCACAGATCATACGCAGTGAGAATGAACGGCTCCGCAATCAAGTGGAACGTGTTCTGCAACTGGCCACCCTTGACAAGGATGAACTCCATCTGAAACGCGAACGGGTGGAGATGAACCAGGTGGCGCAGGAGGTGGCAGAACACTTCAGACTGCCCCTGGCAGAGCGGAGGGTAAAGCTGGACCTTCAATTGGCGGCCGCACAGAGCGTTGTTATCGGAGACCGCATGCACCTGGTAAACGTGGTGACCAATCTGTTGGACAATGCACTGAAGTATGGCCCGGACGATTCAGTCATCCGCCTAAGAACACTGCAAAAGGGCGGAGAGTTCCTGCTAGCGGTCGAAGACCAGGGGATCGGCATCCGCAAGGAGGACCTCAAGCACATCTTCGAACGATTCTATCGCGTGCATACCGGCAATGTGCATAATGTGAAGGGATTCGGCCTTGGGCTTCACTATGTGCAACAGATCGCCCACGCACACAATGGTGGTGTGAGCGTTCAGAGCGAACCGGGCAAGGGCAGCACCTTTACCCTTTCACTTCCGCTTACCTTGTAGTACGGGAAAGATCACAGACCATGAGCGAACAAAAAGCGACCATCCTGCTCGTAGAGGACGACCTCAACCTCGGCTTTGTGATCCAAGATGCATTGAAGCGCCGTGGGTTCACCGTACATCTCTGCCGCGATGGCAAGGAGGGCCTTCGCAAGTTCAACGAGCAGCCTTACGACCTGTGCGTGCTGGATGTGATGTTGCCACAGAAGGACGGGTTCAGTCTGGCGGAGGACATCCGCATGGTGAATGCGTTGGTGCCGATCGTATTCCTCACCGCCAAGAGCCAGACCGAGGACCGGATCGCTGGTTTCAAGGCAGGCGGTGATGACTATCTCACCAAACCGTTCAGCCACGAGGAGCTCATCCTGCGCATTGAGGCGATCCTTCGCCGTACACAGGGCAAGGAGGATGAAGCTCGCGAGCGCGACCGCTTCGAAGTGGGCGACTACACCTTCGACCACCGTAACCTGGTGCTAAGCCACCCGACCGAGGAACGTAAGCTCACGAAAAAGGAGGCTGAAGTATTGCGATTGCTATGCCTGCATGCAGACCAAGTGCTGCCACGCGAGCTGGTGCTGAACATGGTATGGGGCGATGACACCTACTTCCTGGGACGCAGTCTGGACGTGTTCATCAGCCGACTGCGCAAATACCTGAAGCTCGACCCCAAGGTGCAGATCGTGAACGTGCATGGCGTGGGCTTCAAGTTGGTGATCGACCGCTGATGACCGTGGTATGGAACGCAGAAGGCGCGCCCTTGCGGACACGCCTTCCATCTGTGGCGTCGTAATACGTAGCTCAGCCCCCACTGAGCAGCCGCTTCACGAGCGCCGCTATTTGTGCGCCATCGGCCTTGCCGGCAAGACGTTTATTCGCCTCACCGATCACACGGCCCATGGCCTTCATGTCGTTCACACCCAGTTCGGCCACCAAGGCCACCACGGCCTCTTCCAGCTCCGCATTGGACATCCGCTTGGGCAGGTAGGCCTCTATCACCGAAGCCTGTGCCTCCTCTTCTGCGGCCAGATCTGCACGGCCCTGCTGGCTGTAGATGGCCGCGCTCTCCTGCCGTTGCTTGTGCAGCTTCTGCAGGATCTTCATGCCTACGGCCTCATCCAGCCCGGCACCTGCGCCCTCCTTGGTGAGTTCGAGCAGAATGGCGCTCTTGATGGCACGCAGTGCGTTCAGCTTGTCCTTTTCACGGGCCAGCATCGCCGAACGGATGTCGGCATCGATACGCTGTTGGAGTTCCATGGTGTTGGTGTTCGTCAACCGTTCCCCATTGCAGGAGTTCAGTCCACGTTGTCGTGCAGGTACGGGTTGTTGCGCTTCAGCTCCACACGACGTTCACCGCTCTCATCCGTCTCCTCGCTCAACGTGTAACGGCTGATGGTGGAGCTGGTGCTGTGCTGCGTGTCGTTGATCTGGATGTTCTTCCGCTTGTAAGCGGGCTCACGCTCCATGTCGTTCAGCCCGTTCGGTGTGCGCAGCTTCTGCGACACCTCACGCATGCGCATCACGCGTTCCTCCACGCGCATCTGATGCTCGTTGGGGCTCAGGCGTGCTTCGGTCACTTCCGGGCGGTTGGCCACAGGCTGTGCAGGCACTTCATCGTTCAAGGAATGTACCACCTTCTCCTCCAGCACAGGCTGGTTCACCGGCTCCACTACACGCGGTGCAGTGATCTCGAAATCGAGCGGGATAATGGCCTGCGGAGCGGGCACGTTCAAGGCCACCGGCTCGGGTGCCACTTCCACCGACTTCAAGTAGATCTCCTGCTCCACCGGTGCAGCAGGAGGCGGCACCACTGCAGCAGGGGCGCTCACCTCTACAGGGTTCACGATCGGCTGTGTGATCATCGAGGGACGATCGGCATCCAAGGGGATCACCACACGCTCATTGCGGGTGGCTTCCACCTGGCCGCCAGGCGCAGTGGACTGGAAACCCGTTGCGATGACCGTGATGCGGATGCGGTCGCCGAGCGACTCATCCTTACCGTAGCCCCAGATCACATCGGCCGTGCTGCCAGCGGCTTCCTGAATGTGATCGGTGATCTCCGTCATTTCATCCATGGAAAGAGCGCGCGTTCCATGGGTCACGTTCAACAGAACGAACTTGGCGCCCTTGATATCGCTATCGTTGAGCAAAGGCGATGACAAGGCATCGTGCGCGGCACGCATGGCGCGATCCTCCCCTTCGGCCTCGGCCATACCCATGATGGCCACACCACTGTTGCCCATCACGGTCTTCACGTCCTCGAAATCGACGTTCACCTTGCCGGGTTTGTAGATGATGTCCACAATACCGCGAGCAGCAGTGGTCAGCACGTTATCGGCATGCTCAAAGGCATTGTCCAGTGAGAGGTTGCCGAAGAGGTCGCGCAGGCGATCGTTGTTGATCACGATGAGCGTATCCACGGCATTGCGCATCTCCTCGATACCGGAAAGCGCCTGTTGCTTACGCTTGCGGCCCTCCCAGAGGAAGGGGCTGGTAACGATACCCACCGTGAGAATGCCCATTTCGCGTGCGATGCTGGCGATCACTGGCGCTGCACCAGTGCCCGTTCCACCACCCATGCCGGCGGTGATGAACACCATCTTGGTGCGTGTGCTCAGCAGGTCGCGCACTTCGTCCAGGTTCTCCTGAACGGCGGTCTTACCGCGATCGGGCACGGAACCGGCACCGAGACCTTCGGTAAGAGCGATGCCGAGCTGCAGTTTCACTGGAACAGGGCTCACGTCCAAGGCTTGGCGATCGGTGTTACAGATGATGAAGTCCACACCGTGGATGCCCTGTGCGTACATGTGGTTTACGGCGTTGCCGCCACCACCGCCCACACCGATCACCTTGATGATCGAGGCAAGCTCTTTTGGAAGTTCGAATTTCATGACTTGGGGGTTTTGGAAAGTCTGTTGATCGTTGGGAAATGCTCAGTGCTCGTCGTCCTCCTTGAAGAAGTCGCTGGCCACGTTCTTCACGGTATCGAAGAAGTTGCCGACGCGGCTCTTCTCGGAATGGGCACGTACAGGGTTCTTCACATTGATGGCGCGGTGGTCCTGCAGTTTGGGACGACGACGGTCCAGGTAATCGAAGCCTTTCATCACCAGTCCTACACCAGTGGCATGCAAAGGGCTTGTCACGTCCTCCACAGCGCTCTTGGCGATGTGCTCGTTGGGATAGCCGATGCGCGTGCTCATGCCGGTCATCAGTTCCACCAAGTGCTTCAGGTGCTTCAGTTGGGCACCGCCGCCGGTGAGCACGATACCCGCGATGAGCTGCTTCTCCATACCTGAGTTCTTGATCTCGAAGTACACATGCTCGAGGATCTCCTCCATGCGGCTCTGGATGATCTCAGCGAGCGTGCGCAGACTGATCTCCTTGGGATCTCGGCCACGCAGCCCTGGGATGCACACCACCTCGTTCTCCTTGTTCTCCGAAGCGAGGGCGCTACCGAACTTGGTCTTCAGCTGTTCAGCCTGGTCACGCATGATGCCACAACCCTGGCGGATATCCTCGGTGACCACGTTGCCACCGAAGGGGATCACGGCCGTATGACGGATGATGTTGTCATAAAAGATGGCGATGTCCGTGGTACCACCGCCGATATCCACCAGCACCACACCGGCCTCCTTCTCCTCGGTGCTCAACACGGCATCGGCACTGGCGAGGGGTTCAAGGATGAGCTCGGTCACGTTGAGGTTGGCGCGGTGCACGCATTTGTTGATGTTGCGCGCTGCAGTGACCTGGCCACTAATGATGTGGAAGTTGGCCTCCAAGCGGATGCCGCTCATGCCGATCGGGTCACGTATGCCCTGCTCGTTGTCCACGATATACTCCTGGGGGAGCACATGGATGATCTCCTCACCGGGCGGCATCACCAGACGGTAGGTCTCATCGATCAGCTGGTCGATGTCGATCTGTGTGATCTCCTCCTCGAGGCTCTCGCGCATCTTCATGCCGCGGTGCTGCATGCTGCGGATGTGTTGTCCGGCAATGCCAACGTTCACGGTACCGATCTCAACGCCCGCGCTGTCCTCAGCCATCTTCACGGCCGTCATGATGCTCTCCACGGTCTTCTGGATGTTGGCCACCACACCACGGCTCACACCATCGCTGCGGCTCTTCCCCATACCGAGGATCTCGATCTTTCCTTGTTCGTTCTTTCGCCCGACGATGCAGGCGATCTTCGTTGTGCCAATGTCGAGGCCGGCAACGATCTCATTGTGTTGGTCCATGGTCTATGTGGGGGTTAGGGCGTTGTGCGTTTGGTACAGACGATCTGGTCGGCGAAGCGCAGGTCGATGCGGTCGTAGCGGCGCCAGTCGGCAAGGGGTATCCCTTTCTCGTAGAATAGCTTGAGCTTGGCCAGTCGTTGCTCAAGCTGTGATCCATTACCGATGAGCACGCGTTGACCACCGATACGAGGCACCAGCTGGAACTCACCATCAGCGGTCACCACCACTTGGTCGATCATGGCATTCCAGAAAGGATCGGCCCCGATCTTCATGGCCAACCGGTGGATATCATCCGACATGCTTACGGCCATGATGCTGTCGCTTTCGAACACTGAGCGCACTCCATCACGCGCACCGGCCTCATTCAGCGCACCTGTGACCACAAGCACACGGGCGGTGTAATTGGGACTAATGGGCATGGTCCATCCTTCCCTATCGATGTAGAAGCTACTGCCATCGGCATTGAAGACCCGGACGACCGGCATGCGCTGATCGACCTTCACATGGAGCACACCATCCAAAGTCCGATACACTTCGGCATTGGCCACGCTCGGTATGTTGCGAAGGCTGTTCTCGATACCCGGGACATCCACTTCGCCCATGGGAGCGCCCATCACGGCAACACCCATGTGCAATACTTCACGTCGCACAGCGGCCTCGTCGATGAAGTGCATGCCCTCGCCACCATCAACGCTGACCTGCAGGTCGGTGATGGGCGAACGGTCCGTGGCACGTTCCACAAAACCAAGCACCAACACCACCACCAGCACACCCAGCGTGATGAGGAACGGCCTCACATATGGTCGCAGCTTCTTCATGGCCGAACATGTTCGTTCAACAACCTTTCGATGGAAGGCACCAGGCGATCGATATCTCCGGCACCCATGGTGAGCAGCACTTCTGGTCGGCGCTCGCGAAGTACATCAAGCAGGCCGTCCTTCGATGACAGGACTTTGTTCTGCATGGGCACTTGTTCCAGCAGCCATTGTGATGTGATGCCCGGCATCGGCTCTTCGCGTGCCGGATAGATGTCAAGCAGTATCAACTCGTCCATCGTTGCCAGCACGCGCGCGAAGTCGCTGGCCAGATCGCGTGTGCGGCTGAACAAGTGCGGCTGGAAGATGCCTGTGATACGATTGCCGGGATGCAGCTCGCGTGCACTGCCGATGCATGCTTCGAGCTCCTTCGGATGGTGTGCGTAGTCATCAATGAAGACCACCTTCGGCCCCTGTACACGCACCTCGAACCGGCGGGACACGCCTTTGAACGAAGCCAGTCCCGCACGAAGCGCTTCCGCAGTAACACCAAGGCGCAGGGCCATGGTCGCTGCGGCCAATGCGTTCTCCACATTATGGCGACCCGGCATTCCCAAGTGAAGATCGCGCAGGGTCTGTCCTTCGGAGATCAGATCGAAGACATATCGGCCGGCCTCCACACGGACGTTCTCTGCGCGCGGCGTACCCGCGTTATCCAAAGCATAGCCCACAGCGCCCGGATGTTCGCTGAAGTGCGAGGCCACGCGCTGGTGCACAAGCAACATGCCTTTGCTCAACGCAGCGAACTCAGTGTAGGCCGCGAACATGGCCTCTGGTGTACCGTAGATGTCCAGGTGATCGGGGTCCATCGCGGTGATGATGGACTCACTGGGATGCAGGCGTAGGAAACTGCGATCATACTCATCTGCCTCTACCACGTTCACCACGGCATCGTCGTTCAGCAGCACATTGGTACCGTAGTTCACCGCAATGCCACCGAGGAAAGCGTTGCACTTGACACCACCGGCAGTGAGCAGGTGTGCGAGCATGGTGCTCACGGTGGTCTTGCCATGCGTTCCGGCCACAGCGACCGTCGGACGGTCCTCAGTGACCATGCCGAGCACTTCAGCGCGCTTCAGGATACGGGCACCGCGCTCCTCCCAATACTTCAACAACGGACTGGTAACAGGCACTGCGGGAGTGCGAACCACCATCACCTCCTCGGGTGCGGCTTGGCTGAACTCAGCGGGAATGAGCGCAGTGCTCTCGCTGAACTGCACTTCGATGCCTTCGCTCTGCAGTTGGTTCGTAAGCTCGCTGGGCGTGCGGTCGTAACCGGCCACCTGCGCACCTCGGCGACGGAAGTAACGGGCAAGACCGCTCATACCGATGCCGCCGATACCGATGAAGTAGAACCTATGTCCGCTCAACATGCTCATTTTCGTGCGAGTCGGATGACCTCTGCGGCAATGGCCTCCGCCGCGTTCTGAGTGCCCATGCCTGCGATGGCCGTACGCAGGCGCTCCATGGCCGCTCCGTCGTTGATCAGTGAAGACACCGTGGGACCGAGCTGTTCAACGGTATCGGCATCTCGCAACAGCACGGCCGCACCGCGGTCGGTGAGCGCACGGGCATTGTGGGTCTGATGGTCCTCCGCGGCCGTGGGCAACGGCACCAGAATAGCCGGCTTCTGCACCAGACTGAGCTCGCTTACGCTAATGGCCCCAGCGCGCGACACCACGAGATCAGCTACTGCGTAAGCAAGGTCCATACGCGCAATGAACTCATGCACCTTGCAGTCGGTGTAATCGAGAGCGGCCACTGCTTCCTGAGCAGTGGCCAGGAACGGCGTACCTGTTTGCCAGATCACTTGGATACCGACGGCCTTCCATGCGGCCAGTGAAGCCTTCACACCGTGATTGATGCCACGTGCACCGAGACTTCCGCCGGTGACGAATAGGATGGGACGACCTTCCTGCAATCCGAACTCCTCCATGCCTCGTGGGCGCTTGCCAGCAAGGCGCACCACTTCCTGCCGCACCGGATTGCCAGTGAGCAGCACTTTCTCCCTGGGAAAGAAGCGATCCATTCCGGCGTATGCCACACAGATCCGCTGTGCACGTTTCGCCAAATGGATATTGGTCTTGCCGGGGAAGCTGTTCTGCTCTTGGATCAACGTTGGCACGCCCATGCGCTGTGCTGCGGCCAGCAACGGTCCACTGGCATAGCCGCCCACACCCACCGCCACATCAGGTCGGAAAGAGCGCACCAAGGCACGGGCCCTCAGCATGCTGCGCATCAACCGCCATGGCAGGGAAAGGTTCTTTACGATGGACCCACGCTGGAACCCACGGATCGGAAGGCCTTCGATGCGATAGCCAGCAGTGGGCACCTTCTCCATTTCCATCTTCCCCTCGGCCCCTACAAAGAGGAACTCGGCAGAGGTCTCCCGCTCGCGCACTGCGTTGGCAATGGCGATGGCCGGGAAGATGTGACCGCCGGTGCCTCCACCGGAGATCATCACCCTAAGCGACGGCAGTCCTTGGGCGTTTGACATCGGTAGGGGTTGAAGGTTGTTCGTCGAGGCTGCGGCTCACGCTGAGCACAATGCCAATGGCCAGGCAGGTGAACCAAACGGAGGTGCCACCCATGCTCACCAGGGGCAGTGGCTGTCCGGTAACGGGCACAAGGTTCACGGCCACCGCCATGTTGATCATGGCCTGCAGTACCAGCATAAGGCTGAGACCCACGGCCACGAGCGAACCGAAAAGCTTCTCGCAACGAGCGGCAATACGTACGGCGCGGAAGAGCAGGATGAGGTAGAGCATCAGCAGGCCGAGGCCACCGATGATACTGCCATACTCCTCCACGATGAACGCATAGATCATGTCCGAATAAGGATGCGGAAGCCAGTTGCGCGATGCACCACTGCCCGGACCGTTGGGCAGCAGTCCACCTGTGGCAATGGCGATCTTGGCGTGCTCCACCTGGTAGTTGGCATCGCTGTCCTGCGTACCGAAACTCTCGATGCGTGTGATCCACGTGTCGAGGCGAGGAAGTAGCCCGGGCTTGCTTTTGGCCACCACAAGCAGCAGGCTGAACAGCAGCACTGCGGCACCAACGATCATCACCATATGCTTCAATGGCACCTGACCGATGAACATGATGATGAGGCAGACCAGGAAAAGCAGCGCTGCGGTGGAGAAGTTGGCAGGCAGGATCAATGCGCAGATGAGACCCACCGGCACCATCAACTTCAACAGCACATCGCGGAAGGTCCACTCCTGATCATGGTGTTTGCCGAGCACGCGCGCCAGGTAGACAATGAGCACCACCTTGGCCAGATCGCTCGTTTGGAAGCTCTGGTTGATGATGGGAATGGTGATCCAGCGACTGGCATCGTTGATGTTGGACCCCAAGAGCAGCGTCAACAAAAGAAGACCAGCCGTAATGGGCACGGCCAGCTGGGAAAGCTTGGAGTAGATGCTGTAGCGGAGCGTGGACGCGTAGTACATGATCGCGCCACCCGAAAGCAGCATGAGGCCGTGCTTCACCAAAAAGTGCAGCGTGCTACCACCCTCGCGCTTGAAGGCCAACGAACTGATCGAGCTGTACACCGCGAGCAGGCTGATCAGCCCCAGGAAGAGGGCCGTCATCCAGATCACGCGATCGCCTTTCAGTTTATGGATGTAGTTCGTCATGAACGCTTTGGTGTCCTCCGTCTATTCCAATTCCCTTACAGTGCGTTTGAAGTCAGCACCACGTTCCTCGTAGTTCGCATGGCCGCTCCCGCTCGGGCATGCCGGACTGAAGAGTACCACCTCCTTGGGCCTTGCCAGTTCACGCGCCAGGAACACGGCCATTGGCACGTTGTCGGCCAGGTAGACCTCGCAGCCCAGATCGGCCGGCAGCTCTTCCGCGGCAACACCGAACAGCACCAAGGCCGATACGCGCTCCCGCAGCAGTTCGGCCAATTGACCCTCGCCCATATCATCGCTCCAGGTACCCGCGATCCAGATCACGCGCGCATCCAGGGACATGAGCGAATCGATGGTCGCATCAATGAACGTGGACTTGCTGTCGTTGATGTACACCACATCGTTCACGTTCGCCACCACTTCCATGCGGTGAGGGCCGGTGACCTGCGCCGCCAGTGATCCCTGGCGTGCACGCACCAGAGCATCCACGGAGGTGGAGGCAGAGGTCGTGTTGTTGTGTCCGTTGCTCTTCATCGCCAAGCCGGTATTACAGCCCTTTAACAGCGGTCTTGAACCGACGACCACGCTCTTCATAGTTCTCGAACAGGTCGAAGCTCGCACAGGCGGGGCTCAGCAGCACGGCATCACCTTCCTCCGCAATACCATAAGCTGCACGTACGGCCTGCTCTGCGCTCTCGGTATCCACCATGTTGGGCACCAGATCTCCAAAGGCCTTGTGCAGCTTGGCGTTGTCCTTGCCAAGGCACACGATCGCCTTCACCTTCAACTTCACCAGCTCGCGCAGCGAAGCATAGTCATTGCCCTTGTCCACACCACCAGCGATCCACACCACGGGCCGGTCCATGCTCTCCAGTGCATACCACGCTGAGTTGACGTTGGTGGCTTTGGAGTCGTTGATGAACTCAATGCCATGCACCATGGCCACGCGCTCAAGCCGATGCTCCACGTTCTGGAAATCACTGAGGCTCTCTCGCACCACATCGTTGCGCAGCTCAAGCACGCGGGCGGCAATGCCTGCGGCCATGGAGTTATAGACATTGTGGCGGCCTTGGAGCGCGAGTTCGTGAATGGACATGTCGAAGGTGGTTTGGTCGGTGGTGATGAGGATGCGGTCGTTCTGCAGATGGGCGCCTTGCGCCACGGTGTGTTCAATGGAAAAGGGCCACTGGCGGGCCTTCACGGTGTGCTGGCGCAGCCATGAGGAGGTCTCAGGATCATCCGCACAATGGATGAAGTGGTCACCGGCCTCCTGGTTCATGGCGATCCGGAACTTGCTCGCCACGTAGTTCTCCATCCGGTACTGGTAGCGGTCCAGATGGTCCGGCGTGATGTTGAGCAGCATGGCGACATGCGGACGGAACTTGCGGATACCATCGAGCTGGAAACTGCTCAGCTCGAGCACGTACCACGCGTTATCGCCATCGGCCACCAGTCCGGCGAAGCTGGTGCCCACATTGCCACCGACCGCAACATCCACACCGGCCTTCTGAAGGATGTGGTGCGTGAGCAGCGTGGTGGTTGTCTTGCCATTGCTTCCCGTGATGCCGATGATGCGGCCTTTGCAATGGCGGTAAGCCAGTTCGATCTCACTGATGACCGGGATACCACGCTCCTGTGCGGCCACCACCAGCGATGCCGTGTCCGGAATTCCAGGGCTCTTCACGATCTCATCGGCCTCGAGCACGCGCGTGGCGGTGTGGCCACCCTCCTCGAACTCGATGCCGAGGCGCACCAGCTCATCGCGGTACTTCGGCTTGATGGGACCGGCGTCGCTCACGAACACGGAATGGCCGCGCTGTACGGCCAACCTGGCCGCGCCAACACCGCTTTCCTGTGCTCCAAGGATCACCAGCTTGTTCATCGCAGCTTCAGGGTTACGATGGACAGCACGGCTAACATGATGCCGACGATCCAGAAACGGGAAACGATCTTGCTCTCGTGGATCCCCTTCTTCTGGAAGTGGTGGTGCAAGGGCGACATCAGGAAGATCCTGCGTCCCTCGCCATACTTCTTCTTCGTGTACTTGAAGTACGAGACCTGCACCACCACGCTCAGGTTCTCCACGAGGAAGATCCCGCATAGCACCGGGATCAGCAGTTCCTTGCGCACAAGGATGGCCAGCGTAGCGATGATGCCACCCAGTGCCAGACTGCCGGTATCGCCCATGAACACCTGCGCGGGATAGGCATTGTACCACAGGAAGCCGATGCAGGCACCGAGCAGCGCGCCAATGAACACCGCCAGCTCACCCGAGCCAGGGATGTACATGATGTCGAGGTATTGCGCGAAAATGACGTTACCGCTCACATAGGCGAGAATGCCCAGCGTCATCACCATGATGGCCGATGTACCCGTTGCCAGACCATCAACACCATCGGTGATGTTCGCACCGTTGCTTACGGCCGTGATGATGAAGATCACCACCAGTATGTAGATGACCCAGGTGTACTGTCGAGCCTCGCGACCGAACACGCCCAGGATGGAGGAGTAATTGAACTCGTTGTCCTTGATGAAGGGAATGGTGGTGTTCGGCAACTTGCGGTTAAGCATGAAATGCATGGTACCATCCTCCTCCGTGATGGTGTTCACCTCCGATGGATCCAGCTGCTGTGCCACCGAAGCGGGAACTTCCACACGTGTGCGGATCTCGGGATGGAAGTAGACCGTGGCGCCGATGATGATGCCAAGACCCACCTGGCCCACAACCTTGAACTTGCCGGCCAAGCCGCGCTTGTCCTTCTTGAAGACCTTGATGTAGTCATCGAGGAAACCAATGGTGCCTAGCCACACCGTGCTGACAAGCAGCAGGATGATATAGATGTTGTTGAGCTTCGCGAAGAGCAGCGTGGGGATGATCGTGGCCGAAAGGATGATGAGGCCGCCCATGGTGGGTGTGCCCTGCTTCTGCAACTGACCCTCTAGCCCGAGATCGCGCACTGTTTCACCCACCTGCATGCGGCGCAACAGGTTGATGATGCCCTGCCCCCACCAAAGGCTGATGAGCAGAGAGGTGAACACGGCCATGGCCGCGCGGAACGAGATGTAGTTGAACACCCCTGCACCAGGCAAGCTCGGACCGATCGCTTCGAACAGATGGTACAGCATTACTTGTGCAACAGTTCAAGTGTTTCCTTCAGAATGGCCACATCATCAAAGGGGTGCTTCACGCCCTTGATCTCCTGGTAGGTCTCATGGCCCTTGCCGGCCAACAACACCACATCACCGGGCTTTGCCATGCCCACGGCCTGGCGTATCGCCTCCTTGCGATCCGCATTCACCCAAACGCGATGCTGATCTCCGGCAGACACACCAGCTCGCATCTCACCCAGGATCACAGCGGGATCCTCGCTCCGCGGATTGTCGCTCGTTAGCACCACGTGACCGCTCAGCTCAGCAGCGATACGGGCCATGACAGGGCGCTTGGACTTGTCGCGATCGCCACCACAACCCACCACGGTGATCACCTGCTCGTTCGCGCCACACACTTCGTTGATGGTCGCCAGCACGTTCTTCAGTGCATCGGGGGTGTGCGCATAATCCACAATGCCAAGGATGCCGCCCGTGCTGCGCACCACCTGGAAGCGACCGCGGGGAGGCTCCAGATCGCTAAGTGCGGTCAGGACGTTCAGCGGGGCCTCACCGAGCAGGATGGCCGTGGTGTACACCGCCAGCAGATTGCTCGCATTGAACTCGCCGATCAACCGTGCGTACAGGTCGTGCCCATCAATGTTGAGCTGCAAACCGGTCAGCTGGTTCTCCACGATGCGGGCGCGATGATCGGCCATGCTGCGCACCGCGAACGACCGCTTGGTCGCCTTGGTGTTCTGCAACATCACCGCACTGTTGGGGTCGTCGGCATTGACCAGTGCGAAAGCCGTGGATGGCAATAGATCGAAGAAGCGTTTCTTGGCCTTGATGTATTCCGCGAACGTGCCGTGGTAATCAAGGTGATCGTGCGTGATGTTCATGAACACACCCGCAGCGAACTCGAGCCCTGAAATGCGCTGCTGCACCACACTATGCGAGCTCACTTCCATGAAACAGTGCGTGACCCGCTCGGACACCATTTCGGCCAGTAGCTCGTTCAGCCGCACGGCATCCGGCGTGGTATGCGTGCTCGGGATGGTGCGCTGGCCTATGCGGATCTCCACCGTGCTGATCAACCCGCACTTGTACCCCAACGACCGGAACAGCCGGAACAACAGGGTGGCGGTGCTGGTCTTGCCGTTGGTTCCCGTGATGCCGATCAGCTTCAGCTTACGCGAAGGATGATCGTGGTAGTTGGCCGCCAACACGCCGAGGGCCTCTGCGGCATCCTGCACGCGCACATAGGTCACTCCCTCCTTGCGCTCGGCGGGCATTTCCTCGCAAACGATGGCGCTCGCACCTGCCTCGATCGCCTTGTCGATGTAGTCATGGCCATCCACTTGCGTTCCGCGCGTGGCAACGAATGCAGTGAACGGCACCACCTTGCGGCTATCGAAGGCGATCTGCTCAATGGCCGTGTTCGTTGAACCGACCACCTGCTCGATGCGCACCTTATAGAGGATGTCCTTCAGCAGTTTCATGTCAGCTCGATCACAATGGTGGCACCCTGCGTGGCACGTGTTCCGGGCGGAATGGATTGGCGCTTGACCATGCCGCTGCCGCTTATCCGCACACGCAAGCCGCGGTTCTCCAGCACATAGAGCGCATCCTTCAATCCCATGCCCAGCACATTGGGCACCAGGTCAAGCGCGTCCGAAGGGATCACGCGGTGGTTCAACACCACCACACTATCGCCCGCCACGGTGCTGACCCATTCGCCTTCACTTTCTTGTGTAAAGGGCACATTCAGCCCCTGCAACGCTGTGCGGAGATCGCCTGCATGGCCGCTCATGGTCACGGGTGTGCGCGGGCCCTTCACCTCGGCCAGTTGCGTGGGCTGCTGTAGCTCCAGACGATTACTGTAGATCTTGTCCGCGATCTCCTTGAAGATGGGACCCGCCACCACATTGCCGTAGTAACCACTGGTCGTGGGGCCGTTCACCACCACGATGCAGCTGTACTTGGGTGCATCCGCCGGGAAGTAGCCCACGAACGAGGCCTGGTAGCTTACACCGTGCTCGCGGTAACTGCCGTTGCGGGCGATCTGTGCCGTACCCGTCTTGCCAGCAATGGCAAAGTGCGCCGCCTTCAGGTTCGTGGCCGTGCCGCTGTCCACCACGCCCACCAACATCTTGTGCACCGTGGCAATGGTGCTTTCCGATGCGATGTGCTCGTTCATCACCACGGGCTTGAACTCCTCGATCGTGCGGCCGTTCCGCGAGATGCGCTCCACGAATTGCGGCTGCATCATGCGGCCCTTGTTGGCCACGGCATTGTAGAAGGCCAGCACCTGTAGTGGCGTCAGGGCCACCTCGTAACCAATGCTCATCCAAGGCAGGCTCACACCGCTCCACCCCTTTTCACCGGGCCCGCGCAACGTGGGCACCGGCTCACCCGGTACCAGTACGCCCGTGGGCTGATGCAGTCCCATGCGCTTCAGCCCTTCCACGAACCGCTTCGGATCTTTCTGATAGGCGCGATGAACGGCCACGCTGATGCCGGTGTTCGCAGAGACCTCCAGCGCGCGCTGAACAGTGATGCGACCGAACCCGCCTTCATGCGAATCCTTCATGATGCGATCATGGAAACGTACCTGGCCGCGCTTGGTATCCACCGTGTCCGTGGCCTTGATCAGCCCATCCTCGATGCCCACCATCAACGAGGCCAACTTGAAGGTTGAACCGGGCTCGGTGGAACCAGCGATGGCATGGTTCAGCGATTCAACGTACAGGCTGTCGTTCACCCGCGTGAGGTTGCTTATGGCCTTCACGTAGCCGGTGGCCACTTCCATCACCACCACGGTTCCATACTGTGCACCGTGATGCCGCAGCTGCTTCTCCAATGCAGCGTCCGCAACGTCCTGAAGGTTGATGTCGATGGTGGTGTGGATGTCCGAGCCGGGTACGGGGTCCGTACCATCACCATCATCCATGGGCATCCACACTCCGCCCGTGAGGCGGCGCTCCAACCGGCGCCCGGTAGTGCCCTTCAACCACTTGTCATAGCCGCCTTCAAGACCGATGGCACTGCTGTCGCGCAGCACATAGCCGACCGTTCGTGCCGCCAAACGACCGAAGGGATGTGCACGCACCGTACGCTTCTCGGTGACCAGTCCGCTCTTGTAACGACCCAGACGATACAGCGGGAATTCCTTCAGCCGCTGCACCTGCGTGTGGTCGGCCTTGCGCTTCACCAGGTAGTAGCGCTCCCTGCGCGCGCGGGCATCCGTTAGGTCGCGCTTGTACTCGGCAGCCGTACGGTCACCGAACAGATCGGCGAGGCACCAGCTCAGCGAGTCGATGTTCGCACGGAAGACCTCGTTGGTGAGCGCTGCGGCCACCATGTCCATTCGCACATCGTACTCGGGTACGCTGGTGGCGAGCAACCTGCCGTCCTCACTGTAGATATGGCCTCGGTCGGGCAACACGGTGCGGTAGGCCGTGCTCACATGCTCCGCCTTCGCACGCCACTTGTCACCCTCGACCAATTGAATGGTGAACATCTTCACCGCGATGGCGCAGGCGAAGAGCACCATCAACAGGTACACGATGTTGGCCCGGGCCCTCAGTTGCGAACGGTCGCTCATCGGGTACGGGTGTTTTTAAGCTCACGTTCCTTCACCTCCACCTTCACGGGAGGCACGCGGCTCTCGCGCAGGCCCAGCGCACCGATACCGGCGGCCACCTGGCTTTGTTGCTCGAGCTTTTCCAGCTGGGCGCGCACGGTGATGTACTCCGAACGCAGCTCCTTCACATCACTGCCGGTGCGATCGAGCGATCGCACGATCCGCTCGGTGTGGTAACCGTAGGCGATGTAGACGATCATCATGAACGCGCAGAACAGGATGAACGGCATGTTGCCAAGCACATGCTCGCGGGTGAGGAAGGACCCGTTGAGCACATTGATGAAGGACACCGGCAGTTTGGCGCGCGGCGCGGCGGAAGCCTTGCTGGGCTTCTCCGTTGTCTCCTCCTTCTTTTCGCGCAACTTGTTCACGTGCGTACTGCTATGCGTAACCGGGCACTGCGCGCCCGGGGATTCTCATTGATCTCCTGATCCGTGGGTTGGATCGCCTTATTGCTCAATGGGTCGAACGGCCTAAGGCGGTTCCCGAAATGGTCCTTCTTCTCTTCTCCGCCCAGATCGCCACTGCGCATCCAGTTCTTCACCATGCGGTCCTCGAGGCTGTGGTAACTCATGATCACCAGTCGACCACCGGGGCGCATCACTTCAGCACTGTTCACCAGAAGCGATTCCAGTGAGCCCAGCTCATCGTTCACCGCGATCCGCAGCGCCTGGAAAACCTGCGCCAGGAAACTGCTCTCCCGGCCTCGCGGCGTTACAGGGCGAAGGGCCTCCACCAGATCGAACGTGGTGGTGATGCGCCTTGCGGCATTGGCCTTTACCAGTTGGCGCGCCACACGGTGAGCGCCATCCACATCGCCATACTTCCGGAGCACATCGGTCAACGCGGCCTCGTCGAGATCGCGGAGCAATTGTGCGGCCGTGCGCTTGGCGCGACGGTCCATCCGCATGTCCAGCGGACCATCGAAGCGGAAGCTGAAGCCCCTGGCACCGGTGTCGAACTGATGGCTGCTGACACCGAGATCGGCCAGAATGCCATCCACCGGCAACATGTGCAGAAAGCGCAGGTGATTGCGGAGCCAACGGAAATCGGAGCGCACCAAGGTGAACCGCTCATCCGTGGGTGCATTGGCCCAGGCATCGCGGTCGCGATCGAAAGCGATCAATCGCCCCCATGGCCCGAGCTTCTCCAGGATGGCACGGCTGTGACCACCGCCACCGAACGTAACGTCCACATAGACGCCATCGGGGCGGATGTTCAACCCATCGATACAGGATTGTAAAAGAACGGGAGCGTGGTACTCACTCTGCATCCGCATTGCCTAGGCTGCCCATGACATCCTCGGCAAGGGCAGTGAGATCCACTTTCTCGCGCAACATCCCGGCATGGCCCTCCTTGCTCCAGATCTCCACACGGTCCATCATTCCGATCATCTTGATGTCCTTGCCGATACCGACATGGTCCATCAAGGTTTTCGGCAGGAGCAGACGATCGCTCGGATCAAGTTCCACCGGTGTCGCTCCGTTCATGAAGCGTCGGATGAACTCGAGGTTCTTCTCCACGAAGCGGTTCAGGCGTCGCATCATGGATTGCGTCTGCTCCCATTCGGCCATGGGATAGAGCACGAGACAGGGCTTGAACACATCCCGATTGACCACGAAACCCTTCTGGAGCTCACCATCGAGCTGCTTGCGCAGCCCGGCAGGGAGCGTCAGGCGCCCTTTGGCGTCCAGTCGGAGATCGTATTCACCCAGGAGGTTCAGCATGCCAGCGTGTGCGCGGGATGGACGCGAAAGTAGGCCAAATGCCCCACTTTCAGCCACTTACTCCCACTTTGACCCGTATTGTTGATAATTTTTCAACGGCCAAGCTAGCGATATGTTGCGAAACACCGCACAAACACTGAAAAATGAGCACAAAATGGCAGTGGGGCAAAGTGGGGCCAATTAACAACCCGACCGCTCTTTTGACCCTTCAAGTGGGTACGGACCAAGGCACGAAGCACCGCAAACCACACCCCGTCAGGCACGCCATACCACACCAAAGCGTCCACAGGGCAGTGTGAACAGGCGACCTTACCGGGGGGCTTGCGTAGTGGACCACCGCCTACCTTTGGACGGAGGCGATGTACATATGGCGAGCGAACGACATTTGAAGGAAGAGGGCGAGTTCAGGTACCTCGAGGCTGGCGAGGGGCACCCCTTGATCCTGCTGCACGGCCTGTTCGGAGCGCTCAGCAACTTCGGTCCCCTGTTCGATCACTTCACACCGCGCTACAAGGTGCTGGTGCCCATGCTGCCCCTGTACAGCATGCCCATGCTGAGCACCAACGTGGATAACCTTGCGCGCTTCCTAGAGCGGTTCATCCACCACAAGGGATACAAGGAGGTGAACCTCATCGGCAACTCGCTGGGGGGCCATGTTGCGCTGGTGTATTGCAGCCGCTTTCCGGCCATGGTACAGAGCCTCGTGCTCACGGGCAGCAGTGGTCTTTATGAGAATGCCTTTGGCGGTGGGTTCCCCAGAAGAGAGGACAAAGAGTTCATCCGCAAGAAAGTGGCCGTCACCTTCCACGACCCCAAGCACGCTAGTGATGAACTGGTGGACGAGGTGTTCGAAACGGTGAACGACAAAGGCAAGTTGATACGCATCCTGTCCTTGGCCAAGAGCGCCATCCGTCACAACATGGCCAATGAGCTGCCCAAGTTCAAGATGCCCACCTTGCTGATCTGGGGCAGGCAGGACACCATTACCCCGCCGCATGTGGCCGAAGAGTTCCACACGCTGATGCCGCATAGCGAACTGCATTGGATCGATGAATGCGGGCATGCGGCAATGATGGAACGGCCCGAGCAGTTCAATGCCATTCTGGAGAACTGGCTTTCAAGGACCATTCGATAGGATGAGCGGTATGCCTTCAAAGCAGCCGGCTCCCATCCACGACCCGACCATTGCATGCGCTCCCTTATCGCCGAACACATGGGCAGTGGCCGCGAGGCCAAGCACTGGCCCAAGCCCACGCTGCCCGAATACGCGTTCATTGGCCGCAGTAATGTGGGCAAGAGCTCGCTGATCAACATGCTTTGCAACATCAACAAGCTGGCACGCGTGAGCAACACACCGGGCCGCACGCGGAATGTCGAGCACTTCAAGGTGTTGGGCACATTGACCAGCGAGCGACCATGGATGCTGGCCGACCTGCCCGGCTACGGTTTTGCGAAAGCGAGCAAGAATGAACGTGCCGTATGGCAGCAGATGATCCACACCTACCTGCGTGAACGGGAGAACCTGCAATGCACCTTTGTGCTTGTCGACAGCCGCCTGGACCCACAGAAGAACGACCTGGACATGATCCAGTGGCTGGGCGAGAACGGGATCCCGTTCGTGATCGTGTTCACCAAAAGCGACAAGCTGGCCCAACCGAAAGTGCAGGCCAACGTAGCCGGGTTCAAGCGGGAAATGAAGAAGACCTGGGAGCAGTTGCCCACCATGTTCACCACATCATCCGAGACCGCCAAGGGCCGGGACGAACTGCTTGGCTTCATCGAAGAGGTGAACGGGCAATGGGGAGGCTGAGCCCCATCCGGGCGAAGGGTCTGCCTTACTTCTTGTTCAGCTCCGGCAACATGTGCTCGGCAAAGTAGGCCGCGAAATCGCGCATCTGCTCCGCCATCCGCGCTTCACCCGTTGCCCTGTCGAACGTATCGGCCAATGTGAGGATGTTCTGGTGGAAGAAGGCCTTCATTTCGTCCACGGTCATCTCCTTCGTCCACAGATCGATGCGTAGGGTGTTCTTCTCCTGCTCATCCCACAGGGCAAGAAGTACGGCCTTGCTGCTGCTGCGCACACCGCCGTCCTCGGCCTCCCATTCGATCCGGTCGGGCACATTGTTCTCGTCGAGCTGAACGGAAAGGCGGATGTCGGAGGTCCTCATGGAATGGTGGGCGTTGACTAACGGGGCTTGTAGCTCTTCAGGATGATACGCGGATCGTCCAAGGCGAACAACTGGGCAAAGGTGATACGCGGGTTGTCCTGCATGTAGGCACGCACCATGCGGTAACCGACCCACTCCCCGATATGCCCCGGGCTTTCGCGCGGAAACCCATTGGTGAAAGGTCCATCGTTCATCAGCCGTCCTATGTCACCCGCCTTCTTACTGTACAACTGGTCCTTGCCCACGATGTCCTTCCAGATCAACAGTTCATTGGCCTCGCACCACCCCAACTGCGCCTGGCTGAAGGCGAATTTGAGGTAGGGTTCGGTATCCGGCAGCAACGCATCGAGCAGGACCATCACCTTTCCGGTCTCCACCAGGTTGGTGAGCACATCGGCTCCACGGATGTCACGGGTGTAATGCACCAACAGCCATCCTTTCACCGCGCTGGGCACCATCATTTCAGGCACCATGCGGTCCTTTACATACTGGGGAAAAGCCTCCGGGGCGAGGTAACCGATCACCGGATGGTCCTTGCCGATGAACCATTCCACACCGATACCCAGCACGCTGTCCGTTGGGAAGATGCCGTAGTTGTAACCTGAATTGAAGGCAATGGGTCGCGGTATCAGGCTGTCAGGGAACAATACATGCAGGCGACCAAAGGCCAGATCGAGGTCCTGCTCCTGAATAGCCATATCGCCCAGCACGCTGTCCACCGCCTCTTGGGCAAGGGACCAATCGGGGTCGTGTACGAACCGATCGAGCACCATGGTCAATCGGGGATCCTCCAAAGGAGCGCCCTGCAGGATCTCCTCGATATAGATCCGATAGAACTCGCCATATGTGGCATAGGCCTTGCGACTGACCGCGGCCATGCTGTCCGACGAAGCACTGAACAGGTCCTGGTCCAAGCGACCGATCCTTAAGCCCATGGGCTTGGGATCAACCTCCACGACCGGCCCCGAACCACCTGTACAGGCAGAGAGGAAGATCGATGCGGCGACAAGCAGCATCCAGAATGCCCGATCGGTGAACACGTTACTTTTGATCGCTGAAACGAACCGCAAAACTATGAAGAAGGTCCACGCTCTCTTGGCCACCGCACTAATGTGCCTGCCAATGCTCATGAACGCCCAGGAAGATGCCGGCGGTGTTCGGTTCGGCCTGAAACTGAGCCCCAACCTTGGTTTCGCCACTTCAGAAACAAAGGAGCTGAAGGCGAACGGATCTGGCTTCGGCTACACGTTCGGTTTGCTCACCGAGTTCCCGATCGGAAGCACGGGTAACTACAGGTTCGCAACAGGCATCAACCTGAATAACATCTCGGCCAAGTGGAAGCAGGATTTCCAATACTTCGACGCTCCGGGACAAACAACGAAAAAGTCCAAGGAGCTCACCACGGACGCTTCGCTTCAATACTTGGAGATCCCACTGACCGTGAAGCTGATGACCAATGAGATCGGCTACATGCGCTATTTCGCTCAGGTGGGCTTCGGTGCTGCCTTCAACATCCGCGCTCGGGCAGACATGGTACTGCCGGTCTATTATGAGAACGCTCCCACCATCGTGGAGAAGTTCGAGGAACTGGAGAAAGAGAATATCTCCGATGACATCAACCTGTTCAAGGCCTCGTTGATCGTGGGTGGTGGCTTGGAGTACAACTTCAGCGGCAACACCAGCCTGCTGGCCGGCATCACCTACAACAACGGGTTCACCAACATCGCCAATTTCGATGCTGTTCCGGAAAAGAAGGCTGATCTGCGTGCTCACTACCTGGAACTGACCATCGGGCTCTTCTTCTGACCGCCTTTTGAACCAACTGATCGAAGTCCTGCCCTTGGTCGGCAGGACTTCGCATTTTTAACCCATGAATATCCCGGGAGCGATCGACCACATCACGGAATGGCTGCGTGACCAATGTCAACGCAGCGGTCAACGCGGGTTCGTCGTCGGAGTAAGCGGCGGTGTTGATAGTGCACTGACCAGCACTCTTTGCGCACGCACCGGCCTGCCCACGTTGTGTGTAGAGATGCCTATTCACCAGGCCAGCGAGCAGGTACAGCGAGCGCAGGACCATATTACTTGGCTGCGCGAACACTTCCCCAACGTACGCCTCGAGGTGGTGAAGCTCACCCCGGTCTTCGATGCGCTCGTTGAGGTGCTACCGAAGGATGAAGACCCTCGCCAGTTGGAGCTTTCGTTGGCCAACACAAGGGCGCGCCTGCGGATGACGACCCTCTACTACTTCGCCGGTACAATGCGTTATCTGGTGGCTGGTACCGGAAATAAAGTGGAGGACTTCGGCATCGGGTTCTTCACCAAGTACGGTGATGGCGGAGTGGACCTTTCGCCGATCGCCGACCTTACCAAGACCGAGGTTTTCGCCATGGCAAGGGAACTGGGCGTCATCGAGAGCATCCTGAAGGCCAAGCCGACCGATGGGCTGTGGGGCGACGACCGGAGCGACGAGGACCAGATCGGCGCCTCCTACCCCGAACTTGAATGGGCCATGGACCTGCGTAACCGGGGAGTGGACATTCACCAACTGGAACTAACGGACCGTCAGCATCAGGTGCTTGCCATCTTCGATCGACGCCACGCGGCCAATCGCCACAAGATGGACCCCATCCCCGTGTGCCTGATCCCTGAAGTATTGAAGTAGGTCCGTTCCGAGGCTATTGCCAAGGAAGCAAGATCAATCGCTCTTGCGATCACTGGCAAAAGCTGCCCGGGCGAGGGGCGGTCAAGGACTTGGTCAGCCCGACCTAAGCGGGCACCGCCAGCACCGGACAATTCACGGTACGGACCACCTGTTCCGTTTGTGTGCCACGCAGTGCATCAAGGAAACCATCACGGCCTTTGGTGGCCATTACCAACACATCCGCACTGGTGGCCTCGGCCATGTGCACAATGGTACCCACCACATCGCCGGGCCGCACAACGTGCTCCACCTTCCATCCGTTGAGCGGGGGAAGTTCAATGTGCGGGGCTGAAGCCTCATCGCCCACATGCAACAGGGTCAACACACCCTGTGGCTGCTCGAGCGCTGTGATCAGGCGATAGGCCATTTCGATGGCGTTCTTCGGATGCGGGTCCATGGAGACCGGGACGAGCACGCGCCGAACCGCGACCTTACCCGTTGCCACATCCAGGAAGCCCTTTCCCTCGTATGGAATGAAGAGCGTTGGCTCACCTGCGCCACGGGCCAGTGGGGCGGCCACCTTCCGCTTGAACCATTGGCGACCGGTACCGTTCCCGTGAGCGGCCATAACGACAAGGTCCGTGGGATGCTCCTCCAGGTATTCGAGACATGCCCCCACGGGGTCCCGTCCATCAAGTATCACCTTGCGCACACCGACGCCCAACTGCTTGAGCCCTTCCATATCGTGGGCATCGCTCAAAAGCCCCCACTTGGCAAGTGTGCTCCGCACACCCGGCATCTCGCTCCAATCCGTTTCGTCATCACCATCGGTCACGTGCATGATCGTGATCGCCGAACGGGTGTTCACTGCGATGCGCAAGGCATGCAGGAAGGCGCGGTCGCTGCCGGAGCCAAGGTCGGTGGGATGGAAAATGCGCATGATGCTCTTCGTTCAATTCTGGTGCGACATCTGGATCAACACTGCGATCGGCAAAGAAAGGACAGGGGCAATGGGCATGGCATGACGGTCCTCAGACCGCAGTGTTCAATGCTCATAGAGCGTCCCACGCCACCAGACCTTCGCTGTGGTCTGGTTCAAACGGGCGAGAATGAGGCCACGATCGAGAATGAACTCCTGTACGGGCTGTCCACGCACCACCACTTCCGAAACACCGTTGCGCCACACTTTCAGGGCACGGTCCACATCCACATAGGCCAGGTAGCTCCAGGAAGCCTGCCATTGTTCAGGCACGAAACGCTCAACCATATGCACCCGACCTTGGGTGAACACGTTGAGGAAGTTCCTATCCTCGATCACGACCAGGCTATCCATCACCTCCCAACGCTTTGGCTCGAAGCCCATGGCCGTATGCACCAGCTTGCCATCGAACACCTTCAGCGCTCCACTAAGGTCCAGCCAGGCCATTACTCCCTTTCCCACCTCATAGCGCTGAGGCATTTGGCCTTCAAGATCATACACCGTGCCCTTATAGAACACTTTGAAGCTCTTGTCGCTCATGTCGCGGTAGGCCACCATGTCCAACCCGCACTTGAACTCCATCTCGGTCACCAGGTCGCACAGTTCGATCACTTCGCCATGATAGAATACCTTGAACTTCCTGTCATAGGCGGAGACCCATGCCAGCAGATTGTCACCGGCCTTCCACTGTAGCACGGCATTTCCCGCGAGTTGATCCTCTAAGACAACGATCTCCCCTTTATAATATGCACCAACGTTCTGTACGCGATCATCCTTGAAAGCGGCCACACTATCCTCGGTGATATGTGGACCTGTTACCGAACTGAGCAGTCGCACACGACCATCATAGGCCTTGAACATACCGGCGACCGTAAAGCCCACCAGATGATCGGTCACCACCACGTCAGTACCGGCAGCGTCATCGATCTTGGTGACCTTGCCATTCTGGTACACTTTGAGATTGGCCTGGGCATCGGAATAGACCACCATATTCCCGCCCACCTTTATCCATTCCGGCTTCAGGTGATCGACCTGGGAGAACACCCCCCGATCGAACACCTGTAGGCGGCCCATATAGTCGAGGAAGGCAATGACATCCTGAGCGAAAAGCCCTTGGGTGGCAAGCAGCGTGAGAACGAATAGAACGGTGCGCATGATGAGACCAAAGTAATGCAAGCGCGTTCGTGGGACCGTGGAAAAGCGAACTCCATGCCAACACACCGCTACCTTGCGGGGTCACCTTTCATTCGATCAACCATTAAGGGAAAAGCGAACGCCATGTCCGACCCGGATATCCTCTTGCAACTACGCACCGGAAGAGAGCACAAGGCTTTGGTGAAGCTCTACGCCCACCTGCCCAAGGTGGAACGAATGGTACGGAACAACAACGGCACGCGCGCCGATGCCAAGGACCTGTTCCAAGACGCGCTGATCATTCTCTTCGGCAAGGCCAAGGAGGAAGGATTCAAGCTCACTTGCTCCATCGGCACCTACCTCTTCGCGATCTGTCGCAACCGCTGGCAGGAGGAATTGCGCAGGCGGGGCCGTTTCGCGCAAGAACTGGAGACCGCACCCGATGAGCCTGCGGACCTTGCGGAACTATTGGCCGAGGAAGGTCGGTTCGGTTCGGCCGAACGCGCACTACGCTCGTTGGGGGACAAATGCCTCGATCTGCTCAAGCGTTTCTACCTGCTGAAAGAACCGCTGATCAGCATTGCAAAGTCCATTGGGCTGGCGGGCGAGGGCGCTGCCAAGACGAGGAAGTACAAGTGCCTGGAAGAGGCCCGCAAGCGCTACCGCTCGTTGCTCGCACAGACATCCGTCGCACAACCTCAACACCCCTGATCAAACGCCTTCGCCGAGGCTTCGGCGATTTGAAATGAGGAACGAACTGATCCTTTTGGAACTCGCCGACGGCTACCTGCGCGGCGAACTGAACGCCATCGAGCGCGCCGAACTGGAGGAGCGGATGCGCACGAACCCGGAGATCCGGGAATTGGTAGAGGACCATCGTACGCTATTGGGCGGCATGCAACGCTTGGCATTACGCCCTGCGGTGGACAAGGCATATCGCAGTTACAGGTTCGGGAAGTGGGCTCCGGGCATTGGAGGTGCAGTGGTGGCCGCGATGCTGATCTCCGGCACTGCGTTGCTCATGACCGGCGGACATGAGACCAGCGACCCGACCAACACGGAGCTGATCCCCGCCGCGCTCGACACCATTGCGCCAGCGGCAACGGAGGCTCCGTCAGTTGCACCTGCCGAAGAGGTGCGTCATACCCAACAGGTCAAGCATGACACGGTGATCATGATCATGCGCAACGGCGTGCTCACGCCCATCGCCGCTAAGGATACTGTTGGCAAAGGAACCTTAAGAACCGTGAAGACCGTACCGATAACCGCTTCAAGTCCTGCGGAGCTTAAGCAGAGAATGGATTCCGTGCGGCGGGCTGGCGCAACAGAGCAAGGCATACCTGCAAAGGCCATCCCTAAGGATTCATTGATCCTACTGTTGGACGGCGCGGTTTCGCCGCGCATCGAATGACCGGTTCCTATCCGATCGTCCACGTGCGCTCCACGCGCAATAATGCATCCAGGTCGCCTACATCTTTACTTCGCTATGGTATGGGCCGCAAGGACTGCGTATAATTCTCCGCCTCGCGTCCGAACATCAACGCTCCAGGGCTGATCGTGCTCAGCATGGACCATCACAATGAGGAGTGCTTGTGAAGGATGTCGCGCACACCACAATGAGAGTTTGAAGTTGGGGGCGAAAAGGCAACAAGCGCGAGCGAAACGGGAGGAGTTCAAGAGCCCTTTGAGCGCGGTAGTGTTCCCGTGTTGGGTGGAAGCTGGTCCAGCTGAGGAAAAAGCTCGATAACCAGTCTTCTATCCCTTCATCTTCCGCGGATCCTGTCGACTATCGAAGAAGTCGGTCACGCGTACAGCCGTCCTCGTCACACGATAGATGATCTTCACATGACCGACTACCCATCGCCGGTATTGGAAACGCCCTTTGTTCAACCACTCCTCCACCGCACCAGCACGGGGATAGATACATAACCATTCGGCCTGGCCGTAGAGTTCATCGACCAGTTCTTCCGCACGCTGATCGGAATGGTAAGTGCGCCACGTGGTGATGAGGTCATCCAAGCGTTTGAGCGCTGTGTTGGACACATCCAGCCGCAGCGGTCTCTTCATCGGCACCGTACTAGGCTGCTCGTTTCCGCTTCAGCGTTTGCTTCGCACGCTTTCGAGCTTCAGCGCCACTCACGAATCGACCTGCACGGTAATCTGCTTCGGATGCTGCGACAGACTCCTCTATGGCCTTACGGTCCGAAGCACTCATACCGGTCGCCTCGAAAAAGGCCAGAACATTGTCGAGCTTGTGATCATTGGTCTCCTTGTCCACAAGGGCCTTGATCTTCTTTTTGAGTGCTGCTGTGGTCATGACCATACACTTGACCAAAGATACATCCGTGATCAACCGATCGTCCACGTGCGCTCCCCGCGCAATAATGCATCCAGGTCTCCTACACCCTTCTTCGATTTAGCCTGCTCCACTTGGGCATTGATGCGCTCCTCCACCGTTGAACGCTCGGCGATGTAGAACACACCGAACGGACGCGGCATGGCACCCTCATGGTGCGGGTCCTCGAAGAGCCGGACAAGGATGCTGGCCTTGAAACTATCACGCTCATCGTGCACCCACAGGTCTTCCAGCGAGGTCGACCCATCAGTGAGGTCAACGATCACAGGCGTCATGCCATTGAGCTTGATGCCCTTGGTACCGTTCGCGAAGACGAGCGGTTTGCCGTGTTCCACGAAGAGCGTGTGGAAAGGCTTGCTGGCCTTTTCGGTGAAGACCTCGAAGGCACCATCGTTGAAGACGTTGCAGTTCTGGTAGATCTCGATGAGGCTTGTACCGCGGTGCGCATCGGCCTTCAGCAGCACCTCGCGCAGTTGCTTTGGATCGCGGTCCATGGCGCGGGCTATGAAGGTGGCATCGGCGCCCTTGCACAAGGCCAATGGATTGAAAGGATGGTCCACACTGCCCATGGGCGTGCTCTTGGTCACCGCGCCTTCGGGCGAGGTGGGTGAGTACTGCCCCTTGGTGAGGCCGTAGATCTCGTTGTTGAAGAGCAGCACGTTCACATCCACATTGCGGCGCAGCAGGTGGATGAGGTGGTTGCCACCGATGCTTAACGAATCGCCATCACCGGTGATCATCCACACGCTCAGGTCGGGACGCACGGCGCGCAGACCGCTGACGATGGCTGGCGCACGGCCGTGGATGCTGTGCATGCCATAGGTATCCAGGTAGTACGGGAAACGTGAACTGCAGCCGATGCCGCTGATGAACACGATCTCTTCCTTGGGTTTGCCTTGTTCCTTCAGCACGGTCTCCACCTGCTTCAGGATACTGTAGTCGCCGCATCCCGGGCACCAACGCACCTCTTGGTCGCTGGCATAATCGATCTTGGCAGGTGCCGCGTTGCCGTTGAGCACTTCGTTCGCGGTGGTCATTGCTTCAGGAATTCGGTTGCAGCGGCCTTGATCTCCGCCGACGTGAATGGCATGCCCTGGATCTTGTTCAAGCCCTTGGCATCAACGAGGAACTCCGCGCGGACCAGTTGACGCAACTGGCCGCTGTTCATCTCTGGGATCAGCACACGCTTATAGCGTTTCAGGATATCCCCAAGCTCCTTACGGAAGGGGAACAGGTAACGCAAATGCAGGTGGCCCACACAATTGCCTTCGGCGCACATTTCGTTCACGGCGGTCTTAATGGCGCCGTAGGTGCTTCCCCAGCCAAGTATCAGCAGATCACCGCTGTCCACACCATTGCTCAGGTCCAATGGGGGCACATCCTCCACCACCTTGCGCACCTTCTCGGCCCGCAGGCGCACCATCTTTTCGTGGTTGAGCGGATCGTAGCTGATGTTGCCGGTGCCATCCTCCTTTTCAATGCCGCCGATGCGGTGCTGCAGACCGGCCATGCCTGGAACGGCCCAAGGGCGCACACCTTTCTCGTCGCGCTTGTACGGCAGGAACTTATCGCCGTCAACGATCGCCTTTGGTGATGCGAAAGGCGGCTTTATCGCAGGCAGCTCATTCGCTTGTGGAAACCTCCAAGGCTCCGCGCCGTTGGCGATGTAGCCATCGGTGAGCAGGATAACGGGCGTCATGTGCTCCACTGCGATACGTACGGCCTCTACGGCCATCTCGAAGCAGTCGGTGGGGCTGCTGGCGGCCAGCACAGGGATCGGGGCCTCACCATTGCGACCATGCACCGCTTGGAACAGATCGGCCTGCTCTGTTTTGGTGGGCAGGCCAGTGCTTGGTCCACCACGCTGCACGTTCACGATCACCAGCGGAAGCTCCAGCATGAAGGCCAGGCCCATCGCTTCACCTTTCAATGCGATACCCGGGCCGCTGCTCGCTGTAACGCCGAGCGCACCACCATAACTGGCACCGATGGCCGAGCAGATCGCGGCGATCTCGTCCTCCGCCTGGAAGGTCTTCACACCGAAATTCTTGTGGCGTGCAAGTTCGTGCAGGATGTCACTGGCAGGCGTTATCGGGTAGCTGCCGTAGAACATGTCCAGCCCGGCCTTTTGTGCACCGGCCACCAGGCCCAATGCGACACCCTGATTGCCGGTGATGCTCCGGTAGGTACCCTTCGGAAGGGGGGCGGGCTTCACATCGAAGCGCGTGGTGAAGGTCTCGCTGGTGTCGCCGTAATTGAAGCCGGCCAGCAAGGCCTTCTTGTTGGCTTCGAGCAGCTCGGGCTTCTTGCTGAACTTGGTCTGCAGGAAATGCTCGCTGTTCTCCAGGCTGCGGCTGAACATCCAATTGATGAAGCCGAGCACGAACATGTTCTTGCAGCGGTCCTTCTCCTTCATGCCCAGCGTGGTGTCCGCCAAAGCATTGCGGGTCATCTTGGTCACGTCCACGGAGTGCACCGTGTAGTTGGCCAAGGAGCCGTCGGTAAGTGGGTCCTGCTGATCGATGTAACCGGCCAGGCGCAGGTTCTTCGCATCGAAACCATCGCTGTTGGCGATGATGATGCCCCCCTTTTTCAGTTTGCCAAGGTTGGCCTTGAGGGCAGCGGCGTTCATCACCACCAGCACATCGCTCTGGTCGCCGGGGGTGAATATCTCCGTACTACCGAAATGGAGCTGGTAGCCGCTCACACCAGCGATGGTGCCCTGCGGTGCCCGTATCTCGGCGGGGAAGTTGGGAAAGGTGCTGACATCGTTGCCGAACAGCGCATTGGTGTCGGTGAACTGCGTGCCGGTCAGTTGGATGCCATCGCCACTGTCGCCAGCGAAGAGGATGACCACATTGCGCCGTTCTTCAACGGTCTTGGTCCGTGTAGGGGTTTCCATGGGGAAAATGCGCCGCGAAGTTACGGGCGGGGGGCGGGAGGGCCGTGATGCAGGTCACTTCGTCCTTGGGGAACAGCCGAATGCCCTTCTTGGTTCATGTTCCTACATTCTTCAATGAGAACATAAGTTGGAGCACGCGTAGCACGGGGCTAGGCTCAGCGCCTCTTCATGAACTCCAACAGATTATTCGTGTGGTCGGCACATGGCGGCCCAAGAATGAGCGCATCCCGCTCCACCATGACACTCAGTCCGTTCGCCTCGCAATAGGCTTTCAAATGGACCAGGAGTATGCCGTTCAGCTTGGTCATTGAAGCTTCCTCCATGGCTACCAGTTCTTGTTGTGCGAGCTGTTGATACTCTTCAATCACCCTCTCTAGTGACCTGATCTCTTCGGTTATCCGCGTAACATCCGAGGAATCAAGAAATTGCCCATGCGGTGTACAGTGCATGACATATCGTTGATACTGATAAGCCAAGAGCTGCAGCGAATCCTCCAATTGTGAAGTGCGGGCCTTCAACTTGGCTTCCTCCTTAACGCGCTCCGGCAGTGCTGAAATGCACAGCGCCTTGTCAAAGAGCCCGCAGCCTTCTTGAGCAACGCTCGCGGAGCTTTGCAATATCACTAATGACATGAAGATCCATAGTGGATGTCTCATGATACGCCTGTTCGCCGCTCTTGAAATAAGTCAACTTCCACTAGCATGCTCAATGCCTCCATTTTCTGGTATTTGCCTCATCCACACGCATCAAGGCATGCGCGGGATGAAAGCCCTTTGACCGGATCCACCTAAGGTCTAGACTATCCCCACGAAGAACCCCCTTCAGAAAGTGCGATACAATGCCATCCTCTCCGGTGTAAGGCTTCCAACGACCCCTACGCTCCTTAACGAATGCGATATCCAGCCTCAATGTATCCGCATCGACTTGCCACTTACCCTTCAGCCTTTTATTGTAAGTGCAGCTGCCTATCCAAAGCCAGAAAGTCCCGTCAGGCATTAGCTCTAAGCGATCATTATCGAAACCTCTTCGGAGCTCATACCTGCCCACCCATTGATCCGGAGCGTTCGAGAACCCCAGGCAAACGACCACCAGTAGTATTAGCAGCGCTCGCATTGCAAGGGGAGTTCTGCTTATACCACCGCGCCCAAGTTCACAGCCTCCACGGCCTTGATCTGCGGCGCCACGCGTTTGATGGCCTCCTCCACGCCGGCCTTCATGGTCATGGGGCTCATGGCGCAGCTGGTGCAGGCCCCGTGCATGCGCACACGAACGATGCCTTCCGCGGTGACCTCCTCCAAGGAAATGTCGCCACCATCGGCGTTCAGGAAGGGACGCAGGTCCTCCAGCGCGGCTTCAATGCGCTGGATGGTGAGTTGAAGCTCCTGTTCGTCCATGATCAAGCGGTGATGCTCTCGGCGCGGTCCACAGCGGCCAAACGCTGCTGGAATGCACCACAAAGTTCAACAAAAGCGCGCGCCGCCGGAGTATCCCCTTGCAGCACGGCCGGGCGGCCCACATCGCCTGCTTCGCGGATGCTCTGCACCAGCGGCACCTCGGCCAGGAAAGGCACTTGAAGTTCCTCGGCCAACGCACGTGCTCCGCCCTTGCCGAAGATGAAATACTTGTTCTCCGGCAGCTCGGCTGGCGTGAACCAGGCCATGTTCTCCACAATGCCGAGCAAGGGCACGTTCACACTGGGCAGCCGGAACAGTCCCACGCCCTTGCGGGCATCGATCAGCGCTACGTTCTGGGGGGTGCTAACGATGATGGCTCCGGTCAATGGCACGGCCTGCACCAGCGACAAGTGGATATCGCCGGTGCCGGGCGGCAGGTCCACGAGCAACACATCCAGATCACCCCAGTCGGCATCCTTGATGAGCTGCTCCAAGGCCTTGGTGGCCATGGGTCCGCGCCATGCAATGGCCTGGTCGGTCTGGGCGAAGAAGCCGATGCTGAGCAGCTTCACGCCGTAGCTCTCCACCGGGACGATCCACTGGCGACCATCCTTCTCGCGCGTGGCGGGTTTCTCGTGCAGTACGTCGAACATCAGGGGCATGCTGGGGCCATAGATGTCGGCGTCCACCAGACCCACTTTGAGACCACGCGCCGCAAGGCCGGCAGCCAGGTTGGCCGTGATGGTGCTCTTACCCACGCCACCCTTACCGCTGGCGATGGCCACAATGTGTTTCACACCGGGAAGCACTTTTCGCAAGTTGCCCCGCTCGCCGCTCAGGGGTGTCACATTGGCCATAACGGCCACGTCCTGGCCCAAGGCCTGCTTCAGGTTGAAGGTGATGGCCTCTTCCATGCGTTTGCGACTGTGCATGGCGGGATTGCTCACCTCCACATGCACGCTAACGCTGTTGCCGGAGATCTTGATGTCGCGCACCAGGTCGAGGGCCACGATATCCTTCTTGAGGTCGGGCTCAATGATGCGGGCAAGGGCAGTGAGGACGGCGTCCTTGGAAAATGACATGGCGGCTGAAAGGGAGTGCGAAATTAGGGCTGGCGGTCCTTAAGGGGCTGAAAAGAACAGGCATCGCGCCCATAGAGTTCAACCCTTCGCTTACTGGACACAAAGTGGTACTACGAAGCGTTGATATTAGCCGGCCCTATCAAGAGCCGGTGCGACCGCCAGCAGAGCGATACACGTTGGTGGCGTTGCGCTGCGGGTCCATAAGCCAGAGCTGTGCTATTGCAGGATCCTGGAAGAACGCAATGTCGTACGGTGCCTCACCGGGCGTTGCATCCACCATTCGTTCAATGGTATTCCTGTCAGACAGGTCCTCCTTGTCCACAATGGCAATGCGCACCAAGCCGGCCTGCAACACCTTGGGAGTGTACTCGGCCATGGTCCACAACTGATCGTCCTGCATGATCTGGCCTGACATTCTTCCATCGCTGAGCCAAAGTCGCGCTCCGGTCTCCTTCACCACCTCCAGCAGTCGCAAGAGCATGCACCTGTAGGCATTACCGGCACAGGGTTGTTTCCATGTAAGCCGCACCAATCGCTGAGCGGGATGCACCTCAATGGTCGCATCCTCATCATCGTGGAGGATCAGGACGGTCATGGTGGCCATGTTGATGCCCTGAAGGTAACCACCCCCCCGGAGAAATCCTACTGGACCACCGGCCGTCCCTATAGCTTCAACTCGACTGAAGGGTCCCAGAACAGCCGCTCCAATTCAACGACTTGATCGTTATTGACCTTCACGCCTTCCGCCTCGAGCAGTTCCTGCATGTGATCCGGAGTGGCGAAATGATGCTTGCCCGTGAGCATACCGACCCGGTTCACCACACGGTGGGCGGGCACCTTCGGCCTCACGGTGTGGCTGCCGTTCATGCAATAACCCACCAACCGGCTGCTGCGCGCGGCACCGAGGTAACGAGCTATGGCGCCGTAGCTGGTCACGCGCCCAATGGGGACCTGCCGCACAACGGCCATCACATCGGCGAAGAAGTCGCGCTTCTCCACTGGCGTATCGCGTTGAGGCGCACGCTGAAGGCGAGCCGTGTTCTTCGTATTGGTGCGTTCGGCCATGGTCAGGAAAAGATCGACCGCCCCTTCAAAGCACCCCGAAACGCACGTAATGGATCGTACGGCCCTCCTCGAGCCACATGCTCTCGTAATAGGTGCGGATGTTCAGCACGGCCTGTTCTTCGGGCGATACACGCTTCACCAGGTCGGCGTACACATTGGCGCTCTGCTCGAAGGTGGGCAGCTTGTGCTCCGCGATCATCTCCAGCGTGTACTCGAACAGTTCGGGGCTGTCGGTCTTCAGGTGGACCACACCGCCTGGCTTCAGCACCTCCTTGTAGCGGACCAGGAAGAGCGGGCTGGTGAGGCGCTTGCGTGGCTTTCCGAGCTGCGGGTCGCTGAAAGTGAGCCAGATCTCGTCCACCTCCTGCGGCCCGAAGCACTTCAGCAAATGATCCACGTGGGTGCGCAGGAAACCGACATTCGTAAGTCCCTCCTCCTTGGCCATGCGCGCTCCACGCCACAACCGGGCGCCCTTGATATCCACACCGAGGTAATTGCGGGCGGGGTTCATGCGGGCCAGGCCAACAGTGTACTCACCTCCCCCACAACCCAGCTCCAACACCAACGGGGCTTCCCGTCGGAAGAGCAGTTCGTTCCATCGACCACGTTGCGCAAGACCTTCATTCACCAACTGATCGAACGTGGGCTGGAGCACATGTTCGAAGGTGAGGTTCTCGGCGAAACGCGCCAGTTTGTTCTTTCCCATGTATTGTGCGGCTTGGCCAGCGTGCGAAATTAGGCCGTTGCCTTGGTGAAGAAATTCACTGAAGCTGTGAGAACCTTCATCTTGCCATAACACAGGGACCAAGACCTTTGTGACATGTTCAATGGCGCGCGCATACTGGTGGCCCCGCTCGATTGGGGACTGGGCCATGCGGCACGGTGCGTTCCGATCATCCGCGCATTGGTGCACCATGGCGCCACGCCCATCATGGCCGCCGATGTCCGACCACTGGCCTTGCTTCAGGCCGAGTTCCCCGAACTGGAGCATGTGCGGTTGCCCGGCGTTCACATTCGCTACGGCGATGGCAAGAGCCAGTTATGGAGCATGGCGGCCCAATTCCCGGCCATGGTCCACAGCATCCATCGGGAGCGGCGGCATTTCGAACGGCTCCGCAAGGACCTGCGGTTGGACGCTGTGATCAGCGACCAACGCTTCGGGGTACGCAGCGCGGAAGTACCCAGCATCCTGATCACCCACCAGGTTTTCCCCTTCACACCGGCGGCACAACCGTTGCTCCGCAAACTGAACATCCACCACATCAACCGTTTCGACCGCTGTTGGGTGATGGATGAACCCGAAGCACCGGGGCTTGCAGGAGAGCTTTCGCATGGACATGACCTTCCGGCAAACGCACGGTACATAGGCACGTTGAGCCGCTTCGAGGCAACAGCGCATAAAGCCGGACCATACAGGATCGTGGCCGTGATAAGCGGTCCCGAGCCCCAGCGCACCATACTGGAGAACCGCCTGATGGCACTCCTGCCGTCCATCCCCGGTGACCATTTGCTGGTGCGCGGGCTGCCCGGCAGCACTGAGCCTGACCAGGTGGGCAGGGTAAAGCGTGTGCCGCATCTGGCTTCCGCCGAACTGGTGGGCATCTTGAGCGCGGCGGACCTCATCGTTTCGCGCAGCGGCTACACCACATTGATGGACCTTGATGCCTTGGGCCGAACAGCACTGATCATACCGACACCCGGCCAAGCGGAACAGGAATACCTCGGCCGCTTGCATGCGAGAACTGGACGCTTCATCGTACAGTCACAGGAAACCATCGACCTGCAAGCCGCGTTGGACAAGGCCATCGGAACGTTCCACACGACGGCGCCCCGATCCAATACCGGTCTGGAACGGGCTTTGAAGGAACTGGCGGACATGCTCCACTGACCGGAGCCTGCTACCTTCGCTCGTCATGCGTCAATTCGTACTCCTCGTCCTGCTCCTGTCCGGTATTCATGGCACTTCGATCAAGGCCCAAGTGGACCTCGACCGTCAGCTACACGACCTTGAACTGATGCGCCAGAAGGTGCAACAGCAGGACGAAGCCTTGGTGGCCCGCATGGATTCAACGAAGCTGGCCATCATTCGGCGGGATATTCAGCGCATGGGTCTTCCCAAACTACAGGCCGGTGAGGAAGTGGTGGTGCATCCGGGACACATGCTGGTGTACAGCGAAAAGCACGAGCAACCCAAGTGGGTGGCACACATTGCTGCGCCGGACCTGATCAAAGGAAACCTGGCGCGCATCGACTCCTTTCTCCCAGACCCCTTGGTGCGCACAGGCACTGCAGTAACGGCCGACTATTGGAACAGCGGTTACGACCGGGGGCACTTGGTGCCGAGCGCGGACATGCGCTGGAACCAGGATGCATTGCGGGCCACGTACTACTACAGCAACATCAGTCCGCAGCTACCCGAGCTTAACCGTGGAACTTGGGCCGAGCTGGAGGATTGGGGCCGACGCTACGTGAACTTCAGCAAGCGCAGGGTCTTCGTGGTGACGGGCCCGGTGCTGCGCGATGGGTTGCCGACACTACAGAAGGCCGACCGCAAGAACGAAGTGAGCATTCCGGAGTACTTCTGGAAAGTGATCGCCGACCTGGACGGGCCGGAACCGAAGGCCATCGGGTTCGTGATGCGCAACGGCACCAACGAATATCCGCCGGTGAGCTATGCAGTTTCGGTGGACAGTGTGGAGGCCTTGTCCGGCCTGGACCTGTTCCCTGCTCTGGACGATGAGCTCGAAGCCCGTATAGAGGCCATGCGCGAACCAAAGGCCTGGTATGCCGAAGGCGACCCCTTCTTCGGTGAGGCGGAGCCCATGCCCGCGCCCTTGCCCAACGGCATGTTCAACACCGTGCAGGCCAAGTACCACATCGGCAAGACCGTGACGGTGTGCGGCACCGTGGTAAGCACACGCAAGACCGCGAAGGCGAAGGCCATCTACCTCAATTTCGACCGCATGCATCCGCACCAGGATTTCTATGCGACGATCTGGGAATACAACGGACCGAACTTCAGCTACGATCCGGAAGTGTACTTCGTGAACAAGCGCGTCTGCGTCACCGGCAAGGTCACCGTGTTCGATGACATCCCGCGGATCAGCATCAACAACGAAAAGGAAGTGCAGCTCTATGACGAGGCTGCGCGCACCAAACGTTAATCACCCTTCTGCAGGGTGAAGCTGAAGGTGGTGCCCTCCCCTTCGCGGCTCTTCACACTGATGGTCTGTCCGTGCGCCTCGATGATGTGCTTGACGATGGCCAGACCAAGGCCCGAACCGCCTTCGTTCCTTGCGCGGCTCTTGCCCACCCGGTAAAAGCGCTCGAACAAGCGTGGCAGGTGTTCTTCGCTGATGCCTATGCCATCGTCCATCACCTCCAACAGCACTTGATCACCCAAGGGATAGCAACGCACAGTGCACGTGCCGGAAGACCTACCGTAATTGATCGCGTTGTTCAGCAGGTTGGTGAACACCTGAAGTGACCGGCCCTTGTCGGCCATTACCATGGTCTCCTCCGGGATCTCGTTGCGCAGCGTTACACCGCGCTCGCGGGCCTGCATCTCCAGTTCGCGAATGGCCTCATCCACCAGCACGTGCAGGTCCGTATTGACCATCCGAAGGTCCATGACACCGCTCTCCAGCTTGGTGATCATGTCCAGGTCCTCCACGATCTTCATCAGGCGGTCCACACCGTTCGACGCACGGTTGAGGAAATCGCGGTTCACCTTTTCATCCTCCAGACCACCTTCGAGGAGCGTGAGGATATAGCCTTGGATGTTGAAGATCGGGGTCTTCAGCTCGTGGGCCAGGTTGCCGATGAACTCGCGGCGGAACTTCTCCCTTTCCTCCAGGTCCTTTATCTCGCTGCGCCGTTCACTGGCCCATTCGCGCACTTCCATGTTCACCCGCTCGATCACATCGCCCTCGGGCAGCACGTTCTCCGCACCGATCCGTGAGCGCTTCAAGTGATGCACGGTGCGGTACAGCACCTTGATCCGGCTATGTACGAAGCGATCGATGGCGAACGCGAACACCCCGTAAGCCATGCCGAAAAGGACCAGGGCCGTAAGGAAAGGCACCCAGATACCGAGCGGGCCATTGATGACCGAAACGCCCATGCCCACCAGAATGCCCCCCCCAATGCCAATGACCAACGCGGTGAGCGCCGATACCTGACGGGTGGATAATTGAGGCATTTGCTCGATCGGATCACTGGGCCACGGCCCATCCATGTGGCCAAAGTTAGCCGGGCACACCCAGCAGAGCAGGGCATTTCGATCTTGAATGACATTCTGCAGATACGGTAACATTGAGGAAACACGCACACAATACCTTCGCACGCCATTGTCAAGCATGCGTTTCGGTCTCCTTGAATTCCTCACGTTGGCGGGCTCGTTAGGCCTCTTCATCTATGGAATGAAGGTGACCAGCGAAGGCCTGCAGAAGGTGGCGGGCGGTCGCATGCGCACCGTGTTGCGCGCCATGACCTCCAACCGGTTCATGGGCGTGCTTACGGGCGCTGTAAGCACCACGGTGATCCAAAGTTCCAGTGCATCCACCGTAATGGTGGTGAGCTTCGTGAACGCCGGCCTGCTGAAGGTTCGGCAGGCCATCAGTGTGATCATGGGCGCCAACATCGGCACCACGGTGAAGGCAGTATTGTTCAGCTGGGCCGTGTTCACCGATCTGAGCATCACCAAGCTGGCCATTCCGATCATTGGCCTGGCCTTTCCGCTCTTGTTCCTGCGCACCGACCGGGCCAAGGCCTGGGCCGAGTTCCTCATCGGCACGGCGCTGTTGTTCCTCGGCCTCGAATTCATGAAACAGACCATGCCGCGTCCATCGGCACAGGCACTTGAATTCCTGCAGGGCATCAGCGACATGGGGATGTTCTCGGTGGTGTTGTTCGTGCTGGTGGGCACGGCGCTTACCATGGTGATCCAGAGTTCCAGCGCTTCCATCGCGCTCACCTTGGTGCTCTGCGAGAATGGCACGATCGGCTACGACATGGCAGCAGCCTTGGTGTTGGGCGAGAACATAGGTACCACGCTCACGGCGAACATAGCAGCACTGGTGGCCAATGTGTGGGCCAAACGCGCGGCGCGTTCACACCTGCTGTTCAATCTGATCGGGGTCGCGTGGGCATTGCTCCTCTTCCACCCGTATCTGCGCCTCATCGATCGCGTGGTCACCCCGGTGTTCGGTGGCTCTCCCTACAATAGTCCTGAACATATTAAATGGGCGCTTACGCTACTGCATATCTCGTTCAACATCGCGAACACCCTCTTACTGATCGGCTTCATTCCATTACTGGAACGCATGGTCACATGGATGGTGCCGGCAAAAAGCGAGGTGGACGAGGAGTACCGGCTGGAATACTTGGAAGGCGATATCCCACTATCACCCGAGGTCTCTTTGCTCGAGGCCCGAAAGGAGATCGCCAAGTTCGGGCGCCTGACCCATGAGATGCTCCAGATGGTGCGCGAATTACTTACCGCCAAGGACCAGCGCAGACGCGATGCGCTCATGGACCGTATTGCGAAGTATGAGCAGATCACCGATCGGATCGAAGTGGAGGTGAGCAAGTACCTCACCAAGACCAGTACGGAAGTGCGCAATGAAGAGATCTCGGCCAAGATCCAGGGCATGCTCGGCATCATTGGTGACCTGGAGCGCGTGGGCGACATCTTCTTCCAGATGAGCAAGGCCATGGAGCGCAAGCTTGATGACCGGTTGTGGTTCACCCCGGAACAACGCGAACATTTGATGGATATGTTGGACCTATTGGAACAGGCGTTCGCAGTGATGAACCGAAATCTCGATGTGGACACCGACCTGATCCAACTGGACGAGGCGGTAGAAGCCGAACAGCGCATCAACCACAAGCGCGATCAACTTAGGCGCTGGCACCTGAAGAGCATAGAGACCGGCGATTACAACGTAAAGAGCGGCCTGGTGTACAACGACCTGTTCTCCAGCTGCGAAAAGGTGGGTGACCACCTGATCAACGTATCGGAAGCGTTGATGAACGAGGCCTGAGCCGATCAAGGAAGTTCGATCGGCGTGGTCTCCACCTGGTTACTTACGTGGAGCGCACGGTCCAACAACTGCACTTTGTAGCGCACTGTATCGTAGGTGTCGTAGTGGTAGAGGGAGAAGGGCGAAAGGGCGATCGCGATCTCCCCTTCCAAGGCCTTGTTCTGGCCGGCGGGGGTCAGGTTGGGCACCCTGTACTCCAGCGGCTGGGGAAAGGTGACGGTGGTCCACACACCATTGCGCAGTTCCTGGTACTCGATACGTAGGTTGCTATAGTTAGGGCCTCCCGGCTGGTACGGGGGGAATGTATCCGCAGGGTTCAGGCCCACGTCACCATCTCCATCGGTGAAGCGGATCACCAAGGATGCCGAATCGCCGAAAAGTTCGAAGGAACGGAAGGTGATCGCAGGTTCAACGGGAAACTCCTCGGTGCGCAGGCATCCGGCCATCAACACCCCCATGGCTGCCGCCAACAGGGGTACTTTTGCCCAGCTCGAACGTATCCTTTCCATTGTTCCAAAGGTAATCCCTTCCGGGGCCTGAATGTCCTTCACCGCGCCACCCTTGCCAGCAGAATTGCTGGACCGCCCATTCGCCGTGGACGGCCCGGAAGCCTTCAACGCACTGGCGCTCGAACTATTTCATCTGCACGCCCGGCATAACCCGGTCTACAGGGCCTACCTCGAAGCCCTGCGGACCGACCCGGGCGCAGTAACGGACGCGAACGCCATTCCCGCCCTGCCTATAAGCCTTTTCAGGAACCACCGCATCCTGCTTGAAGGGCTGGAAAGCCGCCTTCTCTTTACCAGCAGCGGCACCACCGGACCGGTCACCAGCACGCACCATGTGCCCTGGCCTGAGCTGTATGTGCGATCGTTCATGACCTCGTTCCGCGCGGTCTACGGCGAACCCTCATCGTGGCGCATCCTTGCCCTGTTACCGGCCTACCTCGAACGCAGCGGCAGTTCATTGGTGTACATGGCGGAACACCTGATCCGCGCCAGTGGCGATCCGCTGAGCGGCACCTACCTGCACGACCACGATGCCCTTGCCAGCGCGCTTCGCCGATCGGAGCAGGAGGGCAAGCGGACACTGCTGCTCGGCGTTCCGTTCGCACTGTTGGACATGGCCGAAAAGCACCCGATGCCACTGCGCCATACCGCCATCATGGAGACCGGTGGCATGAAGGGACGGAGGCCCGAGATCGTGCGCGAGGAACTGCACCGCATCCTGAAAGCGGCGTTCGGTGTACCCGCCATTCACAGCGAATACGGCATGACCGAACTGCTCTCGCAAGCATGGAGCATGGGGAATGGGGCCTATCGCTGCCCGCCATGGATGCGCATCAGGCTGCGCGACACCAACGACCCCTTCAACTACCCGGGACCGGGCCGCACCGGCGGTATTGATGTGTTCGATCTGGCCAATGTGGCCAGCTGCCCGTTCATCGCCACACAGGACCTGGGCCGCCTGAACGCGGATGGTTCCTTCGAGGTGCTGGGCCGTTTCGATAACAGCGACCAGCGGGGATGCAATCTGCTGGTGGAGATGTGACCTACACGGCCTTTACCAAGTAGTAGTTCTTCTTGCCGCGTTGCAGCAGGATGAACCGACCGCTCAGCAGGTCTGACGCACCCACCACATGGTCCTCGCCCACCTTCACTTTATTCACAGCGATACTACCTTCTTTCAACGCACGACGCGCCTCACCTTTTGAAGGCAGCAACTTGTTCTCCCAAGCGAGCAGCTCGGCGATGGGTATGCCGGCACTTATCTGTTCGCGCGGAACATCGGCCTGAGGCACACCATCGAACAGATCGAGCCATTGCTGCTCGGTAAGGCCGGCCAACGCTTCCGTCGTCGCATTGCCGAACAGGATCTCCGTAGCCGCCAGCGCACCCTTTAGTTCCTCCTCGCCATGCACGCGCCGGGTGATGTCGGCGGCCAATTCCTTCTGCAGCTGGCGCTTACCTGGATCTGCATTGTGCGCAGCGATCAACGCATCCAGCTCCTCCTGCCCACGTGTGCTGAAAATGCGGATGAAGCGTGGGGCATCATCATCCCTGCTTTTCAACCAGAACTGGTAGAATTTATACGGTGAAGTGCGCTTGGGATCTAGCCAGATGTTACCGCCTTCGCTCTTGCCGAACTTGCTGCCATCGGCCTTGGTGAGCAGCGGGCTGGTAATGGCGAACGCATCGCCGGCACCCATGCGTCGGATCAGCTCGGACCCCGTGGTGATATTGCCCCACTGGTCGCTGCCACCCATCTGCACACTGCACCCTTTGTTCTTCCAGAGCCAGTAGTAGTCGTAACCCTGCACCAGCTGGTAGCTGAATTCGGTGAACGAGATGCCCGTCTCCAATCGCTTCTTCACGGAGTCCTTGGCCATCATGTAGTTCACCGTGATGTGCTTGCCCACATCGCGAATGAACTGCAGGAAACCCATGTCCTTGAACCAGTCGTAGTTGTTCACCAGTTCGGCAGGGTTCACCGGGTCGTTGAAATCGAGGAAGCGCTCCAATTGCGCCTTGATGCAGGCCACATTGTGAAGTAGGGTGGCCTCATCGAGCAGATTGCGCTCACTGCTCTTCCCGCTGGGGTCGCCCACCATGCCGGTGGCACCACCCACCAGGGCCACGGGCTTGTGGCCAGCACGCTGGAAATGCACCAGGAGCATGATCTGCACGAGATTCCCCACATGCAGGGAATCGGCCGTGGGGTCGAAGCCGATGTAGCCCTTCTGGGGACCCTTCGCCAGATGCTCCTCAACGCCGGGCATGCTGTCCTGCAGCAATCCGCGCCAGCGCAATTCGTCGATGAAACCGTTCGCCATGTGTACGATCGCCACCCTGCCGGAGCGGCGGCGCCAAAGATAACCGGGCCTTGCTGCGGCCGGGGCTAACTTGCGCCCACATGGAACTGGTGACCGGAGGCACAGGGATCGTGGGCGCGCATGTGCTCCTTGAGCTGGCCGCGACCGGGCGTTCCGTAAGGGCGCTTCAACGTCCGGGCACGGATGTTTCCGTTGTGGAACGCATCTTCACCCACTACCGGCCCGATGCCAAGACCTTGCTGGAACACATCCACTGGGTGCCTGGCGATATCCTGGACATGCCTTCGCTCGCTGATGCCATGGTGGGTGTTACCCACGTTTATCACGCCGCGGCCATGGTCTCCTTCGACCCACGCGATGCACGCCACATGCAGAAGGTGAACGTGGAAGGCACGGCCAATGTGGTGAACGCTGCTTTAGTAGCCGGGGTACGCCGGTTGTGCCACGTGAGCTCGGTGGCCTCCATTGGTGAAGGCCGCAAGGGAGAGCCCCGGCATGAAGGGCTGCAGTGGCAGGCGGATGGCAACACCTCGACCTATGCGCTGAGCAAGTACGAGGCGGAAATGGAGGTGGTGCGCGGCATTGCTGAAGGCCTGGATGCCGTAATGGTGAACCCCTGCGTGGTACTTGGCCCGGGGATCCCCGGCCGCAGCTCCATGACCTTGGTGGAACGACTGGCCAAAGGCACACGCTTTTTTCCGGCAGGTTCCAATGCGGTGGTGGATGCACGGGACGTGGCCTCGGCCATGGTGACATTGATGGAGCAAGGAGCAAGCGGCGAACGCTACATCCTGGCTGGCGAGAACCTGGGCTACAAGGAGCTTTTCGGGCTGCTGGCCAAGGCCTTTGGCAGACCGGAACCTTCGTATCCCTTACCTGCCTGGGCCCTGCAGTTGGCCTGGCGCGCCGAACGCATCCGAACAACGCTGTTCGGAGGTCGGGCCTTCGTTACACGGAGCACGGTGCACACGGCGCTTTCACAAAAGAGCTACGACGCCTCCAAGGCTCAGAGGGCGGGCATCGCCTTCCGTACGGCAGAGCAGGCCGTGGCCAATGTGGCCGCTTTCGTCAGGGCCTCTGCGGCATGCTGAGCCGCTCATCCTTGCGGCGCCCGAGCTCAGTGATCACATCCTCGTAGATGGCCTTCAGCAGCTCGGGGTCTTGGGCGTAGTGATCGAAGCTCCGGGTGAACTGCTCACGGGTGATGCCCCGCTGCTTGAACACCTCTTCGTAGTAGGCGTTCATGGGCACATGATCACGCGGTTGCACCACCAGTTCGTGGTTCATGCGCGCCTCGATCAGTTGCAGGTCGGTCAAAACTGCGGTGAACGCTTCACGTCCCAATACACCTTCGGGCAGACCCGCCTCCTGCGCACAGGCAACCAACAACAAGCTGAACAGGAGCGTGCGGAAGATCATCGTGCAAAGAGCAGCCGTTCGCCGCGCACGGAGGTATCGACAGCAGAGCCATTGTACACCAGGCAGCCGTTCACCCAGGTGCGCGCCACACGTGCATGGAAGGTCTCTCCTTCCAATGGCGACCAACCACACTTGTAGAGCAGGTTGTTCTTCGTCACTTTCCAAGGAGCGTTGAGGTCCACCAGCACCAGATCGGCGTAGTGGCCTTCGCGGATGTAGCCGCGACGGTCCATGTCGAACAGGCGTGCCGGTGCGTGGCACATTTTCTCCACCACCTGTTCCAGCGAGAACACCCCTTGCCGTACGAGTTCCAACATGGCCACCAAGGAATGCTGCACGAGTGGAGCACCTGAGGGGCACTGCGCATAGGGACGGGCCTTTTCCTCGAGGGTATGCGGGGCATGGTCCGTGGCCACCACATCAATGCGCCCTTCGTTCACGGCTTGTCGAATGGCCTCACGGTCCGCAGCGGTCTTCACCGCCGGGTTCCACTTGATCAGTGCACCCTTGTTGGCGTAGTCCGCATCGGTGAACCACAAGTGGTGTACACAGGCCTCGGCAGTTATCCGCTTACCTTCCAACGGACCGGGCTCGAACAGTTCGATCTCTTTAGCCGTGCTGATATGCAGCACATGCAAGCGCGTTCCGAAATGCCTGGCACGCTCAATTGCAGCACTGCTCGACTTGAAGCAGGCCTCGGCACTACGTATCCTGGGGTGCTCCTCCATGGGAATGTCGGCCCCATAGCGGGCAACGGCGCGTTCCATTTCCTGCTTGATCATGGGATCATCCTCCGCATGCACGGCAAGCAACATGTGCGCCTTGCTGAACACCTCATCGAGCACATGCTCGTCGGTGATCACCATGTCGCCGGTGCTGCTTCCCAGGAAGGCCTTCAATCCGCAGACCGTGCGGGGATCGGTGCGCAACAGCTCATCGATGTTCGCACTACCCACACCCATGTAGAACGAATAGTTGGCCACACTGCAGGCTGCCGCCCGATCGTACTTCGCCTGCAACAGTTCCTGCGTCAGTGCGGGAGGCACCGTGTTCGGCATCTCCATGTAGCTCGTGACCCCACCGGCCACTGCGGCAATGCTCGCGCGGGCAATATCCTCCTTGTGTGTAAGGCCCGGCTCACGGAAATGCACCTGGTCATCGATCACGCCAGGCAACAGGTGAAGTCCCTTGGCATCGAACTCCTCCCGAGCGGGCATACCACCGATGCCTTCGGTGGCCACCCGTTCAATCACACCTTTGTGCAAGGCCACATCGGCATGCACTGCGCGGCCATCGTTGACCACTATCGCGTTTCGAATGATCAGATCGTTCATATGCGTGCTATCCGTAATCGCATGTTGATCACCCCAAGGAAGGCCTCGTGGAAGATCCCCATGCTCATCTTGCTGTTGCCCTTCAGGCGATCAACGAACGTGATGGGCACCTCGATGATGCGGTACCCCGCCAATTTCACGCGGTACTTCATTTCGATCTGGAAGGCGTATCCCACGAACTTCACATCGTCCAGCGGAAGCGCCTCCAGCACATGGCGGCGGTAGCACACGAAACCGGCCGTGGTATCGCGCACGCCGAGCCAAAGCACTGAACGCACATAGAGCGAAGCGCAATAGCTCATGACCACGCGGTCCCATGACCAATCCTTCACATGCCCCCCCTTCACGTAACGTGAACCAACGCTCATGTCGGCACCCTGAACGGCACAAGCTTCGTAGAGCCGCACCAGATCATTGGGATCGTGCGAGAAATCGGCGTCCATCTCGAAGATGAAATCGTACTGCTGCACGATCGCCCACTTGAAGCCTGCGATGTACGCCGTGCCCAAGCCCTGTTTGCCCGCGCGCTCAAGCAGATGGACACGACCAGGGCTTTCGCGCTGGACATCCTTCACGATGTCGGCCGTTCCGTCGGGCGAATTATCATCGACCACCAGCACATGGAACTCTGGCTTGAGACCAAGCACATGCGTGACAATATCACGGATGTTCTCCTTCTCGTTGTATGTCGGAATGATGACGAGACGCTCGGCCAAGGGGGTCGGTGCTGGAGAGGCCCAAAGATAGGCGAGCGAACGTGCGGGGTTCAGCGCACCAGGTTCACATGTCCGTAGCGCTCAATACGGGCCCCCGAATAGGCGTCCTTGGTGATCAATCGCCACACGTAAACGTCCACGGGACATTCCGTTCCGTCGAAGTTGCGACCATTCCATTCCTTGCCCGGTTCGGAGGTATTGAAGACCTCAAGCCCCCAGCGATCGAAAATGATGAAGCTGAAGAAACGCGGATCAATGCCCAGGAGCACCGGCTGGAAGGTCTCGTTGATATCGTCGCCGTTCGGTGTGAAGCTGTTGGGAACGAACACACCCATACCATCATCCACGGATATCACTTGGCAAATGCTATCGACGCAGTTCGCTGAGGCTGCTGCGAAAAGGCACACATCATAGCTGGCGCCAAGGTTCTCAGGGAACGTGTAACGCAGGTCCTCCTCCTGCCCCACTTCCGACCCATCAACGGACCACGTGTAAGAGATGGCGCCAGATGACTGATTATCGAAGAACACGACCGGATACAGCGTGTTGACAAGGCCTGGAAGAGGTTGGAAGTCGGCCTCTGGTTGAGCGTACACGGTGACCAAGTCCTCAATGGTGAGGGTATCGGCACCACAACCGTTACCGGCATCGATGATCAGCGTAACGTCATAGCTGCCGGGGTCGTCATACACAGCGGTCACCGGCGCGCAATCCTGAAGCACGGTGCCATTGCCCAAGATCCATGTGCAGCTACCTGGTCCAGTGTATACATGAGAGAGAACCACCGTCGCAGGGGCACATGATCCATTGCTGACCACATCGATGTTGGCCACCGGCGGAGGGACCACACCGACCTGCACCACCGCAGTTGCCGTAGCGCAAGGTGCAAAGGCCGCAACAGAATAGGTGTAGTCACCGGGGATATCAGTAGCCGGATCGAACGAGCCATTGAAGGGGGCTCCGTTCGGACCGGTCCAAGTGCCATCAACTTGAGGCGTACCACCCAGCACGGTGAACAGATCGACCGGATCACCCTGAGCGCACAAGCTGATGGCGGCCCCGGTACCGGCATTAGAGGCTTGGGTCACACTGATGGTCACCTGTGCCTGGTCCGAACCACAAGGCAACGCACCGGTCACGGTGTAGACGTACACACCTGGCGTACTGGTGGCGGGTGCGAATTGCCCATTGGAGAGAACACCACCGGGTCCGGTCCAAATGCCCTGTGGTTGTGGAGCACCACCCAGCACGGACAATAACGAGACCGATACCCCATCGGAGCAATACGCGGCGGCGCCATCCTCGCCGGCATAGGGCAGCGGATTGATGGTAACGGCGACCGTGGCTGAAGCATCAGCACACGGTGCGCTACCTATCACAGTGTAGGTGTAGTTACCGGGAGCATCAACGAGCGGATCAATAACAGTGGCATGCACGGATCCATCCGGAGCGGTCCATACACCACCGGCATCCAATGTGCCACCAAGCCCATCGAACAATGATGTCGCAGCCGAATTTGCACACAGGGTCAGGGAACCGTTGGTGCCTGCCAGTGGGGCCAGGTTCACGGTCAACGCAAGTGTGGCCGTATCGCCAGGGCACAATGCACTTCCGGCAACGATGTACGAGTAATTACCCGCTGATTGGGTCAACGGATCGAAGGTGGCCGACACAGGGTTACCGCTCGCATCCTGCCAGACACCACCAGCATCTGGCGTGCCCAACAAGAGGTCGTTCATCTGAACGGCACCACCTGTACTGCACAAGGCCACTGCATTATCCAATCCCGCGTTTCCGGATGATTGAACATCGACATCCACCTGCGATGTGGATGCCGGACAAACCGTACCTGCCACCGTGTAGAAGTAGGTGCCAGAGGTGTTCACTGCTGGATCGAAAATGCCACTGGGAAGGGGTCCATTCGGGCCAGACCACGTACCTCCTGCATCCGGCGTTCCACCGAGTTCAAGGAAAAGATCGATCGGTGCTGAACTGTTACAAAGAGCGACCTGTGCTGAGATGCCACTGCTAACAGGTTGCTCCTCTGCCACTGTAACGGTAGCGCTTGCGTCAACACACGGAGCAACACCCGTGACAGTGTAGGTGTAAACGCCAGGGGCCATCGTCGAGGGATCGTAGTTGCCACCGACCACAGCGCTTGGACCGCTCCATGTTCCGCCTGCCTGAGGAGCACCGCCAAGCTGTGCGAACAGATCAACAGCAGCACCACCATCGCACACGGTGACTGAACCGTTCGTACCAGCGTTCGTGCCAGCGTTCTCCGTCACGGTCACCGTTGCACTGGAACTGACGCAGGGTGTCACACCGGCCACCGTGTAGGTGTACACGCCGGGGTTCATCGTCGCGGGGTCGTAGTTGCCACCGACCACAGGGCTTGGACCGCTCCAGGCACCACTGGCTTGAGGTGTGCCACCGAGTTGTGCGAACAGGTCAACAGCA
>JAEUSY010000037.1 GCA_016788295.1 Flavobacteriales bacterium
ACCTCCATGATGTACTCATCGATGTGGATGGAGGTGAAGATGTCCTCCGAGGCCACGCGCTCGCTGATCACGATGGCATCCTCGAAGTTGTACCCCTTCCAAGGCATGAAGGCCACCTGCAGGTTGCGGCCAATGGCCAGCTCACCATCCTGCGTGCCGTAGCCTTCGCAAAGCGTCTGGCCCTTGGTCACCTTCTCGCCCTTGCGCACGATCGGGCGCAGGTTCATGCAGGTGCTCTGGTTGGTCTTCAGGAATTTGGTGAGGCGGTATTCCTTGTCATCGCCATCGAAGCTCACAATGCGGTCCTCGTCGGAACGCTTGTACTCGATGATGATGCGATCGCTGTCAACCGATTTTACAACACCATCGCCCTCGGCCACAAGCAGCACACGGCTGTCGCGGGCCACGAGCTCTTCCAGGCCGGTGCCCACGAACGGCGCCTCGGGGCGCAGCAGCGGCACGGCCTGACGCATCATGTTCGAGCCCATCAGCGCACGGTTGGCGTCATTGTGCTCCAGGAAGGGGATCAGCGAGGCCGCAATGGATGCGATCTGGTTTGGTCCCACGTCCATCAGGTGCAGCTCTTTGGGCTCCACCACTGGGAAGTCGCCCATCAAACGCGCTTTCACACGGTTGCCGGTGAACTCACCCTTCTCGTTCACCTGAGCGTTGGCCTGGGCGATCATCAGGTTGTCCTCTTCTTCGGCGCTCAGGTAGGTCACGTCGGCCTTCACGTCCACCTTACCGTCCACTACTTTGCGGTACGGGGTCTCGATGAAGCCGAGGTTGTTGATCTTGGAGTACACGCAGAGCGAGCTGATCAGACCGATGTTCGGTCCTTCCGGCGTCTCAATGGTGCACAGGCGGCCGTAGTGCGTGTAGTGCACGTCACGTACCTCGAAACCAGCACGCTCACGGCTTAGACCACCGGGTCCAAGGGCCGACATACGGCGCTTGTGGGTGATCTCGCTCAGCGGGTTGGTCTGGTCCATGAACTGGCTCAACTGGTTCGTTCCGAAGAACGAGTTGATCACCGAGCTCAGGGTCTTTGCATTGATCAGGTCAGTGGGCGTGAACACCTCGTTATCGCGCACGTTCATGCGCTCGCGGATGGTGCGGGCCATACGGGCCAGACCCACGCCGAACTGGCTGTGGAGCTGCTCGCCCACGGTACGTACACGACGGTTGCTCAAGTGGTCGATGTCGTCCACATCGGCCTTCGAGTTCACCAGTTCGATCAGGTACTTGATGATGAAGATGATGTCCTCCTTGGTGAGCACACGCACGCTGAGCTCGCTCTGCAGGCCCAACTTCTTGTTGATGCGGTAGCGGCCCACTTCGCCGAGGTCGTAGCGCTGCTCGCTGAAGAAGAGCTTGTCGATCACACCGCGGGCCGTCTCCAGATCGGGCGGTTCGGCGTTGCGAAGCTGTCGGTAGATCACCTCCACGGCCTCCTTCTCGGAGTTGGAGGTATCCTTCTGCAGCGTATTGTAAATGAGGGCGTAGTCGGCAGCGTTGATACCCTGCTTGTGCAGGATGATGGTCTTCGCACCGCTTTCCACGATCTGGTCCACATGGAACTCCTCGATCACGGTCTCGCGGTCGATCAGCACCTCGTTACGCTCGATGCTCACCACTTCGCCGGTATCCTCGTCCACGAAGTCCTCCACCCAGGTCTTAAGCACACGGGCGGCAAGGCGACGGCCCACGGCCTCCTTCATGTTGGCCTTGGTCACCTTCACTTCGTCCGCCAAGTCGAAGATGGAGAGAATGTCCTTGTCACTTTCGAACCCGATGGCACGCAGCAGCGTGGTCACGGGCAACTTTTTCTTACGGTCGATATAGGCGTACATCACCCCGTTGATGTCCGTGGCGAACTCGATCCACGAACCCTTGAAGGGGATGACACGGGCGCTGTACAGCTTGGTGCCGTTGGCGTGGCGGCTTTGGCCGAAGAACACGCCGGGGCTGCGGTGCAGCTGGCTCACGACCACGCGCTCGGCGCCGTTCACAACGAACGAGCCTTTTGGGGTCATGTAGGGGATCTGCCCCAGGTACACGTCCTGCACAATGGTCTCGAAATCTTCGTGCTCCGGGTCGGTGCAATACAGTTTCAGCTTGGCCTTGAGGGGCACGCTGTAGGTCAATCCGCGCTCGATGCACTCATCAATGCTGTAGCGCGGGGGGTCGATGAAATAGTCCAGGAACTCCAGTACGAACTGGTTGCGGGTATCCGTGATGGGGAAGTTCTCGGAGAATACTTTGAAGAGACCCTCCTTCTCCCGGTGTTCGGGCAGGGTGTCGATCTGGAAGAACTCCTCGAAGCTCTTGAGCTGGATATCGAGGAAATCGGGGTAATCGATCGACAGGGCACTGGAGCCGAAATCGATGCGTTTGTTGCGCTTGGAGCTGGTCTTCGCCTGGGCCATGTGTGCGTATGTAGGGAACGGAAGACGACCTGAGATTCGATCCGACTTGTCCGGGAGCATCGGTGCGCTGGATCAGTGCGCCACGATGGTGGGCGAGGATGCCCGTAAAATGCAGCGATCACAGCACAGCCGGAAAGGCCCGCCTTGGGGCCTTTCCGTGCTGCTGTGATGCAGGCGCGAGGTCGGTCTTACTTAACCTCAACTTCGGCGCCGGCTTCCGTCAGTTGCTGCTTCAGGTTCTCGGCGTCCGCCTTGGACACACCTTCCTTCAGCGGCTTCGGAGCACCGTCAACGAGGTCCTTCGCTTCCTTCAGTCCGAGACCGGTGAGTTCCTTCACCAGTTTCACCACGGCCAGCTTGTTGGCGCCGCCGTTCTTCAGGATCACGTCGAAGCTGGTCTTCTCTTCAGCAGCGGCTCCACCACCAGCGGCGGGGCCAGCGGCCACGGCCACGGCAGCTGCTGCCGGTTCGATCTTGTATTCGTCCTTCAGGTACTGGGCGAGTTCGTTCACCTCTTTCACGGTGAGGGCTACCAGCTGATCGCCCAGGGATTTGATGTCTGCCATTGTTCGGGTTTGTTACTTGTTGTTCGGGGAAGCGGACTGTGCGTAACGCGTTTGGTCTGTTCAGTTGGCGCGGGCCTCGAGAGCCTTGACCAGGCCTGCGATCTTGTGCGCGCCGCTGCCCTGAAGGCCGCTGACCACGTTCTTGATCGGGCTCTGGAGCAGCGCGATGATGTCGCCGATGAGCTCCTCTTTGCCTTTGAGGTTGCTCAGCATCACCAATTGATCGTCGCCTACGAAGACGGCCTCATCGATCCAGGCGCTCTTCAGTGCGGGCTTCGTTTGGTCCTTCTTGCGGAAGTCCTTGATCAGTTTGGCCGGGGCGTTGCCCTTTTCGGCGAACAGGATCGAGGTCTGTCCTACCAGCGAGGGCATCAGGCCAGTGTAGTCGCGTCCTTCAACGCGCTCCATCGCCTTGCGGAGCAGGGTGTTCTTCACCACCTTCATCCGGATACCGGCCTTGTTGCAGGCGCGGCGCAGGTTGCTCGTGGACTCAGCATCCATGGACGACGTGTCGGCCAGGTACAGCACGTTGCTGGCCTTGATCTCTTCGACCAGGACCTCGATGGCCTGGGCTTTTTCGGTACGGGTTGCCATTGTTGTGCGCTGTTTATCAGGCCTGCACCGTGCGGGTATCGACCTGCACGCCGGGGCTCATGGTACTGCTGATGCTGATGCTCTTGATGTAGGTACCCTTGGCGGTGCTGGGCTTCAGCTTCACCAAGGTCTGCAGGATCTCATGCGCGTTCTCGCTCAGCTTGGCTGCGTCGAACGAAGCCTTGCCGATGACGGCATGGATGATACCCGCTTTATCCACCTTGAAGTCGATCTTACCGGCCTTCACCTCCTTCACCGCCTTGGCCACATCCATGGTCACGGTACCGGTCTTGGGGTTGGGCATCAGGCCGCGGGGACCGAGCACACGGCCCAGGGCACCCACTTTGGCCATTACGGCAGGCGTGCAGATGATCACGTCCACGGACGTCCATCCACCCTTGATCTTTTCAATGAAGTCATCGAGGCCGGCCATGTCCGCACCAGCGGCCTTGGCTTCCTCGCACTTGGCGGGGTCGGCAAGCACCAGTACGCTCACCGTGCGGCCAGTGCCATGGGGCAGGCTCACGGTTCCGCGCACCATCTCGGTGCTCTTGCGGGGGTCCACGCCGAGCCGTACGGCGATATCCACCGTGGCATCGAACTTCGTGGTGCTCACCTGCTTCACGATCTGGGTCGCTTCCTGCAGGCTATAGATCTTGCTGGTATCGAACTTGGCCAGCGCTGCTTTACGCTTCTTGGTCAGGATTGACATGGCTGCAGGGTTCAGAAGGGTTTATCTCCGGTAACGGTAACACCCATGCTGCGGGCCGTTCCGGCCACCATGCTCATGGCGCTCTCCAGCGTGAAGCAGTTCAGGTCGGGCATCTTGTCCTCGGCGATCGCTTTCACCTGGTCCCAGCTGATGCTGCCCACTTTCTGGCTGTGGGGAACACCGCTGCCACCCTTGATCTTGGCCGCATCGATGATCTGCACGGCTGCGGGCGGGGTCTTGATGATGAAGTCGAACGACTTGTCGCCGTAAACGGTGATCACCACGGGCAGCACTTTGCCGGCCTTGTCCTGCGTGCGCGCATTGAACTGCTTGCAGAACTCCATGATGTTCACACCCTTGGCACCCAGTGCGGGTCCGATGGGGGGCGATGGGTTGGCCGCGCCACCCTTTACTTGCAGCTTAATGAGGGCTGCGATCTCCTTTGCCATTGTTCTTGGTTTGTGTCCTTTATAACGCCTTCCTTATGGGTCGGCTCGGACTGGTTTTCTCGCTTGTTCTTATCCGTCGATGGTCTATGGTCGAGACATGTCTTGACCCTACACCTCCTTTTCCACTTGCATGAAGCTCAGTTCCAGCGGGGTCTTCCTTCCGAAGATCTTCACCATCACCTTCAGCTTCTTTTTCTCTTCGTTGATCTCTTCGATCACACCGTTGAACCCGTTGAAGGGGCCATCGATCACCTTCACGCCTTCGCCCACATGGTAGGGGTTCACGCTCGTGGCCTCGGCATCCGCCAGTTCATCCACAGTGCCCAGGATCCGGTTCACTTCGCTTTGGCGCAAAGGCACGGGCTCTCCACCCTTCTCTGCACCAAGGAACCCGATCACGTTAGGCAGGTTTTTGATCGTGTGTGCGATCTCTCCGGTCAGGTCGGCCTCCATCAGCACGTAGCCCGGAAAGAAGTTGCGCTCCTTGCTCACCTTCTTTCCGTCACGGATCTGGTAGAACTTCTCCATTGGGATGAGCACTTGAGAAATGTGCGTACCCATCGCGGAACGGGACACCTCCATCTCCACCATTTCCTTCACCTTCTTCTCCTTACCGGAGATGGCGCGTATCACGTACCACTTCTTGGAACCAGCGGCCATGACTACTGCAGGAATTTATAGATGAAGCCGAGCAGACCTTTCCAGATGCTGTCATCCCCCATGTTCTGCACACCGAAGATGTAGTCCATGAGGAAAACGATCACGGAGATGATGAGGGCCGAGACCAACACGATGATGGCACTGCTCTGGAGTTCCTTCCAGGTAGGCCAGCTCACCTTGTTCATGAGCTCGTTGTAGCTCTCGCTCAGATATGTCTTGAAGCTTGCCACGGTTATCGTTCGCTTTGGCACGGGTGGCAGGAATCGAACCCGCAGCCTAAGGTTTTGGAGACCTTCGCTCTACCAATTGAGCTACACCCGTAGAACAGTTCCTTATCCTCTTCTTTCGGCGGCGAAGGCCGTCCGCCTTGCGGCGGACGGCCTCACCTCCGTTGGTATGTGGTTGCTTACTTGATGATCTCGGTCACCTGGCCTGCACCCACGGTACGTCCACCCTCGCGGATGGCGAAACGCAGACCCTTGTCCATGGCGATCGGAACGATCAGTTTCACCGTGATGGTCACGTTGTCACCAGGCATGATCATCTCACGACCGGCTTCCATCGTGATCTCGCCCGTTACGTCCGTGGTGCGGAAGTAGAACTGGGGACGGTACTTGTTGTGGAAGGGCGTGTGACGGCCGCCTTCCTCTTTCTTCAGTACGTAGATCTCGCCTTTGAACTCGGTGTGCGGGGTGATGCTACCGGGCTTCGCGATGACCATACCACGACGGATCTGGTCCTTTTCGATACCACGGAGCAGCAGACCGCAGTTGTCGCCGGCCTCACCGCGATCGAGGAGCTTGCGGAACATTTCAACACCGGTGCAGGTGCTGGCCATCTTCTCCTCCTGCATACCGATGATCTCCACGTTGTCACCAACCTTGATCACACCGGTCTCGATACGGCCAGTGGCCACGGTACCACGACCCGTGATGGAGAACACGTCCTCCACGCTCATCAGGAAAGGCTTCTCAACCTCGCGGGGGGGAACGGGGATCCAGCTGTCAACAGCGTCCATCAGTTGCATGATGGTGTCAACCCATTTACCCTCACCGTTCAGGCCGCCCAGTGCGCTACCACGTACCACAGGGGTGTTGTCCCCGTCGTATTCATAGAAGCTGAGGAGTTCGCGGATCTCCATTTCGACCAGGTCGAGGAGCTCGGCGTCGTCCACCATGTCCACTTTGTTCATGAACACCACGATCTTGGGCACGCCTACCTGACGGCCGAGCAGGATGTGCTCGCGGGTCTGGGGCATGGGTCCATCAGTAGCGGCCACCACGAGGATGGCGCCGTCCATCTGAGCGGCACCCGTGACCATGTTCTTCACATAGTCAGCGTGGCCCGGGCAGTCAACGTGGGCGTAGTGACGGTTGGCCGTCTGGTACTCCACGTGGGCGGTGTTGATGGTGATACCGCGCTCCTTTTCCTCGGGAGCATTGTCGATGGAATCGAAGCTGCGCGCTTCGGACAGGCCCTTGTCAGCAAGAACCTTGGTGATGGCCGCGGTCAACGTGGTCTTACCATGGTCAACGTGACCGATGGTGCCGATGTTGACGTGCGGCTTGGTGCGTACGAAAGTCTCCTTTGCCATTGTCGTTCGGTCGTTGGTTGTTCGTGTTCTGTTATCGGTCCTTCACTTGTTGTACCGGGCCATCCGTTCTTGCCTTTCCGGAATGCAGCTCGAGCCTTTTACTTGTCCAAATACTGGAGCCTTTGACGGGAATTGAACCCGTGACCTCTTCCTTACCAAGGAAGTGCTCTACCCCTGAGCTACAAAGGCCTGTTCCTAACAATTCCCTTCTCTTTCGAAGAAGGTTCACCGCTTTCGCTCCCGTAACGGAGCTTGGCGATGGTAGAGCGGGAGACGAGACTCGAACCCGCGACGTTCAGCTTGGAAGGCTGATGCTCTACCAACTGAGCTACTCCCGCATATTGAGCCGGTCGATGGGATGATTCCCCTCCCCTCGTGGTCCGTCGTTCGCATGGAAGCTGCGAAGACGGGCTGCCGAGATGGTGGGGAGAGCAGGATTCGAACCTACGAAGTCGTAAGACAGCAGATTTACAGTCTGCCCCCGTTGGCCACTTGGGTATCTCCCCTATTATCGGCTCTCGGAGCCAATGAAGGGACTCGAACCCCCGACCGGCTGATTACAAATCAGCTGCTCTACCAGCTGAGCTACATTGGCCTGTACAACAAGGAAAAGAACGCTTCTTTTCACCCCGTTTCTGACCCGAGGGTCGGAATTGGGCCTGCAAATGTAGAAAGAAACCGTTCTCTACCAAACAATTGGGGCCGCGATCTTCATCGCGGCCCCAAGCGCCATTGTCCACCGGGCTTTCAGGCCCGTGAACGCCGATCAGGAAGCTTCCCGCAAACGCTCCTTGGTGCGTTCGACCTGGCTGCGGAGGGCCTCCACCGTGCTGATGGCCGCCTCCTCGAAGGTCTTGGCCGTTCGCTTGGCGAAATGCTCGCGTCCGGGAACGTTCAGGCGGATATCCACCACCTTGTTCTCGCGGTTCTGCCCGTCATGCTCCAACCGCAGGAACACCTCGGCCGAAAGGATATTGTCATGGAATTGGGTCAGCTTGTTCAACTTGTCCTGTATGAAGCCGACCAGTTTGCCATCGGCGTCGAAATGGATCGAATGCACGTTCACGTTCATGGTACTGCGTTTCGTTAATGGTTGTCGTTGTTGATGCCCTGCCCCCCTCCGCGAGGATGGGCGTTGGCGTGTACTTTCCTGAGCTTCTCCACGGTGTTGTGGGTGTACACCTGCGTGGCCGCCAATCCAGCGTGCCCCAGCAGTTCCTTCACTGCGTTCAGATCGGCGCCGTGCTCCAACATGTGGGTTGCGAACGTATGGCGGAGCACGTGCGGACTTCGTTTTTGCTGTGAGGTGACCCCACTAAGGTAATGCACAACGAGGCGTTGTACGCTTCTTCGCGCCATCGGTTTCGCCTTTTCGTCCACCAACAGGGCATCGGAGGGCGAAAAAGGCCCCACCACCTGCTCCCGCAAACGAAGGTGGTCAGCGATCCGGGAAACCAGTTGCGGGCCAATGGGGATGATGCGCTCCTTGTTGCGCTTGCCCAGCACTTTCAGCGTTCCGGTGCGCAGGCTCACGTCCGCAACCTTTAGGCCGAGCAGTTCCGCCAAGCGCATTCCGGTGCCGTAGAGCAGTTCCATCATCAGCCGGTGCAGGTCACCAAGGTATCCCTCGGGCCAGGCCTGGGACTCGAAAAGCGTGTTCATCCGCTGTTCCTCCACGAACTCGGGCAGGCGTTTGGGCATGCGGGGGGCATCCACCAGGGCCGAAGGCTCCACGGCCACCGAACCTGTCACCCGCGCAAAACGATAGAACCCGCGAAGGGCGCTGAGCTTGCGGTTCACCGAACGTGCGCTCTGCCCATCCTCCATCAGGCCCATCATCCAGGTGCGTATGGTGCGGTCCGTGGCCTGCTCGATGGGGCCTGCGCCGTTTCTCTCCAGGAATACTTGGAACTGCCCGAGGTCGCGCTTGTAGGCGGCCACGGTGTGCACGCTGCAGCGTTTCTCGAAGGCCAGATGGTCCAGGTACCGATCGATCAGCATGGGCGGTGCGTAGGCACACCAAAGGTATCAACGTGCAAAAGGCGGACGACCCATGGGGTCTCCGCCTTTCAACGATCGGGAAGCAGGATTATTCCTGCTCGCTCTGCATTTGCAACTTGTACGCCGCGCGGATGATCTCCTTGCGACGTGCCACGGAGGGCTTCGTGAAGCTCTGGCGTTTGCGCAGTTGACGCATGGTACCAGTGCGCTCGAATTTCTTCTTGAACTTCTTGAGCGCCTTGTCGATGCTCTCGCCTTCCTTGACCGGGATGATCAGCATGGTCGTGTTTTCTTCTTTCGGGGGCGCAAATATAGAATGAACTTTCGATCGTACAAGCCTACCCTCTTAGAACATTCCTGCTGATCACCAGCTGCCATGCCTAACGCGCTGCCTCCTCAAAAAAGATCCTGCCACTCAGCAGCGGTACATACCAGATCCGCCATGCGTGCAGCCATCACCGTACCATGATGTATTGGAACCTGCGGTCCAACTGCCTGCCGTCCAGCGTATCCAAGGTGGCCTGCGAAATGCGCAGCGGATACAACGAACGGTTCACGGGGTCCTGCATCATGGCCAGCCACTTCGCCTCTTCGATGTGCGCCGGGCGGTTAGCCAGCAGCACGGCCAATGTGGGCGCGTTGTAAGGCGCCTGGCCAGTGCTTGCCGGACCTTGGGCCGTTACGAAAATCGGCAGCAGCGCCGCTAACAGGAGTAGGTTGCGCATGCTCATGGCTCACTGATAATGACCCGTGCCGTTGCGCTACGAGCGCCCCATTGCAAGCGGCAGTGGTACATGCCTGCTGGCTGGCCTGTTAGCTCCAGCGCGTGCAGGGTGCTCCAAGCGGGCAGTTTCTCGCGCAACACCATACGCCCTTGTGCATCCAGCACCTGCAGTACCCCTGCCGTGGGCTGCGCACCATAGGTGAGCGTTATCCGGCCACTGCTTGGGTTGGGGCTGGCCTGGACTGGCGCCAAGGGCGCCTGCAACTCTTGCACGCCCATGCCCAAGCTGTCGCACACGCTGCCTAACACCGGGCCCAGGTGGTAGTTGGGGTGGTTAGGGAGGCTGTTGTAGTAGTACGTCGGTATCTCTATCCCGTGCTGCACAAGATCGCAAGCGAAGCCCGCCTCATCCGGAGCGTTTATCACATGCAAATGGAAGGTGCCGTTGCCTGTGGAGAAGTAGATCTTACCATCTGGTGCAATTTGAGCTTCATCGAAGTACGTTGCTAAAGGCGGCTGTGGCGAATAGAAACCATCCCATACCCCGATATGGATCATCGAAGCTTCGATATCACTTGCTTCGGTATCATATTGATAGAGGTCCAAAACAGACGAAACGTACAGGTAGCGGCTATTCGGAGAAAAGGCAATACCGCCACCTGTATTCGTATCGTCGATACCGATGAAGACCGGGTCCGAGAACAGACCGGTGCAACGGTCGAATTGGAAGATTTCCAGATCGGTCTCGCCCCAGTAGTAGGCGAACTTGGTTCCATCCGGACTGAAGCAGACATTGCCAGCATCGGGAGGACGAACGATTCCAATGGCCTGGGTGCCGTCCAATTGAACACCAGACGGAGTGACAAGAAAACGAGTGAAAATGTTGTTACCGGCCTGATGCTTATAAACCCACCAATCCCGTCCATTGGCATGGCGTACGGCAGTTATCTGGCCTGCTTGTTGGGCACCGGACCAAAGAACTTCATTCTTGGTAACCACTCCACCCAAGGCATTGTTCAGGCTCATATCCACAGTGGTGAGGTAGAGGAATTGCGCACTTCCTCCAGCCCAATTATCCAAGGTGCTATGAAACACATAGTACCTACCCAGTGAATTGGGTTTCTGAACGATCAATGCCCCTTGTGAAAGAACCAAACCCTCGGAATATGCAGTGGTATAAGCACTTGGCGCGAGCCCGGTACCATTATAGAGTGTATCACCATTGCGGTCGGCGAGGAATGCACCATTAGTGCTAAAATCCAGCACTCCATCTGCTTTAGAGATGTTCGCTGCAGTCTTGAGATAGCCAATCTCATATGCATGTAAGCTGATCTCAGGCGCCCCGCTCGTGAAGTCAATGTTCGTGTTGCCCCAAGGAATTCCTACATCGCTATCGTAGCCGAGCAGCCATAGATTGTTGAGGCCCTGTTGAGCAAGGATTCGGGGCGAGTATGGTAGCCCACCAGTAAGCAATATCACCAATCCTAATGCACGCATCCCCTACCGTGAAATGATCAGCCGGCCGTCTCCCTCATCACCCAATGCAGATCGCACCCGGAAGTGGTATACCCCTGAGGCAAGTCCGCTAAGGTCAAGCTCTATGCGCAGCTGGTCGGAGGGAAGTCGCTTGTTGAAGATCTCACTCCCCATTGCCCCGTACATGAAGAGCTGCCCACCATATACCAAGGGAGTGCTGAGCACCAAAGTGGCCTTGCCATTGGTCGGGTTCGGTACGATGCTCAGTCTCTCGTTGGGGCCTTCCTTCAGGTTCTTGGTTATCAAGCCCTGTTGCAAGCACAAAGCTGGGTCATCGAACTCCTGCTCCGGGTCGATGAGATAGTAGAGCGCGCGTGCCATGAAGACCGCATCGCCGCCAAGAAGCGGGCATTGGTTCGCCACCTCGAACAGGTTATCAGTCTGCTGTACGGTGAATTCATCCACATCCTTGGCCACGGTGTTGAGGTAGATCTCATTCACCGTCTTGCTATTGGTCTCTGTAAGTTCGGTAGCGCCGAGCATGGCATTGGTGTTCTTCACACCTTCTGCGCTCAGCACGCGGCTGTCGGCGGCCAGCGTCAAGGCATGTGTGTTGAACGCGATCAGTTCGCCGATATTCTGCTGCAAGCCTTGGATGGCGCCAAGCAGGAAGGTCTTCTGCGCCTCGGTAAGTCCCGGTGCCGATAGGTCGCCAAGTGCCAGTTTCAATTCCCCTTGGAGCACAAGCAGCTGTTCCCGGTTCTGTTGCAGCTGCACCACAATGGTGCTATCCATATCGAAGAGCGCAATGCGCTCCTCGTCCACATCCTTCAAGGCACCGATCACCGTGCTCTGCACGGCGCTATAGAAGGCTTGCATTGCGGGGTCTTCAAGCATGGTCGAGTCCGACTTAAGGACCTCATAGAGCTCGCCCTTCAAACTCCACCGTGTTTCATCGGTATAGACACCATTCTCCAAGCTGCTATCCACTACAGCTTGGTAAATCTCGTTCCCACAACCAACGCAGCGCTCCTTGTATCCTACGCACTCACCAAGTCCATCGTAACACGAAAAGGTTGTACCAGATTGGGGAAAGATGAAACCCGGCGGCGAAGAGCTAGTGGGAGTATTGTAAGCAGCACCAGGGTCAACAGCGATAACGCTTTGATCAGCAATAGATGCAGTCTCACACCACGCACCCCACACCTGGGCTGGCTGCAACCACAGGTTGCCCCTATGGTTCTGTGGGCCGATGATGGCGTTCTGCTCCAGATGCAAGCCATACTTGTGATTGCTGATCTCGTTTCCACGCACCTCGGCTACTGTCCAACCACTGAACAGCATGCCATTGGTGGTGCGGTCCATGCGGTTGCAACTGAACAGAGGCGTTGTGCCTCCGAAGCTGCGCACACTGGCCTGCCCTAGTTCCAGATAGCCGTTGGTGGCGCCGTGAATGTCGTTGCATTTTACATCCGGCTCAGTGCACCCGTTCAGCAGAATACCCACTCGGTTGCTGGCATTATCCGTCATCAGCAGGGTGTTGTTGGCTACCAGATAACGGCGCGCGCTCACCAGCCAGATCCCACCACGGGCCGAATATGCACCCAGCCGGTAACGTATGGTGTTGTTCTGGATCTTGCTATCAAGATTCAACGTATTCGCTTCATTCACCCGAATGGCATAATAGCCTTTGTTGTATTGGCCCGGAGGCGGGTCCTGAGCAAACGTTATATCGTTGAACTGGACAAGCAAGTACGCGGCTCCATCGTTCATGTTCAACACAATGCCATCGCGACGAGTGTCCAAGCGGTTATTCTGGATATCCACATCCCGATAACCACTTTTTTCTACCCGGTAGGCCGTACCAACGTTGTTCATGAAATTCTCGGAACTACGCACGTTCATGTAGCGCGTATAGATGCCCCAATAGCAGTCCTTGAAGCTGGGTGCGGCCCCGATCCCTGCACCAAATCCGGTCTGTTTCAAGGTGAACCACCCTTGTGGTCCGCTGCAATTGATGCCTGCTCCATTACCGACCAGCACGTATGCGGGGTCTGGCTGTATATCACGCATCGAACAATTCGCCACATGCACATCGCACCGCGTACCCACCACACCATTGCTCTTATGGTGTATGACATTGGCAATGCCTGTTAGGTCCAAAGCCATATCGTTCACATCGAACGCTGCATAGCCTTGTGTCCCTAGTACGGTGGTCTGCCCAGTATACGGCGCAGCAAGCGGACCTTCAGCATGGAAGACCGTGTTCTGTGCCAGTAAGCTAACGCTATTGAACACTGTATTAGGGGGCACACCGACATCCACCCGATTGTTCCGGAAGTCGCATCCCGATATGATAACCGTTGCGCCATCAGTTGCTTCAATGCCTGTTTCGGCATCAGCCAAGAGCGATGCATACAGGTTGGCTATACTACCATTACCTACTGAGATGCCTTTCCACATGACACTATCGCAGGCAATGAAACTGCTAGTGATGGAATTCACATCAGCCTCATTCAACACTACGATCCGTGCCCCTGCACTCAGGTAAACCTGTGCATTGAAGAATAGCACGTCAGCATCCACAAGAAAATCACCCAATATGTTGACCGAGCCGGTCAGATAGGTATACCCACTGCTGGCCAAAGCACCATTAAGGATAATGGTACTTGCCGGGCACGCACTCTCTAAACTAACATCGGCACTGGCGTTCAATTCATCGCCTGCTGCGGTCGTATCAGGGTCGAGCGTAACGGTGTTGGTAAAGTTACCGAAGGCGGTAAAGTAGCCTGTGATCTGCAGCACGGCACATTGCCCGTTATTGAGCGTGAGGGTGGTATCCGCACCGCTCCAAAGAGTATCGGCGATGACCACAACGAACGAGGGG
>JAEUSY010000027.1 GCA_016788295.1 Flavobacteriales bacterium
CATCATGGTGTTCTGGAAGGTGCGCACGGCCATCTCCAGGTCGTCGTACTCCTGCTCCACGGCCATCATGAAGATCATGCCCACGTTGGCGCCCGCGCTGAAGTTGGCGCCGTCGTTGTAGACCACCAGGCCCTTGTAGCCTTGCTCGGCGAGGTCGATGGCCTTGTTGAGGCCCTGGATCACCTCCGCGCCGATGGTGTTCATCTTGCTCGTCCAGCTCACGCTGAGGATGCCGTCGCCCAGGTGACGCACCGTGGCGGCGCTGTTCTTCCACACCACGCTGCTCTCCGGCAGGTCGCTGAGCACGATCATGCCCTCGGCACGCGGGATGGCTTTGTAGCTCTTGCTTGCGGCATCGTAGTACAGCCGCTTGCCGCCCTCGGTCTTGTAGAAGCTGGTGTGACCCGCGGCGATCATTTCATCGATCCATGGGGCCACTTTTTTTCCTTCGGTCGCCATAGCGTTTCGCGACGGCGACACCCCGATCGCATCCCACGCCTCAAAGGGCCCCAGCTCCCAGCCGAAGCCCGCGCGCATGGCGTCGTCGATCTTGTACAATGCATCGGTGATCTCGGGGATCCGGTGGCTCACGTACGCGAAGAGCCCGTGGAAGCTCTTGCGGTAGAACTCGCCGGCCTTGTCCGTACCGTTGTAGAGCAGCGCGGTTCGCTTGCGCAGATCATCCTCCTTCTTCGCGGCATCCAGCGTGGCGAACTTGGGCTTCACCTGCGGACGGTACTCCAGCGTCTTCAGGTCGAGCGCGAGGATGTCTCCTTTCGGAGTGCTTCGGTCCTTGAAAAAGAAACCCTTGCCGGTCTTGCTGCCGAGCATGTTCTTCTCCACCATCTGCTGCAGGTACTCCGGAATGCTGAAGAGGCTGTTGCGCTCGTCGTGGGGGCAATTGTCCTTAACCCCTTGCGCCACTTTCACCAGCGTATCGAGGCCCACCACGTCGGCGGTGCGGAAGGTGGCGCTCTTCGGGTGGCCGATCACAGGGCCGGTGAGGCGGTCCACTTCCTCCACGGTGAGACCCATTTCGGTGACGAGGTGGAACACGTCCATGATGCCGAACACGCCGATGCGGTTGGCCACGAAGGCGGGCGTGTCCTTCGCCATTACCGTGACCTTGCCGAGGATGCGCTGGCCGTAGTCCTCCAGGAACGCGAGCACTGCGGGGTCGGTGTCCGGACCGGGGATCAGCTCCAGCAGAGGCAAATAGCGCGGCGGGTTGAAGAAGTGCGTGCCGCAGAAGTGCTTACGGAAGTCGTCACTGCGGCCCTGTGCGATGGCGTGGATGGGGATGCCGCTGGTGTTGGTGGTGATGAGCGTGCCGGGCGTGCGGTGCTTCTCCACGTTGGCCAGCACCTGCTGCTTGATGTCGAGCCGCTCCACCACCACCTCGATGATCCAGTCGCAGTCCTTGATCTTGGGCAGGTCGTCGTCGAAGTTGCCGGTGCTGATGCGCTTGGCGAAGCGGGCATCGTACAGCGGCGCCGGACTGCTCTTGATCGCGGCGGCGAGCGCGTCGTTGACGATCTTGTTCTTGTCGCCGCCCTCTTTCGGAGCGATGTCGAGCAGCAGCACTTCGGTGCCGGTGTTGGCGAAGTGGCAGGCGATGCGGCTGCCCATGACGCCGCTACCGAGCACGGCGATCTTGCGGATGTTGCGTTTGGTCATTGACCACTGAGTTTGGTTGGTTGAACCGCAGAGGGCGCGGAGAACGCGGAGAAATGCGGTGCGCAGTGCGTATGGGTAAAGCAGGAAGGGAGGATCTCCCCTCTGCGGCCTCCGCGACCTCTGCGGTTCATTGCATTTCTGTGGTTCAAAACGATGCTGCGGTCAGAAGAGTTGTTCCTGTTCGAGAATGCGGTCGAGCTCCGACATCACCTGCCGGAAGTTGTTCAGCTGTGCGGGAGTGAAGCGGCTCTGCACCGCCTGGTTGAACTTGATCACGGTGTTGCGGCTCACGTCGCGCATCTGCTTGCCCTTCGCGGTGAGGTGGATGCGCACCACGCGCTTATCCGCCTTGTCGGCGATGCGCTTGATCAGGCCTTCCTCCTCCATGGCCTGCAGGGTGCGCACGAGGCTGCGGGCCTCCATGCCCATCTTGGGACCGAGCTTGGTGCTGGGTGTGCCCTCCGGCTCGATGTTGAGCAGGATCTGCCCGATGGCCATGCTGCCTCCATACTTGGCGGCCTCTGTGTTGTAAATGCGCGAGATGCGGCTCCACACGCGGCGGATGGGAAAGTCGATCGTCTCTTCGGGGCTCATGCACTTTTCGGCTTCGGAGCCTAAGGTAATCGGAAAAGTTATGCGTGCATACTATTGTGTTGCTGCCGGTCAAATGATCCGGGCATGGTACTTGGTAGCTTTGCGGCCTACCCTTTTCCCATGAAACAGATGATCTGGGCCGCCGTGGCCGCCTTCGCCCTGACCCTCGGCGGTTGCACCAAGGACGAAGCTGAAGACCCGACCCCCGCGCCCGCAGGCCCACGTCTCATCCTGAAGTTCCGCTTCGATAGCACGCAAGTGCGGCTCGGCAGCCTGGGTCAGCCCAGCGTGGTGCCGGCCGGTCATGGGGCGCTCAGCCCGCGGTTCAATAAGATGAGCGCGCACTATGTGGAGTTCGCACAGACGGCGTTGACGCAGGTGGGTCAGGGCGATGTGGTGTACCATGCGCCAGAGACCACCATGGGCGGTACCACTGCCATTGATCACGATCTGGGTATCAACGTGGGCGACGGCCAGGCCTTCGTGAACATCCCGCTGAGCGATCTGAACCCTGGCACGTATCAGTTCCTGCGTGTATCACTGGCCTACCAGAACTACGATGTCCGGTTCTACTACAACAACGTGGGCTACATGGGCACCATCGCCTCGTTCATCGGGTACAACACCTACATCGGGTCTTACCTGGTCGACGACTCCACCGTTACGGTGAACGCCAACAAGCTGCAAGGCTATTGGGCCTTTGAGGTACAGGATCCTCCGATCCCAACGCCCGTTACCGAAGGACAGGCCCCCGGCACCACGGTGGTGAACCCCATTCAGGCCACTTCACCCATTCCGGCAGGATCATGCCTGGTGACCGGTGCGTTCGCGTCGCCGCTCACCATCACGGGCAACGAGACCCAGGATATCGTGATCACGGTGTCGCTCAGCACCAACAAGAGCTTCGAGTGGACCGAGCTTGATGGCGACAACAAGTTCGAACCGGTGAACGGGGAAACGGTCGTGGATATGGGTATCCGCGGCATGCTCCCGATCGTGGAGTAGGGCTCAGGGCCTTATCGCAACTGATATACGTGGTGCCAGAACACCGGCACTGCACGGTTCCGAGGCAATATTGGCCTGAAGCCATTGTGCTCCCTTGGGTCGCTTTCCAACACGGATAGTAACGGTGCTCGCGGTGCGTTCCACGATCTCCAGTCCAGCGCTGGTGCTCCATTCCACTGCGACTTCCGGTCCCGTGAGCGTGTAAGTGCGCGTTTCACCATAACGCGGCGGGGCTGCATTGGCATCGCTCGGCAGCAGTTGGCGCTGCTGTGCGCATCGGTCGCGCAGGTGGGGTTCGGGCATGCGTTGGTACACCCGTACATAGTCCACCTCGAACCGCGTGTCGGTAGGCCACTGAACTGGGACCTTCGGTGCGTTGCAATAGCCACCGGGTTCCGAGACGGCCAGGTCAAGCACCAGGTTGATGCCATCGGTTGCCTTGGGGAAGTAGGGTGCCGTGGCCAGCTCGCCCGGGGCACGGTCGCACACCGGTAACGGTCGCCCGCGCTTATCCACGTAACGGGCACGTCGATGCACCAGCCGATCATCCAAATACCAGCGGGTCTCATCGCCGTCCCATTCCACTGCATACACGTGGAAGTCGCGGGAGAGGTCGGTGGCCTTGTGCTTTCCGGTGTGCGAGAATTTCCGCTTTCCCCAGCGGTGCAGGGAACCTTTCATCCAGTTGGGCTTTTCGCCGCAGAACTCGAACACATCGATCTCGGTCTCTCCTCCGAATCCCCAGAAGGCGGGCCAGAGCCCTGCGCCCTTGGGTATGCGGCAGCGCACCTCGAAGCGCCCATGGTTGAAGTGCGCATCGCCGATGGAATGCACCATGCTGCCCGCGTGGTCCTTGCGTTGGCCATACCACTCCTCGGCCCTGGTCTGCACGCCCAAGTGCAGCATGCCATCGCGCAGCTGCACCAGGTCATCGCGGAAAATGGTGTTGCTGGTGCCCATCACCCGGCATCCGGGACATTGGTCGCTGCCATCGGCGCTGTAGGTGAAGTAGGTCACCCACTTGGTGCGGTCCAGTGTGGTCCCATTGAACTCATCCTGGAACACCAGCTTCCATGCGCTTGTATCGCACGACCCTCCTGCACTGTATTCCTTCGGACCTACGCGCTTTTCGCGTTTGGTCTGGGCCAGCAGTTCGCCATCGGTCAGCGCGAGCAAAAGGAGCAGCGGAAGAACGCGTGGTGGAAGCATGCGAGGTCGCTTATTGGACTGTTCAGTGAAGGTAGACCGATCAAGCCGGCATCCGCACCGGTCGTGCGTGGCCATCCATCCAAAGCGTCAGTCCTTGATCCCTGTGGTACGTGTAGCGGATGCGCGGGGAGGCGATGATGAGGTCGTTGGCACCAGCACCATCGTCGTATACGAACACACTGTCGCAGGCGAATCGCCAGATGGCGGTATCAGCGTTTTCCGAATAACGCATGTGCGGGGCCACGTTCCGGCGTTTCAGGCGAAGGGTATCGTCCTCCAACACACGTTCGGGAAGCGCAACGTGCATAAAGCCTGCGTCCATGAAGTTCCAGTCCATCAGGAAGACCTTTTGGCCCCAGCTTTCCCTTTCGCCGAAGTTGGCCAGTACCCACATCACATCGGCAGGATGTGCGGTGTCCAGTGGGAAGCAGGTGGGCAACATGGTCCAGCTGTCGTATGCCGGTGGTGAGATACCCAGCATGTCCACGGAACCATTGGCCCCAAAACGGTAACGGTATAACCGAAGGCCTTCGAAGGTCTCTGTCACATTGGAAGCCACCATCAGGTAGGTGCTGTCGCCAAGGTCCAATGTGGTCTGGATCAACAGGGTATCGTGCACGATGTTGTCGTCGATCGCTGGAAAGGGGTAGGGTCGTCCCCTCTCCAGATCGGCTCTGCTTTCCGGTGTTGGTGCGTCCGGTGTTGCGCAGCCTGCCACGAGCAGCAAAGCCCAGTACAGTGCATAGTGCTTCATGTTCAGTTGGTCTTGCCAGGGGCCGCGGTGCCGGAGCCGGTCACCTTCACGTTCACGCTGGTGGGTGTGCCCCAGTAGCGAATGTCGCCGCTGCCCATGACTTGTCCGCTGAGGTCCCCATTAGTTCGCACTTCAACATCACCGCTGCCCATCACTTCTGCGGTCGCCTTAGCAGCAGCGAGTCCGGTGGCCTTCACATCACCGGATCCCTTCACGGTGGCTTGGAGGCCTTCACAAGTGCCTTCCAGTTTCACTGTTCCGGATCCTTGTACGTCGACTTTCACGGTGCCGGCCTGGATGTTCAGTTCAATGTCGCCGCTGCCCTGAACCTCCAGATCGATCGCACTTGCTGTGAACGTGCCCATTCCCATCACATCGCCGGATCCTTGCACCGCAATATGGTCGATCGTGGGGAGGCTCAAACGGACCACGAAGGGCTTGTCGGTTCGGTAACATTCCTTGGTGCGAATGGTCCAGTGCCCGTCCTTGACATCGGTCTCCAACAGGTCCAACAGGTTCGCCTGACCTTCCACTTCCACGGCTTGTTCATGGCCTTGGGATAGTTCTACATCCAGGGAACCCTGCACGGTGATGGAATGAACAGCCGGCAGCTCCAGTGTCCGCTTTATGGCACCGCCTTCGCCGGAAATGCAGTTGCCCGGCAGACAGGAAAGCATGAAGAGGTATGCTGCGACCAAGGCAGCGGTCACTAATGATCTGGACATGGTTCAGCGCATCAGGGTCAAGTGGCCCGTCCATTCGAGACCACCGACCTTGAAGACATAAAAGTAAACGCCGGCCACCACTGGTTCGCCGGCGAATGATCGGCCGTCCCACGTGATGTCGTTCCCTTGTGTGGTGAACACCTTCTGGCCGTAGCGGTTCCAAACGGTGAGATCGGCGCACGGTCCCACGTCCGTTAAATTGGTAGGGCCGAATGTATCGTTGATGCCGTCGCCGTTCGGCGTGAACACGGTGGGCATTTCCAGTTCGGTAAGGACGGGCTGGTCCACAGCTGGGTACACACTGGTGAAGGTCTGTTGCTCCCCATTGCTGTCAGTGGCCACTACTGTAGCACCGATCGTGGCGCCGAACGGAAAGCGATGTACGGGGTCCGTATGCGTGGTGGTGAACCCATCACTGAAGGTCCAAACAGTGCTCACGGCCCCTTGCGGGCGGGTGAAGAAACCCCTTACGCCCTCGCAGTCGGGTTCAAGCCGCACGATGATCTCTTGCTGCTGCGCCCGCATGTCGATGGCGGTCCACAGCAACAGGGTGAGCATTACGAACTTGGGCAGGTACATTGTTTTGGGGTGTAACTACTTGGGGATGACCTTGCTATGGATAAGTAACTCCCTGTAGTGGGCCTTGAGGTCAAAGGTGGAAGGAGTGCAGGGCCCTGCTGCGCCTTGGTTGGTCCATTCTTCAACCACCGTCCTGTTAACTGTGCCCAAGTTGGAAGGTCATCGATATCCCAGGGTAACCCGTCGGTCCATTTGTTCGTATCATCGGTTCGGATAGCTGTTCTGTCGCATTGGAGCGGCCTTCCATCGAAGCAGAACGCGTAGAACTGAATGCATCGCGGACCGGACATATCAGAGCACTGGTCAGGCCAGGCCGTCGGTCATTTGCTGGTGGGTGAGGGGCACCGTCAGGTGTTCGCTCATTTCGGTCGTGTGGACCATTCCGTGGTGGAACGCCTGCTTGCCGAAGCGGAATCCGCAAGCCTGGCAGCGGGTGATGTGGTCTCTGTGCGCAAACGGCTTTTTAATGTACTGGTTGAGGGTCTGGAGAACGTGCATGTGCATGCTGGAGAGCAATTCGCAGACACAGGCTTTGCCTTGTTGGTGGACGCTGGCGATGGCTACCGGTTGGCCTTCGGGAACGCTCTGCCCATGGCAACAGCGGCCTTGCTGAGCCACCGGGTGGAGGTCCTCAATTCAATGGACGAGGCCGACCTGAAGCAGCACTTCATGCTGATGTTGGGGAATGATGCACGTACCGAGCGCGGAGGCGCTGGCCTCGGCCTGTTGACCATGGCACGCAAGAGCCATCGCCCAATGGTGGTCCGCACCTTACCCCTTAATGAAGGCGCCGCCTATTTCGTGATGGAGCTTGCCGTGATGAGGGGCTGAGGTCTTAATGACCTGCCGCGTAGTCCGTGAGGTAGCTGAAGTGATCGGTCAAGTGACCACCGCGCGCAATGGTCGCTCGGTCGATCATGCCTTCTGCATCGTTGCCGACCAAGTGTGGAAGCACTCGTTCGATCAGGTCGTTGCCGAAGGCGTCCGAAGCATCGCGGGGGAGTTCGCACGGCAGGTTGTCCACGGACATCACCGTGATGCTGCCTGGCGCTCCGGCCGGCACTTCCTGACCAGTGCTGCGCTCATAGCCGAAGAACGGATCGGCAATGGTGCTCGCTTTCAGTGTGCAGTCGATCGGTCCGTCCACATCGCAGGAAATGTCGGCCACCACCTGCAGGGCGAGATCCTCATTACGAAGGTCTTCTGCTGAAAGGATCTTGGGTCCCCGCGCATCCCAGAAATGGCAGGCCATGTAGATCTGCGCCCGCTGGGCATAACGCAACAACTTGGACCGGTGCCCCGATGGATCGTGGTGGAAGGCCTCCTTGTCGAAGGGCTTGCCGTCCGTGCGCTCGTAGAGGTCTGCTGAACCAAGCACCGTGTAGATGGGGCCGCCAAAGGTCCCCGCGAGGAAGGCATCGGGTGCAACACGTTCCACACCGGCACGCTCCAGCACGCCCATGGCACCTTTGCCCACGCGTCCACCACCTGTCATTACGATCCGCAGGTCCTTGGGCAGGGGATATGCGTGCAGGTGACGCTCCAGTTCCTCCAGGTCGTGGCATTCGTGGGCGGGCAGAAGGGCCGGGCCACCATGCAGAAGCTGCCACGCGCGGAACCCATTGTACGCACCTACAACGCCTGCCCAGTAGCCGAAGGCCAGCACGCGCTCGCCATGCGGGTTGGTCAGAAGTTCGTGGTCGATCAGGGTAATGCCTTTGTCCAGAACTGCACGCAACAGTTTCTGGTTGTGGGCCTGTTTCTTGATCGTGTGGCTGAAGAAGAGGTAGCTCTTTCCCGCGAGCAGCATGTCCACCGGCACTTCCTTCACGCCCAGGATCAACTCGCGGTCATTGAGGTCGTCCACCAGGGTGATACCTGCCGCTTCGTATTCCGCATCGGTGAATGCGCGGACCGGACTGCGTTGCACCACAAGGTCGAGGTGGGGGTGGCGCTCCATAACCCGGCGGCACTGTGCAGGGGTAAGAGGAACGCGGCGGTCCGCAGGTTGTTTGCCTTCGCGGATGATGCCGATCTTGCTGTAGGGGACTGCCATTTTGAACGGCCGCAAACTTAGGACATTGAACTTGGGGCCTTGGCACGGTGATCGCGCAGGGCTTCGTGCCCGTACCTTCGCGGGCAGGTTCTTTGAAAAACCTATTGGGGCCGATCTGGATTTGACAGCGGCTTCGTGAGGTGTGTAAGCATGTCGGGCGTGTGGTGCGGCCCGTATCCCAGTGCCACAAAGCCGTAACTGGCGAAGTAGACTACGCTCTCGCAGCTTAATGGCCCAAGGCCGTTCGGCTTAATCCTCGCGAATAACAGTAGCGCGGACGAGTACCCCTCGGGGAGGCCCGTCAACCTCCTTCCCGGATCAGGGGTGTCATCATGGAAGACTGGCCTGCGCGGTGGTCCGGAGCGCAGGTAAGAAACAGGACCTAAGTCCAGGCTGGGGTGCCCTTCCCCAGGTCGGGATCGAAAACCAATGAAGCGGCTAAGCATGTAGAAAGCCCATTTCTCGGTCGTTTGGACGAGGGTTCGATCCCCTCCGGCTCCACAGGAAAAATGAAAAGGGGACCCCGTGATCACGGGGTCCCCTTTTCATTTGGATCTTTTCAGAACCCCACCCCGGCGCCCACCGAGAAGAACGGCTGGGCTCCGTAAGGGCTTCGAACGTCCTGGATAACGTCCCATGCGATCTGGATCAGCATGAAGCTGTTGCCTCCCAATTGCTGGGCATAACCTCCGCCTAACAGGAGGAAAGGCACCCATTCGCGCCCACGGTTATCACTGAACGGGTTGAAGATCTCATAGTTCTGTGAATTGTACGAGGCATGCAGGAATGCCTGAGGGATAACGCGGTAGCGTTGGAACAGTGACCAGCCGTAGTTCGAGCTTTCGTAGGGCAGTACATACCGCGAATCCTTGAAGTAGTAGTAGTTCAAGCCGACCCCTGCCGACCACTTGCCCTTCTGATCGATCTTGTAGCCCACCATGGGCGCTACACCCAGGTTGGTCACCGTTCCGAACATCAGGCTTACGCCACCTCCGTACCATAAACGGTCCTTCATGGGGCGTGGGTCTTTTTTCGTGGACGGCGCTTTGGGCGGTGGCGTGGTGATCGCGTAATCCTGTGCCTTGCTGATGCCCGATCCGAGCATGATGCAGGCCAGCAGAAGTAAAAGGGGGCGCATGGATACGAAGGTAATGGGAGCTGTTCAGTGAACGGCCTTCTTCCCGAAGTGCTTCTCGAACGACATGCCAAGCAAGCCGCCACGCACCGCCATCCACAACAGGAACGCGGCCCAGATGGCGTGCAGTTGCCAGCCAAGGTGGTCGCCCAATATGATCACCGGAACGAATGCCATGAACGTGGAGATGAGCAGCACGTTCCGCAGGATCTTGCCATTGCCCAAACCCTTGTAGATCCCATCGAAGGCAAAGGCCACTGCGTTGATCGGCTGGGTGATCACCACCATCCAGAACACGCCGGCCAGTAGGTCGAGCACGGCTTGATCCTGCGTGAAAATAGATCCCAGCATATTGTACCCTGCGAGGTAGATCACAGCGAGCACGGATCCTATGGTAACGCTCATGCGCACCACCTGCCAGCTGACCCGGTGCAGGTCGCGCCAGTTGCGTTCGCCGTTCAACCGGCCCACCAGCACACTGCCTGCGGCCGCATAGCCATCAATAAAGAACGCGCTGAACAACCAGACCTGCATGGCGATGCTGTGCGCGCCGATGAAGGCCTCGCCATACCCCGTGGCGTACCGATTGCCCAGGTAGTAGCAGATGTTCAGCGCGATAGTACGCGCGAACAGGTTGCTGCTGAGAAGCCACAATCCCCATAATTCCGGGTGCCGCCAGCTCCGTGGCAAAAGGCTGAAGGGCGTGCGGGTCTGAAGCAGCAGTACGGCAATGCCGAACATCACCACTTGTGCGATGAAACTGGCCCAGGCACTGCCCTCGATGCCCATGGCCGTGACCGGTCCCCAGCCGAAGATCAGCAATGGGTTCAGCAAGCCGTTCACCGCCGCCCCGGCCAAACTGATCCACATGCTCCAACTCAGGTTCTGAATTCCCCTGAACGCGCCCGTAATGGCGAATGTGGCCAGCACGATCGGGTGGCCATAGCTGCGGATATGGTAGTACACAACGGCCTTTTCAAGCACTTCGCCCTCTGCGTTGTACAGCCTGAAGATCTCTTCGGCGAACTGGTTCGTGAGCGCAAAGAACCCGAAACCCAGCAGGAAGTTCATCCAGATGGCGATCGGCACAAGTCCCTTGATATCATCGATGCGTTGCTCGCCATAGTAGCGCGCCACCACGGCCAGTACAGCGCTGCGCGTTTGTGCAAGCACCCACACCACCAATAGGAAGAAGCTGCTGGCAATGCCCACTGCGGCGAGGTCCGCCGTGCCCAAGCGCCCCACGAAGGCCGTGTCCACCAACGAGATAACCGGCTCCGCAATGCCGCTGATGATCGCGGGAACGGCCAGCCTGTCAAGGTCGCGACGGGTGATGGGGCTGCTGGGGGACCGGGTCATGGAACGCCGTGCAATGCACACACGGTTGATCGGGCGCGCAAAGGTCGATAGCTTCATGCGTAGCCGATCAGTCTTCCTGCACCGTGTACAAGGTCCATGGTGGCCAGCCTTCGTTCCAGGTGTACCAACGCAAAAGGGTTTCCTCCCAGTTCGGTGATGTGCGGGTCAAGGGTATGAACGTTTGCCCAGTGCGCGCGGACACGGCCTTTAGGTCTGTCTCTTGGGCAATGACCAGCGCTGTACTAAATGCCCCCTGCAACTGCGAGGGGGCGATCACGGTGTCGCCCTCGATCTTGGTGCGATAGAATGGTGGCACTTCGACCCGCCAAGCCATGGAGGGGTCGATCAGGTAAGTCACGTTGCCGCGTTCTTTCATTGCGCGCAGGAATGCCGTGCGTCCGTTGCCAGCGGGTCGCGTGGTCACCACCAGCAGGCCCATCAGGTTTGCCATCAAAGAGACAACCAATAGCGTGTTCACGATCATGGCTGCGTTGCGCGATGACCATTTCCTGCCAAGCCATTCCGTGTACCCCATCACCAATAACCAAGGCGCCAGATCGGCAATGGGGTAGAGGAACCGCAGTTCCTTGTGGGGGATGATGCTCAGCACGAGCAGAAGTGGTGTCATGCACCAGATGAGCAGATGCCGGGGCTTGCGGATTAGCACTACGACATAGGCAGCCAATAGCAACAGGCCCACAGGTGGTATCGCGTACTTCACGATCCACGGGGGATAGTAGTACCACGGCAAGGTGTCGAAGGCCTCGCGCGGTGGACCCGTGATGGCCATTATCCAGTAGTTCCACGTACTGAACGTGGGTGTGCCATAGAAGAGCGAGTCGAGCGTAGCCCCCGCGATGGCAACGAGCAATGCGGGCAACGCCATGCGAAGCCACTGCCCTATGGTAGGGCGGTGAACGAACATCAACCAGGCAAGCCCACCAGCGACCACCACGGCGCTCGATGGCCGCACCAGCATGGCCAAAGTACCCCAAAGGCCCATGAGGTAAGGTGCTCTTGCGCTACGGTCCAGGCGTAGCAGTTCCGATAGGCCGAGCAGCAGAAAGCTCGCCGACCAACCCTCTGAACTGAAACGCACATGCAGGAACGGCAGGAACCAGAGAAAGTAGGAAAGCACGATGAGAGCGCCATGGAGCGAAGCCGGGACCTGTTCTTGCATCGTGCGCACGAACCGATGCACCGACCAGAGCGCCAGCGTAGCGCTCAGGAGACGTAGCAGGAATATCAGGTGTTCCGGGTCGTTAAGTCCCAATGCGCGCGCTCCCTTGAACACAGCTACAGCTGTCCAGGGTTGTATCGATGATCGGATGTGCGTGGGGAACTCCCAGGCAAGGTGCCCGCGCGGCAGTTCATCCATCTGGTATTGCGCGAACTCGATGATCTGGTGGTGTTCGTCCGCACTGTGGTACCCCGTGCTTTTCCATGCCGTGATCAGGTGCACCAGCACGGCGACCACGAACACAGCGGTATGAAAGCGATCGGTATCCAGGTTCCGTCCGAACATCCTCACGAAGGTGCATCAAAAGGGAACGGACCCCGCAGGGCCCGTTCCAATGAGCGTGTGGTTCAACTTCACATGGTGCGCTCCAGTTCCTCGCGCAGCGCTGCCATGAAGGCTTCGGTGGTGAGGTAGTGGTCAGCGCCCACCTTCTCACCGTGGATGCATACGGCGAGGTCCTTGGTCATCTTTCCGGCTTCCACGGTGCGAATACACACCTGCTCCAGCGCCGTGCAGAAATCCACCAGTTGCTGGTTGCCATCGAGCTTGCCACGGAAGGCCAAGCCGCGCGTCCAGGCGAAGATGCTGGCGATGGGGTTGGTGCTCGTGGGCTTGCCCTGCTGGTGCATGCGGTAGTGGCGGGTCACCGTGCCGTGCGCGGCTTCCGCTTCCATCGTCTTGCCGTCGGGGGTGATCAGCACACTGGTCATCAGGCCCAGCGACCCGAAGCCCTGTGCCACCGTGTCGCTCTGCACGTCGCCATCGTAGTTCTTGCAGGCCCATACGTAGCCGCCGCTCCATTTCATGGCGCTGGCCACCATGTCGTCGATCAACCGGTGCTCGTACACGATGCCGGCATCTTGGAACGCGGCCTTGAAATCCTTCTGGTAGATCTCCTCGAAGATGTCCTTGAAGCGGCCATCGTACTTCTTCAGGATGGTGTTCTTGGTGCTGAGGTAGAGCGGCCACTTTTTCGCCAGCGCCAGGTTGAAGCAGCTGCGCGCGAAGCCTTCGATGCTCTCGTCGGTGTTGTACATGCTCATGGCCACACCATTGCCCTCAAAGTCATACACGTTCCAGGTCTGCACCTCGCCACCATCGTCGGGGGTGAAGGTCATGGTGAGCTTGCCCTTGCCCTTGATCACGGCATCGCTGGCGCGGTACTGGTCGCCGAAGGCATGGCGGCCGATGATGATGGGCTGCGTCCAGCCCGGTACCAGGCGCGGGATGTTGCTGATCACGATGGGCTCGCGGAACACCGTCCCATTGAGGATGTTGCGGATGGTGCCATTGGGGCTCTTCCACATCTGCTTCAACCCGAACTCCTCCACACGCGCCTCATCGGGCGTGATGGTGGCGCACTTGATGCCCACGTTGTGCTTCAGGATGGCCTTTGCGCTTTCCACAGTCACCTTGTCGTCGGTGGCGTCGCGGTGTTCGATGCCGAGGTCGTAGTAGTCGATCGGAACGTCCACATAAGGCAGGATCAACTGGTCCTTGATCCACTTCCAGATGATGCGGGTCATCTCGTCACCATCAAGCTCCACTACGGGCTTCGCTACCTTGATCTTCGACATCGTTCGTTATCGGATTTGAGCCGCGAAGCTACCTAAACGCTCACGAGGGAACATGACGTTCGGCACCAAAGGTCGAGTTCATTCAATTCGATAAAGGTGAAGCAATAGTACCCGGCGCACCACCGCATTACTGCTATTGATGAACCGCTCCTTTGGCCCCGGCTTTCGGAACGATCACCCCAGGTCCAGGTCCACCTCGTTCTTCAAGGTGATCAGTGCAGGGTTCTTCTCGGCCAGCAGGCGGAATCGGTCCATGGCGGTGTAGCGCGGCTTCACCATCACCTGTTCCTTCACTACCTCCAGTTCCATCCCGGGGTCGCCGATCTGTCGGCGCAGAAAGCCCAACAGCTCAGGCTTTTCGTCGCGTAGGTAGTTCTCCTGCACTTCGTTCACAATGGCGAAGGTGATCTTGCCCGGTCCGGCGATAACGGGTTCGCGTGCGGATAACGTGGCGTGCAGGCTGCTGCGCCCTTGGTCCTTGCACTTCTGTGCGTACTCGCGCCACGCCTTGGCCAGCAAAGCGGGGTTGATCTCCTTGGTGGAAGTGGGGGCGACACCCTCCACATCGGCATTGGGCACCGCCACTACAGGTGCCGAAGTGACCGTTGTCAAGGTGGCGCGATCGGCCTTGATGCTCACTTGGTTGGCCAGCCGACGTTTGGGCACGTAGTTGTCCGCAGGAGGGGCCGACGCCGTGGGCATGGCCGCTGGAACGGTGGATGCCACAGGTGCCGATGGGACCGCCGGAGCGGGCCGGGGCGCATTCACAAAAGGCTCGGGAACTGGTGCCAAAGGCCGCTGAACGGCTGGTGCCGGACGCTCTATGCTCGCGTCAGGACTTTTTTTTTCAGGGTCGGTTTCCACCGGCGCGGCGTTCAACCGGCACAATTGGATCAACATCAGCTCCACCAACAGGCGGGGCTCCTTGGTCAGTTTGTACTGGGCGTCGGCCAGCGCCATGCGGTCCAGACCTTTCAACAAGACCTCACGAGGCGTGCTGCGGGCCTGCTCGGCATAGCGTTGCCCCAGGTCCTCGCTCACTTCCAATAGCGGAATGGTGCGTGGGTCCTGGCTTACCAGCAGGTCGCGGAAGTGGCGCGCCAGTCCCGTAACGAACAGGTGTCCATCGAATCCCTGTTGCAGGATCGCGTTGAACTCCACGAGCGCGGCGGGGGTGTCGCTGGCAATGATGCTCTCGGTGATCCGGAAGTAGTGCTCGTGGTCCAGCACGTTCAGGTTCTGCACCACCGCCTGGTAGGTCAGTTGGTCACCAGCGAAGCTCACCAGCTGGTCGAAAATGCTCAGGGCATCGCGCAGGCCACCGTCCGCTTTCTGGGCGATCACATGGAGGGCCTGCGGTTCGGCCGTGATGCCTTCCTTCTGGGCAATGGAGGCCAGGTGCCTCGTGATGTCGCTCAGCTGGATGCGCCGGAAATCGAACACCTGGCAGCGGCTCAGGATCGTGGGCAGGATCTTGTGTTTCTCCGTGGTGGCCAGGATGAAGATGGCATAGGAGGGGGGCTCCTCTAACGTCTTCAGGAAAGCGTTGAAGGCCGCCGAGCTCAGCATGTGTACCTCGTCGATGATGTACACCTTCTTGGTGCCCACCTGTGGTGCAATGGTCACCTGCTGGATCAGGCTCCGGATATCCTCTACACTGTTGTTGCTTGCGGCATCCAGCTCGAAGATGTTCAAGCTGTGCCCTTCCTCGAAGGTCTTGCATGGGGCGCATTGCCCGCAGGCCACCAGGTCCTCGCCGAGGTTCTCGCAGTTGATGGTACGGGCAAGGATGCGCGCACAGGTGGTCTTGCCCACCCCCCTTGGACCCGTGAACAGGAAGGCGGAAGCGAGGTGTTTGCTGCGGATGGCGTTCTTCAGGGTGCCGGTCACGGCCTCCTGGCCCACCACCGTATCAAAGGTGGCCGGGCGGTACTTTCGGGCGCTTACAACGAACTGGTCCATGTTCTGGGCCCCAGGCCCGGCACGAAGATAGACCGCCCAGATGCCTTCATCCGTGCGGGAGTTGTCCACGATCGTGGATGGCGGGGCTGGGATGGTGTAAACGGGGCTTGTGGTTGATCGCTGGATATCAACAGGATCTTGTTACCTTCGCGGCCCAATTTCAACCGAAAGGCTATGACCAACCGGTACGAGACCGTCTTCATTCTTACTCCCGTTTTGTCTGAGGACCAGACAAAGGAGACGGTAAAGAAGTTCAAAGACCTGATCAAAACAGGCCATGGTAAGGTCCACCATGAAGAGAGCTGGGGGATGCGCAAGCTTGCCTATCCCATCCAGAAGAAGTCCACGGGCTTCTACCACCTGATCGAGTTCGAGGCGGACCCTGCGTTCGTTGCCAAGCTCGAGACCGAGTATCGCCGCGATGAGCGTGTGATCCGCTTCCTCACCACCAAGATGGACAAGCACCACCTTGGTTTCGCTGAGAAGCGCCGCAACAAACAGAAGAACGTCGAATCCACCAACGCGTAAGCCATGGCAGCCGACAACAACGAGATCCGGTACCTCACTCCGATCGCCATCGAGACGAAGAAGGAGAAGTACTGCCGTTTCAAGAAGATGGGCATCACGTACATCGACTACAAGGATGCCGACTTCCTGCTGCGCTTCGTGAACGAACAGGGCAAGATCCTGCCCCGCCGTCTCACGGGCACCAGCCTGAAGTACCAGCGCAAGGTGGGTCAGGCCATCAAGCGCAGCCGCCACCTGGCGCTGATGCCTTACGTGGCCGATATGATGAAGTAACCGCAACACGCCTACGACCATGGAAGTGATCCTGAAACAAGACGTGGAGCATCTGGGCTACGCCAACGACGTGGTGAAGGTGCGCGACGGTTACGCCCGCAATTTCCTGCTGCCCCGTGGCCTTGCCATCGCAGCCACCGAGCCTGCCCGCAAGCAGCTCGCTGAGACCATGAAGCAGCGTGCCCACAAGGAGGCCAAGATCAAGACCGAAGCCGAGAAAATGGCCGAAGGGCTTGCCAACAAGACCCTGAAGATCGGGGCCAAGGTGGGCGAGAGCGGCAAGATCTTCGGTAGTGTGAACACCATCATGCTCGCCGATGCCATCAAGGCCCTCGGTTTCGAGGTGGACCGCAAGAACATCAAGATCAAGGGAGATGCCATCAAGGCCACCGGCAAGTACGAGGCCGAGGTCGCATTCCACCGTGATGTGGTGCGCACCATCTCCTTCGAGGTGGTGGAGGAGTGATCCTGCCATTCTATGAATTCTGGAGAATGGGGCCGAAAGGCCCCATTCTCATTTCCATTGTCCAGTTCCTCGTACTTCGTTCATTTGCACCATGAAGCCGTACCACGCCTTTGCGTCCCTTTTTGCCCTTTTGCTGGGCCTGAACATGAGCGCACAGAACGCTCAACTTGCACCAGCACCGCCGCCGGGCAAGTGGTACCTGACCTCCGGTGGCGAGTGGATCTTTTCCACTGCCCTTCTGGATGTCCGCACCCCTGGACCCAATGGTACCGAGAGCAGCAGTGATCAGGGCGCCATTGTACGGTTCTCGCCGTTCTTCAACGCACAGGTCACGGCCAACCGCGACTTCAGCAGCCATGCGGGAATGTTCGCTGGGCTTTCCATTCGCAACGTGGGCTTCATCTATGATGTGCCTGATACCAACCTGCGTTACAAGTACCGGACCTACAATGTGGGTGTTCCATTGGGCCTGAAGTTCGGCAAGATGAACGGTGGCCTTTTCTTCCTTGGCTACGAGCCCGAACTGGTGATCAATTACAAGGAAAAGAAGTTCGCCAATGAGAAGAAGGAGGATAAGTTCAACGTGTGGTTCAGCGACCGCACCGACCTACTTACACACAGTTTCATGGCGGGTGTGCAGTTCGGTAATGGGGCCTGCCTGAAGGTGAAGTACTACATCACCAATTTCCATAATGCGGATTATGTTGAGCAGAAGAACGGCGTCAGCTATAAACCCTATGCCGGACTGAATGCGAACGTTCTCTATGTGAGCCTCGCTTTCAATCTGTTCAAGTACGAACGCTACGAATTCCCCACGAACACCCAGCGAGAGCAGCAGGCCCGACTATAATGATGGTGTCCGGCCGCGGGTCCGCGATCCGGAAATGGTAGAGTTGATGGTGGTCATCGTTCCACCATGGGTCTTGCTCTACATTTGAACCATGAACCGTTGCATCGGAGCCTTGTTAGTGGTGGTGGTCAGCGTTATGCTGAGCATGCCCACCGCGGTACTGGTGCGGTTCCAGCTGCGACGGGCCTATGTGGAGCGTGAGCTCTGCGTGCAACGTGAGGTGATGGCCGATATGCGCACCTGTCATGGCGAGTGCCACCTGTCCAAGCAACTGAAAGCGTTGGAGCACGAATCAGAGCAGGGTTTTCCCGCTGAACGTTTCCAAGAACGATTTGAGCCGGTGGCCAGTGAAGTGCCCGATATATTGGCCATTGAGACCAACTTGGTCGAACGTTCATTTCCGGATTTCGATGAAGACCTGCTTTCCGGTAATTCGGGAGAGGTTGAGACCGTGCCTCGAGGTTGACGAGAACCTGACCGACCACGTGTCGGCGTCCACTCGTTCAACCTAAACCAACAACATGAAGACCTTTCTGGTCGCATGGTTGGCGCTCATGCTGCCATCCATGGGCCTGGCCTGCGATGTATGTGGCATCTTCCTCGGAATTCAGCCGCACGACCGGGCCAATTCGTTCTCCGTCCTGTACCGCTACCGGCATCTGGAGGGCAGGGTGCCCGGTGTTGCCAAATCCCTGCTCAAGCATGGTGGCCACGGTGTGGATGCGGCCTCCACTGGATCTTCGCTCTACCGTGAACTCTACATGGTGGCCGAACTGCGTGCCGACATCTGGTTGTCACAGCGCTTCAGTGTGCTTGCTGCTTTGCCCTTGGTGAACAACTATCAAGCGGTGAACGGCGTCATAGCAGCTGATGTGTACGGCGTTGGTGACCCCCTGCTTATTGGCCGCTTTCAGCTGGTGAACACCAAGTGCACCACCCTGGAGGAACGCACGGTGCACCGTGTGCGGATCGGTGTGGGAGCAAAAGCCCCGTTGGGACAGCATGATCTGGCCTTTCGCGGCGAGCAAGTGCACGATGACCTTCAGCCCGGTACCGGTTCGTGGGACGCACTGGGCACATTGGAATACATGGTCCGTCGCAATCGTAACGGTGCATCGCTCTCCATTATCGGACGCGCCAATGGCGAGGACGCGGATGGCATGCGCATGGGTAATGGCCTGAGCACCACCGCTGAGTTCTTTCGACGTTGGGACCTTGGAGAGAACTGGAAATTAATGCCCTCTTTGGGCGCTTACTGGGAGCTTACCGGCAAGGATGCCCACCACGGGACCGACGTGGAGGGTACCGGAGCATCCACTTTGTTCGCCAGCGCAGGGGCCCGCGCTTGGTGGAGGTCTTGGGGCGTGCAGGCCATTGGCCAGTTCGTCGTGGCCCAGGACATCGGGCAATGGATGGTGCCCAACAAGGAACGTTTTGTCATCGGCCTTACCTACAACATCAACAACAACTGAACACGCACATGAACCTTTCGAAACTGGCCATATTGGCCGCCCTGCCATTGGCGTTCACCGCCTGCAAAAAGGATGAGGACGCACCTGCTCCTTCGCCTGCTCCGGCCAACGCCACAATGAAGATGTCGTTCAACTTCGTGAGCGGCACCACACCATTCGACATGGCCGCTAACTATACCGATGGGCTCGGACATGCCATCCGTTTCAGCACGCTGAAATTCTACGTGAGCGACGTGCACTTGGAGGATGATGACAGCAATACGGTAGCCGAGTTCCACGACACCTACTTGCTGGTGGATGGTTCATCCGCAAGCAACAATTTCACCCTTGGCACCATGGCAGCCGGCCATGTGCACATGGTGAACTTCGCTTTAGGCCTCGATAGCGCGACCAATCACGCCGACCCATTGTCTGCCGAATACCCGCTGAACGTGCCCGGTATGCACTGGAGCTGGAACCCCATGGCCGGATATAAGTTCCTGAACATGGAAGGTATTGTCGATGGCAACGGTGATGGCGATGTGGACGATTCCGAGGACGTACCCTTCACGTACCATTGCGCTACCGATGCCCTGCTACGCGAGAAGCACGTGCATATCCATGCCGATGTGGCGTCGGGCAGTACGGTGACCTTGGCCGTGAAAGTGGATGTGCAAGTCCTGCTCAACGGACTGGACCTGCTCACCAACAATGTGGCCATGGGGGGTGGTGCCAACAACCAGGCGGCCATGAACAACCTGGCCGCATCGGTCGACGCACAATAAGCCACAAGCATTTCCAGAGTGAGGGGCGGGCCACGGGTCCGCCCTTCGCTTTTCCGCTTTTGCCCATGGGTTACCTTTGCGCCCGCAAAATGCAGGAACAACCATGAGCCAGATCTTCGACCTCGACATGATCAAGGCGGTGTACGACCGCTTCCCCGCACGTGTGGCCGCCGCCCGCAAGGTGGTGGGCCGCCCCTTGACCCTCAGCGAGAAGATCCTCTACGCCCACCTCTGGGACGGCGAGCCCACCAAGGCCTTCGGCCGCGGCAAGGACTATGTTGATTTCGCCCCCGACCGGGTGACCATGCAGGACGCCACCGCCCAAATGGCCCTGCTCCAGTTCAGCACCACCGGGCGCAAGAAGGTGGCCGTGCCCAGCACCGTGCACTGCGACCACCTGATCCAGGCCCGCGTGGGCGCCAAGCAGGACCTGCAGGACGCCCTCAACAAGAGCAACGAGGTCTTCAACTTCCTCGAGAGCATCAGCAACAAGTACGGCATCGGCTTCTGGAAGCCTGGCGCGGGCATCATCCACCAGGTGATGCTGGAGAACTACGCCTTCCCCGGCGGCATGATGATCGGTACCGACAGCCACACAGTGAACGCCGGTGGCCTGGGCATGGTGGCCATCGGCGTGGGCGGCGCGGACGCCTGCGACGTGATGAGCGGCCTGCCGTGGGAGCTCAAGTTCCCCAAGCTCATCGGCGTGAAGCTCACCGGCAAGCTCAACGGCTGGACCGCCCCGAAGGACGTGATCCTGAAGGTGGCCGGCATCCTCACCGTG
>JAEUSY010000050.1 GCA_016788295.1 Flavobacteriales bacterium
AACATCGCCCTGATCAACGAGCTCTCGATCATCTTCAACCGCATGGGCATCAACACCTACGATGTGCTGGAGGCCGCGGGCACCAAGTGGAACTTCCTCAAGTTCCAGCCGGGCCTGGTGGGCGGCCACTGCATCGGTGTGGATCCCTACTACCTGGTGTACAAAGCGAAGGAGCTGGGCTACCACGCACAGATCATCGACAGCGGTCGTTTCGTGAACGACAGCATGGGCGGCTACGTGGCTAAACAGACCGTGAAGAAGATCATCAGCGGCGGCACCAACCCCGCCGATGCCCGCGTGCTCGTTATGGGCGCCACCTTCAAGGAGAACGTTACCGACATCCGCAACAGCAAGGTGGCCGATGTGGTGAACGAACTGAAGAGCTTCAGCTGCCATGTGGACGTGACCGATCCGCACGCCGATGCCGCCGAGGTGAAGCACGAATACGGTTACGAACTTGCCCCGGAGATGAAAGGTCCCTACGACGCGATCATCGTGGCCGTGAACCACGCCGAATACGCCGGCAAGGACGAAGCCTGGTTCAAGGGCATGCTGAAGCCCAAGGGCGTGCTGGTGGACCTGAAGGGCGTGTTCAGGAAGAAGATCAAGGACCTGAATTACTGGAGCCTGTGAGCACACGCAACATCCTCATCACCGGCGGCGCCGGTTTCATCGGCAGCCACGTGGTACGCAGCTTCGTCAACAAGTACCCGAACTACCGCATCGTCAACCTTGATGCGCTCACGTACGCGGGCAACCTGGAGAACCTTCGCGATATCGAGAACGCGCCGAACTACACTTTTGTGAAGGCCGACATCTGCGATGCCGATGCCGTGGCCAAGGTGTTCGCCGAGCATGCGATCGATGGCGTGATCCACCTCGCCGCCGAGAGCCACGTGGACCGCAGCATCACCGATCCGTTGTCCTTCGTGCGCACCAATGTGTTCGGAACGGTGACCTTGCTGAACGCCGCGAAGGAGGCATGGAAAGGAGCGATGGATGGCAAGCGCTTCTACCATGTGAGCACCGACGAGGTGTACGGCTCGCTCCACGACGACAGCCTCTTCCTCGAGACCACGCCTTACGATCCGCAGAGCCCGTACAGCGCCAGCAAGGCCGCGAGCGATCACTTCGTGCGCGCCTACGGCAACACCTACAAGCTGCCCTTCGTGCTCAGCAATTGCAGCAACAACTACGGTAGCCACCACTTCCCCGAGAAGTTGATCCCGCTCATGATCAACAACATCCGCAACAACAAACCGCTGCCGGTGTACGGCAAGGGCGAGAACGTGCGCGACTGGTTGTGGGTGGAGGATCACGCGAGTGCCATCGATACGATCTTCCATACCGGGAAGAACGGCGAGACCTACAACATCGGCGGCCACAACGAGTGGAAGAACATCGACCTGGTGCACCTGCTCTGTTCCATCATGGACAAGAAGCTTGGTCGTGCAGAAGGGGAGAGCGCCAAGCTGATCACCTACGTCACTGACCGTGCCGGCCACGACCTACGTTATGCCATCGACGCGGGTAAGATCGAGCGCGAGCTGGGGTGGAAGCCGAGCATCACCTTCGAGGTAGGCCTGGAGCGCACAGTGGATTGGTACCTGGCCAACACCGAATGGCTGGACCATGTGACCAGTGGCGCGTATCGTAGCTACTACGAACAGCAGTACCAGCAGCGCTAATGGGTTTTCTGGGCAGGCTCTTCGGGTCGAAGGAGCAGGCGATGCCGCCCGCCGATCTGTCCGTGCTGCGTTGCGATGTGCACTCACATTTCATTCCAGGCATCGACGACGGCGCGCAAACGATGGAACAGAGCATGGAGCTGCTGACCGCCATGCGTGAGCTGGGATACCGCAAGGTGATCACCACGCCGCACAACATGGCCGATGGCTACAAGAACACGCCCGAGATCATCCTGGGCGGGCTCGAGAAGTTGCGTAATGAAGTGGCTCGCACCGGCCTTGACCTCGAGGTGGATGCCGCAGCAGAGTATTACCTCGATCACGAGCTGGAAAAGAAAGTGCTGGAGCGCACCGTGCTCACCTTCGGCGACAACCTCCTGCTGTTCGAACTGCCTTTCATCAGCGAGCCGGCCGTTCTACTGAGCGTGGTGTTCCAGATGCAGACACAGGGCTTCCGGCCTGTGCTGGCCCATCCGGAGCGTTATGCGTTCTGGCACAACGACTACGCCAAGTACGAGCGGCTGAAGGAGCGTGGCGTGCTCTTTCAGCTCAATCTGGTGGCCTTGTCCGGTGCCTACGGCCCCAAGGCGAAGGAGATCGCTGAACGCCTGATCGATGATGGGCACTACGAACTGTTGGGCAGCGACTGCCACAACATGAACCACGTGCAGGCCATCCACAACACGCTCACACGGCCGTACCTGCACAAGCTGATAGGCAGTGGAAAGCTGCTGAACACTGCGTTGTGACCGTGTTTTTCATCCGCCCTAACTTTGGGTAAAGCTGTCGACATGACCACCGCGACGAAGAAAGCGTTGTTGAAGAAGTTGATAGAGGCCGAGCAGGACCCTGCGGTGCTTGATCTGGTGGATAATGTCCTGCAGAGGAGGACAAGGAATGTTGCTTTTCAAAGTGATCTGGTACAACGTGTAATTCGATCCGAGGAGCAGCTCAAAGCAGGCACGTACAAGACCATGGATGAGTTCGATCGCGAGATGGAACAGTTCATGGATGCCTTGCCGGATAAAACTCCGAAGCCTCGTCGGAAGCGATGAAGGTCATTGTCCTTCCCAAAGCGGAGGATAGCTTGAAGGGCTCCATGTTGCACCTTTCCAAGTTCTACGATCGTAGGTATCTGAAGAACCTTGAACGTCTGGTGCGCAGGAAGATCCGCTGGTTGGGCAACAACCCCGGGGCTGGTCAATTCGAGCCGGAATTGGCTTGGATGAACCTTGGTCACCGAAGGATCATTGTGCGGAATTTCAAGATCGTGTACCGCATCTTGGATGACCTTATTGTTGTCAACGACATTTTCGATTCACGCAGGGATCCGGACCGCATGCGGGGATGAGGCCATTGTATTGAGGACTGTTCGTAGCGCCCCAGAAGTGCATCTGCTCACTGCCCCGAAAAGCTGTTGAACGCCCATGCGACCCTTTTCTTCCTCACGCAAAGCGCTTCTGGTCCGGCAGATACCAGCACAGCAGGCCCAGCAAGGGTAGGAAGGAGCACACGCGGAACACGGTGTCGATGTCGGTGGCATCGGCAAGGCGACCAAGCAGGGCACTGCCCAGTCCGGCCATGCCGAACGCAAAGCCGAAGAACAGTCCGGAAACAAGTCCCACACGACCGGGGATCAGTAGCTGCGCATACACCAGGATCGCCGAGAAGGCCGATGCCAGGATGAAGCCCGCCATGAAGGCCAGCACACCGGTCCAGAAGAGGTCGGCATGCGGGAGGGCGAGCGTGAAAGGTGCCGCACCAAGGATGCTGGCCCACACGATGCGCTTATAGCCGATGCGGTCGCCGAGGAAACCGCCGAGCAAGGTGCCAATGGCCGCGGCGAAGAGGAAGATGAACAGTTGCACCTGGGCTTCCTGCACACTGAGACCAAAGCGCCCGATGAGGTAGAAGGTGTAGTAGCTGGTCATACTGGCCACGTAGAACTGCTTGGAGAAGATCAGCAGCAACAACGTGGCGATGATGAGCACCACCTTGCGGCGTGGCAGCGCGGAACGCACAGGACCGGAGGCCGCCGGGGACCGTCGCTGTCTGATGGCCATCACCCGCAGGTACCACTGCCCCACACGCCAAAGCACCAACATGGCGACCAATGGCAGCATCACGAACCAGCCCACGGTGGCCTGCCCGAAAGGCACGATCACCGCAGCTGCCAGCAAGGGACCCAGCGCGGAACCAGCGTTACCACCCAACTGGAACACCGACTGCGACAGTGATCGTTTCCCGCCCGATGCGGTGAAGGCCATGCGCGAGGCTTCGGGATGGAAAATGGACGAGCCGATACCCACCAGCGCCACGGCGGCAAGGATCATGGGAAGCGACGATGCCTGAGACAAGACCAGCAGGCCAACGAGCGTGGAGCCCATACCGCCCACCAACGCAAAAGGGCGCGGCCGCTTGTCCGTCCAGTGCCCAACCAATGGCTGCAGGATGGAGGCCGTGGTCTGGAAGGTGAGCGTGATGAGCCCGATCTGCGCGTAGCTTAGTTGGTACGAAGCCTTCACCAGCGGGTAGATCGCCGGGATCAGCGCCTGCACCGTATCGTTCAGCAGGTGCGAGAAGGCGATGGCGAAAAGGACCGGGTAGACGGTTCGCTGTGCGGCGAAGCCGGGGGAGGAGCCGCTCAGGGACATGGACGGCACGAAGGTACCGGGAACGCTGCTGCGATTAAGCCGCGCTTGTCTCCAATTCCCGGCTCACCTTCTTGAACAATCCCTGTAGCACATTGCCTGGACCCACCTCCACCACCTTGTTGCAACCATCGGCCAGCATGTGCTGCATGGTCTGTGTCCAGCGCACGGGGGCGGTGAGCTGCGCGATCAGGTTGGCCTTGATGCGGGCCGGGTCGGTGTGCGGACGGGCATCCACGTTCTGGTACACCGGGCAGCGCGGGTTCACGATGGGCGTATAGGCGATGGCCGTTTCCAGTTCCACGCGGGCGGGTTCCATCAGTGGGCTGTGAAAGGCACCACCCACTTGCAGCACCAGCGCGCGCTTTGCACCGGCGGCCTTCAGGGCTTCGCAGGCAGCGTTCACCGCTTCGATGCTGCCGCTGATCACCAGCTGGCCGGGGCAGTTGTAGTTGGCGGGCACCACCACACCGGGAATGGTCTTACATACCTCTTCCACCTTGTCATCCTCCAAGCCCAGGATGGCGGCCATGGTGCTCGGCTGTAGTTCGCAGGCCTTCTGCATGGCGTTGGCACGCGCGGCCACCAGCTTCAGGCCATCGGCGAACTCCATGGCACCTGCGGCCACGAGCGCGCTGAACTCGCCCAGGCTGTGTCCGGCCACCATGGCGGGTTGGAACGCATCGCCCAGCACCTTGGCATTCACCACGCTGTGCAGGAAGATGGCGGGCTGCGTTACGTTGGTCTGCTTCAGGTCGGCCTCGCTTCCTGCGAACATCACATCGGTCAGCTTGAAACCGAGGATGTCATTCGCGTGCTCGAACCAGATGCGCGCATTGCTGTCGGCATCATAAAGGTCCTTGCCCATGCCGGGGAACTGGCTGCCTTGTCCGGGGAATACGTAGGCGGTCATGCGGTCGGTGTATATCGGTAATGGGGCTTCGGTTCGGTAACAGGGACACACCCCTGGCCATGCTCTCCGGGTGGACCTGCGTGCGTCAAGTTCACTTGCGGCTGCCCAACAGGCGCAGCAGCATCAGGAAGAGGTTGATGAAGTCCAGGTAGAGGCTCAGCGCGCCCATAAGGGCCATTTTCTGTGCGGTCTCGGTGCCGGTTGCCACCACTTCACCCATGCGCTTGATCTTCTGCATGTCGTAAGCGGTGAGGCCGGTGAACACGATCACGCCGATCACGCTGATGAGCCAGCCCATGGTGCCATTGGGCCAGAAGATGTTCACCAGCGAGGCCAGCAGGATGCCGATGAGGCCGATGAACAGGATGTTGCCCAGTTTGGTGAGGTCGGTCTTGGTGGTGTAGCCGGCGATCGCCATGATGCCGAACACGGCCGAGCTCAGGAAGAAGGTGCGGATGATGGCCGTGAGGTCGTAGATCACGAAGATGTACGAGAGGCTCATGCCCGTGAGCGCGCTGTAAGCGATGAACACCGTCATCAGCATGGTGCCGCTCAGCTTCTCGAGCATGCCGCCCATAAGGAACACCAGGCCCAGCGGAGCGAACATCACCACCCAGCCCAGGATGGTGGGCTTGCCGGTGTAGAGGTCGCGCAGGGTGCCGAACAGCTCCATGTTGTTGCCGAACCACCAGGCCATCACGCCGCTGATCACCAGGGCCATGGTCATGTAGCTGAACACGCTGGCCACGAACGTGCGCACGCTGGACACCTCGTCGGTGCCGATGAAGGCGGTCTTCTGGTAGTTCTGGTTCTCCATGTGGAAGAGGTTTGAAGGTCGAATATCGGAGATCGTTGGTGCTTTTCGATGAGGCCGGTTCAGTGCAACCGGGAACTGACGAGCTTGATGAACTCCTCACGCGTGCGGTGGTCGCTGAGGAAGATGCCGGTGAAGGCGCTGGTGGTGGTCACCGAGTTCTGTTTCTGTATGCCGCGCATCTGCATGCACAGGTGGCTGCATTCGAGCACCACCGCCACGCCCATGGGCTGCAGGGTCTCCTGAATGCAATCACGGATCTCGTTGGTAAGCCGTTCCTGCACCTGCAGGCGCCTCGCAAAGGCGTCCACCACACGGGGGATCTTGCTCAGGCCAACAATGCGGCCTTGCGGTATGTAGGCCACGTGCGCCTTGCCGAAGAAGGGCAACATGTGGTGCTCGCACATGCTGTACACCTCGATGTCCTTCACCAGCACCATCTGGCTGTAGTCCTCGGTGAACATGGCGCTGCGCAGGATGGCCGCCGGGTCCAGGTCGTAGCCGTGCGTGAGGTATTGCAAGGCTTTGGCCACGCGCTCGGGCGTCTTCTTTAGCCCTTCGCGCTCGGGGTCCTCCCCAATGGCTTTCAGGATGTGGCCATAGTGCCCACTGATCCGCTCAAGGAGCTTTGGGTCGTACTGGTCGATCCGCTCGTAACCTTCGCCCGTGGCCTCGTGCTCACCGCTCGCCATGGTACTCCACGTAGTTGTTCTCGGTTTCCTCCACCTTCACGGTCCGTAGCGAAACACCCAAGGCCTTCACGGGCGCCTCCAGTTGTTCCCAAATGGCCACGGCCAGGTTCTCGGTGCTGCTGTACCGGCCTTTCATGAAGGGTACATCGAGGTCGATGTTCTTGTGATCCAGGTGGTCCAGCACATGTTCCTTGATCAGGCGGCTAAGGGCGCTGAGGTCGGTAACGAAGCTGGTCTCAGTGCTGGGCTCGCCGGAAACGGTGACCCACAGCACGTAGTTGTGACCGTGCCAGTTCGGGTTTGAGCACTTGCCGAAGGTGGCGTAGTTCTGCTCCGGGGTCCAGTCGGCACGGCTCAACTTGTGGGCGGCGCTGAAACGCTCGCGACGTGTAATGTGTACGATCGGCATGCTGGGGCAAAGGTAGGGGCGTGCGTTCTCACGCCCCTACCTTTACACCATGATCGTAGTGACCGGAGCAGCAGGCTTCATTGGTAGCGCCTTGGTGGGCGAATTGTTGCGCCAGGGCTGGCAGGATATCGTGGCCGTGGACGACTTCTCCCGTGCCGACAAGGCGCCCAATCTGCATGGCAAGCAGCTCACCGCCAAGGTGGACCGCAAGGAGTTCTTCACCTGGCTGGAGGCCAACGAGAAGTTGGTGCAGTTCATCTTCCACCTGGGCGCCCGCACCGATACCACCGAGTTCAACACCGCGATCTTCGATGAGCTGAACCTGCACTACAGCCAGCGCATGTGGGAGGCCTGCGTGAAGTATGGCATCCCACTGGTCTATGCTTCCAGCGCGGCTACGTATGGCGGCGGCGAACTGGGTTACAGCGACAAGGACGACACGCTCCCGTACAAGCTGAAACCCCTCAATCCGTACGGCGACAGCAAGAACGACTTCGACAAGTGGGCGCTTGCACAGGAGCGGAAACCGTTCTTCTGGGCGGGCCTGAAGTTCTTCAACGTGTATGGCCCCAACGAGTACCACAAGGGGCGCATGGCCAGTGTGGTGTTCCACGCCTTCAACCAGATCAACGCCACGGGCGGCATGAAGCTCTTCCGCAGCCACCGGCCCGATTACAGGGACGGTGAGCAGCTACGCGACTTCGTGTACGTGAAGGACGTGTGCAACGTGTGCATCTTCCTGATGGAGCACCGGAAGAACAGCGGCCTCTATAACCTGGGCAGCGGCACCGCCCGCACTTTTCTCGATCTGGTGCGCGCCACCTTCAAGGCCATGGGCAAGGAGGAGAACATCGGCTTCGTGGACACACCGGCCGACATCCGCGACAAGTACCAGTACTACACCGAGGCCGATATGAGCAAGTTGCAAAGCATCGGTTACGCCACTCCGTTCCACACATTGGAAGAGGGGGTGGCCGATTATGTGGGCAACTACCTGCGGCAGGCGCGCTACTGCTGAGCGTTCAACACCGTTCGCGCAGCTCCAACAAGCTTTGGCGAATGCCCACCAGCCGGTCGCGCACATCGGCGATGCGGTCCGTGGGGCGCTGTTCCTCCACACCTGAACGCAGCCGCTCCTTGGCACCGTTCAGGGTGAAGCCCTGGCCTTTCACCAAGTGCTGGATGCGGCGCAGTTGTTCGATCTCCTTGGTGGTGTACAGCCTGTCGCCCTTGCTGTTGCGGCGCGGGCGCACCACATGGCCGAACTCCTTCTCCCAATAGCGGATCAACGAGGTGTTCACCCCCAGTTCCTCGGCCACTTCACCAATGGACCAGAACAGCTTCTCGACGGTCTTCTCCTTGTAGGGCATGTGCGGCCCCAAATGTATCCGATCAATCGAGCGATTGTCCGGCGTTGCGCGAAAGCTCCAGCATGCGGGCATACTCCTCGGGCGTGAGGTCGTTGAAGTAGTAGTTGGCGGGGTCCACCGGCTGCCCGTTCTTGTGTACCTCGTAATGCAGGTGGGGACCAGCGCTGAGGCCCGTATTGCCCACCAGTCCGATCACATCGCCGCGCTTCACCTTCTGTCCGTTGCGCACCTTCAGTTCGCTGAGGTGGGCGTAGAGCGTGTTGTAGCCGAAGCCATGGTCGATCACCACGTGCCTGCCGTAGCCGTTGGTGCCGTAATCGGCGTAGGTAACGCGCCCATCGCCGGTGGCGTAGATCGGTGTGCCCTGCTTGGCCGTGAAATCCATGCCCGCGTGGAACTTGGGGATCTTGTGGATCGGGTGGATCCGCATGCCATATCCGCCTGCCGTCTGCGTGAGGTCCTCGTTCGGTATGGGTTGAATGGCGGGTATGCTGGCCAGCATTTCCTGTTTGCGCAAGACCAGTGCGGCCACCTCATCCAGCGAGCGTGATTGCACCACCAATTGCCGGCTCATGCGGTCCAGGCGCTTGCGGGTGTCGATCACCAGGTCGCTGCTGGCGAAACCGTCCAGGTCCTTGTAGCGGTTGATGCCCCCGGCGCCCGCCCTGCGCATGCTCTCGGGCACGGGGTCGGCCTCGAAGATCACGCGGTAGATGTTGTCGTCGCGGCGGCGCACATCGTTCATCACCCGGTCCAGCTCGGACAGGCGCTTGTTCAGCAGTTCGTACTGGAGCAGCAATTGCTTGTTCTCGCGGCGCAGCACGGCCTCTTTGGGACTGTCCACGAACTGGTACACCAGGAAGATGCCCAGCAGGCCCACCAGCAGCCCGGGCATCAGCATCAGCCCCAGGCGCCGGGTGCGCTGCCAGGCCGAAAGCCTGATCCGCTCGAAATTGAGCGTCTGCGGGTTGAAGCGGTACTTGTGCTCGGGCATGGAGCGTCCGGGGTGCGAAAGGCGAATGTAACCAGCCGCTGGGCGGCAGCCGTCCGCCCACCGCTGGCCGGGCGTTAAAGTTCCCTAAGGCGGGGCGGCCCAAAACCTTCCACGGAAGCACCGGTATCGCCACCTTTGCGGCCGCATTCACCCGTACCATGCTCACGTCCCAGCAGATCCGCCAGAAGTTCCTCGACCATTTCGCCCGCCACGGCCACACCATCGTGCCCAGCGCACCCATGGTCGTGAAGGACGATCCCACGCTCATGTTCACCAACGCGGGCATGAACCAGTTCAAGGACCTCTTCCTCGGCAACCGCCCCGCGCAGCACAAGCGCATCGCCGACACCCAGAAGTGCCTGCGCGTCTCGGGCAAGCACAACGACCTGGAGGAGGTGGGCATCGAC
>JAEUSY010000025.1 GCA_016788295.1 Flavobacteriales bacterium
TAGGTGTACACACCGGGGTTCATCGTTGCGGGGTCGTAGTTGCCAGCGACCACAGGGCTTGGACCGCTCCAGGCACCACCAGCTTGAGGTGTGCCACCGAGTTGTGCGAACAGGTCAACAGCAGCACCACCATCGCACAAGGTGACTGACCCGTTCGTACCAGCGTTCGTGCCAGCGTTCTCCGTCACGGTCACCGTAGCGCTGGAACTGACGCAGGGGGCAACACCGGTCACTGTGTAGGTGTACACACCGGGGTTCATCGTTGCAGGGTCGTAGTTACCACCGACCACTGCGCTCGGGCCGCTCCAGGCGCCACCAGCATCAGGCGTTCCACCGAGCTGCGCGAACAACGATGCGGATGCTCCATCACTACATAACGTCAAGGTGCCGTTCGTGCCAGCGTTCGTCGCTGCGTTCTCGGTCACCGTCACGGTCGCCGTCGCGTTCGTGCAGGGTGCTACGCCAGTCACCGTGTAGGTGTATACACCGGGAGCCATCGTGGCGGGGTCGTAGCTACCACCGACCACAGCACTTGGGCCGCTCCAGGTTCCACCGGGTTGTGGGGTGCCGCCGAGCTGTGCGAACAACGATGTGGATGCTCCATCACTACACACCGTCAACGTGCCGTTCGCGCCAGCGTTCGTCGCTGCGTTCTCGGTCACCGTAACCGTGGCCGTGGCGTTCGTGCAAGGTGCTACGCCTGTCACCGTGTACGTGTACACACCGGGGTTCATCGTTGCGGGGTCGTAGTTGCCGGCGACCACAGGGCTTGGACCGCTCCAAGCACCACCGGCTTGAGGTGTGCCACCGAGTTGTGCGAACAGGTCAACAGCAGCACCACCATCACACACCGTGACTGAGCCATTGGTTCCTGCGTTCGTGCCAGCGTTCTCCGTCATGGTCACCGTTGCACTGGAACTGACGCAGGGGGCAACACCGGTCACTGTGTAGGTGTAAACACCGGGGTTCATCGTCGCGGGATCGTAGCTATTGCCCACCACAGGGCTTGGGCCGCTCCAAGTTCCACCGGGTTGTGGGGTGCCGCCGAGCTGTGCGAAAAGCGATGTGGATGCTCCATCACTACACACCGTCAACGTACCGTTCGTGCCGGCGTTCGTCGCTGCGTTCTCGGTCACCGTCACGGTGGCCGTGGCGTTCGTGCAGGGTGCTACTCCTGTCACCGTGTAGGTGTATACACCTGGAGCCATCGTCGCGGGGTCGTAGTTGCCTCCGACCAAAGCACTAGGGCCGCTCCAGGCACCACCGGCTTGCGGCGTTCCGCCCAGCTGTGCGAACAACGATGCGGATGCTCCATCACTACATACCGTCAAGGTGCCGTTCGTGCCGGCGTTCGTCGCTGCGTTCTCGGTCACCGTAACCGTGGCCGTGGCGTTCGTGCAAGGTGCTACGCCTGTCACCGTGTACGTGTACACGCCAGGGTTCATCGTCGCAGGGTTATAGTTGCCACCCACAACGGCGCTAGGGCCGCTCCAAGTGCCGCCTGCCTGTGGGGTGCCGCCGAGCTGCGCGAACAATGATGCGGATGCTCCATCACTGCACACAGTCAGCGTGCCGTTCGTGCCAGCGTTCGTTGCGGTGTTCTCTGTAACGGTCACCGTGGCTGTCGCATTCAGGCAGGGTGCTACCCCTGTCACCGTGTAGGTATACACGCCAGGGTTCATCGTCGCAGGGTTATAGCTGCCACCTACAACGGCACTGGGGCCGCTCCAGGCACCACCGGCTTGCGGCGTTCCACCAAGCTGAGCAAAGAGCGATACAGCAGCTCCGTTGCTACACACTGTCAGCGTGCCGTTCGTGCCAGCGTTCGTTGCGGAGTTCTCTGTAACGGTCACCGTGGCTGTCGCATTCGTGCAAGGCGCTACCCCTGTCATCGTGTAGGTATACACGCCAGGGTTCATCGTCGCAGGGTTATAGTTGCCACCCACAACGGCGCTAGGGCCGCTCCAAGTGCCGCCTGCCTGCGGGGTGCCGCCGAGTTGTGCAAAGAGCGAAACTGAAGCGCCGTTGCTGCACACCGACAGCGTGCCGTTCGTGCCAGCGTTCGTTGCGGTGTTCTCTGTAACGGTCACCGTGGCTGTTGCATTCGGGCAGGGTGCTACCCCTGTCACCGTATAGGTATACACGCCAGGGTTCATCGTCGCAGGGTTATAGCTGCCACCTACAACGGCACTGGGGCCGCTCCAGACACCACCGGCTTGCGGCGTTCCACCAAGCTGAGCAAAGAGCGATACAACAGCTCCGTTGCTGCAAACCGTCAGCGTGCCGTTGGAACCTGCACTAGGACCACCTGCGCTGGTAACGGTTACAGTGGCGCTAGCATTCGAACAGGCATTGCCGACCGTATATGTATACACGCCAAATGGGCTTGTTCCCGGAACGAAGGTGCCGTTATGTGCAGCTCCGGATGGGTTTGTCCAATAGCCACCTGCACTGGGCGCACCACCCAATTGTGAGAAGAGGTTGATGTTCGGTCCACCCGAACAACTCGCCACCGAAACTGAAGTACCTGCATTCGGCACTACGGCTGGGGGCGGCACCACGGTAATGAGGGCAGAACTGTTCACCACGTTCGCAATGGGACAGGCATTATCCGTAGCGGTCACGAGAATGTTGGCCGGTGAGAAAGTCGGGTTGGGTGTCCAACATATAGTGGCCACGGCAGGGTTCGTACCGACCACCGTGAACGTTGAACCCGGCAATTGAGCCACAACATCCGAAACAACACTGATCACAGTGGCAGGCACCGGATCTGAGAACACCATGTCCACACAGAACGGAACACCATTGCAAACCTCGATCGTGCTGGCACTCGTGATCAAACCGCCGTTCGCATTGCTCAATCCCGGTGTCGTTGGAGGGGGATCGAAACAATTCTGCACCACGATCATGACATCCCTCACAACGGTTCCGATCAATACTCCACTTGCGTTGAAGGTGGCCACTTGCACCACAATGGCGTAGTTGCCGGTGACCGTGGGCGTGAAGGTGATCTGCCCGGAGGAGGGATTGATGGCTATACCCGGAATTGGCGCTGCGCCACTATACCCTGGGGCGTAGTTCAAAGGACCAAGTACTGGTGAGACCGATTGACCACTGACCAATGAGAACACCATGGTATTCCCATCGGCATCGGAAGCCCCTAGATTGTAAGTGACCGGCTGATTCACACAGAAGAACGGGATGGTATTCTCCTCGAAATCGGGGCTTTGGTCGCATAGCCCGCCAGCATTGTTCAACGTGGCTGCCAGATATATCCCCGGCGTACCAGTAACATTCTCCAGATCGTTCCGGCAACAGATGTCCCAGCCGATGGTCCAGAAATTACATGGAGACAGGAACAACGTGGTTTGGAATTGATAATGAATGAACCCCGGCAATGGTCCGCCATTACACGTACTATTGGCCACGTTGGCCGGACATAGTTGAGACACCTCCTCGCTTGATATCTGCGGGATGTTGTTCAATGTGAACGAGACGCCACAGCTATTGGAAAAGTTGAGGGACTGCGATGTAATGGCCACTCCCGAACAATCCAAAAAGATGTCCAATGTGATCCGGTACATATTCCCCCCCAGGCACTCATACGTGATGCTCCCACCAGAATAGTGCGCCGCGTCCACCCGTTGCGTGCTCAGCAACAATGACGTGAGAAGGAGAACAAAAGCGGAAAGATGTCGAAGCATCGATTCAGTGCACCAGTGACGCTTTACTACCGGAACAGATCATACAAAAGTAAGACTTGCTCTATCCCCTTGACGATCAGCCAACTTATGAACGTTGCCTGAAACTGTAATGCCACCCCTATGCCCGTTGACCTAACGGACAACAAAGCACAACATTCCGGCAACGTTCCAAGTTCGTTCTCCAGCCTTAATTTTGGCGACCCTACGCGAAAAGCCTGAACGACCCTTTGCTGACCGGAGACTCTTGTTCGGTAGCTTCAGAACACTGGCAACAAGTGAAAGGGACTGATCCCCTGCGCATCCCCCAGACCCTTCCCTTGGAAGCTTCCATGACCACATTTCGACGCTTCGGCCAGCTGATCCTTTCCGCATTGGCCCTGTCCGCCATCCTATCCATTGAGGCCGTTGGCCAGACCGACTCCACCTTGGTGGCTGAGCCTGATACCACCCAGAACAACGCCCCCCGGATACCTGTGATCACCGTTACGGCTGACGATCTGGATTCTGAACTGGGCGCTCAGGACATCTCAGGGATCCTTCAATCATCCCGTGATGTTTACACAGCTACCGCTGGTTTCAACTTTGGGACGGCCCGATATCGTGTTCGCGGGTACGACTCGCGGAACATGCTGGTAAGTATCAACGGGATCTTTGTCAATGATATGGAGTCGGGCTGGGCGACCTGGAGCCAGTGGGCCGGCCTGAACGACGTGACCCGCTACATGGAAGTTCGGACCGGTGTTAGTGCTTCCCGCTACAACTTCGGCGGGCTTGGTGGCTATACTGACCTGAATGTAAGGGCCAGCAATGTGCGAAAAGGTGTTCGCGTCTCCTACGCATCCGCCGACCGCGCGTACCGGAACCGATTGATGGTCACCGCATCCACGGGCATGCGAAAGGACGGATGGGCCTTCAGCTTCTCGGGGTCCCGCCGATGGGCCGAGGAAGGCTACGCCGAAGGCACCAGTTTCGACGCATATGCCTACTTCCTGGCCGCTGAGAAAAAGTTCAACGACCGGCACAGCATCAGTTTTTCGGGATTCGGCGCGCCCATGGTCCAAGGGCGGCAAGGGGTTGCTGTACAGGAAGCCTATGATCTGGCGGGCACTAACTACTACAACCCGAACTGGGGTTATCAGGATGGCGTGAAGCGGAATGCACGCATGAGCTTCGATCACAAGCCGATGTTCATCGCCTCGCACCGGTACACACCTGATGAGAAGACCAATTGGAACACCTCATTGTATTACACCTTTGGAAGGGACGGACTTTCAGGGCTGCAGTGGTTCGATGCCCAGGACCCCCGCCCAGACTACTACCGCTACCTGCCAAGCTACTATACGCCATCACTCTCAGTGAACGGTCAGAACGACCCTGAACAGGCTGACATTCTTGCCGAAGCTTGGCGTTCTGATGTGAACACCCGCCAGATCAACTGGGACCAATTGTATTTCGCGAACGGCAAGAACCTCTACACTGTGGAGAACGCCAATGGCATCGCTGGCAACAACATCACCGGCAATCGCAGCAAATACGTGCTGGAGGAAGTGCGTGCAGATCCCACTCGCATCGGCATCAACTCAGTATATGACAAGGCATTGGAGAATGATGCGCACCTGACCGTTGGCGGTAGCATCCACCGCCAAAAGACCCACTACTTCAAAGTGGTCGACGACCTGTTAGGCGGCGATTTCTGGTTGGACGTGGACCAGTTCGCCGACCGAGACTTCAACGACACATTGGTCTCACAGAACGACCTGGACCAGCCGAACAAAGTTGTGCGTAAGGGCGACACGTTCGGCTATGATTACGACATTCAGACACGGTTCTACAATGCCTTTGCGCAATACGAGAAGAAATGGGCGCATGTGGAGGTGTATGGCGGCGGCGAAGTGACCTACACGGCCTTCTGGCGCGATAGCCGTTTGCGGAACGGCCGCTTCCCGGATGAAAGCCAAGGCAAGTCCGATACCCAGGACTTCTTCTCGTACGGTTTGAAGGGTGGCGTGGTCGGCAAATTGAGCGGCCGTCATTTCATCAGCGTGAATGCCGCTTGGATGACCCGCCCACCCATTCCACGCACGGCGTTCATTTCCCCACGCACGCGCGGCCAGGTGGTGGACGGGCTCACCAATGAGTCCATTTACTCGGGTGACATCAACTACATCATCCGCTCGCCCAAAGTGAAGGGACGTGCGACGCTGTACTACACGAAGATGATGGACCAGATCTGGTCGCGCAGCTTCTACCACGATGAGTTCCGCACCTTGGTGAACTACTCGATGACCGGCGTGGACCAAGTGCACCAAGGGGTTGAGCTTGGAGTTGAAGGCAAGCTTTCAAGCACTTGGTCAGCCACGGCCGTTCTCGGTACGGGGAGCTTCCGATACGCTTCGCGCCCCCAAGCCACCATTACCCGGGACAACAGCCCGGAGGTGTTCGATGAGGAGAGGACCGTCTACTGGGAGAATTTCCGTGTGGGCGGAATGCCACAAACAGCGGCATCGCTGGGCGTACGCTACAACTCGCCCAAGTTCTGGTTCGCTGGTGTGAACGCGAACTACTTCGACGACATGTACCTGGACCCCAACCCGGACCGCCGTACCGCAGAGGCCATTGGCACCTATGCGGAAAGTGATCCACAAGTGGCCATGTTGCTCGACCAGACCAAGGTGGATCCGGGAATGACCGTGGACCTCTTCCTCGGAAAATCGTGGATGATCAAGCGCCAATACCGTATTGCGTTGAACGCCACGATCAGCAACATCCTGAACAACCAGGACCTGCGTGTGGGTGGCTTTGAACAGGCCCGCTACGACCGCACGGACACCAACCGGTTCCCGCCCAAATACAGTTACCTCTTCGGCCGCAACTATTTCGCGATGCTGACCTTCAGCTTCTGATCCCATGACCCAACGTCACCCCTTCCTGATGAATTTCCGTCTCTCTGTTCTGATCGCAGGCCTGGTGGTGCTGGCGGTCGCCTGTAAAAAGGAGTTCGACGCTCCTCCCGTGCGCACGCTGCCCACCGGCTCGGTGCTGACGGTGGCCGAACTACGCGGCCTGTTCACCGGCAACCCGATCAAGTTCCGAGGCGACAGCTCGGTTTACGCTGTGGTGACCGCCGATGAGCAGAGCGGCAACCTGTACAAGAACGTGTTCGTGCAGGACCACACCGGCGCGATCGTCATGCGCTTGGTGAACCCGGGAGGGCTTTACCAAGGTGACAGCATCCGCATTTATCTACCGGGCACGACCCTGAGCATGTACCAAGGCCTGTTGCAGTTGGACAGCGTGAACGTGGACAACAACGTGGTGAAGCAGGCCACGCTGATCGACAAGGAGCCTGAACTGGTGACGATCGCGCAGATCACGCCGGCGATGCAGGCCAAGCTCGTTCGCTTGCAGAACGTGGAGTTCATTCAATCGGAACTGGGCAGCACGTATGCCGATGCAGTGAACCAATCCACTGTCAACCGGACACTTTCCGATTGCCAGAACAACGTGATCGTGCGCACCAGTGGCTTCGCCAACTTCGCCGGACAACCCCTGCCTTCTGGTAACGGGAGCTTTGTTGCGGTGGTGGGCCAGTTCAACAACGACATGCAGTTGTTCATCCGCGACATCAGCGAGGTACAACTGACCGGAGAGCGTTGCGACCCGATACCCGAGCCGTGCGACCCTGTCGCAAGCGTTTCACAGGATTTCGCCACGGGAACCTCAAACGTGGACCTTTCGCTGGAATGCTGGTTCAATGTGGCCACTGCTGGCTCCAGGGTGTGGCGTGGATATAGCGATGCAGGCCAGATCTGTGCGCAGGCGACGGCTTTCCAGAGCTCCAACTCATCGGATGTGGCGTGGCTGATCAGCCCGAACCTGCAGTTCACCTCCGGAATGAGCCTCTCGATGCGCACCCAATACGCCTTCTGGGTCAATGGTCAGGTGCCCTTCAAAGCCTTCGTGAGCACCAACTTCGACGGAACCAACGCCTCAACGGCCAACTGGAACGAGATCACCGGGGCCACCTTCGCGAACTCGCCCACGCATGCCTTCAACACTTGGATACCCTCGGGCCAGATCCCCTTGGCCGGCTTCCTGCCCGATGGTTACACGGGTAGTTTCGTAGTGGCGTTCCGCTACACCGGATCGGGACCCAACAGTCAAACGACCAACTACCGCATCGATGATGTGGTGATCCAATAAGCACGATAGAACGCACTAACCCCCAACGACCATGAAACACATTACCCTGGCAGCGGTGATGCTACTTGGTGCCCTCACCTCGGGCGCACAGGTCAACATCGACAGCGAATTCAACGATTGGACCGGCGCCATCCCCGACGGCTGGTTCGGCTCCAAGACCAACCTGGCGGCTTCCGGTGTGGAGCCCGTGGTTGAGGCCAATGACACCATCGGTGTGCGCCTGATCAACGCCAGCACCTCACACAAGCGCTTCAGTACTACAGCCGTTACGGTGACCAACGGCGAAGCTTATGACATCACCTTCTGGGTACGTGGACAGGGCGAAATCCGTACCGGTGTGTTCGATGAGCGTTCAACGGGGTCGGGCTATTCACCCTACAACCCCTATGTAACGGTGAACACCACGACCTGGGAATCGCACACCCAGACCGTTTCGATCGCGAACTCAAGCGCACTTGCCGAGTTCATTCTGTCGGTGAACAATACGGCAGCAACGGGTATCGAGATCGATCGCGTGACGATCGCCATTGGAACGGTGGACCCACCCACTGCTGCGACCATCGCCGAGATCCAGGAAAGCACCGCTCCTGATGGCGCCTCGCCACTTGTTGGCACCGTGGTGGCCACTCAAGGCGTTGTATCCGGCCTCAATGGCACCAGCGGTTTCTTCCTACAGGACGGCACCGGCCCATGGAGCGGCATTTATGTTTTCAACGCTCCCGGCACCCTGGCCATCGGCGATGCGATCACCCTTACCGGCACCGTGGCCGAGTTCAACGGCCAGACCCAGCTCACCGGTCTTGCGAGCCTGAACGTGGTGAGCAGCGGCAATGCGCTGCCGGCAACACCCATCAGCACTTCTGCCGGCAACACCGAGCCCTACGAGAGCGTGCTTGCCGTGGTGGCCCCTGCCACCTGCACGGCCCAAGGCTCCTTCGGCCAGTTCACGGTGAACGATGGTGGTGGTGCGCTTCTCGTGGATGATGTGATCTACGCCCACCCCTTCGTGGTGGGCACCACCTATAGCATTACGGGTATTGTTCAGTTCGCTTTCAACGAGTGGCGTCTCCTGCCCCGCTTTGCCGCTGATGTGCAGTTGTTCAACAGCGTTGCCGATCTGAGCAGCACCGTATTGCGCAGCTACCCCAACCCGGCCACCGACCTTTTCACCATTGAGCTTCAGCGTTCGGTAACGCGTGCCGAACTGCGCATGATCGACGCCAACGGGCGCTTGGTGCGTAGCGAGCTCCTGACCGGCGACCGTGCCATTGTGGACATGAGCAGCATTGCCGAAGGCCTCTACACCCTTAGCCTCATCTCCGGCAATAGTGCCGAGCATGTGCGTGTGATGGTGCAGCACTGATCGAAGCAACTCAAGAGAAAGCCCCACTTCGATGTTCGAAGTGGGGCTTTCTCTTTGGCCAAACCGACACTACTTGTTAGCGTCCCGCACAAGGATCAGGAAAACAGGAAAGTGGTCGCTGTATCCAGCTTGATAGGTATCACCGACGAACGTGCGCAAGGGATACCCGGCATAGTTGCCTTCATCCTGCCGCAGATAGGGTTCGTTGAAAATGCGGACGCCGTAGTACCGGTAACGACCTCCCTCGCCTGTGAGCAAAGCATGATTGACCACGATCTGGTCGAACAGGTTCCACGAATCGCTCCAGGCCAGCGTACCCACACCCCTGCGGTAAGGGTCGCTCATTGGATTGTACATCACCGGACCGGCCACCTTTGTTTTATCGCCGGTAGCGTTCAAATAGCGGGTCAAGCTGACGTTCTTGGGATCGTCGTTCAGGTCGCCCATGTATAGCACCCGATGATCGGGGTTCCGTGCAAGCAATGAATCGATGATGTGACGGCCCAGCTCGGCGGCAGCTTTACGGTTGGGCTCTGAGCGCTTCTCTCCTCCGCGACGGGAGGGCCAGTGGGCCACGATCACGTGCGTTGTGTCGCCATCGAGCACACCGCTCACGAGCAATTGGTCGCGGGTGCGGAAGGCCGTATCGGCCATGTGCAGGCGGTAGCTCTTGTGCGCGTACACCTTGTACAAGGCAGGGTTGTACATCAAGGCCACATCAACACCCCTCCTATCGGGTCCATCCACATGCACCACCTTGTAGCCACGGTCCTTCAAGGGCTTGCGCTTGGCCAGGTCCTCAACTACGGACCGGTTCTCCACCTCGGCCAAGCCCAGTATGGCCAACCCTTGTGGGTGCAGGTCCTTGCCCATGGCAGCAATAACACCCGCCAGCCGCTCCTGCTTCGCATTATAGCGCTCCGTACCCCATTGCTTGGCCGAACCGGGCAGGTATTCGGCATCGTCAACGCCGGGCGCGTCCAAGGTGTCGTAGAGGTTTTCCACGTTGTAGAACCCCACCAAGGCAGGCACCATTTCCTGCTTCACCTGGGCAATCCCCAATAAGGGTAAGGTCAGCAGGCCAACGAATAGGCCGGAACGACGGGGGGGGAAAGTGCTTCGCATCGTGGGCCAAATTAGCCGTTCAGTGTAGTGCTTGTGTTATGGACGTTCGCGATCAAGTCCGGCTCATCCCGCGTTCACCTAGGGAACCGCAAGGGGTGGAGCTGGTTATAGGAACGCAGGAACCGGAAGAGCAACTCGGGGCTGTTGCGCTGTTTCTTGGAAAAGGACATGAACTCCTCCAACAGCACCGGATCGCTGGCCAGTGCCTTTTCCATGCCCGCTGCATCAAAGGGCTGTATGGTACCTGCGGCCACATCGATGAGCTGCTGTTGGAGAATGGTCCTCATGGTGGTGCCGTAGCCGTACATATAAGGGTCCCAGTCGCAGTAGCTCTGCTCGTAGACCAGGTGCGACAGGCTGCCCATGAGCCCGATCCGGTAGAAGCCATCGCCGGCACGCACATACACCACATCGTTCTGGCAGAAACCCCAAATGCGCTTGGGGTCGATGGTCTGTCGAGCGCCTGTATCGGGCTGAAAGGTCAGCCTGCCCAACGATGTGCGGATATCGACCACCGGGCGGCCCTGTTGGTCCTGCAGGTCTTCAATGGGTACTGCAGGTCTGTTGGAACGGAAGTCCTGCATGTTCGCATAAACGCCGTCGCGCAGGTCCATGCCGGCCGACCAGGTCACCCACGTGGAGTCATCCTGGGCCCATGCCTTGCAGGACAGGAGCAGCATTCCGATGAGCAGCAGGCGGAACCTCATGTTCATTGGGCGACGGCACGTATCATGCCGATCACTTCATCGGGCGCTTGGGCATGCACCCAATGTCCGGCATAGGGCACCGTTTCCACCCGTGCATTGGGGAACTGCTCCTTGATGGCCGGGATGTCCTCACGCAGGATGTAGTCGCTCTGCCCGCCACGGATGAACAGCGTGGGAACGCGAACGATCTCCGGTCCGATGGACGCCAGGATCGCATCGAGGTCGCGCGCCAGCAGGGGCGCGTTCACACGCCAGGCCAGCTCATCCTCCGTGCGCCAATAAAGGTTCTTCATCAGGAACTGCACAACGCCCGGCTCCTTTACCTGCGCCGAGATGTGCGCCTCCACGTCCTTGCGTGTGCGGCCTTTCGACAGGTCGGCAGTGAGCAGGGCATCAATGATGTGGCCGTGGTTGTTGGCATGCTCCTTCGGGCTGATATCAATGACCACCAGGTGTTTCACCAACTGCGGCCAATATTGAGCGAACACCATGGCCGCCTTACCGCCCATGCTGTGTCCCACCAGAATGATGTCCCGGAGGCCCAATCGTTCCGTGAGGGCATGCACATCGGCGGCCATCAGGTCGTACGATGTGGCTTCGGTATGCGGCGAACGTCCGTGATCGCGGAGATCCACGAGGATCACATCGAAGGCCGGCCGACCAGCTTCGGATGGCTCGCACAGTTCGCGACCGATGCTTCCCCAGTTGTCCGACGTGCCGAACAGGCCGTGAAGCACAACAATGGGCGTAGCCCCCTCCGGCCCAAGACGGCGGTAATGAAGATCAACGGTCATCGGAGCTCCCGGAGGTAGAGTTGAACAGTGTTCTCCAGTCCATAAGTGAGTGCATCGCAGATCAGCGCGTGGCCGATGGAGACCTCGAGCAGGCCCGGCACATGGCGTTGAAAGAACCCGAGGTTATCCAGATCGAGATCATGCCCGGCATTCAGCCCCAGGCCCACTTGCAGTGCGCGTTCAGCCGCACGTACGAATGGCTCCACGGCGGCTTCCTTGTTGGCATGATATCCGGCCGCGAAAGGTTCGGTGTAGAGCTCGATACGGTCGGTCCCCGTCTCCGCCGCGTGGGCCACTTGCTCCACATCGGCGCCCATGAAGATCGACGTGCGGATACCCTCGGCCTTCAGGCGCCCCACCACTTCCTTCAACAGGGTCTTCTGCCCCCGCGCATCCCACCCCGAATTGCTCGTGAGCACATCGGGCGGGTCGGGCACGAGGGTGACCTGGTGCGGCCGCACCTCCAAAACGAGCGCCATGAAGTCCTCCGATGGATAGCCCTCGATGTTGAACTCGGTGGTTAGCAGCGGGCGCAACGCACGTACATCGTTCCTGCGGATGTGCCGTTCATCAGGCCGGGGGTGTACCGTAATACCCTGGGCACCGAACCGTTCAATGTCCAAGGCCGTTCTCACCACATCGGGATTGTTACCCCCGCGTGCGTTCCGCAAGGTGGCCAGCTTGTTGATGTTGACGCTAAGTCGTGTCACGGGTGATGCGTTACCTTGGCCCACGGGTTGCGGGGCCACAAAAGTAGGACCCAACACCAGCGCCCACGAGGCGAAGAGACCATGCATGCCATCGACCTGATCACCCCGGACATTCCGCCCCTGCGCCCACAGGACGACGTTTCGCGCGCCTTGGACTGGATGGAGGAATTCAAAGTGGGGCACCTGCCCGTGGTGGAAGGCCGGCGCTTGGTGGGCATGGTGAAGGACAGCGATCTGGTGGACCGCAATGATCCGCGCGCTGCAATTGGCGCCGTGATGGACCAAGTGGAGGTGCCCTTCGCCAAAGGCGGCCAACACATCTACGAAGTGATGAAGCTCTTCAGCGAGCGCGGCCTCACCGTGGTGCCCGTGGTGAGCGACATGGGCGAATACCTCGGCGCCATAACGGAACACGAGGCCCTGCGCCGCCTGGCCCAGGTGACGAACATCAGCGACCCCGGGAGCATCGTGGTCCTTGAGATGAACCAGGTGGATTACAGCCTTCAACAGATCGCGCGCATCGTGGAGGGCAACGACGCCAAAGTGCTGAGCGTTTACGGCCACACCCTGCCCGGTTCCACCCGCATGGAGATCACGCTGAAGATCAATCGGGAGGATATCAGTGACATCCTGCAGACCTTCGAGCGCTACGAGATCCAGGTGAAGACCACTTACCAGGGCTCACGCTTCCACGACGACCTCCGTGGCCGTTACGAGGAGTTGATGCGGTTCATCAACCTATAGCGCAGGAATGAGCATGTCCGTGGCCTTGCGACAGCCATGGCGCTGCACTGCCTTGTTGATCGGCATGTTGCTGTGGGCCTGTGCCCAAGGTCAGGACGCCGTGCCAGGCCCCTACCTGCGCATCACGGGTATCGACATCACCGGCAACCGGGTCACCAAGGAACGGATCATCCTGCGCGAACTGCTGATGAACGAGGGCGACAGTATGCCGGCCTCGTTATTCTATGAGCGCTTGGAGCGCAGCCGGCAGAACCTGGTGAACACCGGTCTCTTCAACACGGTATCGGTGGCGCCATTGTTCATTGACATGCGCACTGTGGTTGTGCAGGTCGCTGTGAACGAGCGGTGGTACCTGTGGCCCGCGCTGATCTTCGATCTGGCCGACCCCAACTTCAACACATGGTGGCGCACCAAAGACCTCAGCCGTGTGAACTATGGCGCCTACCTGTACCGTTACAACTTCCGAGGACGCAACGAAACGATCTACGTGAAGGCACAGTTCGGGTACACCCAGCAGTTCGCGCTGCGTTACAAAGTGCCCAACCTGGACAAGCAGCAACGCTGGGGCCTCAGTATTGGCGGGGGCTACCTGCAGCAGGCGGAGATAACGGCAGGCACGGTGGGCAACGAACGCATTCTGCTATCGCGACCCGACGGGCCCAACCGCACCGAGTGGAAAGCGGACCTCGAAGTGAGCCTGCGGCGCAGGCATGATGTGCGGCACTTCGGACGGTTCGGCTACGTGCAGGCCCATGTAACGGATACCGTGGTGAACACGGCACTTGACTACTTCGATGGCAGCGCCACCAATACCCGCTTCCTGACCCTTGGCTACGGCATTACCTGGGACCGACGCGATGTGCGCATCTATCCCCGCAAGGGCCACTACGCCGAACTGCGGGTGGACCGCTTTGGCCTGGGCCTACTGGACGAGGCAGCCCCGGACATCACCACGGCCTATGCCAGCGTGAAGCGGTGGTGGCAACCTGCCGAACGCATCACGCTCGGCCTCTCGTTGCGGGGCAAATACACCGATGGCACACCACCCTACTACGTGCAACAGGGACTGGGCTATTCGGACCTGGTGCGGGGCTATGAGTACTACGTGGTGGATGGAGAGCATTACGCCCTGGGCAAGGCCAATTTCATCTACCAACTGGTGCGCCCCACCACCCGGCGCATGGAGGCGGTGCCCATGGAGGCCTTCCGCACCCTGTACTTCGCCGTTTACCTCAACGCTTTCACCGATGTGGGCCGCGTTTGGGACAACCGCTATGCACAAGAGAACTTCCTGGCCGGGCAATGGATGAGCGGGTACGGCATCGGACTGGACGTGGTAAGCAGCTATGACCAGGTGATCCGAGGCGAGTTCACGCTGAACGCACTTGGCGAGAGCGGTTTCTTCCTACATTTCACACAACCCTTCTGAACCCATGCGCATAGGCGTACACGGGCGTTCCATGGACCCGGCCCTTACCCCAACGGTGGTGCTGGTGCTCGGGCGCATGCTCAACCACGGCCTGGAGCCCTGCTTGACCCCTCAATTGGCCGAATGGCTTCAGGAACATGGGGAAAGCAGCCCCTACCCCGTGCTGAGCGATGCGTTGTCAGCAGCTGATGACCTGGACCTGGTCATCGGTCTGGGCGGCGACGGCACCCTGCTCGACGCAGTGGCACTGGTGGGCAGGCTGCAGATCCCTGTGCTGGGCATCAACCTGGGCAGATTGGGCTTCCTTTCGAACGTGCGCCTGGAGGAACTGGAACAGGCCCTGGCCGCTGTGAGCGCACGCCGCTACGCCCTACAGGACCGCTCGCTGCTGGAAGTGACCGACCACGCCGACCAACTGGGCATACACAACTTCGCACTGAACGAGGTAAGCGTGCACAAGCGGGACAGTTCGTCCATGATCGCGGTGCGTGTGCACCTCGGCAACGACTACCTGAACACCTACTGGGCCGACGGCCTGATCATTGCCACCCCGACGGGCTCCACCGCCTATTCGCTCAGCTGTGGTGGGCCGGTGCTATACCCAACGAGCGACGCCCTGGTCATCAACCCCATCTCTCCGCACAACCTCAACGTACGCCCCTTCGTGGTGCCGGACCACTACACCATTCGGTTGGAACTGGAGGCGCGGCGGGACAAATGCCTGCTGAACCTCGACTCGCGCAACATCACCATCGAAGGGCACAGCACAGTGACCATCCGGAGGGCCCCGTTCACGGCGAAATTGGCCTTGTTGGACGGCCACGACTTCCTGGATACACTGCGGACCAAGCTCAACTGGGGATTGGACCTCCGAAGCGGCTCGGCCGGACACTGACCGAACCACCCCCAAAGCGTATTTTCGGCCCCGCAAGCCGGGGGGCATACCATGTCCTTTCCCGGCGCGTTGTGCACCCGATGAACCGCTCCCTCCTGATCGCATTGCTGGGACTCGCCCTTGGCGGAAGCCTGAAAGCGCAGGTGAACGAGCTTGGGCTGACGATCGGCGGCACTTACTACCTCGGCGACCTCAACCCCACCCGCCACTTCCCCCGGGATACCAAATTGGCCGGCGGTATCATCTTCAGGCACAACATCACCGACCGCTGGGCGCTGCGACTTCAGGGCCTGTATGGTACCCTGCAGGCCTACGACAGTGATTCGAAGGACACCCTGCAACTCATCCGCGACCTCCATTTCCGTTCGCGCCTGTTCGAAGCATCTCTGCTCTTTGAAGTGAACTTCTTCAAGTATCGCTCCAAGGACAAGGACAGCCGCCGGTGGACACCCTTCGTCTTCGGGGGGCTCTGTTATTTCCGGGCCAACCCCCAAGCCCAATTGGACGATACTTGGTACGAATTGCAGCCTTTGGGTACCGAAGGCCAGGGCACCACGGCCCGACCAGGAAGCGAAACCTACAAAGTGGACCAGATCGGTGTTCCGTTCGGGGCCGGGTTCAAATTCAACCTTGGCAAGGTGGACGTGCAATTGGAATGGGGCATGCGCCGCACGGGCACCGACTACATCGATGATGTGAGCGGAACCTATGTGGACAACGACCTTCTGGCCTTCGAGAACGGACCGCTCGCTGCCCAACTTGCCGACCCGTCCGGTATCGACGAAATTCCAGGCCTGACCAATACGGACCGTGCCCGCGGCAACAGCAATACCCGCGACTGGTACAACTACACGGGCTTCACCATCACCTACGTCATCAGCCGTTTCTCCGATTGCGAGGAACAATACAACTGGATGCGCCGCAAGCGCTGACGGTGGTTTTTGGCAACTTTGCGATCCTTTGGACCAAGAGACAGCACGGACGGAAGATTTGCGCGGACGCATTGATGCGGGCCGGGTACCCCAGCACGTGGCCATCATCATGGACGGCAACGGCAGGTGGGCCAAGCAACACGGCGAAGAGCGCATTGTGGGCCATATGAATGGCGTTCGCGGCGTTCGCGAAGCCCTCACCGGAGCCACTGAGATCGGCGTGCGCTATCTCACCCTGTACGCTTTCAGCACCGAGAACTGGAACCGCCCCCAGCCCGAAGTGAACGCCCTCATGGACCTATTGGTTCGCACAGTGGTGAACGAACTGGATGAACTGCATCAGAACGCCGTTCGTTTGCGTGCCATTGGCGACCTGGAGAGCCTGCCTGCCAGTTGCCGCGAGACCTTGAACGATGCCATCGCCCGCACGGCAGGGAACGACCGCATTACCCTGACCCTGGCCCTTAGCTACAGTGCCCGCTGGGAGCTGGTGCAGGCCGCACAACGCATCGGGCAGGCCGTGAAGGAAGGTCGGATCGACCCAAAGGACATCAACGAGCAGGCGTTCGAGGCGCAGCTGGCCACCCACGGCATGCCCGATCCCGAGCTATTGATCCGCACCAGCGGCGAGCAACGCATCAGTAATTTCCTCTTGTGGCAGATCGCCTACGCCGAACTGTGGTTCACCCCCACGCTCTGGCCTGACTTCCGCAAGGACCACCTCTTTCAAGCCGTGCTCGATTACCAGAACCGCGAGCGCCGGTTCGGCCTGATCAGCGAACAGGTCACCCCTTCGTGAACATCATGCGCATCCTTCCGCTCCTGGTCCTATTGCTCCAGTTCGTTCCGGCCTTTGGCCAGTTCGAGCAAGGCCCGGTAATGGACCACAACTACCCGCAGGAGTACGAGATCGGCGGCATCACCGTGAGCGGCACCCTGGTTACGGACGCCAATGCCGTGAAGCTGTTCAGCGGCCTACAGGTGGGCGATAAGGTGACCGTACCGGGTGAGCGGATGACACGCGCGTTGCGCAACCTCTGGGACCAGAAGTTGTTCAGCGATATCCGCATTGAGGCCGCCGAGATCCGGGGGCGCACCATCTTCCTGCACATCATCGTGGTGGAGAAACCACGCTTATCGCGCTATCGCCTGAATAATGTGAGCCGCAACGAGAGCGACAAGCTGCGTGAAGAGATCCAATTGGTGCGCGGACAACAGGTGAACGAATCGCTGTTGGCCAACACCCGCACTGCCATTAGCAAGTATTACCGCGATAAGGGCTACCTGAAAGCGGACCTCCGTATCACAGAAAGACCCGATACCGCACGCAGCGCACCACCCAACAGCGTGCTATTGGACCTCGATGTGCTGAAGGGCCCCAAGGTGAAGATCCAGGAAGTGGAGTTCGTTGGCAACAGCGAACTGAGCGACGACAAGCTTCGCAGGGCCATGAAGAAGACACGCGCCCGTCAATGGTGGAACTTCTTCGGCAGCAGCAAATTCATTCCATCTGAATACAAGGCGGACAAGGCCAAGGTCATCGACGCATACAACAACGAAGGCTTCCGCAACGCAAGCATTCTGAACGATACCACTTGGTACGTGGGTGAAGACCGTTTGCATGTCCGCGTGACCGTTGAGGAAGGTGGGCGGTTCCACTTCAGGAACGTCACCTTCACGGGCAACACCAAACACACCGACAAGGAACTCCACGAGATCCTGAACATCAAGAAGGGCGACATCTACAGCAAGAAAACACTGGAGAGCAGGCTTTACATGAACCCGAGCGGCCGCGACATCAGTTCGCTTTACATGGATGATGGCTACCTCGCCTTCTACCCCGACCCGGTGGAGATGTTCGTGGAAGGTGACAGCATCGACCTGGACATCCGGATCCGCGAAGGAAAACAGTACAGGATCCGGAACGTCATCATCAAGGGCAATACAAAGACCAACGAGCACGTGGTGCGCCGTGAGATCCGCACCAAGCCCGGTCAATTGTTCAACCGCAGCGACATCATGCGCACGCAGCGTGAACTTGCGCAGTTGGGCTACTTCAACCCCGAATCGCTGGGCGTGAACCCGATACAGGATGCACGCACGGGAACCGTTGACCTCGAGTACACTGTGGAGGAAAAACCCAGCGATCGCTTGGAACTGAGCGGCGGTTGGGGCGCAGGCCGATTGGTGCTATCCTTGGGCCTCTCGTTCACCAACTTCTCCATGCGGAAGTTCTTTGATGCCAAGGCCTGGCAGCCACTGCCCTCTGGTGATGGCCAAACCCTGAACCTCCGTGCCCAAACGAACGGCCGCTTTTTCCAGAGCTACAGCATCAGCTTCGTGGAACCTTGGCTTGGTGGACGCAAAGCCAATTCACTGAGCGTATCGGCCTACCACTCGGTGCAGACCAACGGCGCATCGAAGTACATCCAGACCCCCAGCGGCCAGATCGCGAACCCATTGCGCAGTGCATTGCTGATCTACGGTGTCACCGTGGGCCTGGGCAAACGGATCAAGTGGCCCGATGATTACTTCATCATGCGCAACACCCTGGGTTTCCAGAACTACAACCTGCAGAATTTCACGGGATCACAAGGTCAGGTCTTCTTCGATTTCAGCACGGGCCAGAGCAATGTGCTCTCGTACACGTTCCAATTGTCGCGCAACTCGGTGGACCAGCCCTTCTTCGCGCGGTCAGGCTCTGATCTCACCTACACGCTGAAGGCAACCCCGCCCTGGTCCGCCTTCCAGCCCGAGACCTACCGGGAAAACCTCTCCACGGGCAATGCCTTGTCGCAATGGGCGGAGTTCTATAAGATGAAGTTCACCACCACGTGGTACAACAAGCTCACCAACAGCAAGAGCGGGCATAACCTGGTGTTAATGACGCGCGCTGGCTACGGGTTCCTTAGCGCTTACAATTCATCCACTGGCGACCCCTCCTTCGACCGCTTCTACCTCGGCGGTGTGCCGATCACCGGTTTCGTGCTGGACGGCCGCGAAATCGTGAGCCTGCGCGGTTACGACGACTTCTCGTTGTCGCCGCAAACGGGAAATTTCATGATCGGTAAGTACACCACGGAACTACGCTTCCCGGTATCGCTGAACCCGCAGGCCACCATTTATACGCTGGGCTTCTTCGAGGCGGCGAACACGTGGGACGGTCTGTCGAACTTCGATCCGTTCAAGATGTACCGGTCGGCGGGCATGGGCCTGCGTTTGTTCCTGCCCATGTTCGGACCGATGGGCCTCGATTACGGCTGGCGTTTGGATGATGTCCCGGGCCGTCCGGGCATGGCCCGCAGCCAGTTCCACTTCTCGATCGGCATAGATTTTGGCGAACTCTGATCCGGTCGGGCTATTTTCGAAGCTCACATGAAACGCACGCTCCCCCTTCTTCTGGTCCTGATGGCCCTGTGCTGTGGACCGCAGCGCGTACTTGCACAGCGTATCGCGTTCGTGAACACCAAGTACATCCTGGAGCAGATGCCCGAATATGGCGCCGCGCAAAAGGAACTGGACCGGCTCTCGAAACTGTGGCAGGACGAGATCGATGAGCGCTACCAGCAGATCAAGCGGCTTCGCGATGCATACAATGCCGAAGCGATCCTGCTGACCGAGGAAATGAAGCGCTCACGGATGGAGGAGATCGAAAGGCGCGAACGCGAGGCCCGCGACCTGCAGAAGAAGCGCTTCGGTCCGAACGGCGACCTTTTCAAGAAGCGACAGGAGCTGATCCAACCCATCCAGGACCGTGTGTACAACGCCATCAAGGAAGTGGCGGGCACCAGCTACATCGCCGTGTTCGATATCGGCGGACAAAGCAGTAACCTGCTTTTCGCCAGCGAGAAATACGACAAGAGCGACAGCGTCCTGCGCAAACTGGGCATCAGGCCCGGCAAGGAAGGCACAGGCGGTCGTGACGACGAGGAATTCGGCCGCGACCCCGAGGAGACCCCTCCTGGAACGGACGGCGGAACACAGCCCCCACCGCAGAACCGCGGCGGAGGTGGACAAGACATCAAGCAACCCAAGTGACGAACACCCAACCCATGAAATACGTGATCATTGCCCTGAGCCTCCTGCTCTGCACCGCACAGGACGCCCTGGCGCAACACCTGAAGATCGGCCACATCGATCGCCAGAAATTGATGCTGATGATGCCAGAGCGGAAAGCCGCTGAGACAACCATGCAGGCATTTGCCAAGACCTTGGAGGACCGTCTGAAGGCCATGGGTGCCGAATACCAGCAGATGGTGGCCAAGGCCCAGGCCGACGCCCCGACAATGACCCAGACCCAAAAGGACATGGCTGTTCGTGAGATCCAGGAGTTGGAGCAGCGCATCCAGGCCGCTCAGGAAAAAGCCCAAGAGGACCTTGCCAAACAGGAGGAAGAACTGTTGAAGCCCATGGTGGACAAGGCCAATGCCGCGATCAAGGATGTGGCAGCGGCGAACAACTTCACGTACATACTGGACACCAGCACAGGCGCCGTGCTCTACTTCGACAAGGGTGAGGATATCCTTCCCTTGGTAAAGGCCAAGCTCGGCATCCAATAGATGGAACGCAGATGACCGTGGCGCACGACGACCGGCCCATCGGCATCTTCGACTCAGGTATCGGAGGGCTCACAGTAGCCTCCGTCATTCGGCAGGCGCTCCCCTCGGAGCGCCTGCTCTATTTCGGCGATACGGCGCACATGCCCTACGGCCAGCGCCATCTGGACGAGGTCCGAAAGTTCAGCTTCGGTATTGTGGATGCTTTGCGCCGGAAGCACTGCAAGATGGTGGTCATTGCTTGCAACACCGCCTCGGCAGCGGCGCTCTCCGCGTTGCGCGAAGCCCATCCCGGCTATCTGTTCGTTGGCATGGAACCGGCCGTGAAACCCGCTGTGGAACACACGCGCACGGGTACGGTGGGCGTTATCGCCACCACGGCAACGTTCCAAAGCGAGCTTTACGCCAGTGTCGTGGAACGCTTCGCACAGGACGTGCAGGTGCTGCATCAACCCTGCCCCGGCCTTGTAAAGCAGATCGAAGCGGGCGAACTGGACACCCCGCTAACAGAGGAAATGCTACGTGGCTGGCTGCAACCCATGCTTGACAAGCACATTGATGCCCTTGTATTGGGCTGCACCCACTACCCCATCGTACGCCCGCTGATCGAGCGGATCGTTGGGCCGGGTGTCCGGATCGTGGACCCAGCTCCTGCCATTGCAAGACAAGTGCAACGGCTGTTGGAAAGCTATGCGCTTACCTCCATGCCCACTGCGAAGGGCTCATTGACCTGCTGGACCAGCGGCGAGCCGAGCACCTTCCATGTGCTGCTGGAGCGACTTGGCCTGGGCAGCACCGAGGTGCGCGCTGCACAATGGTCCGGCGATGTGCTCAATCTTCCTTGAACCAGGAAGCATAGAGCCGGTAATTCGCTGCGATCCGTTCGATCTCGTTCCTCGAAAGATCCTCGCCGACATCGCGAATACGTTTGGCAGGCACACCGGCCATGAGACTGCCCGGTGGCACCACCGTGTTTTGCAACACCACGGCGCCCGCGGCGATCACGCTTCCTTCACCGATCGTTGCATTGTCCATCACGATGGCACCCATGCCCACCAGCACCTTGTCGTGGATGGTACAACCGTGCACAATGGCGTTGTGGCCGATGCTCACGTCGTTGCCGATGGTGAGGGGCGCGCGTTGATAGGTACAATGCAGTACGGCCCCGTCCTGGATATTGACACGGTCGCCAATGCGGATGCTGTGTACATCACCACGCACCACGGCGTTGTACCAAACGCTACAGCCCACACCCATGCGCACGTCGCCGATCACAACGGCGGTCTCGGCGAGAAAAGGCTCATCTGCGAACTCGGGCGTGAACCCACGAACAGTGCGAACGAGCGCCATGATCAGTGTTTTTCAACGGGTTTGCCGCATCCTTCCTTCTGGCAACAGGCAGGCAATTTCGCAAAAGCCCTGGGATCGCCGGGCAGTTCATCGGCATAATATCCCAGCTTGGTCACGGCCAGGCGAATGGCTTCCGGCGAGGTCTTCCTTTCATCATACTCCACATGAATGGTGTTCGTGGGCAGGTCCACATCCACCTTTTTCACTCCCTTCTCGTAGATGAGCTCGGTCTCGATGGTCGTTTCGCACATATCACAAACCGTGCTGGTGCGTATGTCGAGCTGAGCGTTCTTTTTGTCCTGGGCCTTTGCGGGCACCATGACCGCCACCGCAAAAAGCAGCAAGATTATCCTGGTCATCATTTGTCCTTTTCAGTTTTCGATCGTTCCAACGTGTAGCGGAGGCCACCGTAGATCATGGCCTTGTTCGTGGGTCCCCAGATCAACGAGGCATCAAAGTACGGGCCGAAGGGGTCAGTTGCCGCAATGATCTGTTGCTGCTGCAATGTGCTTGTGAGGTTCTCGCCCCCGAGGTAGAACTCCCATTTGCCGACTACGCGTGTTACCTGCATGTGTAGCGTAGCGTATGCGGGCGAACGATCGATCATGCGATACTCCTCCGGGTTCGACATGGTGGAGGGGATGCGCGCTTCGCCGAACAGGTTCAGACTGAGATCAATGCGCCAACGTTCCTTGTTGTCGGCATAGGCCACATCGATCAGGCCACGGTGCACGGGCGTGAACGGGCGTTCCAATAGCCGGCCGGAGTAGGTGGTACGCACATCGTAGAACCGGTGGCTTAGTTTCAGGTCGAAGCTACGGGAGAGCTTCACCTGTACATCGGTCAGAAGGCTGTTGGCATACGAGCTGCCGTTCAGCATGTACAGGGCGAGCATGTTAGGAGCACGGTCAAGATCGGCCACCACCTGGTCCGTAAAGACACTGTGGTAGGCATCCACGCCGAACACCCACTTGCGTCCCCACCATTTGAACTTGTGCAGGAAGGAAGCACCGATGTTCCACGAGCGCTCCATACCGAGATCACTCTCCCAGACCACGCGCCGCGAACTGGCCATCACCGCAGCATTCTCCACCAACGGATTCGCGGTGCGGAACCCATGCCCCACGGAAAGCCGCGCGTTGGTAAGCGCGCCGAGATCGAACTTGGCGTGCACTCTTGGGCTCACCACATTGCCGAAGCGATCATTGGCATCGGCCCTGAGCCCGGCTACGAGCGTGAAACCGTTGCGCATGCGGGTATACTCCGCGAACGCACCGGGCATCCGTTCCGTGCGACCATGGTCCTGTACCTTACCAATGGAGTCGCTGAAGAACTCCTCATAATCATCGTACTGATAAGCCAGGCCCGCCTTCAACTGATCGGTGCCTTTGCCCAATAACTGTTGATACACGGCGTTCGCATAGAAGCTCTGCTGAAGGCCATCATAGGTGCGGACCCCATAGGTCGAACCGACCTCGTGCCGTCGCCCCGATACAATGAAACCGATGCTCTTGGCTGGATCATCCTTGAAAATGAAGCCATGCTTGGCGAGCGCATCGACCATGCGGTTCCGGATATCAATGTCGTACAGCATTCCAGGACGATGCCCGGCATGTTCAGGACCGGCAGGCATTGCTCCATGGGCCGCGCTCTGACCTCCTTCACGCACATCATCAACAACACGCAAGGTGACCTGACCGCTCCGGCGTTCATCGGCATACATCCAACGGTCCATGACGTTAATGCGCCTGGTCATCGGCATGTCCATGAAGCCGTCGTTGTTCTGATCAAGCTCGGTGCCCATGTAATTGCCATGGAGCAACAGCAGGTTGGCGCTGTGTGCACCGGTCTTCTGCGCGGTGTGCACATTGGCCTCCACACGGCCCTGCGAGTTACCATAAAGGTTCACGAACAGGGGCGGCTCCCCCAACGGGTTCAACAAGCACAGGTCTATTTGGCCGGTCATGGCATTGGGTCCGTTCACGGCCGTGCCGATTCCCTTGCTCAAGTTGATGTCCTTGATCCACGTACCGGGGATCAACGTGAGGCCCGAAGAGGTGGAAAGGCCGCGCACAAAGGGGAAGTTCTCCACGCTGATCTGCGCATACTTGCCATCCAGACCGAGCATGCGGATGGTCTTGGTGCCTGACACCGCATCACTATAGCTGACATCCACCGTGGCATTGGTCTCGAAGCTTTCGCTGAGGTCGCAGCAAGCCGCACGCTTCAGTTCCTTTTGTCCTATGGTCTCTGTGGCGTTCACCGTGCGTGTGCTGAGCTGCGTACCGCTCACGCGTTCCACCACTTCAACCGGCCCCATGTCCACGGCCCACTGCAGTGTGATCTTCAAAGGCCCCTTTGGTACTTCCTTCAGCAGGAGCGTGTCGGACTTATAACCCACGAAGGAAGTGACCAATAACGCAGGCCATTTGGGCGGCTGTTGAATGGAGAACTCGCCTTCGTACCCGGCCGTAGCACCGATGGTCGTGCCGGACCAGTGCACGTTGGCCCCAAGGAGAGCCTCGTTGCTCCCCTCGGCGAGCACCAGGCCTGTAATTGCGGTCTGCCCAAAGAGCGCACTCATTGACAGACCACCAAGAAGAAGTAATGCTAAGCGGAAGTTCATTGATCCGGTAAAGAGTACAACCGAAGTACACGGTGAGCACATTGTGCTCCTACGCGCATGGCGCCTTTAACGGAACCCTAAATACGGTACACCCCCATCAGCGACCGGCGTTCGGAAGATGGTATTGGGGGCGGTTGGTCGCCAACTTCATTTGGCACTCCCATCGGAAGCGCGAACAAGGGTGAACGCCCAAAAAGCTCGGCATGCTGGACCGGAACGCACAGCGCTACGATACGATCATGCTGCAGCTGCGGTTGATCCACCACCACCTGTCCAAAGGTGCAGCATTTTGCACGCAAAGCGGGGGCCGCCGGAGCATCTTGCATTCCGCACTCAGCGTAGGATACACCCAACGTGTAAACGCTGAAGCCTCCCTTTAAACACGTCATTCGCGACAGCGACAGGCCGCTCGTCGCCAACAGCAGCAACGCTGTCGCGGCGAACACCACCCATCTGCCCGGTCGTAAGAATGCGCTCATAACAGAACAAATGTAGCCTAAGGGCCAAGGAGACCTTCCCCATACAACAGGTGCCATCTTGGGAACCCAAGGCCTTCGTTGCGGCCTAACTTTGCACCATGCAGTCCACCAAGCGCCCGCCCGTATCCGTCTATGCCGAAATGACACCGAACCCGGCCACCATGCGGTTCGTTAGCAGCCGCCTGCTCATTCAGGATGGCCGCCTGCTCGAGTTCCGGACCCCGGAAGAGACCGAGAAGGTATCCCCACTGGCCGAGAAGGTGTTCAACCTGCCCTTCGTTACGGGTGTCTTCATCAGCAGCAACTTCATTTCCGTTACACGGAACAACTCGGTGACCTGGGACCTGGTGCAATTGGAACTACGTGAGTATATCCAGGAGTTCCTGAACACTGATGGCCGCGTGGTGTACGAGGATGCTCCGGCACAAGCGCTGGCCGATGCGAACGAACGGGCCAGCACGCACGCCGATGCGAAGAACCCCGAGGACGAGAAGATCATCCGGGTGCTGGAGGAGTACATACGGCCCGCAGTGGAAGGGGACGGCGGGCACATCGCTTTCCGATCGTTCGAGGAAGGAGTGGTGACCGTTTCGTTGCGTGGCTCTTGCAGCGGTTGTCCCAGCAGCATGGTCACCTTGAAACAAGGCATTGAGAATCTGCTGAAACACGAAGTACCGGGGGTGCGCGAAGTGGTGGCCGAGGAACTATAGAAGAAGATCGGTCCCAGGAAATTATCCGGGCACTTATGCGATCCAGCAGGCGCGTGCATCTTCTGTAAAAACACACGAACATGCGACACGCTCGAATTACCCTGGTCACAGCGCTCCTGGCAGGAGCCCTGCACGCCAGCGCCCAGAACGTGGGCGAGATACATGGCAAGGTGCTGGATGCGAACGGAGCACCCCTCTTCATGGCGAACGTGGTGACCGAACGTGGCGATGCGTTGATCGGCACCACCACGGACGAACGGGGGCACTTCGTACTGAAGCCCCTGGTGCCCGGAACCTACACGGTACGCATGTCCTACGTGGGCATGGCTACGGCCGAGATCACCGGTATACAAGTGAACCCGGACAAGATCACTTTCCTGAAGGATGAACGACTGAAAGCCAACACGACCTTGATAGAGTTCGAGGTGGTTTGCCGCAGATGGGAGCAACCGTTGATCGATCCGGAGGAGCCGAGCAAGATCACGGTATTGGCGGCGCAGTTCGAGGACAGCCCAGTGCGCAAGAACCCGGTGGCCCTGATCGCAATAAGCTCACCCGACATCTACAAGGCCCCCAACAGCGACGACCTCTATTTCCGCGGATCCCGTTCCGATGCCATGGCGTATTTCGTTGACGGCGTGAAGGTGACCGGACAGCTGAAGGGCGTGCCCCCTGCATCCATCGCAAGCTTCACGATCTATACCGGCGGTCTTCCTGCCCGTTATGGCGATGTGACCGGTGGCGCGGTGGCCATTGAGACCAAGAGCTACTTCGACCTGTACATGCAACGACAAGCCGGCGTTCGTTAGACCCACGACCATGTTCCTGCGCCGAAAGCCCACTTCCGTGCGAACGGACGAAGAACTGGTGACCATCCTACGGGGTGGCCACCAGTCGGCGTTGGGAGAGCTTTGGGACCGTTATGCACAACTACTGTTCGGGGTGTGCATGAAGTACCTGAAGGATACCGATCGCAGCAAGGACCTGGTGACCGAGCTGTTCACCGACCTGCCTGCGCTGCTCAGCAAACATGCGGTGGAACGCTTCAGGCCTTGGGTGCATACGGTCATGCGCAACCGTTGCCTGCTGGTGTTGCGTGGCGAGCGCCGTACGGACCATGTGGACGAGCAGGCCTTGGCGGACCAAGCACTGACCGAAGATGATGCCTTGCTCCGCGAACGCACGTTGGTGCAGCTCGAAGAGGCCATCGAAAAACTCAACCCCGATCAACGCACCTGCATCAGGTACTTCCACCTGGAACGGCACAGCTATCAGCGCACAGCGGAACTGACCGGACTTTCAATGGATCAAGTGCGCAGCCACCTGCAGAACGGACGGCGCAACCTCCGTCTCATCCTCCTCCACCATGCCCACCAGAATGAACATTGACCCCTTCGCCCCGCACGAAGCGCCAACAGCTGTACAGCTGATCGCTTATGTGGAAGGAAGGCTCACGCCCGCCGAAGAGCACCAGGTGGAACTTGCCATGGAGGCAGACCCCTTTGTCCGCGAGACTGTGGAAGGACTGCGCATGCCCGGCGCGATCGAGGCCGCTGCCCGGATGGAGCGTCCGCGACCAACCGGCGGAAGTATCGGTTGGATGCCATGGGCAGTGGGTGGAACGATCCTGGCCGGAGTGGTGGCGATCTACTTTTTCCAAGGGGATGCTGTAAAGACGAGCGACCCTGCGCAGATCGTTTCAACTGCTACACCACAACAGGCCGAGCTCTCGGCCAACGAACTGGCCGATCTGCCGTTGGAGGAAGCCGAGATCGCCGCGGCCATTGAACTGCCATTGACCCAACAGATCGGAAGACCGGAAGACCCGCCGCAACCCAGCGAAACGCCCGTGGTTCGCGATGCACCCGTGGACCGATTGGAGGAACGGGGCACGCGCATCATTACACCGACACCAGCCCCTACTGTGAGCCCTGCACGTCCAGCTCGCACATCGGTGCAGCTGCTCTATCTGCACGACCTGAAGCTGGTGCACCCGAAAGAACTCTACGCACGCGACCCGGTAATGGAACTGGGCAATAGCGGCGTGGATGCCAGCTACGGCGATCGTGGTCAACAACAGACCGACCGGAACGCCATCCGGAACATGACCTACACCTCTTACATGGACGAGGCTCTTGGCCGTTTCGCACGAAACGACAATCGGGGTTGTCTCGAAGAGCTGCGCTTCCTCATGGACCAGTATCCCGATGATGTGAACGCGCAGTTCTATGCAGGTCTGTGCTGCTACAACCTGGGCCTGTATAAACGGGCGCGGCATTTTCTTCATCAGGCTGCGGTACACAGCGTGGATGTTTTCCACGAAGAAGCCATCTGGTATCACGCGCTCACACTGCAGCGCTTGGGCGAACTGGATGCCGCCACTGAGGCCTTCTCGCGCATTGCAGCAGGAGGAGGCTTCTATGCCGAGCGGGCCCGCGAACTGGGAGGCCTTAAATGACGAACGGGCCGAAGGCTTGCGCCTCGACCCGTCCGTCCCCCTTGGTCCCTACCCTAACTGCTTCATCAGAGCCCAAGCACCTTGAACTCGGTACGCCGGTTCTGCTGGTGCTCGTCCTCACTGCATTTCTCGCATACGCACTGTGTCACGGGCTTGCTTTCGCCGTAGCCCTTGCCCACGATGCGGTCGCGACCGATCCCTTTCGATACGATGTAGTCCACCGCGCTCTTGGCACGCTTGTCCGAGAGCGAACGGTTGTAGGCGTCCTTACCGCGGCAATCGGTGTGTGAGCTCAGCTCGATGCGCACGGTGGGGTTGTCCATCAGCGTGGCCACCAGCTTATCCAGTTCCATAGCTGCATCCGGGCGGATGTCCGACTTGTTATAGTCGTAGAAGATGTTATCCAAGCGCACCACTTGGTTCACCTTCAGCGGGAAGAGCTTGAAGTCGTTGCGGATAAGCGAGTTGGGATTCCCCTTGGTGGTCACTTTCACGCTCTGCTTAAAGAAGCCTTCCTTATCTGCCATGATGCGGTAGTCCTTGCCCGTCTCCAATGGGAACTGATAGCGCCCGCTGGCGTCTGTTGTGATGCGGGTAAGTTCAATACCATTGCCATCCGTCAGCACCACCGAAGCATCTGCCAAGGGCTCATTGGTCTCGCCGTGGTATACGATGCCCTCGGCCAGGTAGTCGTACTTCTCCAGTTCGACCACGATATTCTCCAAGGGATCCACATCGGTCACTACGGTTATTTCCCGTTGGTAATAACCATTGGCCACCGCAGAAAGCAGATAGCGCTGGTGATACTCGGCTTCCATGCGGAACCGTCCGCCAGGCTCGGTCTCCAACTTGTAGCGGTCCACAAAACCGCCTTGGCCGTTCTTGAGAACGATGTTGGCGTTCTCGATGGGTTGACGCGTGGCCTTGTCGATAACGACACCTGCGAGGTAGATCATCTGCGGACGCACCGTGCATCCATAGATATCATCACTGCCCTTGCCACCTGGCCGATCGCTGGCGAAGAAACCGGTGGTGTCATTGGTAAGCACCAGTCCATGATCATTGAACCGGGTGTTCATGGGATAACCCAAGTTGAACACGGTACCAGGTCCGGCAGCAGTAAGCCGCGATCGGAAAATGTCATAACCGCCGAGACCGGTGTGTCCGGTACTACTGAAGTAGAGCGTGCTATCGCGGCCTACGTATGGGAACATCTCGTTGCTCGGAGTATTCACCTTCGGGCCGAGATTCTGGGGCGCACCCCATTGTGTACCCAGTTTATCACAGAACCAAATATCCGTTCCGCCTTCGCCACCCGGTCGGTCGCTCACGAAATACAATCGGAGGCCATCAGGGGTCACATATGGATGACCCAGGTTGTACTGTGCATCATTGTGTTCGAAGGGTACCAGATTGCCCCACTCAGGCTGGCCGAACTCGCCGGTGACCACATCGGCATAGTAGATGCCCATGGTCAGCTCTCCTCTGTCGTTCTTGGACAATACGCCGTAATAGTCATTGTTGCGCGTGAAGTACAAGCGCTTGGCCAATGAATCATAGGCAACAGTGCCATCGTGGTGGCGGCTGTTCAACTCCTTGCGCATCACCATGGGGTCCTCCACCGTCTCGCCTTTCAGCAGTGCACTATACAGGTTGAGGTAAGGCTCGTGGTCCCAGGCATAGGTGCGGGTACCTCCCACACCCTCGCCTCTTGCGCTGGAGAACAGGAGCAGGTCGTTCATGACCGTCATGCCCATATCCGCCATGGACGAATTGATGGGTACGGACCTCACAGATGCGCTCGTGCTATCCCGCAACAAGCGATCAAAGAGGCCCGGGTAGCTCACGTATGCCTTGGCCCTTGCATCATCAGGACGCTGCGAGAGGTAATTGCCATACCATTCGATCGCGGTCGTATAGTTCCCGTTGGCTCGAAGCAGGTCCGCATAGGCCAGCATGTCATCGGGTGTTTGTGCTCCCGTCGCCATGAGCTTGGTATAGGTCTTTTCGGCCTCCACGGGTTTACCCAGCTTACGGTAGGCCAGCGCAAGGCGACGAAGGTCCTGTGGCGAGGCTTTGCCCTTGGCACTAAGGTCCTCATATATGGAAGCCACCTTGGCATAATCGAACACCTCGCTGTAGCGGTCGGCCATGCGGGTCTTCAGTTTTTGGGCCTGCGCGGTCAAGGCGCCCATCAAGGCCACAAATAGCAACACAGCGGTGGCAAAGCGTTGCATCGGGTTCTTCTTGGCGTGCATCATTGATCAGAAGTAACGCGGTGAACGAACGCCTTTCACTTTATTGCCGAACTCGAAGCCGACCATGATCTCGTGCGACCCTCCGCTATAATTGTTCAGGATGGACAATGGGTAGTCGTACGCATAGCCGATGGACAGGTCATTGGTGATGAGGTATTGGGCAAGCACACCCACAGCATCATCGTAGCGGTACATGGCACCCAACCAGAACTTCTCATAGAAGAGGAAATTGGCGCTCAGATCGAAGCTCAACGGCGCTCCCTCAACGGCCTTCAACAGGAATGTGGGCTTGAACTTGTGGTAGGTGCCCATATCGAACACATAGCCACCACTCAGGAAAAAGTGCGCGCGTTGGCCCGGCTCGGAGATGAAGGAGAGCGAATCCGTCTCGAAGAACTGTGTGCGCAGCATCTTCGGTGTACTGACGCCGATGTAGTAGCGATCGCTGTAGTACATCACACCGAAACCGAACTGTGGATCCAACTTGGAGTTCACATTCTGCTGGAATACCTGATCACCTGCTTGCTGCGGATTGAGGCTTTGGAAATTGCCTTGCAAGAGGTTAAGGCCACCTTTCAGGCCAAAGGACAATTTCGCATCTCCCATGAAGATCCTATATGCCACATCGGCCATGAAGGAATACTGGGTGATGGGACCGTGACTGTCGCGGAACAGGCTTCCGCCCACGGCCAGGCTTTCATGCCATAGGGGGCTATGAATGGTCAGCGTCTGCGTGGTAGGCGCTCCCTCGAAGCCCACCCACTGGTGGCGGCTCAGACCCTTAAGACTTACGCGTTCGGAACTTCCCGCGTAGGCCGGGTTCAGCGCGAGCATGTTGAACATGTACTGGGTGAACTGCGGGTCCTGCTGAGCCATAAGCGAGGTGCCCAGGCATAGGGCGAACGCCGCGCCCATCCATCGTTTGGCCGTCCGTTGCATCGGCTTGTGGTGTTGCGTGCTGTTGGTGCTCATCGGCGCAGGTAGATGAAGCCGGTACGGGCATCGCTGCCGTCACCGAGGTCAAGGACATAGTAGTAGGTGGACTCTGGCAGTGTCTCACCGTATGCAGTGCCGAACTGGCTCGTGCCATCCCACTGGTTCCGGTAAGGGCTTGCTTCGTAGACCTTGTTGCCCCAGCGATTGAAGATGGTGATGCGGTTGTTCGGATAGGTCTCGATGTTGGTGATCACCAGCACATCGTTCACGCCATCACCATTGGGCGAGAAGGCATCCGGGACCTTCACCGTTACGCAATCCTTGATGCGCACCATCATGGTGTCAGCAGTTGGCCCACAGGGAGAACCCACAGGGAACGGACCATTGTTCACGGTCCAGATGAACGCGTATTCCGTAGTGGGCAGCTGTATAAGTTGGAAGCCATCTACATCGCTCTCAGCATTGTTCGGCTGCGAGACAATTGCGTTGCCTCCAGAAGGATTCAACACGGACCACACACCCGTGGCGGTGGAGAAAACCGCTTCTGCATTGAGCTCGGTGGACCGGACGTCCTGACAGAACTCCTGGTCGGGACCGGCATTCGCTGGAGGCACAGCGCTATTGTATACCGTGAGGCTGACAACATCGCTGGTACTTCCGCATGGGCCATTGTCAATGGTCCACTGGAAGCGGTTCTCACCGATGCCAAGACCCGTGATCACCGTGAAGGGGTTCGTCGGATCCGCTATGGTACCCGAACCGCTGAGCAGCGTCCATTGGCCCACGCCCGGTGCCACTGGCGAGCTGGCGAACATGGTGACCGTGCCCGTCACCGGCGAGCAGAAGTCCTGGTCGGGGCCAGCGAGCGCAACAGCACCACCATTGTCGAACACGTTGATGGTGACCTCATCGGTGGTGACCGGGCCACACGGTCCGTTGTCCACCTGCCATTGCAGCGTAACACTGCCCACACCAAGTCCGCTCAACGTGGCCGTGGGACTGTTGGGGTCGCTTAGTGTGCCGGTACCGTTCACGAAGACCCAAGTACCCACCGCGGGGAAGGTGACCGCACTACCTTGGAGCGTAACACTGTTCGTAGGCGTGCAGATCTGTTGATCGGCACCCGCATTGGCAGCAGGCTGGTTCTCGTTGAATAGCGTGATCACAACATCATCTTCCGTGTCACCACAGGGACCGTTGACGATGGTCCAACGGAACACATTGGTACCGATGGAGAGTCCGGAAACCGTGGTCGTAGGATCGTTGGTGTCAGCAAAGGTGCCGGTGCCTGAGATCACTGTCCATGATCCGGTAGCGGGGAACACCACTGCGTTGCCTGCAAGCGAGGTGCTGGTGTTGGGTGTGCACAGCTCTTGATCAGGGCCTGCGTTGGCCACTTCGCTCTCGCCATCGAAGATGAATACACTAATGGTGTCGCTGGTGGAACCACAAGCGCCATTGTCGATGGTCCACAGGAAGTCGTGCTGACCAACACCGAGGCCGAAGACAGCCGTGTTCGGGTCGGTGGGGTCGGCCAACGTACCGGTACCGCTCAACGATGTCCACAGGCCAGTGGCCGGGAAGGTGGGATCGTTGGCCACCAGCACTGCGCTATTGGCGGGAGTACACCAACTGATGTCATTACCGGCCGCAGCAGGCGTGGCCTCACCATCATAGACGAACACACGCACGGTGTCCTGGCTGGGGGGACCGAATCCGCAGTTGCCGTTGTAGATGGTCCAGATGAACTCATTGATACCGATGGCGAGATCGGTGATCTGCGTGTTGGCGTCGTTCGGGCTCACGATCGTACCCGAACCGCTCAGAAGGGTCCACGTTCCAATGCCCGGGATCTCCGGAGAGTTGCCTTCCATGAAGGTCTCCGTGGTGGGCGTACAAAGCTGCTGGTCGGGTCCTGCATCCGCCAATGGTGCGCTCGGGTTATACACCCTTACGGTCACTGTATCGGTAAGGATACCGTTGTTCGGGCAGGGGAACCAATCGAGTGTCCAAACGAAGGTGTTCACACCCTGAGAGAGGCCCGACACCACCGTGGTGGGATCGTTCGGATCGGCGAACACACCGGTACCTGCGATGACCGACCACGTGCCCACGCCTGGGGCAATGGGTTGTTCGCCCTGTAGCTGTACCTGCGTTATCGGCAGGCAGGACTCCAGGTCCGGTCCAGCGATGGCAGGCGTGGTGGAGTCTCCGTAGAGCGTAATGGTCACCAGGTCGAACGTGGGTGTAAGCTCGCAGGCCCCGTTATCCACTTCCCATTGGAAAACGTTCACTCCGATGGCCAAGCCCTCGATCAGCGTACCGGGGTCGTTGGCGTTCACCGGGGTGCCTGCGCCACTGATCAGTGTCCATGTACCAACGGCAGGGAAGATCACTTGGCTACCTGCCATGAACACACTGTCCTGCGGCATGCACAACTCCTGGTCCAAACCTGCGTTCGCGATCGGGTTGTCCGGATCGAAGACGAAGATGCTCACCTCATCATCGGTGGTCACGCACGCACCACCTGTGAGGGTCCATCGGAAGATGTTCTCGCCAATTGTAAGACCGCTCACCGCAGTGGTGGGGCTAAAGGGATCAGCGATAACGCCAGTGCCCTGGGCCAATGTCCACACGCCAATGGCTGCACCCACGGGTGCGTTACCGGTCAAGGTCGCCGTGTCGTCGGGCGAGCAAAGCTCTTGGTCCGCTCCTGCATCTGCGGGCGGCGCATCGGCATCGAACAGGACGATGGTCACCTGATCGGTGGTGAGGCTGTTGGCGCAACCGTCACCGTTATCCACGGTCCACTCGAACACGTTCGTACCAACACCAAGGTCGGTTATCGAAGTGGCAGGATCGTTCGGGTCGGTGATGGTGCCTTGGCCTGAGATCAGCGTCCAGGTACCCACTGCCGGGAAGGTGGTACTGCTTCCGGCCATGGTGGCGCTGGTGATGGGCGTACACACCTCTTGGTCCGGGCCTGCGTCAGCATCGGGGTTGTTCACATCGAACACGAAGATGCTAACCACGTCCGTGGTCTGCGGATTGGCGCACACACCATTGTTCACCACCCATTGGAAGATGTTCTCGCCAATGCCGAGCCCACTGATGGCGGTGTTCGGGTTGCTCGGGTTGGCTATGGTACCTGTACCGTTCACCAGCGTCCAAGTGCCCGTTGCCGGGAAGATCACCGTACCACCGTCCAAGGTGGTATTGGCGTCATCACTGCACAGTTCCTGGTCAGGACCAGCGTCAGCAACGGGGTTGTTCTCATCGAAGAGCGTGATCACCATCTCGTCCGTGGTGATACCCTCCGGGCAGGCGCCATTATTAACGGTCCAGCGAACAACGATGACACCTACTCCCAGACCGGTAATGGTGGTATTGGGGTCATTGGGGTCCGTGATGGTACCAGTGCCGCTTTGAATGGTCCAAGTGCCAACGGCAGGGAACACGATGGGGCTGCCGCTGAGCTGGGCCGTGGTGTTCGGTGTGCACAGTTGCTGATCGGCACCGGCATTGGCCACAGGCAGGTTCGCATCGTAGACGCGAATACTTACTTGGTCGGTGGTCACACCATTGGCACAGGGGCCGTTGTTCACCGTCCACTCGAACACGCTCTCACCTATGCTGATGTCGAACACCACGGTGTTCGGGTCGTTCGGGTTCGCGATGGTACCGGTACCGCTAACGAGCGTCCACTCGCCTGCAGCGGGGAAGGTCACCGCGCTGCCTTGCAGGTTGGTGGTGACAATGTTCGGCGTACACAGCTCCTGGTCCGCACCAGCATTGGCGTCCACATTGTCACCATCGAATACGAAGATGCTGACCACATCAATGCTGCCACTGTTTTCGCAAGGTCCGTTGTCGATGGTCCAGAGGAAGGTGTTCTCACCAACGCCCAGGTCGGTGATCAGCGAGTTGGGATCGTTGGGGTCAACGATGGTGCCCTGGCCGCTGAGCAAGGTCCATGTACCGAAGGCCGGGAAGGTGGGCGCCACGCCCTGCATGTTGGTGCTTACTTGTGGCGTGCATAGCTGCTGATCGGCACCTGCATTGGCTGGCGGGTTGTTCAGATCGAAGATGAAGATGCTCATCTGATCGCTGGTGATGCCGTTGGAGCACGGCCCATTGCTCACGGTCCACTGGAAGATGTTCTCGCCAACGCCCAGACCGGTCACCGTGGTCACGGCACTGGTAGGATCGGTGATCGCACCCGTGCCGCTCACCAAGGTCCACAGACCAGTGGCCGGGAAGGTGACCGTGCTGCCGAAGAGAGTTGCCACCGTGTTCGGCGTGCACTGCTGAAGGTCCTGTCCTGCATCGGCGACCGCATTGTCAGCATCGAAGAGCAGGATCGTTACCTCATCATTAGTCACAGGTCCGCAGGGGCCGTTGTTCACGCTCCACCGGAACACATTGGCGCCAATGGAGAGGCCGCTAACACCCGTATTGGGATCGTTGGCGTTGGCAAATACACCTGAACCGCTTACTACGGTCCACGTTCCAACCGAGGGAGAAATCACCGCGCTGCCCTGCAGCGTAGTGCTGGTCTGCGGGGTGCACAGTTGCTGATCGGCACCTGCATCTGCAGGTAGATTGTTCGCATCATACACACGGATCACCATGTTGTCGGTGGTCTCGCTGTTCGCGCAAGGACCGTTGGTGATCATCCACTGGAACTCGTGCGTGCCAACTGGCAGGCCTGTCACCGTGGTATTGGGGTTGCTCGGATCGGTAATGGTACCGAGGCCGGCCACCTGGAACCACATGCCTTCAGCGGGGAAAGTGGGCGTATTGGCCGCAAGGGTCGCCTGGCTTTCAGGAGTGCAGAGATCCTGGTCCGGGCCGGCCGCTGCGGGTTCCTGGTCTTCGTCGAACACGAAGATGCTCACCAGGTCGTTGGTCTGGGAGTTGGCGCATGGGCCATTGCTTACGCTCCATTGGAACACGTTCTCACCAATGGCCAGGCCGGTAACGGTGCTGGCAGGGTTCGTGGGATCCGTGATGGTACCCGTGCCGCTGACCAAGCTCCATGTTCCCGTGGCGGGAATGGTCAAGTTGCTACCCTGCAGGGTGGTGCCCGTGTTCGGCGCACACAGTTGCTGGTCCGCACCGGCATTGGCCACCGGGTTCAATGCATCGAACACGCGGATTACCACTTGGTCCGAGGTGCTACCGCAAGGGCCGTTGATGATCGTCCATGCGAAGATGTTCACCCCCACAGGCAGGTTGTTGATGGTGGTGTTCGGGTTGTTGGGCTGTGCAATGCTGCCACCACCGGCTATCAAAGTCCACTGACCGATACCCGGGAATGTCGGCGTGTTACCCGCCATCGACACCGAGGATGTCGGCGTGCACACATCCTGATCGGGACCAGCGTTCGCAGCAGCTGCTGCGTTGTCGTAGACGAACACGCTGATCAGATCGGTGGTGATCGCGTTCGGGCAGGCACCGTTGTTCACCTGCCACTGGAACACGTTCTCCCCTACCGCCAAGCCGTTCACCACCGTGGTGGGTCCTGCGGGGTTGGCAATGCTGCCACTGCCGCTTACCAAGGTCCATTGACCAACAGCGGGCAGCGTGAGCGCGCTACCGTTCAATGTTGCGCTCGAGGCCGGCGTGCATAGTTGCAGGTCGTTGCCTGCGTTAGCCACCGGGTTGTTCGGGTCGTACACCAGGATCGTCACCACATCACTGGTGATCCCGCAGGCACCATTGTCGATGCTCCAACGCAGTACGTTCACACCGATGCTCAAACCACTGACCGCCGTGGTTGGGCTTGCCGCATTGGCGAAAGTGGCCGTACCGCTCACCACGCTCCAGCTACCAGTGGCCACTCCCACAGGTGCATTACCGGACAATGTGGTGCCCGTGGCAGTGCCGCATAGCGACTGGTCGGGTCCGGCATCAGCGGACTGTGCATCACCATCGGCCAGCGTAATGGTCACTGAGCTGCTGGTGATAGGGTTCGGGCAGGCCCCGTTGTTCACGGTCCACACGAACGTGCTAACGCCCACGCCAATGCCCGTGATGGCCGTGGCAGGGTCGTTCGGCGAGACGATCGTTGCCACTGGTCCCGAGGCTTGTGTCCATGTGCCTTGCGCCGGGAAGGTCACCGTACTACCCTGCATGGTGGTGCTGGTCACGGGTGTGCAGAAGCTCTGCGACGGACCAGCGTTGGCGCCCGGGTTGTTCGGGTCGTAGATGAAGATGCTCATCTGGTCGGTGGTGATCCCTGTGCAGGGGCCATTGTCCACCGTCCATTGGAATATGTTCTGTCCAATACCCAGCCCAGTTACCGAAGAATTTGGGCTGTTCGGGTCGTTGATCACACCGGTTCCGCTCACCAAGGTCCAAGTACCTGCTGCAGGTACAGTGAGGGCACTACCTGCCAACGTGGTGCTTCCGCTCGTGGAGCAGATCGACTGATCAGGCCCTGCATTGGCGATCGGGTTCGAGAAGTCGAATACGCGTATCCGGACCACATCGCTGGTCACACCGCCAGGGCAAGGACCGTTGCTCACGGTCCACTGGAACTCGTGGATACCAACGGGCAGGTTGCTGATCTGTGTGGTGGGGCTGTTCGGGCTTACGATCGTCCCGCTGCCGCTGATGATGGTCCATGTACCAGTGGCCGGGAAGGTGACAGCACTGGCAGCCATGAACACGGAATTAGGTGCCACCGGCACACAGATATCCTGGTCTGGTCCAGCGTTGGCAATAAGGTTGTTCGGGTCGAAGTTGAACAGGGTCACTTCGTCGCTGCTGCTACCGCATGGGCCATTGTTCACTGTCCAGCGCAGAACAGTGGCTCCAGTGCCGAGGCCGTTCACTGATGTGGTGGGGTTGTTGGCGTTGGCAATGGTGGCCGTGCCGCTCACCAAGGTCCATGTACCCTGTGCGGGTGCAGCAACTGCGTTACCCGCCAACGTGGCGCTGGTAGCACCGCATAGCTGTTGATCGGGTCCGGCGTTCGCACTGGCCGTTGCCGAATCGAAGATGGTCACCGTCACCGTGCTCGTCGTGATCGCACCGGGGCACGGGCCATTGGAGATGCTCCACTGGTACACGTTGGCACCAAGGCTGATACCCGTGACCGTGGCAGTTGGGCTATTGATGTTCGAGAAGGTACCCGAGCCGCTGATCACGGACCAAGTACCGACCGCAGGGCTAACGGCTGCGTTAGCCGCAAGGGTAACACTGGTCACTGGCGAACACAGGTTAACGTTACTGCCTGCCTGCGCAGCGGGTGCATTCCTGTTGAACACGCGTATGGTGACCTCGTCGAAGGACGTGGGCGGAACACAGGGACCATTGTTCACTGTCCAGCGCAACACGTAGGTACCTACGCCCAGGTTGCTCACCCCGGTGGTCGGACTGGCGGGGTTGGCGATCACGGCACCAGCAGGCCCGGACTGAATGGTCCATGTACCGGTGGCCGGCAATGCAACAGCGGAACCCGCCAAGGTCGTACTGGCAACACCGGTGGAACCCGTCGTACAGATCTCCTGATCAGGACCGGCAGCAGCCGCATCCAATGCAGCGTTGAATCGGGTGATAACCACTTGATCCGTGGTAATGCCGTTGACGCAAGGACCGTTGTTCGCGGTCCATTGGAACACGTTGTTGCCGATGGAGAGGCCAGTGACCGTGGTGTTGGGGCTGGTCGCATCAGTGAAGCTGCCGGTACCACTGATAACGGACCAGGCACCTGTTGCAGGAGCAGTCGGCGTTGAACCGGCCAACGTGGTGCTCGTGGAACAGACCTGTTGATCGGGACCAGCGTTGGCTGCAGGACTGTTCGGGTCGAACACCGTTATCACCAAGTCGTCCGTGGTGGTCGAGGGGATGCACGGTCCGTTATTGATCGTCCACCGCAGGGTGTTCACCCCTGGGCTAAGGCCACTTACCGTTGTGCTCGGACTGTTGACGTTCGCGAAGGTGCCGGTACCGGTGACCACGGACCATGTACCTGTTGCTGGTACGATAGCCGCATTGGCAGAAAGTGTGGCCGATGTGTTCGGGGCGCACAACTGCTGATCCACCCCGGCATTGGCTGCAGACTGCGTGTTGGTGAACACACGTATGGTCACCGTGGAGCTCGTTGGAGCTCCGCAAGGGCCGTTGTTGATGGTCCAGCGGAACACGTTGTTACCAGCGGAAAGACCGCTTACCGTGGTATTGGGCGCGTTCGCATTCGCGAAGGTGCCGGTACCGCTCACTACTGTCCAAGTTCCAACTGCTGGCGCCACTGCGGTATTGCCAGCAAGCGTGGTGGAAGTGGAGGGCAGGCAGAGCTCTTGGAGGGGACCCGCGTTCGCCGCTGCTTGGGAAGGATCGAACGAGGTGATGACCACATCATCACTCGTGGTGCCGCAGGTCTGATAGTTCACCGTCCAGCGGAACGTATTGATGCCAGCACCAAGGCCAGATACCGAGGTTGTCGGGCTATTGGGGTTGGCGAACGTACCGGCACCATTCACCACGGTCCAGGTACCTTGTACTTGGGAGAAAGGCAACACACCGGCCAGTGTCGCTGTTGTTCCACACACGCTTTGGTCCGGGCCTGCGTTCGCCGGTGTGAAGGGCGGTGTCACCTGAATGGCATAGCCAAAATTGTTCAGACCCACCAACGGACACGCATTATCCTGGACATTCACGGAGAACAGGTTCTGTCCGATATCCGCCACTGTCGGTGTCCAACAGAATGTCCCTACCGGACGTGGTCCACCAGAAACGGTGAACGTTCCCGCGGGGATACCATTGTTCCATGACATGGTGACCAACTGTGCCGCATCCGCATCGGCGCTGTTGACCGTGAAGCAGAAGGATTGTCCTGCACATACCTCGAACGTGTACTGACCGGTGCCATTAACCCCGCTGACCGTTGGCTGGTTATTACTACAAGCGATAATGGCGAACTGGACATCACGTATGTACTCGCCGATCTGCACACCGTTCCGCCATTCCCTTACCCGAACGGTCACCACGGCGAATTGCTGGATGCTAGGAGTGAAGGTGATGGTACCGGTGACCGGGTTGATCTGCACTGCGTTCGCACCTCCGCTCGTGATCACAGGCTGCTGGAACGAGTAACCGGCATTGTAGGGGATCAACGCGCCATTCGTGCTGAGGGCCGGGGCCAGCTCGAAGCTGAGCGAATCACCATCAACATCATTGAACCCGTGGTTATAGCTCACCGGCTGGCCCACGCATGCGAAGGGCGTAGGGTCATTCAAATAGCGGGGTGAATTATTACAGGCGGGAAGCGTATTGTTCAGCCGGGCGTAGAGGTACAGGTCACGCGATCCCGGATTGTTCAGTGAGGTGATGGCATTATTGCGGCAGCACAGGGTCCAATCGACTATCCAATCATTGCCACAACCTGCGAAAGCGCTCAAATTCACGACCGCACTGTAGCGGTAACGCTCAATGCCATAAACACCCGATGTGCTCGTGCAACGGTCGGTCGCACCGAAGCACAGCGGGGTGACCACATCAACACCATCAAGACCGAAGCACGGGTTCAAGGTGGCATTGCACTGGGTGCTCCTCATCCGGAACTGACGACCATTATTACAGTTCGATGGTGCCGCAACACCATTGCAATCCCTATAGAAATTCAGCCTTACCCGATAAAGGTTGGGTCCGATGCATTCATAAGTAAGCTCACCCCCCATGGCGTGGGTGGCCCTGGCCTCGCCCTGCCAAAGCAGCAAGGCCGCCAACACGGGCAGCAGGTAACGGAGAGGGGCGATCACTGCGGCACCCGCATTGCGGACCGCGTTCCAGAGGCGTCGTTGTTCAACCATGTACCGACCAGTATGTAAGCCCGTGCCCTGCATTAACCCCTTCGGCATATATGACCGCCCCTTCCGGGGAAGCGAACGCTCCAGCACCGTGGGTCTTCGTTGGACCAAAGGCACATGGATGGAGCCGAATTGGATAAGCACAGAACAGGTGCTGGGCAAACCTAGACCGTGACCCATGCCACCGATCGTTCCAACGGATCACACTTGTTAACAGGATAATGTGGGCCGTAACGTGGAAAGCCGAGGACTATACGATCAAGCCATCATCACCATTGGTCACAAATACGAGCCAGATAATCGACACAAAATGACCATTGGCCGTAATACAGGCACATGTTCCTCTTGGTTGACCACACAGGCGTTCACAACGATGTAACACCAGCCATACAAAGCCTCGGATGAGCTGGGTAAATACACCGGACCATAACCGATAGCGGTACGATCTTCGCTCACCCACGTCCTTCGCATCAGCATCACTTCAGTGCATCCACGCCTCGGCATCATCATCCTTGCACATTTCTCCGGCAGTGCAGTATTGGGCCAAGGCGAAGCGCCATGGCGGACGCGCTTGGTGCTGGGCGGCGGCATCACCTTCCAGGCACCTTCCCTCGTAGGGCATACAACTCCCTCCGCAGCCGCATTGCCGTTGGTCGGCCTTGCACTGGACCTTGGGGCCGCCTTCACCCATCGCGATAGCTGGGGCATCGCCGATCAGGGCGGCGCAGCTGCATAGGGCTCCTAAATGCAGGTCGACACGGTTCGCATGGACCTGTTCCATCTACTAAAGCGCACCGAACTGCATCTCTTCAAGCTTGCCGACATTCCCGCCATTTCCCATTTGCCCGTTCGCTTCGCCCTGGCAGCGGGCTACAGCTTTCAGCAGGCCAATGAGGAACGATCGACCAAACAACCGTTCCAAGTCGTTTCACGGGAAACATCGCTAACACGTCTCCACCTGGCCCCGGAATTCGGTTTCACCAATGGCCATGGATATGACCGTATGGAGATCGGGCTTCGCTATGTGGTACATCTCGACCGAACGAATTCATGGACCAGCACCTTTATCGGCCCATCTGGAGTTGCTGATCTCGCAGGGACCGACGACCATCTGGCGATCGTGCTGCGCTACCACTTCGGTTGGCCTCCCAAGGAAAGGTCAACGCTTATCGAGACCCGGCCTCCCGAGCCATACAACAACGATCGCCGCACCGACACACTGGTGACCGTGGCCATGCATCACCATCGCGCAACGGTGAAGCTTTGGGACAATGCCGAGATCGATGGGGACACGGTCAGCGTTCTCCTCAACGGCCATGTTGTTCTACAAGAACATGGGCTTACCAATTCACGCCACCGCGTAGTGCTCCACCTCGCTCCGGGCAACAATGAAGTACTCGTCGTCGCGCATAACGAAGGCCGCGTACCACCCAACACCGCCAGCGCACAATTAAAAGTCGGCAGGAAACGACTGCAACTGCTTATCCGCACCAGTACCAAGCAGAATACTGCAATAGTGATCCATCGGGATCAATAGTATCTGGTGCGCTCCTTTCTGGCCGCATCGTCCATTCAGCATTCCGCCAAATAAACTTCCGGCGAAATGAGCGGACCAAGAACGCTGTGCTCTACCACTCTGACTGATCAGCGTGTTCGAGTTGTGGTGGGAGTTACTGACCTGGAGGCAGGTGGATTAGGACGAGGCGTGGGGCGCGACGGTCCTTCGGTGCGCACCGCTGTGCGCTGAGGAGTACTTGTCGGGGTCGGCCGTCCACTGGTGGCGCGGGTAACTCGTTGCGTGCCAATGGTACGATCACGAGCAACGGTTGCCGAGGAGTTCGCTCGCGGTGCTGGCGTAACTGGCAATGGCACAGTTGTGAACGACAGGGGATCATCATAAGCGCAATTCACCATCTTGGAAATGCGGTGGACACCGATGATACCACAAGCCGTATAGGTATTGCACGCAGCATCCATCACCGTAACGGTGACCAAACCTCCAGGGCCTTGTTCGGCGCGCAGGTCGGTATAGGGTGGCACCCCACCCACTGCATGCCAGCTCACCGTGCCTCTGGTCAGCACCATAGAGCGATACGCGACCGGGTTACGAACCGCGTTCATCTGGTCCGTTTCACAATACATGTCCACCACTTCCGCGTCGCTTGTATACAGCACTACGAAGAGGTCGCGAGCCGATGTGATGAGAGCACTGCACAACAGCGAAACAAGAACGATGTAGCGCATGACAACAGGTTTTATGTGTTGTGAAGGTATGCACGATGTGACGGGATAACAAATCGCTGGTCACTGCTCTTCGATCATGGCTGTGGGCGCCCATAATGTAAATTAGGGGCTCACAGTGTTGCCTACGAAACCATAACAACGAACGAACCCACAAAACATGGTACGTCTATTCAGTCGATATTTCCTCCTATGCGCACTGTTCGCCAGCGCGGCCCCACTTAGCGCGCAATACGTTGGCAAGGTGCAAATGACAGAACCCATTGAAGGCATCTGCGACAGCACGGAAGTGTACCATCTCTGGAATACGTTCGATGGACAGAAACGCGCCACCTGCACAGTAAGCGATGCCGCCATCCAAGCACGCCTGAACAGCGGCGTTACCTACCTGAAGGACAACCCGAAGTTCAAGCTGCCGAAAGGAGCCTCCGTTTCCACCTGGGTGAACTGCGAAGGCGCATTGGTGAAGGTCAAAATGGAATCGAAGAACGCAGCCTTCAATGAACAAGTGGAAGCCGTGTTCCGCGACCTTGGTGAGTGGACAGCGGGACGCACTGCCGGCAAGAATGTGGACAGCGTTCGCTTTTGGGGCATCACCATCTACAAGGGCTACATCTTCCTGCAATGAAGCTGTTCATGCTCCGCGCACTGCTCAGTGCAGTTGCTTTCACTGGCCCTCTGCTTTCTTTCGCTCAGCTCGACGAAGGACTTATTCTCCTAGCACGCACCTACAAGGACAACATGTTCCGCAACGCGCCCACTCGCGAAACGCTGGACGCCGTGCGCACCATGCCTCCTGAGTTGAACGCCACGCGCGACTTCGTAGTGCAGACGATCACAGAGAAGAACGCACTCGCTCAAAAGAAGTGGATGACCGCCCCCGACGAGACCACCCTGCGTCACATCCACACCGTCCGCATACTGAACCTCGATATGCGGAAGGAAGGACGCATGGGCGACCGCGCTGTTATGGATAGCCTGCGCCTTCACCCGGCAGATCGCAACGAACTGGTGCGGAACTACTACTCCATGTTGTTCACAGCGATCGGCAACAAGAACCAACCCTTCGACCTGAGCAAGCTGGACCTGCGACCGGACACGTACGGACTTCAGAGCGACACCGAACGCGGCATTGTTTTTCTCGAATGCATGCAACTGTGCAGGTCCGTTATTTGGGGCTATATGAACGTTGTGAAGCCCCCCAACACCCAAAAGGCCTTAGCGCACATCAAACGCTACCCCAAGGTGAATGGAGCAGCCTACTATCGCTTCACGGACCTCAATTTCACCGACTTCAAGTTCGTGATGAACGACAGCCTACAGAGCTACAAGGGCATCCTCGTTGACCATTACCTGGACGTACTGCTTTATCACCTCATGGTACTTTCGGACACTGGGGCGAAGGAAGAGACCGTCCGCGACCTGTTGCTGGGGTCATCCATGCGCGACGAGCAACTGTGGAAATACTCGAGCAAACGCGCCACCCTCGAACAGATCTTCAAGAAGCAGTAACCTAGGCGGCATGCCTAGCCGCCGAACACTCGTCGCAGTAGATCGCTGGTACGCGCCATCGGGTCCTTGCGGATCCGTGCTTCTTCCTCTGCGATCAACACGAAGAGACCTTCAATGGCCTTCTGCGTAACGTAGGCGTCGAGGTCGGTGTCCACTGCTTTCTGGCCCGTGAGCGCACCGGCCTTGTTGTAGGCTGATGTAAGCGGTGTCCAATAACTGGTCAACGCTACTTTCTTGGTGGCACGCTCAACGATCGGGCGGAAGCGTTCTGCCAACGAAGCGGTGGTCTTCTCTCGCAGGTAGTTGGTGGCCGCTTGGTCGCCGCCTCGCAGGATCGCGAAACCATCGCCAACGCTCATGCCCAGTATCGCATCGCGCAGGATCGACAGTGCTTCCTTGGTGGCCTCCTCGGCCGCACGGTTCATGGTAAGCTCGAACTCCTGCACCTGGGCGCTCATGCCCATGTTGGTCAGTGTGTTCTTCACCTTCTGCGCTTCGGCCGGGAAGGGGATGCGGATGCGATCATCCTTCCAGAAACCATCCAATGCGGAACCCTTGGTCACCGACTGCTCGGCACCCTTGCCCAGCGCCTCCTTGAGGCCGGCGATCACTTCATCGTTGGTAAGGCCGCCGGGCTTTCCGCCCACTTTGCCTGCGGCATCCTTAATGGACTTGGGCAACTGGGCCGAGCAGGAAGTGGCAATGCCGAGCACCAGCACGGCGAGGATGGATAGGGTACGCATGCTGCAAAGATTGTTGGTTGCGCACGATGGCCAATACCATGCCGGGAAGGAGGTGAAGATCTGTACTAATCCCTCGCACCAAGAGCGGCACTCCTCAGAAAGCTCCGCTGCTGGGCTGAATGAGCCAGATCGCATCTTTACAGTGCAGCAAGGTGAACACAAAACCGATCGCACATCCACTTATGAAGATCCAAACGCGCGCGCGATCCCAGTAACGCATCCAACTTGTACCCATCAGCAAGAACTCGGGAATATACACCACCGAATAGCAGGCGTTCGCTCCTACAAATCCAACAAGTAGATAGAATAGGATCGCAAGCAGGTCACTACTCATGTCAGCGACTGCTGCACCGATCACTTCCGACGACAGTAATACAAGTGCTGTAGGTATGAGCAGTAGCCCCAAGAAGATGATCCTACGGCGTTCCCAATAGACCAATCGTTGGTTGCGATAGTAACGCAGCGATGTAGATATCACAGGGCTTTGGTCCACCATGGCAATTTACCCAGACAAACGCTGCCTTGCTTCGAATAGTTGTCATTGCACCACACAAAGACCGGGGCGCCGGTTGGACTACAGCCCCAACAACACCTCGCCCGGATCCTTGCCTCCGAAGACCAGCTTGTTCGGGTCCTCGATCATTTCCTTCACCTTGTACAGGAAGCTCACGCTCTCCTTGCCGTCGATGATGCGGTGATCGTAGCTGAGGGCCACGTACATGATGGGGCGGATCACCACCTGACCGTTCACGGCCACCGGGCGCTCCACGATGTTGTGCATGCCTAAAATGGCGCTCTGCGGCGGGTTGATGATGGGCGTGCTGAGCATACTGCCGAACACGCCGCCATTGGTGATGGTGAAGGTGCCACCGGTCATCTCATCGATGCTCAACTTGCCATCACGCGCTTTGATGGCGAGCTCCTTGATCTTCGCCTCGATCTCCGCCAAGGTCATGCGCTCGGCGTTGCGCACAATGGGCACCATCAGCCCCTTCGGACTGCTTACCGCAATACCGATGTCGGCGTAGTCGAAGGTGACGATCTCCTCGCCTTGGATCTGGCCGCCGACCGTGGGATACAGGCGCAGCGCTTCGGTCACGGCCTTTGTGAAGAAGCTCATGAAGCCCAGGTTCACGCCCTTCTGCTCCTTGAACTTGTCCTTGTACTTGTCGCGCAGGGCCATCACCGCGCTCATGTCCACCTCATTGAAGGTGGTGAGCATGGCGGTCTGGTTCTTCACGCTCACCAAGCGTTCGGCCACCTTCTTGCGCAGAGTGGTCATCTTGGCGCGGCTGTCGTTGCGCGTGCCGCCCCAGCCGTTCATGAGCTTGTCGCTGGCATCCACGCCACCGGCGATGTAGGCTTCCACATCGCTCTTGGTGATGCGGCCATTGGGGCCACTTCCTTTCACTTTGCTGGCATCCACGCCTTTCTCATCGAGCATGGCCTTGGCCACGGGCGTGGCATGTGCAACGGATGCAGCAGTCGTCGCAGCAGCTGCAGGAGCGGGTGCTGGGGCCGCGGCCTTCTTCTCCTCCTTCACCGGCTTCTCCTCCTTCTCCTTTTTCTCGGCCTTCACGCTGGTATCGATCCGCGCCACCACATCGCCCACGTTCACCGTGGCATCGGCCTCGGCGAGCAGTTCCACTTTGCCTTCGGCCTCGGCGCTCAATTCCAGCGTTGCCTTGTCGCTATCGATCTCGGCAAGCACCTGGTCCTTGGTCACCACATCGCCGCTCTTCACGAGCCATTGCGCAATGCGTACTTCACTGATGCTCTCTCCGGGGCTGGGGACCTTGATATCGACGATTGCCATTGCTTGTTCTTAGTTGAAGACTCAAGTCTCAAGACACAAGGCTCAAGTGTCAAGTCTCGAGTGTTTGGTGGTTCCTCTTTTGTCTTCGGAATTGGATCTTGTGTCTTGACCCTTGTGACTTGTGTCTTGTTCAGGCCTTTACAGCGGTGGCCGACTTGCTGAACGCCTGCTCGATGATGGCGATCTGCTGGTTGGCGCTGCGCTTGCTGCTGCCGGTGGCGGGCGCCCCGCTGGCCGGACGGCTGATGCACTCGAAGGTGATGCCGAGCGCGGGCTGTGCGTTCATGAGGATGTGTGTCCACGCGCCCATGTTGCGGGGCTCTTCCTGTACCCAGATGTAACGCTCGGCCTTACCGTATTTCTTGATCACGGCCTGCATCTGCTCAATGGGCAGCGGGTGCAGTTGCTCAACGCGCACCAACGCGGTGTCAGTGATACCATTCTTGTCCCGATGCTCGGCCAGGTCGTAGTGCACCTTGCCTTGCGTGAAGATCACAGTACGCACCTTCTTCGTATCGGCACTTGCATCGTCGATCAGCTCTTGGAAGCCGCCCGTGACGAGCTCGTCCAACTTGCTTAAGCAACGCGGGTGGCGCAGCAGGCTCTTGGGGCTGAACACCACCAGCGGCTTGCGGAAATCCCACGCCAGTTGGCGGCGGATGATGTGGAAGAAGTTGGCCGGCGTGGTGCAGTTGGCCACCACCATGTTCAGCTCGGCGCAGCTGCTGAGAAAGCGCTCCAGACGTGCGCTGCTGTGCTCTGCGCCCTGGCCCTCATACCCGTGTGGCAGCAGCAGCATGATGCCGTTCTGCGTGTTCCACTTCTCCTCGGCGCAGCACAGGTACTGGTCCAATATGATCTGCGCACCGTTCACGAAATCGCCGAACTGCGCCTCCCAAATGGTGAGCGTGTTCGGGTTGGTGAGCGCATAGCCGTACTCGAAGCCGAGCACCGCGTATTCGCTCAGCAGCGAGTTGTAGATCTGGAAGAGCGCCTGGCCCTCCTGGATGTTCTTCAGGTGGATGTACTCCTCCTCGCTGTCCTCCACCTTCACCACGGCATGGCGATGGCTGAAGGTGCCGCGCTCCACATCCTGTCCGGTGAAACGCACGGGGTGCCCTTCCACCAACAACGAGCCGTAAGCGAGCAGTTCGGCCATGCCCCAATCCAGGGTCTCATCGGCCATCATCTTCTTGCGGTCGTTCAGGATCTTCTCCAGCTTGCTGAAGAACTTCTTGCCTTCGGGGTGCAGCTCGGTAAGCTTCTCGCCGATCTTCTTCAGCACCTCCTTTTTCACCCCCGTTGCGGGCGACTTTCGGAAGTCCTTGGCCTCGGCACGCTTGAAGCCTTTCCAGCGCTCGGCCATGAAGTTGGTGATCCTGCCCACGCGCACCTGCTTGGCCTCGTTGAGGCGCTCATCGAGCATGGCGGTGAAGGACCGCTCCATGTCCTGCGCAAGTTCACGTGCACCTTCCACCCCACTGGCCAGCAGTTTCTCGGTGTACAGCTCGCGCGGATCGGGGTGCTTGGCAATGGCCTTGTAAAGCACCGGCTGGGTGAACTTGGGCTCGTCGCCCTCGTTGTGCCCGTGCTTGCGGTAGCAGAGGATGTCCACCCAGATGTCGGTGCCGTACTTCTGGCGGTAGTCCATGGCCAGCTTCATGGTGTAGGCCACGGCCTCGGCATCATCGCCATTCACATGGAACACCGGGCACTGCGTCACTTTCGCCACATCGGTACAGTAGGTGCTGGTGCGTGCATCGATGTAGTTGGTGGTGAAGCCCACCTGGTTGTTCACCACGATATGGATGGTGCCGCCCACCTCATAGGCCTTGAGGCCGGCCATCTGAACCACTTCGTACACCACGCCCTGCCCGGCCACGGCCGCATCGCCATGGATCAGTATCGGGGCCGTAATGCCCTTCTCGAACTTGTCGTCATGCTCAATAATGGCGCGCGCGATGCCTTCCATCACCGGACCCACACTTTCCAAATGGCTGGGGTTGGGGGCCAGGGTAAGGCGCACGTCCTTGCCCTTGTTGGTCTTCACCACCGAGCTATAGCCCATGTGGTACTTCACATCGCCTTCCACCAGCGAATCCTCGTAGTCCTTGCCCTCGAACTCGCTGAAGATCTGGTCGTAGCTCTTACGCAGCGTATTGGCCAGCACGTTGAGGCGACCGCGGTGCGCCATGCCGATCACGTACTCGGTAACGCCGAGTTCAGCGCCATGCTCGATCACGGTATCCAACGCGGGGATCAGGGCCTCGGCGCCTTCAATGCTGAAGCGCTTCGCGCCGATGAACTTCTTACCCAGGAAGCGTTCGAAGACCACGGCCTCGTTCAACTTCTCCAGGATGTCCTTTTTCTGCTCGATGGTGAAGTCGGGCTGGTTGCGCACGCTTTCCATGCGCTGCTGCAGCCACTTCACCTTTTCGGGGTTACGGATGAAGCGGAACTCGGCACCGATGCTCTGGCAGTAGGTCTGCTCCAGCAGGGCGATGATGTCGCGCAGTTTGGCGGGACCGAGACCCACCTCGTTGCCGGCACCGAACACGGTGTCCAGGTCGGCATCGCTTAGCCCGTAGGTGGCCAGGTCCAAGGGCGGGCTGTACTTGCGGCGCTCGCGTACCGGATTGGTGCGGGTGAACAGGTGGCCGCGCTGGCGGTAGGCGTTGATGAAATCGAGCACCAGGAACTCCTTGCGCAACAGCTCATCGCCACCGGACTTGAACTGTACCCCGGGCAGGGTATCGAAGGAGGTGCGGGCCAGTTCGAACCCTTCGAAGAAGCGGGCCCAACCGGCATCGACGCTCGCGGGGTCCTTTTGGAACTGTTGGTACAGGTCGTCCAGCCAAGCGCTGTCGACGTTGCTGAGGTAGGAATACTTGTCCATGTAAGGGTTCCGGGGATCCTGAGGGCAAAGGTAGGTCTTGGGGCGTGCGTTCTACGACGAAAAGAGGGGCGTTGTTCGGGGCGGAAGGCCCTGACCGCCCCACCGGGAACGAATACGGGCCCGGAGCTCAGAACCGGCCCGCGAACCGCAAGCGTGTGAGCACCTTCTGCAGGGCCCGCAGCACGCATTCCCCGGCCAGTGAATGCAGCCCGCCCAGTGACATGGTACGGCGCAGATGGGCCTCCGGGATGTCCACCCGGTACATGGCCGTTTGAAGGCCGGTGGTGCTCTGGCGTTGCAGTTCCTCCAAACGGGGCAGCACGGCGGCACGAAGGACCTCGAAGGTCTCTTCGCTCACCTCCGGCACGGGCAGTTCGGCATCGGACAAGGAAAGGTCCTTGCGCAACTGGGCCACGGTGGAGGCCAGCAACTCGGCGCGGTCCAGGAAACGCTGGACGCCCTCATTCCCCGGTTTCGACAGGTCGTTGTTCACGCTGAGCCCAAGTGGCACAAAGGTCGGCGACGGCTGGCACTATTTTCGCCGGGCAGCCGCGTTCCATTTACCGGACCAAGCAACGAACAACGACCAGCAACCCATGCGCACTTTCCTTCTCTCCTTGTTCTCCGCCCTTACCGTGCTCACCGCCACCGCCCAGTACGGCAGTTTCGATGCCGCCGCGGTAAAAGCCGCCAAGGCCACCACCACCATCGTGGTGCTCGACGACGGCGATTCGCCCTACAACCGCACCATCATGGACGCCATGAAGGTGAACTGGAAATTCACCGGCAACCTGGAGTTCGTGAAAGTGAGCGAGCTGGCCGCACAACCGATCACACCGGACAAGACCTACCTGCTGAAGACCGCGAAGGTGGACCCCGTGAAGTTCGAGGCCACCTTCCTCGCCTTGGTGAAAGGCTGGAAACAGAAAAAAGGCGAGACGCTTCAGCAGAAGGACAACGCCTTCACCAGCATTCCGTCCGAACACGAGCTCGCCTTCATCATGATGGACCCGAAGGCGATCAATGCGAACGAGAACACGGCGATGCTGACGGTGTACGTGAAGCACCTCCAGGACTACCTGAAGCAGGTGGAGGGCGGCAAGATCACCGACAAGGCCACGGCAGACCGCCTCTACGCCGGCCGCACCCGTTTGATCCGCGACACCGAACTGCACATTGGGCAGGCCCACCTGGACAAAAGCCTCACTGACCTGGCGAAGGTGCAGGAGAGCTACACGGCACCTGTAAAACTGGAGCCCGTGAAGGTGATGATGCAGGCCGTGGAAGCACAGGACCGCACCATCACGGTGACCGACGTGCTGCTGACCGGCGACTACAAGACGAAGCATTGCTTCAAGCGCATCTTCAACGCGGGCACCGGCGAGCTGATGTACCAAGGCGATGATGCCGCCCTGGCCGGGAAGAAGGAAGGCATCCTGGCGCAGGACCTGCTGAACGTGATGCGCGCCCGCTAAGCCGCAGACCATGAGCACCCAACGATCGCTGCTGCTGGCCGGGGCGATCGTTGGGTGTTCGCTTTTCAGCCCGGCGCAGACGGAGCAGCGCACCAGTCTTTGGTCGCCAGGTGGCGGGCTGGGTATGAGCCTGCAAGGGCCTATTGGGCTGGAGGCCCATGGCAATTACCTGTGGCTAAAGGAGCCAAAGCTTCACGGAAGTTCCTTCTACATGATCGGTCCGGAGCTGGCCTTGGGTGCCTACTTCGACGACCGCGCATTTACCGGACAACGGTTGGGCCTTCGCCAGATCTGGTGCCCGAGCGGATACATTGGTCTTTCTGTAACGGGCGGGGTTGAGAACTACACCCGATCGTTGTCTTTGGAGGACACACGTGCCTTCGTGCAGACCGGCATTTGTTTGATCGGCCTGTTCAGTATTGAGTACGGCAAGGGCATGCCGTTGACCAATGCCACCGAACTGCCTACGACCGATCGCGTGGTGCTCCGTATTGACATCAACTACATGCTCGCTGTTGTCTTCGCGAAGGTGCCGTTGTCCTGAACTGTAGGAAAGGACAACAAACCGGTGCCGATGCGCCACCAGGGCGTGCTTTCAACAAGCCCCGTCCATTGGGCGCATTGAAGTACAAGCAGCCTGAAGTGCGAATACCTTTCAACCCATGATGGAAACTCCAGCACCGTCGACCCGCGCCTTCCTGAACGAACTGGACAGCGTCGCCGCATCGCCCCTGCTCGACCCCGCCTACCGCCGAAAAAAGCTGGTGTTCTGGACCATTCGCCAAGTGATCACCGTAGGGTTGGCCGTGTCGTTCTGGGACCTCGCATGGGTACGCTGGTTATTCGCTTTCGCCGTGGTGCTGGCCTTGTTCAACCTGGCCATGCTGTTCTGGGGAGGCGCCTTCCTGCAAAGGCGCATACAACGCGTAAGGGACCGGGTGATTGAACAAGAGGCCATGATGGATGCCGAGGACCGGGTCCAGGAAGATCAAAACCACTGAACGCAAGCCCTGCACCATGGACCGCAAGGACAAGCTGCTGGCGCGCTTCTCAGAAATGGAAGTGGAACGAAGACACTTCCTGAGCAAGTTGGAGCATCTCGACCCATCACCTCTGGCTACTTCGCCGACGCCGGGTGCATGGTCGGTGGCCCAGGTGGTGCTGCATCTGGCCATCGCCGAAGCGCGGAGCATGGACTATTTGGAGAAAAAGCTGAAAGTGGGAGGCCACGCTAAGGTGGGTGCGGACGCCTTGTTCCGTCTCGCCCTGTTGCGCGCGGCCATGTTCCTGCCACTGCGTTACAAAGCCCCAGCCATCGTGGCCACCGTACCCGAGGTCTCGTTCAACGAGGCGTGCCATGAATGGGACCGGGTGCGCCAACGCATGGCAGCGCTCTATGCCGCACTTCCTTCAGAACTAGTGGCACATGACCTGTACAAGCACCCGGTCGCGGGCAAGATCGATGTGCTACAAGGACTCACCTTCATGGCGGACCATGTGCGCCACCATCGCGAACAGGTCCTCCGCACCATCCGTCAGTTGACCAAGTGAACGGATGGCACTTAGCGGGTGTTCCGTGTTCATGAGAACACTGCCTACAGCCGTACATGTGGTCACCGGAGCACTGTTGCTCAACATGCTCGTGGCATTCATCCACCTACCCGTGTGGGTCTATTTTCTCCTTTTCGCGGCCGCTCCGTTCCTGATGGTTTGGCTGGCCTGGACCATACTCCGCGACAAAAGCGTTCCAATGCGGGAATTAGAGGATGGTGCCGAATGGGGCTATCAGGACAGGACGGACATCGGCCCCGTAAGGGATTGAACTTGCCCGCCGTGCGCGGACAGGGGTATCTTGGCGCATTCACGAAAACTGCCATGACCCTGCGCGCCTTAGCCCTGTTGGTCCTCTTTCCTGTGGTATCCCCCTTGCTTGCCATCCACCTGCCCGGTGGCACCATTACCTGGCGCTGCATTGGAGGGAACTTCCACGAGGTGGAACTGCACGTATGGCGCGAATGCAGCGGCAACGCCATGCAGCCTCAGACCATCAGCTTCAGCAATGACTGTGGTGTGGCTTTCAACGTGAGCGGTCTGGAACCCGTTGAGGTGCTCAATGTGAGCCAGGTGTGTACGAGTGAACTAGGAACGACCAACTGCAACGGCGGCGGTGTGGCAGGGATCGAACGCTACATCTATCGCACCACGGTCTTCTTGAGCCCGTGCAACGCCTGGACCTTCAGCTGGGACATTTGCTGCCGTAACAATTCGTTGAACATCGAACCCAGCCAGGGTCTGCATCTGGAAGCCCGGCTGAACAATCTTGCCCAGAACTGCGATGCATCTCCAACGTTCGCGCACAACGGAGTGCCCTTGGTGTGCGTAGGTCAGCCTGTGAACTACGATCCAGGCGCCATCGATCCCGATGGTCACCGGCTCCGCTTCAGCCTGGTGGATGCGCTGCTCTATAACCCCGTGGTAGCGCCCGTGGCCTACTCCAACGGATTCACAGGCGCGCAACCATATACGGGCATGAGCATCGATACGCTTACCGGGCGCCTCAGCTTCACACCCGACCTGCAGGGCTACGTGGTGGTGTCCATGTTGGTGGAGGAATTCCGTGCGGATGGTGTGTTCATCGGAAGTGTCGTCCGTGATTTCCCGTTCATCGTGCAGGCATGCACCAACACGGTACCATCGGCCAATGCCGGAGGCTTCCAGAGCGTAACGGGAGCCACGGTACTGGGGCCATACGAGCTTGAAGCATGCGCGGGAACAAGCGTCTGTTGCGAGTTGAATTACACCGACGCCGATGCTAACACGGTACTGCAACAGATCAACACCATCGCAGCAGCATTACCCGGCGTCGAGATCGACACTCTGGACACTTCACCCCTGACACTCGGTCTTTGTTGGCAAGTGCCTGCGAACGCATCAGGCATCCGTCGCTTTACCACACTGGTGCTGGACGATGCCTGTCCCTACCGCGGCCTGCAGACCTTCAGCTACATCATCCGCATTGCACAGCCACCGAACGCCGGAGGCGATGGACAGGCCAGCTATTGCACATTGGCCGAACCCTTCGCACTGAGCGACAGCCTCACAGGCACACCTACACCGTTCGGGCAATGGACCGGACCCGATGGTGAAAGCACCGGCATTTTCGTTCCGGGCATCGGCACGCCGGGCACCTACACCTATATGGTGCAGAACAGTGCCGGCTGCTCCGACAGCGCCGTGGTTGTCGTAGATCCGTTGCCCAGCTCGGACCCGCTCTGCATCCTCCTTGGCACATCGCCCGCACACACTCACGCGTTCAGGGCAGGTCCGAACCCCACATCGGGCACACTGCAGATCGAAGGCGCCCAAGGACTTCGGCACGTGGAGCTGATGGACGCACAAGGTCGCATCACCTGGCTGCGCGCGCTCAACGCCGAAAGCAGAATGACCGTGGAACTGCCGGGCCAGGTGGCCAACGGGGTGTACCTGCTGATCATGAGCAATGCATTCGGCGAACGCACCACACAGCGCATCGCCATACAACGTTGAACCGTACCTCGCCGGATCTGTTATCCTGCTGTTAATGCCGACCGCGCCGTTGTTGGTCCGCATTGATTTGCACCATGGCGAAGGTCCTCATCACCGGCGGCACCGGACTTATCGGTACCGCGCTCACTATGGCGTTGGAACGCGCGGGGCATCACGTTCAACTGCTCAGCCGTGCGGCTGCTAACAAAGGTGGCAACGTAAAGCGCTTCCGCTGGTCGGTGCAGCAAGGCACCATGGACCCGGCAGCTTGGCAGGGCGTTGACCATGTGGTGCATCTGGCAGGGGCAGGCATTGCCGACAAGCGTTGGAGCACTACGCGCGTGAACGAACTGGTCGATAGTCGTGCAGCATCTGCTCGGCTCTTGCTGCGATCGGCCAAGGAGCACGGCGTCCAGCTGAAGAGCTTCGTGAGCGCGTCAGGCATCAATTACTACGGCGCCGTTACCAGCGACCATGTGAACGTGGAAACGGATGCACCCGGCACCGACACGATCGGTCGCATAAGTCGTGAATGGGAAGCAGCTGTTGACGAATGGGCCACGAACTGCCGTGTGGTGAAGTTGCGGACGCCCATCGTACTATCACGGACCGGAGGAGCACTGGCCAAACTGGCCGCACCCGTTCGTTTCGGTCTCGGTGCTGCGCTTGGAAGTGGTAACCAATGGATGCCCTGGGTACACCTGGACGATCTGGTCAGTGCGTACATGGCGGCCCTGTTCGACGACAGGTACAATGGTGTTTACAACGTGAACAGCGGCAACGACGTCACCAACGCCGCGTTCATGCGCACCACGGCACGTGTGCTCCATCGCCCTTACATACTACCTGCGGTGCCCGGCTTTGTACTGAAATTGGCCTTGGGCGAATTATCGTCCATCCTGCTCGAAGGCTCACGTGCATCGAACGCCCGGTTGCTGGCAACGGGCTTCCGCTTCAAGCACCCCGAACTGGAAGCCGCACTGCAGGACCTCTTGCGACCGTGAAAGCATCAGTGCGTGCGCACCATCAGCATGGCAGCAAGCTCACGCATGGGGCGCTTGTTCGCTTCAGGGGTGCCAATGGCATCAAGGCCCGCAAGCGCAGCCTCGTCGTGTTGCACCACTTCGGCCTCGGCCTCAGCGCGCACAGCCAGTTCCTCCAACACGCGGATCATGCGGGGCACATCACGGTCTGTTGGTGCCTTGGTGAGCTCCTCTCGTAATTCGGTCCTGCCAGCCTGTTGGCTCTTCTCCAAACCACGGATCAGCAGCCAGGTCTTCTTCCCTGCGCGCAGATCACCGCCCACCTGCTTCCCCACCTTGTCCGGATCACCGAACGCATCCAGCAGGTCATCGCGCAACTGGAACGCAAGGCCCAAGTGCTCTCCGATATCCCCGATACGTTGGACATCGCTTTCCGACGCCCCGGCCAGCACGGCGCCCACCTGCATGGCGCAGGAGAGCAGCACAGCGGTCTTCAATCGGATCATCTCCTTGTACTCCACCAAGGCCACGTCCGCAAGGCGCTCGAAATCCATGTCGAGCTGCTGACCCTCACACACCTCCAACGCATAGCGGTTGAAGAGCTCCATCACCCGCGCATTGCGCCCCATCTGCATGTAGGCGCGCACCAGCATGGCATCGCCGCTCAGGATGGCGGTGTTCGTGTTCCACTTCGCATGCACCGTGGGCCTGCCGCGCCGCAGTGGCGCCTCGTCCATGATGTCGTCATGCATCAACGTGAAGTTGTGGAACAGCTCGATGCCCAACGCTTCCTCCATCGCCCCTTCGGGCGCGCCGCCGAAAAGTTCGTGGGCCATGAGCACGGACACCGGGCGCACGCGCTTGGCGGGCAAACGCATCAGGTAGGCCATGGGCTCGTGCAGGCCATTGGCGGGCATGGCGGCGCACCAGCGTTCAATGCGCGCCTCCACGGCTGCGCGGTGCTCGTCGAACGATCGCATCGGGATCAGGGCTCCACGAGCTTCAACAGGTACTCCCCGTATCCGCTCTTCACCAAAGGACGCGCAAGTGCCTTGAGTTGTTCGGCGTCGATGAAGCCTTTCTTCCACGCTACTTCCTCAATGCAACCGATGCGCAGGCCCTGCCGCTCCTCGATCACCTGCACGTACTGGCCGGCTTGCATCAGCGAAGTGAATGTGCCGGTATCCAGCCAGGCCGTGCCGCGGTCCAACAGCTCCACCTTCAATCGGCCTTGGCGCAAGTATTCCTTGTTCACATCGGTGATCTCGTACTCACCACGTGCGCTGGGCTTCAGATCGCGGGCAATGTCCACCACGCTGTTATCATAGAAGTAGAGGCCCGGCACAGCGTAATTGCTCTTTGGCTTGGCCGGCTTCTCCTCGATGCTCAGCACGCGACCGTCGGCATCGAAGTCCACCACGCCATAACGCTCTGGATCGCTCACATGGTAGGCGAAGACCAGGCCGCCATCGGGCCGTGTGTGTTGGCCGAGCATGCGTCCCAGGCCGGCACCGTGGAAAATGTTGTCGCCCAGGATGAGCGCTACGGGATCGTTGCCCACGTGCTCGCGGCCAATGACGAAAGCCTGCGCCAGTCCGTTGGGCACGGCCTGTTCGGCATAGGTGAAGTGACAGCCCAGCGAGGCTCCATCACCCAGCAGCTTGCGGAAGTGGGGCAGGTCGTGCGGGGTGCTGATGATGAGGATCTCCCGTATGCCCGCTGCCATCAGCGTGCTCAGCGGGTAGTAGATCATCGGCTTGTCGTACACCGGCATCAGCTGCTTGCTCACGGCAAGGGTCAGCGGGTGCAGGCGGGTGCCGGACCCGCCGGCGAGTATGATCCCTTTCATGGTTCCTTGGAGGTATCGCGTCCCTCGATCTTCAGTTCGTCCAGGTCAATGTCCTGCTCCTCGTCGAGGATGTCGAGCAAAGGCTCTTCGAAAGCCTTGGTGGTGATCGAACGCTCGAACGAGAGCAGAAGTGAAGGCAGAATGATCAGGTTGGTGAACATGGCCACCAGCAGCGTGAAGGACACCAACAGGCCAAGTGCCTGTGTGCCGCCGAAATCGGAGAACACAAAGAGACTGAACCCGCAGAAGAGGACAATGCTCGTGTACATCATGCTCACACCCGCCTCGCGCAACGCCGCGAGAACGGACCGGCGGATGTTGTGGTTGGTGAGCTTCAGCTCCTGGCGGTACTTGCTGAGGTAGTGGATGGCATCATCAACGGCGATACCAAAGGCGATGCTGAACACCAGGATGGTGCTGGGCTTGATGGCAATGCCCAAGTACCCCATCATGCCCGCCGTGGTGATCAATGGCACCAGGTTCGGAATGAGCGAGATCAGCACCATGCGGAACGAATTGAAAAGCAGCGCCATCAATCCACTGATCAGGAACACGGCCATGATCAGGGAGATCACAAGGTTCTTCACCATGTACTTGCTACCTTCAAGGAACACCACGCTGGTACCCGTGAGCACCACATGGTACTTGGCGGGGTCGAAGATCGAATCCACTTGCGCGCGTAACCGGCCCATCAATACATCCATGCGTGCCGTACCTACATCGGCCACTTGCACGGTAAGTCGGGTGGACTGTCGGTCCTCATCGAGGAAGCCGCGTGCAAGGCCTCCCTTGTTGTCCGCTGTTTCCAGGTAGGGCAGAATGAAGGTCTTCTCGTTGCCGCGGATCAGCTCGTAGCGTTCGGGGTCACCGCCATAGAACGACTGCTTGGTGAACTTCACCGCATCGGCAATGGACAACGAGCGCGACAGTTCCGGATGCAAGGCCAGCGAATCCTGCAATTGGGCGATGCGCTTGAGGTTCACATCCTTCAGGGCCTGTCCCTTCTTGCGCGTGTCCACCATCACCTCCAGCGGCAGTACGCCATGGAAATTCTCCTCGAAGAACCGCAGGTCCTGCATCACCGGATCATTGGTGGGCAGATCATCCACAACATGGCTCTCGTTCTTCAAACGCGAAGCTCCCACGAGGCTTACCGCGATCAACAATCCGCTCACAGCATACACCATGGGCCTGTTGTTCTGCACGATGTTCACCAACCCTTCGGTGCTTCGGTCCACCCACTTGCGGTCAAGGTGGGCCAGGTGGCGTGCCTTGGGATCGCCTTGGAAACTGAAGAGGATGGGCACCAACAACAAGCTGAGCGCGAACACCGCCATGATGTTGATGGACGCGATCAGGCCGAACTGTTTCAGCACATCGCTGTAGGTGACCACGAAGGTGGCGAAGCCCACGGCGGTGGTGGCGTTGGTCATGAACGAGGCCCTGCCCACGCGGTACACCACGCGGGTAAGCGCCTTCACCCGGTTGCCGTGCGTGGCGAACTCGTAGTGGAACTTGTTGATCAGGAAGATGCAGTTGGGCACGCCGATCACAATGATCAAGGGCGGAATGATCGCCATCACCGAGGTGAGCTTGTAGCCCAATAGGCCAATGGACCCCATGGCCCAGATCACGCCCACGGCCACCACCGTAAGGCTCACCAACATGGCCCGCCACGACTTGAAGAAGAGCAGCAACAGAACGGCCACCACCAACACCATCAGCCCCACGAACATGCGCAGTTCGCTCTTGGTGCGCTCGGTGACGACCGTACGAATGAAGGGCAGGCCGCTGTGGTAGACCTTGAACCGTCCCTTGGCGAACTCGTCCACACGCGCCGCGATCAGGTCCACCATATCGCCGCGCTGCTCGCTGTTGAAGCGTTCGGCGTTCACGAACACCATCATCAGGCTGGCGCTCGTGCTGTCGTTGTAGAGCAGCCCGCGGTAGAAGGGCAGCGAGCGCACCTTGGCGTGCAGGCTGTCCACCTCGGCCTGTGTGGTGGGCTTCGTGGGGATCACGTTGGACAGCTGGAAGCGCTTGAGGCTGTCGTTCCGCACCAGCTCGAAAAGGTGAGCCTCGGAAAAGACCGAATCCACACCGGGCTGTGCCTTCAGGTCGTACCCGAGCTGCCACCACGCCTGGAAGTTGTCCAGCTCGTAAAGGGCCTTGTCCTGCACCCCCAGCACGATCACGTTGCCATCCTCGGAGAACTTCTCCAGCAGACGCTCATACTGCACATAGGCGCTATCGGTCTTGGGCAGCAGCCCGCCGAACTTGTAGCTCACCTTCACGTTCTTGGCCTCGTAGGCGAAGAAGGCCGTGATGATGCCGAGCACCACGAGGATGCCGGTACGGTTGCGCAAGATCCTGCTGGAAAGCCAAGCCCACATGGGGGTGTTCGCCACGGCCTGGAATGTGCCCCCGACCGCGCCGGACAAAGGAACGAGATCCGGCGCGAAGCCCTTCCCCCGGTCAGAAGCTCAACCCAAGGGTCATTTTCAGGGCCAGGTTGTCGGCGGCCGAGGGCAGGGCGTTGGGCCCCAGGCGGTAGAAGGCGCCGATGCCGAAGCCGGTGGTGTTCATCTTCAGCAGGTCGTCGATCTGCAGGCCGGCCTCGTAATAACCGTCCTCCGCCGTGCTGAAGGTGTAGCCCCGGTGGCGCTCCGGCATGTCCAGCTTGCCCCACGCGGCGTTGGCCACCACCACCGGCACGGGCCTGAACTTCTTGCCCTTGAACAGCAGGTTGCCGAAGCTGTGCCGCAGGTGTACCGCTAAAAAACGATCGGCAGCGAACTCGTTGGGCAGCATGGTCTCGAAGGTGTTCTGGGTGGCCAGCGGCACGCGCCCTTCGTTGGAGCCGCGCAGGTTGAAGAGGAAGGGATAGGGGACCGACGCCTCTGCCGCGCCGCCCACTACACGCAGGGAAAGGTCGCCCACCATGCGCAGCCTGAAGGTCTTTTCCACCTGCATCACCACGCGCCACAGGTCATACTCGCCGCCCCACAGGCCGTCCACCGCCTGCCAGGCCTGCACGTACAGAACGGGCCAGCGTGTGCCGAGCCCCACCTGCCTATCGGGGAAGCGCGCCACCCGTTCGCGGAAGGCGAAACGTGCGCCGAGCGAGAACGCCCCCGTGCGGAACCGGTCCGAGAGCAGCGTTACCCCCTCGCCCACCGGCTCGGCGTACTGGTACCCGATCACGTTCAGGCGATCGGTGAGGTCGGTGCCGAGCCACAGTTTCAGCGAACTGCCGGCGCGCACGGCCAGCTCGACACCCATGCGTTCAATGCGGTCCATGCGGTCCACGTAGAGCCAGCGGTAGCTCTCGCTGTTGAACGACCGCCGCTGGCCGGGGAACGACCAACCGCCGCTCTCCTCCACATCGTTGGCATAGTAGCCCTTCAGCTCCAGCTCGCGGCCCGGCCGGGGCTTCAGGGTCAGGTCGCCGCCGAACTTCCACCGCTCATCACCGAAACCGTAGGCGAAGTAGCCGCCGAGGGCCGCATAGCGCGTCACCTTGTCGTTGGTCACAGCGCCCAGCCCCACGCGCAGGTTCTCGTAGCGGTTGTAGCGCATCACCTGGTCAAGCCGCAGGTCGAACGGACCAATGGGCAACCTGCCCGTGGTGAGCGCGCCCAGCCACTTCACTTTCTGGTCCAGCTTTTCGGCCTCGCCAATGCTGTCGATCACGTGGTAAGTGCGCAGGTCCTTCTGGTCCAGCGTATCGCTGCGCATGCCGTTCCAGAAGTCGTCCTCGCGGCGCACGGCCATGCGGTCCATCACCAGTTCGGGCCCGCGCACCTCCTTGCGGGCAATGTCCACGTCCAGCTCAATGTCCTTCAGGTAGGTGCGGGCCACGCCCAGCAGTTTCCAGTTGTTCACCTGCACCCCATCGAAGTACATGAAGGTGTTCAATTGCACCGGGAACCACGCCTTGCCGCCCACCTTCTCGAACTGTTGTTGCAGCTTGATGCTCACGCCCCCGGCCCGCTCCACCGGTTCGGCGATCACGTTCTGCAGTGCGTAGCCATCGGTGTTCACGTACAGCACCCCCTGCAGCCCCTCGAACTTGCGGCCCTTGCGCGGCCGGTAGCTGATCACGAACACCGAGTCGCGGCCCTGGTACAGCGTGTCCTGCAACAGGAAGAGGTACTGGTCCGTGCTGCCGGGGCTCAGGGGGCCCAGGTAGGTGCGCTCATTGAAGGTGATCTGCGGGGCGTAGATGGAGAAGGTCTTGGTGGAGGCGAGCAAGGCCAGTAGTGAAGGGTCCTTCAGGCCGCTCACGCGCATGGCCAGCACCTCCTCCTTCTCGGCCGCGGGCGGAATGAAGCTCTTGCGCGTGGCGCTCTCCATCAGCAACAGGTGCTGCCGCTGCATGAACGCGATGGCCTCCTGGTCGTTGCTGTCCAGCGCTGCGATACGGGCCGGATCGCGCATCAGGGCGCTGTCCACATCACCGGTGAACACCGACTTGCTGTAACTGGTGTAGCGATGGGGCCGGTTGCGCAGGCCATCATTCTCCTTGCGGTTGGCGTGCACCAGGCGGATGATGCGATGCGCCGGGTTCTCGCCGGGCAGCACCTCCACCGTGCGCAGCTCCACGGCGGCCCGTTGCATGCGCACCACCACGGGCGGGCCCACGGCAAGGGTCTCGGTGTGCGGCGCGTAGCCCACATAGCTGAAGCGCACCTGCGCCGTTGGGCCGGGCAGCTTCAGCACAAAACGCCCATCGATATCCGTGGTGGCCCCTTCGCGCTCGCCCTCGGCCAGCACGTGTACGAAGGCGAGCGGCTCCTGCGTAACGGCATCCAACACACGGCCATGCACCACGTGTTGCGCCACGGCGTTCGCCATGCATACAGCGAAGAACAGGAGCAAGGCGGTGCGCACCATCAACGTTGGAATGAGGGGGTTCCGGAACTATGACGAAAGCAGGTCGCCGAAAGTAACAGGCGAGTGCATCGGTAACTTGCGGCCTCCATGTTCGCTCCCCTCCGCGATGGCCTCGAATGGTCGCGCAAGGCCACTCCCCGGCGCCTGCGCAACGCCGCCACGCTGTGGACGAGCTTCCAGCGGGCCAAGCGGACCAGGGACCCGCGCATCGGCGGACTGCCCTTCAGCATCAGCTTCGAGCCCACCACCGCCTGCAACCTGCGCTGCCCCGAATGCCCCAGCGGCCTGCGCAGCTTCACCCGCCCCACCGGCAACCTGCGGCAGGACCTCTTCGCCCGCGTGATGGACGAGCTCGGCGACGACCTCTGGGCGCTCACCTTCTACTTCCAGGGCGAGCCCTACATCAACCCGAACTTCCTCGACATGGTGGCACTGGCCAGCCGCAAGGGCCTCTACACCAACACCAGCACCAACGCGCACTTCCTCACCGAGGAAAAGGCCGAGGCCACCGTGCGCAGCGGCCTCTCACGCCTCATCATCTCGCTGGACGGCACCGACCAGGGCACCTACGCCGCCTACCGCCGCGAGGGCGACCTGGCCCAGGTGATCGAAGGTGCCGAGCGCATCGTGAAATGGAAACGGAAGCTGAAGAGCCTCACCCCCCATGTGGTGTTCCAGTTCCTGGTGGTGAAGCCCAACGAGCACCAGATCCCCGAAGCCCGCGCCCTGGCCAGGAAGATCGGCGTGGACGACCTGTGGCTGAAGACCGCCCAGGTGTACGACCCCAAGGACGACCACCCACTGATCCCCACGCAGGACAAGTACGCCCGCTACCGCCGCAACGCCTCAGGCGTGTGGGAGGTGAAGAACAAGCTGGCCGACAACTGCTGGAAGATGTGGCACAGCTGCGTGATCACCTGGGACGGCCGCGTGGTGCCCTGCTGCTTCGACAAGGACGCCCACCACGTGCTCGGCGACCTGCGCACGCACAGCTTCCGCGAGCTGTGGCACAGCGATGCCTACAACGATTTCCGGCGGCAACTGCTCACCGCGCGCAGCAGCATCGAGATGTGCCGGAATTGCTCGGAAGGGAGTCCAGTATGGGCGTGAGGCCTCGCGTGTACTTGATCCATTAGCCCTTCCCCTTCTTGGAAGGAACCAGCATGGTATAAAGAAAGAACCATAGGATCAACAAGACAGAGACCAAGTAGCTATATGCGAGTGCCTCATACCCACCATAGCCGATGGCGAAGAAAGGGACCAGCGGAAGAAAGACCGCAAATGCAAAGTTCCCAATGGGGAATTGCCACCAGCAGAAGAGATACAGGGCACATTGTGCCGTGGCAATGACCGCAGGTCGTCGACGGACCCGAAGCGCCATCGTCAGACCTTCAAGATGTCCTTCTCCTTCGCCTCGATCAGCGCCTCCACCTTCTTGATGTAGATGCCGGTGAGCTTCTCCACCTCGGTCTCCAGGCCCTTGGCGGTGTCCTCGGGCAGGCCGTCCTTCTTGGCGGCCTTAATGGCCTCCATGGCCTTCTGGCGGCTGCTGCGGATGCCCACCTTGGCGTGCTCGCCCTCGGCGTGGGCGGCCTTCACCAGGCCCTTGCGGCGCTCCTCGGTGAGCATGGGCACGTGGATGATGACGCTCTCGCCGTTGTTGCTTGGGTTGAAACCCAGGTTGGCACCGATGATGGCCTTCTCGATGGCATCGATCAGTTTCTTCTCCCAGGGCTTCACGAAGAGCGTGCGGGCGTCGCCGGTGTTGATCGCGGCCACCTGCGAGAGGGGCACCATGCTGCCGTAGTAGTCCACGCGCACCGTCTCCAGCATGCCGGGGTTGGCGGCACCGGCGCGCACCTTGGTCAGCTCGTGGTCCAAATGCTCCAGGGCGTTGCGCATGTGGTCCTCACAGGTCTTCAGGGCGGCGGCGGTATCGATCATGGCTGGTGGTGTTCGGGCCGCAAAAGTAACCACCGGTAAGCGCACCGCACAGGCTGTGCAAAGGCCCGTTACCTTGGCGGCCATGCGCATCGCAAAGGCCTTCGGGCACCTGGTGGAACATGTGATGAGGTTGGGGCCCGTTACCGGCCTGCGCGTGCTGTACCTGAAAAAACGGCGTCCGGGGCACGAGGCCGTGGTGCGTGTGCGCGAACTGGCCGGTCCGCTCACCGTGCGCACGGGCACCAGCGACCTGGCCATTTTCGATGAGGTGGTGATCCAGAACGGCTATCACTTCCCCATGGACCGCGAGCCGCAGGTGATCGTGGACGTGGGGGCCAACATCGGCATGGCCACCTTGTGGTTCAAGGCGCGCTGGCCCAAGGCACAGGTGATCGCGGTGGAACCGGACCCGAACAACTTCGCCCTGCTGCAGCGCAATGTGAAGGACATCCCCGGCGTGCGTACCATACAAGCCGCGCTGGCCCCTGCTGATGGCGCCATCGGGTTCGAGACCGAGGGACTGAACCCGAGCGCCTACCACATCCGCGAACTGCGGGCGGGTGAACAAGGCGTGCCGGCCATCACCGTACCCACGCTGATGCGGCAATGCGGCATCGACCACATCGACCTGCTGAAGCTCGATATCGAAGGCGCCGAAAAGGAACTGTTCGAGGCCAAGGACCTGGCCTGGATGGACCGCGTGCACACCCTTGCCGTGGAACTGCACGACCGCATGCGACCGGGTTGCGGGCATGCCTTCTTCGCGGCGAGCACACGCGGCCCGCGCAACTACGAGGTACACGAATACCTCGTGATCGCCACGAAAGCGTAGACGGCTCAGAACTCCACCAACGTGCCCACAGGCTGCCCGGCGATCAGGCGGCCCAGGTTGCCGGGCTTGTTCATGTCGAAGACGATGATGGGCAGCTTGTTCTCGTTGCAGAGCGTGAAGGCGGTGAGGTCCATCACGTTGAGGCCTTTCTCGTACACCTCGTTGAAAGAGATGCGATCGTACTTGGTGGCGGTGCTGTCCTTCTCGGGATCGGCGGTGTAGATGCCGTCCACGCGGGTGCCCTTCAGGATCACATCGGCCTCGATCTCGATGGCGCGCAGGCTGGCGGCGGTATCGGTGGTGAAGTACGGGTTACCGGTGCCGGCGCCGAAGATCACGATGCGGCCTTTCTCCAAGTGGCGCACGGCGCGGCGGCGGATGAAGGGCTCGGCGATGGTGTCCATCTTGATGGCGCTGAGGAGGCGGGTCTTGTGGCCCTTGGCCTCCAGCGCGCTCTGCAGCGCCAGGCTGTTGATCATGGTGGCCAGCATGCCCATGTGGTCGCCTTGCACGCGGTCGATGCCGTTGCCCACGGCCTGCATGCCGCGGTAGATGTTGCCCCCACCGATCACCACGGCCACCTCCACGCCCTGCGCGGCAATGGCAATGATCTCGTCGGCGTACTGGTCCAGCCGTTTGCTGTCGATGCCGTACGACTGTTCGCCCATGAGGCTTTCGCCGGAGAGCTTGAGGAGGATGCGTTTGTACTTGAGGGCCATGTGAGGTGTATGCGGGGTCAAAGTAAAAAAAGAGGGAGGCCGAAGCCTCCCTCCCTTATGAGCGAAGTATGCGCATCAGATCGTGAGCGAGTGACGCTTGAAGCCGGTGACGGTGAGGTCCTTGTCGGCGGTCTTCACGTACTGCTCCACGCTGAGCTTGTTGTCCTTGATGAACTCCTGAGCGAGCAGGGTGCTCTCCTTGAAGAACTTGTTCAGACGGCCCTGGGCGATCTTCTCGGCCATATCGGCGGGTTTGCCCTCCTGGATGGCGAGCTCTTTGCCGATCTCCAGTTCCTTGTCGATCACGCTCTGCGGAGTGCTGCTCTTGTCCAGTGCGATGGGGCCCATGGCGGCCACTTGCATGGCCACGTCCTTGGCAACACCTTCGAAACCGGGCTTGCTGAGGCCCACGAGGCTGGCCACCTTGTTGCCAGGGTGGTTGTAGGCGAACACGTAAGCGGCGTTCAGGGCGTGGCAGGCGCTCACGTCGATCTTCTCGCCGATCACACCGGTCTGCTCGATGAGCTTCTCGGCGATGGTGAGGCCGTTGCTGTCGTAGGCGGCGGCCTTTAGGGCCTCGATGGTGTCCAGGCCTTTCTCCAGGGCGATGGCGGCGATGCGCTCGGCCATGGCGGTGAAGTCGGCGTTCTTGGCCACGAAGTCGGTCTCGCAGTTGGTGCAGACCAGCACGCCGCGGGTACCGTCGGCAGAGGTCTGTGCGATCACGAGGCCCTCGGTGGCATCGCGGTCGGCGCGCTTGGCGGCCACTTTCTGGCCCTGCTTGCGCAGTACGTCGATGGCGGCATCGAAGTCGCCATTGGCCTCGGTGAGGGCCTTCTTGCAATCCATCATGCCCGCGCCGGTGATCTGGCGGAGCTTGTTCACATCAGCGGCGGTAATGGCCATGGTGCTCATGTTGGTGTTTGGTCTTGGGCTATGGCCGTGGTGGCAATGGCCACCACGGCGCTCACCCGATGTTCATTTCAGTTCTCGGCAGGAGCGGCCTCGTCAGCGGCCTCCACGCCCTCGCCAGCCTCTTCGGCGCCTTCCTCGGCGACCTCATCAACGGCGGTCTTGTCGTTCTTGCGCTCCTCCACGCCCTCGTTGATGGCCTGGATCATCACGTCCACGATCAGCTCGATGCTCTTGGTGGCATCGTCGTTGGCGGGGATCGCGTAATCCACCAGCGTGGGATCGCTGTTGGTATCCACCATGGCGAAGGTGGGGATGTTGAGCTTGCGGGCCTCGGCAACGGCGATGTGCTCCTTCACGATGTCCACGATGAACAGCGCGCTGGGCAGACGGGTGAGGTCGGCAATGGAACCGAGGTTCTTCTCCATCTTCTCACGCTGACGGCTCACCTGGAGACGCTCGCGCTTGCTCATGTTGTCGAAGGTGCCATCGGTCTTCATGCGATCGATGGTGGCCATCTTCTTGATGGTGCGACGGATGGTACCGAAGTTGGTGAGCATACCACCGCTCCACCGCTCGGTAACGAACGGCATACCAGTGGGCTTCACCTTCTCGGCCACGATGTCCTTCGCCTGCTTCTTGGTGGCCACGAAGAGGATCTTCTTGCCACCACGGGCGATGTTCTTCATGGCTGCGGCAGCCTCCTCGAGCTTCACCGCGGTCTTGTTGAGGTCGATGATGTGGATGCCCTTCTTCTCATCGAAGATGTAGGGCGCCATCGCCGGGTTCCACTTGCGCTTCAGGTGACCGAAGTGCACACCGGCGTCGAGCAACTGCTTGAATTCCAAACGAGCCATTTCCTATTGTTTAGTTCACTTTCCTTGTTCCCGTTGATACAGGCATCCCGCTGGTAGCCTTCCGCCTTGTGAGCGAAAGAGTCCAGCGGGATTGGATCCTGAACAAGCGTAGGGACCTTAACGCTTGCTGAACTGGTAACGCTTGCGCGCCTTCTTGCGTCCGAACTTCTTCCGTTCCACCGCGCGGGGGTCACGGGTCATCAGTTCCTCGGCCTTGAGTTTCGGTTTGTGCTCGGCGTCGATCTTCACCAGCGCGCGGGCAATGCCCAAACGCACGGCGTCCACCTGGCCGGTGATGCCACCGCCATCGACCGTGGCGACCACATCGTATTTGCCCACGGTATCAGTGAGCTTGAAGGGCTGCTGCAGTTTGAACTGCTGCATGGTGATGGGGAAGTACTCATTCCCATCACGACCGTTAACGGTAACGGTACCCTTGCCCTCGGTGAGGACCACCCGGGCTACAGCGGTCTTGCGGCGACCGAGGCTGTTGACGTTTGCCATCTTACTTGATGCTGTTCAGGTCGAACTTACGCGGCTTCTGGGCTTCGTGCTTGTGCGTGGAGCCGGCCACCACATGCAGGTTGTTGAAGAGGCGACGGCCCAAGCGGTTCTTGGGGAGCATGCCGCGAACGGCGATCTCCACCATGGCCTCGGGCTTGCGGGCCTTCAGGTTGCGTGCCACTTCGCGGGTCTGGCCGCCGGGGTACATGCTGTAACGCTGGTACTCCTTGTCGTCCATCTTGGTGCCGGTGAGGCGGACCTTGTCGGCATTGATCACCACCACATGGTCACCGCAGTTCACGTGCGGGGTGAAGGTGGTCTTGTGCTTGCCGCGAACGAGCATCGCCACTCGGCTGGCGAGGCGGCCAAGTACTTCGTTCTCAGCATCAACGATCAGCCATTCGGGCTGAACGGAGGCCGCATTGGCCATGCTGGTGGTGTGTGTCGTCGAAGCCACTGTAGTGTGCTTTATAGAGGGTACTTTCCCGGAAACGGGCTGCGAAGATAGATCCTTTTCCTGGAAACCAACAATGGGGTGTGCATACCGTTGTTCCGGACCGGTCCCGATCAAGCGATCACCCCCAGTTCGCGCCCCACCTTGGCAAAGGCGGCCAGGGCCTTGTCCACATGGGCTTCCGTGTGGGCGGCACTGAGCTGCACACGGATGCGGGCGGTGTCCTTGGGCACCACGGGGTAAAAGAAGCCGATGACGTAAATGCCCTCGGCCAGCAGCTTGTCGGCCATCACCTGGCTCAACTTGGCATCGCCCAGCATTACTGGCACAATGGCAGCGCCCGCTCCCCGGGTCTTGAAGCCCAGCGCCTCAATACCGCTGCGGAAACGGTCCACGTTGCGCTCCAGGCGGTCGCGCAGCTCGGTGCTGGCGCTGAGCAGGTCGATGACCTTGATGGAGGCGCCCACAATGGCCGGGGCCAGAGAATTGCTGAACAGGTAAGGACGGCTGCGCTGCCGCAGCATCTCAATGATTTCCTTTCGGCCGGTGGTGTATCCGCCCATGGCGCCGCCCAGCGCCTTGCCCAGCGTGCCGGTGATAATGTCCACACGGCCCATCACGCCGCAATGCTCCACGCTGCCGCGGCCGGTCCTGCCAATAAAGCCGGCCGCATGGCACTCGTCCACCATCACCAGCGCTTCATACTTGTCTGCCAGGTCACAGATGCCTTTCAGGTCGGCCACAATGCCATCCATACTGAACACCCCGTCGGTGACAATGATGATGTGGCGGGCACCATCGGCACGGGCGGCCTTCAGTTGCACCTCCAGGTCGGCCATGTCGTTGTTGGCGTAGCGGTAGCGCTTGCTCTTGGTCAGGCGCACCCCATCAATAATGCTGGCGTGGTTGAGCGCATCGCTGATGATGGCATCGTCCTCGCCGAACAGGGGCTCGAACACACCGCCATTGGCATCGAAGCACGCCGCATACAGTATGGTGTCCTCCGTTCCGTGGAAGGTGGCCAGTTTCGCCTCCAGCTCCTTATGAATGTCCTGCGTACCACAGATGAAGCGCACGCTGCTCATGCCGAAACCATGGGTATCCAATGTGGCATGCGCGGCCTTGACCACTTCGGGGTGTGAACTGAGGCCCAGGTAGTTATTGGCGCAGAAGTTCAGCACCTGCTTGCCGTTCACCGTGATCTCGGCGCCCTGTTCACTGGTAATGATGCGTTCGCGCTTGAACAGCCCTGCCGCATCGATGCCCGAGAGTTCCTGCTGCAGATGTGCTTGGAGTTTGCCGTACATGTGTTCTTGGTAAGGAGCGGCGAAGGTAGGTGGACGTCATGGCCTGTTCAGCGCACATGAGAATATGCACAGGCTCAAGGACATAGCGCCTTGTTGGATGAAATAAACCTTGACATACAGTGTTGATACGGATAGCTTCGCCGCTCATTCATCGAAGCCATGAGGTCATTCATCACCAAGAATCCTGTTCTGGTCTTCATTCTGCTCACGCTCGGCTATCAGTTCGTGGTAGTGGGCGTGGTGAAAGCCATGCTGCCTGCCGGTGGTCACATGCACGATGATGCCACGGCGCACATGGTATTCCGCTTGAGGGCCTTTGGGCCGCTGGTGTTCGCCATGTTGCTCACTTGGTACCTGGAGAAAGGTGCTGGCCTGCGCCGTTTGTTCGGATCCTTCTTCCACTGGAAGGCCGGTGCACAGTGGTACCTGCTGGCCTTCTCCTGGAAGTTCCTGTTCACTTATGTGGGCATTACGGCACTGGTGTTCCTCGGCTTTGCCGAGTGGCCCGGCTGGCTGGTGCGCAGCCTCCGGGAGGATGGTCTGGCCGGTTGGATGCCGTTGATCCAGAACCTCCCCTTCATCGTGGGGATCGCCTTGGTGGAAGAGACCGCGTGGATGAAGTTCAGCGTGACCCGCCTACAGGAGAAGTACAGCGCCTTGCGGTCGTGCCTGACCGTCGGTTTCGCGTGGGGGCTATGGTACCTGCCCATGTTGCTGATCAACGAGGGTGTTCCCGATGGATACCCCTGGCCCGTATTCCTACTGAGCATGATCTGCCTCACCATTCTGCTGGGTTGGACCTACAACATGACCCGCAGCGGTACCATCCTGCTGATCATGCAGATCGTGAGCAACTGTGCCTTCTTCATCATCCCTGTGCTACCCGCCTGGTGGAACTTGGATGCCACCTACGTGAACAGCTTCGTGGCCGTGAACTTCGTATCGGCCATTACACTGGTGCTCGTTTACGGCTGGCGCGAACTGGGCACTGGCCCGCGTGCCACTTGGAGCGAAAGTCACGAGGAAGACCGGGAAGAGCTGGGTGAACTCCACCCTTCCCGCGCGTAGGACGAGGGACTAACCCTTGTCCATCACGCGGGGCACCTTGAAGTAGTCGCTGTCCTTTACCGGACTGTTCTTCAGGGCTTCGGCCTTGGGCACGATATCACCGGGCACCACCACGTCCTCGCGCAGCACATCCGCCTCATCGGTCATGAAGATCAGGGGTTCCACGCCCTTGGTATCCACCTCGTTCAGCTTTTCCACGAACCCGAGCACGCGCTCCAAATCGTTCAATATGGCTTGGCGGGCTGCAGGGTCGCTGAAGTCCAGGCGCGCCAGTTCGGCAATACGGTCCAGGGTGGCCTCGTCGATCTTCATGTGCTGGGCTGTTGTGGATCTCTGGATCGAAGGAATACTGTTGCGGTCCCTCGGCCGATCGGGGTTCACGCTGCATCTTCCAGCAGCGGCCCCTCGATCACCTCGTACACCTTGCGCCGCAAAGCTACCAGATCGTCCATGGTAAGGCCCTTGGTAGGAATGGGCGCATGCACCACGGCGCGCGCAATGCCGGGCCTGGCGCGGGAGAGCAGCTCCAGAGGCTCGCCGAACAAGCGCCAATGATCAATGAAGGTGATGGGCACGATGGGCACCTGCTTCTCGATGGCCAACCGGAAGGCACCGTCCTTGAAGGGTTTCATGCGCGGAGTGTGCGCGGGAATGGTGCCTTCGGGGAACAGGGCGATGCTGGTGCCGCGGTCAAGGGCCTGTGCCGCCTTGCGGAAGGCTTTTGCGGCCTCGATGTGGCTACCGCGATTAACGGCGATGTTCATGCCCTTGAAGAAGATGTTGAAGAGCGGCCACTTGAGCAGTTCGTACTTGCCCATGAAGAGGAAGTACGACGGCACGACATTGTACATCTGGATGATGTCCAGGTAACTGCTGTGGTTGCAGCAGATCACGTAAGGTGCACGTGGCAATGGCGTGGTGCGCTCCACGCGTACAGGCACTCCGCTGGCCCATTGCAGGAACCAGGCCCAGCTGCGCTTCAAACGGAAGGCTTTCTCGTAACGGCGCGGGGTGTAGAGCAGCACGCGGAAAGGCAGGTACAGAACGACCAGCGAACCGAAGAACACCAGCGCGAACCACAGCTTAAACACCCAGCGCAGTGGCAGGAAGAGCCACTTGGCCAGCGGGCCGCGACGGCTTTCACCATCGGCCACACGGGGACGTTCCGGGGCGGCACTGTGACGCATGAGCGGTTTCAACGGGAGGGCGAAGGTAGCCCGAACCCTTTGGCGGCAAGGGTGCGTGGCACGCGGCTATCTTCGTGCCCTTCCGACCATGGCCCGCATACTTACCGGCATACAGAGCACCGGCGTACCCCACCTCGGCAACGTGCTGGGCGCCATCCGCCCTGCCATCGCGCTGAGCAGCGATCGCGCGAACGAGTCGTTCCTGTTCATCGCCGACCTCCACTCGCTCACCCAGATCAAGGACCCCGAAGTGCTGCGCTCCAATACGCGCGGCGTTGCTGCGGCCTGGCTGGCCTGTGGGTTGGACACCGAGCGCACGGTGTTCTACCGCCAGAGCGATGTGCACGAGGTAACGGAGCTCACCTGGTACCTCTCCTGCTTTTTCCCCTACTCACGCCTGGCGCTGGCGCACAGTTTCAAGGACAAGGCCGACCGACTGGAGGATGTGAACGCCGGGCTGTTCAGCTACCCGATGCTGATGGCGGCCGACATCCTGCTGTACGATGCGCACATTGTTCCCGTGGGCAAGGACCAAAAGCAGCACCTCGAGTTCACGCGCGATGTGGCCGAGCGCTTCAACCACCAGATGGGCGAGACCTTCGTGGTGCCCGATGCGCGTATTGACGAGCAGGTGATGATCGTGCCGGGCACCGATGGCGAGAAAATGAGCAAAAGCCGCAACAACCTGCTGCGGATCTTCGCGCCGGAAAAGGAACTGAAGAAGGAAGTGATGGGCATTGTGACGGACAGCACGCCCATGGAAGAGCCGAAGGACCCCGAGGGTAACACCGTTTACAAGCTCTTCAAGCTGGTTGCTCCTGCAGATGCTGTAACAGACATGGCCGATAAGTTCCGTGCGGGCGGCTATGGTTATGGCCACGCGAAAAAGGCCCTTTTGGAGGTGCTGTTGGATGGGTTCCGCACTGAACGGGAGACCTTCGACCGGCTGATGAACGACCCCGCCGAGCTGGAGCGCGAACTGAAGCGCGGAGCAGAAAAGGCCCGTGCCGTGGCAGCCATTGTGCTGTCCCGGACACGGGGCAAATTGGGTTACTGACCCTGCTCGCGTCCGCGCCCGGCCAAGCGCCGGAAGATCAAGGGGCAGAGCACGATCCCGAGCAACAAAAGGGACCAAGCATGGAACCGCAGAAAGCGCGGTGGCCGTTGTAAGGTTTGCACTTCCGCCGGTATTGAACGAACCCATGCAATGAAGAGGTCCGCAATGGGCATGCCTCCAAGCAGGTAGTTGCGTCGTTCGGCACCTGTGATCATGCCGAACGCATCAACCGTGGAAGTGAACTCGAACGCATGGAACCCATCGGCATTCAGCCTGCAAGAACCAGCTGCCACAATGGTAGCGGCAGGTCCGATCCCGAGCAATAAGGGACCCGAGTCGATATCGCCTGCTCCCCCAACTCCGTTCGGATGTTCACCAACCGTCGGGACCCCGAATAACTCCTTGAAGAAATAAAGCCTGAACCGAGCGAACTGGTCCGCTGCGAAAGCGGGATCGATCATAGGCAGAAGGATCGTCATCAATGCCATAGATGAACCACGTGCGGACTGGAGTAACGCATCACTCTCCGGGTCCCATTCATGCGGGAGCATGCCACGAACATCCACTCGTTGGGTGGCTTCTTTCACCCACCAAGTGAGCACGTTCTTGTAGGCGACCGGGAACCGGCTGTCGTGCAATGACAGGGCCGCTGCACATACTGCGGCATCCGCAGGCCACGCCATTCCGTTGTACGAGGGAATGAAGGGTGAGCCATGTTCCATGAATGTCTGTGCGATCCGATCACAACGTGTTCGGAACTGGGCGCTATCCTCTTTCGATAACTCAGCAGCTGGAGTAACCTGCAACAAGCGGCCATGGAGGAAGGCCGTCCACCCGGCCAGAAAGGCACCATGATCCGGTGGCAACAACATAGGGAAGCGCCCCTTGACCTTGTCGCTGGCCAGCTGGCCGAGGCTCCAGCGTGCTTCCCTCAACGCCACCACCCGCTCAGATCCGATCGTACGTGCAGCTAATTCACACTGTGACAACCCATACAACGCATAGGTAAAGGGGGCACCTTCAGGGAACCACTGCTGCATCCGCTCGGCCAACCCTGCCCTGACCTTAGGCCGCAGATCCGCCAGTAAGGCTTTAACGTGGTGCTGTTCTTCCGCGCTTTCCGGGAACGAGGTACGATGAATGGCAACGTTGACCCACAGCATGATGAGGATGACACATGGCACCAACATCAAGTAGACCAGGACAAGGAACTTCCTCATGCAAGAGTCGACCGTTAGGCATTCAGAACATGAATACGTGCATCATAGCGCAGGTGCGATCAGCCTAGCGCCATCATTGGCCCTGCTCCAACCGCTGGCGGTACAACCTGTACATCTGCTGGTGGTGATCGTCCAGCACGATCCGGCGGCCCTGGATGTAGCCGTGCACAATGCGGTTGCCCTGCATGTCCATCACGTTGCCTGCGGACACGATCAGTGTGGCCTCCTTGCCCACCGCGAGGCTGCCGAGGCGATCATCAACACCGAGCACAGCTGCGGCATCGAGCGTAATGCTGCGCAGGGCGTCCTCTGCGGAAAGTCCATAGGCCGCGGCGGTACCTGCAAGGAAAGGCAGGTTGCGCAGGCCCATGGCCTCCATGTCACCTGCATAGCCAAGGCAGAAGCGCACGCCGCGTTCCTTCAGCAGGGCTGGTAACCGATAGGGCAGATCAATGTCATCCTCGGGCCGCATGGGCAGGCTGTGCAAACGACGAAGCACGACATCCACCTTGTTCTCGCGCAGCAGGTCGGCCACGCGCCATGCATCGTAGCCACCCACGATCACCAGGCGCTTCACCCCTTCTGCCTTGGCGAACTGCACGGCCTCGGAGATCTCCTTGGCCGCGTTGGCATGCACGAACAACGCCTTCCTTCCGTTGAACACACCGCGCATGGCCTCCAACCGCAGGTCCACGTTCTCGGGGGCTTTCTCCTGCGCGTAGGCCTTCGCCTTGCGGAAGAAGGAGCGCAACTCCTCCAGCTTGTTGGCACGCTCATCCTTCTTCTCGGTATCGGTCTCGCCGGGCTCGGCCCACCAGCCGCTGCGTTGGTAGGCAGCAGGCCAGTTGAGGTGTACGGCATCATCGGCACGTACCGCGGCATGTTCCCAGTCCCAGGCATCGAGCTGCACAATGGAGCTGCTGCCACTGATGACCAGTCCGCGCGGAGCGATCTGCGCGACCAGTACGCCATTGGAACGCACCGTGGGCACCACACGCGAGTCGGCCTTGTAGGCGATCAGTGTGCGCATCTCCGGCTCAAGGCGACCGATATCCTCCACGTCCACGCTGGCACGCACGGCCTCGATCTCCTCCAACCCAATGGTCGCATCGGCAGCAATGATGCCCGGGTACACATGCTGCCCCACCACTTGAATGATGGTGTCGTAGGTGGCCTTTACGCCATAAGCATAACCCACGTAATCGATCCGGCCATCGCGGAAGCCCACGGCCCCTTCATCGATCACGCGACCATCGCCCACATGCACGGTGCCACCCGTGATCAGCACGCTCTTCTTCTGGGGCGGCGCAGGAACAGGCTGCTGAGCCACAAGCGCCACCGCGACCGTTGTGCACAAGGCGGCGAACAGCACACGGACCGCACCGGCCAAACTGCGGTACTGTCCGAATTGGAAGTTGGTCCGTTCAGTGCGCATCGTGTTCCTCGTGTTGTTCGCCTTCCTCGCCAATGTCCTCACAATGCCACAAATGCTGGCGTTCGCTGCGCGGTCTTCGTGTGGGCGCGCCATCCGCTTTCGCGGCCATCATGGCCCGTACGATACGGTCGCGCTCGGCGATCACCCATGCACGGCGCGCAGCATCGGTGGCGCGATCGAAGTAGCATACGCCATCGACATACGTTCGTTCCACACGTGCCGCAATGCTGAGCGGATCGGCGCTCCACAGCACCAGGTCCGCATCCTTGCCGGGCTCAATGGTCCCCAGGCGATGATCAAGCTTGAGCATGCGCGCCGGGTTCAGCGTCACCATCTTCCACGCCTCCTCGGGCGCAACGCCTCCATACTTCACGGCCTTGGCGGCCTCCTGGTTCAAGCGACGGCTCATCTCCGCATCATCGCTATTGATGCCGGTGTTCACGCCGTGCATGTGCAATAGAGCCGCGTTGTAGGGGATGGCATCATACACCTCGAACTTATAAGCCCACCAATCACTGAAGGTGCTCGCGTTCACACCATGCTGTTGCATCTTGCGCGCCATCTTGTAGCCTTCCAGGATGTGGGTGAAGGTGTTCACCTTGAAGCCCATGCTGTCGGCCACGTGCATGAGCATGTCGATCTCGCTCTGCACATAACTGTGGCAGGTGATGTTGCGCTCACCACGCAGGATCTCGGCTAGCGCCTCCAACTGCAGATCAATGCGTGGTGGCACCTTGCCTGCCCGGTCGCGCGGACGCAGTTCGGTCCAATGCTGCTTGGCGGCCTCGTACTCACGCGCCCTGATGAACGCTTCGTAGAACTGCTGCTCCACGCCCATGCGCGAACGTGGGAAGCGTGTACCCGGCCCCCAATTGCTCTGCTTCACGTTCTCGCCCAAGGCGAACTTGATGTGGCCTGCCGCGCCTCGGATCAGCATGCTATCGGCGGTCTGCCCCCAACGCAACTTGATGAGCGCGCTCTGCCCACCAATGGGGTTGGCGCTGCCATGCAACAACTGCACGGTGGTGACACCGCCCGCCAGATCGCGGTAGATGTTGATGTCGTCCGGGTTCACCACATCGCCGATACGGACCTGCGACGAAACGGACATGGCGCCCTCGTTGACACCGCGTGAAATGGCGATGTGCGAATGCTCGTCGATAATGCCACAGGTGAGGTGCATGCCCGTGGCGTTCACCTCGGTCACTTCGGGCTTCTTCTTTCCGGGGAAGAGCGCATGCACATCGAGCCCCTGTCCGATCGCCTTGATGCGCCCCTCGTGGATGCACACATCGGTGTTGCGCAAAATGCCCTGCGCGGTGTTCGTCCACACCGTTGCATAGCGGAAGATCACGGTGCCTTGCTTGGGCAGTTCGGTCCAGCCGAAGCCGACCAGGGGTTGTGGCACCGGTCCTGCTTCCGTGACCACAGTACGCGTGCTATCCGCAGTGGCCTTGCGTGCCCCGTTCTTGCCCGCACGGCGCAGTGCCGACCACGCGAACCACTCGCCTCCAGCTCGCTGGCCTTGGCCGTCCCAAAGCCCACCACCGGCGTGGATGATGCCACTGAGACGCGTGATGGCCTTGGGATCATCCTTGGGTGCGAACGAAAGGCTCACCACGCTGCCCTGCCGATCGATCCGGGCCTTCACCTTCAGGCTATCGGGTTCACTGGCCCTGCGTACGGTGGCTTCAAGTTTGGCTCCCTCGCCGGTCACCTCCAGGTTCCAAATGGAAGCGGCGAGGTTCAGCTCGTAGGAGCCCTTGATATCGATACGCTCCGGGTCATCGAGAACGAAGCGTTTGCCATCCACCCAGATCTCATGGATGATGTTGCGCTCCGCCAGCAAATGGCCCGAGGTGATGAGGAAGTTGGCGGCCATGCCTTCACGCAGGGCGCCGTAACGATCGTCCAGGCCGAACAGGCGCGCGGGATCGGTGGTGAACGCTTCAATGGCACGCGAACTGTCAAGTCCAAGGGCCACCATGCTCCGCATGTCCTTCCAAAGGTCCTTCAGGTCCTTGCGGCCGTGTGTGGTGAAGGCGAACACCAAGCGTGCCGTGTCGAGGATCTGCGCATTCCGCGGCGCCATTTCCCAATGCTTCAGGCGGGCATAGCTCACCTCCTGTGCATCGTAGGGATCCTCCACGTCGTAGGCCTCGGGGAATGAAACGGGCACCAGCAGGGGCAGACCTGCGCTACGAATGCTCTCCAAGCGCGCGTATTCATCACCCGTCCCCTTAACGATACCCGGCAGCTTGAACTCATCCAGCAGTCGCACCCAGCGGAGCACCTCGTTCCGGTCGCCGGCCTCCACCACGATGCGGCCTTGCAACTGGGTGGCCAGCGCGGCCAGTACCGCGTCGGTCTCCTGATGCTGAGGTTGTGCCGCATACCAACGGGCGTCCATCACCGCCTGCCGCCATAGGGCGATGGCACCCATTTGCGAACTGGGATAGTCGTCCAATGAACTGCCCTTTCGGAAACTGAAATGGGCCGCCACGTCGGGCCGCACAACGGCTCGGGCCGCAGGCGCATCACTGAGCACCACGGCCGCCGAGGTGCCACGCGAAATGCCGTCCATGCGATGCGTGATCACCATGGCGAAGCCCTGGGCACGGAGCTCGGCGCTTTGCTTGGCATCCGGTTGGAACAATGTGTGGGCATGGGCATCGGCCCGCAGCGCACCGTTCCAGTGGCGGGCGCCTTTCACCTCTGCTTTGCGCTGATCCTGCTTATCGGCGGGAAGACCCAGATCGCTGTAGGGTTCGATGAGCGCTGGCCAAATGTGCAGGCCCTTGAGGTCGCGCACCTGGGCACCTGCGGGCACCTTCACTTTGGTGCCAACGGCCACCACCTCACCATCACGCACCAGCAAGGTGGCCTGGGTGAGCACCGTACGCGCATCCACATGCACCGTGGCATTGGTAAAGGCGACCAGCACCGGGGCCGCATCGCTGACATGGCCGCGCGGCGGGGTGCTTTGGGCACGAAGAGGTGCGGCAAAGAGCGCGCACAGGAGCAGGAGGAGGGAGTAACGGACCATGGACCGCACGAAAGTAGCGACCACGCCGCCAGTTCCCGGTGAATTGCCGGGCGACATAAGCACGGCAGGCCGCTAACTTCGCGCCGCTCCGGTAACCCTATCGATCGTTCCATGAACAGCGACTACTTCTTTCTCTTTCTCCACAGCCTGTTGCGCTATGGCGTATTGGTGAGCGTACTGCTCGCAGGCCTGATGGCACTGCGCGGCTACCTGATGCAACGCCCCATTCTCGTTGGCGAACGCATGGTGGCCATCATTGCCATGGTTCTTTGCCATGTGCAGTTGGTCGTGGGGCTCGTGCTCTACCTGATGCGCGTGAAGAGCTACACCCCCAATTTTCCCTCCTACACCTTCTGGAAGTTCGAGCACATCGGCACCATGATCATCGGCATCATCCTGGTGACCTTGGGACGTTCGTTGGCCAAGCGGGCCAAGGAGGAGCGGGCGAAACAATTGCGCGTGGCCGTGTTCTACCTGATCGGGCTGGCACTGATGTTGTGGGCCACCCCTTGGCCCTTCCGCGAGATCGGACACGGAAGAGGTTGGCTATGACACGGTTCGCCATCATCCTCTTTACGCCCCTGCTGCTGCTGCTCGCGTGCAGCAACGAGACCACGGCCGATAACAACGCACAGCGCAAAGGCAAAGGGCGCGGCGAGCAGCTGTTCAACATGCACTGCACCCTGTGCCATGGCAAGGACGGCAAGCTGGGCCTGAACGGAGCCAAGGACCTCACCACCTCGGCGCTGAGCAAAGAGCAGATGATCGCGCAGGTGACCAATGGCAAAGGCGCCATGATGGCTTACAAGAACGTGCTCACTGCCGCTGAGATCGAGGCCGTGGTGGCACACGTGCGCAGCCTCCGCCAGCAGTAACCCATGATCGACCCACTGGAACTGAAGGGCAAGGCCGAGAAGGCCGTGCTGATCGGCCTGGCAACCGACCAACAGGACGCCGACCGTGTGAAGGAATACCTCGACGAGCTCGAGTTCCTGGCCACCACGGCGGATATCACCACCCTGAAGCGCTTCACCCAGCGACTGCACAGGCCCGATGGACGCACCTATGTGGGCAGCGGCAAGCTGGCGGAAGTGAAGGCCTGGATGGAAGAGCACGGGGCCGACTGCATCATCTTCGACGATGAGCTATCGCCCGCCCAACAGCGCAACCTGGAGAAGGAACTAGGCAAGCCCGTGCTCGACCGGCCGCGTTTGATCCTGGACATCTTCGCCCGCCGGGCACGCACCGCGCACGCCAAGACACAAGTGGAACTGGCGCAATACGAGTACATGCTACCGCGCCTCACCAAGCTGTGGACCCACTTGGAACGCCAGCGCGGTGGAACCGGTACGCGGGGTGGCGCGGGTGAAAAAGAGATCGAGACCGACCGCCGTTTGGTGCGCGACCGCATTGCCCTACTGAAGGATCAACTGAAGCAGATCGACCGGCAGATGGCCACCCAGCGCAGCAACCGTGGCAAGTTGATCCGCGTGGCGCTGGTGGGTTACACCAACGTGGGCAAAAGCACGCTCATGACCCTGCTCAGCAAGAGCGAGGTCTTCGCGGAGAACAAGCTCTTCGCCACGCTGGACACTACGGTGCGCAAGATCGTGCTGGGAAACCTGCCCTTCCTGGTAAGCGACACGGTTGGCTTCATCCGCAAGTTGCCCACACAGCTCATCGAGAGCTTCAAGAGCACATTGGACGAGACACGCGAGGCCGACCTACTGCTGCATGTGGTGGACATAAGTCACCACAACTTCGAGGAGCAGTACGAAACGGTGAAACAAACGCTGAACGAGATCGGCGCCGGCGCCAAGCCGGTGATCGTTGTCTTCAACAAGGTGGATGCCTACCGTCCTGCACCGTTCGACCCCGATGACCTGGCCCCGAAACGCGAGGAGCAATTCACCCTGGAAGAGCTGAAGGAAACGTGGATGGCGCGCATGAACGGCGACGAGTGCATCTTCATCAGCGCATCGCAACGCATCAACCTCGACGGCCTGCGCAAGCTGCTGTACGAACGGGTGAAGGCCCTGCATGTGGCGCGCTATCCCTACGAGAGCGACCTGCTGTTCAAGGACGAATACCTGGAGGGCGGCGAAGAATGAACGACAACGCACGGCGGACGACATCCCGATCGTTCTCCGAGCAAAGTTGTCCCGGTGAAGCATGGCGAAGAAGAGCGCGAAAAAGAAGAGCGGTAAGCGTGTGCCTTGGCTGAAGGTGCTTCTGATCGGTGCCGCACTGGCGCTGTTGGCCTTCTTCACACTGATGCAGACCGTGCGCATGGGCGTGTTCGGTGAGCTGCCCAGCGAAGAGGAGCTTAGCAACATCAGGCACGAAGAGGCCACGCTCGTACTGGCCAGCGACGGCACCATCATCGGCAAGCTCTTCGCGGAGGACCGTACCAACGTGCACTACGAGGACCTGCCGAAGCACCTGATCGAGGCGTTGGTGTCCACAGAGGATGCGCGCTTCTTCACCCACCAGGGCGTGGACGGCCGCAGCTACATCCGCGTCTTCTTCCGAACACTGCTCGGCCGAGACCGCAGCGGTGGCGGCGGCAGCACCATTTCGCAGCAGATCATCAAGAACCTCTACGGGCGCGAGCGGCATGGCCTGCTCACCGTGCCCGTCACCAAGATGAAAGAGGCCTTGGTGGCCCAACGACTGGAGCGCCTGCTCACCAAGAACGATGTGCTGGTGCTCTACTTCAACAGCGTGCCTTTCGGCGAGAACACCTTTGGCATCGAGAGCGCGGCACAGCGCTTCTTCAACAAACCCACCAAGCGCTTGAACGTGCAGGAAGCGGCCGTGCTCGTGGGCATGCTGAAGGCCAACACCACCTACAACCCACGGCTGCATCCCGACGCTTCCAAAGGACGCCGCGACCAGGTGCTGGAATTGATGCACGATCGCGGACACCTCAGCCGGGCCGCCACGGACAGCCTGCGCGCACTGCCCATCGCCCTGCGCTACACCGGAGGCGATGCCCTGGACCTCTACGGCTACTTCAACCAGCAGGTGGACCAGGAGGCCCAGCGCATTCTGAAGGAGCTGGGTAAAAAGAAGGGCACCACGTACGACCTGCGGAAGGACGGGCTTCGCATCCATACCACCCTGGACACCGAGCTCCAGCACGCTGCACACGATGCCGTGCACGAACACCTCGCCACCATGCAGCCCAAGCTGGACCGCGAGCTGCGCAATGCCGGCGCGCGGAAAGCCTGGGAAAAACGCAAGGCGAAGCGCGGCGGCAAGCGATGGAAAAACGAAGAGAAGCTGGTCCGCGAAGTGTACGATCATGAAGGCCGTCGCCTGGACACACTGACCTACCGCGACTCACTGTGGCACTACCATCGCCTGCTGAACGGCGCTGTGCTGATGATGGAACCGGCCAGCGGGGCCGTGCGCGCATGGGTGGGTGGCAACGACCATCGCTTCCTGCCTTACGACCTGGTCCAAGCACGACGTCAGGTGGCGAGCACCATCAAACCGGTGGTCTATGCGGCGGCATTGGAGCGGGGCCTTCACCCGTGTACCTACCTGGACAACGAAAAGAAGAGCTACTCCGAGTTCGATGGCTGGACACCCGACAACTTCGACAAGGACACCGTGGGCGGTGAGGTGGCCATGTGGTACGCATTGGCCAAGAGCATGAACCGCCCCACTGTTGACCTCTACTTCCGCACGGGAACTGATACACTGGGGCAGGTGATGAAAGCACTTGGCTTGCCCACCAAGGACGTGGACAAGCCCGCCATGGCCTTGGGTGCCACCGAAGTAAGCCTGCGCGAATTGGTGCCTGCCTATGGGGCCTTCGCCATGGGCGGCAAGCGTGTAACACCACAACTGATCACGCGCATTACCGATGCGCAGGGCAAGGAACTTTACAAGGCCCGGGTACCGAAGAGCGTGCAGGCCATCAGCGAGAACACTGCGGCCGACCTGATCGCCATGTTGCGTCGCGCAGTGGACCAAGGCACTGGTGCTGCGCTGCGATCACGCTACGGGCTCACCGGTCCGTACGCTGGCAAGACAGGCACCTCGCAGGACTACAGCGATGCGTGGTTCGTGGCCTGCACCCCTGGGCTGGTCATCGGCACCTGGGTCGGTGCTTTTGAGCCGAATGTGCATTTCAACAGTGCGCTTGGCACCGGCGGCTCACTGGCACTACCCATTGCCGGGCGCACGCTGAAACAGATCGAGGCGTCGGCCACCTTGCGCCGGAAATACGTGCGCGACTTCACCTTTCCGATGGAACACGAGACCGACCTGGACTGCGCCACCCGTCGACAACCCAGCGCGCTGGAACGACTTATCGAGGATGCCTTCGGGCCCAAACGTCCGCGCGACCGCGACACCAGCGAGGCCGATCGGCGCAACATCTTCGACCGGCTGTTCAAGAAGAAGGAGTAGCCCGCAGCAGCCGCGTGCCCAACCGTTCGCGCAGCGCCATGAAGGGCCGCTCCCAATAGCGGTACACCAGCCAGCTCAGCGCCAGGCAGACCATCCAATAGAGCACGTACAACACGATGGTGGCCGGCATCGAACGCCCGTCCATCAGCGGTAGGTACAGATGCCGCACGGGCAGGTGGACCAGGTAGAGCGCGTAGGACACCTTACTTAGAAAAACCACCGGACCACCCCAACGCGGTGCTGTTGCCCATTGGCTGAGCAATGGAAGGAAGAGCGCCATGGCCAGTGCCGAAATGGTGAAGTACCACGTGCTGGTGAACCAAAGGTGCTGTTCGCCATGCCATGCGGCCGCCACACCGAGCAGCACAGCACCTACGAGGAACACTATTGACCGATGCCTTTGCCAACCGGCGTTCGCAGTGGCGTGTACCCAAGACGCCAATACACCGAAGCCGATGCCGTCCAAGCGCGTCACCACCAGCTTGCGGATGTAGAGGTCCATCCCTTGAAGGGTGACCAACTCCGGCGCGACCACGAGCCGCAAGCACGTGGGCACTGTGATCATCACCAAGGCGGCCACGAGATAGGCGCGTCGCCCGGCCACACCACACATCGCCACGCCCACGAGCAGCAGCGGGAACAACAGGTAGAACCACTCCTCGATGGCCAGCGACCATGACTCGAAGAAGAAGAGGTCCACCGGCACGTGCAGGTTCTGCAGGAAGACGAAATAGGCCAGCGTGTTGTGGTTCAGCAGGCCCATGGCGAGGCCGAAGTGCACGAGCGCGATGTTGATGAGGAGGAAGAGGTAGTAGTTGGGCAGGGTGCGCAGCCAGCGGCGTTGCCAGAAATCAAGCAGCCGCCGGTGCCAGGGCACGCCCTCCAGCGCCGTGTAGCGCAACAGGATGCCGCCAATGAGATAGCCGCTCAGCACGAAGAAGAGGTCCACGCCATCCACGCGGGAAAGCCCGGGGTCATAGGGGAACCACACGGCCCACAGGTCATCCGCATGGGACAGGACCACCAGAACGATGGCCACGGCCCGTATGAGGTCGAGGCCGAAGATGCGGTGGTCGGGTGAAGCCATCCTGCGCAGGTCCCTGCAAAGTAACCGGTCGTCGGTCTCCCCATGCCGGTCCTTGGGCGAACGCATCAACACAACGCCCTCCAGTTAACTTTCCATTCCATGATCCGCATGCGTTGCCCCCTCGTGTTGGTCGGTCTGCTCTCGCTGGGTGCCACACGTGCCTCCACCTGCGCCACAGTGGCCTCCGGTGCATTCACCGATGTGAACGTGTGGGATTGCGGCTGTGACCCGATCGCCTGTGACACATTGATCATCGGGCATGCCTTGACCATTGATATGGATATCATACTTAGCCCGACACAGTTGGTCATAGAGACCAACGGCGAACTGCTGTCCAGCGCAGATCTGTCGCTGAGCGGCTCAGTGGTCAACAACGGCCACCTTTTCACGTCTTCCAGCATCCTTCTTTCCCAGTCCGCTGTGCACTTGAGGAACACTGGCCTGATCAGTTGTGCCAGCATGACCCTGTCCTGTGACAGTGCCCTCAACAATGGCAGTCTGGCCGTCCAGAATGAACTACTTCTGAATGATTGAATATTCGAAAACCGAGGAAGCCTGACCGCTGGCACAACTCAGACGTGGACATTCGCTACCGTAATAAACTCAGGAACGTTCTCATCGGACAGCCTACTCTACATGACCACCCTGTACACCCTTCCAGAAGGAGAACTCAGCGCGGGATTTCTGCTGAGCACCGCACTAGTACTGAATGAAGGCACCATGGATGTGGACAACGCGCAACTAATGAACCTGGATAACTTCGGTCAACTTCATTGTAACGGTCTCCTGCAACTGGGTACCGGATCTTTCCTCGGGAATGTCATCCTCCGACCTAGTTCGATGACCACCATAGCTGAGCTATTGAATTTCGGGAGCGCCACCTTCCAAACGAACTCACTCACATTGTTGGCCAAACTGGATAATCGGGGTGGTTTGAATGGCCATGGCACCATCTGCATTTCAGATTCAAGCATCAACCATGGCACCGTCCTAGGTTCGTTGAGGATCTGCGATGCAACATCGACGGATGGTGCAGGTGGATTCGACATCAATACCGGGACCATCGCGCCGACCGTGACCTATTGTGGGAACAGCAGCTGCGCGTGGACCAGCATGTCCGATGAAGCATCGGTACCGGCCATACAAATCAATCCCAACCCAACGGTCGACCTCCTGCACATTCAACTCGGCAGCTCCTCCCCGGAGGTGGACCGCATCGAGGTCAGGGACCTGGATGGACGACTGGTACAGCAGCTAACTGGTCCTTTCGCAGAGCGCATCGTCCTGCACCGGAACGGGCTTGTCGCCGGCACCTACCTCCTCCGGGTGCTGTGGATGAGCGGGGAGACCATGGCCATTCAACCGGTGATCTTCACGGACTAGACCGCCTACGCGAACGCCTGCATGTCGCAGAGCTTGCGGTACTGCCCACCGGCGGCATACAGCTCGGTGTGGGTGCCGCGCTCGATGATGCGGCCCTTGTCGATCACGCAGATCTCGTCGCAGTGCTGGATGGTGCTGAGGCGGTGGGCGATGACGAGGCTGGTGCGGCCCTCCAGCATCTTGTACAGTGCCTCCTGCACCAGGCGTTCACTCTCGGTGTCGAGGGCGCTGGTGGCCTCGTCCAGGATGAGGATCGGCGGGTTCTTCAGCACGGCACGCGCGATGCTGAGGCGTTGCTTCTGCCCCCCGCTGAGGCGGTTGCCGCCATCGCCGATGTTGGTCTGGTAACCGTTCTCCAGGCGGGTGATGAAGTCGTGTGCATTGGCGATGCGTGCCGCCCGCTCGATATCGGCCTGCGCCATACCCGGCGTGCCGAACGCGATGTTGTTGGCCACCGTATCGTTGAAGAGGATGCTGTCCTGCGTAACGATACCCATGAGCGCGCGCAGGTCCCGGATCCGCAGGTCGCGCACGTCCTGTCCATCGATCAGTAGTTGACCCTGCGTCACATCGAAAAAGCGGGGCAGCAGGTTCGCCAGGGTGGTCTTGCCGCCACCGCTGGTACCCACCAGGGCCACGCTACGCCCTTTGGGTACAGTGATGCGGATGTCCTGCAGGACATTCCGCCGCTCGCCACCATCGCTGGGCGGAGCCTCGTAGGCGAAGGTCACATCGCGGTACTCGATGCGGTCCGCAAAGGCGGAAATGGGGCGTGCATCGGGCTTCTCCTTAACCGTGTTCTCCACCGCGATGAGATCGAAGATGCGCTGGCCACTTGCACCGCCGCGCGTGATGCCGCTCCAGCCCTGCGAGAAACCCTTGATGGGCGCCAGCAGTTGCGAGAAGATGATGATAAAGCCCAGGAAGCTGTCGCCCGTGAGCGATGGATCAGGGCCCAGCACGAACGACCCACCGATGTAGGCAATGGCGGCCATCACTGCAGCGCCCATGGTCTCGCTGAGCGGCGAGGCGATGTCCTGCCGGTTCAGCATGGCGATGCTGGAGCGCGTGAGCAGGTCGTTGTCGCGATCGAAGCGACGCTTCATGTCGGCCTCGCCGTTAAACGCCTTGATCACCCGGATGCCGGACAAGGTCTCCTCTACACGGGCAAGCAGGTCGGCGCTCTTTTCCTGCACGCGGTTGCTCCGCCGCTTGAGGCTCTTGGAGATCCGCGCGATCAGCAGTCCGCTGATGGGCAGCAGTAACAGCGATATCACTGTCAACTGTGGCGAAAGGGTGAGCATGGTGCCCAGGAACATGATCACGGCGATCGGCTCCCGGAAGATCATCTCGATGTAGTACATCACCGAGTACTCCACCACCTGCATGTCGTTGGTGATCAGCGAGAGCAGGTCGCCTTTGCGTTCGCCCGCGTGGTAGCGCAAGGGCAGCTCCAATAGCTTGTCGTAGATGCGCGCCCGTATGTCGCGGATGATGAGGTTCCGGAAATTGCAGATGGCCACCAGGGCCAAATAGCGGAACACGTTCTTCAGCAGGAACAATACAACCACGGCGATACTGATCACCAGTAGGGCCCCCATCTGGCCGCGGTCCTCAATGAGCTGCGTAAGGATCCAGTTGAAGGTGCCCTCCAGTCCTTCGCGGGTCCAGAGCTCGGCAGGGCGAACATGTACCGGCTTCACCTGCCCCAGCAACAGGCGCAGGAAGGGGATGAACAACAGCAGCGAGGCCAGGTGGAAGACCGTGCCCAGCAGGTTGAACACCGCGTTGAGCACGGCGAAATGGCGGTAGGGAGCGCCAAAACGGAGGATGCGGAAGAAGTTGCGCATGTGCTGCACCCCGCACCAGCAGGGCGGCCCGGCGAAGGTAGCGTCATCGGGCCTACCGGGCCGCGTGCCAACCCACCGGGCGCTACCTTCGCGCTTCCATGGACAGTGTAAGACAGAACAAGGTGAACAGCCTGCTGCAGCGCGAGTTGGCGGTGATCTTCCAACAGGAGGCCCGCACACTGCTGCCCGGCGGCCTCATTACCGTATCGGCCGTGCGGGTAAGTCCCGACCTCGGCCTTGCGAAGGTGTTCCTCAGCCTTTTCCCGGTGAAGGACAAAAAAGCCGCCATCGCCCACATCAAGGAGCACTCGCACCGCCTGCGCGGACTGCTGGGCCTGCGCATTGGCAAGCAGATGCGGGTGGTGCCCGAGCTGCTGTTCTACGTGGACGATTCACTGGACCGCGCTGAAGAGATCGACAAGCTCTTGAAAGGCTGAACCACCATGCAGTACGATCCCGTTAAGCGCCGACTGGGCGTGGTGTTCAACAGCACTCCTTTCCTCCGCAAGTTCTTCTACCACCTGCTCGACCTGCTGTTGCTGCGGGCCTGGCACATCCAGCGCGAACTGCGCACCTGGGCGGCCGACAAGCGCGACCGCGGACTGGCGATCTACGATGCCGGCGCGGGTTTCGGGCAATACACCTACTGGCTCAGTGGCCTTTCGCAGAAATGGAGCATCACCGCCATTGATGTGAAAGATGAACAAGTGGCGGACTGCAACGCCTTCTTCCAACGCATCGGCAGGCCGCAGGTGAAGTTCGAAGTGGGCGATGTAACACAGTTCCAGCGCCCCGGAGCCTTTGAACTGGTGGTGTGCGTGGACGTGATGGAGCATATCCTCGAGGACGAGGCCGCACTACGCTGCTACAGCACCAGCCTGAAACCGGGCGGCATGCTCATCATCAGCACCCCCAGCGACCAGGGCGGCAGCGATGTACACGAAGAGGGCGAAGGCTCATTCATCGAAGAGCACGTACGCGACGGCTACAACATCGACGACATCCGCGCCAAGGCCCTGCGCAACGGTTTCAGCAAGGTGGAAGCGCGCTACAGCTACGGCGCACTCGGCAAGATCAGCTGGAAGCTCAGCATGAAGTGGCCGCTGCTTATGCTTCAGGCCAGCAAACTGTTCTTCATCGTGCTGCCGTTCTACTACCTCCTCGCCTACCCCATCGCCTTTGTGCTGAACATGGCCGATGTGCGGATGAAGCACCTCACTGGGACGGGACTGATCGTGAAGGCGTGGAAGTAGCCATGTGCTCATGGGCACATGTGCTCATTAGCACATGACGCGATGAACCTCCCCCTCCTCTTCGCCCGCCGCTATCTGCTGGCCAAGCGGTCCACCAACGCGATCAACGTCATCACGCTGATCAGCATCGTGGTGATCGCGGTGGTAACGGCCGCCATGGTGGTGGTGCTGAGCGCGATGAACGGGATCAACGACCTCGTCGACAAGCTCTACAGCCCCTTCGACCAGGACATCACCATCACACCGGCCGAGGGCAAGACCTTCGATCGCAGCGCCGTTCCTCTGGACAGCCTGCTTGCCATGCCTGCGGTACACAACGGCAGCTGGACCATTGAAGAGAACGTGCTGCTGCGCTGCGGCGATCAGCAGGCCGTGGCCACCCTGAAGGGCGTGGAGCCGCAGTTCATGGCCATGAGCGATATGCCCGCGCACCTCTACACCGGCAAGGCGCAGCTGGAAGGCCGCAGTGGACCCGCGGCGATATTGGGCATCGGGTTGAAAGTGGAACTGGACGTGCCCTTGGACGATGGCGTGCTGGAGCCGCTGGAGATCAGTGCGCCGGTGCGGGGCCGCAAGCTGAGCCGCGACCGACAAGGTGCCTTCGAGCATACGGCTGTTGCCGTGGCTGGATCGTTCAGCCTTAACATGGAGTTCGACTCCAAGTACGCGCTGGTGCCCATCGATCTCGCCGATTCGCTGCTGCACTACCGCGGTGCGGTGAGCGCACTGGAACTGCAACTGGCCCCTGGAGCCCAGTTGGACCGCACTGCCAAGGCCATCCAGCACCAACTGGGATCACGGTTCGTGGTACGCACGCGCTACCAGAAAAACGCCCTGATGTACCGCACCAACGCCACCGAGAAGCGCATCACCTACCTGCTGCTCACCTTCATCGGTCTCATCGGTGCCTTCAACATCATCGCCTCGCTCACCATGATGATGATCGAGAAGAAGCAGGACATGCGCACGTTGATGGGCATGGGCGCCGCCGGGCAACTGGTGCGCCGCATCTTCCTGTACGAGGGCCTGCTGATCGTGGCCGTGGGCATCGTGGCCGGACTGGTGGTGGGTGGCGGCATCTGCTGGGCCCAACAGCGCTTCGGGCTCGTCCCCATGGAAGGCACCATGGTGGAGGCCTTCCCGGTAAAGGTGATCTGGACGGACCTCTTGCTGGTGGTGGCCACGGTGCTGGCCATCGGGCTGCTGGCCACGCGGGTGCCGCTGCGTGCGCTCAGCAGACGGTTCCTTCACGCGGCATCCACCTCCGCGTAGGTCGACTTCACCTCATCGAGGATCGCCTCGATGTTCGCCGGTTCGCGCTCGGTGCACAAGCGCAACCGCACTTCCTTCACATTGGGCAGGCCCTTGAGGTAGTTGCCATAGTGGCGGCGCATCTCCACCACGCCCTCCCACGGACCCTTCCACGCGATGGAGGTGAGCAGGTGCTGGCGGGCGGCCTCCACACGGTCGGCTACGGTGGGCGCCGGGCGGTGCGTGCCCGTGGCCATGTAGTGCTTGATCTCGTTGAAGATCCACGGATGGCCGATGCTCGCGCGGCCGATCATCACGCCGTCCACGCCGTAACGGGCGCGGTTCTCCACGGCCTTCTCCGGCGTGTCCACATCACCGTTGCCGAAGATGGGGATGTGCATGCGCGGATTGTTCTTCACCTCGCCGATCAGCGTCCAATCGGCAGGGCCCTTGTAGAGCTGGGCACGCGTACGGCCGTGGATGCTGAGGGCCTGGATGCCCACGTCCTGCAGGCGCTCGGCCACCTCAATGATGTTCTTGCTCCTGTCATCCCAGCCCAGGCGCGTCTTCACGGTCACGGGCAGCTTCACGGCCTTCACCACCTTCTCGGTGAGGCGCACCATCTTGTCCACGTCGAGCAGCAGGCACGCGCCAGCGCCCTTGCTCACCACCTTGTGCACAGGGCAGCCGTAGTTGATGTCGATGAGATTGGGCTTGGCTGCCTCTGCAATGCGGGCGGCCTCCTCCATGGCGTCCTCGCTGCCCCCGAAGAGCTGGATGCCGATGGGGCGCTCTGCCTCGAAGATGTCGAGCTTCTTCAGCCCCTTGGCGGCATTTCGAATGAGGCCCTCGCTGCTGATGAACTCGGTGTACATCAGGTCAGCCCCATGTTCCTTGCACAGCATACGGAACGGCGGATCACTGACATCTTCCATGGGCGCCAGCAACAACGGGAATTCGGGGAGGATGATGGGGCCTATACGGGGCATGCGGTTGCGGTGCGCAAAAGTACGACCGCCTTGTGGGGCGTGGTGAGGCCACATCCCGGGCACGGCTTCAGCAATGGCCTGTCCGCAATGGTCACGCACAGCCACGAACGATGACTCTTGTGCAGTGAAAGACAGACTGGACCGTTCAGTTCATCACAGGAGTGAGGTCGCCAATACGCAGGGGAAAGGCGCGTCGTATGGCCGCTATTCGTTGACGGTCCTGCGGATCATGCTCCAACAGTTCGCTGAAGTCCTTTCTAAAAGCCTTCTTGGCGAGCGCGTTCCGTTGATCGTTCACAGCGCGTTCCATGACATCCTGCACCATGATGTAATAGGCATAGGGCGTGTTGCCTGCCGTTTGAATCGTCATTTGAGCACTGGCCGGAGGTTCGCGGTACGGACCGATGTGCTTTACGGCCTCCATACGCTGCTCCCAAAGCGAACGTTCATCACCTGCTCCCAGCTGTGCCATGCGTTGCAGGCACAACGCTTCCGTAACCAGCATGAACTGCGGAAGGTCCGGCCGGTCGTCGGGGTTGGTAAGGAAGTCCATGGCAGTAGCGTGCAATTGATCCAGTGTGCTGGGCTGTCCGTTGACGAGGAGCTCACCGGCAGCGTTCACCTGAACGGCCAACATGTTCCGCGGGTGTACAGGTCCTGGAGGCGCCGAGCTGTTGGGTGCGAGCAGGCGCTGAAGGCCCACATCAAGGTCCATGGTGGTGGTCACCAGGAAGAAAATGAGCAGCAGGAAGGCGATGTCGGCCATGGAGCCGGCATTGATGCCCACATGACGGCGGCGGAGGGTGATGGAAGTACGCATGTTGGCCCAACGAGCGCGCGTGCTGCCGCAGTGTGGGCACAACGGGCATCGGCACTCGCGAGAACAGGAACGGCCGCCCGAGAGGGGCGGCCGTTCGATGCAATGGTCGGTTCAGGGATCAGCGACCCTGGCCCGTGCTGTAGTTGATCTTCAGGGCGTTGGCCTTGCGCAGCTCCTGCTTCACATCGGTGACGATCTTCATGTTCGTCTCCTTATCCACCTTCAACGAGCGGGTGATCTTCGGTTGCAGCACTTCGTCGCGGCGCTCGTTGCCGGCCTTCACCCAAGGGTCCAGTTCCTCCAATTTGGCGTACTGGTCATTCAGCTGAATGAGGGGCTCGGTACCCAGTGCAGCACTGGTCGGCGGGCCGATGTAGACGTAGTCCACCAGCGCCTTGTCCTCCAGCTTGGTCACTTCCGTTGCTTCGGGCAGGGTGATCTTCACTTTCAGGTCCGTTTCACGCATCACGGTTGTCACCATGAAGAAGAAGAGGAGCATGAAGATGATGTCGGGCAGCGACGCGGTACTGATCGCGGGCGTGGCTTTTCCTCCTTTATCCTTGAATCGTGACATGGCTCAGCTCGGTTTCTTGGTCACGTCAACCGGTTCGGCCTCTGAGATACGTTGGGGGAACACCAAGCGGATGGCCTTGATGATCGCCTTGTCCTCGTCGGTCTTGTCATCGAGCTCGGTGAACTTGCGCCCGAACTTCTCCTTGCACAGATCATCACGCAGTTCGCGGATGCCTGCCTCCAGTTCGTTCTGCACCTTCACATACATGTCGTAGCTCGTTTTTGAGCCGGTCTGCAGGGAGATCACCGCGTTCGGAGGAAGCTCGTTGTATTCACCGAGCAGGCGCACAGCGGCCAAACGGTCCTCCCACTTCTCCATCAACTTCTGGTAGTCGTCCTTCAGCTTGGGGTCGCTGGTGGAGGCCACGCCAGAGCGGTACTCGGCGATCTTCTGCTGGCACTCGGCGCTGGTCACACGGCGCTTCTCGGGCAGGTCGATGTTGTTGGACGGGTTGGTCATGAACTCCTTGGCACCGGCCCGGAGCTCCTTGATGTCCATCATATTTCCTTCCACGAGGAGCATGTCCGCATCGTTGATGAGCACTTCGTACACATCACGCTTGTTCACGTCCATCTTCACGTCCTCAACGACCACCGGCGGAAGCAGGCGCAGGATGCCCGAATCCGTATCCATGGTGGTGGTCACCAGGAAGAAGATGAGCAGCAGGAAGGCGATGTCGGCCATGGAGCCGGCATTGATCTCCTGCACACCACCTATCTTTTTACGCTTGAGCATGTGTGGTCACTTCATCAGTCGGGTGATCTCGCCATAGATGATGGCGCCCACGGCACCGGCCATGGCGACATACAACATGATGAGACCCGTGCCGATCCATTTGGATGTGCCTTCCGAGATGTTCCAGCCCGGTTGTACCGAACCGTCGGCCAGCACATAGGCCGCCACCAGCAGACCGAGGAACCCCCCGATACCGATGAGCGACTTCTTGCTGAGCGCTGTGAAGGAGAAGATCACGGCCGTTGCAGCGCTTAGGCCGAAAGCGATGTACGTGATCCACAGACCACCGTCGATGCCCGTCTCGTTACCCGAGAAGATCATCACGGTAAAGATGATGCCTAGCACGGCCACGGCCCATTGGGCGATCCGGCCGATCATGGCGGAGCCTTGATGGTTCATGGGTGCTTAGTGCTTGCTGATGTTGGACTTCACGAGCAGGTCCACCAGGCTGATGGAAGCCTCTTCCATTTGGCCGGTGATGCTGTCGATCTTGCTCACCAGGTAGTTGTAGAAGATCTGCAGGATGATGGCCACGATCAGACCGAACACCGTGGTGAGCAGTGCCACTTTGATACCACTTGCCACGATGGCAGGGCTGATGTTGTTGGCCGCTGCGATCTGGTCGAAGGCGAAGATCATCCCGATAACGGTTCCCAAGAAGCCCAACATGGGGGCCAGGGCGATGAACAGGCTGATCCAGGAAAGGCCGCGCTCCAGGCGACCCACTTCCACGCCACCGTATGCGACAATGCTCTTCTCGGCGATATCCACGCCCTCGTTGGCGCGATCGAGGCCTTGGTAGAAGATGCCGGCGATGGGACCGCGGGTATTGCGGCACACTTCCTTGGCACCGTTCACACCACCGCTCTTCAGCGCATCCTCCACACTGCTCAGCAGCTTGGTGGTATTGGTGCTGGCCATGTTCAGGTAGATGATACGCTCGATCACGATGGCGAGGCCCAGGATCAGGCAGATCAATACGGGGGCCATCCAGATCGGATCACCCTCAATGAAACGCTGCTTGAACATTTGATGGCCGCCCACCTCTTCGGCGTCGGCAGCGACTTCGGTCTCGGCGGCTGCAGGGGTTTCCTGTGCCATGACCGGGGTGGTGAGCAGGCTGATGCCCATCAGGCCAGCCATGCAGAGGGTCAGGAATTTGCGTACCATGTTCGCGTTGTTGATCAGAGTGAGGGTTGTTGTCGGTGTTGGTTCCGTTGGGTCCTTTTCAATGGCGGAGAGAGAGGGATGGGCCTTCCCTGCGGTCGGCATTTCCCATAATGGGAGGCTTCATCCCACCTACATGGCCGTTCCGGCCATAGGACATTGTCGTTGCCATCTTGTCCAAGCGAGCTTGGCCATCTGTCACCGCCAATGCCCTTGCGGCTTCGCCGCTGTAGGTGCAATGGCGGAGAGAGAGGGATTCGAACCCCCGATACCCTTTGACAGGTATACGCACTTTCCAGGCGCGCGCCTTCGACCACTCGGCCATCTCTCCTACTGTGTTTTTCGGGGGCACCTCCCCCTTAGCGGGCGGCCAAATTACAAAAAGGATGCACGGTGCTACGGCTGAACAGAAAGCGGTGGAAAGCGGCCAGTATGCGGTAAACAGGGGTGGCATGTTAACCCAACGTGAACTCCCCGGCGATCGGTGCCTCCATTCGTTGGACCAGCTCCTCCGTTCCCTGCGTATGCGCCAGCAGGAACATGGTCTTGGCCACGGCGGCTTCCACGGTGATGTCGGCCCCACCCACCACACCCATGTCCACAAAGGCCTGGCTGGTGGCATAGCGGCCCTGCTCCACACGCCCGCCCACGCACTGGGTAACGTTGATCAAGAGCATGCCACGGTCCCGGGCCTCGCGCAGTGCGGCTACGAACTCGGGGTCGGTGGGCCCATTGCCACTGCCGAAAGTAGTGAGCACGGCCGCCCGTAATCCCGGCTGTGCAAGGGCATGCCGCATCCAATCGGCCCGTATTCCGGGGAACAAACGGATCACGGCAATGCGGTCATCGAGCCGGTCGTGCACCTTCAGCGGCCCTGCACGGTGAGGCAGAATGGCGGCCCGATCATACCGCAAATGCACCCCGGCCTCGGCCAGGGTAGGCCAGTTGGGCGACCGGAAGGCCTCGAACCGTTCGGCATGCACTTTCACCGTGCGGTTGCCGCGCATCAGTCGGTACTCGAAGTACACGGCCACCTCGGGCACCATGGCCCGTCCCTGCTCATCCTTGGCGGCGGCGATCTCGATTGCCGTGATCAGGTTCTCCTTGGCATCGGTGCGAATAGTGCCAATGGGCAATTGCGAACCGGTAAGTACCACTGGTTTCGCCAGGCCCTCGAGCAGAAAGCTGAGCGCACTGGCGGTATAGGCCATGGTATCGCTGCCGTGCAGCACCACGAACCCATCATACGTCGAGTAGTTATCGCCTATGATGCGCGCTATCCTCACCCAATCGGCCGGGCGCATATCGCTGCTGTCAATGGGACGCTCGAAGGCCACCGTGCCCAGCCGCACATTGATGCGCGCCAGCTCGGGTACCTGTTCCTCCAACAGACCAAGGTCCATAGGCCTCAGCGTGCCGGTGCGTGGATCGGCCCACATGCCGATGGTGCCGCCGGTATAGATCAATAGAACGGAGGCGCGGTCGCTCATCGGCGGAAGAGTGTTTCGGCGTTGGTGGTGGTGATGCGGGCGACCTCCTCCACACTGCGGCCCGTCACCTCGGCGAGCTTGATGGCCACATGAGGGATGTAGGCGCTCTCGTTGCGCTTGCCGCGATAGGGCACGGGCGCCAGGTAGGGCGCGTCGGTCTCCAGCACACAATGGTCGGGCCCCACCACGGCCATGGTCTCGGCCACACCGCCCTTGGGGAAGGTAATCACGCCACCAATACCGAGGTAGAAGTCTTCAAGGGCGATCACCCGTTGCGCTTGTTCGGCAGTACCCGTGAAACAATGGAACACGCCACGCAGCCCGGAGCTGTTCTCGTCCTCCACAATGGCGATCACCTCATCGAAGCTCTCGCGGCAGTGGATCACAATGGGCAGGTCCAGTTCCTTGGCCCAGCGCACATGCTGGCGGAACACGACTTTCTGTTGCTCCAGCCAGGTCTTGTCCCAATAGAGGTCGATGCCGATCTCACCTACCGCACAATAGCGTCCGGTGCGCAGCAGTCGTTCCACTTCGGCCATGGCCGCCCCGTTCTCCTCGCCCACCGAGCATGGATGAAGCCCCATCATGGGGAAGCAACGGTCGGGGTGCGCATCGCATAGCGCATGCATCGCCTCGATACTATCGTGATCGATGTTAGGCAGGAAGAGCTTGGTGACACCCGCTTCGAGCGCGCGTTGCATCATGGCCTCGCGGTCGCCATCGAACTGCTTGTGGTAAAGGTGGGCGTGGGTATCAATGAGCATCGGGGCGAAGGTAGCCCGACCGGCATGCACGACCCGATCGCTCTCCCATTCGCGCCCGCTGAGTTTGCCGCACCTTTGCGTGCGATGAAACTCCTCGTCCTCCGCTTCTCCTCCATTGGCGACATCGTGCTCACCAGCCCGGTACTGCGCTGTGTGAAGCAACAGGTGCGTGGCGCGGAAGTGCATGTGGCCACCAAGGCGGCTTTTACGGACCTGGTGCGTTTCAGCCCGCACGTGGACAAGGTTCACGAGCTGAACGACGACCTCAATGAACTGATCACCCGGCTAAAGGCCGAGCGTTTCGATGCCGTGATCGATCTGCACCACAACCTGCGCACGGCACGCATCAAACGCGCGTTGGGCGTACCGGCCACCAGCTTTCCCAAGCTGAACATTGAGAAGTGGTTGCTGGTGAACCTGAAGGTGGACCGAATGCCCCGCCAGCACATCGTGGACCGATACCTCACCACGGTGCAGCACCTGGGCGTGAAGAACGACCAGCAGGGCCTCGAGCTGTTCATCCCGGACGTCCGGCGCGTGCCTATAAGCACCTTGCCCGCACCGCACCAAGCAGGCTACACCGTGCTGGCCATCGGCGCCGCGCACGCCACCAAGCGCCTGCCCCAACACCGCCTCATCGAATTGGCACGACTGATCGAAGGACCCGTGGTGCTCATAGGCGGAAAAGAGGACGGACCGGTGGCGCGTGCCATTACCTCGGCCATTGGCGGACGGGTGTACGATGCCACGGGCAAGTACGACATCCTCGGTAGTGCCTCCCTGATCCGTGAGGCACGGGCCGTGATCGCGCACGACAGCGGGGCCATGCACATCGCGGCGGCGTTCAACCGGCGGGTGGTGAGCATCTGGGGCAACACGTTGCCGCTGTTCGGTATGGGCCCCTACCTGCCACAGCACCCCGAGCGCGCGATCATCAGTGAAGTGACCGGATTGTCGTGCAGGCCATGCAGCAAGATCGGTCACAACAGCTGCCCCAAAGGGCACTTCCATTGCATGGAGAAACAGGACCTGCGACGGATCGCTGAACTTGCTGGCAAATGAGCTGGGACATCTACATCCAAGACCTTCCCGCAGTGGCCTCCATGGCCGACGTTCCGGACGATTTCAGTCCACGACCCATTGGCGAACGCGAGGCGATCATCTCCAAGGTGCGTGAGGCCGTTCCCATTGCGGACCTTGTGGACCGCGACTGGTTGTTCATCAAGGCGAACGAGATCGACATCAGCATCCAACTGCATTTGGAGGATGGTGAACAGGTGCGCTTCATGGTGGCCCATGTGCACGGAGGTGCGCAGAGCGCTGCGTGCATAGGTGCGCTCCTACGCCACTTGGGCCTCCGTGCCCATGATACCCTTACCGGCGACCTGTTCGACGGCTTCAGTCTGGACGAGGGACTTTGACGGCCCTCACACTCCCGCAGGAGGCACCGGCGCAGGGACCACGTTCGCCACGGGCTTGGTGCTCTTCAGGTAAGTGAAGATCGCATGCACGTCCTCATCCTTGATGTCCTTGAAGTTCTGCCAAGGCATGGGAGGCAACAGCGGGCGTGAACCTTCCATGCCCTTGTAGAGCCCTTGTTTCAACGCACGCTTGAACTGGTCCTCGGTCCAATTGCCGATGCCGCTCTCGTCGCTGGTAAGATTGGCCGCGAAGCTGGTACCCCATGGGCCGACCGCCGCGGTAAGGTCCATGGATAAGAGGGCCCAACCGGCGGCATCTTTGGGCACCGGGGGCAATTGTGTGCTGGCCGGGTGACCGCTCAGCAAGCGCTCCGGATCGGGATAAGGACCTTGAGGGCCCATGAGCTTGGGCGAATGGCAATCGTGGCAACCCATGACCTGCACGAGGTATTCGCCGCGCTTGATCAGTTCGGCCTCGGTGGGCTGGGGCACTTCCGAAGCCACAGGGGCAGGGGCAGGTTGGTTACAGGCCACCCCGAGGGCAAATGCTGCTGGAGCCAGCAGAAAGGAAAAAGAACGTTTCATCCGTAGTAAGGAGGTTTGGGTGAGCACAGGATCCGAGGGCCGGTTCAGCATCCCCGATGGATCTTGTTCCATGGGACGCACAAACCTGCCAATTCTCAATCGAAGAGCGCCTTCAGTTCTGTCGCCTCCTCCGGCTTCATCTTCCCGCTCAGGATCAAGCGCAGTTGCCTTCTGCGCAGCGCTCCATCAAATCGCTTCTGCTCCTCTTCGTTGGTGGGCTCGGCCTCGGGTACCGTTACAGGTCGCCCGGCCTGGTCCACGGCCACAAAGGTGTAGATGGCGCTATTGCACTTGATCTTCTCGCCCGTCACCTGGTCCTCCACGTACACATCGCTCCACACCTCCATGCTGCTGCCGAACGCGCGGCTCACATGGCTTAGGATGGTGACGAAATCACCCAGCTTGATGGGCTTATCGAAGCCCACATGGTTCACCGCCACCGTTACCACCACGCGCTTGCAATGCCGGTGGGCACTGATGGCGCAACTGATGTCCAACCACTGCAACAGGCGTCCACCAAAGAGGTTGCCCAGCGTATTGGTGTCGTTGGGAAGCACCACATGGGTGGTCTGCGCGTAACTGTCGCTTACGGGGCGTGATGTCTTGTTCATGGGCATGCTCACCTTGCGGAGCGGCCCCAAAAGTAGGCCCCCATGAAGGAGCGTTCACCGGGCCAACAGAACCACTATCGTTCATCGGTGTTCCTTTGCTACCTGTTGAACACGCCATGCTCAAGCCCGGCACACCCGCACCCGTGTTGACCCTTCCTGATCAGGAAGGGCGACCGTTCGATCTGGCCACAGCATGGAGCAAAGGACCCATCGTCCTGTTCTTCTATCCGAAAGCGAACTCGGCAGTGTGCACCAAGGAGGCCTGTGCCTTCAGGGATGCCTTCGCAGACCTGCGCACACTTCAAGCCTCGGTCATCGGCATCAGCAGGGACACGTGCGACGCCCAGCGGGAATTCGCGACACAATGGGGCCTCCCCTTCCCCTTACTTAGCGATGTTCCGGGCGAAGCGCACCGTGCGTACGATGTGCAGCGTTTGCTTGGGCTCGTCTCCGAGCGTATCACCTACGTGATCGGCAACGATGGACTTATCAAAGGAGCGTACAGTGGCCTGCTGGGTTCCGACCGCCATGTGCGCGAGGCGCTCGACGTATTGCGCCGTCAGAGCAGCTTGTAGAACATCACGCGCCCATCATCGGTGCCGGTGATGAACCATTCCTCCCAGAACAGCAAGGGGGCTCTATGATGTTGGTCCTTGTTCTCGGGGAACTCGAGCTTCCGCGTCACCTTGTCGTCCCGCACGAACTCAACGACCCCATTGCGGCCAGTGCGCACCGTGTAGTCGCCATGCGTTGCCTGTGCCTGTTGGTAGAAACGGTCCACCAAAGAGTTACCCATATCCAGCCCCATGGCCTTCACCGCGCGCGGATCGGGCACCCAGCGATGCTGGATCAATGAAGGCTCTGGCTTGCCGGTCTTCACATCGTAAACGACGCGCTTCCCTGTATGGCCAATGAGCACCACGTATTCACCATTGTCGTTGAAAGCGGCATAATAGACGGTGGTGCCCCCATCCTCGTTGTAGGGCAGGCTGAGCAGCTTCTTACCACTGACGATATCGTAGATCTCGGCGCCCTTGTTCAAGCCGACCAACAGGTGATCACCCTTGGGCGAAACGGCCAACGCGGTCACCTCGGCCTTGGCGGTGCGGATGGTGCGTGCGGCCGGCCCTTCGGCGAGCTGTGCAGAGGCGTTGGAGAAGAGAAGAACAAGGGCCAGAGCGGCGGCCAAGGCCAGCGAATTGCGTTGCATCATGCGCGATCGACGAGATGGTGCTGTTGAGCGAGCCAAGCCAGGGCACTTTCCTGGTCGGGGAACATTTGAATGGGGCGGCCCGGTTTGTGGTGGCGAACGAACACGTTGGCCGCCAGCTGATGGCCGAAATCGCGCACCACGATGGCGTCGGCAGCGATCAAGCGATTCGATAGCGGCGATGAGGCATGTGCCCGGGCTTCGTTGCTCATGGTGGTGCCTTCGCCCACGCTCACCATCAGCAGCACCTTGCGGCCCATGCGCTCCGCTTCAATGGCATCGAACATGAGCTGAACCTCATCGGGGGAAACGATGCGGTGCTCACGGAAATGGGTATGCACGATATCCCCTTCAAAGAAGGTAATGGTGCAAGCCTCCAATTCCACTGTCTGTAAGGTCGCCATAGTGTGGGTTGGTCCAAAGTTACGGCACGGACAAAGCGAAAAGGACCTGGATCAGCGCACCAGCAACCAAGCACTGCCATCACCGGATGTACGGATCTCCGCCATGGCCGCTTGGGCGGACGCACGGTCCACGTAGCTGCCGAAGGCCACCGGATGCAGGTCGCCGTTCTTTGGCAGGCGCACAGCGGGATATCCTTTGGCCACGAGCTCGCTCAGCAGGCGATCGGCGTTCTCGGGCTGCGCGAAACAGCCACCGATCACATGGAACCGCGCACGAACGTTCACTGGCTCTGCACTTGGAACAGCAACGGCGGTACTCTCCGGAGCAGCGGCCGCACCCATGTCCACATGCAGAACGATGTTCTCCTCGGGAACCAGGTCCACCGTAACGGTGCCGGCACCTTCAGCGGGCAGCTCAACATGCGCCACCTTGGCCACACCCGCCGAAGCGACCGGCCCGGGTACCACATACGTACGCTCCGGCCGATCGGTGAACGGATCGAATCCGCTCCATTGAGTGGCATCGGGGCCTCCCATGCGATACGCCCACAACGCCGCTCCGGTGAACAACAGGCCGGCCACGGCAGCAGCGGCCCACACCCAAGTGGTGCGGCGCTCGGTAGGCGTTCCAACCTCTTGGGCCGCTGCGGGAAGGGTGATCACCGGTGTGCCCTCGGTGCGCTCCACGGGCACTGCCGCCACAGGGCGAAGACCATGGGCATCCTTCAAGTACTGGCCCTGTGGATCGGGATCGAACTGGAGGTTGTGCTCGGCATCGCGGTAGAAGATGCCGATCAGTGGCAACTCCACCCGACCGTTGCGCTGCAGGCCCTGTTGCCAAGCGTTCACATCGGCAGCGATACGCCCATTGGCCTGGTCGAACCCAATGCCTTCGCGCTTGGAGATACGATCCGCCAAGAGACCATCGTTACGCAGCAGGTTCCGGTTGAAGCTCAGGTCCTTGCCTGGAGGATGGACCAGGTTGCGGGCCTCATCCAACCGGGCAGGACGGTAATGCGCCAGCAGGCCACCCCATTCTGGCACGATCACGAGGTCGTGGTCGTACAGCAGTTCGCGGATGTCCTTCTCGATCGCCATTGTTCGCCGCGGCCAAATTACAACGCCGCCACCCTGCGACGAGCCTCTTCCAGATCGGCGGGCGTATCCACGCAGAACGAGGGGTGTTCCGTAAGGCCGATCCGAACGCGGAAACCGTTCTCCAACCAGCGCAATTGCTCCAGCGATTCAGCCTTTTCCAAGGACGAGGGCGTCAAACGCACCAACTGGGCCAGCACATCGGATCGGTAACCGTAGAGGCCCACGTGCTTCAGGTAGCGGAACTGTGCGCTACGGGGGCCGGGCATTGCATTGCGCAGAAAAGGAATGGCCGCCCGGCTGAAGTAGAGCGCATCCATGTCCACGGTGGTGGTGATCAGTACCTCACCGGCATCGTCCAGGTCGCGGTCATCGGTGACCACTTGGGCCAATGTGGCAATGCCGCCGGGTGCATGTACCAGCGCCGCGCAAAGCTCATCGATCTGGCCGGGAACAATAAAGGGCTCATCACCTTGGATGTTCACCACCGCATCGAAACGCTCGGCACCGGCCAACAACAGGGCTTCGTGACAACGATCGGTGCCGCTGGGGTGGTCGGGCGAGGTCATCACCGCTTTACCGCCCAATGCCTCGATGTGGTCCGCGATGCGTTCATCATCGGTGGCTACCACCACATCGGAAAGGCCTTGGGCCAAATGGCATTGCTCCAGAACGCGCTGTACCATGGTGCGTCCGCCGATATCCACCAGGGGTTTCCCCGGCAGGCGGCTGCTGGCGTAGCGGGCAGGGATCACGCCCAGAATGCGCAGGTCGTTCGTCATCGTTCAGCCGTGGGCTCATGGACCGTCACTTCGATCCGGTCCACAACGGCCGGCAAGGTATCGCGTAGCCAGACATACACCAGCAGCAGATCGTCAGGGCGACGTACTTCGGGGCTCTGGTACCAATAGCTCATCTCCATCCATTCCCCGGCACGTGTACCGGTGGTATCGGCATCACGGGCCATGTAGGCATAACTGTGTCCCTTGTGCTCGAAGGTGGTGACCAAGGCGACAGCAGGCCGCCGACCATCCGCAGGACGATGGATGCGGCACGAGACCTTGAACCAAACATGGTCCGCGTTGGAGATCTGCGACCAGGGGATCCTGATCGCCGGAGTGAACTCGCGCCCTTGTTGCAACAACCAGCCTGACCCGCCATCGAAGGCCAATGAGTCCGTCCGTCCGGAAACATCCAGTTCCGTGCGATCACTGTCAAAACCCATGACCACCAGAGGCCACGACTTGTAGCCCTTGAGATCGGGCGCACTGTGCCCCATGATGAGCGCACGTTCAACGGACCAGAGCTTCTCCAATCCTTCCGGCCTGGATAAGCGCCCGAAGACCGCCTTGTAGGCCGGCCAGGTCATACGCGACGTATGAATAAGGCCAAGCGTGCCTTGGTGGACCTGGAACAGGTTGAACAACGTGAGCCCGACCAGCACCGCAAGGCCAGAGGTCCGCCATGCCACGGAGCGTTGGCGCAACCAGTGCAGCACCGCACCCAAGGGAAGCGCCATCACCGCATAGCTCTGCACCAACGCACGTTGCCCGAAACTGTCGGCATACCACCAGCACGACCAACTGGAAACGATGTACAGGTTAAGCGCGAAGAACACGATGATGGACCAACAGAGCACCGACACATGTCGGCGCAGGAGAAAGAGCCCCATGGTGGCCACCGCCATCAGGGGTGTGTAGATGTACCAGCCCTTGCGGAAGCTGAAGAGCACCTCCCATGTGTAGGGGTGAAGGAACTCGAAGCCCTCGCCCGGGTTGTTGTAGCTCATGTAGAGGAGCTTCCCCGTGAGCCACTTCCAATAGAGCAACTGCGGTGCACCAACGACGAGCAAAACCATTGCGACCATCACCAACTGTCCCTTCCACTTCCACAGGCCCTTCAGGTGCTGCCGCCAGTTGGACGGGCTGTCCAGCCCGTAGAGCACTGGAATAAGCACACAAACGGCCTCCGATGGCCGCGCAAGGGCGAGCAGCCCCATGATGACCGCCAACGTGAAGGCATCGCTGCGACGGTGATCCTTGTGCCAACGCAAGGTGTACCAAAGCACGGCGGCATACAGCGTGAACAGGAACACGTGCGGCATTCCGGTGGAATACAGCGCCTGGTGCACGTAGTTGGTGCCCATCACCACGAGTGCCAATACGGCGGCCACAATGCCGTCGGTAAAGAACGTCAGCAACACACGTCGCAACACCAACAGACCGACCAACGAATAGCAGAGCATGGCCACGATGATGGCCCATTGATAGGGCGCCGAAAACCCATCGGCAGGTGCCCCAGTGAGCATGGCCACGGCATGACCCACCAGGAAGAACGGGAACCATAGCACCGCAAGTCCCATGGGGTACTTCAACACCCAACCGCCTTCGGGCTGCTGCTGCACTTGATAGAGCGTGGCTGTGCTGTTGTACCGCTCCACGGCCTGTTGCACCCACCCGATGTCGTGTATGGCCGGATCGTGGTGGATGAAGGTGGCAGGCAGATACAGGTAATAGCCGAAGGTGTCCCAGCTCAGGATATTGATAGGCGGAGTGCGCACCAAGGCGAACGCCACAATGCACCACAACATCACCGCCGCGCCCAACGACAGGGAACCCTCGCGACGTGGCATCAAGGTCATAGGTTCACCGTAAGCTGCACCTGCACACTGCGCGGCGCTTCAATGGAGAGCGGACGCAGGGAGTACACTTCGTTGGTCAGGTTGTTCACGATGACCGCCACCCGCGCGACCTCCGTAAGGTCAACACCCACGCGGGCATCCACGATCAGGTCGCCGGTTGTGTGCTCCGGCATCCACTCAGCAATGCCAGTGCTCAGGAAGTTCGCTTCATCCAGGTCCACGAACACCCGATCGATGTTGCGCACATGGCTGTTGTAGCGGAAGCTCACCCCGGCCATCAGCCGCTTGTAGTCCGTCTGAAGGTCAGCACGGAACAGGTCCTGTACGCGGAATTTCAGGATATTATCCGTGGGGTCGTAGCTGGTATTGCGGTAGGTGGATGGCGGCGTGTTCGCTGTGACGGCCGTGGCATAGACCTGATCGGGAGTGGTGCTAACGGGAAGTGTATGGGTGTAGCCCATGAGCAGGGTCAGGTCCACCTTGCCAACGCTGCCCTTACCGACCACTTCGAACTCGTAACCCGAAACACGTGCGCCACCAGTATTCACGCTCTTGAAACCAAAACCACCCAGATTAGTGGGTGTGGGCGGGACCCACTGCCCGAAGGTGAACTCCACATAATCCTGGAAATCCTGCCTGAAAACGACCACGTCCAGGTAGCCCATGAAGTTGCCGAGCTTGAAGCCCTGCTTGATGCCAGCCTCCACATTCCAACTTTGCTCCGCACGCAGATCGGGGTTCGGGTAGATGTTCAGCACACCCAAGGCTGTGCGGATGTAGCGCTCACCAATGGTGGGATAGCGGAATCCCTGGCCATAGCTCGCTCGCAGGTAGGTGGCCTTGTGCACCTGGTACGTGGCTCCTGCGCGGAACACAGGCTGCGCGGTGTCGGCATCGTTCACCTTGAACTGCTCGTAGCGCATACCGAGCGAAAGGGCTAGCTTGTCGAACAGCTTTTTGTCCAACTGGAGATATCCTGCCAGGTTCGAGGAGGTGTTCCGGTCGCTGCCATCGAGCCCACCGCGATAGAGCTCGGCAACCGAATTGGTGCTGCGCCCCACCACGCCGGCCGTGATCATGGTTTGGCCCAGCAGGTCCACCTCCTGCTGCAGTTGATACTCGCCATAAAGGGTGTTGTTCGAGTTGCTCTGGTCATTGTCGTTGTCGAACACCTGCCGGTGGAAACGGCCGCGCAACGTGTGCCTGGTGCCCGATGAGGTCCGGTAGTTCACCTGGGGGTCCACATAGTATTGCGAACCCTGCGTTCGCGTCACGGTGCCGGTCTTGGGCCGATACAGGCCTTCCTCGATGTCGTTCCAAATGAACACACTGGTGGAACGGCTGCGCATGGCGTTGCCACTGATGCCGTAGGTGAGCCCCTTCACCTTGCGGTCGCGCCATCGCAGACCGGCATTAAAGCGCACACGCTGCTCGTAGCCGCCCGGCCCGGTGCGCAGCGGATCGGCGGCAACGGAATCGGCTGGGATAGGCTCGGGACCCACAAAACCGCCATCAGCAAACGCATTACCTCCGATCACCAGGTCGAGCGGACCGAACTGCTGGCTGTGGAAGAAGTTGGCGCCACCGAACAGCGGAGCATTGTCGCCCCACCATTTGGCGGCCGTGCTGCCCGGTGTGCCGTAAACACCGCTGAACACCGTGGCCCGGGTGCGGGGCTCGGCACGCGGATAGGCCGTGCGCACATTGATGACACCGCTAAGCGCCGCACTGCCGTAAAGAACGGATGAAGCCCCCTTGATCACCTCCACCTGCTCCAGGTTCTCCAAGGGGAGAAAGGTCCAGTTCGGGCGACCAATGTCCCCACTGAGGATCGGCATGTCGTCCACGAGCACCATCACCCGGCTACCTGCGCCATAGCTGAAGCCACTGCCCGCGCGGATCTGCGGGTCCTCATCCACCACCACCACACCCGGCACCTGGTCCAAGGCCTGGTCCATGCTCACGATGTTCTTGTTCTGCACGATCTCCGGCCGAAGCACGCTAAGGCTCTGCGTCACCTCGCCCACCCGTTGCTCGAACCGGCCTGCGCTCACCACGACCATGTCCAACTGTGTGGCCGAGGGGCTCAAGCGCACATCCAATGTGATCGAATTCGCCTGTGGAACAAAGACGTAGCGCGTGAGGGTGGTGTAGCCCACGAAGGAGAACGTGATGGTGTACTCGCCAACGGGCAGTTCCATGCTGTAGGCCCCATCCACATTGGTGGCGGTGCCTTTGCCCGGAGCATGGGTCACGTTCACACCGATCAGGGGTTCACCGCTCAGCGAGTCGCGCACCACGCCTTTCAAAAGGGTGGTCTGTGCGGTGGAATAGAATGCTCCGGTCAGTGCAAGGAGCAGGGCCAGCAGCCTCATCATGCGGCGATTAGATTTGTGGCATTCGCACCCCGGCAACTGTTGCTGCCGCAAGCGTTGCGGGTAAATGTAGAGAAAGCACGTTCCACCGTACCGCATGGACGACCAGCAGCTCATCCACCGAATCGCGCTCTCCATGCTAAAGGGCATAGGGCCGATGAACGCGCGCAACCTGGTGGCCTATTGCGGCGGCGTGGACCCCATCTTCACCGACCGCAAGCTGAAGAACACCTTGGAGAAGGTGCCCGGCATCGGCCCGAAGCTGATCGCGAGCATCACGGACAAGAAAGTGCTGGCCCTTGCAGAAAAGGAACTGGCCTACGTGCAGAAGCACAAGCTGCGCATGCTTTTCTACCTGGATTCGGAATACCCGCGCCGCCTGAAACAGGCCGAGGATGCGCCCGTTCTATTGTTCGCTAAAGGACCGGCGGACCTTGATGCCGCGCACATGGTGGCCATTGTGGGCACACGCACCCCCTCCGAACAAGGCAAGCGGCTTTGCGTGGAGCTGGTGGAAGGGCTGAAGGAAGCAAACGCGACGATCGTCAGCGGCCTGGCCTATGGTATCGACATCGTTGCCCACCGCACCGCCTTGAAGCAGGACCTGCCCACACTGGGCTGTGTGGCGCACGGGCTGGACAAGCTCTACCCCGGTGAGCACGCGGCCACCGCAAAGGAGATGCTCGAGCAAGGTGCGCTCATCAGTGAACTGCCCAGCGGAAGCGCCTTCGCCCCCGGCAACTTCCCGGCCCGCAACCGCATCATCGCCGGCCTTAGCGACTGCACCGTGGTGGTGGAGAGCGGGCCCAAAGGCGGTAGCCTCATCACCGCCGACATCGCCAACAGCTACGACCGCGAGGTGTTCGCCTACCCCGGCCGCCCCACCGACCCGCGGAGCGAGGGTTGCAACAAGATCATCCAGCAGAACAAGGCCATGCTGGTGACCTCTGCCAAGGATGTCATCACCTTCATGGAATGGATGCCCCGCAAAAAGCAAGCACCCGTGCAGGCCGCACTGTTCAGCGAACTGCTTCCCGACGAGCAGGCCTTGGTGGACATCATCAAGGCCAAAGGCAAAGTGGACATCGACGAGCTCTGCTTCCAAAGCAACATGCCCCAAGGCAAGGCGGCAGGATTGCTGCTCAACCTGGAGTTCAATGGCGTGGTGCGCGCCCTGCCGGGTAAGGTGTATGCGTTGAATTGAGCCCTCCGCTCTTCACCGTTCAGGGCTGATAAACCACTGGCCTCATGACGACCAACATGCCTTGTGCATGGGTTGGCCCTATACCTTCGCGCCCAAATTCTCAAAAACCCATCCATGGCAACCGCCAAGAAGTCCGCGAACAACGTGCAGAAGCATGTGGACGCGTTCATGAGCTACGTGAAGGCCAAGAACCCGAACGAGCCTGAGTTCCACCAGGCCGTTCATGAAGTGGCCGAAGCGATCATCCCCTTCATCGAGGCCAACCCCAAGTACCAGGGCAAAATGCTGCTGGAGCGCATGGTGGAGCCCGAGCGCACCATCACCTTCCGTGTGCCTTGGATGGACGACAAGGGCAACATACAGGTGAACCGTGGCTACCGTGTGGAGTTCAACAGCGCCATCGGTCCCTACAAGGGCGGCCTGCGCTTCCACCCCACCGTGAACCTGAGCGTGCTCAAGTTCCTGGGCTTCGAGCAGACCTTCAAGAACAGCCTCACCACCCTGCCCATGGGCGGTGGCAAGGGCGGCAGCGATTTCGACCCCAAGGGCAAGAGCGACAACGAAGTGATGCGCTTCTGCCAGAGCTTCATGACCGAGCTGTGGCGCCATGTGGGCCAGTTCACCGACGTGCCTGCGGGCGACATCGGCGTGGGCGGTCGCGAGATCGGCTTCATGTTCGGCCAGGACAAGCGCCTGCGCAACGAGTTCACCGGTGTGTTCACCGGCAAGGGCCGCACCTGGGGCGGCTCCCTCATTCGTCCGGAGGCCACCGGCTACGGCTGTGTGTACTTCGCCGAGGAGATGATGAAGCGTAACAAGACCAGCTTCAAGGGCAAGACCGTGGCCGTGAGCGGCAGCGGTAACGTGGCCCAGTACGCCATCGAGAAAGCCACCCAGTTGGGTGCCAAAGTGGTGACCGCCAGCGACAGCGACGGCAGCATCTACGACCCCGCCGGCATCACGGCAGAAAAGCTCGCCTTCCTGATGGAGCTGAAAAACGTGAAGCGTGGCCGCATCGAAGAGTACGCCAAGAAGTTCAAGGGCGTGACCTTCAAGAAAGGAGCTCGTGTGTGGGACGTGGTGGCCAAGTGCGATGTGGCACTGCCCTGCGCCACCCAGAACGAACTGGACGGCAAGAACGCCAAGGACCTGGTGAAGAAGGGTGTGAAGTACGTGGCCGAAGGTGCCAACATGCCCAGCACCCCCGAGGCCATCGAGGTGTTCCACAACGCCGGTGTGCTCTTCGCGCCCGGCAAGGCCAGCAACGCCGGTGGTGTGGCCACCAGCGGTCTGGAGATGAGCCAGAACAGCCTGCGCCTGAGCTGGACCCGCGAAGAGGTGGATGCCCGCCTGCACATCATCATGAAGGATATCCACGCTGCGTGCGTGAAGTACGGCACCGAAGGCAAGAGCGTGAACTACGTAAAGGGCGCCAACGTGGCCGGCTTCGTGAAAGTGGCCGACGCGATGTTGGACCAGGGCGTGGTGTAAGCCACACTCTGCCAATAGGAACGAAAGCCCCCATCGTGATGAACGGTGGGGGCTTCTTCGTGTACGGATACACCAGAACAAAGGCGACTTTCGTTACCGCATCAATTCAACCCACCATGCGCCATTTCACTGCCATCCTTTCCCTGCTCCTGCTCTTTGCCTGCGGCCGTTCCTCACCAGAGGCCCAACAATGGGCCAAGGCCGATGTGGCCGAGAACGGCGGGCTCGAGCGCAGCGCCGCCGCGGCGCCATCTGTGGACATTGCACCACAGGACCGCAAGATCATACGCACCGGAGACCTGCGCTATGAAGTGACCGACCTGGACATTGCCCGTGCGCATATCCTGAAACAAGTGACCGCGAACAGTGGCTACGTTGAGGGCGATGACCGCAATGACCGCGGGTCATCCATTGACCTAACACTACGGGTCCGCATACCGGCCGACCGATTCGATGTTTTCCTGGCCGACCTGAACGGGCTGGGGGAATTGCTGGACCAACATATAAGTGCAAACGATGTGACCAGCCAATGGGTGGATGTGGAGGCAAGGCTGGCGGCGAAACGCAAGGTGGAGGAGCGCTTCCTGGCCATCGTGGGCCAGGCCAAGACCGTGGCCGAGATCCTGGAAGTGGAGCGCGAGCTGGGCAACGTACGCGCCGAGATCGAGAGCATGGAGGCCCAGATGAAAGCCCTGAGGGACCAGGTGGGCATGAGCACGCTTACCATCACATGCACGCGACCCACCGCGCACGTCTATAGCCCCCATTTCGGATCGGCGCTGCGCGATGGGTGGAACTACTTCGTGCGCTTCGTAGAGGCCATTGTCCACCTCTGGCCCTTCCTGCTACTGTTCGGCGCGATCATCATTTGGCTGAAGCGCCGGCGCGGAGCGAAAAAGTGAAGCCACGCACTCCTTGAAAAAGAGAAGCCCCGGAACGGACCGGGGCTTCCTGCATTGTAACGCGACCTCTGCCTCAGCAGAACTCGTCGTAGGCCATCATCAGGTTATCGGCGATCATCTCGGCGCTGCGGCCCTCAATGTGGTGGCGCTCAAGGAAGTGAACCAGTTTTCCATCCTTGAACAGCGCCATGCTCGGGCTGCTGGGCGGATACGGCAGGAAATGCTTTCGGGCCTGGATAACCGCATCGGTATCCACACCGGCGAACACGGTCACCAACTTCGCGGGCCGCTTATCGGAGCGCAGGCTCATTTTCACGCCGGGACGTGCGGCACCGGCCGCACAACCACACACGCTGTTCACCACACACAGCACGGTGCCTGACTGCATCAGGGCCTTGTCCACTTGCTCGGGGGTCTTCAGGTCTTCGAACCCGACACTGGTCAGGTCGGTCTTCATGGGGGCTACAAGCTCAGGGGGATACATCAGTGTTTCGGGATTTGTTCCAGCGCGGTAACACTCGGCGCCGGTTGGTAAGTGGGTACAAAACTACAATGACCGGCAGCCGGGCCGTTACCGACCAAACCGGCTTGGGATCCCCATAGAGCCAGTGAACCAACTTGCCCGATGGCTTGTCCTTCCGATACATTGGACCTCCCAAAGCTCCCCATGGCCTTACGATACTCCCTCCTGCCCCTGCTCGCGCTCGCACTTCCGTTCACCTCGAACGCCCAGGAAAAACGCGCCACCCTTCCGACCGATGTGCAGACCGAATTGATCCGTTCCGGCTTCCTGGAACAGGACCTGGCAGATCTGGTGGAAAAGGACAACTATACCACGGAACACAATGGCGTTCGGCACATATATCTCCGCCAGCGTTGGCAAGGCATTGAAGTCTGGAACGGAGATATTGCCATCCATCGCGGTCCGAACAACGCGTTATTGAAGGTGAACAACGGAGCCGCTCCGTTCATAGCCAAGCGCGTGAACACGGTCTCTCCGAAGGTGTCCGCCACACAGGCACTGGCCACTGTATGGTCACGAACGATGCCCGGCTTACCGTCCCCGCAGCTCTTGACCACGGAGAACGGTGGCAAGCGCTACCGCTATGATGGCACCAACACCAGCGGCAACGATGTGGTGGTAGAGCTTTACTACGTACATATAGGCAGCGGCCTTCGCCTTGCTTGGAACGTGAACCACTATACGCCGGATGGATCCCATTGGTGGAACGTACGTATCGATGCCGAGACCGGTGCCGAGCTGGAGCGGAACGACTGGGTGAGCCAGTGCGCATTCGATGTCGACCACGATCATGCGCATGTGCCGGCCGAACGGATCGCCCCTGAAGAAGCGCCGGCCCCACTTGCACCGAACGATTACAACGTGTTCGCGTGGCCACTTGAAAGCCCGAGCCATGGTGCGCGCACACTTCAGAACGCACCTTGGACGGCCGGAGGCATCGCATCGCCATTGGGTTGGCACGATACCAATGGATCCGCCGGTGCAGAGCATACCATCACCAAAGGGAACAATGTGCAGGCGCAGGAGGATGCGGATGCCAATAACACAGGCGGATTCAGTCCGGATGGCGGTGCCACGCTCGACTTCGACTTTCCCATCAATTTCACCCAAACGCCGGTCAACTACCAGAGCGCTGCCATCACCAACCTGTTCTACTGGAACAACCTGATGCATGACGTTTGGTACCAGTACGGCTTTAATGAGGCTTCCGGGAATTTCCAACAGAACAACTATGGACGAGGCGGTGTGGGCAACGACTTTGTATTCGCTGATGCACTTGATGGCAGTGGAACGAACAATGCCAACTTCGGAACACCTCCTGACGGTAGCAACCCACGCATGCAGATGTTCGTGTGGACACCGGCCAACCCTGACCGTACAAGTGACCTCGATAATGGTGTGATCGCCCATGAGTATGGCCACGGGATCAGCAACAGGCTCGTTGGTGGACCGGCCAACGCCAGCTGCTTGGGCAATGCCGAACAAATGGGCGAAGGATGGAGCGATTATTTCGGCCTGGTGATGACGATCAAGGCCGGGGACCTGGGCACTGATGGCCGTGGCATTGGCACTTACGTGCAGAACCAGGCAACGAATGGTCCCGGTATCCGCCCCGCGCGCTACAGCACCAGCTTCGGCGTGAACAATTACACCTACGCAGCAACGAACAACACGTCGCTTTCACAACCCCATGGCATCGGCTTCGTGTGGTGCACCATGCTCTGGGAAATGACCTGGGAGTTGATCGGTGTTTACGGCCTTGACCCGGACATTTACAACGGCACGGGAGGCAACAATATCGCCATGCAGCTCGTGATCGATGGCTTGAAGCTGACCCCTTGTAACCCTGGTTTTATCGATGGTCGCGATGCCATTCTACTAGCAGACCAGATCAACAACGGCGGAGCGAACCAAGCCTACATCTGGGCCGCATTCGCACGCCGTGGCTTGGGCGCAAGCGCTACTCAAGGATCGACCACGAGCAGAACGGATCAAACAGAAGCCTTTGATACACCTGTACCGAATAACGTTGGTGTGTCTGCCATCATCGCTCCAGCTACCGAGCTGTTCAGCTGCCCTGGATTGACCACACCAGTAGTGGTGCAGATCCGCAATTCCGGTTCCCAGCCCCAGAGCAACTTCCCCGTCAGCTACATTGTGAACGGTGGTACGCCAGTAACTGAGACCTTCACAGGAACGATCGGCAGTGGCGCCTTGGCCACCTTCACCTTCAGCCAACCGGCCCAGCTCATAGGCAATGGTCCGTTCAGCATTGTCGTGGCCACTGCGTTGGCCGGAGACCAGCTCACCTCCAATGACCAGCAGACCCGCTCGGTAAGCTTGCTAGCGAGCACCACCGTGACCACCGACTACGTGCAGGACCTGGAAAGCGGGTCGGCAACACCCAGCGGATGGGTACGGCAGAACCCGGACAACTCTATCACGTGGGGGAATACCTTGCTGACCAATGGCCCTTTGTGCGCTAGCAGCCGCGCATGGTCCATCGACTTCTACAATTACAGCGCGACAAACCAGGAGGACCGACTGATCTCACCCATCATCGACCTGAGCGCTTCAGCGGGCACTCGCTTGAAATTCCACCATGCCTATGTGATCTACTCCTCGGGTTACGAGGACCGCATGCGCGTGGACGTGAGCGCGGATTGCGGTGCAACGTGGACGAGCGTGTTCGACCAGAGCGGAACCGTGCTGGCCACCGCCCCGGCTGCAACTTCTGCTTGGACACCTTCCAATTGTTCACAGTGGCGCCTCACTGATATTGACCTGAGCGCATATGATGGAAGCTCCATCCTCGTGCGGTTCACCGCCATCAATGGTTACGGCAATTTCCTCTACTTGGACAATGTGACGATCGAGAACAACGGGGTGAAACTCGCTTTGGACATGCTGCTGGAAGGACCATACGTTCAAGCGACCGGTTTAATGCGCGACGACCTAAGGGTCGCGGGCCAGGTCCCCCTTCAAGAACCTTATACAGCACTGGGCTTCACGCAGGCCGGAAATGGTGGCGGGGAATCGATCAGTGCTTCCGTGCTGACCACCACCGGCAATGATGCCATTGTGGACTGGGTCCTGGTCGAGCTCCGCAACGCGGCCACACCGACCACCATTGTGGCCACGCGGGCAGCACTGCTGCAACGTGATGGCGATGTGGTGGACAAGGACGGCACATCACCTGTGAGCTTCCTCGCGGCTCCAGGTAGCTATCATGTGGCCGTTCGCCACAGGAATCACTTGGGCTGTATGACCAGCGAACCGGTGGCGCTGACCGGTTCGGCCACCGTGATCGATCTGACCATAGCGGGCACGATCACTTTTGGAACGGAGGCGCAGAAGACCATTGGTGCACGAACGGCCCTTTGGGCTGGCAATGTGATCCGAGACAACAGCCTTATCTATACCGGCACCAACAATGACCGCGACGCCGTGCTGCAAGCGATCGGTGGCACCATCCCGACGAATACCTCAGCGGTTGGCTACCATGCACAGGACGTCAATATGGACGGAGTGATACGGTATACTGGGGAGAACAACGACAGGGACCCGATCCTTACGAATATCGGCGGGGTGATACCCACGTTGATCAGGCTTGAACGACTGCCTTGAACGCTACCTGAATGACAGAACGGGCCGCGCAATGCGGCCCGTTCGCTTAATGCGATAGCAGCACTCTTGAACGAACCGCTACAATGAGCGCTTCTTTTTGAAGAACGCTTTCAATAAATCCGCGCACTCCGCTTCGAGCACGCCTCCTGTCACATTGGTCTTCGGGTGAAGCAACCTGCCACCGATGCGTCTGTAACCGGCCTTTTCGTCGAATGCACCGAAAACGACCCGCCCGAGTTGTGCCCAGTGCAGCGCACCCGCGCACATCACACAAGGCTCCAGTGTCACGTACAGGGTGCAATCCTTCAGGTACTTGCCACCCAGATTCTCAGCGGCCGCAGTAATGGCCTGCATCTCGGCGTGAGCAGTAACATCATTGAGCCGCTCGGTCAGGTTGTGCGCACGTGCAATGATGCGGTCCGTGCAAACGATCACCGCACCCACTGGGACCTCATCCACCTTGAAGGCCTGTTCAGCTTCACGCAGCGCAAGCCTCATGAAATGATCATCGTCGTGGGGCTGTATCATCGATATCGAAAGTAGAAGCGGACCGTCGAGGGGTCAGTGGTTCGCCTGAAGAACAGTAGTGGCCATGGGATCCTGCACCAAAAGATCGTCCACGCCGGGTTTGATATCCTTGATGTTCAACTGCACGGTACGGCGCCCGTTCCATTCATTCTCCTCCACCGTGTAGAGCACGCTCAAAGGCCTTCCGCTCTTCACGAGTTCCATGTACCGGCCCTGCTTGAAGGCAATGGCATCAAACCATCGCTTGGGCTCATCCGGATGACAAAGGCACATTTTAATATGATCGTCGCCCACGAGCCGTGCATTCCCGGTATCCACCAATCCTCGGGTGAGGAATACTGGACGCATGTTCGCCGGACCATATGGCGCCATATGGTGAAGGATCCGCACCAGAGGCTGGTCGAGGTCCTTCAGCGTTATCTCGAGATCCACTTCCTCTTCAGGGATCCGCATGTGAGGAGCGATCGTACCGCGCACCACCTGCTCGAACCGCTCCCGGAAGGGACCCACTTGGTCCAACGCCATGGTAAGACCTGCCGCATACATATGTCCACCGAACTGTTCCAGCAGATCCGAACAAGCATTGATCGCCTCATACACATCGAAGCCCTTCACGCTGCGCGCAGAACCGACCGCCTTGCCATTGCTTTCGGTCAATACCACCGTTGGGCGGTAGTGCCGCTCGACCAGACGCGAGGCCACGATCCCGATCACGCCTTTATGCCAGGTATCATTGAACACCACGGTGCTCCATGCATCCCGAAGAGCCTCATCACCGGCAATGAGGTCCAAGGCATCAAGGGTCATTTCTTTGTCCAAGGCCTGGCGCTGCACATTGTTGCCATCAACGCGCAACGCGATCTGGTCAGCCTGTTTCTGGTCGTGCGAAAGCAATAGCTCTACCGCTTGTCGACCATGTTCGATCCGGCCGGCGGCATTGATACGTGGTCCGATCGTGAAGACCAGGTCCGTGATGCTCAACTGCTTTTTCACGTTGGCCATGTGCATCATGGAACGGATACCAGGCCGCGGCTCGTCGTTCAGTTGCTTCAACCCGAAATGGGAAAGCACACGGTTCTCACCGTTCACCGGAACGATATCACATGCGGTACTGACAGCCACAAGATCGAGCAGTGGCAAAAGGTCGGTGAGCGGGATGTTGTTGTGCTGAGCGAGCGCCTGCATCAGTTTGAACCCGATGCCACAGCCACTGAGATCCTTGAACGGATAAGGACAATCATCGCGCTTGGGGTCAAGCACGGCCACCGCTGCGGGTAGTACATCACCAGGTCGGTGGTGGTCGCAGATGATCATGTCCACTCCGCGTTCAGCGGCATAGGCCACCTTGTCGATGGACTTGATACCGCAATCCAGTGCTATGATGAGCGACACTCCGTCCTTTAACGCATGGTCGATCCCTTGGAACGAAATGCCATACCCCTCGGCATAGCGATCAGGGATGTAGAAGGTGAGGTTGCCCGTGAACCGGCTGAGGAATGAAAACACCAAGGCCACCGCCGTGGTACCGTCCACATCATAATCACCATAGACCATGATCCGCTCGTTCTCGCCGAGCGCACGTTCCACACGCTCCACGGCCTTGGCCATATCCGCCATCAGGAACGGATCGTGCAACTGGGCCAGCGCAGGTCTGAAGAACACGGATGCGGAAGCGGGGTCGGCAATACCGCGTTGAGCGAGAAGCTTGGCAGCAGTATCCGGACAACGGTCGTGCGTCAGCGCCGCCACGGCCTCGGGGTCCGGTTTAGGTTTCAACCGCCAACGCTTGGTCGGGAAATGGCTCATGGCCCGAATGTAAGACCACGCACGGGGTCAAGGACCGCATTTCGGACCGATCGCGAACTTCGCGGCCCATGGATCGCTGGCTCCTCCTGTTCATCCTTGCGCTACCCATGGTCGGCAAGGCCCAGGTGGTGAACATTGAGAACAAGCGCTTCAACAACGATACCGCCCGTTGGAGCGGCTATGCCACGTTCCGGTTCAGCGTTACGGAGAACACCCAACGCAGTATCGCCTTGGGTGCCAATGGCGGCGTGCAGTACATCAAGGACAAGCACTCGGCCTTCTTTGTGACCGACTTCACGGTTGACCGTGTGGAGACGAACGCATTCCGCAACACCGGATTCCAGCACATGCGCTACGCCCAAGTGCTAAAGGGGGCATGGAGCATGGAGGCCTACACGCAGCTCCAGTACAACAAACCCTTGCGGATCGATTCGCGCTGGATGATAGGCGCCGGGCCTCGTTTCGTGGCCCGCAACGGGGAAGTGTTCCGGCTGGCCATTGGCACTTCCTTGTTCTATGAGCATGAGGTGGACATGGAGAACGTTATCCGGGAGGATGCTCTACGATCCAGCACATACACAGCGCTTTCCTTCAAATGGGAGCCTCATGTGCAGCCGACCACAGTGGTGTACTACCAGCCCAAGGTGGGTGACGCCTCTGACCATCGCGTGGCCGTGGAAGGCCAGTTCAAGGTGCGGGCAATGGACCGGTTCCGTGTGGAGACACGCATCAACCTGCAAAAGGACACGCGCATGTCCCCGGGTATCCCCACCCTGAACTACCGCTGGGAGAACGGGTTCTCATTCCTGTTCTGAACGAATGGCCCGAACGTAACAAAGCCCCGCAACTGGTGCGAGGCCTTGTTACCTGTGGGTCCCTGCCTTCAGCAGTGCGCACGCAAGAGCATCCTATCGGTAGCCGTTGATATAGGCATTGGCAATGATCTCACTTTCGCGGATCAGCCCCTGCACGATCTCCCGGATCACACCGTTCAGCTGCTCGTCCGAATACCGGGTCAGGTCCTGGTAGACGTGCGTTTTGCGCTTACTGCTTTTTATGAAGGCGATCTTGTCCTTCTTTGTCATGTGGCCTTCTACGGCGGTATCGACCAAAAAGATCCGGTCCGAACGAAAAAAGAGCTGGAACCCGCATTGGACCGGACATCCTTGAACGACGACGGGGCGCACATGGCACCCCGTCGCACTTTCACCAGACCCGGGCTCCTGCCCCATGACGCCCACCCACCCCTGGATGGGCACCCTCCATGTTCATGCCATGGCCGCACCTCCACTGCGCCGTAGTTCATGCAGGCGTCGCAGGGTATCCATATACCGGTCCACATCACCGGCGAGCAGTAGGCGTTTGGCCTGGAGCTTCAATGAGCGGTAGAGGTTGATGGGGGCTTTCATGGCGTAATGGTTCAATGTTGTGCGGGAGTGACTTTCAAGTGCCGTGCCAAACTTCAGCGACCTGCAAGCATACGGCGGATACATCACCCTCCAGCGCCTATTTTTGCCATCGATGCATCGCGGAGCCTACCTCGTTGGTGTGGCCGGTGGCAGCGGATCGGGCAAGACCAGCCTGGTACGCGCCCTCCGCAACAGCCTTCCCGCCGATAGTGTGTGCGTAGTGTCCCAGGACGACTACTACCACCCCAAGGAGATGCAGGCCGTTGACCCCAACGGGAAAGTGAACTTCGATCTGCCCACAGCGGTTGACCTGGACGGGCTGACCGCTGACCTACAACGACTGCTGAGCGGCCGCTCGATACAGAAGAAGGAATACACCTTCAACCAGGAGGGTCGCGAACCCGGCACCATTGAGCTGCGGCCAGCGCCTGTGATCCTGGTGGAAGGATTGTTCGTGCTCCACCATGAGCCCATCCGCGAGCTGTTCGACCTGCGGGTGTTCATCGACGCGAGCGAAAGCGCCCAACTGGACCGCCGACTGAAACGCGATGCGAAGGAGCGCGGCTATGGATCGGACGAGATCCTGTACCAGTGGGAGAACCATGTGCTGCCGGCCTACCGGAATTACCTGCTACCCTATCGGCACTTGTGCGATCTGCACGTGGTGAACGAGCTCGGGTTCGAGCGGGCCGTGAAGGTGCTTCGCAACCACCTGATGCACACGGCCGGCGTCAGCGAGACCTCGGCCGTTCACTGACCATAGAGACCGTGCTGCCTGATGTAGCTTATGACCGCCGGTGAAAGGCGGTCGTCAACAGCGCGCCACGACCGGATGTCCTCGCGGATCCCGGTGGCGGATATGGGCATCAGCGGAGCATCGGCAACGATCTGTATGCCCGGGTGACCATGAAAGATGGTGGCGGCCAGATGATCCTTCAACCCTTCGCGCGGGTATACCAACAGGCGATGGTGTTCCAGTATGTCCTCCGGGTCCTTCCAACGATGGAAGCTCGCGAGGTTGTCGCTTCCGATGATCAGCTCAAAGCGGTTATCGGGCCAGCGCTGACGCATGAAACGCAGGGTGTCCGACGTGTAATTGGGCTTGGGCAGGTCCAGCTCGAACCCACTGGCCACAAGACCTTCATGACCCAGAACGGCCAGCCGCATCATGGCCAAACGATGGTGGTCAGGACTAAGGACCTTGTCCTGTTTGAAGGGGTTCTGTGGGGTTACCACGAACCACACCTGATCGAGCGAACGTGCCTTGCGCATGTGCTCTGCGATGGCCACATGGGCCATGTGCGGGGGATCGAAGGTCCCGAAGAGGCAGCCGATATGCATCAGAACAGGAATAGGCGGACCAGTTCAACGGCCTCCTTGCAGGCCACTTCAAGGTCATCGTTCACAATGGTGGCATCGAAGCGGTCCGCGAAGGAGAGCTCGTGCAAGGCCTTCTCCACCCGCACTTTCAAGCTGGCGTCATCCTCGGTTCCACGGTCGCGCAACCTGCGCTCCAGTGCCTCCACAGATGGCGGGCTCACGAACACGGCCAGCGCACGGGTCTGGTAGATCTCCTTGAGGTCCAGACCACCGATCACATCGATATCGAAGATGGCATGATGGCCTTCGGACCAGATCCGCTCCACTTCGCTACGGTAAGTACCATAATAACGGCCGGGGTACACCTCCTCCCACTCCACGAACTCGCCCGCCGCAATACTGCCCTTGAACTCGGCCTCGCTGATGAAGTAGTAATCGCGCCCATGTACCTCGCCATTGCGGGGTGGCCTGGTCGTGGCGCTCACACTGAAAGCCAGTTGCAGGTCCTGGGCCAACAGATGTTTCACAATGGTGGTCTTGCCCGCACCTGAAGGGGCGGAAAGGATGACACACTTGCCTCGGGGCGCTTCCATCATGGCGTTCAAAGGACGTTCAACACCTGCTCCTTGATCTTCTCCAGCTCATCCTTCATACGCACGACCAACCGTTGCACGGCCGCATCGTTCGCCTTCGATCCGAGGGTGTTTATCTCTCGCCCCATTTCCTGCGCAATGAAACCCAGTTTGCGGCCCTGCTGGTCATCAGCCTGAAGGGTCTCCATGAAATAGGTGCAATGCGAGCGCAACCGAACACGCTCCTCGGTGATGTCCAGCTTCTCCAAGTAGTAAACGAGTTCCTGCTCGAAGCGGTCCTGGTCAACGTTCAATTGCAGGTCCGCGAGACGTGCCCGAAGCTTTTCGCGTGTGCGGTCCGCACGGCCTTGGTCCAACGATTCCGCTTCGGTGAGCAACTGGCCGATCAATGCGACACGTTGTGAAAGCTCCTGCTCCAAACGCCCGCCTTCGCTGCCACGGAACTGGTCGAACGCCTGCACTGCCTGTCTGACGAGTGACAGCACACCCTTCCATTCCTCATCGTCGGCGCGGTCGGATGTGGTGCTCACAACATCAGGCAGTCGGAGCACCTGAGCAAGGATATCGGTGCGCTCACCCGGTGCCACTTCGGCCGCGATCGTGCTCAATTCCTGGAAATAGGCCTGAATAAGCGCCTTGTCGAAACTGGTGCGCTTGGCCAATTGCTGCTGCTCGCAATGCACCACCAGTTCGGCCTTACCACGCACAAGCTGTTCCCCGGCCCACTGCCGCAGCTCCGCCTCGCGGTCCTTGTACAACCCGGGCACCTTCACCAGAAGGTCGAGCTGCTTACTGTTGAGCGAGCGCACCTCAACGGTGACCTTACGCTCCTTTACCACACCCTCGGCGCGGCCAAAACCGGTCATTGATCGCAACATGCGGATAGAATGGCCGCAAAGGTAGCGGCGCGTTCAACGCTGCACCTGTTGTTCGCGATCGCTCCTACTAACAAGATGTACGCCCATGAAAATGGCAGCTGCACAGAGCACTTGGGGCCAGCCCAACGCGGCATCATACTGACCCGGAATACCAAGACGGTCGGCGCCGACCTGCACGAACAACCAGGTGAACACAGCGGCCAGGACAGGCTGCATATAGATGTACGTACCAACCACACTGGGCGACACTACCGCAAGCGCCCAGGTGTTCATCAGGTACGCCACGAAGGTCACCATGACTACAACGAAGGCCAGCGCGATCCAGACCGGAACGGTCAACGCGGACCATTGGACCTCCACTACCTCGGACCAGCCGAATGGGACTACCAACAACAGTCCCAATAGGAACGACCAGGACATGACCGTGACAGCGGTGTACTTCCGCATCAGCGGTTTCACCATGACGAGGTAAAGGCCATAGGAGGTGGCATTGACCAGAATGAAGAGATCGCCCAAGGTGGAAGCCCCGGCCTGCACCCCGGATGGTTTGAGGAAAATGAGAGCTAATGCACCGGCGGCGCCCAACGCAACACCAAACACCTTGCGAGGTGTTACCCGTTCGCCTATCAGCACGGCAGCGAGCACCAGCACAAGGATCGGTGTGGCCACCATGATGATGCTCGCGTTCAGTGGCGTGGTGCGCATGAGCCCATGAAAGAACATGAGCTGGTTCAACGCCACACCGAACACCGCGCACAAGGCCAGCCGAAGCATATCTGACCGGTATACGCGTTCCGGCATGAAGGCCCTTAACAACCAAAAAAGCGCCGTGGCACCGATAACGCGAAGCACGATGAACCCGGACGGACCAATGACATTGGGCATGAGTCCCTTGGCCACGACATAGTTCACGCCGTAGATGAAGTTGACCGCGAATAGGGCGAGGTGGGCTCGAGTGGTCCGGTGCATCGTTCGGCCGAACGGATACCTTTAGGGCCGTCGGTGAATACAGGCCGCAAAACTACCGGATGAGCGAGGTGGTGAAGGGAACGGACGAACAGGACATTCGGCAGCGCTTCCGGATGCGCAAGGTGCTTGTGCCCGTGCTGATCGGCATGTTGGCCGCAGGCTGGCTGCTGTGGCGCGACCTGGGCAAGGAACGCTTTGAGCGTGCATTGAACGGTGGCGGCACCTATTCCTGGGTGGATACCAACAAGAACAACATTCCCGACCTGGCCGACCCCAAGGAGTTCGTGGCCGTGCAGGATGGCAGTGGTGAATACCGCAGACTGACCACACGGGATATCCTTCGCACCATTGATTGGACCTGGTACAGCACCGGCTGGTTATTGATGGCCCTCTTGGCGACCGCATTTAGGGACCTGGGCTATATCTATCGCATGCGAGTGCTCTCGGATGGTCACTTGTCCTGGCGCCAATCCTTCAATGTCACGTTCCTATGGGAGTTCGCTTCCGCACTTACCCCATCGGTGGTGGGTGGGTCGGGTATTGCCATGTTCATCATCGGGCGCGAAGGGATCCCTCTGGGCCGAGCCACCGCTATTGTATTAGTGACCGCACTGATGGATGAGCTCTTCTATGTGATCATGGTCCCCTTGGTCTTCCTTGCGGTCGGTATGAACAACCTTTTCCCCGCCCAATTGGACCACGCCTTCTGGGGGCTGCCGATCAAGACCATCTTCGTGATCGGCTACCTCTTCATCCTTGTGCTTGTGGGCGCCATATTCTACGGTGTGTTCTTCCGCCCCCGGGCGTTCAAGTTCGCGTTGCTCCGCGTCTTCAAGCTCCCCTTCCTTCGCCGGTGGCGGCCGGCCGTTATCAAAGTGGGCGATGATATCGTGCTCACTTCCGAGGAGCTGCGTGGCAAGTCCAAGGACTTCTGGGCCAAGGCGTTCGCAGCGACCTGCTTCTCCTGGGCCAACCGTTTCGTGGTGGTCAATCTTATTGCGGCGGCGTTCTTCACAGTGAACGACCATTTGCTGTTGTACGCCCGCCAGCTGATCATGTGGGTCATTCTGTTGATCAGTCCCACACCAGGTGGCAGCGGTGTGGCGGAGATCGCCTTCTCGGGGTTCTTCCGCGATCTTCTGCCTGCGGTCGGCTATATCGGGGCCATTGCCGTGATCTGGCGCGTGCTCAGCTATTACCTCTACCTGTTCATGGGCACCCTCATCCTGCCACGCTGGCTGCGCCGTACGGGCCAGCACACGCAGGGGTGAACGCCTCCACCTACCTTCGTCGCCCATTCCCTTTCGCATGAAATTCGGCACCAAGGCCATCCACGCTGGCGTGGAACCGGACCCCACCACAGGGGCCATTATGACGCCCATCTATCAGACCAGCACCTATGTGCAGGCAGCACCGGGCGACCACAAAGGCTACGAGTACAGCCGTACACACAACCCAACGCGCACGGCTCTGCAGAACGCTCTGGCTGCACTGGAGAACGGCAAGCACGGTCTGTGTTTCGCCACCGGCATGGCCAGTATCGATGCCATTGTGAAGCTGTTGAAGCCAGGGGACGAGGTGGTAAGCACCAACGACCTTTATGGTGGGACCTATCGCCTGTTCACCAAGATCTTCGAGGGCTTCGGGGTGAAATTCCATTTTGTGGACATGGGCGACCTTAATAACGTGGAAGCCGCGTTGACCCCGAACACACGCCTGATCTGGGCCGAGACACCCACCAACCCGCTGCTCCGCATCATCGACATTGCCGGATTGAGCGCCATTGCAAAAAAACAAGGCTGCCTACTGAGCGTGGACAATACGTTCGCAAGCCCCTACCTGCAGAACCCGATCGACCTGGGCGCGGACATCGTGATGCACAGTGTGACCAAATACCTCGGCGGACACAGCGACGTGGTGATGGGTGCATTGGTTGTGAATGATGATGCGCTTGCCGAGCGACTTGCCTTCATCCAGAACAGCAGCGGCGCAACCCCCGGCCCCATGGATTGTTTCCTAGTGCTGCGCGGTCTGAAGACCTTGCACCTGCGCATGCAGCGCCATTGCGAGAACGGCAAGGCCGTGGCCGAATGGCTGGTGAAGCACCCGAAAGTGGACAAGGTGTACTGGCCAGGCTTCACAACCCACGTTAACCATGCCGTGGCCGTGAAGCAAATGCGCGGCTTCGGTGGCATGATCAGCTTCACGCTGAAAGGCGACAACATGGCTGACGCGACGCGCGTGCTAAGCAGCACCAAGCTGTTCTCACTGGCCGAAAGCCTGGGTGGAGTGGAATCGCTGCTGGGCCATCCGGCAAGCATGACGCACGCCAGCATTCCGCGGGAAGAGCGGCTCCGCAACGGGTTGGCCGATACGCTGATCAGGCTGAGCGTTGGCCTTGAGGATGCCGACGACCTGATCGCTGATCTGGAAAAGGCTTTGGCCTGACCCCTACGAAGGGTATCCAAGGAAGGCATTGTCTTGGACAGTGTGGCGCTATCGTGCCCGTGATCCGAGACGCTATCTTGCGCTTGAACCTCACCCACGATCCATGCGGTATGCCGTAGTGGCCTTTGCTTTGGCCTCCACCTCCTTCCATTCATTTGCACAGGAGCAGGGCTTCACCTGTCGGTCCAACGACCCGGTTGTTCTGCAACGCATGGAGGCCGAACACCCCGGATTCACGGCAAGGGCCATGGAGGCCAAGGCCCAGTTGGCAGCACACGACCCAGGCATCCTTCGCGGAGGTGGCGGCCCTTTGATCATACCAGTGGTGTTCCACATCATCCACAACAACGGGCCCGAGAACATCAGCGATGCACAGGTGTACGACGCCGTGCGCGTGCTGAACGACGATTTCAATCGGCAGAACGCTGACTGGACCAATGTGCGACCAGAGTTCCTGGACCTGGTGGCCAACGTGGGCATAGAGTTCCGCTTGGCACAACTCGACCCGGAGGGCAACTGTACCAACGGGATCACACGCACGGTCTCTACACAGACCAACAATGGTGATTTCGAGATGACCCAGCTCATCCAGTGGCCACGCAACAGTTATATGAACATATGGGTAGCGGCAAGTGCCAGTGGCGCTGCGGGCTACACCTACTATCCGATCTGGCTTGATGGATGGCCCGAGGCCGATGGGATCGTGTTGCTCCACAGCTATGTGGGCAGCATTGGGACAAGTTCGGTATCGCACTCGCGCGTGCTCTCCCACGAAGTGGGCCACTGGCTCAACCTGATGCATTGCTGGGGTGATAGCAACGAGCCCGGAACACCCGATAACTGCTTTCAGGATGATGAGGTGACCGATACTCCGCTCACCTCAGGATGGACCGCATGCGTGCTTAGCGGAGCATCATGCGGGTCCGCGTTGGACAACGTGGAGAACTACATGGAATACTCCTACTGCGCCAAGATGTTCTCCCGTGGCCAGGCCGAGCGTATGATCCAAGCCCTGACCTCGCCGATCGCAGAACGCGATCAATTGTGGCAGACCGCCAACTTGCAACAGACCGGCGTACTGGGTACCCCCACCCTGTGTGCGGCCCAATTCACGGCGAACTTGCGGGAGGTATGCGCTGGAAGTCCTGTAGTATTCAACGACCTTAGTTTCAATGGTGTTCAACAGCGGGCATGGACCTTCCCCGGAGGGCAGCCGGCCACCTCTGATGCGAGCCAACCAACCGTGACCTATGCTTCTCCGGGTGTTTATCCTGTCTCACTCGTGGTAAGCGATGGCATCAACTCCTTGGAAGTTGAAGCAACGAACTACATCACCGTGCTCGCGAACCCCGGTGCCGCCGTGCCTGTAATGGAGGGCTTCGAGAACATGAGCGCTCTACCCTCGGCCGACTGGGGTACGCAAGACCCTGATGGGGATGGCACCTTCACACTTACGGATGCAGCGGCTTACACAGGCATACACAGCACCCGATTACTGAACGGCCCTGCGAATTGGAGCCATGTGGACGCATTGGTCTCTAACACCTACGACCTGAGCGATGCGGAAGACATCACGATCACTTTCCGATACGCCTATGCCAAACGAGCGCCATCGAATGAGGACGTATTGCGTGTATATGTGAGCAACAATTGTGGGGTCACTTGGAGTCTACGCCAAAGCCTGCGTGCCTCGAACATCAACACGAACGTGTTGACCACTGGAGGGATCGTTAATGGCACGTTCGTTCCAACCGCCCCCGATCAATGGGGCTACAGTACGGTGAACAACATCAGCACGGCCTACCACACGTCCAACTTTCGGTTGAAGTTCGAGTTCGAGAGCGGTGGTGGCAATGCATTGTACTTGGACGACATCAACATCAGCGGCATGCCCGTGGGCATGGACCAACTGGTAAACAGTGGTTCGGAGTTGCTTCTGATCCCCAACCCGGCAACGGGCCATTCGGTGCTCGTTTGGCAGCCCATGAACAGTGGCCTATACCAAGTTGAACTGGTTGACAGCCTCGGCAGGATCGTTCAGCAGAAGACCGTGGTCGGCCAGGCAGGCATTCGCGAGCGCAGCACCATTGAGCTGAACGGCGTTCCCGCCGGTATGTACTCCGTCGTTGTGCGCGGCAACAATGGCCAAATGTCAACTCGCCTTGCTGTGGAGTGACCGCGATTGGTCGATCCATTCCAGTCATTGGCCAACATAATCGGCACTTTCGTTTGGGAACCGTGCTCCCAAATGCGAGAGCGGACGGATTCAGGATCACCAGCATGGGCCGAACGATCGACGCGTTTGTGACGTTCAGTTGGCACCGTGATAAGTAGTTTCGGGACTCCTTTGCGGAAAACCTGCACCCCTTGATCATCATGACCCTTCGAAATCTCTCGCTCGTTCTCGGCCTGTCCTCCACGATCGCATTGTTAGCACAACAGGACAATGTGCATCCATGCGGTGCCAATGACCTGGGTAAACTGGAGCGCTTCCACCACAACGACCCTGCGGAATTGGCCCGTATTGAGGCAGCCGAAGCTGAATTGGAGGCGTTCACCCGCGAGTTCACTGCTGATGAGCGGGGTGGAACTGCTTACATCATCCCTGTGGTGTTCCACATTATCCACAACAATGGACCAGAGAACATCAGCGACGAGCAGATCTATGATGCGGTCCGAGTACTGAACGATGACTTCAACAAGCTGAACACTGACTGGCAGAACGTGAACGACGCGTTCCTGGGCATTGTGGCCAACGTGGGTGTGGAGTTCCGATTGGCCCGCAAGGACCCCCAAGGCAACTGCACCAAAGGGATCACGCGCACGGTCTCCACATTGACCAACGACGGTACGCAGACCATGAAGGACCTGATCCAATGGCCTCGGAACAAATACCTGAACGTTTGGGTCGCCGCCTCGGCTGATGGTGCTGCGGGCTACACATATCGTCCTGCGGCTGTTGCGAACTGGTCCGCAGGCGATGGTATCGTGCTGTTGCATAACTACACCGGCAGCATCGGAACAAGTTCCCCTTCACGTTCCCGCACCCTCACCCACGAGGTGGGACACTGGATCAACCTTGCCCATACTTGGGGCAATTCCAATGAGCCAGCCCTGAGCACCAATTGCAGCGACGATGATGGCGTTTTCGATACCCCGAACACCATCGGCTGGACCTCCTGCAACACCAATGGCGTCACGTGCGGATCGTTGGACAATGTGGAGAATTACATGGAGTACTCCTATTGTTCCAAGATGTTCACTGAAGGCCAAAAGACGCGCATGCTCGCCGCACTTAATTCCGGAACGGCACAGCGCAACCAGCTATGGACGGCCAGCAACTTGACCGCTACCGGGGTCGGCATTGATCCGGTCCTGTGCGCTGCGGAATTCAGCGGCTCATCACAGACGATCTGTGCAGGCACAACGGTCACCTACACGGACCAGAGCTACCATGGCATCACTTCCCGCACGTGGAACTTTCCCGGAGGAACCCCGAGCACAAGTACCGACCCACAGGCCACGGTCACCTATACGACCCCTGGTGTTTATCAGGTCGGTCTAACGGTGAGCGATGGCACCAATACCTTGAACACCACGGCGAACAACTATATCACTGTTCTGGCCGACCCCGGAATGCCTGCACCGTTCACCGAAGGCTTCGAATCCATGTCATCCTTCCCATCTGATATGTGGACCGCCGTGAACCCGAATGGTGACAACACCTTCGTGCCCACCACGGCTGCGGCTTACACCGGCGGGCAAAGCGTGCGTATCCTCAATACGGCTGCCATGTCTGGCCGTAAGGATGAATTGGTCTCGGGTACATTTGATATGAGCGATGCATCGGATATCACCGTTTCATTCCGCTATGCTTATGCAAAGCGCACAGCCGCCAATGATGACATCCTCCGCTTCTATGTGAGCTCGAACTGTGGCGCGACCTGGAGCCTGCGCAAAACACTTCGTGGCAGCAACACCACCACGAACGTGCTCGTGACCGCTCCGAACACCTCCAGTTCATTCGTTCCCAACGGACCGGACCAATGGGGGTATTCGATCGTGGACAACGTTAGCACGAGCTTCCATACATCACGCTTCCGCTTCAAGTTCGAACTGGAGAGCAACGGTGGCAACAACGTTTATATCGATGACATCAACATCAACGGCATGCCCGTGGGCTTGGAAGAAACGCTAAGCAACACTGGCGGAGCGTTGACGCTTGTTCCCAATCCGGCAACCGATGTGGCTCAAGCCCTATTCGTGGCCACAGGAAAGGACCGCGTGAGCGTGGAACTCCTTGATGTGACCGGACGTCTGGTTCGCGATGTGTTCCAAGGCCAGCTCGGGACCGGGCAGCAGCGTGTGGACGTACCCGTGGCCGGGCTACAGGGCGGCGTGTACTTCGTGCGAGTAGTACAGGGTGGACGTACTGAGGTGGGCCGATTGGTGGTGCGATGAGGATCGTGACGCTGGCGGCAACACTCCTGCTGTTGGCAGCTTGCAGCCGTGTGGCCGACGGTACCAAGGACGCCTTGAACAAGGGTGGTGAAATTGCTGGAAAAGCGGCATCAGAGGTCTTGGAGGGAGTGACCACTGGTGTGGAAGAGACATTGGCCGTTGAGGTCTCCATTTCAGAAGGCTTGAGGACGAACGGCATAAGCCTGGGCAGCCAAGAGGTGGAGCAGGATGCCGATGGCCGAACGAACAGGTTGGTGGTCTATCTGGTGGCTAACAAGACCTTTAACGATACATTATCGGCCCTGGCTTTCGATAAGGATGGCAAGGAAATGGGGCGTGCGCAGCTACCCATCCAGTTGACCGCGGGAAGCGCCGACCATTACGTGTTCCAATTCCAGGCCCGTACAGACCTGGCGCGCAAAAGCAAGGTGATGATCCAATGACCAGTGATCCCGGTTAAAAGCAGAAGGCCCATCCATAGCGGATGGGCCTTCTGCATTAACCACCGGAGTGGATCATTCCTTGAATCCGACCATGATGGCCACGCAGCCCACGTGGACCATATCGCTCTTGCCCTTGGAGGGAACCCACACGATCACACGCATTTGCATGGTGCTGGCCGCTTTGAGGTCGAAATGGTGCTTGGGTTCATCGGCCAGGCTCTCGAAGATGACCTTATTGTTGGCGTCCACCAACTTCCAATTCACTTCGCCGAGAATGGGGTGGGTGCACACCATCACGCGATATTCCTGTCCGCTGAAAAAGGTGAGGTTCACCTCTGCTTCTTCACCGGGAGCCAGCTGTGCCGCGTTGAACGATTCGTTGAACTTGTACGGGGCCAGTTCGGGCACGCATTTGTTCTTGGCAAAACTGCGGCATTGGGCCGAAGCTTCGGCACCTACAAGGAACAACGCACCAGCCACAAGGATGGAAGCGAATGGGGTCCTAACGTTGCGCATGGCGGCGATCAGTTGATGTAGGTGTTGCGAATGGCGGCGACCTTGTCGCGAATGGCGGACAATTGTGCGTCGGTCAGTGTGGCTTGTGCACTGCCACCCCCGATAACGGTCACGCTTCCCTCGGTCGTCACCGTGCTCTCCCCTGAAGCAGCGTCCTCCACCCCATTGAACAGGGTAGCAATGGCCTCGAGATCGGCCTTCACACCGTTCAATGCTGGATCATTCACCTCGTATGAAGCGATCAAGCCGGTGAGGTCCTTCAAGGACAGACGTTGCTCGGCGATGCGTTGGCGCAGCTCGGGTGAATTGTTGGTACGGGCCACTTGGGTGGCGATGTACAGTCCTTCGACCCAACCACCTGCGATCATCAGCGCGCTGATGTTGTCGCGACCGTTCTCCTTCAAATAGCCGTCAACGTTCCAGTAGGTCTCGCTGATGATATCGAGCAGGGCATCGCGATCGTTCTGGCTGCGTTCCATGGCTTCCAGCGTGCTGTCGTTAAATGCACTGCTTACGCCCAGCCGGTCGGCCAACTTCTTGGAGCACGAGGTGTAGAACATGCTCTCCTGCGTGTGGTTGAACACGCTGGCGTAGCTCAGGTCCGCGCCATAGATGCCCAGGTTCAAGGCCTGCTTGCTGGCGGCCGTGTACTTATCCACGTTCTTCACATCGTTCAGGATCTTCCCGTTGTAGGAGGCACCTGCCTTCTTCAACAACGAAGCGGTCTCCATGGGCGAAGGGATGTTGTAGAAGATGTTCTTGGTCTTCTTCATCCGGTCGGCCACCAAGGCGCTGTCCTGGCCGTTATCGACCTGGAGTTGGTCCTGTTGGGGCTGTTCGCCTCCGCAGGCGCTGAACACGGCCAATGCTGCAAAGAGCAGCGGCCATTTGATCGATCGCATCGCGGTCATTTGGTTGTGGGGAGAATTGGCGTAAAGGTCCATCGCTCGGGAAAGGGGGTCAGTGGGCCTCAAGCCAGTTTTTCCCCATGTTCATGTCAACAACGAGCGGCACGTCCAATGCTATTGCGTTCTCCATGAGCTCTTTCACGAGCGCTTGTACGCGATCGGCCTCTTCAAGTTGCACGTCCAGCACAAGTTCGTCATGTACTTGTAGAAGCAGGCGGCTGCTGAGCTTCTCGGCCATCAGACTTCGGTGGATGCGCACCATGGCGATCTTGATGATATCGGCCGCAGTGCCCTGCATGGGCGCATTGATGGCGATGCGTTCGGCTTGGGCCCTCACCGTCTGGTTGGCGCTGGTGATATCGGGCAGGTAACGACGCCTGCCAAGCATTGTGCGGATGTAGCCATGCTTGCGTGCGAACTCGACCTGTTCATCCATATACCCACGCACCCCAGGGAACTGGGCGAAGTAATCATCGATGATCTGCTTGGCCTCGGCACGCGGGATGCCCAGGTTCTGGCTGAGGCCGAAGGCTCCCTGGCCGTAGGCGATCCCAAAATTCACGGCCTTTGCCCGGCTGCGCTGTTCGCGGGTCACTTCGGCCAGTTCCACATTGAAGACCTTGGCCGCTGTGGCCGCGTGGATATCGAGCCCGTGGCGGAAAGCCTCCTGCATGTTGTGGTCGCCGCTCATGTGTGCGATCACCCGCAGCTCGATCTGGCTGTAATCGGCGCTGAGCAGACGGTGGTGCGCATCTCGTGGCACAAAGGCCTTGCGGATCTCCCGACCCTTCTCGGTACGAATGGGGATGTTCTGCAGGTTGGGGTCCTCGCTGCTCAAGCGTCCCGTGGCCGCAACGGCCTGGCGGTAGTTGGTGTGCAAGCGCCCGGTGCGGGGATCCACCATGGTGGGCAGGGTGTCCACGTAAGTGCCCTTCAGTTTGCGCAGACCACGATAGTCCAGGATCATGGGCACCACTGGATGGGCATGGGCCAGTTCCGCGAGCACATCCTCACTGGTCTGGTACTGTCCGGTCTTGGTCCGCTTAGGTTTCTCGCCACCGATCTTCAAGGTCTCGAAGAGCACATCGCCCAACTGCTTGGGTGAATCGATGTTGAACTCGATGTTGCCGCACGCCTCCTTGATCGTGGTCTGCAGCTTCAGGATATCCTCGTTCAGCTCTTCACTGAACACCTTGAGCGCTTCCACGTCAAGGCGAATACCTTCCATTTCCATGTCGGCCAGCACGCGCACCAAGGGCATCTCCATGGTGCTGAAGAGGTCCTCCAGACCATCCTCCTTCAAGCGCGGCGCAAATGCCTCGTACAGTTGCCAGGTGATGTCCGCATCCTCCGCGGCATAGGCGGCCACCTGTTCCACCGGAACATCACGCATGCTCTTCTGGCCCTTGCCCTTCGGACCGATCAGCTCGGTGATGGATACGGGACGATAGCCCAGCACGGTCTCGGCCATGTAGTCCATGCCATGCCTCAGCTCGGGTTGCAAGAGGTAGTGCGCAAGCATGGTATCGAACTGCGGCCCTGCCAAGTGCACGCCGTAGCCTTCGAGCACGATGAGGTCGTACTTGATGTTCTGGCCCACTTTCAGTGAGCGCTCGTTCTCGAGGGCCGCCTTGAACATTCCAACAACGGTTTCCGCCTCGGCGCGGTCATTGGGCACGGGCACATACCAACCCGTGTGTGCCTTCCAGCTGAACGACAAGCCCACAAGTTCGGCGTTCCGCTCGTCCAGACTGGTGGTCTCCGTATCGAAACAGAAACTGTCCTGGGCGGCCAACAGACGGGCCAATTCCTCCTGCTCTTCGACAGTGGCCGCAATGTGGTACTCGTGCGCTGTGGTGAGTATCGTAGCCAAGGCCGTGGATACGGCCGGCTCTTCTCCTGCCTCCTCATCACTTCCTCCGAACATGTCCATTTGGTCCGATGGCACGGTCGCCTTGGTGCGTTTTGCAGGCGCGGTAGGGCTTTGCACTTGCACCTCTTCACCCAGCACGGACATCAGCAGGTTGCGGAACTCCAGCTCGCTGAACACCTCCTTCACTTTCTCCTTGTCTGGCGGGTCGAGGTGCAAGGCATCGTGATCGATGTCCACCGGCGCATCAACGATGATGGTGGCCAATCGCTTGGAGAAAATGCCCTGGTCCTTGTGCTCCAGGATCTTCTCGCCGAGCTTGCCTTTGATCTCGCCCGCATGCTCTATCACGGCTTCGAGACTGCCGTACTGTTGCACCAGCTTCATGGCCGTTTTCTCCCCCACCCCCGGAATACCCGGAATGTTATCCACGGCATCGCCCATCAGGCCAAGGATATCCTTGACCTGGTCGGTAGTGGTAAGCCCCCAACGATCGCAGATCTCCTTGGGGCCCAATACCTCAGGAGGAGCACCGGCGCGTCCGGGTTTATACATGAGTATCTTCTCGGTGACCAATTGCCCGAAATCCTTGTCCGGCGTCACCATGTAGGTGGTGTATCCCTCCTGCTCCGCCTTCTTGGCCAGCGTACCGATCACGTCATCCGCCTCGTAGCCATCGCTCTCGAGCACCGGAATGTTGAAGGCCTCGATGATGCGGCGTATGTAGGGCACATTGCTTCGGATGTCGTCCGGCATCTCCTGCCGGTTGGCCTTGTACTCGGTGTGTTCGATATGTCGGTCGGTGGGAGCGGCGGTATCGAAGACCACGGCGATGTGCGTGGGTTTCTCGCGCTTGATCAGGTCGAGCAGGGTGAGCGTGAATCCGAAGGCGGCACTGGTGTTGAGGCGCTGGCTGTTGATCCGCGGGGCCTTGATGAAGCTGAAGTAAGCGCGGTAGATCAACGCATAGGCGTCGAGCAGGAACAAGCGCTTGTCCTCCGTGGCCGTGCTGTTGACCGTTGTTACGTCGGTATTCTCGGGCATGGGCCGAAGGTAGCGCCGACATCATTGGTAGGTCAGCATGCCGTTCCGCACCTTGCACCACTCCAAAAGGACGAAGCCCCCGCTCATCGCAGGGGCTTCGCTCATGGATGCGTTCTTGCTCAACGGACCACCTGGAAGGCCCGGGCGTTACCCATTCCCTCGGCGGTGCGCAGCGCATAGCGGTACAGGCCCATCTCAAGCCCGGCGATATCAAGCACCAGTTGCGTGGTGCCAGCGGCCACCCGTTGTTGCATGACCGAGCGACCGGTGGCGTCGAACACTTCAAGCGTTGCGGCCACTTTCAGTTCATTCAGTGGAATGGTGATGCGGTCCGAAGCTGGCACAGGATAAGCCTGGCCCAGTGCATCGGCCAACATGGCCTCGAACTCGGCAACGCCCACCACTCCGTAGAACCAATCGTGGCTCACCTGCACCATGGCACGACCCACAGCAGCGTTGCTCATCTGCTCAGGTCCCACACCGAAATAGACCACCTTGTACGTGCCGTTGTCACAGCGCAGTCCACCGATCTTGTTCACGTTGGTGCCGTAGTGCAGGATACCCACTGCCGGAGCGATCGGGGTGATCTCCTCGGGGTAGGTGTTGTTGTTGAACACGTTCGCCACTGTACTATTGGGCAGGTTACCGAACACCTGGTCCGCATCGAAGAAGTTCACCGAGCTGTTCGCGCTGCTGCCGTCTGCCACATAGGTGGCATGCATGTGCGATGCGAAGAAGGCCTGCGTTGCGGGTGTGCCGTAGCTGCCCGTGGCACCGCTCTGGTCCCAACCGATGTCCTGGCCTGCGATCATCACATCACCACCGGCATCCATGTGGGCCGTTAGGACAGCCACTTCATCGTCGGTGAGCGAGGGGAAGGTCCAGCTGATGTTCATGTACAGGTTGTTCACCCCCGCAAGGGCGCCCTGCTCACCAAAGCGCATGAACTTCGCCTTGCTCGTGGCCGCAAAGGCCTGGTTGCCGGCCTGCTGGAGACCATCCAGATAAAGTTGTTCCCAAGGCTCGGCGCCAGTGTGGGTAACAATAAGATCGGTTATACCGCTGATCACGTTGAACTCCTCTTCGAGCACAGGTGCGCCCGGGTCGTTGATGGATGCAATGGACAAGAGGTAACGTCCGATCCCTGGTGCGTTGCTCGGGGTCACGTGCACAGCAATGTTCGCTGTGGCAGCATCCGCAACGGCAATGGTGCCGGGGTTGGCAATGGGGGTTCCATTCACCGCTACCGCGCTCACCCAGCTCACCGGCGAGCCATAGCTGGTCAGTGTCACTTGGTAATCGGCCGCGCCACCCAGCACATTGGTGAGCGTGCTGTTGAAGGTGCTCTGCTGACCATTGCTGCCTGCCACGTGGGTCTGTTCGGGGCCGTTCAGCTCACCGATCACCAAGGTGGTGCCACCATCGGCGGGTACCTCGCGCACTTGGTACACCTCGCTGTGGTCCTCGCTCACGAAGGCCACCACCTCGCAATTGGCGACGTTCCACTGCTCGGGAACAGTGAAGGTGTACGTGCGCACCAATGTCGTGCCTTGCGTGGTGGTGTTCACCGCTTCGCCCCATGTTGCGGTGATGTAGCTACGCAGCACATGGTTGTGCTGGTAGTCGGTGTGGTTGCCCGATGGACCATAGTCGGTCTGGGGACCAATGATGTTGCTCTCCAGCAGCAGCACACTGATGTAGTCGTCGCCGCCGGGACTGTTCGCGGTGTAGAGCAGTTCCACGGTAACGGTCAGTTCGCGGGTACCGGCATCGAAGGCACTGGCCACACCTAGGTTCACAGGCGAAGGCAGGGCGAGCATTTCGTTCACCGCACCTTCCCATGCACCACGGCCCAGATCATCAGCACCGTTGAAAAGATGGCGGTTGATGACGCCAGCGGGATAGCCACCAATGGTGAAATAGGTATCGATGTCCGTTCCAGCAGCGGTGCGGAAGTCGGGCTCGCCAGTGGCCGGAGTGGCGTAGGGCCCTGCATGAACACCCACCACGGCGATGCGTGGACCATGCTGGGCCTCAAGTGCGGCGGCAATGGCATGCCCTTCCGGACAGTAACCGCAATGGATGCCCGTGAAATCCTCGAGCAGTACGGTCCTGTTCTGTGGAGCGGTGGAAACGAGTGATTGGCCGAACGCTACCGAAGGCAGCAGGGCAAGCAGTGTAAGGGTCCTGTTCATGGTCCGGGTGAATGATGGACCGTGAAAGTACCCGGCACCGTGGATCACGCACGACTTGTTCGCCCCTCGCTTGGAGTGCTTCGGCGAAGGGAAAGCGGATCAGCGTTCCCGCCAAACCACTTCCAACACGGTATGGCCAACCGCGTTGAGCGTGGCGCGATCGATCACATCCATGTTGTCGGCATGCGTATGCCAACTGGGATGGAAAGAGCCTGATGCCTCGTGGAACTCGATCACATCCACGGTGGGTATCCGCAGGTCGCGGTTGATGGGCACATGATCATCGGTGCCCACGAAATACTTCGTCTCTTGAACAAAACGTTCGCCATGACCGAGGGCCGCCGCCGTGCGCCACACCTTGGCCACAATGGCGGGTGCGAACTGCATGCTGATGGCCTCGCGATAAAACACGGCATCCTTGGCGCCCACCATATCCAGCAGGATGCCGAAACGCGCCTTGTAGCCCGGCACATGCGGGTTCTTGGCGAAGTACTGTGCGCCCAAGGCCCAGGTATCAATGCCGTTATCATCACCCGACATGGCACCACTGGGCTGGCCGTGATCCTCCACATCGGTAAAGAGGATATCCACACCGGGGCCGTGTTCCTTGCCGGCCAAATGCCTCGCGATCTCCAACAGGACACCCACACCACTACCGCCATCGTTGGCGCCATCGATCGGCTCGTTCTTCCGCACGTTGTCCTTGTCGGCGTAAGGGCGTGTGTCGTAATGCGCCAACAACAGGATCCTATCCGTGGCCTCGGGTCTCCATCGCGCAATGATGTTGCGCAAGGGCATCTTCTGTCCCGTGTACACCGTTACCGTGCCTGTCTGCTCGATCACCTCGGCACCGGCGGCCTTCAGGCGGGCGACCATCCAATCGGCACAGGCTTGGTGCGCCTTGGTACCCGGCACGCGCGGACCGAAGTCCACCTGCTGTTTCACGAACGCGTACGCGCTATCGGCATCGAACACGGGCGCGGGCGGCAGTTCCGGCAATGCGGGTGCCGGCACGGTGGTGCTCTCCGGTGGATCGGGCGTACACGCTACCACCAGTAGCGCCACCAATAGCGGCCATGCGTTCAGGTTGCGTGTGTGCTTCATGCGCGTTGCCATGTGGTGCCTTCCTTCGTGTCCTTCAGTACAATGCCCAGCGCCGCCAGTTGATCACGCACCCGGTCGCTTGCGGCAAAATCCTTCCTGGCCTTGGCCTCGGCGCGCATGCGGATGAACTCCTGCACCAGACCGTCCAGCGCGGTATCGTCGCCCGCTGCTGCCGCTTCGGTACGCAGGCCCAGCACATCGAACACCATGGCATTCATCAGCGAACGCAGCTCTTCGATCGCTGTTGCACCAAGGGCCACCTTGCCATCATTGGCGGAGTTGATCAGTCGCACGGCCTCGAAGAGCTCGGCGATCATCACCGGCGAATTAAGGTCGTCGTTCATGGCGGTATGGCAGCGCTGGGCAAGACCACGAACGGCCTCATCCTGCCCGGGATCGGCGTTGGTGGCCGGCCTCAGCTTTTCCAGCGTTCCCATGGCGGCCATCAACCGCTCAAGCCCCTTTTCAGAGGCCTGCATGGCGGCATTGCTGAAATCGAGCGTGCTGGCGTAGTGGCATTGCAGCATGAAGAAGCGCACCGTCATGGCGCTGTAGCCCTTCTCCAGCAGCTTGTGGTTGCCAGTGAGCAGTTCTTCGGGCGTGAATCCGTTGCCTTCGCTCTTGGCCATCTTGCGGCCGTTCACGGTAAGCATGTTGCCGTGCATCCAATAGCGTACGGGCGCATGACCGTCGGCGGCCACGCTCTGCGCGATCTCGCACTCGTGGTGCGGGAACTTCAGGTCCATGCCGCCGCCGTGTATGTCAAAGGTCTGGCCCAGGTACTTGGTGCTCATGGCGGAGCATTCCAGGTGCCAGCCCGGGAAGCCTTCGCCCCAGGGGCTGGGCCACTTCATCAGGTGCTGTGCCTCGGCACGTTTCCAGATGGCGAAATCCAATGGGCTGCGCTTCTCATCCATACCCTCGGTATCGCGCGTGTTAGTGATGAGCTCGTCGATCTTGCGACCACTGAGCTCGCCGTAGGCATGCTTCTGGGCATACTTGGGAACATCGAAGTACACACTCCCGTTGGCCTCATAGCCATAGCCGCTCTCGATGATGCGCTTCACCATCTCGATCTGCTCGATCAAGTGGCCGGTCGCGGTAGGTTCGATGCTCGGCGACAGCACATTGAAGAGCCGCATCACATCGTGGAAGCCGTTAGTGTACTTCTGCACGATCTCCATGGGCTCCAGCTGCTCCAGCCGTGCGCGTTTGGCGATCTTGTCCTCACCCTCGTCCACATCGCCCACCAGATGGCCCACATCGGTGATGTTCCTCACGTATCGAACCTTGTAGCCGAGGTGCATCAACCAGCGGTACAGCAGGTCGAAGGTGGTGAAGGTGCGCACATTGCCCAGGTGTACATCGCTGTACACGGTGGGACCACAGACATAAAGGCCCACGTGCGGGGGACGAAGGGGAATGAACTCCTCCTTCTTCCGGGTAAGCGTGTTGGTGAGGTAGAGCGGGCCTTTCTGCAAGTTCGACATGGCGTTCGGGGAACGCCTGCGAAGGTAGATTGCCCGGGGGAAGTGCCGCTCCTACTTCAGGTCCTCCGGAGTGATCACGGCATCACCGGCATAACGGCCGCCTTTGTAAACCTGTATGCGACTGAGGATGCCGTTCGCGTCGTAGATGTACCGTTTACCGTCCCAGAGCCTTCCGTTCACGAACTCACCCTGTTGCGAAATGCGCAGTTGACGGTCGTACAGTGTGTTGTAACCGTTCTCTCGGAAGGCCACGGCATTGGTGGTCTCGGTGGCGCTCACCTCCGGGGCCGCAGGGGCCTTGGGGTCCACCTTTACTTCCTCGGCCTTCGGAACGGAACGGATGTACTTGCTGTTCGCCGCATTGATCACCCCATCGTTGAACTCCGCGACCTGCTGCAACTGCCCATCTGCCGTATACCGCTTCAGGGTGCCATCCTCCTTGCCCTCTTCAACGGTCACCTGCACGGCCAGCTTACCGTTCTCGTGGTAGTATTTCTGCTCACCATCGCGCACCCCATAGGCGTTGAACACGAAATCCTGGGCCAGCTGACCATTGGGGTGCCAGCGCTGAAACTTCCCGGTGTTACGGTCAAGGTCCCAAGTGCCCTGCTCCTCCACTTTTCCGTTGGGATAGAAGGTCTTGTACTCACCCTTGGGGCGGCCCATTTGGTAGTTGATCTCGCTCATAACTTTCCCGTTAGGCCAGTAACGGCGCCACACACCCACGCGCTTGCTGTTGGCATAACGTCCTTCCTCCACCAGGGCACCGTCAGGATAGCCGGGCTTCTCTGTGGCAGGGGCCACGAACTTCCAATAACCCTGCTTGCGGCCCATTTCATCCACCCGGTTCAGGGTGTCCATTTCGGTGCTGGCCTGGGCGAACGAAGGCCCAATGGCAGCGCCAAGGCTCAGGGTGATGGTGACGACCAGGAAAAGGCTGCTACGGAACATGGCTCGTGCGTTTCGTGGGTTGCAAACCGCACGCGAAACGGGATCCAGGGTCAAAAGGTTGCCCTCCGAGACCGGCGAAGCCAGCGATAGCCTCCAGGTCAGCGTGTTCCGAAGGAATGCTACACCCCCAGCTCGCGCTTCAAGTTCAGCATCATGTCGTCCACCATGGCGCGGAGGTCGTACTCAGGCTTCCAGCCCCAATCGGCGCGAGCGGCGCTGTCATCGATGCTGCGCGGCCAGCTATCGGCGATGGCCTGCCGGTGATCCGGCGCATAGTCGATGGTGAAGCCCGGAACGTGGCGGCGGATCTCGGCGGCGATCTGCTCCGGATCAAAGCTGAAACCCGCGAGGTTGTAGCTGTTGCGCACCTTGACCTGCCCGGCCGGCGCTTCCATCAGGTCGATGGTGGCGCGGATGGCATCGGGCATGTACATCATGGGCAGGGTGCTCTGCGGCCCCAGGAAACTGGTGTACCTGCCATGCTTGATGGCCTCGTGGAAGATGTGCACGGCATAGTCGGTGGTGCCGCCACCAGGTGCGCTCTTCCAGCCGATGAGGCCGGGATAGCGGATGCTGCGCACGTCAACCCCGTAGCGCTTGTGATAATACTGGCACCAGCCCTCGCCAGCCAGCTTGCTGATGCCGTAGACGGTGGTGGGCTCCGTCACGGTCTGCTGGGGCGTGCCGTCCTTCGGCGTGGTGGGCCCGAACACCGCGATGCTGCTGGGCCAATAGACCTTCTTCAGCTTGCCCTCTCGCGCCAGCTCCAGCACGATGAAGAGGCTCTCCATGTTCAACTTCCAGGCGAAGGCGGGATCCTTTTCGGCCGTGGCGCTCAGCAGGGCGGCCAGGAGGTAAACATCCGTAATGCCATGCTTCTCGATGATCCGCTCGATGCCCCGGCGGTCCATGGCGTCCACCATGGCGAAGGGGCCCTCCTGCTTCACCTGGGGCTCCTTGATATCGGAGGCCACCACGTTCTCATTGCCGAAACGGGCACGGAGCCCTTCCACGAGTTCGGTACCGATCTGGCCGCTGGAGCCGATGACGAGGATGCGCTTGGTGGACATATATGGTTCTGGAATGGGGCCAAATGTAGGACCGGACCACCGCCCGCAAACCCCTGAACGCCCCTGGCGATCCGCTATCTTTGCCCGGTACGATGGAAGCCCACGAACTACGCAACAAATACGGTCCCGAAACGCTGCGCGCCCGCCTGGCCGCCGAGGGCTTTCCCCGCACCACGCTGAGCTTCTACCGCTACGTGCGCCTGGCCGACCCCGCCGCCTTGCGGAACGAACTGTACGCCGAGTGGGAGGCGCTGGGTGTTTTCGGGCGCATCTACCTGGCCAATGAGGGCATCAACGCCCAGCTCTCGGTACCAACCCACCACTTCGAGGCTTTCCGGAAGGCCATCGACGCGCGTCCCGAGTTCAGCGGTGTGCCCTTCAAGATCGCGGTTGAGGATGACGGCCAAAGCTTCCTGAAGCTGACCCTGAAAGTGCGGCACAAGCTGGTGGCCGACGGGCTGAAGGACGAAGTGTTCGACCCCAGCGATGTGGGTGAGCACCTGGAGGCCGACCGCTTCAACCAACTGCTGGAGCAAGGCGCCACCGTGGTGGACCTGCGCAACAACTACGAGTGCCTCATCGGCCACTTCGAGGGGGCGCTGTTGCCCGAGGCCGAGACCTTCCGCGGGGCCGTGGAAGAGATGCTGGAAAAACTGGAGGACAAGAAGGAGGAACCCGTGCTGCTCTACTGCACCGGTGGCATCCGCTGTGAAAAAGCCAGCGCCTGGTTCCGCCACCACGGCTTCAAGCAGGTGGGCCAGCTGCACGGCGGCATCATCGACTATGCCCGTCAGGTGCGCGCCAAGGGCCTTCCCAGCCGCTACAAGGGACAGAATTTCGTGTTCGACGGGCGCCTTGCCGAGCGCATCACCGACGATGTGGTGAGCACCTGCTTCCAATGCGGCCAGCCGAGCGACCGCATCACCAACTGCCAGCAGCACACCTGCAACATGCTGCTGGTGCAGTGCGAGTCCTGCGCCGCCACGTATGCCGACTGCTGCACCCCCAGCTGCCGCGAGATCCACCTGCTGCCGGACGAAGTGCAGCGCGCCTGGCGCAAGGGACGACCTTCGGCCAGCTCCAGGATGAAGGCCATCCGCGACCCGGAAGCCTTGCGTGCGCGCATCCGGGAGGAGGAGGAATTGCTGGCGGCCGGAGGAAGCCTTCACCCGGAACTGACGAAACTCATCCAACAGACCAGGTAAGGGCGGGAAATTTCCCGCCCCAACGACCGTCCCAACCAAAGCCTAAGGCCGAGACCCATGCCGATCTACCATACCCTGGGCAAGATCCCCCACAAGCGCCACACCGTCTTCAAGAACTTGTCCGCCGGACGGCGCGACGGCAAGGACCGCTACTACTACGAGCAGCTCTTCGGCACCATCGGCTTCGATGGCATGAGCACCCTGAGCTACCACGTGCACCGCCCCACCATGGTGAAGGCGCTGGGCAAGCCGAAGGACCTGACGCCGAAGATCGCCATCGAGAAGAACATGCGCTCGCTACGGCTGCACGGCTTCAAGACCAAGCCGGAGAAGGACCACTTGGCCGCGCGCAAGACCATGCTCGTGAACAGCGACGTGGCCATCGTGCTCGCCGCGCCGCAAGCGAAGAGCGTGGACTACTTCTACAAGAACGCCGACTGCGACGAGATGATCTTCGTGCACAAGGGCAGCGGCACCCTGCGCACCTTCCTGGGCAACATCGATTTCAAGTACGGCGACTACCTGATGATCCCCCGCGGGATGATCTACACGATGGAGTTCAAGGACAGCGACAACCGCCTCTTCATCGTGGAGAGCCACCGCCCCATGTATACGCCGAAGCGCTACCGCAACTGGTTCGGCCAGCTGCTGGAGCATTCGCCGTTCTGCGAGCGCGACATCCGCCGCCCGAAGAAGCTGGAGACGCACGATGAGAAGGGCGACTTCGTGATCAAGGTGAAGAAGCAGAACATGCTGCACGAGCTGGTGTACGCCAGCCACCCCTTCGATGTGGTGGGCTGGGACGGCTACAACTACCCCTACGCCTTCAGCATCCACGACTTCGAGCCCATCACCGGCCGCGT